>CAWBIC010000024.1:0-39654 GCA_963788765.1 uncultured Alphaproteobacteria bacterium | reverse complement strand
GGAAGCAGGCACTCGGGCAGCCGCTCAGAGCTTGCCCGGATATAGGACCTTTCCGTCCGTGGCCTCCGCTCCCTCTGTAAGGTGCGCCTCCTCTCGACGATCGCTTCCCATCAAATGAAAAACTGTCCTGCCGCACGCCAGCAGGTAATCGGCGATGATGCGCCGATGGCAGCGCCACCACACTGCCTCCGCGCACATTATCGCGCATCGCCGCGTCGAACTCACTTCGAGCAGCTGACCAAGGGCGTCGGCAAACTCATCCGACAGCGCGTAATCGGCGTAATTGTGGAAGCTATCATTTTCCCAGAAGGCGTTGACCGCCTTGGGCACGTCAAGGGAGCGTCCGCGGAGTCCGCCGAGCCCGGCCATGCGCGCGTAGCCGACCTGATGCTCGCCAAGCTCCGATCCTAGGACATCTTCGTTGAATTGGGGATTCCGTCTCGAACGCGGAACCGTGCGCACGTCGACGACGAAAGATACCTGTCCGCACCGAAGCAACTCCGCGAACTGCGGGATCGAACGCGTGGAATGTCCCACGGTGAAGATCGGCGGCTCGGCGGACATCAGTTGGTAAGCATCATCTCATGTTGGACTTGAACCGAGAGCGTGTTTGGCTCCCAGCCACTGCGGTTTTCTGAGTTACGCTGAAGCAGTCCTCAACGCCTTTCGAAAAGAATAATCAGCAACAGCGCACTGTCTTCGGTCGATTAGACTGCGCTGCTCGCCCTGCTATGCTGTGACCGCTTCGCTTTCCGCGCTCGCTTCATTGAGGCGCTCGATCTGGCTGCCGGTCAGCTGAAGATCAATTGCGGCCATAACTTCCTTGAGCTGCTCGACGTTCGTCGCACTGGCGAGGGTCGCGCTGATGCCGGGCTGAGAATTGGTCCACGCAAGTGCAATGGCCGCCAGCGGAGCCCCGGTTTCGGAGTGCACGTGGTCGAGGGCGGCCAGCACGCGCATGCCCCTCCCTTCGAGGTAGCCCGCCACGCGGTCGCCGCGGGTGCTTTTTCCAAGATCGCTTTGGCCGCGGTATTTTCCGGTCAGAAAGCCGTTTGCGAGACCGTAGAAGGGCACAACGCCAAGTCCGTCGGTAAGCGCCGCTTCGCGCAGCGGCCCTTCGAGCTTTGCGCGCTCGACCAGATTATACCAGGTTTGGAGCGCACAGGGCCGGCTCAGATCACACTGATCGGCGGTGCGCATGGCTTCGGCCAACCGTTCTGCCGAATATTGGGACAGGCCGACAGCACGGACCTTCCCCGCTCGAACGAGTGCGTCCATCGCGCCCAGGCTATCAGCGAGCGGAACATTCAGATCGTCCTTGTGATGGTAGTAGAGATCAATCTGATCGATCCCGAGCCGTCGCAAAGAGGCGTCACAGCTTGCGGCGATCGTCTCGGGTGCCAATCCCGCCATGAAACCCACTTTGGTCGCGATTACGACCTTGTCGCGCTTGGTCGGGTCGTGCCGAAGCCAACGACCGATCACTTTCTCACTTTCACCGCCCTCGTGGCCGGGCACCCAGGCGGAATAGACGTCGGCGGTGTCGATCATCGTCCCGCCGAGATCGACGAAAGCGTCAAGCACAGCGAATGAGGTCTTGTCGTCAGCGGTCCATCCGAAGACGTTTCCACCCAGGCCAACTGCAGTGACCTCGATCCCACTGGCGCCGATTTTTCGCTTTTGGACCATGGATGCTCCTCATTGAACTCGGCGCGAACCGCCGCTAGCCGCGCTCCGCCTGATGCCTGCCAACGACGAAATCGCTGCCTTCCATCTGCGGCCGCCCCCCTCAGCGCAAGAGATTTTGGCCGCCATTGCGGTGTGCTCTCGCTTCAAGCAAGCGCGCGTGGTGGCTTCTGGCCCCTGACCGCATCTTTCGTTCATACGGAAAAGGCGTAATCGGCCTGGTCTTTCATGCGCACGGCGCAAATCGCGAGGCGCGAATGGAGGAGCGGCGAGATGGTTGCCGATCCTTGGCGTCGTGATGGTCCAAATCAAACTTTCGTGATTTGGAGGTAAATCATGCGGCCGCCAACTCCTTCCAGCCTCGTCTCGTCACCCGGCATCCATGTAGGTTGCTCTGGATGGGTCTACAAACACTGGCGCGGCGTTCTTTACCCGGAAAGCCTCCCGCAGACGCGCTGGTTCGACCGATACGCGCAAGAGTTCGACACCGTCGAAATCAACAACAGTTTTTACCGGTTGCCCGAGCCCGAAACTTTCATGCGATGGCGCGACCAGTCACCACGCGGCTTCTTTTACGCAGTCAAAGCGAACCGCTTCATCACCCAGGCTAAGAAGCTGCTCCACTGCGAAGAGCCGCTCGCGCGGATGATGGGCGCTGTGCGCTGTCTTGGACATCGGCTTGGGCCAATTCTGTATCAGCTCCCACCGCGCATGAAGATCAATCTCGATCGGTTGGAGTCATTTCTAAGGATTGCGCCGCAGGACGCTACCAGCGTTTTCGAATTCCGCGATCCGAGCTGGTATGAAGGCGAGACTTATGCCTTGCTCGAGCGTTACGGCGCGTCTTTTTGCGCGCACGACATGGCGGGCTCTGCTACTCATCGGATCGCGGTTGGTCCTGTGGCCTATGTCCGCTTCCATGGGACTGCCGGCAAATATTCGGGCCGATACTCAGAAGAGGCTTTGCTATCTTGGGCTGACTGGGCGATCGACCAATTTCGCGGCGGTCGCTCTGTGTGGTGCTACTTCAACAATGATATCGGCGGCGACGCAGTCCACGACGCGCGCATTCTAAAATCTGTGGTGAGAGCTTCTCGTCTTTAGTGCGCGCGAGCGGGAAGCGATGCGGCGGGCAGGACGACCCAGTATTTCCAGGGCCGCCTTTCGCTCAACCCCTCCCTCGCCGCAGGCGGCGTCCGATGCCTGCCTCAGCCTTCTACGCAAAGCTGAAGGGAAACCCCGGACACATGATGACCGCCGAAGTGCCCATGCGGTCGATGGATATACCCCGCGTTGTGGACGAGATCGTTCGAGGCTCCTCGGAAATCGTGTCCGCGATGGCGGTTGTTGTTTTCTGTTCATGCGTCCGATTGGGGCGCCGGGTGGTTATTGCTGTTCAACTCCCGGGTACGTCCCTGGAGACAAACCAGGAATCCATCCGATGACAAGCTTCGCACAATTCCTAATCGCCGGAGCGGCGATCGGCGGCCTCGCCAGTCCAGCTTCCGCCCAGTACCAGAACTACTCCAATCAGCAGACCTACCCGCAACAATACCAGCAGGGTTACGGTTATCAGCAGACCTATCCGCAGCAATATCAGCAAGGCTACGGCTATCAACAGGGCTACAACAACCCGGTCGGCCAGATTATCGATCAGCTGCTCGGCAACCGTTACAACGTGACCGACCGCCAAGCGGTTAGCCGCTGCGCAAGCGCAGTGATCACGCAGGCGCAGAGCCAGTACGGCGGCTACGGCAACGGCTATAACAATGGCTACGGTAACAACGGTTACAACCGCGGCTATTCTAACCTCCGCGTGACCTCGATCACCGACGTGCAGCGCCGCACGAACGGTCTTCGAGTTAAGGGCACACTGGGCTCCGGTTACGGCGGTTACGGCCAGAACGCCTATCAGAACCGCGGATATGCCGGCGGCGACCTCACGTTCCGCTGCAACGTTGACTATCGCGGCGCCGTGACGGGCATCCGGATCGGTCGCAACGACGGTTACCGCCGAAACTAGCGCATGGCCGGGGCGGTCGCGCAAATGTGGCCGCCCCCGGCAATCGTCCGTTCAGGACTGGATCCACTTGACTGCAACATCGTAAACTTGGCGATCACTCACCCAAATTCGGCACGACTGCTTTTTCAGCAGGAAGTAACGCGGCGATGCCCCGCGGTGCTCAGTTCGTAGATGACGATGCCGACCAATTTCGGTTTGACGAAGGGATCGGCCACGTGCTCGATACCGATGCACTCAGCGATGCTGTGAAGTGGAGGAATAGCGTCTGAGCAAAGCGGAGGCGAGATGCCCAAGACAAGCGCAGAGATCGTTGACACGCCTGACGAGCCGCTGCCGTTCAAAGTGGTGTTCTCCAATAACGGAGACGCCATCGTTCAGCGAGCAGTAACGTCCGAGCTAGCGGCCCAAGAGCTCATCGCGAGCCTCCTGCCTTTGCTCCAAAAGCATGACGACGCTTTGGGCTGACGTCGAATGTGTGCTTTGATTTCCAAAGCCGAGCTCGACCGACAAATCCCCATGATCGGCGGCCCCTTCACCTTACCAAAGGGGCGAGGCGGGCCGATGCTTCTCTCTCGCCTGCTCGGCCATCATAAGTTTTGACTTGGCTTTTTGCCTGACGATATCTGCGCCGCTTGCACTATTACAAACCAGGCGGATCCCTCCGCCGGGCAGGCGTTCAATTGCCGACACCGCGACTTTATGCGAGGCGCAAAGGGCGAGGACTTCTTGTTCGCTCATGGCGAGCTGCATGGCTCAACTCATTAGCTGCTCCGGCCTTGGGCCGCTTTTCGAGCAGCATCTTCGACGCGATAGTTTTGGGTGCGGCGAACCCGATCGGCCATATCGTCCCACGCCGAGGCGGCGCTGAGGCAACGGTCGCGGACGTTGACGAGTGTCGCGCCGTCGGCTTCGGCGCGGCACTGAGCCGCGCGCTCATCGTAAAATTCTAAAGTCGACATTTTGGAGCAATCCTTCTCGAGCGAGGTCCGCTCCGCGGAAAGTCGCGGAGCGGGATGCGAAAGATCAGGCGCTTTGCAGGTTCACCGCGCTGGCGCGGCCTCGCTTGTCATTCTCGAGGTCGTAGGTGACGCGCTGCTCGCGATCGAGCGTGCGCATGCCGGCAGCTTCGACCGCACTGATATGCACGAATGCATCGCTGCTTCCGTCCTCAGGCTGAATGAAGCCGTAGCCCTTGTCGGCATTGAAGAACTTTACGGTTCCGATAGTCATTTTGAAATGTTTCCTTCTTTGGCGGGCCGCCAATCGGCCCTCCGGTGCTAGGAGAGGCGACAGAGAAGGAAGAAGGAGCCGCAAAGCGCCGAAGACCGTCTGATTGCGACTGGTAGCAAAGCCTACATAGGGGCTCTCAGTCGAGAAACAATTGATGGACTGCAGTCTCGCCATCTAGCCTTGAAAGATTCAGGCCTGATCCTTGGGGTCAAGCCGGCTGTTCAGCTCGGCCAACCGCTCCTTCAGCGCGGCGATATTTCGCGGGTTCGTCACCTGAAGCTGGCGGAGGTCTTCCTCGTCGACATGCGTGATCGTTCCTGATTCGATGCCCGCAAGCAATCTCACAAGCCTTGCCCGCTCCTCAGCCCAGTTTTCGGTGCTCACCTGGGGCCGCTTCCTCTGACATCCACAACCATCATCCTTCTGGTGCGTCTCGATCCCAAAAGGTACTGCGCGCCTTCGGGCGAGGCGTGTTTCGGCGAATGAAGGCTTCGGCCTCCCGCATGCTGGCAAATGAGCATTCGGTTTCGGCGCACTGATCGTGGGTGAGAATTGCCTTGTAGGGCAGGCGAGTATCTGACGTTCGCACGATCCGCCCAAACCTGGAGCTCATGTGCCCACCCTCGTCCGGGTCGTCCTCGGGATCATTCATGTTTTTCATCATCTTCGATCTCAGTGATGAGTTCGTCGAGGCGCGCAATTCTGGCGCGGACGTTGCCAGCGCGGTCAGGGGTGCCGTCACGCGTCCGTTCACTTCGCTCATCTTCCTCGTGCTGGGCAACGCGGCCGGCCTCGTAGGCATCGAGCAACTTTTGTAATCTGGCGCGCTCCTCGAGCGCCTCCGTTTTCTCCATACCGTCTCCACGCTGTGCGCCAACCATAGCACGGTCCGGACTTTCGACAACTCTCTATGTGCTATGGTTCGCGCTACGCATGGAGGAATGAATGGCGAACCTTCGGGAGCTTGAGCAAACTGTCGCTCATAACCGCTCGCAACTCCTTGAGGAGGCAAACGAGCATCCGCACCTCACGTGCAACATACGGATGCAAAGGCACCTTGCCGGCTGTTGCTGACATTAGCACGGGAATGAAATCGCCGGACTGATGTATTCGTAAGCTTCGACGCTCGCCACAGGTGGCGAACGGTTATGCCGCGTGGACAGCCCTGAAGCTCTTTCGCTCGCCAGGTGCGCCTGGCTGCCGCAGCAGCAGCGATACGATGCCTTGAGCAAAGATCGCGACAACGGCGCCGACGATCATGTCAGTCAAATAGTGCGTGCCTTCGACTGGAATTGACGCCAGCATGATGATGTTGACGAAAAGCACGGGCCACCTCAACCGTTCGACTGGCCACGCTGCAATCAGGTAAAGGATCGCCGCCGTGGTGTGGAAGCTCGGGACGCTGACTAGCCCATGGAGCGCGTCGAGCCTGACCTCGTGAAGTTTATGCTGCTTCAACGCTTCAATGATCGTCGCTTGCTTCAGCGCGCTGTCAGGAGCGTACGGGATGGCCCCTTGCCACGACATCGCAAGAGGCCCCTTCGCCGGAAACAACGCGAACAGGACGAGGGTGGCAATAGCCGCCAGCCAGTAGGAAGCGATGAATAAGTGAGCCCGCGACCTTTGCCCGGAACAAGCGAAGTAAGCTGCAATGACCAAGGGCGTCACGAATACGCTGTCGTAAAACGCCCGTTCGATCACTTGCAAAGGCCGGTGCGCTGCGACCACTTCATACCAAGCGACCCAGTTGAAGCGCAGGGCTTCGTCAATTCTCGCGAGATCAGCGTCGCAGAAATGTCGGCTGAGGCAGGCGACGGGATAACTGGCAACAATGCCCAGGAGAGAAACGAACGCCAGCAGCCCCGCATATTCAACGAATGCGGACGTGGCACCCGGCGGGCCATTCCAGCGGCGCGATACGATCCAGCCCACCAGCCACAGTGCAGCGGCCCCGGCGACCGCAATCGCGATGGCATCTGGGGACGCAACGAGCGACAGACCCGCCACGTGCATCAAGATCGCTACGGCGGCGACTGAAAGACCGCCGCAAATCAACAGCGCATGTCGAGGAATTTCAACTTGAGCGGGGAGCGCGGCGACATTCGCCAGCGATCCCTCAAACCTCGTCGATTGGATGACTGCCTGGCGGATTACATCGTGGGGCACGACGAAGTTTCATCACTCCAATTATGGCCGTGCCTTGGCGGGCCGCCGATGTAACGCTGACTTGGTAGCCAAGACCAAAAGCGACCCCGGAACGGATAGTTCCACGCGGGCGGCGTCAACTTACTTTTCATCCCAACGTCCGCGATGGATGATGGGGTGGCGCCCCCTACGGCATCCATGTGCCAAGATGGTGGTGTTGAACCGACCATCTGAGAGTAGGCGTCCGAGCTTCTCCAACAATTTCAGGAACTTCGCTTCGCGGCAGCAGTTCGCACCCGTCGCAGCTTGGAGAGGATCAATTTCTTATGAGCGACAGGCGACTAGCTATTCTCTACCGGATGGTTCTTCCCGACCACACGTGCCCCTATGGGGTGCGCGCAAAGCAGATGCTTGAGGAGGCGGGTTACGAGGTCGAAGACCGGATTCTCAAGTCTCGCCAAGAGGTCGATGCGTTTCAAGAAGAGAATGGCGTTATGACAACGCCCCAAATCTTCCTCGGAAATGAGCGCATTGGTGGGAGCGATGAGCTTGCTCGCTATTTGAAGTCGCAACCAGCGGTCTAGAGCAGATGGGTTATCGATCGGGCCAGCTCGTCGACGCACTCACTGCGGTGACGGCTGCCAAGGATCTGTGACGCAAGGGCCAACAAGAGCGCCTCGTTCGCAGGCAGATTGCCGACTTGATGAACGGGTTGCCCCCCTTCTTTTCGGGTGGGAAACGGGATCTTCGATCGAGATTGGTGCCCCTGGTCCGACTCGAACGGACACTCCGGTTAAGGAACTCGATTTTGAGTCGAGCGCGTCTACCATTCCGCCACAGGGGCTCCGTAGCTCGGCTTAGCTAGCGACGGGCTCCCGAGGTTGCAAACGGTTCGGCGGGAGCATTGGTAGGTCGACGGCGTTTCCACTGCATTCCCAATTGCAGGTGAAGCCATGAAAACCGCCGACTTCTTCATCGAGCGTCTCAAGGAATGGGGCGTCAAAAGGATTTTCGGCTATTCGGGCGATGGCATCAACGGTGTCATCGGAGCCATCCAGCGCGACGGCGACATTGAATTCATCCAGGTGCGGCACGAGGAAATGGCCGCATTCATGGCCGTCGCCCATGCAAAGTTCACCGGTGAACTGGGCGTGTGCCTTGCAACCGGCGGCCCCGGCGCAACCCATCTTTTGACCGGCCTCTATGACGCAGCGCTCGACCATATGCCGATCCTCGCGATCTGCGGCCAGGCCGAGACAACCGTCCGCGGCGGGAGCTATCAGCAGGAGCTTAACCTCGATCGCGCCTTCGCCGACGTCGCAGCCTACGTCCAGGAAGTCGACGCTCCGGCCCAGGTCCGTCATGTGACCGACCGCGCGATCCGGATCGCGCTCGCAAGGCGTGCTCCAACCGCAATCATCATTCCCAAGGATATTCAGGAGGCGCCCTACGAAGCGCCCAAGCGCGCGCACGGCTTCACTCGCTCGGGTTCCGGCTATTCCCGGCCGGTCATCGTTCCCACCGAAACCGATCTCCGCCGCGCCGCCGAGGTGCTGAATAGAGGGACGCGCGTCGCAATTCTTGTCGGGGCTGGCGCAGCAGGAGCCGCCGACGAGGTCGTGGCGGTGGCCAACAAGCTCGGCGCGGGCGTTGCCAAAGCGCTGCTGGGCAAGGCGGTGCTCCCCGATGACCTCCCCTTCGTGACCGGCGCAATCGGGCTTCTCGGCACGCGTCCAAGCTCGGACATGATGAACGAATGCGACACGTTGCTGATCGTCGGCAGCGGCTTTCCGTGGTCCGAGTTCCTGCCTGAGGAAGGCAAGGCCCGAGCGGTTCAGATCGACATCGAGGCAGCGATGCTTTCGCTCCGCTTCCCGTGCGAGGTAAACCTCCACGGAAGCGCGGCGGAGACGCTAAGGCTCCTTCTGCCCCTGCTCGAAGGAAAGAGCGACCGCAGCTGGCGCGAGAAAATTGAGAAGGGAATGGCCGATTGGTGGGAAACGCTCGACGCGCGGGCCAAGACCGCCGCTCATCCGGTGAACCCGCAGCGGGTGATCTGGGAAATGTCGCCCCAGCTCCCGGAGAACGCCATCGTCACCAGCGACAGCGGCTCCTGTGCGAACTGGTACGCCAGGGACTATCGAGTGAAGCTCGGCCAGCTCGCATCCTTATCGGGCGGTCTCGCATCGATGGGTGCGGCAGTCCCTTATGCGATTGGCGCCAAGTTCGCTTTTCCCGACCGGCCCGTCATCGCTCTGGTTGGCGACGGGGCGATGCAGATGAACAACATGGCGGAACTCATCACAATCGCAAAATATTGCGACCGCTGGCCGGACAAGCGGCTAATCGTCTGCGTGTTCAACAACGAGGACCTGAACGAGGTCACCTGGGAACAGCGAGTGATGAACGGCAATCCGAGATTCGCAGCGAGCCAGGACATTCCCGACGTGCGCTATTCGAAATTCGCGGAGATGATCGGCCTTAAAGGAATTTTCGTCGACGACCCCGACCGTCTGGCCGGAGCTTGGCAGGAGGCGCTCTTAGCCGATCGACCGGTCGTCCTGGAAGTAAAGACCGATCCGGAGATCGCCCCCTTGCCGCCCCATATCAGCTTGAAGGAAGCGAAGAAGTTCATGTTCGCAATGACCGGCGATGAGGATGCGGGGCACGTCATTCGGGATACCGCGCGCCAGGTGATCAACGCCGTCCTTCACAAACATGACTGAGATTAGCCCCGCCGTGGGCCCGAGGACCTTGCCAACCTTACGAAAGCTGAGCGTAAGGCGGTTCTAGGCGGCAGCAGAATTAGGGTCGGCGACCGCTTTCCAGTGGCTCCCGTCGCGCTCGATCTTTACGCCGCAGCGCCGGCAGAAGCTCTGCGGCTCGAATGTGAACGGGTCGAGCTGCGTTCTGCTTCGTGACGGCTCGTGACCAAAGATGCGACACTTCACTGACATGCATTGCCCCAACGCGGACTCAACCCATTGGAATTACTTGTTGTCTGGTTCAAAGTAAATCCGCGTTAACCGTAGCGCGCCACGCAGTTTCCCAAAATAGGACTGCGCAGGCGATCCAAGGCAGCCCCAGGCTGTGCGTGAATTAGCCACGCTGAAGCCACGAGAGCTAAAAAAAGCGGTCCGGCAATGCTGTTGCCTCGCCGGACCTGCTTCTTTTCGTCGGGCTGGCTACCCTCGTGGCTTGCCACACGCGATCTTGCCATTGGCGTCCCTCAAGCAGGGATGCTGCAATGCCCGCAATTGATGTCGCTCAATTGCCGACAAAGCTCAGGCGAAATCTTGGGGATCCGATGCCACTCTATTGGCCGGTCCATTTGGCAACGCCGCCATGACGAGAACAAGCTCCGGCCCGATGTGCCGAATGGCTGTATCTGCCGTCCTTGCACTGGGCGATGGAACCGCTCGCATCATTGTTCACGGTCTCGCCGTTCCCCGAGGTCGCGGTGCGCGCAGGGGCGCTAGCCGGCTTGGCTGCGGGAGCAACGGTGGTCCGAGCTGGCGTCGATGACGTCGAAGCGCGGCAAGTCGCCCGCATCCGGTTATACCACTTCGAACAGTCGACAGTCGTCGCAATGGTCTTGGTTGTCTTCGCGACCGCTCCGGGGGTCTTCCCGGCTGGCGTTTCCTTGGCGGCCGTGCGGCATGCACCTTTGTTGGCGTTGCCAGGCTTGGTGCAGTCATAGTGCCTGGTCGTGGTCGTTGTGGTTGTCTTGGTGGTCGTTGTTTTTGCGGGCTTTGGAGCCGGAGCGGTGGTCGACGATGCCGACTTGCAGGCGGCCTTATTTGCGTTGCCGGCCTTCGAGCAATCGTAGTGGCGGGCAGGTGCAGCCGACGCGGATGAAGCCAGCGCTACCGGGGCTAGAAATGCGAGCGCGATCATCGCTCGGCCGACCAGATACAAGGATTTGGCAGATGTCGTCATCGATCGATCCTCCTTTTCTTGTGGAAGTACCTCATCACGCAATTCGTTGAAACGGCTCGTGAAATTTAGATTACAACAGTGCAATCTGCCACAATGCGGAAACGCGCGCTCCCCGCTCGCAACAACCAAGCTCTCGAGGAAATCGCCTGCCCCAGCCAATGGCCGAGATCGTTTGTGTCCGCTTCGACCTTCGAAAACCGACATTCCGGCTAGAAGGCCTGCTAGCTCGCTAACGACCTCATGATCATCTCCCAGTAGATGATGTCGTCGTAGAAGGCGCGTACCGGGATGCGCTCGTCCAGGCCATGCGCGCGATCGTCGAGCGGTGAAATGCCCCAACTTCCGTCCATGTCGTAGACGGGGATCCCCTTGGCACGGAAGAAGCTGCCATCGCTCGCCCCGGTAGCCATCATTGGGTAGACCTCCATCTGAGGTCCATGGAAGTGCTGAATGGCCTTGGTGACTGCGCTCATGACATCGGGGCGAAGCGGAGAGGCCGGGCTGGTTTCGCCGAGGAACTCGGGGTCCACCTTCACCTCGACCTTCGGGCCTGCAAGTTTCTGCAGCTCGCTCAGCACTTGCCTTGTGTCGACTCCTGGAAAAATGCGGCAGTTGACGGTTGCTGTTGCGCTCTGCGCAAGTGCGTTATCGGCATGGCCGCCGCTCAGCATCGTCGCGACGCAGCGCGTTCGCGTCTCGCCGACCTCGAGCGCGTTGGCCTCAATCGCATCGGCTGCGGCACCGTCGTTGGGATTGGCGAGCCAGCGGCGGATCTGCTGGCCGAGCGCGCTCTTTCCTTCCTGCGCCGCTCGCGCACGGAAGTATGCGCGCGTGGTCTGGTTCTGCATCGGGACGAAGCGATGCGCCTGGAGCGCCTTCAGCGCATCCGCCAACTCGTAGATCGCATTGTCGGGACGCGGATGGGAACTATGGCCGCCCGGGTTATGGGTCGTGAACAAATAGGTCTGGAACGTCTTTTCCGACGTCGAGATTCCGCAGCCGAGAGGTCGGAACTTCTCGTCATAAGACGCGCAACCGCCGTCGGCATTCAGACCAAATTCGGCGTCCGTCAGGTTTCGCCACTTGGTCGAACCGAGGATGGCGCCATTGCCCTGCGTTTCTTCATCCCCGCTATAGAAGAAGATTATGTCGCGGTCGGGCTTGAACCCCTCGGACATGAGCTTCACCGCCGCCATCGTGGTTGCGACGTCGCCATTCTTCATGTCGCTGGTCCCGCGCCCAAGGAAATACCCGCCTTCCTCCCGAAACTCGAAGGGGTCGTACTTCCAGTCTGATCGTTTCGCCTCGACGACGTCCATATGGCCCAGAATCAGCATCGGCCTTTTCGTCGCATGCGGCGAACGCCAGCGCACGATCAGCGCCTCGGTGTTATCGCCTGGCAGCCCTTCATATGGCATCACGTGGATGTAGGAATCCGGGATTCCAGCTGCACGGAATTGATCGGTAAGTAGCTTTGCAACCTTCGGCACTTGCCCGCGACCATGAACGCTCGGGATCTCGATGGCTTGCTTGAAGACCGCGCGTGTCTTCGCTTGCCAGGCCGGAGATAATTCGGTTGGAACGGTTCGCGGATCACTTCCCGCGACCGCGGCTGTTGCCGTCAGGGCAAGAAACAGGCCAAACGCAATTCTCATCGCAATCCTTCTTCGGAAGTAGGTGGCGAACGCTAGCCGCTCGCCAAGCATCGTCAACCCGCAGCCAGGGCGCCAGGGTTCCCCACGGCAGTTCCCTTTGAGCGCGCTTAAAGCCTCGCCCCACCCAGCTTGTAGCTCAGCTCGAAAAAGTAGCTCCGCCCGACCCCGTCGAACCATGAGTCGTTGTAATAGGGATAGCCGGACCAGGTGGGATCGTAGATCGGCGCCTGATCGAAAAGATTGTCGACCGTGCCCGATAGACGGAGGCGATCCGTCAGATCGTACTGCGCAGAAAGGTTGAACAGGTAGCTCGCCTTTAAGTAGCGATCCTCATCGTAATTCGGCAGCTTGCCTAACCTGAGCCCGGTCAGCGTCGCCGTAAATCGATTGAGACTCCAGGTGATCGATGCCGTCCCCTTGTCGCGGGGGATATAATAGTCGCTGTCGAACGCCAGCTTGTTGACGGTCGGATCGCCCGGATATTGCTGGATCGTGTGTTTGAAGACGTAGGTGTAACTGGCGCCGAGCTCGAAACGCCCGGCGGGCCGCGCGTCGAAGCGCACATGGGCTGCCACATCCACCCCGTTGGTGGCTTCCCGGGCGATGTTGATTGGCATCACCTCGACGCCTTCTATCTGCCCGGCGAGCACGCCGCTGGCATAACGGTTCACGCGGGCGATCGCGTCGATGCACGTTGGCGAGGTCGGGTCTTGGACAGTCACGCCATTCCCGTCGGGACGGCAGTCCGCCTCGTCGCGAAGTACGCTATCGATGTTGAGATCGAGCACCTGGTTCTTCATCGAGACCCGGAAATAATCCGCCGAGATGTCGAATTGCCGGCTTGGCGCCCAGACCGCACCGGCGTTGATCGACGTCGAGGTCTCCGGCTTCAGCCGGCGGTTGCCGCTCTTGTGATTGAGAAAGCCCACGTCGCCCCAGTCCCCGTCAACACAATCGCTGAACGAGGCGCCGGGTGTCTCCTGCCGGCACAGATAATAGTCGGTGCCGCCTGTGTGCGTGTTGCCCGGTCCGCGGAACACATAGTTGAGATCGGGCGCACGGAATCCGGTGCCATAGGCGCCGCGGATCATCAGCGTCTTGACCGGACGGAACTCTGCGCCGGCATTGTAAGTGAACTTGCCGGTCCCGAAGCCGGCGAACGTGTAATGGTCAAAGCGGCCGGCCGCGCTCAGCTCGAGCATCGAGAAGACCGGCAAGCGCACTTCCGCACCCCCAGCGTAGTGCTTGCGCGTGCCGTGGCCGTTCGAATCGATGAGGCCGACATAATATTGGACGAGCGCGAGCGGATCGGCGTGGAGGTTGTAGCCCTGGTTGCCGGCTTCCACGACTGCGGCGAGCCCCACGGGTCCGCCGGGCAGTTGGAACAGCTCCGTCGTGTTGATCGTCGCCGAGAGGTTATTTACCCATGACTTCGGGTGGTACGTCGATAGCGCGGTGATCGACGCATATTCGGCAGGCGTAAGCGCCGTAAAAAGCCGTGCCGGATCGGCGTCGAAGCGCTGATAGCCGGTATCGTTATTCGGGTCGTCGACTGGCGCGCCCAGGAAGAATGCGTTCGCCTTGTCGATGATCACCTCGGGAAACTGCACCTTCGAAGCATATTCGGCATGGTTGAAGGAGAGTTCGTAGGCCCATTTGTCGGCGGGGCCGAAGCGGCCCTTGATTCCGGGCGTGATGTTGTACGTGACCGAACGGTTGCGAGTCATGCCCTTGTCGAGCCCGCCCATCTCCTCCGGAGTGAAGAGGCGATACCAATTGTCGAGCTGCAGCCCACTGTAAGTATCGGAAGGGCTGAGATATTTAGGATTGTAGAACGTGCCTTCCTCGTTGCCGTCCGGCGCTTCATAGAACCAGTCGAGCACGTCGCGGAAAAGCTTCAGCTTCGAATAGCTGAACTGGGCGTCGAGAAAGAGTTCGGCCCCCGACGGCAGCTCATAGCCCATTGAGCTGTACAAGCTTGCGGATTTGCGGCCCGAGATCATTGTGCCATAGGCGATCGCTTCCTTGCTGCCGCAGTAATGGCCGTCGATGTATTCGTCGTTGACGATGTCGTAGCCATAATCCGGCCGGGTGCCGTAGATCGTCGTCCCGCCGTTGAGAGAGGCGAGCGGCGCGCAGGTCGCGGCGCCCGGATCCAGATAGTCGACATATTCGTCGGATCGCAGGAAGTTGCGCCGGGCAATACGTCCGTTCGGGTCCGGGTTGTCGTCCGATGAGTCCTGGCGGCTGCGCTGATATTCCCACAGCGGGCTTTGCCGGAGCAACTCGACGCCGATGATTCCGTGGAACCGGCCCCTGTCCCAGCCGCTGGCGACCGTCAGGCGGTCGGACGAGCCTCCGCCATGCTCGGTGAGCCCGTGACGGAAATCGATGCGGGTTCCATCGGCATGCTGCTTCAGCTGGAAATTGACCACTCCCGAGATCGCGTCCGAGCCATAGATCGCCGACGCGCTCCCGCTGAGCACTTGAATCTGGTCGATGAGTCCGATCGGGATGTTCGAAATGTCGCTGAAGTTACTGTTGCCCTCCAGCGGCAGCGGAAAGTCGGCGATGCGCCTACCGTTCACGAGCACGAGGGTGTGATTGGAGCCTAGCCCGCGAAGATCGACCTGCTGCGCGCCGGGCGTGAAGTCGTCTCCGGAATAACTCTGCTGACTCTGCGTGTCACCGCCGTTTTGCGTGAGCGACTTCAGCACGTCGGGTACGCTTTCATACCCCTGCCGCAGGATGTCCTGCGACGTAATCGTCGTGACGGGCGCGGGACCTTCCTTGTCGATCCTGCGCGGGATGCGTGACCCCAGGACGACGATCTGCTGCTGGTCGTTCGCCTGCTGCGCCGATGCATCGCCCGTTATCACCGGTCCAGGCTGTGCGGTTTGCGCTGCCGCCGCGACGCTCAGCACACTCGTGCTTGCGGCAAGCACGCGAAGCATCATCTCACACTTGGTCATTTTGCGTTCCCCCCGGACGTTTCATTACAGAATCCTAAACAGAAATTGACATTTGCAAACCGAAAAAGCTTCATCGGTTATTATCGAAGGGGAGGTTCGGATGACTCGGGCGAAGGCTCTGGCGATACTGTTTGTGGCATTCACCCTCCTCGGCGCGACCTCAGCCGGTTTCGCCAACACTGACGCCGGCTATTCTTATTACGAGGTTGGGAAGGTGAACTCTGCGAGGCCGGCACCGACCGAGCGAGCGCTCCTTCTGGTCGGCGGCGGCGACTGGAATCTCGACGCCTTCCGCTGGTTCGCGGCGAAAACAGGCCACGGTCATCTCGTCGTGATCGCTGCTTATGGCGACGGTGAGGACGGCAAATATTTCTACCGCGATGTCGGCGGCTTCACTTCGGTCGAGACGCTCGTCTTCACCAGCCGCAAGGCGTCGTACAACCCCCGCGTGCTGCGCGTTCTGCGTCACGCGGACGGCATCTTCATCGCCGGTGGCGACCAATCAAAATACGTGCGCTTCTGGAAAGGCACACCGGTAGCCCAAGCAATCGATTCCAAGGCCGCGCGCGGCCGCCCCGTCGGCGGCACCAGCGCCGGCCTCGCAGTGCTCGGCGCCTATTCCTATGGCGCGATGGACGGCGGAAGCATCGACTCTCCGAACGCGCTTGCAAATCCGCTGGGCCCGGCGGTCACGATGGTGCGCGACTTCCTGCACATGCCTTTTCTCGGCCATGTCGTCACCGACACGCACTTCTCGGCGCGCAATCGCCTCGGGCGCTCCATCGCCTTCCTTGCGAAGGTCCGCGCGCGCTGGGATCGCAACGCGATCGGGCTCGCGATCGACCAGGACAGCGCGCTTTGCGTCGACGCGAACGGGATCGGACGGTTCTTCACCAACGGCAACGGCAAGGCCTGGCTGCTCCAGCCAATAGGAGTGCCGCGCGTCGCCTTGGGCAAATCGCTCGACTGGGCATCGGTTCGGATCACCCGCTTCGGACCGCGCGGCTCTATCGATCTCAAGTCAATGCGGATCCGGAATCCGGCTTCGACGATTTCCATCTCCGTGGACCACGGCCGCTTGCGCGGAATTTGAGCAAATCAGCTCAAGAATTTGAGAAGATCGACGTTGGTCGCTTCGCGAGCGATCCGGTCGGCGAGCGCCGAGCCGTTGGCGCCGTTGGTGAAGATCGCGATCGCATTGCCCGACCGGGCGTCTGCGACCGCGAGCGAATGGAAGATTCCGTAGTTGCTCCCGCTATGCTCGAAGATGACCATTCCAGTCGGGTCCTCTCGCTGCCAGCCAAGCCCGCGATAGAAATCCCGCCCGCCGATCTCGAGCTGACGCGAGAGCATGGCTCGCCGCGACCGTTCGCTGATCTGCCATGGCTGGCGCTGTGCTTCCTCCATCATCAACGCCATCAGCCGCACATAATCCGAGGGCGTCGTCAACAGACCGCCTGCCGCGTTCACTAGCAACTCGTGGGGGATAGGCTTCGTCGCCGGAACCGCGTCGCGCATCGCGCGCACCTGCTCCTCGTAGGTCCAATGTGAGATGGGCTTGTTCCAGCGCGCCGCAATCGAGAGCAGCGCGTTTCCTAAAAGGCGCGTGGGTTGTTCCGGTATCTTGATCGTGCCGAGGTTGGGCTCCTCGTGGCCATAGGCCGCGTCGCGCGCGACCTGCTCGTCCCATCCCATCGTGCTTTGGGCCATGCCAGCAGGATGAAGCAGCATCCGCTCGACCGCTGCACCCGTGCCTTCGCCCGTGATCTTCTCGACGATGAGCTGAAGCCAGACGATGCCTTCACCCGAGTAAGTGTAAGCAGTTCCTGGCCCCGCGATCGTGGTCAGTGGACCGTCGGCCCAGTTCGGTAATCCCGTCGAGTGCCGAAGCACGTCGCGCACCGTGATCCTGTCCAGCAGCGGATCCGCTCCGAGGTAATCGGGGCGGCGATAGTCGACCAAAGGGCGGTCGAGCTCGAGCTTCCCCTCGTCGACAAGCTTCATGACGACATAAGCAAAAGCCGGCTTGGTCATCGAAGCGGCCTCAAACAGCGTGTTATCCGTGACTGGATCGCGGGTTTCGATATTCTTCACGCCGAAGCTTCGGTGCCAGACGACCTTCCCGCGCCTGGCCACCGCGATCCCGACGCCGGGAACGCCGCCGACCTCCATTAGCGATGGCAAGCTAGCGATGAATGAAGCCGCCGGAGTCCATTCGGAACGCGGCTCGCATGCGACAGCCGAAACTGGAAGGGTTGGCCCAGTCAAAGCCGCGCTCCAGCCGAGGAGTGTTCTGCGATTTAGGAGAGGGAAGACGGGCATGCAGCGGAAGAGTGGCTGAATTCTTCGGGCAATCCAATCGCACCGGCTTCACTTAGAGGCGTTGCTACGTGAACTGCTCATGGTTTTGCCGCTGCAGCCGGTCGGTTTCCGCAAATCTCACTTCCAACCGGTGGAAGAGCCAAGCGTCCGCCGCGGGGGGGGCGGCTCTAGGCATTTCTCACCATGTTTTGAAACTGCGCAACCATCCGTCCACGTTTGTCATAAATCTCCACACTGTCCGCCAAGCCATCGACTAGGAGCTTGCGGGCGTGGTCGCGGGACGCCAACAAAAATCGCGCTTTTGCAGCACGCTCTCTTCGGCGCCGTTTTTATGGCAGTGTAATGTATAGTCCATGACGCCCCGCGCTTTGCGATAAGCACAACCGAATAAGCCGCCTGACCGCTAAGCAGCTGCGTTAATTATTGATTATTCGATCTACGAGTCTGGCGGTAGAACGACAAGCTATCCAAGGTGAAGTTGAATGGTCTCGGCACATGACGGATTGAGTGACATGGGTGATGAGGCGCGCGATTCGCCGGTGCCTCCACGGGCGGATCGGGTATCGCTAGGCGTAGAGGCAACGATCAGGCGCTCGGGCCTTCACGGCTTCCGGGTGCGGGCGTTCGATCTTTCTCCGAGCGGGTGCAAAATCGAGTTCATTGAGCGGCCGGCAGTCGGCGAACGCGTGTGGGTGAAGTTCGACACTCTCGAGGCTATCGAAGCCGAGGTGCGGTGGGTCGAAGGCCATGTTGGCGGGCTTCGGTTTCAACGTCCGCTTTACGAGGCGGTATTCCGCAAATTGATAGAAGGCTAAGGCTTACTCGCCTTCTCGCCGATCACCTTTGCGTCGATCGTCTTCTTTCCGATCGCCCTTTCGCCTCTCGCCCTTTCGCGAATCGCTTTCCCGGCGTCTGTCGAGTTCACCATTTTGACCAGCCATCATGTAAACCTCCCGATGGATGGAGCAGTCCAAGCTGATTTAACCCATTCACGGCGTTTCGGCCAATCCGCATCTGCAGCGGCCGGTTAACGAGCAAAAAGGCGACAAGAATCGGACTCTCGGAGTGCAAAAGAACGCTTGCCGCCCTCAGTTAACATTCTGTATACCAAGCGAATCCCTCGCGTCCGAGAGAGTGCCCATGAAGTATAAGGCATGTTACGCTGTTGCTGCGTTGAGCATTGCGTTCCCATCGGTTGCGGAGGCAACGACCACCGTTGCTCAATGGCCCATGGACGAAACGTTCGGAAACACGATGACGGACAGCTCCGTGAACGCGAACAACGGAACGACGTTCAACGTCGTGACGTCCGGCGCGGGCTTCATCTTTGACGGTGCGACCGCGAAGGTCGTCGTTCCGGATTCACCGACGCTCAATCCCGGCGCCGCCGATTTCTCGTTCAGCGTGCAGGTTCAAACCAGTGTCGTTCCTTCCATTGGCACCGACTACGACGTGATCCGAAAGGGGAACGTCGGCACCAAAGGCGGCGAGTACAAGATCGAAATTATCCGGGCGAGCGGGATGGCGAGAGCGACTTGCCTGGTGAAGGACAGCCTTCGTCATTCCGCGACGGTCAATGGCGGTGCCAAAACGGTGAAGAACCTCGCTGACAATCTGCTGCACACCATTACCTGCACCAAGACCGCTACCAGCCTGACGATCCAGATCGATTCAGGAGCACCTGTCACCAAGTCAGTCACGATTGGTTCGATCAGCAACACTCTTCCGCTCCTGCTTGGCGTCAAGACCGTCGACACCGCAGACAACGATCGGGCAGGCGACTGGTATAACGGCGCGATGAGGAGCGCGACAATCACCGTCGAACCCTAAGCTCCGCCTGCCGTTCGAAACGCGGAAGTCGGCGCGCCTATTTGCTGCCTTCGACGCTAATCAGCCACATATCTGGCGGCGCCCCGAACCTCAGCGGCAAGTGGCTGGTCCCGAGGCCCGAAGTGACGACAAGGACCTTCGATTGGTCCCGGATGAGTCCACAAAGGAACCTCGAGCCATAGTCGGATCCGGTCTGTAGCGCGCCGATGAACGGGAGAACGATCTGCCCGCAATGCGTGTGACCGGACAGCACCAGGCGAACAAAAGGCGCTGCGGGAACGACCTCGTCCGAGCGATGCGCAGCGAGGATTTTCACGCCCGGAGTGCGCGCCATGGCCTCGGCGGTTTTCAACCTCGCCCGCGCCCACGGTTCACGGCGGTGGTAGATGAACCCGTCCAGCCCGCCGAGCGCCATCGGCCCGACGCTGATCGCCTGGTCCTCGAGCAGCTCGACACCCGCCCGCTTTAAGGCAATCCGGATTCCGGTCGCGGCGGGCTCATAGTCATTGTTACCAAGCACCGCGAAAACCCCGAGGCGGGCTTTCAGGCGAGCCAGCGGAGCTACGGCCTCGTCGGCGGAATATTCACGTCCGATCCAATTGTCGCCGACGAAGTCCCCAGCTCCGACGATGATGTCGGGATGGAGTGCGTTCATCTGGTCGACGATTTTCGACAGCCGTGCCGGCGGCATGTCGGGTCCGTGCACATGGACGTCGGAAAAGAGAAGGATTCGAACCGGTGAAGCGCTCCGAGGATATTCCGGCACCGTGTAGGTCAGCCTGCGAACCACCGGCGGCTGGATCGCGTTCCAATAGCCAAGCGCGAGAAGGGCTTCGGCCCCACCCAACAGCGCTGCCGCGACCCAGGTCCAAATCCGAAATCTCGACACGGGTCCTACGCTGCGCTGTCCTGCAGTTTGTGCCGCTTCAGCGCATGTCTCAATTGGTCGTAGCTGAGGTTCAAAGCCGAAGCCGTTGCACGCTGGTTGAAGCGGTTTCGCCGGAGGGCGTCCTCGAGCAATTGCCGCTCATATTCCGATACCGCCGATCTGAAGTCGCTGGTCGAGCCTCGCGACTGAGCAGGTTCGGGTAGTGCTGCGATCGGCGAAGCTTCGCCGCCGGCATTTGGGATCGCCGCGATCGACGGGGCCGCAACCGGGCCTGTGCCGGTTGGAGCCCATGGCGATTGGAACGGATTGAAGACGATCTCGTCGATCGAACGCTCAGGGTTTTCGTGCCGATAGACGGCGCGCTCGACGACATTTCTGAGCTCGCGAACGTTGCCCGGCCACGGATAGGCTTCGAGCGCGGCGAGCGCGCGCGACGTGAATCCGGGCCAGTTGGACCAATCCAGCTCGGCTGACATGCGCCGCCCGAAATGCTCCGAGAGCAATGGGATATCGCCCTCGCGCGCACGAAGGGGCGGCAGAGTGATGACCTCGAAGGACAGACGATCGAGCAAGTCCGCCCTGAACTTCCCGCTGTCGACGTTCGCTGGAAGATTTTCATTCGTCGCAGCGACAATTCGAACGTCGACGTTAATCGGCTTGGATGCGCCGATGCGCGTGATCTCACCATATTCTGTCGCGCGGAGCAGACGGTCTTGCGCCGGCATCGACAAGGTGCCGAGCTCGTCGAGGAACAGAGTGCCTCCGTCGGCTTCCTCGAAGCGGCCGTGCCGGGTCTTGGCAGCGCCAGTGAAGCTCCCCGCCTCGTGACCGAACAACTCGGCCTCGATCAGATTCTCGGGTAGAGCGGCGCAGTTCATGATGACCAGTGGTCCCGCCCACCGTGACGACAAGTGATGAAGCCGCTCGGCGATCAATTCCTTGCCCGTCCCGCGCTCGCCGATGACGAGCACGGACCGGTTGAGCGGCGCAGCACGGCTCGCGCGTTCCACCGCGTCGAGGAACGCAAGGCTTTGGCCGATGAATTGATCCGACCGCTCCATACCCACCCAACCCAAAATCTGGCCGACTGTTGGTGGCAAATCCCACCATTTGGCAAGGATATTCGCGTCATTTATCGCGGGAAAATGTGACTTTTCGCGAAAGTTCGCGCTTTCTTCCAAGATGGCACGTAACTTGTATGGTTGTCAGTAGGTTTAGGGCCCTAAGATTTGAATTTCGGAGTGACTGAATGAGCATCTTTTCCCGAACACGGGATATCTTCGCTGCGAACATCACCGAGATGCTCGACCGGTCGGAAGACCCGGCGAAGATGATCCGGATGGTGATCCTCGAGATGGAGGAGACCCTGGTCGAGGTCCGCGCCTCGGCTGCGCGCTGCATTGCCGACGCCAAGGAAATGCGCCGAGCGCTTTCACGGCTTGACGATCTTCAGAAAAATTGGACCGAGAAGGCGGAGCTCGCGCTGTCGAAGGACCGCGAGGACCTCGCCAAGGCTGCGCTCATCGAGCGCCAGAAGGCCGCCGACATGGGTTCCGGGCTGCGCGAGGAAATCAAGGTCATCGACGACACTTTGAAAGGCTATGAGACGGATATCGCCAAGCTGCAGGGCAAGTTGCGCGAGGCGCGCGCCCGGCAGAATGCGATCGCGGCTCGATTCGAGAGCGCAGTCACTCGCGCCCGCGCGTCCGAGCTATTGAACGGCAACCGGACCGAGGACGCGTTCTCGAAGTTCGAAATTCTTGAGCGCCGAGCCGATTTCGCCGAGGGCCGCGCCGACGCGCTCGGAATGACCGGGCCCAAAAGCCTTGAAGAAGAAATTGCCGAATTGAAGGCCGCGGAGTCGGTCGACAAGGAACTTGAAGCGATGAAGGCCGCGATGAAGGCCAGGGGGAAGTAACCGATGATGGACTCCGATAATTTCGTTGGAATCATTGCGATCGTTGCACTGTTCATCGGCCTGCCTTGGCTGATCTTCCACTACATCACGAAGTGGAAAACCTCGGCGACGCTAACGTCGGGCGACGAGAAGTTGCTCGACGAGCTTCACGACGCCGCTCGGCGCCTCGATGACCGGCTGTGCACGATCGAGCGGATCATGAACGCCGAAAACCCCAACTGGCGGCAGCAGTGCCTCCCGGGACGGGAGCGAGACGAGACCCGCCGCCTCCTGGTGGACGGAGAGTAGGATGGCCTACGACCGCTATCCGGAGCGCGAGCATCGGTCCAACCAACCGCAACTGCGGTCCAACCAGCCGGAATATGGTCGCGAAATCGATTACGAAAGGGATCGCGACTATGGCGGACAGCCGGCGAGCCGGACACGCTTTTACCGCGACAAGCAGAACGGCAAGCTCATGGGGGTTTGCGCAGGGATCGCCGATTACACGGGCTTCGACGTTGCACTCGTGCGGATCTGCTTCCTGGCTGCGGTATTCATGAGCGGCGGATCGGTCCTGCCCTTCTATGTCATTGCTGGCTGGGTCGCTCCGACAAAACCGCGCGAGCTCGAATATCGCGGCAACGAGGAGCGCCAGTTCTGGCAGGGAGTTCGAGCTTCGCCGGCGCGCGCTGCACGCGACATTCGCTCGAGGTTCAAGGATCTCGATCGAAGGCTCGCGGACATCGAAAGCTATGTGACGACCGAGAACCGCTCGCTTGCGCAAGAAATCGAGCAGCTTCGCTAGAGGGGACATTGACATGCAAGTGCGCGACCTTGGTGATGAGATCATCGTCCCGAACCTTGGGTGGATCATCGAGGGCACAATGCTGCCCGGGCCCGCCCGCCACATCTTCTAATTGCAATAACTGGGGGAAATCATGGATCCTGACATGCTCGCCGTATTCGACTTCATCGGTCGGATATTCCCATTCATCGCCGTGATCGTCGTCGTCAGCGTCGGCGGATCGATCCTCAACAACTGGCTCAAGATCAAGAACGGCTACCCGCTTTCAAACTCGTGGGGGATGCCGCTCCACCCGAAGCGCGACCAGGAATTGGGCGAGCGAATCCGCTTGCTGACGACCGAGAACGCCCAGCTCCGAGCGGAGCTTGGGTCGGTCAAGGATCGGTTGGAGACGCTCGAACGGATTGCGACCGATCAGCCGAACAGGCTTGCGCGCGACATTGATGCCCTGACGCTCGACAAAGGAGGTACTGCCTAATGTCTGGCCCAATAAATGTGATGCTAGCTTTGGTCGTCATCGGCCTGCCGACGCTCATGATCATGCTGATCGCTACCAGGTTCTTCAAATATCGAGAGAAACGGCTCGAGGTTGAGGCACTGAATGCCGCCGAGAAAGCTGCGCAATATGCATCACGCTCCTCTGAGCTCGAGCAGCGCGTGCGCGTCCTCGAGCAGATCGTGACGGATGCCGGCGCCCAGACCGCTTCGCAAATCGAAGCACTTCGCCAAAGCCCGGCCCAGGCGGCGATCGCCAGGCCGGGCTCGACGAGCGACGCATCCGCTTGAATGCGCTGGCAACAATCATGACATCAGCGAATATGAACAAGAGGCTCAGTCGATGAACGATGTGGCCAGCTGGATCTGGGTGCTGATACCGCTCGCTGCGATCGGTATCGCGCCGTTCAAGATGTGGATCAGGGTCAAGGAGAAGCAGATCCTGGCGCAAAGCGAACTCGCCGCCGAGAAAAGCGCTCAATATGCCCAGCACATGGAGCGGTTTGAGCAGCGACTTCGAGTTCTCGAGCAGATCGTCACCGATCGCGGCGTCGAGACCGCTTCACAGATCGAAGCGCTTCGCGACCAGGCGCGGATTCCCTCCGGAGAAAAGACCCAATGAATCCCTTCGACTTCGTCATTGCGATTGTCTTTCTGACGGGCGTCTTCTCGCTCATTCGGCACCGGATGGGCGTTCGGCATCGCTGGGAGCAGCCAGCTGAGGATTCGCGGGAAACCCTTCGCCTTCGCGAAGAGGTGAAGCAGCTTCAGGAGCGATTGAAGGTGCTCGAGCGGATTACGGTCGACAAGGAGAACAGCCTCGCGAAGGAAATCGAATCGCTCCGCGATCGCTGAGCCGCTAGAGGCCCTTTCATGGCCGGCCTCCCTGCCCTTTCAGACATCCTCGAAGAATATCAGCTGGTCGATCGAGAAGACCGTTACCGGCTTCTGATCGATCTTGGACGAGAGCTGGAGCCGATGCCGGATGTGCTCAAGACCGAGACGACAAAGGTCCGCGGCTGCTCGGCTTCGGTATGGGTCTATCCAACCGCAAGCGAGGGCCGGTTGCACTTCCTTGCTGACAGCAATGCCGCGATCACCAAGGGGATCGTCGCTTTGATACTCTCAGCGGTTCAGGACAAACCCGCTGCCGAGGTCGTGCGTATCGACATCTCGCAATGCCTCGCGCCGTTCGAGCTCGGCAAGCATCTGAGCGCTAACCGAACGCAGGGCGTCCCCAACATGATCGCGCTCGTGAAGCAAACCGCCGACCGCTACGCAGCGCCGGCCTAGGCGCGAGCGGTGGGCACATTGCCGTTCTTTCGCTCTTCGGCCTGCTTCAAGACGTCATAGGCGGCCTGCACCTGCTTGAAGCGCTTGGCTGCTTCTTCGTCACCGGGGTTGGCGTCCGGGTGCGTTTCCTTGACCAGGCGTCGATGCGCCGCCTTCACCGCCGTAAAGTCACAATCGCTATCGAGTTCGAGCGCATCGAGAGCGCGCATCTCGTCGCGCGTTCGGCTGCCATCGCCAGGACCCGCCCATTTCCATTGGGCGGACTGGCGGAAACCCTTCGCATCCTGCTCTTCTTGTGCGGCACGCCGGGCCGCCTCTTCGGGACTTAGGCCTGCGAAATAATTCCAGTTGCGGTTGTATTCGGCCGCGTGCGCTTCGCAGAAATACCAGCGCTCGCTGCTGTGCGGCGCCTTGGGTGCGGGCCGGTCGCCGGTTTCGTTGCAACCCTGGCGGTCGCACAGGCGCACCTTTGCTGCCGAGCGGCCTTTGTCGCCATAAGAACGCCAGCGCGGGAAACCCCAATCGTCCGATCTCTTCTGATTCGCCATTCGAGCTCCAACTAACCAGCGAATGCGGCAGTTTCGAGCCGCTTTACGAAAATGCGCCAGAGGACCTGTAAGCCGGGTTCTGTCCATCCCGCTTTTCAGCGTGACTGGGCGGCCATTCCTCTAGGAGGCGGGTCGCCCCGCCCCTCAAGCAACCAACCCGGGCAGCGAGCCGGAACCAGGCCCATATGCTGCCCCTATTCGGTCTTGCACCCGGTGGGGTTTACCGTGCCGGCCCTGTTGCCAGGACCGCGGTGCGCTCTTACCGCACCCTTTCGACCTTGCCGGGCCGAAGCCCAAGCGGTGTCCTTTCTGTGGCACTGTCCCTGAGCCGCCTTCGCACGAGGCTAACGACAACCCGCCGGGCGTTACCCGGCACCGTGGTTCCATGGAGCCCGGACTTTCCTCGTTGGAGCAAGCTCCACCGCGACCGCCCAGCCCTCTGGCGCCCTCCAATATGGGCTATTGCGGACGCGGCAGCAACAAGGCGAGCAGCTTGGCTCGGCATTCGCCGTCGACGACGCCGTCGATGAGCCCGGGCCGGAAGCGCCTCTGGAACGCGATCACCGCCTTCAAAGGCTGGGTCACATCATAACCGAAGCGCTCGAGCGCCAGAAGGAAGCCGGCATCGGTCCAATAGGGATCGATCAGCTCGCGAGTCGGACTGGGGAGCGCAAGCCGGCGCTTCGCCAGCGCATCCCATGGAAAGAGCTCGCCCGGATCTTCCTTGCGCGCCGGCGCGACGTCGGAATGCCCAACGACATTTCCGCGACCTATGCCATGCCGCTCCTTGATGTCCGCGACGAGCGGGATGACCGAGGCCATCTGTTCGTCAGGAAAAGCTCGATAGCCGAACTCATGGCCGGGATTGACGATTTCGATCCCGACGCTCGCCGAATTCACGTCGCCGATCCCGCGCCAGCGCGCCTTGCCCGCGTGCCACGCGCGGTCGGTTTCATCGACGAGGCTGTAAGTCGTCCCATCCTCGTCGACGAGATAATGGGCCGAGAGCTCTCGCATCGGGCGATGTCAGCCGATCGAGCGCCGACTGCATGTCGGGCATGCCGGTATAATGAAGCACGATCAGTGAGACCGGCAGCTGCCGCTCGTCGAAATTCGGCGATGGCTTCCTGATGCATTCGATCACGCGCCGATTGGCGCACAGCTACGGCTCTACCGTCAAGCCCTTGTTGGGATTGAGCGACGATCACCCTGTCGCTTCTCGATCCGGCTGCCATCGCCGACGAGGCGATAGAGCCCGCGCGCATTGGTGTCGGCGCCAAGTTTGTTGGTCTGTCCGATCACCGTCTCGCCCGCTCCGAGCATGAGCCAGCCGTCTTCGGCCATCGCGCCAGCGAGGCGCTCGAAGCTCAGCGCTTTTTTCTCGGGGCTGAGATAGAGGAGGACGTTGCGGCAAAGGATGATGTCGAAGCCGCCTGGATGGGGCGGCGGCTCGAGAATATTGTGGACCTGGAACCGCAAAGATCGACGTAACCCCTCGACCGCGCGCCAGCCGTTTCCGGTTTCCTCGAACCATTTGATCATCTGGTTGATGCCGAGCCCGCGCTGGACCTCGAACTGCGAAAAGGTCCCGTTTCGCGCCCGATCGACGCAGCTTGTCGAAACGTCGGTGCCAAGGATGTCAATCGTCCAGCCGAGCCACTTCTCCGGTTCCTCCGCGAACAGCATCGCCAATGAATAGACTTCCTGACCGGTCGAGCATCCCGCCGACCAGATCCGGAGCCGCTTCGAATTCGAGCGGCGCTGGCTAAGCTCTGGAAGAGCGGTTCGCTGGAGCACGTCGAACGGAGTTCGGTCGCGGAAGAAATAGGTCTCATTGTTGAGAAGCGCTTCGACGACCATTTGCGACAAGCCCGGCTCCTTACCCATGACGAGGATGGTGATGAGTTCGTCAAGCGTGCCGATCGTGCGTTCGCGAAGAAGGCTCGAAAGAGCGGTTTCGATCCGCCAACGGCGGCTCATCGTCAGCTGCTGGCCGGTCCGTGCCTCGAGCAGGCCGGCGAGAATTCGAGTGGAGCTGTCGCTTATTTGCACTCGCGTAGCTCCTCGGTGCGAGCGGCAATCCGACGTGCGATCTTGTCAGGCGGCAAGACCGCGCTGACGAGGCCGGCCTCAAGCACTGCACGAGGCATTCCCCAGACCGCGCAGCTCGCCTCGTCCTGGGCGATGATCGAGCCGCCGCACGAAACGAGCCTGTGCGCCCCATCCACTCCGTCGCGTCCCATGCCAGTCAGGACGATGCCAAGCGCTCCAGCGCCGTAGATCGAAGCCACCGACGCGAACATCGGGTCAACGGAAGGCATGCAGCCGCTAGTCGAACGGCCTTGGCTAAGGCGCACGAATGTCCCGCTCCTATCGGCTCGAGCGTCAAATGGGCGTCCCCTGGAGCAAGGATGATGAGGTCGGGTTCCAATTTCATTCCGTCTTCGGCAACCACGGCTGTCCTGTGCGCGATGGCGCCCAATTGCCGCGCGAATACCGGCATGAAGGGAATCGGAAGGTGCTGCGTCAAAAATATGGGAACGCCGATGCGTTTGGGAAGCGCGTGGAACAGGACTCCCAGCGCATGGATGCCGCCGGTCGACGCACCCAAAGCGACCACATCGATCGGGTCGCTGGGCATTGCCCGAAGCGCCACCGCCGGGCCGCCGCGCGAAGCATAGCCGGCACTTGCGCGCTCGCTCTCGGCATAGCCGAGCGCCTTCAATTTGCTCAGCAGGATTTGCGAGAATTTTCCATTGAATTGGCCAGCCCCGGGCTTGGGCATGGTGTCCGCAGCGCCAAGAGCGAGTGCTGCGACGGTCTCTTCAGCGCCATCTTCGGCAAGCGATGAGACGATCATGATCTTCGCGCCGCCTGCGGCCGCAATGATTCGCGGGATCGATTTCAAACCGCCGGCACCCGGCATCTCCAGATCGAGGATGATGACGTCGACGCGGCATTCGCCAAGCGCTTCGATCGCATCTTCCGCGGTTCCAGCAACTGCCGTGATCTCGAATGCTGGGTCGCTCTCGATCATCCGCGACAGGACTGCTCGAGCGACGTTGGAATCGTCGACAACCATCAACCGAACCGGGCGTCGGATCGGCCCGCTGCCCGGCTGGCGGTCCCGCGATCTGGCGAGCGCCCGCTCCACGATCGCTGACCTCAGGCGACGCCGACGAGCTGAAGCTTGATGTGCAGCGTCTCTCGGTCGAAGGGCTTCATCACATATTCGTCCGCGCCGGCTTCGAGGGCCGCGCGGATATGCGCCATGTCATTCTCGGTAGTGCAGAAAACGACCTTGGGCTGGTCGCCGTGACCACGCTGGCGAAGCAAGCGCAGGAAATCCATTCCGCTCATCACCGGCATGTTCCAGTCGAGCAGGACGACGTCCGGCATCTTCGCTTCGCAGCGGTTAAGCGCTTCCTGCCCATCGCCCGCTTCATCGACCTCGAACGAAAGCGTTTCGAGGATGTGGCGAGCGACCTTGCGGATCACCTTCGAGTCATCGACGATTAAACAGGTCTTCATCTCTAGAGCTTCCCGCTTCCCCACTCAGGTCCATTCCTTAAAGGTTAAGGGTAACGAAGACCTTAAGGGGCTAGGCCGCCTTGGCCTCCGCCGGTCCGCCAATCAGAGCGGCGACGTCGACCAGCAGCAGGGCACCGTTTTCGGTGTCGACCATGCCGGTCGCGACACGCTCCCAGCCCTCACTCATGGCCCCCCGGACCGGGGTTGGATCGGACAGCGCTTCAACGACGTCTTCGACGAGATCGACGATCAATGCATAATGATGGCCGTCGAACTCGACGACGGCTGCCTCGCGGATTCCGCCGGAGCAATCGCTTGTCCCAAGTTCGAGCGAGCGCTTGCAGTCGATGACCGTAAGAACCCGGCTGCGCAGCGCCGACAGGCCGGCAACATGGGCTGCGGCCCGAGGCACCGGGATCAGCGTATCGAGCTCGACCACGGACTCGACCGAAGCCGCCGGAAGAGCAACTCGCTCGCCGGCGACGGTTACGACCAGCAGCAACTCGTTCATTTGCCCCTCCCGCCGCTCGCCGACTTGAGCGCCATCAACAGGCCGGCGCGATCGTAGCGGTAGATGCTCTCATCCTTCTTGCCGGTCGCCTCGGGATCGACCCTCAGCCAGATTGTCTGCCTCGCAGCATCTTCCGGCACGCCCGCGCCCTTGGCAGCGATGACAAGGTCGGCGTTGCCTTCATGCTCGTCGCCGACCACCTGGTAGCCCGCGGCCTCGACGATCGGGCGAAGCATGTTCTGCATCCAGGGATCATCGCTCGGCAGTCGGCAAACCAGCTGCTCGATGGTCCGCGCAGCCGCTCCAACGTGGTTCGCAAAGATCCAGTGAGCGTCGACCAGCTCGGCAGGTTCGCCGTTGATCAGGGTTACTCCACTGACCTCGCCCGAGCGCTCGGCGTGAATGACGTCATTGTCGATCGTTGCAAAGTCGATGACCTCGGCGAAAGCGTAACCGACCTCATGAGCTCCATCGTTCAAACGGAACAGCCGGACCTTGTCGCCGGCAAGCTTCGCGTCGGCTGCTCCTGCAAGTGGCAGGATCGCGTCGCCGACCTGCACTCGGAGCTGGCCCGCGGCGGTCTTGACGGCTTTTGCCGGAACTTCCTCGATCCGGTCGACGACGGCGAGGCGAAGCGCTCGCCGGCTGCCGTCGAGGGCTCGGAACAGGAGCACTGCAGTCGACCTTGTATCAGCAGTGACGGGAGCCTCGACGATCCGGGTCGAGCGTTCGAGCGCCTCGAGCTTGATTCCGCCGACCTGAGCCAGCCCCGCCGGATCGAACAGAAGGATCGGACTGCCGTCATCGGCAAGCGTTGTCCCGGCATAGAGGCCGGTTGCCATCACCGCCGGAGCAGCCGGTTTCACGACCAGTTCCTCGTGATCGTGAATGCGATCGACGGAGAGCGCATAAACATCGCCGCCCGCTGGACGAAGCACGACGAGAGTGCAGTCCTGCGGGGCCACTCCACTCTCGATCCCAAGGATTTGCGCGAGCGAGACTTCGGGCACTCGGCGACCGCGGATGGTGGCGACGCCGGCGCCGCCGAGATGGTCAAGCGTGACACTCTCGCCATTGGCACGGACGATTTCCTCGATCGCTGACCGCGGAATTGCGAAATGCTGTCCGGCGATCGACACCGTGAGCGCTGGAATGATCGTGAGGGTGAGAGGGACACGCAAGGTCATGCGCGTTCCTTCGCCAAGCTTGCTGTCGACCTCGACGATACCGCCGATCCGTTCGATGTTCGAGCGAACGACGTCCATTCCAACGCCTCGGCCGGAGATCGAGGTGACTTCCTTGGCTGTCGACAAGCCCGCTTCGAAGATCAAAGCAAGCTGCTCGCGATGGTCGAGCTTGGCGGCCTCGTCCTTCTCCATGAAGCCAGCATCGAGCGCTTTTGCGACCAGCTTCTTGCCGTCGATCCCGCGACCATCGTCATGAATGTCGATCAGGATCTGGTTGCCCGACTGGCGCGCCGAGACGGAAAGGATTCCGATCTCGCGCTTTCCTCCCTTGAGGCGTTCTGCGGGCGTTTCAACGCCATGATCAACGGCATTCCTGATGATGTGGGTCAAGGGATCGCGGATCATCTCGATCATTTCGCGATCGAGCTCGACGTCGCCCCCTTCGATATCGACCAGCACCTGCTTTCCAAGCTCGGCTGAAAGGTCTCGAACCATCCGCGGCAGGCCCACAAACAGGTTCTCGATCCGCTGCATGCGCGTCCGGGTGATCGCATCGCGCATGTCGGCAATGATTCCGGAAAGGCGTTCGAAGGCCCCGTCGATGGCCACCTCACCGGGGTTTTCGCGGAGCCGCCGGGCAAGCTCATTGCGCGCCAGCACCATGTCGGAAACGGTGCTCATGACGCGGTCGAGAAGCTCGACCGATAGGCGGATCGTTCGCGGCGCCGATGAAGCTCGGCCGTGGCCTTCCGCTGCTGCAACCGCGATTGGAGCGGCTGCTCCGTCGGCGCCTTGAGAGAGCGCATCGATGAGCGCGCTGTCGTCGCCGCCAGGCATCTCCGCGCCGGCTTCGATCGCAGCGATCATCTCGCCGATACGGTCGATGATCGCGAGGACTGCGCTCACCAGCGCTCCATCGGGTTGGCGCCGGCCGGAACGAACGTCGGCGAGCGCGTCCTCGGCAGCATGGCTGAGGGCCTCAAGGCGGGGAAAATCGAAGAAGCCGCAATTACCCTTCACGGTGTGGACGAACCGGAAGATGTTATCGAGTCGCGAGCGGTCCTCGGGCTCGGCTTCCCAGGCGACGATCTCGCCGCCAAGGGCTTCGAGCATTTCGCGGCATTCGGCTACGAAATCGGCAATCAGGTCATCCATCGGGTTAGGCTGCCCTCGAAAACATGCTTCGAAGGGCGTTATGCCGAGCAGGTGTTAACGCGTCGTTAGCCCTGTAGCGGAAGCGTCGCGCCGATCATCAGAGCATCGCTAGAGGGATCGGACAGCCGGATCGTTCCGCCGGCTTCGGCGGCGAGGCTGTGCGCCAGCCACGCACCCGCGGCCCGAGGCTCTACCGTTCCCGTCCCCCCACGCACCAGAACGTCCCGGAGCGCCGGGTCGAGAAGGATTCTTGGGCCTTCGGCTCGCACCGCCAGCTCGATGTTGTTCGCTCCGCGTTCGGCACCGACGTCGAGCCGGCCGCCCCTGACCAGCGCGTCGCCTGCGAGAAGCCCCAGATTCAGGAGGAGCTTGACCGCACCTTTTGGAAGTTTTTCGCCTTCGACGACCCACCCGAGCTCGATCTTGCCCTCGCTTCGGAAAAGCCCGTCGAGTGCCGCCCTCGCCTCGGCGGTGTCGATTTCCTCGCCGAACCCCCCGCCGGCGCCAAAAGCGAGACGAAAGAATTTGAGCTTGTTGGCGGTCGCTCGAGCGCTGTCCGAGAGCAGCTCGGTGCACTTCTCCCGCATGTCCGGATCGGTTTCGTCGGCGAGCAGCTCAATACCGTTGTTGAGCGCTCCGACGGGGGACATGAGGTCGTGGCAAAGCCGCGAACACAGAAGGCTTGCGAAATCGACGGCGTTCATTTCAGGGCTTTGATGAGCGAGAGTTTAACATCGCGCAAGACGTCGTCGCCATTGAAGGGCCGAAACCCAAAACCCATATTCTACCCGGGATGGGGGGAATTCAGACGATCGAGGTCAGCCTGGCGCCTGCCCATGCGGGCTGGCGGCTTGACCGCGCGCTTGCAGCAATGGTCCCCACCCTCTCGCGCGAGCGGTTGAAGAGCCTTATCCGAAGCGGCGCGGTCGAGGCCGAAGGATCCGCGGTGCGAGATCCAGCGCTGAAGGTGAAAGGCCATGAAGCGCTCCGCGTCGCGGTGCCCGAGGCTTCCCCTCCCCACAATGAACCGCAGGACATCCCGCTCGCGATCATTTTCGAGGACGAGCATCTCCTCGTCGTGAACAAGCCTGCCGGCCTCGTCGTTCACCCCGCGGCAGGCAATCTGGATGGGACTTTGGTGAACGCTCTTCTTCACCGATGCGCTGGCAAGCTATCGGGCATAGGGGGCGTCGCCCGGCCCGGGATCGTCCACCGAATCGATAAGGATACATCGGGGCTTCTGGTCGTCGCGAAGACCGACGTTGCCCACGAGGGACTGGCGAGGCAGTTCGCTGCGCATTCGATCGACCGGCGTTACCTCGCGATCGTCAGCGGTTCGCCCAAAACAGGCGCAGGAACGATCGATGCACCACTTGCGCGCTCGGCAAACAACCGCAAGAAGATCGCGATCGTCGAAGGCAGCCGCGGCAAACGCGCCGTCACTCACTGGAAGCGACTCGAGGTGCTCAAGGATGCAGCTCTTGTCGAATGCCGGCTCGAAACCGGGCGGACACATCAGGTGCGCGTTCACATGGCCTCGCTCGGCCATCCGCTGCTTGGCGATCCGGTCTACGGCCGCGCCGGAAAGTCGAACGGCATATTGCTGAAGGAACTTGGATTCCACCGCCAGGCGCTTCACGCGGCACAGCTTGGGTTCACACATCCGGTCACGAAGAACAGCCTGTCGTTCTCAAGTCCCATGCCAGCCGACATGCAGGAACTGAAGCGAAGACTTGGTGTATAAAGGTCAACCAGCTAGGGCGGCAAAAGCCCTACGAACGGGAGAAGACGACTAACATGGCTACGCGAAAAGGGATCGTCTCGCTCCCCTCGTCCGGTGGGGAGGCCGGACTTAACCGCTATCTTGCGGAGATCAAGAAATTCCCGATCCTCAGCCCCGAGGAGGAATATATGCTCGCAAAGCGCTGGCGCGAGCATAACGATACCGAGGCTGCGGCGAAGCTCGTCAATTCGCACCTCCGCCTGGTGGCGAAGATCGCCATGGGCTATCGCGGATACGGCCTCCCGGTCAGCGAGCTGATCAGCGAGGGCAATATCGGCCTGATGCAGGGCGTGAAGAAGTTCGAGCCCGACCGCGGCTTCCGTCTCGCCACTTACGCAATGTGGTGGATCCGGGCCTCGATTCAGGAATTCATCCTTCGCAGCTGGTCGCTCGTGAAAATGGGCACGACCGCAGCTCAGAAGAAGCTGTTCTTCAACCTTCGCCGGATGAAGAACCAGATCGAAGCCTTCGAGGAAGGCGATCTCAAGCCCCAGGACGTGACCAAGATCGCGACCGACCTCGGCGTTACCGAGGAAGAAGTCGTTTCGATGAACCGCCGAATGGGCATGGGCGGCGATACCAGCCTCAACGTCCCGTTGAAGGGCGATGAGGGCGGCGAGGCCCAGTGGCAGGACTTCCTCGTCGATACCGGACCTCTTCAGGACGAGCTGATCGCCGAGGACGAGGAGACCCGGGTTCGCCACGACCTCCTGATGAGCGCGATGGGATCTTTGAACGATCGCGAGAAGCATATCCTGATGGAGCGCCGCCTCGCCGACGAGCCCAAGACGCTCGAGGAATTGAGCCAGGTCTATGGCGTCAGCCGCGAGCGCATTCGCCAGATCGAGGTTCGAGCGTTCGAGAAGCTCCAGGCTTCGCTGCTCCGGCTTGCCGGCGAACGGCGCTTGCTTCCCGCAGCCTAACCTTTCTCCTTTGCGACCTTGGGCGCCGCGCGGGTCAAATCGGCCCCTTCGCGCTGCTTTTCCGGGCGATCCTGAACCGTGTCGTCGGTCGCGACATTGTCGGCCGCCCAGGCGCCGCGCTCACCCATCGGTTGAGGTGATCCGGTCGTCGAATCCATCGCTGTCTGGTGTTCGATCTCGCTGTTGAGTTCGGCTCCGAACACGAAGGCGTAGGCCGAAAGATAGAGCCAGGTGAGGAGTGCAACCACGGCTCCGAGCGAGCCGTAGCTGGCGCTATAATTGGTGAAGTGGCTGACATAGAAGCCGAACGCGATCGTCAGCAAAGACCAGGAGAGAGCGGCAAAGAGCGATCCTGGAGTGATCCACTTCCATTGCGCGTCCTGGCGCGAGGGTCCGAACCGATAGAGACCTGAGGCGACCAGCGCTCCGATGAGCGCCAGAACGAGATATCCTGCGATCTTTCCCGCGATCACGGCTTGAGGCGAGGCCTCCGGCAGGATGTGCCGGAGATAGCCGACCGCGGCAGTCGCAGCGATCGCAGCGAGCGCGACAATGAGAGCGCCCAGAGTCATCGAGACGGCCAGCAGATAGAAGCGGAAAAGACTTCGCTTTTCCTTCTCCTCATAGGCGATGTTGAGCGCGGTCAGCACCGAGGCCGCACCATTCGTGCCGCCATAGGTCGCGACCAGGAATGCGAGAAGGATCCCGAGGCCCTTGGTTCCTTGCGACGACTTCACCGCCGTCATCAGCTGGTCACCGATCAGGATCGCGACGTCGGTTGGAAGCACAACCGTCAGAGCGCGCACATGCTCGATCACCGTTCGCGGCTCGGCGATGAAGCCATAGAACAGAACGATCAGCCCAAGCATCGAGAGCAGTGCAAAGAAGCCGTAGAAGGCGACGCCGGCCGATACGAGCGCGACATTGTCATCCCAGGTACGCTTGTAGGTGCGCTTCAGGATGTCCTTCCACGCAGGAGCGGGCATCTCGGTCGGCGAGCTCGCCTGATGTCCTTTGGGATCGACCATGGGGAAGAAAACCTCGGTCCAATGGCCCGCGTTCCGCGACGAAGCGCCGCACCCGAAACGATGGCTCTTGCCAAGGCACAAAAACCGTCGGACGGTGAATGTTTGACGAAGCGCGCTCCGAGCGCCTTCAGCGACTCGAAGCGCCCGCAACCCGGACGAAGGAGAGTCGCATGGCCGGACAACCCCCCAAAGGCACCCGAGTAATCGCGCTGGTGGGACCCGCCGGCGCGGGAAAGACCAGTCTTGCAGAAGCGATGCTGTTTGCAGCCGGCGCCACCGACCGCCTGGGGTCGACGGCCAACGGCTCCAGCATCGGCGATTCGAGCCCGGAAGCGCGCCAGCGCGGAAGCTCGACCGAGCTCAACCTCTACAATTTCGATTATCTCGGCGAAAGCTTCGCCTTGCTCGATTGCCCAGGGTCAGTCGGATTTTCCGCAGACGGAGCGAAGGCTCTGGCCATCGCCGACGTCGCAATTCTGGTGGTAGACCCAGATCCATCGCGCGCACCGCTCGCCGCGCCCGCCCTTCGAGCGCTCGATGAGCTCGGGATCCCGCACCTCGTTTTCGTCAACCGGATCGACCAGGCGCATGGTCGGATCCGCGATCTTCTGTCCGCTCTCCAGCCGATGAGCGTGTCTCCGCTGATCGCTCGCCAAATTCCGATCTGGGACGGCGAGAAGGTCAGCGGCTTCGTCGACCTCGCACTCGAATATGCGTTCAAATATCGCGCCGGCCAGGCATCGGAACGCGTCGATATTCCTTCAGAGATCCAGGACCGCGAGCATGAAGCGCGCACGCAAATGCTCGAACAGCTCGCAGACCATGACGACGAGCTCCTCGAGCAGCTCTTGATGGATCAGGCGCCGACGCGCGAGAAAGTCCTTCATGATCTCGCACGCGAGACTGAAGAAAGTCTCGGAGTTTCCCTCCTCTTCGGTTCGGCAAGCAGCTCGTGGGGCGTCCGCCGGCTCTTGAAAGCGATGCGCCATGAAGCGCCCGCTTCGGACCACGCGGCCAAGCGCCTCGAGGTCACCGATGCCGCAATGTACGTCTTCAAGATCGTCCATGGCTCGATCGGCCGTCTCGCAATGGCCCGAGTCCTCGGCGGAAAGATCGCCGAAGGCTCCGATCTCAAAGCCAGCGAAGGCGATCACGCCCGCGTCGGCTCGCTGTTCAAGATTCAGGGCGAGAAGACCCAGAAAGTTACCGAAGCGCGCGATGGCGACGTCGTCGCAGTTGCCAAGATCGATTCGATCAAGGCCGGGCGGTGGCTTTCGGCGGGGAAGGTCCCGCCGGCGATCGACATCGACTATCCCGCGCGCAACTGCGCGATCGCGATCGAGCCCGCCGATCGCAAGGATGACGTCAAGCTCTCCGGGGCTCTTCAGCGGCTCGGCGAGGAAGACGCAGCACTCGTCATCGAGCATGACGAAGCCAACCACGAAATCCGGCTCCGCGGTATCAATGACGAGCATCTCAACACCGTTCTTGGAAGGTTGAAACGACGCTTCGGGGTCGAGGTGAAGACCCAAACGCCAACGGTCGGCTACCGCGAATCCATCCGCAAGCCGGTCACTCAAAAGGGGCGCCACAAGAAACAGTCCGGCGGACACGGACAGTTCGGCGACGTCATCATCGAGGTGAAGCCGCTGCCTCGGGGCTCGGGGTTCGTGTTCGAAGAGCGGATCCACGGCGGCTCGGTTCCAAAGCACTGGATTCCGGCTGTCGAGGAAGGCGTCCGCGAAGCCATGCACAAGGGTCCATTGGGCTTCCAGGTCGTCGATTGCTCGGTCGCGCTCATCGACGGCAGCTATCACAGCGTCGACAGCTCGGAACTTGCGTTCCGGCTTGCCGGTCGAATCGCGATGCAGGATGCATTGGGTGCGGCCCAGCCGCACCTTCTTGAGCCGATGCACAAGCTGATGGTGGTTTGTCCGTCCAGCGCCACGAGCCGGATCACCTCGGCAATCGCGGGACGGCGTGGCCAGATGCTCGGAATGGCGCCGCGCGATGGCTGGGCCGGCTGGGACCGGATCGACGCATTGATCCCCGAAGCCGAGCTTGCCGGTCTCGAGGCCGAGCTCCGCTCCCAGAGCCAGGGCCTCGCGACCTATGAGGCCGAATTCGACCATTTGGCCGAGCTCAATGGCCCACTCGCCGACAAGGTAATCCAGCAGAAGGTGCCGGAGCCGGCCTGAGTCTTTCCTCCAATCGCCGGGGCCAGTCTTGGCGCTTTCCACATCCGTGTTAAGCGCCAGGGATGAGGCACTGGTTCAAAGACCAGCATTTTCGGTCGTTGCTGAAGAACAGCAGCTATCTCGCCGTATCGCGGATCGTGGCCGCGATCGCACAGCTCGTGACGGTATCATTGGCCGCCCATGCGCTCGGGGTTCTTCTCCTGGGCGCACTCATTCTCATCGACAGCTACGCGCGCGCCGTCAGCGGGATCGCGAAATTCCAGTCGTGGCAGCTGATCGTCCGCTACGGCAGCAGAGTCCTCCACGGAGAAGATGAGGATTTCAAAGCCTCGACCGGCTTCGCCTTCGCGCTCGACCTCATCAGCGGCGTCGGCGGAATGCTGGCGGGAATCGCGCTGCTTCCATTCGTGGGAAGGTGGGTCGGTATCCAGCCGGACCAGATTCTCTTCGCGATGCTCTACTGCACTTTGCTTCCGACGATGGCCTCGGCCACTTCGACCGGAGTCCTCCGAGCGCTCGACCGCTTCGACCTCATCAGCTGGGCCGATACGGTAGCGCCAATCAGCCGGGCGATCATCGTCCTCATCGTCTATCTCTCCGGCGCACCGTTCATCGCCTATCTTGCGGCCTGGTACATCTCCACGCTCACCGGCGATGTCTACGACGTGTTCATTGCCTGGCGCGAGCTTCGGCGGCGCGGGCTCGTAAAGGGCATCCGCCCCACATTGAGGCCCTCGACCCTCCCGGGCGCCTGGCGCTTTGCAATTCACGTAAACCTGACCTCGAGCATGCAGGCTGCCTGGGGCCCAATCGCGCGGCTCGTCGTGGGCGGCCTCCTGGGGCCTGCGGGAGCAGCGCTGTTTCGGGTCGCCTCATCGCTGTCTGACAGCGCCGGCAAGCCGGCCGACCTCCTGGCGAAGGCCTTTTACCCTGAAGTCGTGCGCATGGACCTTACGAGCAGGAAGCCGTGGAAGCTGATGCTTCGCGGCACTGTGCTCGCGAGCGGCCTTGCCTTGATCGCAATCCTCGCCCTGCTTCTCGGCGGCAAGCCGATCGTTTCGCTTCTCTTCGGAAAGGCATTCCTCGGCGCCTATGAAGCTCTCCTCATTCTCATGGTGGTGCCGTTCCTCAGCGTCTTCAGCTTTCCACTTCCCCCGATGCTCTACGCGCTCGACAGGCCCGACGGCCCGCTCAAGGCACGGCTCTTCGGAACCACTCTCTATTTCCTGGTGATCGCGCCTTTGTGCTGGCGCTTCGGGGTCGAATGGCGCTGCGATTGCCTTCGTGATCGGCAACCTCGGAACCGTCGGGACGATGATTTGGCAGCTCCGAGGCGAGCATCGCCGGGTCCGCCGGCCCAAGCCGGCCTAGAGCCGCGTCTCCTCGAACGCGCTCGGACTTCACCACCCGATCGAGCTCGACGAGCGTTGAAAGCAGGCTTTCCATGCGATCGAGCGGCCACGCATTGGGACCGTCCGATTTGGCGTTTGCAGGATCCGGATGAGTTTCCATGAACAGCCCGGAGACGCCGCTCGCAACCGCGGCTCGGGCTAGCACAGGCACAAATTCGCGCTGCCCGCCCGAACTGGTGCCCTGCCCACCCGGA
>CAWBIC010000023.1:0-44209 GCA_963788765.1 uncultured Alphaproteobacteria bacterium | reverse complement strand
TGCTTCCCCCGGACGATTTAACAGCCATCGCGGACTCCGCAAACAAGCGAACGGACGCGACGATGAAGTGCTTGGCTAATGTCCGCAATTAGTGACGGCTTGAAAGGTGTGGAAACCGGCATTGGCCGGCCTAGAAAACGCAAATTCTTGCGCGCTTCAGGCTCAGGGGGCTCGACCAATGACGGACCGCGTTCAGACCGTGCAGCAACTCCATCCCGCTTTGCCGAAGGAGACGCCTCACGATTGGCGGAGCTGCTCTCCAACACGCATTGGGTCGAAGCGACCGGGATGCCCTATGGGGGCACGTATCTTGGTTTCGGCGACGTCGCCGCTAATGTGTTCGGTCCGATCACGAGCGATGTTCAAGGCTTCACAGCCAAGCCCGACGAGATCATCCCGGCGGGCGAAGATCGAGTACCGGCGCTCGGAACTTAACGGCTGAAAGGACCATATCGCGCCGTCTCTTAGCCATCGCATCACCTCACCTCTCAACAGGCTAAAGTGTTGCGTCGATCGCCAGTCCAGCGTGGAATGCGGACATCTGAATTAGTGATTTGACTGTCAGGCTGTTCGGCCAGACCATGGTTGAAACGGATCGTACTGGCGACGTGGCCGCCTGTCGAAAAATCAGGAGGGAGGTGATGGTTGGAGGCGAAACCAGGGCTGATCGCCCGAATCACCGTCTATCTCCAAGAAAACGGCGCCCACATTCTCATCGAGGCGCTGGTCAATTTCATTCTGCCGTTCATGATCTACAATTACGCCGAAGCCCCGCTGGGCGAGGTCCGCGCGTTGCTCGCCTCATCGGCGCCACCGATCTTGTGGAGTTCTGGTCGCGTTCGCGCGCCACCGCCAGGTCGACGCACTGTCCCTGCTCGTGGTGAGCGGCATAGCGCTGTCGCTGCTTGCCATGATCGGTGGCGGCGGAGCCAAATTCCTCCAGCTGCGCGAAAAGCTTGTCACCGGGGTGATCGGGCTGGCGTTCGTCGGCTCAGCGCTGATCGGCAAGCCGCTGATATACGAGCTGGCGCGCGCGACCAAGCGGCGCAAGTCTGCAGGCGAGGCCGAAGAATTTGAGGCGCTCCAGGTCTATGCCGGCTTTCGTCGGACAATGATGGTGATGACTTGGACATGGGGCCTGGGTCTTCTCGCCGATGTCGCGGTATCTGTGGTGCTGGTGTTCGCGCTGAGCATCCGGGAATATCTGATCGTCAATCCAATCCTCGGTTATGGCACAATGGGTGCACTGAGCCTGTGGTCGTTCCTCTATGTCCAGCGAGCCAAGCGTCGCGGCGAGGCACGACGGGCGGCCGCAGCGACCGAGCTTGCGGATGGTCCAGTCTCCGGCAGCGCCGAGTGACCTTTGGACCTATTGGCCAACCGTAGGGTTCGACCTTTCCTCGTCTAATCGAGGACGGTGTGGCTGGAAGAACTTGTCCGGAGGCGAGGAGCGCTAACACAGGCGCCATAATGCGCATACGCTGCGCGCACATGGTGTTCGACGAAGCTCCTGGTGAGACCTATGCCCATCATTCTCAAGCGCAGTAGGACAAACGTCGATTCTCTCGAGAACGTGTCGTTGTCTACTTTGAGTGCCTCGATCGCATCGATCTCCGAAAGTTTCTCATCGGTCGCAAGCGGACCCCCGCTCGCTGGAAGTCCGCGGAGGTGCCCAAGATCCGCGAGTTCCTTTTCCGCGAGCCGCTGCATGTCCGGTACCATCTCGTAGGCAATTCGATACTGAAACATCCGTTCGTGCGGCATATGAGCCGCCACGTCGGCAGTGTTCGCGGCATCACGAGCAAGCGAATCCCAGGTTCGATTTGGAAGCCAGAAACGATCGATTAGCTTGCGGCTCTCAGCACGATCACCTCGTTCGATTAAGGCACGGAGCCTGTCGAGGTGCGTGGCGACACAATCATGTAGCGCCAGGCGCTCATAGGCTTCCGGACCGTCGCCGGAACCAAGCTCATTATTCATGTCGGCAACGGCGGCGCCGACCTTGTGCTGCCATTCTATCGATTGGACCGCTGACTCCGCCCCCAGCGCGATCAGAACACCAAGCACGATGATCGCCACTTCGCCGACGAACTCGCGCCAGCCGTGAAGTGGTTTGGGAAGATGGAAGTGCATTCGACTGGCCCCTCGACAGAAGGAGGCTAGCAGATGGTATCAGGTCCGCAATTGATGTCGTAGACGGCGCTCCGCTCGACCGGCACGTTTGTCGGTCTAGTGGAAACCGCACGGTCTGGAAGCCGCACGCCACCAGTGGCGTCTTTCGGCTTAACCCTCGCCATCCTCTCTGGCTGAGAATCATGCGGATGCTCGACTATTACTGACGACTGTTTGGGTCGCTCTTGGAATCCCGCTTTGGTTCGTGTTGAACTTCTGGGGGAGCGGGTCGTGGGCGCCTCCGACAATAGCAGCGAATGAGGACTTCAGCTTTTACGCCGTCTGGGTCGTCTCGTTGAGCTTGGTGTACCTATTGCCGCTCTACTTAGTGAGCTTGACGCTGCTCCAACTCGCTCGACAGTTTCGACGCTAAGGACACCAAGCAGGGTCGCCATCCCTAATCCAGGAATGGGGCGGAAACTGCTATCGGCTTGCAAGTGCGACTTGGCCAGCAAATCGCGCGCCGCGGTTGCGCCTCAGTCTTACCGGAGGTGCTGAATTCCACCCTCGAAAACCTTGTCATTGCCGGCAGATCATGCGGCTATCGCTATACTCCTGGGCGTTCGACGGGTGCATGACGCATCGCTGCGGCAAACCCGATGACGGAGACGAGGCTGACAGAGGTCCCAACCATGGCGAGCGCAGGTCGAAGATGCTGCTCTCCGCCAAGCCAGCTGCTTACCCTCGCCGACCAGCGGCACGAGATCGAGCGCCGGAAAGTCCCGGATCAGGTGGGGGCGCGCACGGCCCCGCTTCGGTGCAATCGAGAACGCCTTCCCACGCCTCGCGCGGCTGCGGTTCGAGGAAACGGTTATCGCCCGTAGGGGGCGCCGCATAGGGGATTCCGAGAAACAGCAGACGCCGCGATCGCACGACCCGCCTATTTCGCCTTCACGAACCTTTCGTACCGCCTGGCTCGGCTGATTGTCTCTTTGGCTCATCCGTAGCGGTCTAGCGAGCTCGCATCGATCACCGAAGGGGATTTGTTTGCCAAGCGTCACGATTGATGTGCTGCTTGGCCAATGAACTGCTGAATGAATTGCTATCAGGAGCCGTCTTGCGGCCCTTTTTCCGTCATCGCTCCTTCGGCGAGCGATTCTCTGCGATAGATAGCGATGAGGATGACGAGGAAGGCAAGCAACCGGAGAAGGTAGAGCGCGCCTTTTTCCTCGGTCGGGATCTGCGCGAGCGATATCAGGCTCTGCCCGAAACCCAGTAGCGCGAATGTCAATGCGAAGGCGAGGAAGAGCTCATCGCGGGTGCGCCTCCAGAACCGCACAAAGAAGAGGGCGCACGCAAAGAAACCCATGGCTGATGCGCCGGCGAGGAAATCATAAAGCACCAAAGCCTAGTCCTCACCAATTCGAAAGATGAAGCCGAACAGCAAAGTGCAGCTCGCGGCGAGGCCGAGGAGCAGCCGCGGAAACCGCAGATCAACCTCCGCGCTCGGCCAGACAACGAGGTCGAGGACAAGCGCGAGATTGTTGAACGCAAGGAAGACGAAGGAGATGCTGCTCCACAGCAATAAGGGTGCTCTCGATCGCCTATAGCTTCGGCCAAGCAGCCACGCGCAGGCTGCGCTTGTCACGAAGCAGAGAAGATAGACGGCGGTCGCAAAGACGTCCGTCATTTCATTCCTTCCTCAAGCGGAATGCCTCGGCGAAGGCCGAGAGGCCGCCCGATGACGCCGAGACAATGGCCCGGCGCACCGCGTCGGGACGCGCGGCATAGAAAGCCTCGCTACGCTCGACATGATCCGCCGCGTCCTGGTTTATCGGCATATAGCGAGCGCCTGACCCCTCGAGAGATGCTAGCCCGGCGGCGAGAAGCGAGTTGAGCGCCTTGCTGACCACCAGCTCGCTGGCGCGCATCGTCGCTACCAGCTCCGCTTGCTGCCAGAGACGTGGGTCGCGCTTGAGTACCAGCAGCAGTTCGAGCGCCCAGACGGAACGGAAGCTCGACGTGATGAACCGAAGTAGATCTTGGTTGGAGCTCGTCACAAGCCCCAGGTCAGCACCGGTTTCGGCATGCTGCGCTTCTAGCTATCTCGCTAGCGGGCACGCAACCTCGCGACCGTTTCGAAGATAAAAGCGAATTTTTAGAAAGCGGAAACCCAAATTTGCGATTATTGTGCACTTCATAGGGCGGCCGGGGGGCCGCCTTGGTGCAACCTGGGTGGGGGGAGTAGAGCCACACGGAGAGTTGAGTTGAATATCCAGGCCCCCCGCGACTTCATTGATCGCCGCCAGCTCGTCAGTGCGCTTCGAGCGCTTCGCCGTGGCGACTTTAGCGTTCGCCTTCCAGAAGAGGTCGACGGTGTCGACGGCGAAATAGCCAACCTTTTCAATGAAGTCGTGTCACTCAACGAGGAGATGACCGAGGAGTTCGAGCGCCTCTCGAGGGTCGTCGGCAAGGAGGGCAAGATCAGCCAACGCGGGCGCGTCAAGAATGCGCGCGGCGGATGGGAAACCGCGATCCGCTCCATGAATGATCTTATCGAGGACATGGTCCAGCCGACCGCCGAAGTCTCACGCGTCATCGGTGCAGTGGCTCAAGGCGACCTTTCGCAATCCATGACGGTCGAGATCGACGGCCGCCCGCTTCGCGGCGAGTTCCTGCGGATCGGCAAGGTCGTTAATACGATGGTGGACCAGCTCAACGGCTTCGCATCGGAGGTGACCCGAGTTGCTCGTGAGGTCGGAACCGAGGGCAAGCTTGGCGGGCAAGCCAAGGTCAAGGGGGTCGCCGGCACCTGGAAAGACCTCACGGATAACGTCAACGCGATGGCGACCAACCTGACGGGGCAGGTCCGCAACATCGCCGAAGTGACGACCGCGGTCGCGAGAGGCGACCTTTCCAAGAAGATCACCGTCGAGGTGAAGGGCGAGATCCTCGAACTCAAGATCACCATAAACACGATGGTCGACCAGCTGAACGCGTTCGCGGGCGAGGTCACTCGGGTTGCCCGCGAGGTCGGCACCGAAGGCAAGCTTGGCGGTCAGGCGCGTGTCGAAGGCGTCGCCGGCACCTGGAAAGACCTGACCGACAACGTGAACCTGATGGCCGAGAACCTGACTAGCCAGGTTCGCAACATTGCCGAGGTGACGACCGCGGTCGCAAAGGGCGATCTTTCAAAGAAGATCACCGTCGACGTCAAAGGCGAGATCCTCGAATTGAAGAACACTATCAATACGATGGTCGATCAGCTGAACGGCTTCGCGTCCGAGGTGACTCGAGTTGCGCGCGAGGTCGGGACCGAAGGCAAGCTCGGCGGCCAGGCACAGGTGCCGGGCGTCGCTGGAACCTGGGCTGACCTCACCGACAACGTCAATCAGCTCGCAAACAATCTCACTGGCCAGGTGCGCAATATCGCAGAGGTGACGACCGCGATCGCCCGGGGCGATCTGTCCAAGAAGATCACCGTCGATGTCAAAGGCGAGATTCTGGAACTGAAGGACACCATCAATGTGATGGTCGACCAGTTGAACTCGTTCGCGTCCGAGGTGACCCGGGTCGCTCGCGAGGTCGGCTCGGAAGGAAAGCTTGGCGGCCAGGCGCAGGTCGAAGGCGTCGCCGGCACCTGGGCCGACTTGACCGACAACGTCAACGCCATGGCGACCAACTTGACCGGCCAGGTCCGCAACATCGCCGAAGTGACCACCGCGGTCGCGCGCGGCGACTTGTCGAAGAAGATCACGGTCGACGTCAAAGGCGAGATCCTCGAACTCAAGAACACCATCAACGTGATGGTCGACCAGTTGAACTCGTTTGCGTCCGAGGTGACCCGGGTCGCTCGCGAGGTCGGATCGGAAGGAAAGCTCGGTGGCCAGGCGCAGGTCGAAGGGGTTGGCGGCACGTGGGCGGATCTCACGGACAGCGTGAACCTCATGGCCGGCAACTTGACCGGTCAGGTGCGCAACATCGCCGAGGTGACGACCGCGGTCGCCAAAGGCGATCTTTCCAAGAAGATCACTGTCGACGTCAAAGGCGAGATCCTGGAATTGAAGGACACCATCAATACGATGGTGGATCAGCTCAATGCCTTCGCGTCCGAAGTCACCCGCGTCGCTCGCGAGGTCGGCACCGAAGGAAAGCTCGGCGGCCAGGCGCAAGTCCCCGGAGTCGGCGGCACCTGGAAGGATTTGACCGACAATGTGAACGCCATGGCCGCGAACCTTACGGGCCAGGTGCGCAACATCGCCGAGGTGACGACTGCGGTGGCGCTCGGCGACCTTTCCAAGAAGATCACCGTCGACGTCAAAGGCGAAATCCTCGAACTGAAGAACACCATCAACACGATGGTGGATCGGCTCAATTCATTCGCCTCCGAGGTGACGCGCGTGGCGCGCGAAGTCGGAACCGAAGGGAAGCTCGGCGGCCAGGCGCAGGTCCGCGGCGTTGCCGGGACCTGGAAGGACCTCACTGACAATGTGAACTCGATGGCCGAAAACCTGACTGGCCAGGTGCGCAACATCGCCGACGTGACGACCGCCGTCGCCAAGGGCGATCTTTCGAAGAAGATCACGGTCGACGTCAAAGGCGAGATCCTCGCTCTCAAGAACACGATCAACACCATGGTCGACCAGCTGAATGCGTTCGCATCCGAAGTGACCCGAGTCGCTCGCGAAGTCGGAACCGAAGGCAAGCTCGGCGGTCAGGCGGCCGTTCCGGGGGTTGGCGGAACCTGGAAGGACCTCACCGACAACGTCAACCTCATGGCGACGAACCTCACCAACCAGGTGCGCGGCATCGCCGAGGTCGTGACCTCGGTGGCCCAGGGCAACCTCAACCGTAAGCTGACTTTCGACGCGAAGGGCGAGATCGCCGCGCTCGCCGATACCATCAACTTCATGATCGATACGCTCTCGACCTTCGGCGACCAGGTCACCAACATGGCTCGCGAAGTTGGCATCGAGGGCAAGCTCGGAGGTCAGGCCCGGGTGCCTGGTGCAGCAGGCCTGTGGCGCGACCTCACCGACAACGTCAACCAGCTCGCCGCCAATCTGACCAACCAGGTCCGCTCGATCGCCGAAGTTGCCATCGCCGTGACCAAGGGCGATCTTACTCGATCGATCGCCGTCGAGGCCTCGGGCGAGATCGCGGCGCTCAAGGACACGATCAACGAAATGATCTCGAACTTGAAGGAGCAGACACTGAAGAATGCGGAGCAGGATTGGCTCAAGACCAATCTCGCCCGATTCAGCCGGATGCTCCAGGGCGAGCGCGACCTTGCGACCGTCTCGAACCTCATCATGTCCGAGCTCGCGCCGCTGGTGAATGCTCAATATGGAGTTTTCTACGTCACCAAGCGCGAGGAAGACGAGACCAAGCTCGAGCTCGTCGCAAGCTACGGCGCGGAAAACGCCGAAACTCTAAAGCACGAGTTTCACCTCCGCGAGGGTCTCGTCGGCCAGGCCGCCGCGGATCGAAGGCCGATCCTCCTCAAGGACGTTCCGCCCGACTTCATCCGGATCGGGTCGGGCCTTGGTCATTCAGCCCCGGCCAACGTCAATATCCTCCCCGCTTTGTTCGAAGACGAGGTCAAGGCGGTGATCGAGCTCGCCTCGTTCAGCGAGTTCAACGAGACCCACCAGAGCTTCCTCGACCAGCTGATGGAATTGGTTGGAATTGTGTTGAACACGATTGCCGCGACCATGAGAACCGAGGGTCTCCTCGAGCAATCGCAGCTCCTGACCCAGGAGCTCCAGGCGCGGCAGACGGAGCTTACTCGAAAGCAGGAGGAGCTTCACGCGACCAACGGCGAGCTTCAGGAAAAGGCTCAGCTCCTCGAGAATGAGAAGAAGCAGGTCGAAGCCAAGAACATCGAAATCGAGATGGCGCGCCGCGCCGTCGAGGAAAAAGCCGAACAGCTTGCGCTGACGTCCAAATACAAGTCCGAGTTCCTCGCGAACATGAGCCACGAGCTTCGAACGCCGCTCAACTCGCTCCTCATCCTGTCGAAGCTGCTGTCGGACAATACCCAGGGCAACCTCAACGAGAAGCAAGTCGAGTTCGCGCGCACGATCAATTCGGCGGGCTCGGATCTACTGAATCTCATCAACGACATCCTCGATCTCTCGAAGATCGAATCCGGAACGGTGTCGATCGAGGTCGGCGAGATGCCGATGCTGAACCTGAAGCAGCATATGGAGCGCACGTTCCGCCAGCTGGCTTCGGACAAGGGCCTGGATTTCATCGTCGAATTTGACGGCGATCTTCCCAAGACCATCCGCACCGATGAGAAGAGGCTCCAGCAAGTCGTCCTCAATCTCCTCTCGAACGCCTTCAAGTTCACGACCAAGGGCAGTGTCACCCTCGGGCTACGCTGCGCAACGAGCGGCTGGAGCCCGAACCATCCCGCGCTTCACGGCTCAAGCCGGGCGATCGAGATCGCGGTTACGGATACCGGCATTGGGATTCCGCAGGAGAAGCAGAAGCTGATCTTCGAGGCGTTCCAGCAAGCTGACGGGACAACCAGCCGAAAATATGGCGGCACCGGCCTCGGCCTTTCAATCAGCCGCGAGATCGCCCGCCTTCTCGGCGGCGAGCTGCAGGTACGATCAAGGCCCGGTGAAGGCTCGACCTTCAGTCTCTACGTTCCGCTCGAGGCCGCAGTCGACGGCGCCGTCGCGGTTCCAGGAGCGAGCGCGCGCTATGACAATAGCGGGGCCGTGATCCCGTCCGCGCTTCCGGCGGGGTTCGAAGTCAACGATGATCGCGACGACCTCGGCCAGGACCCATTCGTCCTCATTGTCGAGGACGATCCGACCTTCGCAGCAATCCTTCTCGATGCTGCTCACGAGGCCGGTTTGAAGGGCGTCGTGTCGATTGCCGGCGCGGGCACCCTCGCCATGGCGAGAAAGCTCGAACCGGCTGCGATCACCCTCGACCTCGGTCTTGCCGATATCGATGGCTTTGTCCTGCTTGATCTCTTGAAGCACGATCCTCAGACCAGCCATGTTCCGATCCACGTAATCTCAGGCGCCGACCGAACTCAGTCGGCGATTGCGATGGGCGCGCTCGGCGTTACCGAAAAGCCGGCAGAGAGGGACGAGCTCGTCCGGGCGTTCATTGGGCTTCGCGATCACGGCACTGAAAAGAAGCCGCGGCGCAAGGCGAAGCCGTCCTCACAGCGGCAGATCGAGGAGCTCGCAGGCGCCAGGGTGCTGATCGTCGACGACGACATCCGCAACATCTTCTCCCTTACGAGCGTTCTTGAAAGCCACGATGTGGAGGTTCTCCACGCCGAGCGGGGAAAGGATGGAATCCTGATTCTTGAGCAGACACCTGGCGTCGCTGTCGCGCTCATCGACATCATGATGCCCGACATGGACGGATATGAGACGATGAAGCAGATCCGCAAACGCCCGGAGCTTGCCGATCTTCCACTGATCGCGGTCACCGCAAAAGCGATGAAAGGTGACCGCCAGAAGTGCCTCGATGCGGGGGCCTCGGACTATATTGCCAAGCCGGTCGATATCGAGCTGCTTCTCGCTTTGCTTCGAGTTTGGGTGGCTCGGTCCAACGAATCCACTGCTGCCGGGCAGCGGACCGTCCCGCTGGAGGCCGCGGAGTAGGAACGTGGGCCGTTCCGCAGCAGATCGCCGCGCGCAGGAGCGCGCAAGCGAGCACGATCTTTCGGGCGACCGGCCGGAGGAAGCGCGCGTGCTTCTGGTCGACGACGATGAGAGGAACCTGCTCGCCGTCTCCAGCATCCTCGAGGACCTTGGAGAGGTCGTCCTGGCCCGCTCCGGCGAGGAAGCGCTTCGACATCTGCTGAAAGGCGAGTTCGCGGTCATCCTGCTCGACGTCTACATGCCCGGAATGGACGGTTACGAGACCGCTCAGATCATCCGCAGCCGCGACCAGACCAAGGGCATCCCGATTGTCTTCTTATCGGCTGTGAACAAGGAGACCGAGCACCAGCTTCGTGGCTACGCGATGGGTGCCGTCGACTATGTGTTCAAGCCAGTTGATCCGATCATTTTGCGCTCCAAGGTCGCAGTGTTCGTCGACCTGTTCGAAAAATCCAAGGAGGTCGAGCGAAAGGCTCGCCTGGAGCAGGCGCTTCTCGATGCGACCCTTCGCGCGAACGCCGACCGATTGCGCGCCGAGCAGGAGCTGCGCCGCGCCGAGCAGCGCCAGGCCGTGATCATAGAATCGCTCCCCATGGTGCTCTACCTCGAGCCGCACGACCGCTCGCCACGGTGGCCGGACTATGTCAGTGGCGATCTCGAGGCGGTCACCGGTTTTACGCACGAAGCGATCGCGAACCAGCCTCAGATCTGGGCCGAAAGGCTTCACCCCGATGACCGCAACCGAGTTCTCGCCTCATTGGAGGCGCGACGAAAAACGGGGCGCTTATCGGTCGAATATCGCTGGCAATGCGCCGACGGAAGTTACAAGCATCTCCTCGACCAAGCCGTGCTTCTCAAGGATGCGGACGGCCGGCCGGTCGAGTTCGCCGGCACTCTCACTGACATTTCCGAGCAGCGCTCGCTCGAGAACCAGCTGATCCAGGCACAGAAGATGGATGCGATCGGCAAGCTTACCGGCGGCATCGCTCACGACTTCAATAACCTTCTCGCAGCCGTGATCGGCGGCCTTGGCCTTATCGAAAAACGCGCTGAGCTCGACGAGGAGCAGCGTCGGATCCTTGCCATGACCAGGCGGGCGGCCGAGCAAGGGAGCGAGCTGGTTCGCCGCTTGCTCGCTTTCGCGCGGCGCCAGAAACTCGAGCCCCAGGCGATCGACCTCGAAAGGCTTCGGGATGCGGTCTGGGACCTCTTGACCCACACTCTTGGCGGTCTCGTCAATATCGAATGGCAATCCAGCGACAAGTCGTGGAATGCGTTCGCCGACCAGGCTCAGCTCGAGCTTGCGCTGGTCAATCTCATCATCAACGCGCGCGACGCGATGCCCGCAGGAGGCACCGTCACCATCACAATCGAGAACCGCAAGCTGGAAGATGAAAATTGGGCCGGCTTGGCCGAAGGCGACTATGTGCTCCTTTCGGTCAGCGACACGGGCACCGGGATCGCTTCCGACAGGCTTGAGAAAGTGATGGAGCCTTTCTTCACGACCAAGGAGCCGGGCAAGGGAAGCGGGCTTGGCCTCAGTATGGTCTATGGATTTGCCAAGCAATCGGACGGCGCCTTTCGTTTGCAGAGCGACGTCGGCGTCGGCACCTTGGTCGAGCTTTGGCTCCCGCGGGCACCCCCTGGAGTAGCGCCCGGCGAAAGGGCGATTTCCAAGGAAGATTGTGCGGCCGCGCCGAAGGGATTGCGAATCCTCCTCGTCGACGATCATTCGGAGGTCCGAAGCACCACTGCGGCGGTGCTTTCAGATTTGGGTCATGAGATCGTCGAATCCTCGAACGGCACCGAGGCGCTCGCCAAACTCGCGGGTGGCGACTGCCGCTACGATCTGATGATCAGCGATTATGCGATGCCGAATTTGTCCGGCACTGACTTCCTTCGCCAGGCTCGTCGCCATTGTCCGGGCGTGCCTGCGCTCATCATCACGGGCTACGCCGAAGCGGAAGCGATCAAGGATCGCCCCGAAGGGGTTGAGGTCTTGCAAAAGCCCTTTACGCCTGCCCAGCTTGAATCCGCCATGTCCCGCGCCTGCAGAGCCTCTTCGATCGCGGCTTAATTCAGGGTTTTCTGCGGTCTGGGGGGTGCATGCGGCAAGCCGAGAAACCTCGGGGTAAGCATCTCGTTGTCGACATGCCCCAACCAATCCAATTTAAAGGCTTGGCCCCCCCCGTGTCCCATGAGTTTGATCCTTCCGAACACCATTTGCACGAAGTCAGCGAACGCTTGATGGCAGGTCTCGCGACCTGCCGCTCGATGGTCGAAAACTATAGCTCGCTAATCAGGACCGGACCGCTCATGACCGCAGCGCAATCCGATGTCGCGCAAGATGCCGATGCCGCAACGATGGGCGATCCTGATTGAGGACGGGCTCGGGAGCCGGCGCTTTCACGAACGGTTGGGCGGCGCGCTTGGGGCGCTTTTTCAGCGGAAATTGTCGGCGTAAGCCTGGATCTTGAGCCGCACCGGAGCGGCAGGGATGATGTGGTAGGCGAGCTCATGCCTGTCGCAATAGGCGATTGCGGCTTCTCTGGTTGCGAATGCGATCCGGACCTGCGGGTTTGTGTCGCCTGATCCATTCCAGCCGGTGAGCGGGTCGGGTCGCAGCGGTTGCTGCCGCTCGAACTCCAGGATCCACTTGCCGGCATTCGCCTTGCCGGACTGGGTTGTCTTGCGTTCCTGCTCGAGGATTCGGGCAATCGTCATCCTCTGCGAGGTGGCAAAGACTGGACTTCAAAGCAAGCTCAAGACGATCGATGTTCGCTGTTGTTGGATTGTGGTAAAGCGCGCCTCCTTCCCGCCAACATAGGAGAGGGGCCCATGACATCGACAATTTTCCGTTCGCTGCTCGTCGGCGCGGCCATGCTTGCGTTTACGGCTTGCAACAAGGGGACTTCGATCGACCAGAAAGTCGCCGCTCCGGACAACAGCTCGACCGCGGCCACGCCGGCTTCGAACGATCCGATCCAGAGCGCCGAGTTTGCGGCGCCGGCGTCGATCGCCAAGGCTGCCGCGATCGTCGAACCTCAGCCCGACGGCTCTATGAAGGTGCTCCGGCCAGGCCACGGCGAATGGACCTGCATGCCGGATGCGCCCGACACGCCTGGGCCCGACCCGATGTGCTTCGATGCCAACGCCGGCAAATGGACTGATGCCTGGGTCCACCACAAGACACCGCCCGCGGGCGCGGTGGGTCTGATGTACATGCTCGAAGGCGGAACGGATGCCAGCAACACCGATCCATACGCCAAGCAGCCGACGTCGCAGAACAACTGGATCAAGACCGGTCCCCACGTGATGATCGTCGGATCCAAGGAAATCCTGGCGGCCTATCCGCACGCTCCAAGCCCAGATACGTCGGGCCCTTATGTGATGTGGTCTGGAACGCCGTACGAGCATCTGATGGTGCCCGTTACGAAATAGGCTTCACGACGCGCGTTTCGTCCTCAGTGTCGGCTGCGCTGAGGCCGGATCGTCGGGCCAGGGGTGCTTGGGATAACGTCCGCGCATGTCCTTGACGACGTCGCGCCAGCTGCCTGCCCAGAACCCCGGCAGATCCTTGGTCGTCTGGATCGGCCGTCCGGCGGGCGAAGTGATCGCCAGCACCAACGGCAGCTGACCATTGCCGATCGTCGGGTGGCTTGCGAGGCCGAACAGCGCTTGTGCACGAACCTCGACAATAGGGCCGCCTTCGGCGGAATAATCGATCTCGTGCCGGCTTCCCGCCGGGCTGACGAATTCAGCGGGAGCGATCCGGTCAAGGTTTCGAACGGCGGCATAGCCAAGGAGCTGCTCAATGGCCGATCGAAGCGAAGCGGGCGATACATCGCCAAGGCGGCGCTTGCCCGCGAAAAGCGGCCCCAACCATTCGTCGGAGCTCTGGACAAGAATGTCGTCGCCGAGCGCCGGGACATTGGGGTCGAGGCGGTTGGCGAGGCTCGCACGATGCCGCAATTGGCGTCCGGCTTCGTCCCACGGCAGCAAATCGAGTCCATGCTCCCGAACCCCTTCGAGTAACACCTGCGCAATCGCCTCGCTGTCGGGCTTCGGGTCGGGCCCGCTCGAGAGACTGATGGCCCCAAGCCGGCGGCTACGGGTTGGAGCTACAGACCCGGTAGCGGGATCGAACTGGCCGTCGTGCCGAATTTGGATCCGGTCGCCAAAGAGATCGAGCAGGTCGCGTTCGCTGATCGCTGCAGCGGAGAGGATCCGCGCTCCCGACGCGGGGCCGGCAACCTCCCCGACCGCAAGCCACTCGCTTTGGGCAAGTGACGAAGTCGGGTCGAGCCGGAAACCGCGGCCGCCGACCGACTGCCATGCGTCGCCCGATGAATTGCGGCGGCGGGAAACACGGTCCGGAAAGGCGAGCGCGAGCGCTTTGCCAAGATCTTCTCCAATGGGAGACTTGTGGGGCGCCTCGACTTGCCGACTCCAGCTCTGCGCCATTTGCCGCGCAGCGTGGGCCCGCGGCGAGCGATCGCCGTGCCACCTTCGCCATCGTGATTCGAGGTCGGGATCATTGCCTCCCAGACCGCGCTCGGTGATGAGCAAAGCAACCTCTGCGGCAGCAGGGGCGAAGCCCCGCTCGCGCGCCTCGATCAGCATGTGTGCGAGGCGCGGTTCCAGAGGAAGCGCTGCAATTGCTCGTCCGTGGTCCGTGACGCGCCCTCCGGCATCGATCGCGCCCAGGGCCGAGAGTTGCTTTCGAGCCTCGTCGATTGCGGTCGCCGGTGGCGGGTCGAGGAAGGGCAGGGCGCGAGGATCGGCTTCGCCCCACAGGAGGCAGGTGAGAATCAAGCTGGAGAGGTCGGCCTCGAGAATTTCGGGCGGGTCGTGCGCCGGTAGCGACGCCATCGCTGCCTCTTCCCACAGGCGTATTGCGATACCTGGGGACTGCCGCGCGGCACGACCGGCGCGCTGCGTGACGGAAGCTCGGCTCGCCCGCTCGGTGACCAGCCTCGTGAGGCCCGCTCCGCGATCGTAACGCGGCCGCCGCGCCAGCCCGCTGTCGACCACGACCCGAACATCCTCCAGCGTCACGCTGGTTTCGGCGATGCTGGTGGCAAGGACGAGCTTGCGCTTGCCCGAAGGCGGGGCAGCAAGCGCCAGGCGCTGCGCGGTCGGCTCAATTCCGCCGTGGAGCTTGTGGAGCACGACGTCAGCTGGAAGCGCTCCAAGCGCTTCAGCCGTCCGCTCTATCTCGGCAACGCCGGGAAGGAAGGCGAGAAGCGATCCTTCGTGCTCGCGAAGAGCGCTCCGAATCGCGGAACCCACCTGCGGTTCGATCCTGGTTCCCGCCTCACGGCCCGCATAGTGGAGAGTGAGCGGAAAGCTCTTCCCCTCGCTCTCGATCGTCGGCGGATTGCCGAGGAGCGCCCGGAATCGCTCGGAATCGAGCGTCGCGGACATCGCAACGAGCCGCAGGTCGGGACGCAAGGCGCCCGCCGAATCAAGTGCCAGCGCCAGTGCCAGATCATTGTCGAGGCTGCGCTCATGAACTTCATCGAACAGCAATGCGGAAACTCCGGCGAGCTCGGGGTCAGACTTCGATGCGCGCCAGGAACACCCCGTGAGTCATCGCGGTGACGCGGGTCTTTCCCCCGACCTTGGTGTCGAGCCGGGTCGCATAGCCGATCGTCTGCCCGGGCTTTTCGTCGAGTTCCGACGCCATGAACTCGGCGGCTGCGCGTGCGGCGAGGCGCCGCGGAACCAGAAGCAGCACCTGTCCCGTGCACCAATCCTCGCCAAGCAGCGCGGGGGCGACGCGGGTCGTCTTGCCGGCGCCGGGCGGAGCGATCAACAATGCGCGAGAATTGTCGCGGAGCGCCGCCAGCAGATCCGGAAGCACCGCGTCGATCGGTCGGTTCATGTCCGCGCCCCTGGCGCTCCTGCAAGCAACTTATCGTCGCGCCTTGCCGGGTCCGAGATAGTGATCGAACCAGGCCACCGTCCGATTGCGGATATCAAGAGCATTCTTCGGATCACGGACGTGGTGCCCTTCACCGGGATAGATAACCAGGCTCGTGGGGACGTTCATCGCCTTGAGCGCGTGCCAATATTCGATCGACTGGGTCGGGGGCACCTCGATGTCGCGCTCGCCGACATAAATGAAGGTCGGAGTTCGGGCGTTCTTGATCGTCCGGATTGCGGACACCTGCCAATAGGCTCCCGGATCTTCGTAGACCGATTTGCCGAAGAACGGGATCATCCACTGGTCGATCCCGTTGATCCCGTAATAGCTGATCCAGTCCGACAACCCGGCGCCCGCAACGATCGCCTTGAAGCGATTGGTTTGGGTGTTGGCCCACATCGACATGAAACCGCCATAGCTGCCGCCCATCATTCCGAGGCGGTTTTCGTCGATTGGAGCTGAGCGCTCCGCAGCGTCAATTCCCGCAAGGATGTCCTTGAGATCGCCACCGCCGAAGTCGCGAATGTTCGCTCGAGTGAAGGCTTCGCCCTCACCGTAGCTGCCGCGCGGATTTGGGAAGAACAGATAATAGCCGGCGCGTGCGAGATCTGCTGTGGTTCCTTGCCACACGAAGTTTGGACCGTTCGCCGCCGCGGGGCCGCCATGAACGCTCGTCACCATTGCAGCCTTCCCCCGAGCTGGGACTCGCGGCGCAAGGAGCCAGCCCTGGACGTTGAACGCACCGCTTCGCCAGGTCAGACTTTGCGCTCTAACCAGCGGTGCCCAATTGTCGTTATCGTGAGTGATCTGGCGGGGTGCATTCGGCGAACCTGCAAAGATTGCCGGGGCATGTTCGAAATCCTGGCTCACAAATCCGACGACTGTGCCACTGTCGGAACGCGCAATCTTGGCGCCGCCGGCAGCGATCGATACTGGCGCAGACCAGGTCGGCTGGGCCGGGCCAGTGGAGGTAAAGGGCACGATTGCCGAACGATCGCCGATCAGCGCCGAGCCAATAAGGCCAGCGCGGCCCCAAAGGAGCGAGGTGAACGTGCCGCGATAGGCTGGCGTTCGGTCGACTGGCTCGCCGCCGAGGATCGGGACCGTGTAAACGTCGCCGCCGATCGAGCCGAAGTCGCTCATGAGGCCGCCGATGAAGGCGATTGTGCGGCCGTCGGGCGATACTCGCGGCTGGTTCAATTGGGTTTTGGGCGCGGCAATGCGCCGAACCGCGCCGGTACCGGCATCGATACGGTCGAGCTCGGCGATCCACCAATTGTTGTCGCCATTGCCGAGCGCTGACGTGACCACGAATCCGCTGCCATCCGGGATCCAGTCGTATTCGTAAACGTACCGGTCTGCGGGAGAGAGCAGCTTCAAGGTCCCGCCCGAAGCTGGGACAAGCGCGATCCGCTGTTCATCATTCTGCTCGCCGATCTCGCCGATTTGGCGAATGCCCGCCTGGGTGGCACCCGCTTCCTTGCGCGCTCCGATCGTGACGAGCAGCGCGATCTGACGTCCGTCGGGTGAGAGAAGAGGCGATTGAGCGATGCCGCTGAACGTCGTCAGCGTGGCCAGATGACCCCCAGCCGCCGCCGACATCAGCCGAGTCGTGCCGTTCTCGCGCTGGAGGAAAACGAGGCGGCCATCGGACGCGAACGTAAGCCCCGAATAATCGCAACTGGTGCAGGGATCGATCGTCGAGATGACGCGCCCATCAGAAGCGGCGCGGATGACGATGTGCTGGTGCGGACTGGTCGCCGAGTTGGCGATTGAATTGCTTTCGATTGTCGCGACGCGATCGCCCGCCGGACTGAGCGCAAGGGCGCTATATTCGTGAAGAGTGGCTGCGCCGGCCGGAGCCGACAGCGCAGCGCCGATCGCGGCGGCGATGAACAGACGCATGTTTGTCAAACCTTCCCTTGCTCAAGCCAGGCGCTTAGCGGTGCGCCCAACGCTCGAGAAATCAATATGCGCGCGCGACCGCAAAATCCGCAGCGTCGATCAGCGCCGACTTTGCCTTGCTCGCTGAGAACATTCCGAGCGCATCGATGGCGCGTCGTCCGTAGTGACGCGCGCGTTCGACGGTGTCGGCGAGCGCGTCGGTCGATTTCAGCAAGCTGATCGCGTGATCAAGATCGTCGTCGGATACACGCTCGCCGTGAATTGCCGAACGCCAGAACGCGCGCTCGACGTCATTGCCCCGCGAATAAGCAAGGATCACAGGCAAGGTCATCTTGCCGTCGCGAAAATCGTCACCGACGCCCTTGCCCATGATTTCGGCGTCAGACGCATAGTCGATCACGTCGTCGCTCAGCTGGAAGGCGATACCGAGGTTTCGACCAAAGCATTCGAGCGCATGCTCAGCCTCTTCGCTCGCCTCGGCAACGACGGGCGAAACCCGGCATGCCGCCGCAAACAGGGCCGCGGTCTTCGCGCTTACGATCTCGATGTAATGCTCTTCAGTCGTGTCGATTTGACGCTGGGCGGTGAGCTGCTCCACCTCGCCCTCGGCAATCACCGCCGAGGCATGACTGAGAATCCGAAGCACCTTGAGGCTACCGTCTTCGACCATCAGCTCGAACGCTCGGCTGAACAGGAAATCGCCGACGAGCACGCTCGCAGGATTGCCCCAGATGAGATTGGCAGTGCGTTTGCCCCGGCGCATGCCCGAACCGTCGACAACATCGTCGTGAAGCAGGGTGGCGGTGTGGATGAACTCGACCGCTGCGGCGAGCTTGTGGTGCCGCGTGCCGGGATAGCCGAGGAGGTTGGCGCAAGCGAGCGTCAGCATTGGCCGCATGCGCTTCCCGCCACCGGCAATCAGGTGCCCAGCGAGCTCGGGGATCAGCGCGACCTTGCTCTGCATCCGCTCGAGGATGACGGCATTGATGCCGTTCATGTCCGGCGCAACGAGCCCGATCAGAGGGTCGAGCGTTGGGGGGCGCTCAGCGGTTAGCGAATGGATGGTCGCGGACACGGCGCCGCCCTAGCCGGGCAGCGCCGTGTTTTCCAGCGGCTTACCAAACGTGGACGCGCTGCTCGGGCGGCAGGTAGAGCTTGTCGCCGGGCTGGACGTTGAAGGCTTTATACCAGGGATCGAAGTTGCGGACGATTCCATCGACTCGATACTTCTCCGGGCTGTGCGGATCGCTCAGCAATTGCTCCCGCTCCGCGCCCTCACGGGTCTTGCCCTGCCAGGCCTGGGCGTAAGCAATGAAGAAGCGCTGGTCGCCGGTGTAGCCGTCGATGACCGGCGGTTCGCCGTGGCGCGAGACGTAGCGGCGATAGGCGTCATAGGCGGCCTCGATTCCGCCAAGATCGGCAAGATTCTCGCCGAGCGTCAGCTTGCCCTTGATGTGAACGCCGGGGATCGGCTCATATTGGTCGAACTGAGCGGCGAGCCTGTCGGCCTTGACCTTGTATTTGGTTGCCGTTGCGGGGGTCCACCAATCGTGCAGGCGGCCCCTGGCGTCGATATTGCCGTCCCTCGTCGTCGAAGCCGTGACCCATTTCGTGGCCGATGGTCGTCGCCCCGGTCTCGGCGTAATTGACCGCAGGATCGGCATTTGCGTCGAAGAAGGGCGGCTGGAGGATGGCGGCAGGGACCGTGATCTGGTTCATGGTCGGCTCGTAATAAGCATTCACCGTCTGCGGCGTCATATCCCACAAGGTGCGGTCGACCGGGTGAGGAAAGCGCGCAAGCTCCAGCTTCCATTCGAAATCCTGGCTCGCGATCTCGTTGGCCAGCGGATCGGTGCGGCTGATCTCCAGCGTCGAATAATCGATCCACTTGACCGGATGGCCGATACGCGGATCGAAGGAGTCGAGCTTTTCCTGCGCCTTCTTGCGGGTCGCCTCGTCCATCCAGGCGGCGTTGGCGATCTTGTCGCGATAGGCGGCGCGGACGTCGTCAACCAGCTCCTGCGCCTGGCGCGCCGTCGCATCCGGCCAGTGCTTCGCGACGTAGAGCTGGCCGACCGCCTCGCCGAGACTGCTGTCGAGCATGCTGATGCCGCGCTTCCAACGGGCGCGCTGTTCGGGGACGTCATTCAGCGTGTGGGCGTAGAAGCCGAATCGCGCATCATCGAAAGCCTTGGGCAGGTTGTTCGCGTGATCGCTGATGAAACGGAAGGTCATATATTCCTTCCACGTGCTGAGCGGCACGTCGGCGATCCGCTTGCCCGCGGCGGCAACTGCGCTCGGCTCGGAAACGTCGACCATTTTCGCCGCTCCAAGCCCGATCGCCCTTAGCTTCTCGGGCCAGCTGAACTGGGGCGCCAGCTTCATCAGCTGCGCTCGGGTCATGGGATTGTGAGTCGCGATCGGGTCACGACGCCGCTCGGGAGTCCACTGGTCCTTTGCCAGCCGTGTCTCGAGCGCGATGATTCGGCTCGCGCGGCCCTCGGGATCCGACAGTCCGGCGAGCTTGCTGAGCTCAACGATATAGTTGCGGTAGGCGGCTCGGATCGAATCGTATTTTTCGCCCTTGAGCAAATAATAGTCGCGCGTCGGGAGGCCGAGGCGCGCCTGATGAGCGACGGCCGTATAACGGGTGGGATCGTCCTGGTCGGCAGAGATGCCAACGCCGATCGGGCCGGCGTAGCCCGGTTGTGACATCAGTGTGACCAGCTGGTTCCTGTTCGAGACCGAATCGATCCGCGCCAGCCACGGTTTCAGCGGAGAAAGGCCGCGCGCTTCAATTCCGGACTCGTCCATCCAGGCGGCATAAGCATCGCCGATCTTTCGGGCGATCGGATCGGACGGATTGGCCGTCACATCCTCGACCATCTTGCGGACCTGAAGCTCAATCTCGTCGGGAAGCTCGTAATTATAGCCGGCGCCGGTCTTGTCGGCAGCGATCGGGTGGTTTTTCAGCCAAGTGCCTTCAGCATAAGCGAAGAAGTCGTCGCCCGGCTTGACGCTGAGGTCCATGTCCTTGGTTTCAACGCCCCACGTACCGTAGGCGGCCTTGTTCTGCTGCGCAGCAGCGGGAGAGGCGATCGCCAGCGCCGCGCCGGCGATCATTGGAATGTGCTTGGTCTTCATCCTTGCCTCCCCATTCAATGCACCATTGCTTACCAGATATGTACCCGCTGCTCCGGCGGCAGGTACAGCTTGTCGCCCGGCTGGACGTTGAACGCCTGGTACCAGGCGTCCACATTTCGAACGACCCCGTTGACCCGATACTTGCCCGGGCTGTGCTCGTCGGTGATGACCTGCTGCCGCTCCGCGCCTTCACGCTGCTTTTCCTGCCACGCCTGAGCGAAGGCGACGAAGAAGCGCTGGTCGCCGGTCAGGCCGTCGATAACCGGCGGCTCGCCGTGCCTGGCGGTGTATTTCTTGTACGCTGCATAGGCCGCTTCGACGCCCGAAAGGTCGCCGATATTCTCGCCAAGAGTGAGCTTGCCGTTGAGCGCGAGATCCGGGAACGGATGGTAGCCGTTGTACTGAGCCACCAAGGCATCGGTCCGGGACGTGAAGGCCTTTGCTGCGCTCGCGCTCCACCAGTCGCGCATGTTGCCCTTGGGGATCGAACTTGCGGCCCTCGTTGTCGAAACCGTGGCCCATCTCGTGGCCGATCACAGCGCCGATGGCGCCGTAGTTTGCGGCCGGGTCGGCGTTCGGATCGAAGAAAGGCGGTTGAAGGATCGCCGCCGGGAAGGTGATCTGGTTCGTGAACGGCTCGTAATAGGCATTGACCGTCTGCGGATACATTTCCCAGAGTGAGCGATCGACCGGCTTGGGGAAGCGGCTGAGCGAAAGCGCCCAGTCGAAATCTGCGGCGCGCATTGCATTTCCGAGCGGATCGCCCTTCACCACCTTCATCGACGAATAATCGATGTATTTCACCGGATGGCCAATCCGCGGCTCGAATGCGGAGAGCTTCTCGAGCGCCGCCTTGCGGGTCGCGTCGTCCATCCATTTGTTGTTGGTGATGCGCTCGCGATAGGCGTCCTCGAGATTGCCGACCAGCTCCTTCATCTGGGCTTCCGCCTGGGCCGGGAAATGTGACCTTACGTACATCTCGCCGACACCTTCACCGAGGGCGGAGTTGACCGCGGCGATGCCCTGCTTCCAGCGATCGCGTTGCTGCTCGACGCCGTTGAGCTCCTTCGAAAAGAACCCGAATTTCAGGTCGTAGATCGGCTTTGGAAGATAGGATGCGTGGTCGGAAACGAAGCGGAACGCGAGCCATTCCTTCCACGTCGAGAGCGGCGTCGAGGCAAGGATCTTTCCCGCGCCCGAAACTGCTGACGGCTCCGAGACGATGATCGATTTGGCGCTTCCAAGCCCCGCCTTCGCGAGCGTTGATGACCATTGGAACTGCGGCGCGAGCGTGGTGAGCTTGGCAACGGACATCGGGTTGTAGGTCTTGTCGATGTCGCGGCGGTCGGCGGCGGCCCATTGCGTCTTCGACAAGGCGGTCTCGAGCGCGATGATCCGGTCAGCCGCCGCGGCGCCCCCCGGAAGGCCGGCGAGTTTCTCGATATCGATGATGTAATTGCGATAGGCCGCGCGGTGGGCCTTCATCTTCTCGCTCTGGTCGAGATAATATTCGCGGCTCGGAAGCCCGAGATGCGCCTGGCCGGTGGTCGCTGAATAACGATCGGAATGCTTGGCATCGGGGCTGATCGAGACGTCGACCGGCGCTGCGAAGCCCGGCTTCACGAACAGAGAGAGGAGCTCGCCGCGAGTCTTCACCCCCTCGATCTGGCTGAGATACGGCTCCAGAGGAGCAGTTCCCGCGGCGTCGATCGCAGCCTGGTCGACGAAGCTCGCAAAATAATCACCGATCTGCTGGCCGAGCTGATCCCGGTTCGGCTGCTTGGCGAGTTGGTCCAGGATCTCATGGACGTCGCTCTCCGACTTTTGGTAAAGCGTCATGAACGGTCCGGCCTCCGGCAGGTCCGCCGGAATCTGGGTTTTGGAGTTCCACGAGCCGTTGACGTAGGACCAGAAATCGTCGCCGGGCTTCACCGACCTGTCCATCGCGGAGGCGTCATAGCCCCAATCGCCATAGGCCGGCTTGGCGGGCTGGGCGGAGGCCGGAAACGCAACTGCAAACAGGCTCGCAGTCGCGAGCAACATTTTGAATTTCATGGATTTATTACCCTCAGCGAGAATCTGCAGCGCAATGCCGCAAGCGCAGCTTTCTTGGCAAGACTTTTCGACGAATGGGCTCGTCCCCTCAACGGAGGGCGGAACTATCCGGCCGGAAGCGTGAGGCGCGCGAGTAGTCCGCCCAAATCCTCGCTCTCGTCGAGCGACACTGATCCGCCGTAGATTTCCGCGACGTCGCGCACGATCGCGAGGCCGAGGCCAGTTCCCGGCTTGCCGGTGGTGTCGAGCCGCGCCCCGCGGCTGAACAGCTCGCTCCACTTCTCTGAAGGGATTCCGGGCCCGTCGTCCTCGACCTCGATGTCGACCACGGCGCTTCTAGGAATGACGGTGACGAACACTCGGCCGCCGCCATATTTCGCGGCATTCTCGACGAGATTTCCGAGCATTTCGTCGAGATCCTGGCGTTCGACGCGGACCTGCGCCTCGTGGTTTCCGGCGATGTCGATCGTGACGCCCTCGTAAAGCCGATCGACCGCGCGCTGCACGGCTTCGAGGCTTTCCCAGACGCGAGTTCGCGCCTGCGAGGAAGCGCGGCGGCCGATGGCGCGCGCTCTGGCGAGATGGTGATCGACCTGCCGCCGCATCACGAGCGCCTCGCGGCAGACGGTTGCGGCAAGGTCGTCCGCATGCGCGGTCGCGGCGTTGGTGATTACCGTCAGCGGTGTCTTGAGCGCATGGGCAAGATTGCCCGCGTGACGCCGCGCTTCTTCGGCCTGTTCCTCGCTGTGGGCCAGCAATTGGTTGATTTCCTCGGTCAGCGGACGGATTTCGGTCGGAAAATCGGCGCTGATGCGCGTTTTTTCACCCGATCGAATGTCCGAGACGTCGCGCTGGACTCGCCTCAGGGGCCACAGACCATAGAAAGTCTGGAGTGCGGCAAGGATCAGCAATCCGACGCCAAGCGCGCTGAAGCTCCAGAAGAGCGTGAGTCGTGATTGGTGGATTTGTTGATCGAGAGCCTCGCGCGATTCCGCGACCTGAAAACGCCAGCGAACGTTCGATCCGGGAAGGATTACGTCGCGCTCGGCGATCCGCAGCTTCTCCTTTCGCACCGGATCCCAGAACTCGTCGCTGTCGTAGAGGTGGGGCTTGAGGTTGAATTGCTTGTCGGTTGACTTCAGCCGCCGGTCCCAAAGCGACCGCGAAGGAAAGATATCTGCCCCAGCTCCCGTGCCCGCGATCTGGAAATAGAGGCCGGAATAGGGCTGGATGAACCTCTGCTCGGCAGGAGCGCGCGTGAACCGCACCCCGCCGACGGGATCGATCTCAGACGCGTCGACCATCGAATTGAGCATATAAACGAGCTGGTTGTCGAAGCTGTCGACGAACGAGCGCGCGAGGACCCGGTCGAGTGCGAATCCGCCGATCAAAAGAAGCGCAGCGATCCATACCGCGGCAACCCCGATCATGCGGCGGTTCAGTGAGCCGGTGCGCCGCCGGTGAGCCCTCCGGCTGGCGGCGGATGATAGCTCGGACGCCGCCGCGACGGTGGCGGCTTCCTGGTTCAAGAAGCTCTGACCTCTGCCGGCTCCTCGAGGCTGTAGCCAAGTCCTCGGATCGTCGTGATCACGTCAGCGCCGAGCTTCTTGCGGATTCGCGTGACGAACACTTCGATGGTGTTCGAATCGCGATCGAAATCCTGGTCGTAGATATGCTCGATGAGCTCGGTCCGGCTGACCACCTTGCCCTTGTGGTGCATGAGGTAGGAGAGGAGCTTATATTCCTGAGCGGTGAGCTTGACTGGCTCGCCGCTTTTGGTGACCTTGCCCGAGCGCGTGTCGAGCCGGATGTCGCCGGCGATCAGCTCGCTGCTCGCATTGCCCGACGAGCGGCGGATCAGGGCGCGAAGCCGCGCGATCAGCTCTTCAGTCTGGAACGGCTTTGCAAGATAATCGTCAGCGCCGGCGTCGAGGCCGGCGACCTTGTCCGACCAACTGTCGCGCGCGGTGAGCACGAGCACCGGCATCTTCCGCCCCTCTTTGCGCCAACGATCAAGCACGGTCAGGCCGTCCACTTCCGGTAGCCCAAGATCGAGGATCACTGCGTCATAACTCTCGGTCGAGCCCAGATAATGACCGTCCTCGCCGTCGGTCGCGAGGTCGATCGCATAGCCCGCGCCTTCGAGAGTCGAGCGGAGCTGACGCCCGAGATTTGGTTCGTCTTCGACGATCAGAACGCGCATTTCGGCTCCCTGGAGCTGTTCATCTGCAAACCGTCAACCCGCGTTGCGGCGAGAGGTTGCTTTGGCGAAACAACTGGGATGGAGCTACGAAAAGTCAATCCGAGCCCGTTACAATCTTCTAGGGCCGCGAGCGGCGAATGATCCGCCCGGTCTGCGGGTCGATGTCGACCCAGATCACGCGCCCGTTCTGGATGAACTTCATTCGATAGGTCTCGCCGCTGATCTCCGGACCAAGATAATCGGCCCCGCCCATGAATGGCATGACACGCCGCTCGAGCTGCGGAAGCGGCATCGAACGCCCCTGTCTCGTATCCTGGAAAGCGCGCTCCTGCTCCCGGTGGGGAGTCTGGATGTCAAAGCCCTGGTTCTGATCCTGGGGCGCGCCACGACCGTGCGGCCCATCGGCCAGCGCCGGAGCGCTGCTGAGGCCGGCGGCAACAATGCCGGCGAGAAGAAGGGTACGCAGATGGTTCATGACTCAACTCTCTCGTCGGGTCGCTTTCTAACATCGGCCATTGAATTGGCCATGAACGCCGGGGATTAACTCGTTCAGGGTCATGCAGCGTTGCAGACGAGCAACAGTAATAAGCTCGAGGGGTTCAGGCGCGCGCGTCCATTGGCTAGGGGGCCAGTCATGGCCGCGCCAATCCTTTCCTACGAAGACCTCGGACTGATTCAAGGGGAGGGCTGGCTCTTCCGCGGGCTCGATCTCTACATCGGCGAGCGGGACCGGCTCGCTCTGATCGGTCGCAATGGCGCGGGCAAGACCACCTTGCTCAAATGCCTCGCAGCCTGGATCGATACCGATGAAGGCAAGCGCACGACCGTGCCCGGGACAAATGTCATCCTGCTCGAGCAGGACCCGAAGATGGACGGTTGCGCGACGCTTCAGGAATGGGTGGTGAGCGGCGCGGACGCACCCGAGCCTCACGAAGCGGCGGCGATTGCCGACCAGCTTGGCATAGATCTTTCGCGGCCGACCAATACGGCCAGCGGCGGGGAGCGGCGCCGAGCAGCGCTCGCTCGGGCGCTTGCGCAGAACCCGGATGTGTTGCTGCTCGACGAGCCGACCAACCATCTCGACCTCGGCGCGATAGAGTGGCTCGAGGAATGGCTGAAGCGCTTCAAGGGCGCCTTCATCGTCATCAGCCACGACCGCACCTTCCTCACTCGGCTTACGCGAAGCTGCATCTGGCTCGATCGCGGCGAGTTGCGGCGCTCCGAGATCGGCTTCGGCGGCTTCGAGGCGTGGACCGAACGAGTCTATGAGGAAGAGGCGCGGGCAGCCGAAAAGCTCGATTCCAAGCTCAAGATCGAGCTCCACTGGTTGCAACGCGGGGTCACGGCGCGCCGCCGTCGCAACCAGGGACGGCTTGCCAAGCTCAGCGCAATGCGGGCTCAGCGAGCGGCGATGCTTGGGACTGTCGGGACGGCGAAGCTGGCTCTCGCCAAGGACGACGTTCGCTCGAAAACCGTGATTGAGACTGATCGCGTCTCGAAAAGCTTCGGCGACCGGCCAATCATTCGTGACTTTTCGCTTCGCATCCAGCGCGGCGACCGGATCGGCCTGGTCGGTCCGAATGGCGCTGGAAAGACCACTCTTCTGAAGCTCCTGACCGGAGAGCTGGCTCCCGACAGCGGCACGGTTACCCTTGGCAAGACCTTGTCGGGAATCGTCATCGACCAGCAGCGCAAACTGATGGAGCCAACCCGCCGAGTGAGGGACGTTCTGGCCAACGGCGGCGATTGGATCGAAGTGCGCGGTTCGAAAAAGCACATCAAGGGATATCTGAAGGAGTTCCTGTTCGACCCGGCGATTGCCGATGCGCCGATCGGCTCGCTGTCCGGCGGCGAGCGCTCGCGGCTGCTCCTGGCACGGGAGTTCGCTCGGCAAGCAAACCTGCTTGTTCTCGATGAGCCGACCAACGACCTCGACCTCGAAACGCTAGACCTGCTTCAGGAAGTGATCGCCGACTATGAGGGCACGGTGCTGATCGTCAGCCACGATCGCGACTTCCTCGACCGAACGGTGACGATCACGCTCGGAATGGATGGTTCGGGCAAGATCGACATCGTTGCTGGTGGCTACGAGGACTGGGTCCGCAAACGCTATGAAGAGCATCGTGCCCCGGCGAGAACCCAAGCCAGCGCAAGATCATTGGGCTCCCCGGCACCTCGTCTTTCGCAGGCGAACAGAAAGCTCACATACAAGGACCAGCGCGACTATGATCGCCTGCCAGGCGAAATCGAGCGATTGAGCGAGCTTGTCGTATCCGATGAACAGGCGCTGTCGGACCCGGACCTCTATGGCAGTGATCCGCTTCGCTTCGCTGAGCTCACGGCCCGGATCGCCCGCCATCGAGCCGACATTGACGCGGCCGAGGTGCGCTGGCTGGAAGTCGCCGAAATTGCAGAGGCTTTGAGTGCCTGACGTTCGGCGCTAGACCTACGCTCGCGTAGCGGGGGCGAGCGCATGGACAAATGCATTACCGAGCGGTTCGTCATCGTCGATGAATTCATCGCTGAAAATCAAGCCCGTGCAATGCGCGAGGATATCGACGCTCACTTCGGGAGCCCGAGCGATCATAAGGCCGACATCCACCAGGTGTGGAATTACTGGCACGTTCCCGGATCCTACACCTATCTAAGGACGGCGCCCGAGAAGGTGATCGCGCGCGACAAGGTCGCGGCATTCGTGGACGCCCTGCGGACGTGGGCGGCGGTCAATTTGGGCCTTGGCTCGGTCACCTGGCCTTTCCTTAGCCTTTACGTACCCGGTTGCTCCCAGGGCGTTCACAACGATTCGGTCAACGGCCGCTTCGGTTATGTGTTCTCGTTAACTCGCGCCGAGCGAAAGACGATCGGCGGCGAGACGATGGTGTTCCAGGACCGCGATCTGTTCCGCTCTAACCTCGATCGACCGGCTGCGGGCAACGCGATCTTCGATCTCATCGAGCCCCGGTTCAACCGGTTGACCCTGTTCGACGACCGAGTCCCGCACGCGGTCCAGCGGGTTGACGGCGCGATGGACCCGACCGAGGGACGCTTTGTGATGCACGGGCACATCAGCGAAGCGGGCGTGATCACCCAGGGCGCTCTCAACCCCGAGGCGATGCGCGAACCGGTGGCAGGGGCGCTCGCTGACCTTCGCTCGGGCGTGGCGAGCGGCGTCCACGGACCGATTGTTTATTGCGTCGAGATCGGAAAGAACGGAGCCGTTCAGCGGATGCGGCCATTACTCGACCGGCTCGCCCACCGGTCCAACGCCGATCTCAACCCGATCCGAGCGACGATCAGCGAGCGGATCTCCGCACTGAAGTTCGCCGCTTCGTCAGCGCCGACTTCGAGCGAACATTCCGCTGATCTTTTAAAGAGCGCGTCAGGCGGACAGGCGATATTGCTTCAGCAAATCGTAGAGCGTCGGGCGGCTGATCCCAAGAAGCTTCGCAGCGCCGGAGATGTTGTTCTCGGTCCGGCTCATGGCGTGGCGGATCGCCTTGCGATCGGCGATCTCGCGAGCCGCTCGAAGATTGATCGGGTGCACGCCGTCATCAGGAATGAGACCCGTCTGGAGATCGAGGTCACCGGCGGTGATGCTCTTCCCGTCCGCCATGATAACCGCGCGCTTGATCCGATTTTCGAGCTCGCGGACGTTGCCGGGCCATGAATAGCTATCGATTGCGTCGACGGCGTCCGAGCTGAGGGACTGAACCCCCGAATTCAATTCGCGGCCGAAGCGGTTGACGAAGTGCCGGGCGAGCAGGGCCGCGTCTCCCGAGCGCTCGGCAAGCGATGGAATCTTCACGACGATCTCGGCGAGTCGGTAATAGAGGTCCTCACGGAAGCGGCCGTCCGCGGTCATCGCGTCAAGGTTCTGGTGGGTCGCGCTGACGATTCGCGTGTCAACCGCGATCGCCTGGCGCCCGCCAATCCGCTCGATCACGCGCTCCTGCAAGAAGCGAAGTAGCTTGACCTGAAGCGGCAGCGGGATGTCGCCGACCTCATCGAGGAACAGGGTGCCTCCTTCGGCGAGCTCGATCTTGCCAATGTTCGACTTGACCGCACCGGTGAACGCTCCGCGCTCGTAGCCGAACAGCTCGGCCTCGAGCAGGCTTTCGGGGATCGCGGCGCAGTTGATTGCGACAAACGCGCCCTTTCGGCCGCTATTCTCATGCACTGCGCGCGCGAGCAGCTCCTTGCCGGTGCCGCTGGCGCCGAGCAACATCACCGAGACGTCGGCAGGGGCCACGCGTTCGATCGTTCGAGCGACCTTCGTCATCTCAGGAGCGGCGCTGATGATCGAGCCGAGCACGGTTGACGCAGCGCCGGTCTCCAGCCGCCGCTTCTCTTCCTCGATCTCGTGGAGATGGAAAGCGCGCGAGACGATCAACCCAAGCTCATCGATATCGACCGGTTTCTTGTAAAAATCGTACGCGCCCATCCCGATCGCCCGAAGCGCGCTTTCGCGAGCGCCATGGCCGGTAGCGACGATCACCTTGGTGTCCGGCTTCAGCCGAAGGATCTCGGCGAGCGTTGCGAATCCCTCGTCGGTACCGTCCGGATCGGGCGGAAGCCCAAGGTCGAGAGTGACGACAGTAGGCTCATATGCGCGAAGGGCGTCGATCGCGCTCTGCCGATCACCTGCACATACTACCTCGTAGCCATCATAGGCCCACTTGAGCTGGCGCTGGAGGCCCTCATCGTCCTCGACGATGAGCAGGGCTTTGGATTGTTCGCTCATGCGATTTTCCGTTCAGGTTCGCTTGCCAGCTGCGCTGCCGGCAAGGTGATGGTGAAGGTTGTTCCGCGGCCGGGCTGGCTTTCCACGTCGATTCGTCCGCCCATCGCGATGATCAGCGAGCGCGCTTCGAACGCGCCGATCCCGAAGCCGCCGGGCTTGGTCGAAGCGAAGGGCTGGAACAGTCGGTTGCGGATGAAGTCGCTGTCCATCCCGATCCCCTCATCGGAAATTGCCAAGGTCACGTTGCGGTTGTCGGCAGAGACCCTGACGCAGACGGAAGTCCCGCTGCTTGCGTCGGCGGCATTTTGGAGAAGGTGCCCGACCGCCTGCTCGAGCGCGGCCTTGTCAAACATCGCCCAGACATTCGAATCGCACGCGAGCTGGATGTCGCGATCGCGCCGGGTTGCAGCGATTGCCGCGGAGAGGACGTCGCGCAGCGGCTGAGGCTCGACCCGCTGAACGCGGGCACCGGAGCGTGGCGCAAGCCGCGCCAGAAGCTCATTCATCTTGCCGACCGACGACTGCAGGGTCGCAATCATGTCGGCCCTGAAGTCGGGATTGTCCGAGTGGCGCTCGGCGTTGCGGGCAAGGAGCGAGAGCTGGCTCACGAGATTCTTGATGTCGTGAAGGATGAAGGCAAATCGGCGGTTGAATTCCTCGAACCGCTGCGCATTCGCGAGGGCTTCCTGACCCATTGCTTCGGCAAGCGAGCTTGCCGCCTGCTTGCCGGCGGTCCGCAAAAGGTCGAAGTCTTCCCAGTCGAGCGGGCGTCGATATTCGGGCGCCGCGAGGATGACGAAGCCCACGAGACGCTGCTGATGAAGGAGCGGCACGCCGGCCCAGATCGAGTCCTGCTCGACCGCCCAGCTCGGAACCGGCAGATTCTGGTCGGGCGCCTTTGCCCAGCCGCGGCGGAGCGCCTCGAACTCGACGATGTGGCCGCTTTCCTCGATCGCGTGCCAGAGTGCTGCCGATTGCGAAAGCCCGTCTGACGAAAGACAGTCTCCTGGCCAGTTCCAGCTGCCGGCGATAGCCGGCGAGCTGCCGTCGCCGACCATCAACAAGCCTCCGGGGGCATCAACAGCGTCAGCGAAGGCTTTGACAATGCGCTCACCGAGCGGGGGCGCGTCAGGTCCGTCGTCGCCAAGAGTTTCGGTGAAGCGAAGCCATTCCGTCCGATAATCGTAGCGATGCTCGAACAGATGCTTCGCGATTTTGACCTTGATCCAGCCGCGCGCCCGAGCACTCGGCAGGAACACCATCGCTCCGACGGTCATCGCTGCAAGGAGAGCAACTAGCGGCGCAGCGGACCAATCGATGCCGGAACCGCGAAGCGCAGTGGCGACGATCGCCATCAGCGCGAAATAGGCGCAGATTGCGAGGAGTGAGAGGGACTGGAATGTCGCGGCTCGCGAGACTCGTATCCGCCATCCGCTTTCATCGCGCGTTGAAAGCGCGAAAAGCGGCGCTGCAAGCGCAACCGCAAGGCCCCGCCATTCAAGGAGCCGTCCCGCGCCCGAAGAGCCTAAATAGCCAACCGTATAGAGGTTGAGATCATAGCCCCACAGGACCGCGAGACCGAGCGTTGCGGAGCGAATATGCGACCGGCTTGCGGGCGCCGCCTGTCCGTAGACATTGTGGACGAGGACGAGCGCTCCTGCGGCCGTTGTGATCCTCAAGAGGAGACCGGTTTGCGCCAGCGCTCCGTTTGGCCGGATGAACTCCAGAATCGCACCGATCAACTGCAGCCCGATCGCTCCAGCAACCGCAGCATAAACGAGCTTCAGCCCATGCTCGCGCTCATCCTCGGCGGCGGAGACGCTGTAGAGCATGCTGATCCAAAGGAGGTTTCGAGCGCTCTCGGCATAACCAACGATCGGCTCTCCGGGTGTGACCGCAGCGAGCCACGCCCAGCACGCCGTCATTGCGAACGCACCCGAAAGCAGGCGCTGCATTGGCTGGCGGGCAGCGTGCCGAAGCCTCCACAACGCTAGCCCGGCAAATAAAGCAGCCGCCAGCGCATCGCTCCAGAAGGCGATCAGCGCGTGCATGCCGCGGGCAATGTCAGTTTGGCCGACATGCCACAGGTGTCGCTAAATTTTACAAAGAAGTGATGAACGCCTGCGGTTTTCAGCCCGCGGCGGGAACCAGCTCCATCACATCGAATTGCGACTCGAACGATGGTTTGGGCATGATGATCCGCCATCGCTTGGGGCCGATCCGCTCGACATAGCCGGCGACGTCGCGCAATTTGTCTTGTCCATATTGCATCGCGCGAGTCTCATCGCCGAGGATCAGGGTTCCAAGAAAGATCTGGTTCACTGCATCGCCCGGGAAGATCAGCCCGACATAGCGCTGCTGCCCTCCGAACTTGTTGAAGCGCATGAGGCCGCGATCGGGTTTAACCCGGCAGAGGAATGACGGAAAAGAGGTGTAGGCGGGGCTGCTGCTATCTGCCTTCGATCCGATCTTGATGACACGGCAGTGGAACATGCCGTTCTCGATACCAGGCGCTCCAAGCGCGGCATCGGGCTCGAGCAACGCGCCTTCTCGGGCGATATCCCCTGCGTGGCCGGCTTTGGTGGCAGCAGTCAGAGCCGCGACGAAGCTCGAACGCCAGCCTGCCAGTCGCAGCTGGTCATCCTTGCTCGCAACTTCTTTCCAAGCGGTCGTCCAGCGCGGAATGAGGCCCGACGGCTGCTCGATCACGCTGCACGAGGAGCAGGCGAGCAAAGCGGCGAGGATGAGACAGGCGCGCATCGGCAACGAGCCTAGGCGGCGGTCCATCCGCCGTCCATGCTGAGGTTCGCGCCGGTGATCGAGGCAGCCTCGTCCCGGCACAGGAATAGAGCGAGCGCTGCAACTTGCTCGACCGTGACGAATTGCTTGGTTGGCTGACCGGCAAGGAGCACGTCGTTGATCACCTGCTCGCGGGTCATGTTGCGCGCCTTCATCGTGTCGGGGATCTGCTTTTCGACCAGCGGCGTCCAGACGTAGCCCGGCGAGATGCAGTTGACCGTGATGCCGCTCGTTGCCGTCTCGAGCGCGACGCTCTTCGTAAATCCCGCGATCCCATGTTTGGCGGTCACATAAGCGCTCTTGAACGGCGAGGCGACGAGGCTGTGGGCGCTTGCTGTATTGATGATCCTGCCCCACCTTTTCGCCTTCATTCGCGGGATAGCGAGGCGGGTTGTGTGGAACGCCGAGGACAGGTTGATCGCGATGATCGCGTCCCATTTCTCAGGTGGGAAATCCTCAACTGGAGAGACGGTCTGGATGCCGGCGTTATTGACCAGGATGTCGGGTCCGCCAAGCTCGTCGGCGCAGCGCTTCATCATTCGCGCGATTTCGTCGGGCTTCGACATGTCGGCGCCGTCGTGGATCGCTCCGAGCGCCTCGCATTCGCTCTGGATCTCCTGACGGTCGCCGAAGCCGTTGATCATCAGCTTTGCGCCCTCGGCCGTGAGGGCCTTGGCGATCGCGAGGCCGATTCCGGACGTCGAGCCCGTAACCAGCGCAACTTTCCCCTCGAGAATCATAAGTCCTCCTTTGCCGCCGCGCTAGGCGGGGCAACCGCTCGTTTGCAACCGTCACGCAAGCAAAGCATTTGGCAGCAGTAAGAGGAGAGCGGAATGCGGTTCGGCGACGAGCGCGAAAGCACCAACTTTACCGACGATACCGGCCGCAGCTTCGGCGGCGGGGGTTTCGGGGGGCGGCCTCGGCTGCCTCCTGCCGCTCGTCGCGAGCCGCTTCGGCATCGGCGGGGTGGTCGTTCTGGTGATCGGCTATTTCATCCTGAGCTCGCTCGGCGGTCTCAATAGTGGCGGAAGCGGAAGTGGGACCGGAACCGTCGGGCCGGGTCAGCAGGTCTCGGCCGGCAAGAACAGCCTTGATCCTCAGATCAAGCGTTTCACGCTGCAGGTTGAGGCGAGCACCGAGGATACCTGGACCAAACTTTTGCAGGCGAAGGGCATTCGCTACACGCCCACCAATCTCCACTTCTATTCCGAAAGCGACCAATCGGGGTGCGGCGCCGCTCAGTCGGCGATGGGGCCATTCTACTGCCCGACAGACACGAACATCTATCTCGACACGGAGTTCTTCAACGAATTGTCGCAGCGTTTCCAGGCACCCGGCGATTTCGCAATGGCCTATGTCGTCGCGCATGAGGTCGGCCATCATGTCCAGGATCTAATGGGCACCCTCGGCAAGGCGGAGCAGCTCCAGGCGCGCGCCGGGCAAACCGAAGGCAATCAAATCCAGGTGAAGATCGAATTGCAGGCCGATTGCTACGCCGGTGTCTGGGCGGCCAACGCCAAGAATCCCGAAGGGCAATCGGTGATGGAGCCTGGAGACTTTGAAGAGGGGATGCGTGCCGCAGAAGCGATTGGTGACGACACGCTCCAAAAGCAGGCGCAAGGGACAGTGGTCCCGGACAGCTTCACGCACGGCACGTCGGCACAGCGTATGAACGCGCTTCGCACCGGTTTCCAAAGCGGCAACCCGGACGCTTGCCAGTCTCTCTAAAAATGCCTGGCTGGGTTTGGATCGGGGGGTCCCGCCGTCGCGCTTCGAACGCCCGTTCCCTCACGATCGAGGGCAGGATATTTAGAGTTTCACGAGCATCTTCCCAACGTTCTCGCCCTTGAACAGACCAACGAAGGCGTCGGGCGTATGCTCAAGTCCTTCGACCACGGTCTCCCGCGATTTCACAGCGCCGTTCTTCAGCCACTCCGCCATGTCGCGATAGAATTCGTCGAACCGGGACTGATAGTCGAACACCAGGAAGCCCTGGAGCCGGATGCGCGCCGCAATGATCCGCATGATGAACCTAAGGCTGGTGGGCTCGGGCCGGTTGTAGCTTTCGATCATCCCGCAAATGGCGAAGCGGGCATTGTTGCGGGCGAGTGCGAGAGCTGCGTCGAGATGGCTTCCGCCGACATTGTCGAAATAGACATCGATGCCCTTCGGCGCGGCGGCGGCAAGGCTCTTGAGGATCGGCCCCGAGCGATAGTCGACCACGGCGTCCGCTCCCAGCGAGCGAGCATATTCGCATTTTTCCCTGCCGCCGGCGGAGGCGATTACCGTCATTCCCCTCGCTTTGGCGATCTGGACGGCAATCGATCCCACTGCCCCGGCAGCGGCCGAAACGAAAACGAGGTCGCCCTCGCTCGCCGATGCCGCGTCGAGCAATCCGAAATAAGCGGTGGCACCGGTCGTTCCGAGCACTCCCAGGAACTGTTGCGGCTGGGCGCCCAGGTCCGGAAGCTTCGTCGCCGTTTGCGAAGGAACCACGGCCTCGTCGCGCCAGCCGCCCATGTGGAGCACCTGGTCTCCCTTCTCGAAACCATCGGCTTGGCTCTCGACCACCTCGCCAACAGCTCCGCCTTCGAGCGCCTCTCCGAGCTGGAACGGCGGGACATAGCTCTTCACGTCATTCATCCTGCCGCGCATGTACGGGTCTACCGAAAGCCACCGGTTGCGGATTCGGATCATTCCGTCGCCGAGCGCTGGCAACGCGATGTCCTGGAGCTCGAAATTGTCCGCGGTTGGCATCCCTTGCGGTCGGCTTTTCAGGTGCCAAGCTCTGGCCATCTCGCTTCTCCTCGCCCCCCGCTGCTACGCACGCGCGGCGCGTATGAAAAGACCCGGCCAGGAAGGGGACGGCCTGGCCGGGTCGACAGCCTCACGGAAAGGAGGCTCTGCGTTCTACCAATTAGCGGTAGGTGCCCTCGAAGCTTCTGTTGAGATTTCGCGGACCCATTTCGCCCTGGTCGTCGCCTTCGAACAAAGCCCGCTTGCGACTTTCGTCGCGCCAGCGCTTTCGCGCCTCGTCCGCGGAGCAATCGAGGATGACCTTGTCACCGTCGATCCGGTCGATGTCGGAACAGCTCAGCGAATGGTGCGCCCCGCCGCTGTCGGGGTCCGACTTGGCGAGGATGACGCGGTCGCCGGCGGTCTTGTCGACCTTGCCGACATGACCATCGTCGTTACCGACGACTTCCATATGCTCGCGGATCTGGCCGAGCAGGCCGCGCTTGTGCTGCCGCTTCTCGCGCCAGCTGGTGAAGTCCTGTTCGAAGCGCGCCTGATGCTCGCGGCTATAGTCATCATAATCGCGGTCAAGATCGCCCATCTGGCGGTCGCGCCAGCTGCGATAATTTGGATCGAACTCGCGATCGTCGTTGCGCAATCCGGTGAAGCTCGTTCGCCGAGTTTCGTCGCGGCCGTAAGGCGTTTTCGACCGATCATCATTGTAATCGCCGAGCGCGCGTTCGCCGGCGCCGTAACCGCTCGCTGCGAAGAACTGGTCGGACTCGTATCGGCCGGCCCCGCCATAATTGCCGGTCATCGGGGTGTAGCGACTTCCCGCTTCGCGGCCACGGCCCGAATTGCGATCCTGATTGGAACGCCACATATCCCGACGTGAACGGGGATCGTAATCACGCTCACTCGATCCGCCGCGATTGAAGACTCCTCGGTCGTAATTGAAGTCCTGGTCGGAACGGCTGCCGCCATAAGCGGTCTGGTCGCGATCGTAGTCCCGGTCGCCGCGGCGATCAGGATCGCTGCTCCAGCCGCGTCCAGACGCGCCGTGCTCGCGCTCATGCCGGCGGTCTATGCCGGCCGTGCGGTGGTCGCGGTGGGTATCGCCACGGCGGCGGCGCTCTGCCTCATCATCGCCGAACCATGAAGCGACCTCGTCGCTGGCACGGTCCCAGAAGCCGCGCTCATCGGGGTGGCCGAGGCTGTCTCGGTGCCGGGACTGGTCAGAACGGTCGTTGTTGGACCATCGGGAACGCTCGTCGCGGTCGTAGCGGTCGTATGCCATGTGTACTCCTTTGCTCAGCTGAAACGGCCGGTGGGACCGGCCTTCCAAACGTGCGTGTAAAACGAACGGGGCCTTCCGGCCGTTCCTCTGAAGCGAGACGAATGACGCGCGAAATCGGCGGGCTGAAACTCCTGCGGGACAAGCGTTGCAAGCGAGTGGACAAGCCGCTAGGGGAGCCGCTCCCATGCGGCCCGAACCCTTCGGGTAGGCCGTCCGGCTGAAGGCGCGGGGCTGTAGCTCAGATGGGAGAGCGCTGCAATCGCACTGCAGAGGTCAGGGGTTCGATTCCCCTCAGCTCCACCAGCCGCCGGCATTGAAAACAAACGACATTTTAGATCAGCGCACCCAACCCTGACGCCGCTGTGCATCGCACGTGTATCGCAACACGAAATTTGCGGTCACGACGAGAGAGCCGATGAGCCTGTCGGGTATATGAGGCAGCACTGCGTCCGTCAGCTTTGCGCCAATATGCGTCGTTCAGTGCCCGGCCATGGACCGCCGAAAACAGTCGTTTGCATTTTCGCATGGGCGGGTGTCCTTTCCCTAACTTGATCGCGAGCGTGCGTCGCCCGGCGCTCGCCCATTCAAGAAATTCGGCGAAGACGACTAGAAAATCATTGGTCTCGGTTCTTCGCCACCCCATCTTGAGACGATTAGGAGGGGCGAGGTTGATGGATTTTTCTAAGCTCGGCAGCGCCAAGAAGGCGCAGGCGCCGACCGATCCGATCCGGATTTTCGAGACGCCCCCGCGACCGTCAGGATGTGCTGGTTTCGCTTAACACCGGCGCGCTTCCAGACATCGGCCCTACCTTCGCCACCGGGTGGACTTGGTCGCTCCTCGCTCAAAGCAATATCAAGTACCCTTCGGGTCAGCCTCTGCCGGTGTAGGCTCATCAAGCAATCGGCACAGATCGATGAAGTGTTCGTGAGAACCTTGGCTTTCGCGAAGTTCGGACGGTCCCCATTTCCGGACGAACTCATCCGCAGAGATGCTCAATGTTCGGTCCCCTTGGCGGCCGGCACTCCGCAGTTTGAGGCCTACCGGCCGATCCGCCGTGACTCAACGCCTTGCCTCATACCAGTCCTTAAAACTGCAGGGTCTGATACCTCGGCTTTGCGCGCTTAGCGCATCTTGCGGCGGGATTAGCCCGCGGCCAGCGCAGCCTCCAAAGCGGAACGTTGCTCCGCATGCTTTTCCCTATTCTGGCTTTTGAGGCGTTCGATGTTCATCACTTTCCAGCGAATTGCAGGAAGCTGGGCGGCATCGGGAAGCCCGATCAAATCGAAGTCTGGCGCGCCATCGTGCACCGATAACAAGAAGTCTGCCGCAGTCCCAGGAAAGCGCGATCTAATGTCGCCAACCAGGCGTTCGCGAGCCGCCAAGAGCCTCTCTAAGGGCACATGCTCGACCGTCATGCCGTCGAACTCCATCGCAAAAGCGCGATCAATTTCTTTAAGATTTGGGTCGATCAGTTCGTGAAGCGGTCGCGATGAACAGGCCGCGTAGACCAGAAACGATCGGAACAGCTCGTCGGTGATGCCTTCATGCTCGTAGAGCAATTCAACGTCGTAGAGATCACGCGGGTGCTGGCGATCCAGAGCAGCCACGAGCTTGCCGCCGTAAAGATCGCCGAAGCTGACAACCGGCATTTCGGCGAAACCGAACTGATCCTCGACTGCTTCGGTCACGCGCATCAGGCTAGGCGGTGCGACGGTCCCACGCGTCACGGGCGATACTTCGACTTTCACCTCCGCCTTCTCCGCTTTGAGCAGAAGCCTCGTGTCGCCATCGCCGCCGCCCGCGATGCGCTCCGCAAGGACGCCGCGAAGCTCGCTGTTCGCGCGTTTGACCATCCGGTCGAAAGCCGCGTCGATGTTCTTCAACGCGATGTCGCGCTCGTCGACCGGCACGTAGGTCAGATCGATATCGACCGACAGGCGCGGCATGTCGCGATAGAAGAGATTGATCGCCGTGCCGCCCTTCAAGGCGAATTCCGGCTCGTCCGCGAGGATGGGTATCGCCCGCACCAACAAACTGACCTGCGCGGCATAGCGCTTAAGCGCCATCCTGAGCTTCCTGGTCGACCGCGGTGGCAAACTCTTCCGGAACCATCAGCTGGTAGTCGGCCGCATAACGTCCGTCTTCGACCAGCGCGCGAGGGCCGCTGCCAAGATCGATTTGTGCGCGGTCGACGTGGGCAAGCCAGCGATGGCGGTGCCGGTCAGCGAAGAGGAAGAACAGACGCTTTGCCTTCACGCTCTTGCAGGCCATCAGCAGATTGGTCAGGTGCCTTGGCCGAAGCGTCGTCAAGCCCTGGAAGACCATGTCGATCTTATGGAAGCTTTCCTTGTCTGGAAGCTCGTTCAAAGCTTCCAGCGTCGCCCTTTCCAGGGTCGAGCGCTTGAGTGGCCAATTCCATGGGTTTGGCGCATCGGCGTCTTTCGGATCAAAGTCGCTATTCTCGACGCCCTCTGCGGCCGGGCCGAATAGCTTTTGTCGGCTCCTGATCCGGAATTGACTGTCGAGCGGCAACTTCGGTAGCCAGGTCGGCGGGCGCCCGTACAGATAAACGTCGGATTCCCGACCGAGAGCGAGATAGTGATCATGGCCATCCAGGGCGATCGCGCTCATTCCCCCGACATGGAAATCGTAATGCATGAGCCATTGGGCGGAGAGGATCGGCACACGCCAATCGAGTAACGTCTGGGCGTCGGTCTGCAGAGACGGCCGCCGATAAACGCCATGCGCTATGCGTTCGAGCCAACGTTCGCGATCATAGTCATGGGCCGAGCTTCGCGCGACTCCGTGTCAACTCAGCCAGCGCGAGTTGACGACAAAGCCGGGGGGCACCTCGTCCAATACTCGTTTTAACTTACCGCCCTTGTGTTCGGTCATGACGGACAAAATATGGAATATATAAAATCACTTCAAGAGAATATTTCGAAAAGTTGGAAATTTGTCCGTTCTGGACGAACAAATCACGGAAATATCGAAATTTGGAGAACCCGACTTGTCGAGGCGGACATTCGGGCGCGGGAACTTATGCCGTCGTTTGCTACAGCACGGCCATCGTGATCGTTCGCAGGAAGGCTCACCGCCGGAACTGCGTAACTTCCGGATTGTGGCGGTGTATCGCAGGTGTATCGCAAAAAAATACGCATTTCTGCGCTGGAATCGCGGTTTTCGGTATGGGGGAACCGCAGAAACGCGCCATTCTCGAATTCCCGGAGGCAATCGCACTGCAGAGGTCAGGGGTTCGATTCCCCTCAGCTCCACCAGCCACTCCGCACGAGCGTGCCGGATAGATAATTCCCCAAAATCTGCAATTGAGTCGTGACGCGCTAAATCTCATCTCCGATTGGAGGCGGTTCCTTCTTAGCCTCGCCGTCTTTCCGATGAGGGATTTGAGCGGGCCATCAGGTCCGCCAGTTGTCGACCAACCAAAAAGGCCCCACGATTGCTCGCGGGGCCTTCCGGTTCTGGACTGCGGATTGAAGACTTAGTCTTCCGCATCCCCGGTCAGGAACGCCGGGGAGAACTCGGGCTCGGGCCCATGATCGTTGTTACCGCCTTCACGCTCACGGCGTGGGCCACGGTCGCCGCGATTCTCGCCACGGTCGCCACGATTTTCGCCATGGTCGCTTCGGGGCCCGCGATGGTCGCGGTCGCCGCGGTCGCGGCGCGGGCCACGATCGTCACGACCGCCGCCTCGGCCATGCCGGCCACGATCCCCGCGCGGTCCACCGCCGCCGCCATCTCGATCCCCGCGCGGCTCGCGCGGTGGACGCGTGTCGGGCAACTCTTCGCCAGTCTCCTGGTCGACGAGGCGCATCGATAGTCGGACCTTGCCGCGCTGGTCGACCTCGAGCAGCTTGACCTTGACCTCCTGGCCTTCGCCCAAGACGTCGCGAACGTTCTCGACGCGGTCATTCTTGATCTCGGACACGTGCACAAGCCCGTCCTTGCCGGGCATGAAGGTCACGAACGCGCCGAAATCGACGATGCTCGCCACCTTGCCGGTATAGATGGTGCCGGGCTCGGGCTCGGCGACGATGCCCTTGATCCAGTTGCGGGCGGCCTCGATCTGCGAAAGGTCGCTCGATGCGATCTTGATCGTGCCGTCGTCGTCGATGTCGACCTTGGCGCCGGTCTCAGCGACGATTTCGCGGATGACCTTGCCGCCGGTGCCAATGACCTCACGGATCTTGTCCTTGGGAATCTGCATCGTCTCGATGCGCGGCGCATGAGCGCTGAGCTCCTCCCGGGTGTGATCGAGCGCCTTGGCCATCTCGCCCAAGATGTGGGCACGACCTTCCTTAGCCTGGCTAAGGGCAGTGCGCATGATCTCCTCGGTGATCCCGGCGATCTTGATGTCCATCTGGAGGGAGGTGATGCCGTCGCTGGTGCCGGCGACCTTGAAGTCCATATCGCCGAGATGGTCCTCGTCGCCGAGGATATCGCTAATCACTGCGAAATCCTTGCCTTCGAGGATCAGGCCCATGGCGATACCAGAGACCGGGCGCTTGAGCGGAACGCCGGCGTCCATCATCGAGAGCGAGCCGCCGCACACCGTCGCCATCGAGCTCGAGCCATTGGACTCGGTGATGTCTGACAGCACCCGGATCGTGTACGGAAACTCCTCGAGGCTCGGCAGCATCGGGCGGAGCGCACGCCAGGCGAGCTTTCCGTGGCCGACTTCACGCCGCCCCGGGGCACCGAAGCGGCCGACTTCGCCGACCGAATAAGGCGGGAAGTTATAGTGGAGCATGAAGCGCTGGTAGGAGAGACCTTCCAGCCCATCGATCATCTGCTCCGACTCCTTGGTGCCGAGCGTGGTGGTGCAGATCGCCTGAGTCTCGCCGCGTGTGAACAACGCAGAGCCGTGGGTGCGTGGCAAGAAGCCGACGATCGCCTCGATCGGGCGTACGGTCTTCGTGTCGCGACCGTCGATGCGACGGCCGTCCTTGAGGATCGCGCCGCGGACGATGTCGGCCTCGAGCGATTTCACGAGCTTGGAAGCGACGAGCTGCTGCTGAGGGTCGCTTTCGGCGAATGCTTCGGCGGCCTTGGTGCGGGCAGCATTCAGCGCGGCCGAGCGCTCGGACTTGTTGGTGAGCTTGTAGGCCGCGTCGACATCCTTGCCGATGAGATCCTTGAGCTGTTTCTTGATCGCGCTCTTGTCGGCGGAGGGCGCAAGCTCCCAGGGCTCCTTGGCGGCCTGCTCGGCAAGCTTGATGATCGCCTCGATCACCTTCTTGCTCTCGCGGTGGGCGAACATTACGGCGCCCAGCATCTCTTCTTCGGAAAGCTCCTTCGCCTCGGATTCGACCATCATCACGGCGTCGCGGGTGCCGGCGACGACGAGGTCGAGCGTGCCTTCCGCAACTTCGGATTGGTGGGGGTTGAGCTGGTACTCGCCGTCCTTGAACCCGACGCGAGCCCCGGCGATCGGCCCCATGAACGGAACGCCCGACAGCGTCAGAGCAGCCGAAGCTGCGATCATCGCCAGAATATCCGGCTCGTTCTCGCCGTCATAGCTAAGAACCTGAGCAATAACGAGAATCTCGTTATAGAATCCGGCCGGGAACAGCGGCCGAATTGGGCGGTCGATGAGGCGGCTGGTCAGCGTTTCCTTTTCGGTCGCGCCGCGCTCACGCTTGAAGAAGCCGCCCGGGATTCGGCCAGCAGCGGAGAATTTTTCCTGGTAGTGGACGGTCAGTGGGAAGAAATCCTGTCCCGGCTTGACCGACTTGGCGGCGGTAACTGCGCACAGCACCACGGTTTCGCCGAGGGTCGCGAGCACCGCACCGTCGGCCTGGCGGGCAACTCGGCCCGTTTCGAGCTTGAGGGTTTTTCCGCCCCACTCGATTTCAACTGTCTTCGTATCGAACATGTGTTTTCCTTCACCCCGCGGGCCGGATGCCGGCGGGACAGCAGTGGCAGACGGAGCCGGTCTGCGAGCGGTTCGGGGCCTTGAAATGCCCCTAAGGCCATGCCGCCGAATTGCGGCTGGCCCCGATGTGCAAAGGGCGCCGCTTTGGCGCCCTTTTCGTTACTTGCGAAGTCCGAGCTTCGCGATCAGGTCGGTGTAGCGCTGCTCGTCATTGCCTCGAAGATAATCGAGCAATGAGCGGCGCTGGTTGACGAGCATCAGAAGCCCGCGGCGCGAATGGTTATCCTTCGCGTGCGCCTTGAAATGCTGGGTCAGGTTGTTGATTCGCTCGGTGAGGATTGCAACCTGGACTTCCGGCGAACCGGTGTCGGTCTGGGCGCGCGCATGCTCCTTGATGAGCGCCTGCTTGCGCTCCGTGGTAATCGACATCGTGTCACTCCTATTCGTCTAAAGGTTGAACCCCCGGACGACCCTGAGGCCGTCGGCCGTTGCTTCGACCAGAGCGACCGGAGTTTCCTCCAGCATCGCCAGTCCAAGCCCCGGCTTCGCGGGGAACCCGAACAGCATCTGTCCATGACGGAGCAGACGGGCCTGGTCGGGAGTGACGGGGAGGGCCGGGATGTCGTCCAGCGCCGCGGTCAGCGGCAGAACCGTCTCCGTCAATCGGCGCGCCTTAGCGGCTTCCTCCAGAATGTCCAGTGAAATGGCCGAATCCAGGGAGAAGGGCCCGGCGCGGGTCCTCCTCAACCTGGTGACGTGGCCAACGCTGTTCACTGCGCGGGCGATGTCGCGAGCGAGGCTCCGGATATAGGTGCCCTTCGAAACGAGCGTGGAGAATGTGGCTTCATGCTCGTTCGAATTCACGAGCCGAAGATCGTAGACCGTAATCCGCCGTGGCTTCAGCTCGACCTTCTCGCCGGCGCGGGCGCGTTCGTAAGCGGCCTTGCCACCGATCTTCAGCGCCGAATAAGCGGGCGGCACCTGCTCGATCTCACCGGTGAAGCCAGTGAGGCACGCCTCAACCTGCTCGAACGTCGGCCGGACCTTGCTTGTCGCGATCACCTCGCCCTCGGTATCCAGCGTGTCCGTCTCTTCGCCGAAGCGGATCGTGAAATCGTAAGCCTTGGTCGCATCGAGCATTCGGCCGCAAAGCTTCGTCGCCTCCCCGAATGCGATCGGGAGGACTCCGCTCGCCAGCGGATCGAGCGTTCCGCCGTGGCCCACTTTCGTCTTGGGCTCATCGGCCTCGCGGAGAATCCGTTTCACGGCGCTAACCGCAGTGGTCGATCCAAGGCCGATCGGCTTGTCGAGGATGATCCAGCCGTGGAGCATGAGCGCCCCTTAGACGGGCCATTCTTCCTTCAAAATCGCGAACAGAACGGTATCGCGCACGTGCCCGGTCCAGGTGATTCGATCGGCGCGGATCACGCCCTCGCGAACCGCGCCGAGCTTCTTCATCGCTGCCTGGCTGCGGGTGTTGCGAATGTCGACGCGGAACTCGACGCGGCGGATTCCGCAATCGAAAGCGCGCCGTAGCATCATGTCCTTGGAGCACCGATTGAAGCCGGTCCCGCGAAATCTTGGACGATAATATGTGCCGCCGATCTCAAGCACTTGCCGTCCTTCGTTGATCCCGATGAAGCTCGACATGCCGCAAAGCTCGTCGCCCTCGAATAGAACGAAGGTGCGGTTCGTCGCATTGGAGATATAGTGGTTGATGCTCGCGTCAAATCCGTCCTCGCCGAAATTATTGGTAT
>CAWBIC010000022.1:0-84920 GCA_963788765.1 uncultured Alphaproteobacteria bacterium | reverse complement strand
AGGCGGCGAGCGGCTGCGGGTCGGTTCCGGCGAGCGCATCGCCGAGCGCGTGCAGCGCGGCGGTGTCGAGCGCCGGCAACCGGTCGAGTTCGTCACGCGCCGCCTGGCGCAGCGCCAATGCGTCCGCATCGAGAAAGGCGGCGGCGCGAGCGACGCTGCCGTCAGCGGCGGCTGCGGCCGCTGGACCTCCAGGTCGGTCGCGGAGCGCCCCGTTGCGGCCGCCAGCGCCGCAGCAACGTCGGTCGCCGGGAGCGGCCGCAACGTAACGATGCGGCAACGCGAGCGCAGCGTCGGCAGCACCCGCGCCGCGGAATGGGCAACGAGCAGGAGCAAGACCCGCTGCGGCGGCTCTTCCAGCACCTTGAGCAGCGCGTTGGCGCCCGACCGGTTGAGTTCGTCGACGGCATCGACGATGGCGATGCGCCATCCCCCCTCCCCGGCGGTCGAGCCGAAGAACGAGACCGTGCGGCGCACGTCGTCGACGGAGATCTGCTGGCGCAGCACGCCTTTGTCGTTGAACGTGCGTTCGAGAACGAGCAGGTCGCCCTGCGCCTGCGCCGCGATGCGGCGCGCGACCGGATGCTGCGGGTCGACGGCCAGCGAAGTCGCCGCCTTGACTGCTGCCGCCGCCGGATCGGGATGGGCGAGCACGAAGCGCGCCAAGCGGTAGGCGAGCGTCGCCTTGCCGATGCCCTTGCCGCCGACGATCAGGAAAGCGTGCGGAACGCGCCCGCTGCGGTAGGCCGCGAGGAGCGCACTCTCTGCGCCGGCATGGCCGAACAGCGCAGCGGTCGCACGCGGGTGCGGCGTTTCGATGCTCTCGCGCGGCTGCGGACTCATGACGCCACGTTCTTGACGGCCGCGCGTGCGGGCGCGACCCCGGCCGTGATCGCAAAGCGCTAACGGCTTTAACGGCTGTGGAAGCCGTGACCGGAAACGCCTATTGGCGCGCCAATGCGCGAACCCTCCCCTCGAAAGCTTGTTGGAATCGCCGTGATCCTGGCGTTGATTGTCCTCTGGGCGGCGTTGGTCGCAAGCCTGGCGCCGTTCGTCGGCAAATGGCCTGCACTCGTGCAGGCGCCCTATTACCTCTTCGTTGGACTAGCGTGGGCTATGCCGTTGAAACCGTTGATCCGCTGGATTGAGACCGGTCGCTTCCGAGCTCCGCAATAGTCGTCCATTTGAACTGACTGTATTGGGTTACTATATCACCGCTGATGGCTCAGGCACTAACATCCCTCCGGCCGCTCGACGACCTTCGTGAGACCCTTCAGCTTTGGGGGGGAGCGCGTGCGCACGCTCGTGAGCGCCCATCCGCGCGGAGCGATCGGCCTTGGCTTTCTGAGTTTCATCTCCGCGGTAGCGATCGGCAGCGTGGCTGTTCGAGAGCCGGCCGCTGGACCTGCCTTGAATGCTGCGCCCCCAGCCCCGCCACCTCTGATCCTGAAGCAGATCGCGCCCCAGCAAGCGCTTGCGGTCAATGCTGAAATCCCGGTTGCAACAGGCCCTAATCCAGCCGCCATCCCGTTCGCCTTCACGGGCACCGACACCGCGCGAACCCAGGCTCTCAATTGCCTCGCAAGCGCGGTTTATTATGAAGCCGGCAATCAGGACACGGACGGTGAGCGAGCGGTCGCCCAAGTGGTCCTCAACCGGGTCCGCCATCCGGCTTTTCCGAACAGCGTGTGCGGCGTGGTCTACCAGGGATCGACCCGTCTGACGGGTTGTCAGTTCACCTTCACCTGCGACGGTTCGCTCGCTCATCAACCGGACGCGGACGGTTGGCGGCGGGCCTGGAAGGTCGCCGAGGATGCCCTCTCAGGCTCGGTCTACGCACCAGTTGGCTGGGCTACTCACTATCACGCCGACTATGTCGTCCCGACCTGGGCCGCAAGCATGGCCAAGAACGCGATCGTCGGCGCTCATCTATTCTACCGCTGGGCCGGGAGCTGGGGCCAGGCGGCTTCATTTTCCGACCCCTATAGAGGCCGCGAGCCGAGTTCGACTGCATTAAGGGCTGCAGCGCTCGCAGCTCCGCACGTTACTCCTGTCTACTCTCAGCACGGTCAGCTCGCGGCCGCGATCAAGGACATCCCGGGAGCGGAGGCCCTGAAGCTCGCTCCTTCGATGCGAGGCGACAAGCGGGTCGCGGTCCGGTTCAACCTCGTCGCCCGCGAAGCCTCGAAGGACATCGCGCCCGTCGACTATGACAAGAAGTTCGAAGCCTCGGACAATTTGAAATACGCGCTATCGTCCCAAACCGTCGCGCAGAACCAGCAGCCGCTTGGGAAGGCGTCAACGCCCGCGCCCGCCGGGAGCGGCGGGAGTTCGGCGGCTTCCGAGCATTAATCTTCATTGCCGATCGGCGGAGCAACCGGCGGCACTTGCGGCGCCAACGCTATCTCGACCCTCAACCGGATCTGGTCCAGCCGATCGTCGATCGCGAGATCGTTGTCGGAAAGAGCCGAGGCAGCACTCCATTGGCGAGCGGTGACTGCCAGCGGCGCGAACGGCCCATTGTCGCGGAGCGGGTCACGGTCCTGAAGCCCGACCACCGCATCGTCGAAGGCCGCGCAGCGGTCGAGCATCTTCGTTCCGGGATTGTTGCGGAAGTTTCGTTGGCATTCGTTGCTCGCGCTGGCGAGCGCCAGCTCATCGCTACTGTGGAACAAGCTGACGGCCTTGCGGACCGCCTGGTCGATAGGCTGAACGTGCAGCGCATCCGACATCGGATCGCGCGGCATGTCCGCAAACAATGGCGGACGGCGCATTGGGGCCTTGCTCGCCCATAATGCGTCCGAAAGAGGCGCGCTTGGCCCTAACGTCAGGAGCAAGCCGCGCAATGGCCCCGCCCGCCACCAGCGCCGCTACCGGCCAGCGCGGCCTTGGCCTTCGTTCAGCGAATTGGTTGAATTGCAGGGGATCGGCGTGGGCCTTTCCCCCGCGAAGCTCTCGATAGGCCTTGGTGATCTCGGCAGCGCGGCTTGCGTCGCCGCCCTCGCGGTCCGGATGGTGCTGCTTGATGAGCCGCTTATAGGCGCGCTCGATGGCTGCTCCGTCGGCTCCCGGCTCAAGCCCCAGAACGGCTAATGCGGACGATCGCCCCGCCATGGACGAATGTTTAATTCAAGCCGGTGGCATATGAAAAGTGGCGCGAGTGACGGGGCTCGAACCCGCGACCTCCGGCGTGACAGGCCGGCGCTCTAACCAACTGAGCTACACCCGCATTTTTTGGCGTGGGCGGCGACTAGGAGAGGGTCTTTGGAGTGTCAACCATAGCTGGCTCCATTTGCTGGCGTTCCTCGACTTCTTCTTCATCCTCGTCGCCGACATGGGTCAAAGTTCCATGCTCGAAAAGGAATCCGGCGATGTCCGGGGTCCCGGCGGCCGAAAAGATCGTCTTCATGATAATCAGGAGCGGAACCGCAAGAAGCGCCCCCGTCGTGCCCCAAATCCAGGCCCAGAATGACAATGAGACCAGAATCGAAAGCGGACTGATCGTCAGTCGGTGCCCGACCACCATCGGAGTGAAGAAATTCGCCTCGACCAGGTGAAAGCCGATGAAAACCGCGGGCGGCAGGAGAGCTCCCCAGACGTCCGCAAAGGTCATCAGCCCGCCAACGAAAAGCAGTAGCGCGCAGACGATCGGACCGAGGTAGGGAATGTAATTGGCGACGGCGACGATGCCGCCCCACATTACGGGCGACGGCATTCCAAGCCACCACAGCGCCGCTGCGGTCAGTGCCCCAAGGCCGACATTGATGAGGGTGATCGTGCCAAGATAGGTCGAAGTCGCGTCGACGACCTGCTGGATGACCCTCGCGGTCGTGAGCGCGCCCTCGAAGCTGCCGCGGCTGACGATCGTCTTCTTGCGCATTGCGGTCCAGCCCGCGAGGAAGAAGAAGATCACCAGGAACGAGAAGAACAGCTGGATAAGCAAGTGCGGAGCCGAGGTCGCGAGCAGGCCGACAAAGGAACTTGGCTGCTCGATCGTGACCGTCCGGACGTGGCTCGCGTGGTTGACCTCGATCTGGTTGGCGATTCGTCCGACGAAGCGATCGAGGTTCTTGTAAAGGTCGAAAACGGGCTCGAGCGTGGACCGGACCTTGGTGATCTTGGTCGGCACCTGGGCCACCCAATCGCTGGCGGGAACGACAATCGAGCCGAGCACGAAGATCGCAAGCGATAGAAAAATGATCACGCACAGCCCTGCCGCACCTTTTGAGGGAATGCCGCGACGTTCGAACCATTCGAGCAGCGGGACCAGAGCAATTGCGATGACCAGGGCGGCCGTCACGGGCATGAAGAACTCAGCACCGGCGCGAAGAGCGAAGGGCAGCGCGACGAGAACGCCGATCCCGGCGATCAGGGTCAGCCCGGCAAGCAGCCGATCGCGCTTGGTCGCGATTGCCTCAGCAAGAACGCTCGCTTCGTCGCCGTGATCGTCTTCGAGCCGCTGCTGCCGTTTCGTCCGCGCATCCATAAGGGCAACATAATCCGGCGCTTTCGCACCCGCCAGTAAATTGGGCGGCGGCACGAGCTCCAATTGTTCGCATTCGCAAGGGAACTGTGAAAGGCGCTTGAGAAGGCATCGAGCGCGGCATTTGCCAGGCAAGGTCGGCTGCCTTTTGGCTCCGTTCCTTCCACAAGCACGAGCGCTGAAACTCTCGTCCCTTGCACTCGTTACTGAAGCAAAAGCTACGAACAGGAGACGAACGTGGGCACCATTCTCATCATTGTCTTGATCCTGCTCCTCGTCGGCGCGGTTCCGCGCTGGGGATACAGCAGGAACTGGGGCTACGGCCCGTCGGGCCTCCTCGGCCTCATCCTCATCATCATCGTGATCCTGGTCCTGCTCGGTCGGGTCTAAAGTTTTTAAAGCGCGGAGCTGGCCGTCAGCCGGCGACCAGCTCCGCGAACTTTTCAAGGTCGACATTGCCTCCGGAAACGACGCAGACGATCGGCCCCTCCCCGGCTTCGCCGGTCAGCGCAGCGGCAAGTGCGAGGGCTCCAGCCCCTTCGGCGATGGTGCGCGACTTCTCGGCGATCAGCCGCATCGCGTCGCGCGTCTGGTCGAGCGTGACCGTAATCGCCCCGTCGGTCACCCCACGCATTCGCTGCCACATCCGATCCGTGACACTCTTGCCACCCGCACCATCGACGAACGACGCCTTCCAGTCCGCGAATTTGCGCGGGCCGCCTTCGCTCAGCGAGAACGCATAGGGAGCGGCTGTTTCAGGCTCGGCGCCGAGCACTTTTGCTTCGGGCTTCAGCGCCTTGATCGCACTTCCAACACCGGTGATCAGGCCGCCGCCGCCGATCGCGCAAATGACGGTTTGGACTTCGGGCAGATCCTCGAGAATTTCGAGCCCCATCGTGCCGTGTCCTGCGATGAAATCGTGGTTGTCGAAGGGATGGACGAAGGTCCCATCGAGGCCTTCGAACGAATGCGCTTCGGCGGCGACCCAGGCCTGTTCATAGGACACCGGCACGATGGTCGCTCCCAATGCACGCATTCGACTGAGCTTGGTCTGGGGTGCGCTTTCGATCGCAACGACTGTGGAGGGGATCCCCAACTTCCGAGCAGCGTAAGCGACACCCTGACCCGCATTACCAGCGCTGATCGTCCACACGCCTTTCGAGCGCGCCTCCTCGGAGAGACTGGCCACGGCATTGGCGGCGCCGCGGATCTTGTAGGCATTGGTCGGCTGGAGGTTTTCGAGCTTGAGCCAGATCTCCGGACCGCTGCTGCCAAGGTCGAGCCGCACCAGCGGAGTTCGAAGGACGGTGTCTTTGATGCGCTTTCGCGCCGCCTCGATGTCGTCGATCGAGATCTGACGTACCGGTTCGACCATCGCCCCCTCCTGCTTGCCTTCAACTTCCTCTAAGGGGCGCGCATGAAGACACTCAAGCTCCTAAATTACGAGCGCGATCGCTGGATCGCAGGCGACAGCGTGATCGAGATCCCGAGCGCCATCGATGGAGCGCCGGTTGCAACGACGGGCTCCGACGGCGTCGATTTCGGGGCCATGCTCCGGCATTCCCGGGAGGTCGGCGGTCCTGCCTTGCGCAAGCTCACATTCCACGAGCGCGCGCGAATTCTGAAAGCTCTCGGCCTTGCGATCATGGCACGCAAGGAAGAGTTGTACGAGCTCAACTATTTGACTGGTGCAACCCGCAAGGACGGGTGGATCGACATCGAAGGCGGTGCAGGAACGCTGTTCTCCTTCTCGTCCAAGGGTCGGCGCGAACTTCCGGATGCGCATGTGCTGCTTGATGGCCAGCTCGAGGGCCTGTCGAAAAACGGGACCTTCGTTGGCCAGCACATCTACACGTCGCTCCACGGCGCCGCGGTCCACATCAACGCCTTCAACTTCCCCGTCTGGGGCATGCTCGAGAAGCTCGCGCCGACGATCCTTGCAGGCGTTCCGGCGATCGTGAAACCGGCCTCGGCCACTGCTTATCTGGCCGAAGCCGCCTTTCGAATCATGATCGAGGCAGACATTCTTCCCCCCGGCGCTGTTCAGCTGATCGTCGGCGGCGTCGGCAACCTGTTCGACCATCTTAACGGACAGGACGTGGTCAGCTTCACCGGTTCTGCTCACACCGCGCTCAAGCTCAAATCACATCCAACGGTTCTTCGTGAATCGGTTCGGTTCGTTGCCGAGCAGGACAGCCTCAACGCCTCATTGCTCGGGCCAGACGCTGCGCCCGGAACTCCCGAGTTCGATCTCTTCATCAAGGAAGTCGCAACCGAGATGACGGTCAAGGCCGGGCAGAAATGCACCGCCATCCGACGGGCGATGGCGCCGGCGCAATATCTTGACGCTCTCGAGCAGGCGCTCTCGGAACGGCTCGCCAAGACCAAGGTCGGCGACCCGCGCGCGAAGGACACGCGAATGGGAGCGCTCGTCAGCATCAGCCAGAGGGACGACGTGCGCGGCCGAATCCGCGAACTCGAAGCGGCGGGAGCCCGCATTGTCTCGGGCGATCCGGATGCCGAACCGCCGATTAGAGGAGGCGCGTTCCTTCCCCCGGTGCTCTTAAGGACCGATGATCCCTGGGCGACGACCGCGGTCCACGACTGCGAGCCGTTCGGGCCCGTGTCGACCATCATGCCCTACAGGGATTTGGACGATGCGATCTTGCTCGCGAACCGAGGCCGGGGCAGCCTTGCGCTTTCTTTATTCACCCATTCCCCCGAAGCGGCGCGAGACCTCATCAGGGGCGCAGCGGCCTATCATGGCCGGATGCTGGTCGTGAACCGCGACAATGCGGCGGAATCGACGGGCCACGGATCCCCGCTTCCAGTGCTCGTCCACGGTGGCCCGGGCCGTGCCGGCGGAAGCGAGGAAATGGGCGGGGTTCGCGGTGTAAAGCACTACATGCAGCGAACCGCGCTCCAGTCCACGCCGGCGATGATCGCGGCAATCACCGAACAATATGTGCCCGGGGCGCCCAAGCATGTGATCGCGGTCCACCCCTTCCGCCTGAAGATGAGCGAGCTCTCGATCGGCGACACCTGGACGACCCCTGCCCGAACGATCACGATCGCGGACATCGAGCATTTCGCGGAGTTCACCGGCGACAAATTCTATGCGCACATGGATGAGGAGGCGGCCAAGGCCTCGCCAATCTTCGAGGGCCGCGTTGCTCATGGCTATTTGCTCTTAAGCTTCGCGGCGGGGCTGTTCGTCGATCCCGAGCCAGGGCCGGTGCTCGCCAATACCGGCCTTGAGAATCTGCGCTTCCTGACCCCCGTCTATCCAGGTGATTCGGTTCGAGTGGAGCTGACCGTTCACTCCAAGTCGATCAAGTCGGAGGAGACCGGCCAGGTCCGCTGGGCGGTTGAGGTCTTCAACCAGAAGGACGAGCTCGTCGCGACCTATGACCTCCTGACCGAGAACGTTCCATAAGAGCCGGAACGGCGACCTTTAGGAGTTCGTTTTTGCGGGTGAATTCTTACGAAGGAGAACAATCATGAAAGTCAAAGATGTGATGACCAGCGACGTCCAGACGGTGCGTCCCGATCAGCCCGTTCAGCAGGCGGCGTCGTTCATGCTCAGCGCCGATGCTGGCTCAATTCCGGTGACCGACGGCGAGCGCCTGGTGGGAATGATCACAGATCGGGACATCGCAGTGCGCGGCGTCGCGAAGGGCTACGGACCCGACACTCCGGTACGCGAGCTGATGAGCGATGGAATCATTTGCGCTCGCGCCGACGATGACGTCGAGGAGGCCGCAACCAAGATGAGCGAAGCGAAGTACGGCGCCTTCCAGTCATCGACGATGAGGAACTTCTGTGCGGGATCGTCAGCCTCGGCGACCTCAGCCGCGAAACCGACGAGGATTGCGCCGGGCATGCTCTTGAGGGCGTAAGCGCGCGCGGCGGCTCGCACCAGCAATAAGGCTATTAGCGAGCGATTTCCTTGATCGCTCGATCGACCAGCTTTGCATCGGTCGAGGCATCATGCCGGTCGGCGATGATCTTCGCCGCGGCCTTTGCAGCAGCATCGGCCGCGGCCGAGCGAAGCTGGTCGATCGCCGATCGCTCTTCGGCAGCGATCTTGTCCTGGGCCATCCGGGTGCGGCGCTCGATCAAGGCCTTAGAATTGATCTTCGCCTTGGCGACAATCTCTTGAGCTTCGTGCCGAGCACGCTCAAGAAGCGCCTCGCGGTCCATGTCGGCCGAGGCCGACTTCGCCTCATATTCGGCCTTCAGCGCCTCGGCTTCCTTGCGCAGCGACTCCGCTTCGGCGAGCTGCTCCCGAATGAGCGCGATCTTGCTGTCGAGCGCCCGGCCGATCGCGCCCGGCACTTTCTTCCAGATGAGGAGAGCGAACACGATGAGAACCGCAAGGGCGACCCAGCCGCCCGGATTCAATAACAGCGCGGTCGGCTCCGCGGCCTCGGGCGCGTCGGCCACGACCGCCGCCATCAGCAATGCGCTAGACATTGAGCCCCGCCTTCACGGCTGCAGCCGCCTCCTTCTTGTCGACGATTAGCCCGGCCACGCGCTCGACCATCTCCTGCGCCGCTTCCGCTGCTACCGATTCGATTTCGGAACGCGCCGAGGCGAGGGAATCGCGAATCCTCGCTTGCGCGGTTTCAACCTCGAGATTGATCTTGTCGGCGGCCACTTTGACCTTCGCCTCGGTGTCCCGCCCACTCTTGGCCTTGGCTTCCTGGGCGATCCGGGCCGCTTCTGCGCGAGCGGCGTCCATCCGGGCACGCCAGGCGGCTTCGGTTTGGTCCGCTGCGGAGCGGGCCTGCTGAGCTGCTTCAAGGTCGCCGGCAATGCGCTTCTCGCGAGCATCGACCGTCGCCTGGATCTTCGGCAGCATCCCGCGCGCGATCACGAAGAAGATGAATCCGAGCGCGATCGCAAGCCACAGGAACTGCGAAAGATAGACTTCGGATAGCTGTGAAAGCTGAGGCATGGTCTGTCTTCGGGGAAACCCCGAAGTTCCTTATTTGAACAGGATGAGCATCGCGACGACGAACGCCATCAGTCCGAGAAGCTCGGCTGCGGCGAAGCCGATGTACAGACGACCCTGCTGGCCGTCGGAGGCCGCCGGGTTGCGGATCGCGCTCTGGAGAAACGATCCGAACACGAAGCCGACGCCGAGAGAAGCTGCGCCGACGCCGATCGCGGCGAGGCCTGCACCGATGAGCTTGGCAGAAGCGAGATCCATTTTTGAACTCCTTGGAAAATCTGTCGGTTAGTGAAGGTTCACGGCCTCGCTGATGTACAGCGAGGTGAGAATTGCGAAGACGTAAGCCTGGATCGCCGCGACGAGCAGTTCGATCATGCTCACGAACATGATGAAGAGCATGCAGAGGAAGGAAATGGCCCAGCCAGCGGCACTGTAGCTGTTGATCGCCTGGACCACGAAATTCCCGAAAACATCGAGGAGAACGTGTCCGGCGAACATTGCGATGAACGGTCGTAGGCCAAGGCTGAACGGCCGAACCAGGAAGCTGACGAACTCGATCGGCGCAATGATGAACTTGAAAGCGAGCGGAGCGTCCCTCGGCACGAACAGCGAGAAAAAGTGAAGGCCGTGTTTGTAGAAGCCGACGCCGAGCACGATCGCGAATGTGATGATCGACATGATGCCAGTGAATGTGAACTGGCTGGTGACCGTGAACGGGTGAGCCGCAGCGACGATTCCAAAAGGCATGTTGCCCATGAGATTGGCGAACAGCAGGAAGACGAACGCAGTGAACACCCATGGCAGATATTTCTTGCCGTCGGGTCCGATGCTGACGTTCACCATGTCGTCGACGAAGGCGATCAGCCCTTCGACCATGACTTGCCAGCGGCCCGGAATCAGCTCGCGCTTCATCCCGCCGTACATGAACACCCAGATCGTTCCGAGCACGAGCAGGGTCCATAACGCGCTATTCGTGAAGACGAACGGATTGCCATTCTGAAACGACCCCGCGATCGGCTCGATCACGAACTGGTGCATCGGGTCGATTTTGACTTCGGCCGCCACTTTCGTTCCCTAATCCTGTTCGCCCCGAGCTTTCCTCGAGGCCTCGTTTGCAATTCGAATGACGTTCCAGATGCCGACCGCGAAACCGAGGAACAGCATCACCAACATCAGCCAAGGCCTGGTCCCGAGCCAGCGGTCGAGCAGCCAGCCGACTATTCCGCCGCCAAGCGGGCAACCGACGAGCTGACTGAGGACCATTTGGCCTGCCTGATAGTTGGAATCAGGCTGCCGTTTGGCCGTCCGCTTCGCTTCCGCTTGCTGCATGCGGTCGAGCCGCTCATCAAGCGATTCGAGGCGTGCGTCTGGTGGAAGCTTCGAGACCTCGTCGGTATCGTCCTCTGCCATGTCTCTCCCCTGTGCGTCGCCCCCGCCGAAAATCATTGGGGCCGGGCAAGGACGAGGAACATGGCGGAAAGCGGCACCGCCAAAGCGCGGACCGTTTATGAACCGGAGTTTGGATAGTCAACCGCGAGCAGCGCGTGAGACTTCAACTTCGTCTTTCAACGGCAATAATCTGGAAGCGCGATGGCGTGGCCGGGCGCTCGTCGGTGCCAGACGCCGTCGCTCTGCATATAGGCATGACCCGCTGGAAGCCTCGAAAACAACTGGCAAGCTGCCGCCATTCCGACCAGTTCGGCAGTGACGTTCCTGCGCTCGGCGAGCTCGATGTAGAGCTTGCGGCGCTGGATGTTGACGGCTGAGACCTGTCGCTGAACCTGGGGTTCGGGGGCGCCGACTATAGCCAGATAACCGTCGTAGCGCTCGCCGACCGCGCCCGCCTGAATGGCACCGGTAAGGGTCGAGGGCTGGGCAGCAAGCGGCGCCCCCGACAGGATTGTCATCGCCGCGATGAAGACCATGATCTTCATGGTTTCCCCGGAGCGGGCGGGAAGGCCTGGGGGTTGGTCTGGATCATCTGCTGGACGTCGGACGCTATCCTGACAACGACCTGCTGGCTGATATTGACGTTGAGGTTGACGTCGATCGGCTTGTCCGGCGCTTTGACCGTGATGCAGCTGGCCAGCGGCACGGCGACGGCCATGCTCAGCGCGCGTTTCCATGCTCTTATCACTTGGTTCCTCCAGTTGGCGGCGAATTGGTCGCGGGTTTTTGTGGAGCTGCCGGCGCGGTGGTCTGCTGCTCGTTCTTGGTCGTGCTGATCACGTCCACCTTCAGCGCTGGCGAATTGATCGGAAAGGGCATCACGGGAGCGATCGTCTCGGTCGGGTCCTTGAACGCCTTGGCCATCTGGATGATCGCTCGGAACGGCCCGTTGATGTTCACATTCAGCCTGAGCGGGATCTTTGAAAATACCGAGTGAACGAGGCCGGCAACGAGGCCATGGCTTTCCCCGAGCGATGGGCCCTCGATCGTGAGAGTGGTCGCGAACTCGCCCGCGAGATCGCCATTAAGCCGTACAATCATGGACTTGTAGCGGATATCGCTGAACAGATCGAAGGCGATTCCAGCGGCCATTCCGCCCGGTTTTGTTCCTGAATATTTGAGCTCGCCGCCTGCCGGTCGCGAATCAAGGCGGCCGCCGACGATCCGGCCGCCGCTTTCATCGAAGATCATCGGCAGAACGCCATCGAAGGTGCCGGTGAGCGCGATCCCCTGGAAGCCGAGGCTGTCGACGAACTGTTTCGCATCGAAATCCTGAAGCTCGAAGGTGAGCCGCTTCGCACTCGGAGCGCCAAAGTTCAGAATTGTCTCGTGAAGGATCAGCCGGCCACCCATGAATGGCCACTCGCCGCGCTCGATCCGCACCAGGTTGCCGTGCAGCAGCTGGTAGGTGATGACACCGTCCGTCACTGTAATACCGGGGTTGAGCGAGCCCACCTTAGCGACCTGGTGAGGAGCGGTTTCGATCCCGAGCAGATCGGTAAAATGCATGCTTGTCGAAAGGCCGGTCACCGGTCCGAAGGGTGCCGCCAGGTCCATGTTCGATGTCGAGAAGTCGCCGGTCGAGGCAACCTTTCCGCCCTCACCCCAATTGATCCTGCCCTGACCTCGAACCGTTCCATTAACGAGCGCAACGACGCCCTCGCTCAATCGAGTGAGCTGATCGGGCTGAAGTTTGGGGCCGAAGGCAATTCCCGGAACGTCGATCAACGCCTGCCCGGCGCCCGACGAAAGCTGGTGCTCGATGCTGACATTGGTGATCAAGGTGCCGGTGTCGGGCTGGTGAAGCGACCCTGCCGCCCGGACGTAATCGCCCGCGATGGTCAAATGAACGTCGTTGCTTCGAAGTGGATAGAAGCGCGGGTTGGAATCTGAATCCGAAACCGTAAGGGCGCTGTCCACGATGAGGTCTTTATTGCGATAAGCCCAGCTCCCGGCCGCGTTGGCGAGAAGCAGAGGAACGTTTCCGATCTTCCCCTTGGCACCGCTGAAATTGCCCTTGAGGTTGGACCCGGCGAAGGTTCCGGTCAGCCGCGAAGCGTCGAGCAGGATCGGCGTTTGTGACTTGCCGAGGCTCAATCCGACGCTGTTGAAGGCGAGCTCTTTTCCACTGATCTGCCCGTCGGCAGCGGCAAGGTGGAACGGCGAGCTTCCGAGGCGGCCACTGACGCGAGGGCTGGTGAGCCGCGCACCGGTGATCAGTGGCCCGCCATCGCGCTTGTAGATGATGGCAGGGCCGATCGGACACACTGGAAGGCGCGTCGGCCCCAATTGGAGCGAGCTCATCTGGAGATAATTGAAGGCGACGACGGCGCAAGCCGTACCCACCGCAAAATTGCCGCCCGGTCCAAGCCGTCCCTGGATCGGAAGGCGAAGTGCCGCGACTCGTCCCTTTGGAAATGGCCCGTCGAGCTGCGCCAACGTGGTCACGGCGGTCGATCCGCCTGGCCCAGGGCCGAAGCGAACCGGCGCGAGCGCCAGTCGCTGACCACCAGCCATGTAGGGCTGTAAGTCAGCAACTCCGCCGAGCGGTCCGCCTGGACGTGGTTGATGGAGAACCACTCGGCCAGTCGGAAGTCCGCCGCCGGCCATGTCGATGGTTCCGTCGATCCGAAGCAGCGACCTTGGCCAGTAGAAGGTGACCCCGCTTCCGCCGGAGATGGTGGCGCGAGCGCCGAGGGGCCCGTTGATATCCGCGCTTGTGATCCGCGCCGCACCGCCGCCCGGAAAGTTGACGACCCGGATCTGACCGCCGGCATTGAAGCGGCTCGCAGTGCGCCCGATCGCATTGCTGATGCTCGTCGCGACAGGTCCGATCGGCGTCCCTGCAGCGGCTGAAAGCGGAATGGTGACGCTGTCGAGCATCTTGGGGTCGAGCGTTGAATTGTCGGCTGCGAAGCCTGCGATCAGCGAGAACGTGCCGGTTCGCATGCCGAGATGGTAGGCGCCGTCGAGGTGCGTGCGCTCGGCAGTGGCTGTCGCCATTCGTGACTGTCGAGCCGACAGCCTGACGCGTCCGCTCACATTGGCAAGCGAGCCCTTGTAGGTGATGTCCCCGACCAACTGCGCCAGCCCATTGACACCGGCGGTGACCTTCCCGATCGCCATCCGGCCGCCGCCGTCGACGTCGGTGAAAGCCTCGTTGAAGGTCGCTTTGGCGTCGAACCTCGGGGCAAGGACGGAAAAGTGGCTCGCCGGGCAATTGAAACTCGCAAGAGTTACCGGGCCCTCACCCCTGGGACGGCGGCCGACAACCGAAATCGCGAGGTTCGTGTGAACCCCGATCGCAGTGCAGCGGCCCGGCGTCAGCTGCGGGCTCGAAAGCGCAAGCCGGCCATTGAAGCCGCCGCTGAGCTTGCCATTGCCATCAAGAGCGACGCCCACTGGCCCGAACGGGGTCGCGAGCGATATGCTGCTGTCAGCTACATCAAGAACGATATCAGGAAGTTGGAACGGTTTATTGCTTGGTGGTGGAAGAAGCTTGTCGAGCTGTCCCCAACTGACTTTGCCGTGCACCAGTCGTCCGCGCAGACGCACTCCCCTCGCCACCACGCGGTAGACTGCGAAGCTGCCATCGAGCTTGAGGCGCATCTGGATGATTGCGTTCCTGGCGACGAGGTCGGGCCGACTGGGATCGCCGATGACAAGGTTGCTGACCTGCTGGGTCCGGAACCCGACCTTATCGAGATGATATTTCGCCTGGACGCCGCGCCGTTCGAACTCTCCTTTGAGGAAGTGAGTGGCGATTGGCCGCCTCTCGATCCACACTGCGATGAGAGCGACGACCACGAGCGCCAGTATGCCAATGGCGATGAAGGTCGTGATTCGGGCCCACAGCGGCGCGCGCCGAACGACGACGCGAGTTTCCTCCGCCGCGCCGAGCCCCTCGTCTCGCGTCCGCTGGTCCATCGGGCCTTCTAACCCTTGCAGGCGATCACCGTTCCAGAGGCGGCATGACCGAGCTTGCCATTGCTTTGGACAGTCATTGCCGCTCGAGCCCCAGATCGGCGAAATGCCCGATCCGGCGCGGGGCGATGATCAGGCTATCGAGCCCTGGCGTATCGAGAACGAACCGAAGAGCCGCTTCGCCCATGCTCCTCCCTTCACGCTCTGAGGTTCGCCTCAATTGCTCGATCGCAGCAAAGGATTGCTCACTCGAATAGCCCGCACACACCTCCGGGGCGCGAGCGAGACGGCTCTCAGCCGGCGGTTCGCCGCCGAAGCGATACTTTCCGGTAAGAAAGCCGCCCGCGAGAGGACTGAAAGCGGTGTAGCGGAGCTCGTTCTCGGCGCAGTACGGGATCAGCCTGTTCGAATCCGCAGCGGCGAGCAGATTGTATTCGTTTTGAACATATTTGAAGCGCGAGGCGAGGCTCTCGCCAGCAAGCTTCCTCACCGCCTTCACATCCATGATCGAGGCATTGGAGATGCCGAAGAGCGCGATCTTGCCGGCTTCGACAGCGTGGCTCATCGCGCCGAGCGTCTCTTCAAGCGGCGTCAGTGGGTCAGGCTCGTGAATATAATAGAGATCGATCCGCTCGACGCCCAACCGGACGAGAGAGTTATCCAGATGGTAAGCGATCTGCTCGCTGCTAAGCGGCGCCTGGCCCGGCGGACAACCGTTTGGATTGCCGACCTTGGTCGCGATCTGAGCCTTCTTGAGGAAAGTTGGCCCTTGCGAGCGAAGCCATTTGCCAAGCACGATCTCGCTTGCTCCGCCGCCGTAGGTGTTTGCAGTATCGAACCGTCGAAGTCCAAGCCGCCGGGCATGATCGAGAAGCTTCAGCGCCTGAACTTCGCTGTCGCCGGCGCCGCGCAAGCCTGGCGAAGATCCAATTCCGCCGAAATTGCCGCAGCCGAACACAATTCGCTCGATGTCATCACTCGTCAGCATCCTCATACCTCTGCAATTCCCGGCATCCTGGCCGATCGCGGACATTTGAAGCCGCGCATCGGCTCTGCTAGCCGCCCCGACCATGGTTCCACGCTACTCCCGCCCCGAGATGACGGCCATCTGGTCGGCTGAAAACCGCTATCGCATCTGGTGGAAGATCGAGGTGTTCGCGGCCGAAGCGATGGGCAAGATCGGAATGATTCCGGCGGACGATTCGAAAACCATCCGCGCCGCCTACGACAGCGACGCGCTGGGTGAGATCGACATCGACGCGATCGACGCGATCGAGGCGGTCACCAAGCATGACGTCATCGCCTTCCTGACCTGGGCGGGCGAGAAGCTCGGGCCCGAGCGCCGCTGGCTTCACCAGGGAATGACCAGCTCCGATGTGCTCGACACGGCCCTGGCGGTGCAGCTGAGCGAGGCAGCGGACCTGTTGATCAACGATCTCGACTCCCTGCTCGAGGTACTGAAGCGGAGGGCAGTCGAGCACAAGCTCACTCCGACCATCGGCCGAAGCCACGGAATCCACGCCGAACCGGTGACCTTCGGGCTCAAGCTTGCGCAGGCCTATTCGGAATTCTCGCGAAACCGCGAGCGCCTCGTCGCTGCTCGGGCCGGAGTTGCGACTTGCGCCATCTCGGGTGCGGTTGGAACCTTCGCCAACATCGATCCCAGGGTAGAGGAGCATGTCGCGTCCGAGCTCGGGCTCATGGTGGAACCGGTTTCGACGCAGGTCATCCCCCGCGACCGGCACGCAATGTTCTTCGCGACCTTGGGCGTAGTGGCCTCGTCGATCGAGCGGCTTGCGACCGAGATCCGCCACCTTCAGCGGACCGAGGTGCTCGAGGCGGAGGAATATTTTGCGCCCGGGCAGAAGGGCAGCTCGGCAATGCCGCACAAGCGCAACCCGGTGCTGACGGAAAATCTTACCGGGCTTGCGCGAATGGTCCGCGGCTATGTCACCCCAGCGCTCGAAAATGTCGCCTTGTGGCACGAGCGCGACATCTCTCACTCGTCGGTCGAGCGTTACATCGGTCCAGACTCGACGATCACGCTCGACTTCGCGCTGGCGCGGCTGACGAACGTCGTCGACAAGCTCGTCGTATATCCTCAGCGAATGCAGAAGAACCTCGATCGGATGGGCGGCCTCGTTCATTCGCAGCGGGTCATGCTGGCCTTGACGAAGGCCGGCCTCAGCCGGGAAGAATCCTATTCCATCGTCCAGCGCAACGCGATGAAGGTCTGGGAATTCGGACGGGCAGCTGTCGCTTCTGGATCTGTTGAAGGGCGATCCTGAGGTGTCAGAGCGCCTCTCCAGCGACGATCTCGAAGCGCTGTTCGATCTTGGCTACCATCTGAAGCACGTCGACACGATCTTCGAGCGAGTGTTCTTGAAGTGACCGGGGCGATCGTCCAGCCGGCCGGGTTCCTGCTCGAGCTCTCGCACGATTGGCTGATCCTTCGAGCGTCCGAGAATGCGCACGCTTTCCTCAGCGAATATCATCAGCGGCTGGTCGGCGAGCCCTTATCCGAATTCACTCTGGCGCAACCGCTCCACGACCTTCGCAACAGCCTCGCCCGGCAACGCGGAAGCAGCGGTATTGCACGCGCTTATCGGGTTCATCTGTTCGATGAGCCGCGCCATTTCGACATCGCCTTCCAGTCGCTCGAGGATACGATCCTGATCGAAGGCCTGCCGAGCGTGGAGGAAGGCGTCGGCGACAGTCTGGGGTCGGTCAGCCGCCTGATCGAAGGGCTCGGCAAAAGCGAGCGCAAGGCGATGCTGGAGGACGGAGCGAGGCGGATGCGAGCGCTGACCGGCTTCGATCGAACGGTGCTGGTAGCAGGCGGCGACCGGGTCGAGAGCAGCAGGACCAGGCTAGCTGGTCTCGCTGTCACCGGCATGCTCCCGGCGATCGTTGCGAATTCATCGAGCGAGCCGGTGGGGCTGTTTCCTTCCAAATCGAAGGAGCCGGTCGATCGAGCGCTGCTGCGTTCTCCAACGCTTCAGCAGCTGGAAGAGCTGAAATCCGCCGGGATCTCCTCGACCCTTCGAGCTCCTCTCGTCCGTGACGGGCACGAGATTGGATATTTCCAGTGCGAGAACCGGTCGGCGCGCACGCCATCTTTCGAGCTTCATGCGGCAGCCGAGCTTTTTGCCCAGATTTTCGGAATGCTCCTACCCGCCTGAAGCGCGATCAGCTGGCGAAATAGTCCCGAACGCGCGTGAAGAAGCCTTTCACCGCCGGGCATTCGTCGCCGGTCTCGGAGTCTCCGAAATTCTTCGAGAATCTTCTTCTGCTTGGCTGACATTCGAGTAGGCGTCTCGACCAGGATCCGGGCCATGAGATCGCCGCGCCCGCGGCCGTTGAGAACGCTCATTCCGGCGCCGCGATGGCGCAGCTGCTCGCCCGACTGAATACCGGCTGGTATCTTGAGCTCGACGGCCGCTCCATCGATCCCCGGAAGGCTGATTGCTCCGCCCAGGGACGCGGTGGTGAAGCTGATGGGGCATTCCGCAACCAGGGTCGTCCCTTCGCGAACGTAGATCGGGTGCCGCTTCATGTGAACGAACAGATAGAGATCGCCGTTGCCTGCTCCACGAACGCCGGCTTCGCCTTCGCCGGCAACTCGGATCCGAGTGCCGTCATCGACTCCGGCCGGGATCTTCACCGATAGCTTGTGCTGGCCGATCGCCCGGCCCTCACCGTGGCAATTGCCGCACGGATTGCTGATGACCTCGCCCGATCCGCGGCAGTTGGGACAGCCGCGTTCAACCATGAAGAAGCCCTGTTGGGTGCGGATCTTGCCCATTCCGCCGCACGCCTTGCAGTGGCTGGTGCAGCGATCGAGCCCGGTGCAGCCGCGCCCGTCGCACACTTCGCATTGTCCGAGCGCCTCGACGGTGATCGTCCGTTCGACGCCGGTGAAGGCTTCCTCGAAGCTGAGTTCGATATCGTAGCGAAGGTCGGCACCGCGCCCCGCGTTCTGACGAACTCCGCCGCGCTGGTCCATGAACTCGCCGAAGATCGTCGAGAAAATATCGGAGAAGCCATTGATTCCAGCATCGGCGAATGGATCGCCGCTGCCGCCATTCTGGAAGGCTGCATGCCCGAAGCGGTCGTACGCCGCACGCTTCTGCGGATCCTTCAGCACGTCATAGGCCTGGTTGATCGCCTTGAAGTGCGCCTCGCTTTCCTTGCAACCATTCTTGCGGTCGGGATGGTGCTCCTTGGCGAGGCTTCGGTAGGCGGCCTTGATCGCCGCGTCGTCAGCTCCTCGCTGCACACCAAGCAGCTCGTAATAGTCCTGCTCGACCATCACCCGTCCCCGCTACGCATCACAGGAAACGGCGCCGCCCCTTTGACGAGACGACGCCGGATCATCAGCCCTTATTCTCTTCGTCGACTTCGGAGAATTCGGCGTCGACGACTTCCTCGCCCTCGCCCGGCTGCTCGGTTGTGCCCGAGGCGCCCGCTTCGGCGCCGGCGGCGCCTTCGGTCTCGGCCTGCTGCGCCTTGTACATCGCCTCGCCAAGTTTCATCGCAGCCTGGGTCAGCGCTGCCGTCTTCTGCTGCATCTCGTCGGAATCGCCGCTCTCGACCGCGGTCTTGGCCTCGGCGATGGCTTTCTCGATCTCGGACTTGATGTCGTCAGAGACCTTGTCGCCATGCTCAGCAAGCTGCTTCTCGGTGGTATGGATGAGGCTTTCGGCGTTGTTCTTCGCCTCGGCCGCGCCGCGACGCTTCTTGTCCTCCTCGGCGAACTGCTCGGCTTCGCGAACCATCTTCTCGATGTCGCTGTCGGCGAGCCCGCCCGAAGCCTGGATCCTGATCTGCTGCTCCTTGCCGGTGCCCTTGTCCTTGGCGGACACGTTGACGATGCCGTTGGCGTCGATGTCGAACGTGACCTCGATCTGCGGAACGCCGCGCGGCGCCGGCGGAATTCCAACCAGATCGAACTGGCCCAATACCTTGTTGTCGGCAGCCATCTCGCGCTCGCCCTGGAAGACCCGGATGGTGACCGCGTTCTGATTGTCCTCGGCGGTCGAGAAGACCTGGCTCTTCTTCGTCGGGATCGTCGTGTTGCGGTCGATCATCCGGGTGAACACTCCGCCCAGGGTCTCGATGCCCAGCGACAATGGCGTGACGTCGAGCAGAAGGACGTCCTTGACGTCGCCCTGGAGGACGCCGGCCTGGATCGCTGCGCCCATGGCAACGACCTCATCCGGGTTCACACCGGTGTGCGGCTCGCGACCGAAGAATTCCTTCACCCGCTCGCGCACCCGCGGCATTCGAGTCATTCCGCCGACGAGCACCACATCGGCGATGTCCTTGGCGTCGAGCCCGGCGTCCTTGAGCGCCTTCTTGCACGGCTCCATCGTGCGCTCGATCAAATCCTCGACCATTTTTTCAAGGTCGGCGCGGCTGATCGTCTCGACGAGGTGGAGCGGAGTGGTTGCGCCGCCTTCCATCCGAGCGGTGATGAAGGGTTGGTTGATCTCGGTGGTCTGGGCGGACGACAGCTCGATCTTCGCCTTCTCGGCCGCTTCCTTCAGGCGCTGCAAGGCAAGCCTGTCGGTGCGCAGGTCAATGCCTTCCTTCGCCTTGAACTTGTCGGCCAGCCAGTTGACGATCCGAGCGTCGAAGTCCTCGCCGCCAAGGAAGGTGTCGCCGTTGGTCGACTTCACCTCGAACACTCCGTCGCCGATCTCGAGGACCGACACGTCGAACGTGCCGCCGCCAAGGTCATAAACGGCGATCGTCTTGCCCTCTTCCTTCTCGAGTCCATAGGCGAGCGCCGCCGCGGTCGGCTCGTTGATGATTCGAAGGACTTCAAGACCAGCGATCTGCCCGGCGTCCTTGGTCGCCTGGCGCTGGGCATCGTTGAAATAGGCAGGAACGGTGATCACCGCCTGGGTGACGGTCTCGCCAAGATAGGCCTCGGCGGTTTCCTTCATTTTCTGCAGAATGAAGGCGGAGATCTGGGACGGCGAATAATCCTTTCCGCCAGCCTGGACCCAGGCGTCGCCATTCTGGCCCTTCACGATCTTGTAGGGCACCAGCTCGGTGTCCTTCTTCGTGATCGGATCGTCGAAGCGGCGGCCGATGAGGCGCTTCACCGCAAAAATCGTATTGTCGGGATTGGTGACCGCCTGGCGCTTCGCCGGCTGGCCGATCAATCGCTCGCCGTCCTTCGTGAAAGCGACGACTGAAGGCGTGGTGCGCGCGCCTTCGCTATTTTCTATGACCTTCGGCTTGCCGCCTTCCATGACGGCGACGCAGCTGTTGGTCGTGCCCAAGTCGATTCCAATGACCTTGGCCATGTTTTCCTGTCCCTCTTTCTTCCAAGCCCCACTCGGCCCCTTGAGCAGGCGACCGAAACGTTGAATTCATTCGAGGATATAGGTGCCTGAAAAGCGACGACAAGGACTGGAGCTAGAGACTGCTGACCCTGTGCGACCGTGAGGGTCCTAAGGCATTGCCATGCCGCCGTTGACGTGGAGCGTCTGACCGGTGACGTAGCCCGCCTCTTTCGATGCGAGGTAGACGCAGGCCGCGCCAATGTCGCTCCCCGAGCCCATCGCGCCTGAGGGAATGCGCGAAAGGATGGCGTCGCGCTGCTGTTCGTTAAGGGCCTCGGTCATGGCCGAGGTCATGAAGCCAGGAGCAACCGCATTCACGGTAATTCCGCGGCTCGCGAGCTCCTGCGCGACCGATTTGGTCATTCCAATGAGGCCCGCCTTCGAGGCAACATAATTGGCCTGTCCCGGATTTCCGGTCACTCCGACGACCGAGGTAATCGAGATGATGCGCCCGAAGCGCGCGCGCATCATCGGCTTGGCCGCCGCCCGCATCAGCCTGAACGCCGCCTCGAGATTGATCCTGAACACCTCCTCGAATTCCTCATCCTTCATCCGCATGAGGAGATTGTCGCGAGTGACGCCCGCATTGTTGATGAGGATGTCGAGCTTCCCGCCGAGCGCCTCGAGAGCTTGCGGAACCAGCCGGTCCACTGCTTCACGCTCAGAGAGGTTGCAGGAAAGCGCAACATGGTCGCCGCCGAGCTGGGACCGGAAAGCCTCGAGCTTCTCGACATTGCTCCCCGACACCGCCAGCCGAGCACCCTGCTCCGCAAGCGCCTTCGCGATCGCGCTTCCAAGGCCCCCGGAGGCGCCGGTCACAAGCGCCGTCATTCCGCCAAGGTCGAACATCAAGCGATCTCCTTCGCGGCTGCCTCGACGTCCTCGATCGTGACCAGGCTCGTGACCTTCGCATCGGGCACGATGCGCTTGACCATGGCACCCAGGACTTTTCCGCCCACTTCGACGAAATCGTCGACGCCGGCATCGAACATGTTGGCGACGCTCTCGCGCCAGCGGACCATCCCGGTGACCTGTTCGACCAGCTGGTTGCGGATCGTGTCCGGGTCGATCTCGCTCTGAGCTGTGACGTTCGCGAACACCGGCACGACCGGTTGCTCGACCACTACGTAGGCAAGCGCATCGCGCATCGCCTCGGCCGCCGGCTGCATCAGCGGACAATGGAATGGCGCTGAGACCGGCAGCGGGACCGCGCGCTTGGCGCCCATGTCCCTGGCGATCGCAATTGCTCTCTCGATTGCGCCTCTGTGGCCGGAAATCACGACCTGCGAGGGATCGTTGTCGTTGGCGATCGTGCACGTTTCGCCTTCCGAAGCCGCGTCGGCGATGCGCTGCGCCAAGGCGCAATCGGCGCCCAGCAGCGCTGCCATCGCGCCCTCGCCAACCGGCACCGCCCGCTGCATCGCCTGGCCGCGCAGCTTCAGAAGCTTCGCCGCCGTCGAGAGGTCGAACGAGCCCGCAGCGCAAAGCGCCGAATATTCGCCAAGGCTATGGCCGGCGACGAAGCTCGCCGCATCCTCCAGGCGAACGCCCATCGTCCGCAACACCGCGATCGAATGCGCCATGATCGCCGGCTGGGCATTTTCGGTGAGCTTCAGCTCTTCCTCAGGCCCATCGCTCATCAGTCGAAACAAATTCTGCCCGAGAGCTTCGTCGACCTCGTCGAACACATCCCTCGCTGGCCTGCTCGATTGAGCGAGCTTGACGCCCATGCCGACGGACTGGCTTCCCTGCCCTGGGAAAATGAATGCGCGCATCGGCTCCCCTTGAGAAATGACGCCGCGCCGATTGGCCGCTCGATGCGCACGGGTCAAGGAGGCTGGTGGCCGGTCAGAGCTAGTCCAAGGCCCGAATTCATACGCGCCTCGATGAGAGTTTCGGTTATGCGTTGAGCGCCGCAGGGGTCTGCTGTGCGCGTGGGGGAGAAGCGAATGTCGACGAGAGCGGGCGCAGCTTCAACCGAAATTATCGATCCGCCGATCAACGTCGATCCTGCCTCGAGCGAGCGCCAGCTGGGAATCGCGATGGCGACCGCGCTCGTCATCGGCAACATGATCGGAGCAGGGATCTTCCTCGTTCCATCGGTCCTCGCCCCATTCGGGACCAATGCGATGTACGGCTGGGGAGTAGCAATCGGCGGGGCGATGCTCATCGCGATCACTCTGGCGAAGCTGTCCGCTCATATCCAGGGCGGCCCGTTCGTCTATGTCGAGGAAGCGTTCGGCCCGGAAATCGCGTTCATCGTGATGTGGAGCTACCTCGTGTCGGTATGGACCGCGAGCGCGATCCTTCCGATCGCCGCGATCAGCAATCTCAGCCACATCGCTCCTGTTCTTGGAAGACCGATCGTTGCTCCCGCAAGCGCCATCGTGATCCTGTGGCTGATGTTCCTGGTGAACGCCAATGGCGCTCGCGCAGCGGGGTTCGTCCAGCTTGTGACGACGGTCCTTAAAGCCCTGCCCTTGATTGCCATCTTGCTCATTGCTGCAATCTACTTCGGGCGCGGCGTTCCCGCTGCGCCGCAGGAGCATGTGCCGATCGCCATTGGCTCAATCGCTGGCGCTGCATCGCTCGCGCTTTTCTCGATGCTCGGAATTGAATTGGCGACCGTCTCCGCAGACAAGGTCAAGAACCCGCTTCGAACGATCCCGATCGCTTCGGTCCTCGGCGCAGTCCTGACGGGACTAATCTACGTGGCAGCGACCGCTTCGGTCTTCTATCTGCTTCCGAGCAGCCAGGCGGCACACTCCCCGTCTCCTTTCGCCGACGCGTCGCAGCCGGTCATCGGACCGACCGCCGGCTCGATCATCGCCTTTTTCGCGGCAATCAGCGCTCTTGGGTGCCTCAACGGCTGGATCCTGGTGTGCGGCGAAATCCCCTTGAAGCTCGCTCGTGACGGGGTCTTCCCGGCATGGTTCGGAAAGACCACGGGTCCGGGGACCCCGGTTCGGGCGCAGGTCGTCGGCTGCTCAGTCGCGACCCTCCTCGTCCTTAGCAACTACAGCCGCTCGCTTGCTGGCCTTTACGCGTTCATGACCCTGATTTCGGTGGTCGCAACGCTGGTGCTCTACACCGGCTGCTCGGCTGCAGCGCTTCGTCTCCTTGCAACCCGGCGGCTGAGCGGAACTCTGCTCGGCGTCTGCGCCACTCTCGGCCTCCTCTTTTCATTCTGGTCTTACTGGGGAGCAGGGCTCGAGCCGACGCTGTGGGGCGCGGCCTTGCTTGCAACCGGAATTCCGGTGTGGCTCGCGGTGAGGCGCAGCCGAAAAGTCGGCAGGGCCGAAGCCTGACACTTGCCCGGCCGACTTATTGATATTGCCTCAGGAATGCGTTTTGGTTCCGCGTAAGTAAGCGTCCACATCCGCCTCGGGGGGAAGAGTGTCGATGGCAAACGACGGCAAGATGGGGATCTGGATGACGACCGCCCTGGTCGTCGGGACGATCATCGGCGGCGCGATCTTCATGCTTCCCGTCAGCCTTGCGCCCCTTGGGCTCAACGCGCTCGTCGGATGGCTGGTGAGCGGCGCCGGAGCAATGTGCATTGCCTTTGCGCTGTCCCGATTCTCCCGTTTCGGCGGCGAAGGAATCCAGGCCAATATCGAGCGTGAATTCGGGCCGACTGTGGCGTTCCTGGTCGCCTGGTCATTCTGGATCTCGAACTGGGTCGCCCAGGCTTCCGTCGCGGTCACGGCGGGAGCGACCCTGTCGTTTATCGCCGGTCGTTCAGACCTCGTTCTCCCGGTCGCGATCGGCTCTGTCGTGCTTCTGGCCGCGGTCAATGCCCTTGGAGTTCGCGCCTCCGGCAGCGTCTCGATCGTCACTGTGGCGATCAGGGTGATCCCGTTGCTCGCGGTGGCGTGGCTGTTCGCCGAACGCGGCGCCCAGGGAGGACATTATGAGCCGTTCGCAAGAGCACCGATCAATCTTGCTAATCTGAGCTCAGCCACGGCCCTTACATTCTTCGCCTTGACCGGATTTGAAAACGCTACTGCTCCGGTCGGCAAGGTCAGGGATCCCGAGCGAACGATTACTCGGGCGCTTCTGGGCGGAACCGCATTTTCGGCGCTCATCTTCCTTGTTGCAGGAACGAGTATCCAGTTGCTCCTGCCTCAACATGTCGTCGCTCACTCTTCGGCGCCTTTTGCGGATGCGATCATGTCTCGCTGGGGTGGGCCAGCTGCAACCCTTGCTGCGCTTGCGATCACGATCAGCGCGATCGGCTGCCTCAACTGCCTCATTCTGGGGACAGGCGAACTGGGCTATGCGATGGCGCTTCGAAATGACCTTCCGGCCATCATGGCCCGAACCAGGGGCGCGAACACGCCTGTGGTGTCGCAAATCGTTTCCGCAGGCCTGACGATCCTTCTGCTGATCGCCAACAGCAGCCGAGCAACCGCAAATCTCTACACTTTCATCATCCTGCTTTCGACGGCCGGAGTGATCGTGCTCTATTTTGTAGGAGCATTGGCAGCCTGGAAATCCACGACCACGAGCGGTGGCCGCTCCATCATTCTCGTTGCTCTAATATTCAGCGTCTTCGCTCTCTATGGCACCGGCCTGGAAGCCGATTTGTGGTGCCTCGTACTGCTTGCGATCGGGCTCGCGCTGCGGGCGCTTGTGCATGGGCTCAGCCCAGGTTCGCGAGGCGGCTCCATCCTGCAGGCGGAGGCGATCCCAGCCGCGCCTCCGGAATCAGCTTCCTGAGCTTGCCTGCGAAGCTTCTGAGGCACACTTCGCTGATGCCGAGCGGACCCGCCTCATAATTTGCCGACTGCATGCCGAGCTGGACCCTCGTGGTGAGCTTGGTGTCCTCGGCGTTCACGCGCCGGTTGATGCGCCAATTGAGATAGCGGGCGGCCTTCATTTCGCGGCGGTCGTCGGGAAGCGCGTAGCTGATCTCGCGGACCAGAGTCTCGGTCGATCCAACGGGAATGAACTGCATGAAGTCGACCTGGTCGGGATAGACATCGAAAGCGCTGTTGGGGAAGAGCTTGTAATAGAGCCATTTGCGCCTGTGGCTTTGCGGCAGGTGCTCGGCTTCCGGCAGATATTGCTGATAGGCGCGCTCGGACGGATTGGCCGATTGGGATTCGACAAGATCGCCTTGCATCCGGTCTGCATATGGCTCGGCATCGATCCTATAGTTGCGGCCGAACAGGCGCGACAGTCCAGGATGCCCCACCGGGATGTGGAGATGATCGGAATAATTGTCGCACAGCGTCTTCCAGTTGAGTTGCCTCGAGCGAAGAGTGACCCGGCCAATCGCTCGCAGGTCCTCGAAGCGATAAAGCGCGATCTCACGCTCATAGGGCGCCATCATTTCAGCAACCGATGGAGCGCCGGGCTCAAGAGCGACGAACAGGAACCCGCGCCATCTCTCGAGGGCCATCGAATGAAGGCTGAGCCTATCGGTCTGAAGCCCGGGATATTCCTGGCGATGGGGGACGCCGACCAAACGGCCGTCGCGAGCGTAGCTCCACGCATGATAGGGACAGGTCAGGACCTTTGCGCAGCCCGCGACACCGTCCACCAGCCGCGAACCGCGGTGGCGGCAGACATTGGAGAAGGCGCGCACCTCGAGATCGTCGCCGCGAATGACGATGATGCTTTCACCAAGATATTCGAGTGTTCGCCAGTCGCCGGGCTCGGCGATCTCGCTTTCGTGGCAGAGGATTTGCGGTGCGGCCCGAAGGAAAGCGCGCTTTTCCGCCTCGAAAAATTCGAGATCGTGATAAAGCCATCCAGGAAGGCTCGTGCCGTCCAGCGGATCGGAAGTCGTCGCGACGGTTCGAACGTGGCTGGCCATGCGCCCTCTTATCGCGCTTCACCCCAAAAATCGAAGGTCGGGATCACAGCCGCCCTTCAGCCGGACTTTTCGTGCCTAGCCCGTCCGCCGACAGACGTAATTGATCCACGCGTCCTTGCTGGCGTCGGCCTCGCCAGGAGTGAGCCAGCTGCCGTCCATCCCGATTGTCTCGATGTCGCAGAATCCCGCTCGGGTGAGCTGCTCTTTCTGGTTCGCAGCGGTGATCTTGTAATGCATGAGCGCGTATTGATCGCCGGAATCGACGACGATGCAATATTCGTCCTCGATCTCGTGACGGGGTAGGTTGCGAAAATAATTGATGATCCCGACCGGATACGAAAGGCTGCGCTTTCCAAGCCGGACCGGATGGCTGAGCGGCCTGGCTCCAAAATGCTGCAGGTCCCAGGGTTTGGGGATCCGGAAATTTCGATTGTGGCTCGAAAAGAAAAACAGCGCTCGGCGCTTCAAAATCCGGTGAACGCCATTGAGGATCTTCAGTCTGTCCTCGTGTCCGACCGCATCGATGCCGTTGTAGGTGAACAGAACTGCATCGAAGCTGCCTTCCGGAAATGCGGAAAGATCGCGAGCATCTCCAAGCTCAAATCTCACCCCCGGATATCGCCGGCGGCAGCGCTCGATCATCTCCTTGGAATAATCGAGGCCGATATAGTCGGAGCTCAATTCGAGAAGATGCGGGGTCGTTCGGCCACCACCGACCCCGAGATCGAGAATCCGCCGCTCCGAGATTTCGTGCCCGTAGCGACGAAGGATTTCCGCTTCGTCCGGCTTGAGGTCGGTCTTCCGGGCGTAGCGGGCGCTGACAAATCGCCTCTCGTACAAGCGCTGATTTTCGTCCGCCCACATCTGTCCAGCATGGCTCCTCGAAAGGCCATCTGACTAATGTGAGCGGGCCGACACAACGCTCAGAAAAGGCCCGTGCCCCGATGGGACAGCATCAAACGCCGTCGCGGAGACGCCTGGCGACGTGCCTGGCAATGGTCACTGGCGGTCCCGCGAACGCCCTCCCAATGTTCGTCCTAGCGCGGGGGAAACTGCGCGTTGATGATCGTTCCTGTGGGAAGCTGGCAGCTTCCAGCACCGCCGCCGGCCATTCCGGCGCTCGGCCGCATCAGCCGGAAGTCGCAGCGCATGAAGCCGCCGGGTCCTTGGAGGTTGGCGAGGACCTGGCCGCTATAATGCGTGACCGTGTCCATCGATGGGCCCCAGGGACCCCAGCCGCCCCAGCCCCAGCCCCAGGCCCTTCCGCCCCAGCCGCGGCCCCAGCCCCAGCCCGGGCCCCAACCGGCCCACAGCGGATCATAGTCGACAATGCTCTCGGACGTGATCTGGAAGAATGGGCCCTGGAAAGCCTGGCCGTCGCTCAGCTGAGCGACCATGGTTCCGCGCGTTCCACCATTTTCGGTCCAGGTGAAGGTTGCGCCGACATTGCTTCCGACCACTTGCCCGGTTCCAACGCCGGTGGTCGTGCATCCAGCCGCGGCCAGTGCAATCAACGAGGCCCCCGCAAATCTGATCGAGAAAGCCTTCATCGTGGTTACTCCTCTTACTCTTGCCCTGCTAAAACACCGGACTGCCGTATCTGCTCCCTCAGCTGAACGGTTCATTGCGCCAGTGCAATGCTGCCAATGCAAAGTTCATGTTCGACTTGCCTTTTTCCCTCCGCTCGACCATAGGCGCCGCGCTGGCGCGAGAGGCTGGACCTCCGCGCCGGTTTAGTTTGAACGACAGCCGGAGGGGCGTCCGCACTGGGCGGCGCCAGCGATCGGCCAAGAGAGAGAATATAGAAACATGCCGCTCTACGAGCATGTTTTCCTCGCGCGTCAGGATCTGGCCCAGGCTCAGGTCGATGCGCTCGCGGAAAACGCCAGCAAGATCGTCGAAGACAATGGCGGGAAGGTCGTGAAGACCGAAACCTGGGGCCTTCGCTCACTCGCCTACCGAATTGCGAAGAACCGCAAGGCTCATTACGTCATGCTCGATCTCGACGCGCCCGCAGGGGCCGTCGCCGAACTCGAGCGCCAGTCGAACATCAATGAAGACGTGATCCGCTTCCTCACCATCAAGGTCGACGAGCATGAGACGGGCCCGTCGGCGATGATGCGTCGCGGCGAGAAGGAGCGCGAGCGTCGCTCCGAACGCGGCGACGGGCGTGACTTTCGTCGCGAAGAGGAGGTTGAATAATGGCTCGCGCATTCTTCCGTCGCCGCAAGTCGTGCCCGTTCTCGGGTAAGGATGCTCCCAGGATCGACTATAAGGACGTTCGCCTTCTTCAGGGCTTCGTCTCGGAGCGCGGCAAGATCGTGCCTTCACGAATCACTGCGGTTTCCTCGAAGAAGCAGCGAGAGCTCGCCCGCGCCATCAAGCGCAGCCGGCACATCGGCCTTCTTCCCTATATCGTGAAGTAAGGAGAGCGACCCATGGAAGTGATCCTGCTTGAACGCGTCGAGAAGCTCGGAGCCATCGGCGACGTGGTGAAGGTGAAGGACGGCTTTGCCCGCAACTACCTGCTGCCGCGCAAGAAGGCGCTCCGCGCCAACGAAGCCAACCGCAAGGTCTTTGAAGCCAATCGCGCCCGGATCGAGGAAGACAATGCCAACCGCCGCACCGATGCCGAGAAGGCGTCTTCTGGTGTCGACGGAAAGTCCGTCCAGCTGATCCGCCAGGCCTCGAACACCGGCCAGCTCTACGGATCGGTCAGCGCGCGCGACATCGCCGAGGCCCTGGACGGGGCCGGCGCTCATGTCGCGAAGAGCCAGGTCGTCCTCGACCGACCGATCAAGGCGATCGGACTGCACGAGGTCAAGATCGCGCTTCATCCGGAGGTCTCGGTGACGGTCAAGGTCAATGTCGCCCGGTCGCCCGAAGAGGCCCACCTCCAGGCGCAGGGCGTCGACGTCATGGCTCAGATGTTCGAGCGCGACAGCGCTGCGTTCACCGAGGCCTATGACCCGAATGCCGAGCCCGGAGCGACGGCCGAGACCCCAGCGGAAGAAGTCTCGGCACCTGCCGAAGCTCCGGCCGAAGCTCCGGCCGAGATGCCTTCCGAAGCCCCCGCCGAAGAGGGTGAGGAAGCCCAGAGCTAAGGCTCGAAACCTCAAGTTGCAAAGAGGCCGTCGCCCATCGGGCGGCGGCCTTTTTTGTCGCGCCCACGCGGTTCGTCGCAAAGCTCATTCGGCGCTCGGAACGGTAGCGGTCTGTTCCTTGTTGAAGGGCGCAGAGCAAGCGGGGGCGATGTGTAGGAGCATTTTGGCATGGCCGACGAACGCGATGATCAATTGAACGATAATGAAAACGGCAGCAGCACGACCGCGCAGCAAGGCCAGCCAAGTGAATTGGCTCAGGGCGGCTCGGAGTCGACCAGCGGGACGAGCGGCCAACCGATCGGCGGCAACGACAGCAACACGGGCACCGGGACGACTCAGAGCCAAAGCGCCGACTTTGGCGGTCAGAGCTCGAGCGGAAATACCGAGGCGAGCGACCAGAGCAGCGAAACCCTGACCACCGACCGGAACTCGGACAGCGGATCGAGCACGACCGGCCAAGGCGGTGGATCGTCGGGCGAAGGCTTCATCGGCTCGCAGGGCAGCGGCTCGGATGAATATCTGCGCGAGGGCTCGTCCGGCGAAACGACGACCGATGAATCCGGAACGGACGCGATTGGCGGCTCGGATTTCGCAAATGAGGGCCGCGGCGCGCTCGACGAAGATCAGGACGACGAGTCCGGAAATCAACTCTAGCGGAAGCTCCGGAAACTCCGACGGCGGCGGCTCTTTCTAAAATTAGAGCTCACTCGACTAAGGCGCCGCGCTCCCCTCGAAGTGCGGCGTTTCTACTTAAGCAGCCTCTTTTGGGAGGGCGACCCTTCGTCGGCCGATTCCGATGGCGAACGCCGCAGCCCTGATGCTCTAGGCGGCTTGCAGGGTCGGAATTCTTTCAAGCTATCGGCGAGGCGGGCTTCGCCAGCCCGCAGATCGAAAGCCCGCTGGAGGTTGAGCCACATTTCCGGAGCAGTGCCAGTCAACTTCCCTATCTTGAGCGCGATATCGGAGGTGACGGCCTGCTCACCATTCATAATCGCATACAGAGTAGTGCGGGATGTGCCGAGCAGGCGCGCCAGCTCTGCCCTGGGCTTGTTCAATGCGGGAAATACATCCTCGCGGAGAACCTCGCCTGGATGCACGGGCGCAAGACCAGCGAGCAGGTTATTGGTGATCGGGTCGCTTCCCTTTCTGCCGCGCTTAGCCTCTGCTTTGTCAAGTATATAATTGCCTGCCGCTTGCCAAAAAGGCAAAGGTGTAAGACATAATAAAACCAATCTGGTTAAATGGGGGCAATCGATGCTCACACGGATCCGAGAAGTGCGTCGGGCGCGCGGGATGACTTTGGACGATGTTGCGCGGAGCTGCGACCCGCCGACGACGCCGCAGACGATCGGGCGCCTCGAGACGGGCATGCGCACCGTCTCGGTCGGATGGCTCAACCGCATCGCCGAGGCGCTGGGGGTCGACGCGCAAGATCTTGTTGAAGGTAGCGAGACAGCTGATCTCAAGGTCGCGGCGATCCTCGGCCCACGAGGTGCGCTCGTCCCAGGAAAGCCCGCAATCATCGTTCCGCCCCACGCCGAACACGGGCAGATCGCCATCCTCGTCGGGGTTGGCATCGGCGACTATCGCTCGGGCGACCAGATCTGGTGCAACACGGTTGCTCCCGAGGACTATGCCAGCGCTCTCAACCGTGACGTGCTGATTCCTCGTCCGGCAGGGCGATTCCTGTTCGGCCGCCTCATCAACCGCGACGAAGAGAAGCTGCAGATCCTGCCGCTAGAGGCTGGCGGTCGACAGCAAGTCGTCGCCAATCCGCAATGGCTTGGGGTCGCGGTCAGGCTCGTTCGGGCGCTCTAGGAGCTATTCGCTCTCGCTCGGGCGGCCGCCCGGCTTCCATTTCGGCGTCTCCTCGCCGTCCGCGATCGAGCGCAGCGGAAGGATCAACGACTGGATCGCTCGGACCATATAAGGGATGTTGAGACTGGCGACGGTATCGCTCGCCTTGTGGTAGGTTGGCACCACCGCCCAGCCGCTGACCGTGTGCGCAACGATGCCTTTGAGCGCCAGCGAATAATTGTCCGACCGCTGGAAGAAATGTTCCTCGGGATAAGGATCCGGCGAAACGAGCGCCCCGTTTTTCGCCAGAATGTCCCCGAAGTTCGAACGGTCGAACCCGGTCATCATGAGATGGCCGGCAGGAAGCTTTGGATCCTGCGATCCGATCATCTCCAGCTCGAGATTGGCGACGATGCTCGAAAGCGGCACCGGAGGATGTTCTGCGAAGTAGCGAGACCCGAAATCCGCCAAGTTCTTCGCTCCCATAGCAAACGAACAGGATGCCACGCCGCATCGGCTTGCCCGAGGAGAGCGCATGGGCAAGCTCGATCACGGCGGTCGTTCCCGACGCATCATCGTTTGCTCCCGGCATCACTATCCCGTCGATGACGCCGAGGTGATCGAGGTGCGCGGAGATGAGTAAATTGCCCGCGTTCGGATCGGTGCCAGGCAAGTAGCCAATAGCGTTCGTCGTCACCGTGGTCTCTGCGACCGTGGGGGCGGAGAGAACAAGCGCACCGCCGCCGTTGCGCATCAGCAAGGCGATGTCGCTGCCGGACAGAGTCGCAAGCACGAGCGACCGGCTCGGCGAAGTCCCTTCAAGAAAGGGGCGCAGGCGCGGAGCCTTTCCAAATCGGTCGAACATTCGTTCCGTCGCGGGCGACTGGGGAAGGATCAGAAGCTTGACGTGCTTTTGCTCGGCCGCACCGATCATGTCGTCGAGCGCCGCATTTGGGTCGGTGACGACCACGATAGAGCCACTTGGCATCTGATTGGGGTCGGCGGAGCTCAGCAATGAATAGTCTGCGCCAAGGTCGGCAGAACCCATCAACAATGTCAACGAAGGCAATGGCGTGCCGCCGGCAAGAGTCAGGATCGGTTTCCCGGCAAGCCGCGGACGAATGACGCGCGCGACCTGCGTGTAGCCGCTCATCCCGGGCGCGGTCTTCAGCCCGAAGCGTTCGAATTCGGAAGCGACGTAAGCAGCAGCGATCGCTTCGTCGCGAGTAGCGCTGCCCCGCCCCTGGAGGGCAGTGCTGGCGAGGAAGTCCTCGTGAGCCTTCACCCACTGGGGGTAAACGGTGAAGGTCGACGCGGCAGAAGGTGCAGCGGCGATCGAGGCTGTCGCGGCCGTAAGGACCGCCATGGCGCTGGACAAGCGGAGCATGGTCGTCCGGCCCGACGTCATCGTTGTACGCATCGAAAAAATCCCTTCCCGAGCGCTAGCTATCAGAACCCGGCAAGCGCGCAATCGAAGGGAGTGGCCTCGCGGCGCGGAGCAATTTTTCCGCGCCGCGAGAACCATTATCTGAACCGAGCCTTAGAGCTCGGCTCGCGTTACGCTCAGCCGCGTTCGCCCGAGTGGGTCGGCGGCGGAGGCGGCGGAGGCGGAGGCGGAGGCGGCGGAGGCGGTGGGCAAGCCGTCCCGGCTGGAACGCTGCTTCCGTCCGGGCATACCGTCGGCGGAGGAGGAGGCGGTGGAGGTGGCGGCGGACAGGGTTGTCCTGCTGCTACCTGCGAGCCATCCGCGCAGGTCGTCATCGGTGGCGGGGTCGTTGCGCAGGCCGAAAGGATGGCCGTCGCTGCGACAAGAAGCGCAATATTCTTCATCTCACTCTCTCTCCTTCTCGATCCCCGCCGGCCCGGGCGCGTCGTTGCGGCAACGTTCCCAAAAGTGCAAGTCCCAGCATCGTTCGGCGGTTGTTCTCGAGGGGCGTCCCGAAGAGGGACAAACGCTTCCCACGACTGTCGGGAAAATCGCGACCGCTCTAGAAAATGCCAATGCACGTGCTCCATCCCGCTTGCCGACGGGCTCTGTCTCTGCGGGCTCGCTCATGAACGCCCGAGCCGGCGAAATGGCCAATTCGCGTATGTCCGCGACCGTTGTCGAGGCTGCGCGAACCCGCGATGCGTTCGCGGCGCTGGAACAGGAATGGGACGAACTTTACGAGCGCAGCGGCCGAGCAAATCCCTTCCTGAGCTACGCCTGGACCCGTGCCTGCTTCGATGAAGAGGGCGCCGCGGCGGAACCCTTCGTCCTGACGCTTCGTCGTCGCGGAAAGCTTATTGGCATCGCTCCCTTGTGCATCGAAACCCGATTTGGATTTCGAGTTCTGAGGTTCATTGCCGACGAGCGATCCGACTATCTGGGTTTCCTCGCTGACGGCGGTTCAAAGGGCATCGAACGGCGGCTGATGATCGAGCTCACAGAACCTCAGCAACCATGGGACCTGGTGGTGCTGCGCAATCTGGCCGAGCCATTTACGGTACTCGGCACTGTCGAGCACCCGGGCTCGGTTCATTGGCATCGAGCGGACTGGACGACCTCTGCCTATTGCCGCTGGGACGGTGACTGGGACTCGCTCCACGAAAATGGTCCGGTATGGCTGAAGCAGATGCGCAACCGTCGCCGCCGTTTCCTCAAGAACGGCCGAAGCGTCCAGTCGTTTAGAGGCAGCCATGCTGCCGATCGCCTCGACCTCGTCGCCAAGATCGAGGCCAGGTCATGGAAAGGCCGCGACGGGCTCGCCCGTTTTCAGCCAGGACCAGGGCAGGAAATCTTGCGCCGCGCATTTCTCGCGAAAGGGTCGCAACTGGAGCTCAATCTCGCCTTCACCGAGGAAACCGCGATCGCGTTTCAGATCGATTTCATGATCCCCGACCGCCTCTGGATGTACCAATATTCCTATGACGAGGACTATTCGAACCTCCGCGCCGGCTCGGTCATTCAATATTCGAGCATCGATCGGGCATGGCAGCGCGGGGCTCACGAATATGATCTTCTGATGGGTGATGAATTATACAAGGCCAACCGCACCACTGGGGTGCGCCCGATCTATTGCCTAGCCGGTCACCGGCCAACGCTTCGGGGTTATCTTGCTTATTGGCTGTTTGTTGCGCCGCGCTGGAAATTGCGGCGGGTGCGCTCGCTCAAGCTCCTGCAATCGAAATTGAAGGTCCTGGGGCGGCTGGTTTCAAGATAGTTCGCTTCTTCGCGAGTTCTCGTGCCGTGCGGCCAATTCTATAAATTCATTGGACTGGTCCCCACTCCCTCACTAGTCCGCGGTCCGTTGCGGCGCGTTCGCGTGCGTGCGTCACCTGATCCGCTCAGTTCGAGCCATTCAAAGGGGGGACATTTTATGGTCACTGTTGCTCGAGCCGCGTTGGCGGCAGCTGCTTTTGCATTCGTGTCGAGCGCCGCGCTTGCGCAGGATGCGGCGAAGGTCGATCCGAAGCACTACACGGTCCTGGTCGACAATTCGCAAGTGCGCGTGCTTCGGATTCACTACGGGCCGCATGAAACGAGCGTTAGACATTCGCATCCGAATTCCGTCGTCACCTATCTTACCAACGGCCGCATCAAGATGCTGTCGGGCGACGGAAAGATCTCGATGCAAACAGCAAAAGCTGGACAAACGGCATGGACGCCGGGCGGCATTCACACGCCGACCAACGCCAGCGACAAGCCGTTCGAGGCCATATTGGTCGAGCTCAAAACACCGCCTCGCGCCAGAAAATAACCCCTTGCGCGGCCGCGCCGGCTCGGCTGGTGACGGCATCGGCGATGCGTCCTCAGTGACGCGCTGAATTTAACGTTGGCCGCGCAGCAATGCACAATTCTGGCGGCGGAAACGCGGCTGCGCGACAAAAGCGACGCAAGGCGGATTTCTGCCACCGAGCAACCTAGTCTTAGTCTAATTGCGCGACCAGCTCGGCCATTTTCTCCGGCTCTCGCTCGATCAGCCTTAGCAGCGTTTCTGACGTCTGATCTGGTGCTGAGCGGCCTTGCTCCCACTGCTCTATAGTGCGTTCATTCAATCGATATCGCGTAGCAAAGCGGCGTCGGGTCAGTTTGAGGTTCTCACGAACCCGCCGAATATCGACGGGTTGATGAACCACGAAACCCTCTCGCTCGCCACGCATGAACGCGTGGGCTTGAGCCATCCCTCTCTTGATGCTTTCAAGTTCGCTCTTCTTCATAATCACCTCTGCTTCTTCTCGCTCTTGGCCGCAGTCTTCACCGCCTTCTTTTCTCCTCCTGAAAGATTGGCCTTCTTGCTCTTGTCGAGGACCGTAAGCAGAAAGACCGCGCGTCAGCGTCTAGGTAATACGTGACAACTCTGTAACCGCCGCTCTTTCCCTGCCCTTCTTTGGGCACCCTCACCTTTCTCGCTCCGCCGGTTTCCGGGATGATCGCACCTGCGTCAGGGTTCGCTGCGATGTACCGAACTACCCATTCACGCTCATCGATGGTCATCTTCGCCTGCTTCGCAGCCGTCAGGTACTCTGGAGTTTCGACAACGGTGTGCATGCATGCACCCTGCTACGTGATTAACGTAGTAAGGGCAAGGCCCTTACTACGTAATTAACGTATAGATGGTCCCCCATAGCCAGAGCGTCCTGGTCGATAACTCGCAAGTGCGCGTGCTTCGGATTCACTACGGGCCGCATGAAACGAGCGTTAGACATTCGCATCCGAATTCCGTCGTCACCTATCTTACCAACGGCCGCATCAAGATGCTGTCGGGCGACGGAAAAGATCTCGATGCAAACAGCAAAAGCTGGACAAACGGCATGGACGCCGGGCGGCATTCACACGCCGACCAACGCCAGCGACAAGCCGTTCGAGGCCATATTGGTCGAGCTCAAAACACCGCCTCGCGCCAGAAAATAACCCTTGCGCGGCCGCGCCCCTCGGCTGGTGAGGGCATCGGCGATGCGTCCTCAGCGAACGCTGAAGCAATCATCGGCCGCGCGGGGCGACACGAAAGCAATTGTTCGGCCGAGCTGTTCCTAATCCGCTCCTCGGCGGCCTTGATCAGCATTCGCCCCTCGTTTTAACTCCAGGAAAGCTGATTCTTTGGAAGCCGGCCACTGGGGTCGAAGACCGACACCTGCGTAGGCAGATCCGGCCCCCACCGCCATAGGATCAGATTGCAATCATTTGGCCCGGCGCCCGGAAAGAAGCTCGGCACAAGTATGCCCGCGTTTCCCGTCGCTTTCAGCTGATCAACTACGCGCCAGGACGGTGCGTCCTTGCCGGAGCGCAGGAAGTTCAGCCAAGCGCACGATAGATCATCAAGCGCAACGCCAGCCCCCTTGCGCGAAGCGTCTGTGCGAAGATCGGCGATGGGATCGCAGTCGATGTCATATTCGCACATGGTGAGCGGTTGGAGACGTTGCGAGAGTCCCTGGGTGCATTCGCCGACGGCGGTCATGATGTCGAGCGACAGATAAAGCGCGGGTTCGCCCGGCCGATTGAATCTTCCTCCGGTCTTCGCGGCACCTGTGCCAGAGATCGGCGAGAACGACCACGTGGGATCGTGCCCGCGGTAGCAGCGGCCGTTGAACCTCAAGCAAAGCCGCCCAGGGCCAGATGGTCGAGATAATCGCGGACTGAGACGGCTTGCCCGGCCTTTACGAGAGCTTCAGGCGTGCGGCCATCAAGGGCTGGGATGGGTTGTGATCGGTACCAGGCCATTGCCTGAGTTTCTCCGCCTGCCCATTCGCGAACTCGGAACACGATCTCAAGCATTTCTCGAACTCTCGACTGAGTGCGAGGCGCCGTGCGGCGCTCGGCTTTGCCGATCGCAGCAGCGCCAATTCCCACAGTCTCAGCCAATTGGCCCTTGGTCATTCGGAATGTGTCGGCGACGAGATCGACGTCGACGATGCCTCGCTTGTCTATGAAGTGCGTAATGAAGCCCGCGCCAGCCAATGCCATGCTCGGCACGGCAGAGGCATTCACCTTACGAGTTCCACCGCGACGTCTCGTCGACAGCTTCTTGCTGGCTGTCTTCTCAATTGCCACCATGTCCCATTTTCCGGCTCAGATTAAGACATAATATGGGACAGCCTCGAAAGCTTATCAAGGGGGTTCTTGCCTGGCACGCATTCGCGGAAAACTGTGGTGGGCGGTGACGGGCTCGAACCGCCGACCCTCTCGGTGTAAACGAGATGCTCTACCAGCTGAGCTAACCGCCCGAGCGCACAAGATTTGCGCAGCCGCTCACTGCCACGCTGCGCTCTGGCGGGCAAGCAATCCCCTGTGGTCCGCCCGGCTTTGCCGCCTAGACGCCCTGCGGCAAATGTCCGCCACCTGAAAATGGCTCCAGGAACGGCTCGAGCCGAGGCGGCTTCCAGCCCGAGGTCGCAACGAAGGCTCGGTTGAGGAAGGTCGGCTTACCATAGCGAAGCGGCTCGCCATCCGGCCCGTCGACCAGCCCGCCCGCGGCAATTAGCACCGCGTGGCCTGCTGCAGTATCCCACTCGCTCGTCGGTGCGGCGCGCGGATAAATGTCCGCTTTGCCCTCTGCGACGATGCAAAATTTGAGCGACGAACCAACCGAAACGTAGCCGCAATTGCCGACCGCTGCCTCAAGATAGTCGATGGTCGCCTGGTTCAGATGCGATTTGGATGCGACTGCCGTCGTGATCTCCTGGCGCGGTCGAGTGGCGATCGGAGTGCGTCCCTGCCCTTCCTCGAGCCACGCCCCCTCGCCGACAATGCCTGTGTGAAGCCGCCCGGTCGCCGGCGCGAAAACGACCCCCAATTTCGGCACGCCCCGTTCGATCAACCCGATATTCACCGTATAGTCGTCGCCGCCCCGGATGAACTCCTTGGTCCCATCTAGCGGATCGACGAGGAAGTAGGTGTCGTTAAGCAAGGGAATGCGGCCCGCCGCGACCTCTTCCTCCGCCACGACGGGGATTCCCGGCGCGGCCCTTGAAAGCGCCTCGAGGATGATGAGCTCGGCCGCTCGGTCGGCCTCGGTTACCGGCGACCTGTCGTTCTTCAATTCCACTTCGAAGCCGCGCCGAACGACCTCGAGAATTGCTTCACCCGCCTCGCGCGCGGCTTCCGCCAGATCGTCCATCAACCGCGCGTGGTTCAACGCGGCGCCATCCTGATTCCGCCATCCAGGCGTACGGCCGCAGCATTCATGTAGCTGTTCTCGATGAGGAAGCAGGCGAGGTCCGCATATTCCTCCGGCTGCCCCAGACGCTTCGGGAAAGGCACCTGCGCGCCCAAAGCATCCTGAACGTTCTGCGGCATCATTGCCACCATCGGCGTCTTGAAAATCCCCGGCAGGATCGTGTTCACCCGAATGCCTTCGCTCATCAGGTCGCGAGCGATCGGCAGGGTCATGGCAAGGACGCCGCCCTTGGAAGCAGAATAAGCCGCCTGGCCGATCTGGCCGTCCTCGGCGGCAACCGAGGCAGTATTGATGATTACGCCCTTTTCACCGCCGGCGAGCGGCTCCGCATCGGCCATCCCAAGGGCTGCATTGGCGATGCAGCGGAATGAACCGATGAGGTTGATCTGAATGGTGAGCGCGAACTGCTGAAGCGGATAGGCCTTGGCAGCTTTCGTTTCCTTGTCTCGACCGACGGTCTTAGCGGCGGTCGCGACGCCCGCGCAATTAACGAGAATTCGCTCCTGGCCATGCGCGTCGCGCGCTTTTGCAAATCCTTAGCGACCTTCTCGTCCGAAGTCACGTCGACCTCGCAAAAGACGCCTCCAATATCGGACGCGACCAATTGGCCGCGCTCGACGTCGCGATCAAAGATGGCCACCCTGGCACCCCGACGTGCGAGCTCACGAGCGGTCGCCTCGCCCAGGCCTGATGCGGCGCCCGTCACAACTGCGGCCACTCCATCGATATTCATCGCGGTCCCTCTTTTTGAGATCTTCGTCGCCTAGTCGCTGAACGTGAGATTAGACAAGACCGGCCATGGTCGCGGACAAGCCTTGAACAGTGTTCGCTATCGCGATCCATGAAGCAGATTGTCACCACCATGCACTCGGTTCATCGCGAATGCATATTGGTTCGTTAGTATAAGGGGTTAGAACTTAGCGACAGCTGGCGGGGGAATATTGGTGCAAAGGCTGAACTATCTTGCAGTGGGCGTCTCGCTAGCGGCGCTGACTTTTCCGGCGATGCCCGCTTTGTCCGCGGAAGTCGGACAGGTCTCGGCGGTTCCTGCGGCGACGTCAGTCAGCGCCTTCTACGCCAATTATGGCTCGCAGCCGATCTGGACTCGCAACGGCCTTAACACAGTGGCGGTGGCGAAGCTGACCGCGATCCTTCAGCGGGCGCCGTTCGATGGCTTCGCCGAAGGTCCACAGCTCGCAGCGCAGGTGCAGGCCGCCGCCACTCAGGCTGCCAGCGGAAACGCCGGGGACGTCGCCAACGCCGAGCGCGTTCTTTCATCGGCGTGGGTCCAATATGTCCAGGCGATCAAGCAGCCGACGACTGGCATGATCTACGCTTATCCGGTCCTTCAGCCGCAAGGCACCAGGGCAGACCAGATCCTCATGACCGCAGCTGCGGCGCCTTCGCTCGAATCCTATCTCGCCGAAACCTCTGATGTGAATTCGATCTACAAGCAGTTGCGGGACACGGCCTGGGCCGAGGCCCAGTCTTCCGGCAATCTCACTCCAGATCCCCGTCTGCTCGCGAACCTCGATCGAGTTCGCTCGCTTCCAGCGAGGGGCCGGTTCCTTCTCGTCGATGCAGGATCATCCATGCTCACTCTTTACGAAGACGGGCGAGCGATCAATTCCATGAAGGTGATCACCGGCACGAACGAGCTGCCGACGCCGCTTATCGCGAGCTACATGTATTACATCACCTACAATCCGTATTGGCATGCGCCCGACCACCTGGTGCGCAAGACGATCGCTCCGAATTTCCTCCACGGCGGAATGACTTACCTCAAATCGCACGGCTATCATGTGATTGAGGACTGGAGCGAGAATCCGAAGGTCATCGATCCAACCTCGGTCGACTGGAAGGCTGCGGCCGCGGGCACTCTGCATCTCAAGATCCAGCAGGATCCGGGGCCGTTAAACTCGATGGGAATCCTCAAATTCCCGTTCGCGAACCCTCAGGACATCTATCTTCACGACACGCCCGACCATGAGAAGTTTCACCTTGCCAACCGAAATCTCAGCAACGGCTGCGTCCGCGTCGAAGATGTGAAAAGGCTCGGCACATGGCTTCTCGGCCAGGCCCCGGTCTCGCCCGGGGATACGCCGGAGCTTCGAATTCAATTGCCGAAGCCGACCCCGATCTTTCTGACCTACATCACTGCCCAGGTGAGCGACGGCAAGCTCAGCTATCTCCCCGACATCTATGGATGGGACAAGGAACCGCCTCGGTTCGTATCGAGCTAGATCCTGACCGTGCCGACAGGATTGGCGAGCACATTATTTAGTCGTGGAGAGCGGAAAACCGAATTCCCGTCCCGGGTGCCTGATAAGGCGGACATATTTTGTTCCATATAGGTTCGTCTTAGCACATCGTTGAACTTACGAACCTCCCGGCGGCACTAGCGGGAAAGGAGGATTTCGATGCGTTCATCTCGAATGATTGCTGCTTCAATTCTAGCTTTCCTTTGCGCGCCGGCCGCCACCGCGCAGCCGGCGCAGCTGGTCATTCGCGTCTCGAGCTTCAGCTTCGCCCCAAGCCCTATCCACCTCGCAGCGGGACGGCCAGTGACTCTCGAATTCGTCAATCAGTCGGGGAGCAGTCACGATTTCACGGCGCCGGGGTTCTTCCAGCACGCCCATATCTTGAGCGGCTCGGCTCAAGGCAATGAAATCGAGCTTCGTCCGCACGAAACGAAGATCGTGTCACTGATCCCGGCGGCGGGAAGTTACCAGGCGCACTGCAGCCACTTTCTGCACAAGCAGATGGGGATGAGCGACCTGATCCTCGTCGATTAGCGATGAGAGCCGCTCGGAAAGCGGCTCCTCCTCCTTTTTCACACCATGTGTTCGGCATGGCCATAGACCAGGATGGTCATATAGCCGTCGCGCTCCGATCTTTGAGCCGTGCCAACGCTTGCCTGGAAACGCTCGGCGGTGGCATCGTCGCAGCTATATTGCGGGCGCATTGACCCGGATGCAGCGACAATTCGGCAACCCTTGACCGATCCCTTGGGGTCGATCGCAAGCGCCATCATCTGTCCACCAAGAAGCGTGTCACCAGTTGCAAGATCGGCCCTGGGCTTTGCGGCACCCGGGTCGAAACGGCGCTCGAACGTGATTCGCGTCATTTCGCCCTTGGAGGAGGAAGCCTTCGTCGCTGCCGTCGCCTGGTCCGAATTCACGTCGCATGTCTGGCTTGCCGCCGGATCGATGCTGGTTTCGTAACGGCAGGCTTGGGCCGTGCCGTTCCCATCGATCGTGACGGTGACCTTCTCCCACCACGGGGAGCTCGAAACCAGGGTCGATGGCGAGCTTGCAGAAGCGGCTGCGCCGAGCGCTGCTGTAGCGGAAGCGAGGACCAATGCGGCGATCTTGAGCACCTTCAAACTCCTTCGCGCCCGCCGCTCCGGCGACCTCATTGCCGCCGCCAACCTGGACCCTCTAACGCGCAGGATTGCGATTGGTGTCCCGCAGCTCGTCGCTAAGCATGAGTTGAATGTCGAAGGCTGCACTGATGGCAAGTCGCGGGACAAGGGGAGCAGACGCTCGAAAAGGTCGCTCGCGAGGAGGCTTCTGGAGGCACGGCGGCGCCCCATAGAAATGGGGGCCGGCATTGCTGCCAGCCCCCACTGCGCCGAGCGAAGGATATGCCGGTGTTCGGTCTACCTTGGATCCCGCTCCGGAAAACCGGTTAGTGACCCCGCTTCTCGATCCTGGCTCACCAGCTCAGGCGTCGCTTTCCACCGAACTGCTCCCTCTTGCGAAGAGCCAGATCAATCTACCAGACTGCGCGGCCCGAAGGTTCGCTGGTCTTTCGATCTTTCTGGCCTGGCGTCTCAGACCGAAGTCCTCGAAGTCAAAACCATCCAGTGTTCTGCGGCCCTTCTTGGGTCAATCCCTCCTGCGTTCCGCTTCGCTCACCAGACCTCACGAGGAAGTCCGGGAACCGCGTCGCGCTAGAGAAGACTGAACTCTTCCGGCGCCTCTTCCCGGCTGGCCCCGAAAAGAACCCGAAAGCTCTTCTCATTGCCTGCCGGCGGAGATCGGACCTTTGGTCACCTGCCGCATCCGCTTGCCTTTGAGGGCTCCTGGAGAGGCCGGGACCGCCGTCCCGATCACCCATGCACCATGCACTTCGGCTCCGAGTCGGGGAAGCAAAAAATGTGGGGTCGACCCTGTGGATAACGTGGATATCGGGAACAATCTCCGGAACCTTTTGCCATTCCCGAAATCGGCCAGCCATCGGTTGCCGTTCTGTTCCCCTCCCCCTAATCCAACCAAGTGCCTGAATCGCCTGCATTGCCTGCCGAACCAGCGCTATCTCGCACGGCCTCAACCCGCCGCAACGCGAGGCTGTCCTGACGACCGAAGGGCCGGTGCTGGTCCTTGCCGGCGCAGGCACTGGCAAAACCGCGGCGCTGACCGCCCGGCTCGCCCACCTCATCGCCACTCGCAAGGCGTGGCCGAGCCAGATCCTCGCTGTCACCTTCACCAACAAGGCGGCGCGCGAGATGAAGGAGCGGGTCGGCGCAGATCGTCGGCGGAGCGATCGAGGGCATGCCCTGGCTCGGTACCTTCCATTCGGTCGCGGCGCGAATGCTCAGGAGCCACGCCGAGCTCGTCGGGCTTCAAGCCAATTTCACGATCCTCGATACCGACGATCAGCTTCGAGTTTTGAAACAGCTGATCCAGGCAGCAAATCTCGACGAGAAGAGATGGCCCGCAAGGCAACTCGCCAGTCTCATCGATCGCTGGAAGAACCGCGGTTGGACTCCAGGCCAAATCGACGCCGGCGAATCCGAAGCCTTCGCGGCCGGTCGCGGCGCCGAGCTCTACGCAAACTACCAGGGCCGTCTTGGAACCTCAACGCCTGCGACTTCGGCGACTTGCTGCTCCACATGCTCGTCATCCTTCGCAAGCACAAAGATGTCCTCGATCGCTATCGCGAGCGCTTCCGCTACCTCCTCGTCGACGAATATCAGGATACCAACCAGGCCCAGTACGAGTGGCTGAAGCTGATCGCCGAGCCTCGCCGGAACCTCTGCGTGGTCGGCGACGATGATCAGTCGATCTACTCGTGGCGAGGCGCCGAGGTCGCGAACATCCTGCGCTTCGAAAAGGATTTCCCAGGGACTGCGATCGTCCGCCTCGAGCAGAATTACCGCTCGACATCGCACATCCTTGCCGCTGCCGATGGACTCATCGCCCATAACGCTGGGCGCCTCGGCAAGACCTTGTGGACCGAGGCCGGCGATGGTTTGAAAGTGAAGGCCATCGGCGTCTGGGATGGCCCGGAAGAGGCGCGCCGGATCGGCGACGAGATCGAAAGCCTGCATCGCGATGGCCTCAGCCTCGATGAAACTGCAATCCTCGTTCGAGCCCAGTTCCAGACGCGCGAGTTCGAAGAGCGCTTCATCGCGATCGGGCTCACCTACCAGATCATCGGCGGCTTCCGCTTCTACGAGCGAGCCGAGATTCGCGACGCAATCGCTTATTTGCGGCTGATCCAGTCGCCCGCCGACGACCTCGCCTTCGAGCGTATTATCAACACCCCCAAGCGCGGCCTCGGCGACAAAGCGGTCGCAACGATCCACCAGCAGGCACGGCAGGGCCAGGAGCCTTTGCTGATCGCGGCCGCCCATCTTCTCGACAGCGACGAACTGACCTCGCAGGCGCGGCGTTCGCTCGGTAATTTCGTCGCCGACCTTGGCCGCTGGCGCGAGATGGCGAGCACGCTGCCCCATCCCGAGCTCGCCCGGATCGTGCTCGAGGAAACAGGCTATACGGCAATGCTCCAGGCCGACCGCTCCGCGGAAGCGGCCGGACGCCTTGAAAACCTCGCCGAGCTCACTCGAGCGATGGAAGAATATGAGACTCTTGGAGCCTTCCTCGAGCATGTCAGCCTCGTCATGGACAATGACGAGGCGCGCCAAGGCGAAAGGGTCACGATCATGACCATCCACGCCGCCAAGGGCCTCGAGTTCGACACAATTTTCCTGCCCGGCTGGGAAGAGGGCGTGTTCCCCTCGCAGCGCTCGCTCGACGAAGGCGGCCTCGCCAGCCTCGAAGAGGAGCGGCGGCTCGCTTACGTGGCGATCACCCGCGCTCGCCGCCGGGCGACGATCATTCATGCCGCCAACCGCCGGATTTACGGACAATGGACGAGCTCGATACCAAGCCGGTTCCTCGCCGAGCTGCCAAAGGCACATATCGAGGAAGAGACCACCATGACCGGCGGCGAAAGCCTGTGGCGTGCGCAATGGTCCGAGCGCGCCGACCCGTTCGCTCATCTGGGGCCCGCGCAGTCGATGCGCGCAAGCACTCGCGGGCCCGGCTGGCAGCGAGCGAGCCGCGGCAATTTCAACTCCGAGCCCACGCGAGTGATCGAAGCCAGAGCCTCAGCAATCAGCCTCGGTAACCAGGGCCGCTCTGACCTGGTCCTCGGCCAGCGGGTGTTCCACGGCAAGTTCGGCTACGGCACCATCGAAGCCATCGAAGGGAACAAGCTCGAGATCGAGTTCGAGAAAGCCGGTCGAAAAAAGGTTCTCGACAGCTTCGTCAGCACAATCTGATCTTAGCGCGCGCTTCCCCTCATCACGGTCCGAACCCAGGGAATGATCGAGGTCCAGCTCAAATCCTCGAGCAGCTCGACGCCCGCGATCGTGCCGCGCTTCCAGCGAAGCTCGCCCGGCGGAACGATGAGGCCTTCGATGAATGCAGACACATAAGCTCCGGTGGCCGGAAGCTCATTGCCTTCGATCTGCAAGCCGCGAGCCGAGATATTACGCAGGACCGCGGTCCAGAACTGGCCGCCGCATTTGATGTGAACCGGGCAGCGCGCCTCGAGCCTCGGCATGGTGCGTTGCTCGCGCGACTGACTGACGAGCTTGCGATTGAGAAGCGCGATGACGTCGATGGTGTCGTCGAAGCGAAGGCCAAGCTCGCCGCGACTGGTCCAGGCGATCTTGCCTGCGGCTCGCTGCCCGGTTTCGAGCTCGACTGACGCCTTGTCGCCAAGCGCCGGCGCAAGATCGCTTCGAAGCGCAACGCCCAAAGCACTGATCTTTCGGATCGAACAGGATGTGCGCGAGCTGCCGATATAGATTGCGCCGCTATCCAACGGGCCCTTTTCCTCCCCCGCCCAATTGTCATCGGACCAGGGAAGCCGGTCTCCAAGGACGACGGTCGTGACCGAAAGGGGCTCAGTCATTGCTCATCAGCGCTCCGCCGGAGGTACTGCGCCCCTCCCGGCTAACAAGTCGCTAACGAACCCACTGATCCAATTATTAAAAAGCGCTCGACGCGAGCCTGATATCCGCCCGTTGCCACGCACCCTGGAACTGCTTTTGAGCGACCGACGCCTCGCCATCGCGCTTCTCGGCCGCCAATGACTGGCTAAGGCCGAAATAGGCCCAGCCATTGTTCGGGTGCTGCTTCAGATCTTCCCGATAAACGGCCTCGGCTTGCGCGGCCTTCCCGGCTTCGAGCAGCTCTGCGCCCAACAGGTGACGCGTCGGAAAGATCATGTCGCTGGGCTCGTTATAGGCGAGCTTGTCCTCGAGCCCGACCGCCTCGGTCAGGAGCTGGATGGCTTCGTCATGCTTGGCCCGGGCACTCGCGACCCGCGCCTTCGCCTTGAGCTCCCCGATCTCGTAGAGCGACCTTGCGATATTGTTTCCCTGCGTCGCATCCTCGGGCACGGCAGCGATCAGCTCTCGTGCCCTTGCCAATTGAGCCTCGGCCTCGTCGATTTTGCCGGTCGCTGCGAGCGCGGTCGCTCGCGATTGAAGGTAGCTGATCGTGGCGCCCGGCAGCCGTGGATCCGGCGCCGCTTCCTTCAGCATCTCATCCCACATGCCGAACTTGGTGTAGCCATCGTAGATGAAGCTCGCGCTCCAATCCAAACCGGGCATGGAGAACAGGAGCTGGTCCGGAATGTGCGCTCGCGCGTCCTTGAGAGCTGTAATCGCTTCGGCCCGGCGTCCCTCCATCCCGGCGGCGCTCGCGAGGAACTGGAAATTGTGAATGAGGTACATCGGATAATAATCGGGTGCCGAAGTCTCCTTGAGATAAGCGAGATCCGCAGCGGCGCCCTTGCGGTTGGCTTCAGCTGCTTCCTCGTAACGTCCGACGCGCTCCAGGATGTGCGCCGGCATATGTTCCAGGTGACCTGCCGCGGGCATCATTCCTTCGAGCGCCTCGGCCGACTTCACGGCTAGCTCGGGATGTTTCGAAGCTTCGAGGGCATGGACGTAATAATGATTTGCGCCCGGGTGCCTGGGATCCTTGTCGAGCACTCGTCGAAGCGTTGCCACGATTTCCATTGTGCCCGGGTTTGCGGTGCCATCGTCCTTCCACAGCTTCCACGGGTTGGTGTTCATCAGCGCCTCGGCGTACATCGTCTGGACATCGAGATCGCCGGGATAGCGCGCTGCGACCCGCCGCATCGCATCGACATATGCTGTGAGCAGTGGCTTGCTGTTGGATGGATCAACTTCGCCCGCTCCGCGATAGCGCCTGGCCACCGCCGCAATGAGAGCGCGTTCGACGGGAGTTGCCCGACGAGCGTTTGCCTCCGCCTTTCGAACGGCCTGCCAGCCGACTCGAGCGCGTGGCGAGCTCATCATCGGCATGTTGTAATTGGGGCCGAGCGTAAGGGCGACGCCCCAATAGCAGCTGGCGCAATGGGGATCGATCATTGCCGCTTTCGCGAAGGACCGTGTCGCCTCGTCATGGTTGAACGCCCAGATGAACCGCATTCCCTGGTCAAAATATTTCTGGGCGAGGGCGGACCTCGTCGCGATCTTGCGATGGAAGTTCCCAAGGCCATTGAAGAGCTCAGCGCCCTTGGCCCAGCCGGCAAGAGTGTCGGGCGGCGAAGGCGCATTCCGGTCGTTGGATTGGGCAAGTGCTGCCCCAGGAACGGTCAGCGCCGCTGCAAAAAGCCAGGCGAGGATGAACTTGCGCATTTCGGCACCCCCTTGCGGAACGGCTCATTTAAGCGAAGTCATAATCGGTTCCAACTATCGTTGGTCTCGATCGGAGGATCGCCATGAAAGCACTCATCGCCTTCATCGCCGGGTTGATCGCCTTGCCCCTGGTTTTCGTCCTGGTTGCAATCGCTGGCCATTTGCCGAGCGACTCCACGTCGGCTCCGCCGCATTGGGAAGCTTCGCTTGGAATGCGGGCGCTCGACGCTTCGCTCGAGAAGCGTTCCGACGGTCTCACCAATCCAGTCGCTGCAAATGACGTAGCCGCTGCTGCCCAAGGACAAGCGATCTACGCGCACGACTGCGCTGGCTGTCACGGCAGCAGCAAAGGACCCAGCCAGTGGGGCGCGAACGGCTTCTATCCCCGTCCGCCGCAATTCTTCCAGGAAGGGACGGATGTCAGCGCGCCCGAGGCTTACGCCGCCATTCGCGATGGTATTCGTTATTCCGGAATGGGCGCCTGGCGCGGCCAGATGAAGGACGACGAGATGTGGAAGGTCGCCAATTTCGTCGCGAAGATTAAAGGTCCCGGCGGCAAGTCAATGGAAATGGGCAAGGATTGAGGAACGAGGGGCGGCCCTAGAGCGGCCGCCCCTGCCCCCGTCATTGCTTGTTCATGTCGAACTTGGAGGTCGATCCGTCTTGCTTGTCCTCGTTGGCGACGTGCAGCTTCCCGTCGCTTCCAGGGGTCATTGTCGTGACGCTGATAATCTTGCCGCCGCGCTTGTCGGTTTCGACGATGCTGTCGCCGCTCCTGGTGACGGACGCGGTCGTCCCGCCGATATCACCCTTGATCGGAGTGTCGCTGCCATCGAGCTTGGCATCATAGCTTTGACCGGTGAGGTTCGTCATGTGCAACATGTCGCTGTCCATCTTGAACGTCACCGTCAGCCCCTCGTCGGAGACCTTGTTGTAGCTCCCCTGCTTCCATGATCCGGACACGGCATGAGCTCCTGCCGGCGCAGGAGCGGTCGCGGGTCTCCGTATAGCTTCCGGTCACGGGCTTGCTGCCGGTCATGTCATTGAAGTCGACGGTGAGGGTATTTCCGTCAGAGGAGACCGAATATTTTGCGGTTCCGGTGGTCTTCCCATCCTTCTGGCTGGTCCTCGAAACATGGTGATCGTCGTCGACCTTGATCGAGATGTGATCGGCATAAGGACGGCCGGTGACCGCGTGCATCGCGCCGTCGGCAGCGACTTCAAGCGGCGGAGTGCAGGTCGAGCAGGAGAATTGCCCTGCCTTGAGAAGCAGAACATCGGGCTTTGCGTCGAGCTTCAGCGACGACATGTCGGTCTTCCAGGTGCCGTCGATCGTGGCCGCACCTGCAGGCGCTGCGGCATTTTCGCTTGCGTTGTCTGAAGCTGCGTTCCCCATCGTCGCCTGCTTGCATCCACTGATCGCCAGCAAGGACACTGCGGCAAGAGCCGCGCAAATTGCCTTGTGCATCGGATTCCCCCTTCGATTTGCTCAGTCACGACCGTCGCGATTGACGGCCGTGGTCCGGCGGCTCCGTGCCTTACACTGCTCAACAGGGGCGCGGCGTCGTCGCCACAACCTAATCTTGGTTAAGCTAAAGATGCAAGGCTGTTGGGCAACGTTAATTTAATGCCTTCGCATCCGGCTGCGCGCCCCAAGGCGGCTTTTCCCGCCATCCCAACGGCTGTTGAAAGCGTCGCGAAGGAACCCAACTCGGGGTCGATGCATTTTCGCAGCAAAAGTCAATAGTCAAAAGCAGGTGTTGAAATGAAGCAGCTAGCCCTTGCGCTGGCGCTGACGGGATCGTGCGTATTTGCGACTGCCATTGCTTCTACGCCCGCGTCTGCGCTTGAAACCTATGAAGCCCAGATGGAGGCAAGCGATGCCGCATCCCAGGCGCGGGTCGACATGCTCGACGCCTTCGGGCCCGAGGTCCTCAAACCCGGCCAATATGTCTGGCGCGATGTTCCCGAGGACGCGGGATCGGAGCGAGTCGTCATCAGCCTGTCGGACCAGATGGCCTATCTTTATCGCGGCGACACCTTGATGGCTGCCACCACCATCTCGACCGGCCGCGACACCAAGCCAACTCCAACCGGCATCTTCTCGATCCTCAACAAGACGCCGATGTACCGTTCGAAGAAATATGACAATGCTCCGATGCCCTATGCGGAGTTCTTCGAGCCGCACGGGCTTGCGCTTCACGCCGGCTATGTCGGCGATGTTCCCAACAGCCACGGCTGTGTTCACTTGCCGAGCGCATTTGCAAAGAAGCTCTATTCGATCACGGATTTGGGGACGCCCGTGATGATCGGTTCGTAAGCTCACCTCGAGTTGGGTCGGCTCGTCAACAACGACTACGGTTGATCGTGCGACTGGAATCGCTCATTCGGCGCTTTTAGTTGAGCGTTGAAGCTGGGCGCTTCCTTGGAGAAAAAGATGGCGAAGAAGGCGACTGGAAAGAGCGACAGGAAGGCTCGCAAGGCAAGCACTTCGATTGCACGAAGATCGCCAAGAGCAAGCAGCGGGCGGAGGTCCAGCGACGGCGTCGGCGAAGCCTTCATCAAGCTCCTTCAAAGCCCCCTCGTTGCCGAGCTCGTCGCGGTCGCTGCAACCGCGGCTCTCGCATCGCTTGCCGAACAGGGGTTCACAAGCGGCAGCGAAGCGAGCCGGGGTAAGCGGGCCGGAAAGGCCGTGAAGGCTGCCGGCAAGGCCGCAGCAGCAGCCGTCGGGCGCCGCCTGGGAACTGAAATCGACGAAATTCGAAAGGCCGCTAAGGGCGACGTAAAAGCGTAAGCCGTGCCCGGCCAACGTCGCGGGAAGCCTCGAGGATGAACTCGCCCGCGTCCACCGCGTCGCCGCGACTGGTCTCGACGCTGAGCCAGCCGGCGGGCGCCAGCCAGTCACTGGCGGCGATCGATCGAATTATTGCGGTGCCCGAACCCGCCGAATAAGGGGGATCGGCGAAAATCAGGTCGAACGGCTCGGACTTCGGAAGCGATAGCGCTGAACCTGCGATCACTCGCACCTTGTCGTTTGCTCCAAGCTTATCCGCGTTGCGCAGAATTGCTTCAACGGCGCTTCGATCGCGCTCGACGAAGGTGATGCTTGCAGCGCCTCGCGACAGCGCCTCCAACCCCAAAGCTCCGCTTCCTGCAAAGAGGTCGGCGACACGCAATTCGTCGAAACCCCCAATCCTGCTGACAAGCATCGAGAACAGGGTCTCGCGCAGACGGTCGGCGGTCGGACGCGTGATCGAGCCCGGCGGCGCCTCGATCGCCCTCCCCCGCCACCGGCCGGCGATGATCCTCATCTTAGGGTCTTGCGAAACGCATCCAGCTCGGCCTCGGGGATTTCCTCCACTCGGCCGGGCTCCAGCCCCTCGACCAGGAACGGCCCATAGGCCGTCCGGATCAGTCGCGAGACCTGCAGTCCCAAGTGAGCGAGCACTCGCCGAACCTCGCGGTTCTTGCCTTCGGTGAGGCTCATCTCGATCCAGCAATTGCTGCCGGTGCGCCGCTCGAGGTTCGCGTTGATCGATCCATAGCGAACGCCGTCGATCGTAATTCCTTCGGCGAGCTCCTCGAGCTGGTCCTGCGACACTCGTCCGTAGGCGCGCGCCCGGTAGGTGCGCACCACTGCGGTCCTCGGCAGCTCGAGCTGTCGCTTCAACTCGCCGTCGTTGGTGAGCAAGAGCAGGCCTTCGGTCATGAAATCGAGCCGGCCCACGGGCATCAGCCTTGGAAGGCCGTCAGGGAGCCGATCATAGATTGTGGCCCGTCCCTTGGGATCATTGGCCGCGGTCAGCGTCGCTGGCGGCTTGTAGAAGCCGAACAGACGGGTCGCAGCGGCGCTCCGCACCGGCTTCCCATCGACGGTTACAGCGCTGAGATCTCTTAGAAGCGTCGCCGGGGTGGTGAGTTTTTCCCCATTGAGTGCAATGCGCCCATCGGCGATCATCCGCTCGATCTCGCGCCGCGAGGCGACTCCGGCTCGAGCAAGTAGCTTGGCAATGCGCTGCGGCCCATCCTCGGCTTTTTGTTGCGCCGCGGGCACAGCGCCACGCTTGTTGAGCGCCTTCGGCACTCGGCGCTTGGTCGTTCGTTGCGAAGGCGTAGTCATCGGTTGGGACCCAAAGATGCTGTTCGGGAAGCGTAAGCAGATCGTCAAGCGTATCCTCATCGTCGAGGATGAGCCGCTGACGGCGTTCGACAATGAGAATTTCCTAGGCGACGCCGGTTATGAGGTGGTCGCAACGGTCGACGACCTCAGCGAAGCTTTGGCGGTCCTTGAACGTGACGAGGTCCACCTCGTCCTGAGCGACGTCCGGCTTCGCGGCGACCACACCGGGATCGACCTTGCAAGGGCTGCGAAAGAGAAAGGCGTGCCGACCCTCTTCGCCACCGCCCACTCTTATCCAGGAGCGTCCGAAATCGCGGTCGGCTGCCTTCTTAAACCCTATACCGAGCGCCAGTTGTGCAAGGCGATCGAATGTGTCGACCGTCACCTCCAGGGCGAGAAGGTGAAGGCGCCCAAGGGCGTCGAGCTGTTCATCGCTCTTGGCGAAAAGAAATAAGCGGCAAGGCTGCTCTAGCGCGGGGTTATCAAGTCTCGTGAAAGCTGGCTAAGGTCTGGACCGACAGGCTCGGGGAGGGAGACCGGATGGCAGGCCAGCGGCCAAAAGGATGGAAGCTTCTTAAAGCTGCGCTCGCGACTCGAAAGTCGGCGACGATGCTCGCCTTCGGCTTCTCGTCGGGCCTTCCGTTCGCGCTCCTCATCGGCACTCTCAACGCCTGGCTCGGCGATGCCAAGATCAACTTGGCTACGATCGGCGTCCTGTCCTGGATCGGGCTCGCCTACGCATTCAAATTCCTGTGGTCGCCTCTGGTCGATCGGGTCCAGCTTCCGCTGCTTGGCGGCCTTGGCCGGCGCACCAGCTGGATCGTCTTGTGCCAGATCGGCCTGATCGTCTCGTTCGTAGGTTTAGGAGCGAGCGATCCTGCGGCATCGATCGGCTGGTTCGCAATCTTCGCGGTGATCGGCGCCTTCTCGTCCGCCACCCAGGATATCGCTGTCGATGCGTGGCGCATCGATGTCGCCGATGAACGGACTAATGTTGAGCTCCTCTCCGCGGTCTATCAGTTCGGCTATCGCACCGCCTCGATTGTCGGCGGCGCATTCGCTCTGTTCCTGGCGGCGCGAATCCCTTGGGGAACCGTCTATTTCGTGATGGCCGCGCTGGTCGTTGGAGTGATGATCGTTGCCTCGACCGCGCCCGATACCCAGCGTCCGCCCAAGAACGTGATCGAAGAGGGACTTGAGCAGGCGGGCGAGATCAGCGCCTCTGTGAGGCTTGCAGCTCTCCTCGTTGTCGGCGTCTGCTGGGCGTGGGCGATCATCACGCTCGGCCTGTTCATGGCCTCGATGCTTCAAGCTCAGGAGACCGCGACCAAGGCGCCTTCGGTTGCGGAGTTTACCGCAAAGATCGGCCCCTGGATCATCGTTGCGACGGTATTCGTACCGCTCGTCATTGCCGCTGGAGTGAATTGGCTGAAGGCACATGGCAAAGCCGTCCAGCGGGAGAGCCATCCCCATCCAGGCTCTGGCCGAGCAGTGATGAACCATATCTACGGCGCTTTGGTCTCGCCTCTAGCCGAGCTGTGCGAGCGGCTCCGCTGGGGCGCGCTCATCATCATCGGCTTCATCCTCACCTACGCTCTTTGCTACAATATCTGGTCGAGCTTCGCCTTCCCCTTCTACCTCGACTTCCTCCATTATACGAAGGACCAGGTCGCCTTCGCATCGAAGGTCTTCGGCATTTTCATGACGATGATCGGGATCAGCCTTGGCGGCTATCTCTTCGGCCGGATCGGCAAGTTTCCGACCGTTTTGATCGGGGCGGCCGTCACTCCGCTTGGCAATCTGCTCTACGCCGATCTTGCCGATGGCGGAGCGAACATCGATGCTTTCACGCACACGCTTCGGCTGAACAATTTGCTCGGCCTGTTCGGAGCCGATGACCGAATGGTCCGGCTGCTGGTTGCGATCTGCTATGAGAATATCGCGACCGGCGTCGCCCTCACCGCCTTCGTCGCTTATCTGTCGGGCATCATCAGCAAGAAGTTCACAGCGGTCCAATATGCACTTCTGTCCTCGCTGACCTTCCTCGTCGGCTCGCTCGGCCGCGGAGTCGCGGGCGAGAGCTTCGATAAATATGGTTATGCCCTGGTGTTCCGCTGGACCGCCGCGGCAGGTCTGTTGGCGGTGCTGTTCGTCCTTCTCGAATGGGCTCGAGTTTCCGCCAGCGAACGTCGTCAGGCTGCGAAGCTTCCTGCCGCCACGGGCGCCAAGGCGACCGAGGCTCTGGCGGAAAGCGGTGAGGCCGCCCGCTAGCCCGGGAGCTGATCGTTCGCTGAGAGGATTGCTCCAGCGAGATAGAGCGAGCCGAAGATCAGCACTCGGGCGTTGTTCGGGACAATTGCCAGAACCTCCTCGACATTGTCGTTGGCGTCCGCTGGAAAGCCGAGCCCGCCAGCAATCTCAACCAGGTCGCTCGGCGCAAAGCAGGCATGGTCGGGGATCGGGACCGCGTGGACGTGAGCGGCGACCCCCCGGAAGGGCTCGAGCATGCCCGCCGGATCCTTGGTCGCGAGGCTTGCAAAAATGAGGTGAAGCGGGCGCCCATCGTCGAAGCGATGCCTCATGAAGGCGCCGATCTGCCGAGCCGCGGAAGGATTGTGGCCACCGTCAAGCCACACCTCGCGGCTCCCGACGAGCGGGCCTGGCGCCAGATGCTGAAGCCGCGCTGGCCAGTCCGCCCACCCCATGGCTGCGGACAAAGCGGACGAAGGCATTTGAAAAGCATCCTGGTGACGAAGCATCGCGACTGCCAATGCCGCGTTCATCGCCTGGTGTCGGCCGGCGAGCCGTGGAAGAGGCAGTTCGAGCTTTCCCTCCTCGTCGCGATAGCGAAGCTTGCCCTGCTGGGAGATCGCGTCCCAGGCACCGCCGCGAGGAAGCCAGATCGCGCCGCGTTTCCGAGCGATCTTCTCGATCCTGCTCGCGATCGCCGGTGGATAGAGCTGGGTGACGAGGGGAACGCCGCGCTTGGCGATCGCCGCTTTCTCGCCCGCGATGTCGGGAAGGCCGCTCCCTAAGAATTGCTGATGATCGAGAGCGAGATTGGCAATTGCGGTGACGAGCGGGCGCTCGATCACGTTGGTCGCATCGAGGCGCCCTCCGAGACCCACTTCCAGAATGCAGGCATCGGCCGGAGTCCGCGCAAAGGCGAGGAACGCAACCGCCGCCGCCACTTCAAAGAAGCTTGGCTCGATCCCGGTCCCGGCGTCGATCACCTCTTCGAGCGTTTGCGCAAGCTCGTCGTCGTCGATGAGCGCTCCGGCAATCCGGATCCGCTCGTTGAAGCGGACGAGATGCGGGCTCGTGAAAGCGTGTACAGCTTCGGCCGCTCGCCTCGAGCGCAGCTCGAAGGAATGCGACGGTCGAGCCCTTTCCGTTCGTTCCAGCAACGTGGAACAGTGGGGGAAGCCCATCCTGGGGCCGGCCGAGCCGTTCCAGCAATAAGGAGATGCGCTCGAGCCCCAAGCGATCACCGGCCGGCGAAAGCTTCGACAAGCGGTCGAGCTGCGCCTGCACTTGCGGGTTGGTCGAGCGCGCGAAATCCGCCATCAGGCGGCTTCTTTCGCCTCCGGAGCGAGATAGGAGATGAGGAGCGCGAGCTTCTCCTTGAGGTCTCCACGCCACACGACCATGTCGATCATTCCGTGCTCGAGCAGATATTCGGCGCGCTGGAACCCTTCCGGCAGCTTCTCGCGGATGGTCTGCTCGATGACCCGCCGCCCGGCAAAGCCGATCAGCGCTCCGGGCTCGGCGATCTGGACGTCCCCCAGCATCGCGTAGGACGCCGTGACTCCCCCTGTCGTCGGGTCGGTCAGAACCACGATATAGGGGAGGCCCGCTTCCTTCAGCTCCTGCAGTGCGACCGTCGTTCTGGGCATCTGCATGAGGCTCAGGATGCCCTCCTGCATCCTTGCCCCGCCGGCAGCGGTGAACAGGACGTAGGGGCAATTGTTCGCGATCGCAGCACGAATTCCCGCAACGATGGCCGCGCCCACGGCAATGCCCATCGATCCCCCCATGAAGGCGAAGTCCTGGACTGCGATCACTGCCGAATGACCATCGATCCGGCCCTTCGCACTGACCAAAGCGTCGCGCTCGCCGTTCGCGCTCCGCGCCGCTTTCAATCGTTCGGTGTAGCGCTTGGTGTCCTTGAACCGAAGCGGATCCTCGCGGACCTCGGGCGCTGGCAGGAGCTCATATTCGGCAGCGTCGAAGAGCTGCTGGAAGCGTTTGGCAGGACCGATCCTGTCGTGGAAGTTGCAGCGCGGGCAGACGCTGTAATTTTCCTCCCATTCCTTGACGAACACCATGGTCTCGCACTTCGAGCACTTGTGCCACAGATTTTCCGCCGTCTGGCGTTTGGGCAGGAACGGAATGCCGCTTCGAACGCGGCTAAGCCAACTCATCTTTTCTCAGCTCCTCGCGTGAGCGGGCATTTGGGTCACCGATGCCGCAATGTCCATGATCGCCCGGCGCAGATTTGGAGCGTCGGTGATCGGCCGTCCGATGACCAGAACGGAAGCGCCATCGCCAAGAGCCTCGGCTGGGGTCGCCACTCTCTTCTGGTCGCCGACCTCGGCGCCGGCGGGCCGAACGCCCGGGACGACGAGGAAGCCATCGGGCCATTGCGCGCGTGCCGAAGCAACTTCAGCACCCGAACAGACGATGCCGTCGAGCCCGGCCTCGCGCGCTAGCGCAGCCAATCGCTTCACTTGCTCTTCCGAGGAATGCTCGATGCCGATGCTGGCAAGATCCGGCCCGTCGAGGCTGGTGAGAAGGGTCACTCCAACGACCTTGGTTCCAGGGGGAGCCGCGGCCTTGGCGGCGGCCATCATCGCCCGCCCGCCCGCTGCGTGAACGGTGAGGATCGCGGGTTGGAGATGCGCTAGCGCAGCAACCGCTTTTTCGACCGTGTTCGGAATATCGTGGAGCTTCAAATCGAGAAAGATCGGGGTCTGGCGCTCGGCAATCCGAAGCACCCCTTCGTCCCCGTTGGCGCAGAAAAATTCGAGGCCGAGCTTCACTCCGCCGGCAATTCCGCTCACCTCGCGAGCGATTGCCGCGGCGCGGTGAACGTCGGACGTATCGACGGCAACGAAGATCGGGCTCATTCTTGGGGCTCCTCATCGTCCGCAACGGGGTGAGAAGCGATCGAGGTTCGGCTTCGCTCCGATGCATCGGCGCGGCGCCGATGGGACCATAGCCTGGTCCGCATCGTGGCCCAGGTCGGGAGAAACCCCAGGAGGAAGAAAACCAGAAGCAGGATGGGGATTTGGATGTCCGCCTGGATGTCCCCCCACAGGTTCAAAGTGACGGGAGTCCAGTTACGGACGGCGAACAGCACAACCACCACCGCAACGAGGACCCAGAACAACGTCTTCAGGAATTGCATTCCATCGGGCTCCTGCTGGGCGCATCCAGCTTGCGCGCCGCGTTCATAACGATCCGCCCGTTCGTCGCAAGTCAGAGTCAGTTCACCGCATGCCCGCCGCTTCGGCGTTGAGAGGAAGCGGCCTCATCGGCACACCATGGTTGAGGGGTGGGAGAGAATTCGTTGAAGATGATCACCAAGCTTGGGCTCGGTGCTTTTGTCCTTTTGACGGGCGCGTCGCTTCTCGCAATGCGTCCGCACGAGGATGAGCAGCAGAGCGCGAAAATCACAGCCGCTCATCTCAAGCTCGCGTCCATCGAGCCGTCGGCTCGCCAGGACGTCGATTATCGGCTGCTCGACGCTCGCCTTCAGCAGCTGATCAAGAAACCCGCGATGGTCGGATTGGCCGTAGGCGTCGTCGAAAATGGCCGGATCACCTTCCTCAAGGGCTATGGCGAGACTCTCGAGGGTTCCGGCGATCCAGTCACACCCGAGACGGTCTTCCGCTGGGCCTCATGCTCGAAGGGCCTCGCTGCGACGATGGTCGCAAAGCTCGCCGAACAGGGAAAGATCAACCTCAACGCGCCGGTCGCGAACTATGCGCCCGATCTCAAGCTCCCCAACGGGAACGAGCGCGTGGCGACCGTCGGCGACCTCCTCTCTCACCGCCTCGGCATCTACCGCGATGCCTTTGCCAACAAGCTTGAGGAAGGTGGGGATCCGAGCGCCCTTCGAACCGAGCTTGGGACGCTCGACGCCGTGTGCGCTCCGGGCACCTGCTGGGACTATCAGAACGTGGCCTTCGATGCCTCGAGCGAGATGGTCTCGAGGACCACCCACATGCCCTATGAGCAGGCGGTCAAGCGCTACCTCTTCAATCCCATTGGAATGACCAGCGGAAGCGTATCCCTGGCGGGGCTCGAATTGAACCGAAGCTGGGCCCACCCCCACGGCGCCGGCAGGCGCCCGTGGCCGATGGTCGACACTTATTACAAGGTCCCGGGTGCGGCCGGCATCAACAGCGACATCAAGGACATGGCGCTCTACCTCGAAGCCCAGATGGGCGAGATGCCCGATGTCGTCGACGGCAAGGTGCTCGATACCATCCATGCTCCTTATGTCGTCACGCCGGGCGAGCGCGGGCGGCTGCGCAAGTTCCTCGAGCGCGTCGGCACCGCCTGGTACGGCTATGGCTGGCGAAGCTATGATTATGCGGGCCACCGGATCATCGGCCATCGCGGCGGAATCAAGGGCTACCGCTCGCTGATCCTGTTCGATCCGCAGAAAAAGAGCGGCGTGGTGGCGCTATGGAACAGCGACACCTGGCAACCGGGCGGCCTCGAGTTCGAGGTCATGGACATGCTCTACCACCTCCCCTTCCGCGACTGGATGGAGCTTAACAAGTCGCCGACCGAGTCCATCGCGGCGGCCGATAGCGACCCCAGCGACAGCGGCGACAGCCCGGACACGGGCCGCTAGCGCCGCTCGGCTTCGGACCTTGCGTTCCTGATCTTTCGACTTCTGCTCGAGCTGCGCGAGGTTTCGGCAACCGATGCCGATGATCGGCCTCGCCATCCCGATAATGAGGACCGGATGATACCAGAATTGGGGATTTTCCTTTGGTCTGGCGGCGGCGCCGAGGAAGAACAGGCTGACAGTTGAAACGGGGTAGCCGGCGGGCTTCCAACCCACGCCTTCGGCAGCTGGGGCTGTGACATTTTCAGGATGCGTGGTGGGCGAGGAACATCCAACCTTGGCAGTTGGTTTCGAACTCCAGATTGTAAGGAGGATTTGATGCCAGCGACCAAGTCACAAGACGCGATTACGCTCCTCAAGGAGGATCATCGCGAGGTCAAGAAACTGTTCAAGGAATTTGAGGAAGCCAAGGGTGATGGTCGAAAGCAGAAGCTCGCCCATCAGATCTGCCTGGAGCTGATCGTCCATTCCGAGATCGAGGAGAAGATCTTCTACCCGGCATGCGAGGGAATTGTCGACGAGGACGAGCTCAAGGAAGGCTATGTCGAGCACGATACGGCGAAACTTCTGATCGCGGAGATCGAGGCCGCTGAGGAAGGCGCCGGGGACGAGTATTTCGACACCAAGGTCCATGTGCTCCAGGAGGAGATCGAGCACCACATCGAGGAGGAGGAAGGCCCCGGAGGCATTTTCTCACAGGCCCGCAAGGGCAAGCTCGACATGGATGCGATCGGTGAAAAGCTCGAGGCGAAAAAGGAAGAGCTGACGGAGCGCTACAAGGCCGAAGGCCTGCCTCGCCCGAAGCTTACGACAATGGACGAAGTGTCCGTCTGACAAAAAGCAAGCTCCCCCGCGTCCGGATAGGACGCGGGGAGCGATACGTTTCGAAAAAGCGTGTTTCTACTTCAGCGCCGCAACGCGTGTTGCCTGGTCATCGCGCCCGTAGATATCGTCGATGAAGCTCAGCTGCCCGTCATTCGCCTGAGCCGTCAAATAGGTGATGTAGATCGGCACTGGCGTCGGCAGCTGCACATTCTGTTCAGGAGCGCTCGAAGCCGTCTGCGGATCATGGCCGAGCATCCAGTCGGCTAGCCGACCTGCGTCCTCCAGCCGAATGCAGCCATGGCTGACGGTGCGATCGTCCTGTGCAAACAGATCCTTCATCGGAGTATCGTGAAGATAGATGTCGTAGGCGTTCGGAAAACCGAACTTCACGTGGCCCATCGAGTTTGCCGGGCCTGGAAGCTCGCGCACGCGGACCTGGAACGAGCCGTCCGCGACCGCATGCCAATCGACGTCGGCAGGGTTCAATAGCCGATCATCGTTCGGGTCGGCCGGCATGACCTGATATCCCTGCCGCGACAAATAGCTGAGACCCTGCTCGAGGACGTTCTTGGCGATCAACGACTGCACCAACTCCGGACCGACATGCCAATAGGGATTGAGGGTCGCGTAATAGATCGTGCTGGCGAGCATCGGGGTCTGGGTCTTGGCGCCCGGTTTACCGACTGCGACCTTCATCGAACCGGCGATCTTGCCGTCCTCGATCATGTAGAGGCGGGCGGAAGCCGTATCGACCATGATATATTTGCTCTGGAACGGCATCTCGCGAGCGCGATCGAGGCTGGTCAGCACTCTAGGATCCAGGGTGCCTCCGTTCGACTGCATCTGCGCCCAGGCTGCATCGCGCAGCTCAGCGTAGAGCGGATTGACCTGCGAGGTTGATCGGACAAGCGCTGCGAGCGAGGGAGCATTTCCGGCGCGCTGGAGAATTTGAAGCGCGCTGTCGCGCCTCGGCGCGGCCCAGCTATCCGCATAAATCATTCCGTTCTGCGGCTGCTCGAGAGTCTGAACGTAGCTCGCCCAGCCCGCCGAGAGCAGGCGGTCTGCAGCGTTCAAAGCGGCGCGGTCGCCCGACTGCGCCCGAGCGATCAGGACCTGCGCCTGGGCCGCGATTGCGGGACCGTTCGAGAAGCCGTCGAGGGATGAGCGATCGAGGACTCCGATCAGCTCTCGAGCGGCGGAGCTGTCGGCGCCGCTGCGAAGCCACAGCGGCGCATTGCCGCGGCTTGCGTAGAACGACGCGACGGCTTGCGTTGCCGACGGAGAAACCTGGACTGCCACCCCCGGGAGTTCCGAATTCGTGGCGGCGAAGACGGGCACAGAAAGTCCCAGCAGCGCCGCACCGGCGGCGCCGACCAAAAGCCGACTTATCACGTTCAGAAACCTCTAAAATCTTTCTTTGCGATCATTAACGCTGCAAAGCGCTTCGAGGGTTCAAATTAAGTATTGACTTGGCTGATCTGATGTCCCGGCCCCGGACAGTTTTTCCGGCGGCCATGAGAAAACTCGGCCAATCGGCCTTGGGAGGGCCCTCGGCGAACATCAAAAAAATGCGGACGCCGCGCCTATTCGCGCGGCGGAGTGTTTGTGGCCGGATCCCCGAAGCGGGTGGCCGGCGCTCCCTGCTCAGGCCCGCCCGGCGGCCGCAACCCGGCATTTCATGCCGGGTCCTCCACCTTGTTTGCGGCCTTGTCAGGTGCTGCCCGCCTCATCCGTCGGGCCTGTTCGGTCGCTTCTCGCCGCCCATCCCGCTTCCGGGGTTCCGGTGCGGATGAAAGGAGCGAAGGGAAACATGGACAGCCACACAGATTGCGGCGTGAGGCTCGAGGACGCGCTCGCAAGAATGCCGCGAAGAGCAGCGCGAAGATCTTCCGCGCCCATCGGCTCGATGACCTGTCCTATGCCGAGATCGCGAGGTTGACCGGCCTTTCGATCAGCGAGGTCGAGCGGGAGATGGCACAGGCCATCTACCAGCTCATGAGAGAGATGGATGGCCATCCGCTTCGCTGGTGGGAGCGATGGTTCTAGCGGGGCGAAGATCGCGGGGTAGCGGATGGCAAAGTCTTCGGTCTGCCTCGCTTGCAGCACGTCCCACAGGCCCTAGGATCGATCCCTCATGCGCACCGATCTCGATCATCTTCCGCCAGGAAAAGAGCGCGAGCTCGAGCGCGTGGTCCAGATCCTGTTCGAGGAGTTCGACGAGGCGCGCTCGCTTTCGACCCAGGAGTGGAAGAAGAAGGGCCGGGTCCTAAAGATCATCCTCTACGGCTCCTATGCCCGTGGCGGATGGGTCGATGAGCCCCATACCGCCAAGGGCTATCAGTCGGACTTCGACCTTCTCATCATCGTCAACGACAAGCGCTTGACCGACCGGGTTGAATATTGGGCCAAAGCCGAGGAGCGGCTGAACCGCGAGCTGTCGATCACCAAAGCTCTCAAAACCCCGGTCAACTTCATCGTCCACACGCTTCACGAGGTGAACGATGGCCTGGCCCATGGCCGCTTCTTCTTCATCGATGTCGCGAAGGACGGGATCGCGCTTTACCAGAGCGACGACAGCGAGCTTGCCGAGCCCAGGCCCAAGACGCCCGACCAGGCGCTGGCAATGGCGAAGGAATATTTTGAGGAGTGGATGCCGGGCGTTTAGCGCTCAGTACAGAGCTCGCAAATTTCGGATTAGCAGAAGGGCCACCGAAAGGACGCCGCGTTCGAGCTGCATCAAGCCACAGAGAGTCTTTATCACTGCGTTCTTCTCGTCTGCACTTTCTACACGCCGCATGTCCATAACCTGGGCTTCCTGCGCACACAGGCCGAGCGGCTCGACCGTAGGTTGACCTACATCTGGCCGACCGAAACGCGCCGCGAACGGGCGATGTTCGAGAAGCTCAAGGACGCCTACGTGAAGGCCCGCTACTCCAAACATTATCGCATTTCCGCCGAGGAGCTCGCCTGGCTCGGTGAGCGGGTCGAGGAACTTGGGACGCGTTGTTCAGACAATTTGCCTTGAGCGGATTCGGAATCCTTGAGAATGCCGCCGCGGCTTAGATGCATGCTCGCCTTAGGGGCGCTAAAGATCTAGACGGCGGTGAAGCGCTGCTTGCGGCGGTCGCGGTGTATCACCACATCAACACGCATGTTCACGCATGACCAGTGGCGGCGCTTCATCGACCATCCGGTGGTCGAATGGACCTTGTTCGTCGTCGGCCTCATCCTGTTGATCCTTTCGCCGCTGGTCGGAGCAATCCCTGGCCCGGGCGGCGTCATCGTAGCGGGCATCGGCCTGGCCCTCGTCCTCAAATCCAGCATGTGGGCGAAACGCCGCTATGTGCGCTTCAAGCGCTGGCAGCCGAAGGCGGGCCGATGGACCGACTGGGCACTGCGGCGTCCAAGCGCAAAGCGGCGGGAAGAGCTTCGCAAGGCTCCCGAAAGTGGTCCCGGCAATTGACTTGCTCTTTGACCTCCCTTATCGGCGCGCACGACCGCGGCTGCCTCAATGGCGGCCCTTTTTCTTTGAATTCGAACTAAAGGCATGAGCGATGAAGCGCACCTTCCAGCCGAGCAATCTCGTCCGCAAGCGGCGTCACGGCTTCCGCAGCCGGATGGCGACTGTCGGCGGCCGCAAGGTCCTGAACGCCCGCCGCGCGCGCGGCCGCAAGAAGCTCAGCGCCTAACCACCCTTAAGAGGCGCTCGGACTTCCTCGCTGCCAATGCGGGGGTGCGCGCTGCAACCCCCGGCTTCGTCCTCCTCGTCCACGACCGCAAGGACCAGGACCTTGAGATGCAAGTCGGTTTCACTGTCACCAAGAAAATCGGCGGCGCCGTTGTTCGTAACCGCATGAAGCGGCGCTTTCGGGCGCTCGCCCGCGAGATCGTGACTGCCGAGGAAATTCCCGGCGCCGATCATGTGATGATCGGCCGAGCCAAGGGTATCGAACGCGACTTTGATCTACTGAGAAGCGAGCTCTCCGGAGCGCTGGACAGGCTCCGTCGCTCGTGATCGGCAGGCTCATGATCCTCGTCGCACGGGGCTGGCAGAAGGGCCCGTCGCAATTTCTTCCGCCAAGCTGCCGCTTCAAGCCGAGCTGCTCGGCCTATGCGATCACCGCGATCGAACGCTATGGAGCCGCAAAGGGCGGCTGGATGGCGCTCAAACGTATCTTGCGCTGTCACCCCTGGGGCGGACAGGGCCCCGATCCTGTACCGTGAGGAATAAGCTTTGAACGACAGTAAGAACCTGATCCTCGCGGTTGTCCTTAGCGTAGCGGTCCTGCTCGGGTGGACGTTTGTTGCGAACCGATATTTTCCCGCAGCCAATCCGCCAAGCACAAAGATCGTCGCCGGGAAGCAGCAGCCAGTGCAACAGCCGCAGGCACAGCCGAGCTCTCCCGCGACCCCGGAAGCTCAGCGGAGCGTGTCCGCCGCGCTGAGCTCAGGCTCGCGCGTTGCCATCCGGACGCCCACACTTAGCGGCTCAATCAACCTCAAGGGCGCCGAGTTCGACGATCTTCTGCTCCTCCAGCAGCGGCAGACGATCGCCAAGGATTCACCGCCAGTGCGGCTACTGTCGCCGCTCGGGGCTCCAGGAGCCTATATCGCGGAGGTCGGGTGGACTGCTGACGGGGTGCAGGCCCCGACACTCGACACTCTCTGGACAGCGGACAGGGCGCAGCTCGTTCCGGGCCAGCCAGTCACTCTTACGACGCAGATGCCCGACGGGACTCGCTACGAGATCAGGATCGCGGTCGACGCCGGCTATCTCTTCACGATCCAGCAAAGCGTCCTCAACGCGTCCTCCAAGGCCGTCACCGTCCGCCCATTGGGGCTGGTCAGCCGCGCCGGCCAGTCGGCGGACCGATCGATGTGGACTAATCATGTCGGGCCGATCGGCGTGTTTAACGGCAAGGCCGATTACAGCGTCGACTGGAAGGATCTCGACCAGGCCAAGCCCGAAAATTTCGATTCGACCGGTTGGCTCGGTTTCACTGACAAATATTGGCTGACTGCGCTGGTCCCCTCGTCCGCAACGGGAAGCGAGTTCCGCAAAAGCCCGGCCGGCGCCTACCAAGCCGATTACACGCTCGCTCCCGCTACCGTAGCGCCGGGACAGGCGCTGACGACCGGCACTCGCCTGTTCGCGGGCGTGAAGGAAAAGGCCTGGCTCGATCGTTACGAGCAAGCGGGAATTCCGCTCTTGAGCTACTCGATCGACTGGGGATGGTTCTGGTTTTTCGCCCGGCCGATCTTCGACCTTCTGGTGCTTCTGTTCCACGCGGTCGGGAATTTCGGTCTCGCCATCCTTTGCCTGACCTTGATCGTCCGCGGGATCATGTTCCCGGTCGCTCAGAAGCAGTTCCAGTCGATGGCGGCGATGCGCAAGCTGCAACCGAAGATGAAGGCGGTCCAGGAGCGCTTCAAGGACGACAAGCAGCGGCAGCAGCAGGAAATCCTGAAGCTCTATCAGCAGGAAAAAGTGAATCCGGCGGCTGGCTGCCTTCCGATCGTTCTTCAGATCCCGGTCTTCTACGCTTTGTACAAGACCCTGCTGGTCAGCGTCGAAATGCGGCACCAGCCCTTCATCTTCTGGATCAAGGACTTGTCGGCACCCGACCCGCTCACCCCGATCAACCTCTTCGGAATGCTCCATTTCGCTCCGCCGGCGTTTCTCGCAATCGGAGTTCTGCCGATCCTCGTCGGCGCAACTCAGTGGATGTCGATGAAGCTCAATCCCCAACCGATGGACCCGGCGCAAGCTCAGGTCTTTGCGATCATGCCGTGGTTCCTCGTCTTCATGATGGCGCCGTTCGCGGCCGGGCTTCAGCTCTACTGGATGACGAACAACCTGCTGACGATCGCTCAGCAATCGTTCCTCTACCGCAAATACGGCCTACACCTGAGCGACACACACCCGGTGCACACATGAACCACAAAGCGGATCAGGAACTGACCGAGCAGGCGAGAAGGCTTTTCGCCGGCCCGATCGAGTTTCTGAAGTCCGCGCCGGAACTCAAGTTCCTGCCTGATCCCGACGTGCCCGAGATCGCCTTCGCCGGCCGCTCGAACGTCGGGAAGAGCTCGCTCCTCAACTCCCTCACCAACCGTAAGAGCCTGGCGCGGACCTCGAACACGCCCGGGCGAACTCAGGAGCTGAACTTCTTCGATGTCGGGCAGCCCTTACGGCTGAGGCTGGTCGATATGCCGGGTTACGGTTTTGCGGAGGCGCCGAAGGACCTTGTGAAGCGCTGGCGCTTCCTCATTAATGACTATCTTCGCGGACGCGCCGTTCTCAAGCGTGCACTGGTGCTGGTCGACTGCCGCCACGGCCTCAAGGACGTCGACCGCGAAGTCATGCGAATGCTCGACGATGCGGCCGTCAGCTACCATCTCGTTTTGACCAAGAGCGACAAGGTGAAACCCTCAGCGCTTGGCGCCCTCTACGAGGGAACGATGGTCGATGCGGCAAAACATCCTGCCGCCCATCCGTCGATTTTCACGACTTCGAGCGAAACCGGCAGCGGGATCGCCGAGTTACGAACGGCAATCCTCGAAGCCGCAACGACGTAAGGAGACCGGCTTGCTCAAGCTGATCATCGGCAATCGTGCCTATTCGAGCTGGTCGATGCGCGGCTGGCTCGCCTGCAAGCAGTCGGGCGAGCAGTTCGAGGAATTTGTCGTTCCGCTATTCGACGAAAAATGGGAGGAACTCCGCCACGGCGACGAGTTCGCGCCCTCGCTCGGAAAAGTGCCGATCCTGTGGGACGGCGACATTGTCGTTTGGGACAGCCTCGCGATCATCGAGTTCCTCGCCGACCGCTTTGGTCCCGATCTCTATTGGCCCGAGGAAGAGGCGGCACGGGCGGTTGCACGCTCGATGGCAGCCGAAATGCACTCCGGCTTCGCCAACTTGAGGCGCGAGCTCCCGATGAACGTTCGCAAAAGCTTTCCCTCCAAAGAATTGAGCGAGGAGGTGCGGAAGGAGATCGACCGGATCATGCAGCTGTGGGCGCAGGCACGCGCGCGCTGGGGCGGCACGGGCGATTTCCTCTTCGGCGACTGGTGCGCGGCGGACATGATGTACGCGCCGGTGGTCACGCGCTTCATCACTTACGGAGTGAAAGTCCCCAATTTCGCGGGCGCCTATATGAAATGCGTCCTCTCCCACCCCGCCGTGAACGAATGGATCGACAAGGCGCAGGATGAGCCCTGGGTGATCGACCAGTACGAGGCGGGGAAAGCCGCTTAGGCTGGCCGCTTGGTATTGCCGTAGAGCGAGCCGTCCTTCTTCGCGTAGGCGCCCTCGGGGGTGAAAATCATGTCGATGTCCGAATATCCCCCACCTTCATTGGTGCCGCCGCTGACCACGACGAATATGCAATCGCGCCCGCCTTCGTTGATGAGATGATGGCCGTTGGTACTGCCCTTGGGCCATGCGGCGCAATCGCCGGGCTTGAGGATCGTCCGGCCCGTATCCTCGACCAGCACGGCCTCCCCTTCCAGCATCACCAGGAATTCGTCCTCGCCATTGTGCCAATGGCGCTGCGATGACCATGCGCCGGGCTTCAGGGTTACATGGCTGGCGCAGAAGTCGGTAAGGCCAGAAATCGGTGCTAGGCGGCGATACCAGCGTCCCTCAACCTTTTTGTCGAACGGCGACGGGTAGCCGGTCCGGTTGGTCTGCTGGATAGAATCGAGGTCGATCTTGGGCATGCATGGACCCTCTGCTAGGCGGCGATAATGACCGTCGATCCCATCGCGCTTGCGCAAGCTCTGATCAACTGCCCAAGCGTCACTCCAGCGAGCGGCGAGGTGTTCGATGTCCTGGAGCAGGCGCTGAAGCCCCTGGGCTTTGTGGTCCATCGCTGGGTAATGGGCGAACCGCCCGATGGACCGACCGAGAATATGGTCGCGATCCGTGGGAGTGGAGCACCCCATTTCGGATTCGCGGGCCATCTCGACGTGGTTCCTGCGGGCGAGGGTTGGGATGGCGACCCGTTCGCCGCGCAAATCGAGGACAGCGTGCTGGTCGGTCGCGGCGCCAACGACATGAAGAGCGCCATTGCGTCCTTCGTCGCAGCAGTCGCCGCGCATGGCGAAACAAAAGGCACCTTGTCGCTCCTCATCACGGGCGACGAGGAAGGTTTCTCGATTTATGGCACGCCGCGCATCATCGACTGGCTCAACGAACGCCAGATCCGCCCGGACATGATCCTCATCGGCGAGCCGACGTCGGTCAGCCGCCTTGGCGACACGGTGAAGATCGGTCGCCGGGGCTCGGTCAACATGTGGATCGAGGTGCCTGGAGTGCAGGGCCACGTCGCTTATCCCGACCGCAGCACCAACCCGGTCGCTCCGCTCGCCCGAGTGATCGCAGCCCTCGACGAGCTCCACCTCGATGACGGAAGCGAGCAGTTTCCGCCATCCAATCTCGAGTTCACCTCGATCGCGACTCCAACCAGTGCGAGCAACGTCATCCCCGGCGCAGCGACCGCGCAGCTCAATATCCGGTTCAACAATCTCCAGCGAGGGCCCGATCTCGTGAAGCTGGTCGAGGAGATCGCCGAGCGCGAGGCGCCCGGAACAAAGGTCCGGGCGCGAATTTCGGGCGAAGCCTTCCTGACCCCGCCCGGGCGGCTGTTCGACGTCGTCGTCGAGGCAATCGAGGAAGAGACGGGGATCGCACCCGAGCTTTCGACCAGCGGCGGAACCTCCGACGGCCGCTTCCTGATCAAGCTTTGCCCGGTGGTCGATTTCGGGCTTCCCAACGCCACCATGCACAAAATCGGCGAATGCGCTGCAGTTGAAGACATTCGAGCGCTTTCGCGCATTTACCAACGCATATTGGGAAAGGTTTTCCCCAATGCGTGATGAGCCTGATTCCGCTGATGGCAGTGGGTCAGGCGCAAATGCCGCCAATCCCCAAGGCCCATCCTACACCAACCCAATATTCGATCACGATTTCCCCGATCCCGCAGTGATCCGCGCGCCTGACGGTTTTTACTATGCCTATGCGACTCAGACCCAGCGCCAGGGCAAGTGGATCAACATCCAGGTCGCGCGTTCAACCAATCTCTCCGACTGGGAATATATCGGCGACGCCCTTCCCGAAAAACCGGACTGGGCTGCCGAGACGCAGGACTTCTGGGCTCCGAGCGTCATCTATGACGGCTCGACTTATTACATGTATTATTCCGGCGACCCCGGACGTGTGCCACCACCATGAGCGCGGCCATGCGCTTGCAGTCGCGACGTCGGTTTCGCCGGCAGGTCCCTTCGTCGACATGGGGATGCCGCTCCTCCTTGGCGCAGGATTTGAATTTATCGACCCCCACGCGCTCGACGATCCAGTTACGGGCAGGCACCTTCTTTACTGGGGATCGGGCTTTCAGCCGATCAGGGTCCAGGAATTAGCGCCGGACCGCATGTCCTTCGCGCTCGCAAGCGCTCCCATCGATCTCATCTGGCCGAACGGCGAAAAGGGGAGCTTCCCGCGCCTCGTAGAGGCCGCCTGGGTGATCCATCGGGGAAGCCATTTCTATCTCTTTTATTCCGGCGACAATTGCTGCGGCGCCGACGCGGAATATGGAGTGATGGTCGCTCGTTCTGACAGTCCGACGGGCCCGTTCGAGACATTGGAGGAGGCCAAGGGCGTCCCCCACAGCCTGATCCTGTTCAGGAACGAGCGCTGGCTTGCGCCCGGCCACAATTGCATCGTCACCGACGAAGCCGGGGAGGTCTGGATCCTCTATCACGCAATCGACGTGAACCGCCCCCGCCAGAAGCAGGAGGATGAGATCAACAGCCGGCGGATCCTGATGATGGACGTCCTCGAGTGGCATGACGACTGGCCATGGGTCGGAACGCCGTCGGACGAGCCTCGAGCCGCTCCGGCGGTTTAGCGCCGTCCGCCCACGACCATCCGCGGACGAGCCGTCGATTTCCCTTCAGTCAACTTCACAAATTTCGCGCGCTGATCTTCGAACTCGGCGAGCAATCGCTCATCCACGTGCCGGCTGCCGTCGGCAACCACGGTCGAGAATAACCCGGTCTCGGCGTGGCGTGAATTATCCCAGCCGGGATAGGCAGTGATCGGGTACCAGCAGATGCCGCGGATATCAGTTCCGCGCGCCATCGCGCCCCGCACCTCGCTGCAGACATAGTGAAGCCAGGAGGGCTTGGCCGTCCCTTCAGCGCCTGTCTCCGACAGCATGATCGGCTTTTTGTAGCGGCCCGCCATCTCGACCAGCATATCGGAAAGCGGCCGATATGCGTGGTGCCCCATCGGGATCGTCGGGCCTTTCCAATACCATTGGTTGTGCGGGTAGAAATTCCACCCCACAACGTCGACCAGCGAGGGGTCACCGCCGAGCTCCGGCTCTGCGAGCCCCATGATCCCGTCATAGGCTTCGTACATGCCCTGAAGGTTTCGCTCGGCGCCCCGAACCGTCTGCCGCCGCCGGTCGTGAGGCGCGATGTGGATGAGCGGCTCGGCCCAGATGATCGTCGCTTCCGGCCAACGCTCCCTGATTGCCCGAGCGACCTTGATCGCAGTCTTGACGAGCTGCTTCTTGAACCAGCCTCGCTCGTCCGGCCCGACGGGCGGAAAATAGCCCTCGTCCACGGCCCACGACAGGAAGTTGATCTCGTTGAGCGGGCAGACCAGCGGCGGCCGCTTGATGACCGACTGGTGAAGCTCGAGCGCGGCGAGCGCAAAATTGGCGAAGCGCTCCGGAAAGTCGGGCGCGGCCTGGTCGATATGATCGGGAGCGCCATAGTGAAACAGGTCCCAGATGACCTCGAACTCCGGCCTTTTCGGCCGCTTCCAGCATCGGCGCCCAGCTCGACCAGTCATATTGTCCGGGCGATTTCTCGATGAGGTGCCAGCGAAGGCCGTCGCGAATGGTCCGGAACCCAAGTTCCGCGCAGGCGCGATAGTCTCCTGACGCATGCTTGTCGTGGCCAGTAGCCCGGATGAGGTCCAGCCTTACCCCGTCTCGGCGCCGGTGCGACGAGCATTCGAAGCCGGCCTGCAGGAACGTATCGAATCGGCCTAAGATCATCATCCCTCGCGCGCCAATAATGCACGAGCAGCGAATTCGAGCCGAGTCCAGGCGACCGACCGCGAAGGTGATTGATCGCGGGCGCCCGCTGTCCAGTCGAGGAAATCATCCTCGAGCATCGCCGGAGCGAAGATATATCCCTGCACCGCATCGCAGCCCATCGCGCGAAGGATGTCGGCCTGTGCGATCGTCTCGACGGCTTCAGCGACAATTTCGCAACCAACACCCTTGATGAGATGGATCACGGCCTGGACGATCACCCTCGCCTTTTCATCGCAATCGATGTCCGCAATCAGCTTTTGGTCGAGCTTCACTCGGTCGAGCGGCATCGTCCGAAGGCGCGCGATGTTGGAATAGCCGGTGCCGAAGTCGTCGATTGCGACGCTGGCGCCATCGGCGCGAAGGGCGCTGATTTCGTCGAGCACCGTATCGCTCACGTCCATTGCCGCGCTTTCGGTGAATTCCAGTTCGACCATCGAAAGCGGAACATCGGCATCTGCCAAGGCCTGGCGCAGCTTTACGAAGAAGTCTGGCCGCTCAAGTTGACGAGGACTGACGTTGAAGCCGATCCGGCCCGAAAAGCCGTTCCCCTTCCAGGTTGCAAGCGTGGCCGCGACTTCCGAAATTACCCACTCGCCGATGTCGGCGATGATCCCGGTCCGTTCAGCAACCGGGATGAAGCGCGACGGCATGCGAAAGCCCTCGCGCGGGTGATTCCAGCGAATGAGTGCTTCTGCCCCGCACAGTTCGCCGGTGACGAGGCTCATCTGGGGCTGGAATGCGAGCACGAACTCGTCGCGCTGAAGCGCCTCCGCCAGGGCCCTCTCGGTCTCCACCCTTTCCGCGTGCTCGGCAGCGAGGCTCGTGTCGAAAAAGGAGAATTGACCGCCACCCAGGGATTTCGCGCGATACATCGCAACATCAGCGGCGCGCATCGAGCGATTCGATACTTGCGCCATGGTCGGGTGAAATCGCGACTCCGACCGACGCTCCAACGTCGACCGTATGGGAAGAGATCTCGAACGGTTGCGAGGCCGCAAGGACGACGCTGCGCGCAATTCGCTCGGCATCTTCCTCAGATGCGATGTCCGGGAAGAACAAGGTGAACTCGTCACCCGCGAGCCTAGCGACGAGCGGGCGTGCGCGTCCGGTTTGCGACGGTTCGGCATTGACGACCACGCGCAGCCGGTTCGCCACCATGATCAGAAGCTGGTCGCCGCGTGCATGTCCAAGACTGTCGTTGACCGCCTTGAAGCGGTCGAGATCGACGAACAGCATCATCGATTTGGCGGCTTCCGAAGCCTCGCCGAGCAGCTTGTCGACTTCGGATCGGAAATGGAGCCGGTTCGGGGAGCGAGGTGACGGGGTCGTACATCCCGAGCGCATGGGCGCTCTCGATCGACGCTCTCACTTCGGAGAACAGGCTGTCGACCGCGGCAGCGACCTTGGGCATGGTTCTTCGAACTGATTCCGGTGCGGGCGACACAAGATCGCCTTCCTCGACTGCGAGAAGGCGCTCGCCGAGCGCCGTGAGGGCACGAGTGCTCTCGCTGTTCGGCCGTTCGGAAGCGACATAGCTGACGAGGAGGCAGAAAGCGCCCGCGACGAGCGCTGCGACGACCTTCTGGTCGAGCTGCGTCAAGTAGAGCAGCGCCGTCAGCGAGAAGATGAAGGACGCAACGCCGGCAATGCACGAAAGAATCGCGTTGCTGATCTTTTGAGCAGTCCCCGATTGCATCTCGTGCGCGCGTCCCCGCGACGGGCAAGCCCGCCTTATGCATTCGCGAGTAGACAATCACAGTTAATAAAGCGTCAGCGCGGGCGGTCCTGGCGGCGCAAAATGATGTAGAGGCTGCCGCCGCCTCCGTGGCGGAGATGGGCGCCGCGAACGGCCGCGATCGCGCCGGAATGCCGCGACGCCTCGAGCCAGTCGTGGACCGCCGCCCGGATCGCACCGCGTCGGATCGGTGGCTCGCCGGATCTCTGATGGCCAGTGATCAAAAGAACGACGCGCTCATCGCGAGCGATTGCCTGATCGAGCGCTCGATCGATCGCGCTCCAGGCGGCATCGAGGCTCATCCCGTGAAGATCGACGATGCGGTCGGGAGTGACAGATCCACTGCGAAGGTTCTTGTCCCAGCTGCCGTCGAGCGTCGTTCCGGGTCTTAAAGGCGGCGCCTGACGCGACACCGGGGTCGGCCCGGAACGGATGATTTTCAGCGGTTGTTGCGGCGCCGGCCCAAGTGGCTAGGGGTCGTTCTTTTCGCGAGATAATGGCCGAATCGTAGAGGCGACACGCGCCCACAGCTCTCTCTCGTCAGGGTTGAGCGATCGCACGAGACGCCACTCCCTTGGGGAGGAGGACGTAGGCGACCCCGTTGGCAGCCATCCCGCCCGCGATCTGGGTGGCGTCAGGCCCGCCGCCCCAGAATGTATCGAAGCGGTTGGAACCCTTGATTGCTCCGCCGACATCCTGCGCGACCCACAGGCCGTATGCCTCGGGCCGATCCACCGCGAGGTAGACGGGCGCACCGAGGGGCACGAATTTGGGGTCGGCGGCAACCGAGCCGCGCGGCGTTAGCGATACGTTCAAGGAGCCGACCGGCCCGGGCCCGTCGAGCTCTTTGAAGAAAATGTAGGATGCGTTCTCGCGCATCAGCTCGCGGCCCTGATCCGGATTGGCCGCGATCCAGGCCTTGATCGACTGCATGCTCGCGCCTCCGGGCGGAAGGATGTTGCGGTCCCTCAGAAGCTTGCCGATTGCGGTGTATGGAAGCCCATTCTGCTCGCCATAGCCGATCCTGATGCTCGTCCCGTCAGGAAATACGACGCGTCCGGAACCCTGGATCTCGACGAAGAAGAGATCGACGGGGTCAGCTGCCCAGGCGATCTCCAACCCCTTGTTGGCGAGCGCTCCGTCGTCGATCTCGGCGCGACTGTAATAAGGCACGCAGGCACCGGTCTCGTCGGTCCTTCCGCGGCCGATCGTGCCATCGGGGCGAGCGCAGCGAATGAGATCCGGCGGCACCATGTAGATGGGCGCGTATCCTGGCTGCTGCGTTCTCGAGCCCTGGATTTCCGGCTCATAATATCCGGTCGCGAAAGCCTTGCCGTTCCCGACTCGAACCCAGTCGAAGCCGTCCCGGAAGAAGGCCGCCGCTTGTCCGGGCGCAACGCTCGATGCTTCGCTGCAAAGCGGCACCCAGTCCTGCGGCTGAGCGAGCCCGGACAGATCCTGCCGTCTCATGAGCGCCGGGCAGCTCGTCTTGAATGCATTGAGCGCGCGCTCTGCCCATTGATCGTAGATCGTCGAGGCTGGCGGGACGAGCGCCACGCCCGCTTCACGGGCCGTCGCCGGCGGAGGTGGGATAACCGTTACTGCCGGCGGCGGAGCCGGTGACGGCGGAGTGATGGTCGGCGGTGGAGTGGGAGCAGCAGCACAGGCTGCGAGCAAGAGAGCAGAAATCAGCGCAAAAGCGCGCCCACCGAGAAGCTTCACTCTTCCTCGTCTGTCTCGATCAGCACCCAGTTCGGATCGCGCGATGAAAGGTCGCGGCGGAAGGTCCACAAATCGCGGGTCTGTACGGCATCGCTCAAAGATCCTGCGACCACCTGGCCTTCCGAATTGCGGGTGATCGCTGCGATATCGGCTTCCAGGCGGACGGTGATGACCGCGACCGAGCGCTCCATCGCAGCCTCGAGGATCACCGCCTGTTCGATGTTCACGAGCCGATTATCGAGCTTCAAGCCATCATGGGCGCGCTGCTCGGTTGCCGCCGCGAACGTATCATAGACGTGAGCGTCGACATGCGCCTTCAAGGCGTCGAGATCGCCCTTCCAGAAAGCCTCGAGGATAAGTCGATAGGCAGCCTTGGCTCCCTCGACGAACCGGGCGACATCGAACCCCGGGTCCGCTGCGAGGATCGCCCGAACTCCGGGTCCCGCGAGCGGCACGTAGGCAAGGTCCGACGAATTGTCGGGGGTCGGCTGCGATACCGGCGGCTGAGCGACCGGCGGATGGAGGCGCGCATCCTGGTCGGCTGGCTTCAGGATCGGCTGCTGCTCATGTCCGGTGCGCTCGCCGAGCACGCTGTAGAGGCGCAGCCCGATGAACAAAGCGACCAAGGCGAGAATGACGATGACGGCCAAATCTAGAGAATCCTATGCGTTCCTGCCCGCATAACATAATGTGTCACGCGTAAATATTCCAACACCGCCGAACGCACGAAGGCGGCATTGCGCCTCATATTCGCGACTGCTAGGCGCACGAACCTGACGCGGCGCTCCAAAGCGGCGCCTCCCAACATTGCGCAACAGCTTGCAAGGACAGCATTAAATGGCGGACCAGGAACCGGTCTCGGGTGCGAATGGCTCGGGCGAAAACAGCAGCGAACCGCAGGTCTCGATCCTCGCTCAATATATCAAGGACCTTTCGGTCGAGAATCCGAGCGCTCCGCAAGTTTATTCTTGGCAGGTACAGCCGGGCCTCGAAGTCCAGTTCAACATTGCCATCAATCCTGCCGCCGACGACGTGCACGAGGTGGTGCTGAAGATCGAGGTTTCTGCGCGCTCCGACCAGGGGCCACATTTTGTCGTCGATTTGAGCTACGCTGGTCTGTTCGGGCTTCGCAACATGCCGGACGATGCACTTCAGCCGGTCCTTCTCATCGAAGCGCCGCGACTGCTCTTCCCGTTCGCTCGCCAGATCATCGCAGAGGCGGTGTCGAACACCGGCTTCCCGCCGCTGCTCCTCGATCCGATTGATTTCACATCGGCCTATATGGCTCAGGTGCAGGCGCAGCAGGGACAGGAGCAGCCCGAGGCGGGCGAGCTCCAGCCGGTGGGAGAAGCTGGCGGCGAAGGCTCGGGCGAGTCCTGAACCCCCTCGAACCTTCGGGGGCAGGCACATGAACTTGACGCGCGCTTTGGGATCGGTCGGCGGGCTGACGCTCGTCAGCCGGATCCTGGGTCTTGCGCGCGACATGCTGTTTGCGCAGTTCGTCGGAGCAAACTTCGCTTCGGACGCATTCACGATCGCCTGGCGAATGCCCAACATGTTCCGGGCGCTGTTCGCGGAGGGAGCCTTCTCCGCCGCGTTCATTCCGATGTTCAACAAGAAGGTCGCCGACAAGGATGGCCCGGGCCTCTCGGCCGGAGTTGATTTCGCACAGGACGCCCTTTCCGTGTTGCTTCCTGCGCTGGTGGTGATGACGGTGGTGCTGGAGGTCTTCGCCTGGCCCGCCACCTATCTCATCTCTGGCGGGTTCAACGGGGTGAGCGAGGACAAGTTTGCCTTTGCAGTCACCCTGTCGCGGATCACTTTTCCCTATCTCATGCTGATCTCACTCGCGTCGCTCGCGGGCGGGATCCTCAATTCGATGCACAAATTCTGGGTCGCCGCGGCGGCGCCGATCCTCCTCAACGTCGCGCAGATCGTCGCGCTCGTCTTCTTCCACACCCACGAGCCGTTGATGACCGCTCAGAACCAGGCGATCGCTGTCACCGTTGGCGGCGCGCTCCAGCTCGCCTGGCTGGTCCAGGCGTGCTGGTCGAACGGCATCCATCTTCGGATCCGGATGCCGCGGCTTGGCCCCGAGGTGAAACGACTGATGAAGCTGATCGCACCAGCGGCTGCGGGCGCGGGAGCGGTTCAGTTCAATCTCCTCGTCTCGAGCGCGCTCGCGACCGGGCTCCTGCCCCACGGTTCCGTTTCCTACATCTATTATGCCGATAGGCTGAACCAGTTGCCGCTCGGCCTCATCGGCATAGGCCTCGGCACCGTTCTTCTCCCCACGATCTCGCACCAGCTCGGAAGCGGCGCCGATGCGGAAGCGATGCGGACCCAGAACCGCGGCCTCGAGCTCGCGCTCTTTTTCACGCTCCCGGCGACGGTCGCGCTGGTGATCTGCGGAGTTCCGATCATCACCGGCCTGTTCCAGCATGGCCAGTTTAGCGCCGCCGATGCGGTCAAGACCGGACAAGCGCTTGCAGCTTTCTCCCTCGGCCTTCCCTCCTACATCCTCGTCAAGGTGCTGACCCCCGGCTACTACGCCAGGCACGATACGAAGACGCCGATGCGCTACGCGATGATTTCGATCGCCATCAATCTGGTTCTCAACCTAGCTCTCATACTTCCCTTGAAGCATGTCGGACCGCCGCTCGCGACCGCGGTCGCCTCGACCGTCAACGTCTGGATGCTCTATCACACGCTGAAGAAGCGCGGCCATTTCGAGAGCGACGCGCGGCTCCGGCGGAAGGTCCCGCGTCTCGCCATTGCCGCCATCCTCATGGGAGTCGCGGTCTATTTCGTAGCACCGATGGTCACTCCCTATCTCAGCGGATCCATCGTCCACCGGGTCGGCGGGCTCTTGGTACTCGTGACCGCGGGCTTCGCGGTTTATGCGATCGCCTGTTTCGTGACCGGGGCGTTTGTCATCGACGACATCAAACTGCTGAAAAAGCAGGCGCGGAAATGATGACCACCATTCCCAACATGCGAGTCCTTTCCGGAATCCAGCCGACCGGGGGCCTTCACCTCGGCAATCTCCTGGGCGCGATCCTGAGATGGGTGCGGATGCAGGACGAGGCCGAATGCCTCTTTTTCCTCGCCGACCTCCATGCGCTGACTGTCGAGGTCGATCCAGCTGAGCTTCGCTCGAACGTCCGCGAAATGGCGGCTGCGCTCATCGCCAGTGGAATCGATCCGGCAAAGTCGACCTTGTTCGCGCAAAGCGCCGTCCCGGCCCACGCCGAGCTCGCCTGGCTCCTCCAATGCACCGCGCGCATCGGCTGGCTCAGCCGGATGACTCAATTCAAGGAGAAGTCGGGCAAGAACCGCGAGAGCGTGTCGGTCGGTCTCTATACTTATCCCGTCCTCCAGGCCGCCGACATCCTGCTCTACTTGGCGACCCACGTCCCCGTGGGCGAAGACCAAAAGCAGCATGTGGAATTGACCCGCGACATCGCGATCAAGTTCAACAATGACTTCGACATCGAGCTGTTCGTTCCGCCCGAGCCCTATATCGGCGGCGGAACAGCGGCTCGGGTCATGAGCCTTCGCGACGGCGCCACGAAAATGTCGAAGTCCGATCTCTCGGACATGAGCCGCGTCAACCTCACCGACAGCGACGATTTGATCGCTCAGAAGATCCGAAAAGCCAAGACCGATCCCGAGCCGCTTCCGAGCGATCCCGCCGATCTTGAAGGCCGCCCGGAAGCGAAGAACCTCGTCGGAATATACGGGGCCGTGGTTGGCGAGAGCGTGGAAGAGGTGCTCGCGCGCTTCTCCGGACAAGGTTTTGGAGCGTTCAAGCCCGTGCTTGCCGACGCGCTCGTCGCGCTTATCGCTCCCATACGCCAGCGGCTCGAGCAGCTCCGCGAGGATAGCGCCGAGCTGGATCGGATCCTAGCGCTTGGTGCCGAACGCGCGAGCGAGATCGGCACGCCGGTCCTTGCAAAAGCCAAGGCCGCCGTCGGCTTGACGCGATAAAGGCGCAATCTCGCTTTGGACCCTATCGACCCAGTTCCGACGCGGCCGCGAGCGCTGTCAGAGCGCCTCGCCCTCATCGCCGACGCGGAGGGTCCAGACCGCCTCACTTTCTCGGAGCTTGCGACCCAGCTCCATTCGAGGGCCTGGGGCGGCCTCCTGTTCATCTTCGCCGGGATCAACTGCCTGCCGCTCCCGCCGGGCACGAGCTCGTTCATCGCTGTTCCGATCCTTCTCGTCTCGGCGCAGATGGTGTTCGGACGTTCAAGCCCGTGGTTTCCTGCGCGGATCGACCGTCGGGGAGTGACCAAGCAGGAGCTTCAGCGGCTGATCGGAAAGGTCGCCTCGCTCGAAGCGCGGGTCGAGCGGATTTTCAAGCCGCGTTTGCCCAACCTTACCGGACCAACCGCGACCAGGCTGATCGGCGCACTCTGCTTCTTCCTCGCGCTGATCGCCGCAATTCCGATTCCCTTGTTCCACATGGCGCCCGGCAGCTGCGATCGTCCTCTTCGGCCTCGCTCTCATCTATCGCGATGGAGCGGTGGTGATCGTCGCCATCATTGCCGCGATCCTTAGCCTCGTCGTCGATGCGCTGATCGTCGGTTCCGGAGTTCTGGCTTTAGCCTACGCGCGCTCCTGGCTCGGGCTTTAGAGACAAACGGGCCCGCCGGATTGCTCCGACGGGCCCTTGCCTTTCCGGCGAATTGGGGCGACCGGAAAGTGCACTCCCCGCTGACCCCGCGCGCGTCCGGGAGGCCGCGCGCTAAAAATCAGCCCTCCAGCTGCCTCGTCAGCAACCGGATGTCCGCGTCGAGCTCGGCATCGCTCGCGCGCAATTTTTCGATCTGGCGAACCGCGTGAATGACCGTCGTATGGTCGCGCCCGCCGAAGCGGCGCCCGATGTCGGGCAGCGATTTGGGAGTGAGCTGTTTCGACAAATACATCGCGACCTGCCGCGGGCGTGCAACCTCGCGCGCACGCCGGGCCGAGGTCATCTCGGCCTTTCGGATTCGATAATGTTCGGCGACCTGCGTCTGGATTTCATCGACCGAGATTCGCCGCTGGTTCGCTCGAAGGACATTGGCGAGCACTTCCTCGACGAACGCGACGTCGATCTCGCGTCCCGTCATCATTGCGTAGGCGCCGATCCGGTTGAGCGCGCCTTCGAGCTCGCGCACCGACGAGGTCACGCGCCGTGCGAGGAAGTCGATCACCGGCCGCGACATCTCGACGCCCGGAAGCGCGTCCAGCTTGGCGCAGATGATGTTGAACCGAAGCTCGTAATCGGCGGCGTTGATGTCCGCCACGAGCCCCCAGGAGAGCCGCGAGAGAATTCGAGGAGCGATCCCGTCGAGATCCTGCGGGGCCCGGTCGGACGTGATCACCAGCCGCCGCCCGGCGGTGATGATCTCGTTCATCGTGTGGAAGAATTCTTCCTGCGTCGAATCCTTGCCGGCGATGAACTGAACATCGTCGATCAGCAGCAGGTCGGCGCTTCTCAGCCGATGCTTGAATCCGATCGTGTCGTTTTCTTTGAGCGCTCGGATGAACTCGACCATGAACCTCTCGGCCGACATCGAAACGACTCGCGAGCCGCGGTTAGTGGCGAGGAACGTATGCCCGATCGCATGCAGAAGGTGGGTCTTGCCGCGCCCTGTTCCGCCATGGATGAAGAGCGGGTTGAAGCTCACCTTGGGCGACGTCGCCAGCGTCCTTGCCGCAGTCGCCGCGACCTCATTGGCCTTGCCGATCACGAAGGTCTCGAAGCGATAGCGCGGATCGAAATTCGGCGCGTTCGGGTCGCGCTCCGCCGGCGGCGGAGTTTCCTCGAGAATCAGCAGCGGAGCGGGTCGCGGCGCGTCGGCGGCCGCGATCACCTGCACGTTTCGAACGATTGGAAGGACCGTCTTCCATGCCAGCGCGAGTTGCTCGCCGAAATGCGAGCGGACCCAGTCGGCCATGAACTGGCTTGGCATGACGAGGTCGAGAGTCCCGGTATCGGGCTCGAACGATCCGAGTTCGGCCGGCTTCAGCCAGCCATCGAAGGTGCGTGCGCCAAGGTCGCGTCGAAGACCGGTGCGAATTGAATCCCAGGCCGCTTCCAAGGGTGCCGTGACCGGCGTTCCACTGAGCTCAATCGACGAATTCGTCCCGCCCCCCTGCACCGCTGCTGCGCCTCCCCTCTTTTGCCCCCACGCAAGAGGCAAAAAAACCCCGTTGCGCGTGACCCGAGTTCGCGCGCGCTAGGCTACTTTTCTCTCTTGCGTCCGATGCGGATTCGCACCCGGAAAGGCCTTTGTGAAAGTGTCGGGCGCGCGTTGCAAGTGCCGTTTTTCACGGAAGTGAAATAAATAGCCTTGACATAGGAAAGCTGCCAAAACTCAGCGGAAATGGCTGAAAAGCGCGGTTTTTATGGTTAGCACCGAGTTGACGATTCCCGCGAATCGCGGGAATTGCTGCATTTTTCTGACGATCCCAAAACAAGACAGGCCGCCGGTTTCCCGACGGCCTGTTGGAAAGCGTTTTTGAGGGCTCGTTTTAGCCGAGCGACGCAACCCTTTTGGATAGACGCGAAATCTTCCGGGCTGCCGTGTTCTTGTGCATAACGCCGCGAGCGACGCCGCGCGCCATCTCGGGCTGAACGGCCTTCAACGCCGCCGCTGCATCGGCCTTCTTGCCCGTCGCGATTGCCGTTTCGACCTGCTTGATGAAGGTGCGGATGCGGCTGATTTGCGAGTGGTTGATGGTCTCGCGATTCGCGTTGCGGCGAATGCGCTTTTTGGCCTGCGGCGTGTTCGCCATTGTCTTCCTCTAGCTCAATGAAAAACGGCGCGGCCCTTGAGGCTCGCACCGACGTGGCGGCTCCCTAGCTTCAACCGGCTCCAAGGTCAATGTTAGGAGGTCAGTGTTGGCAGTGGGGACAATAGAAGGTCGAGCGCCCGCCCTGAACGATCCGTTCTCACGGTCCCGCCACGGGTACAGGGATGCCCTTCCCGGTCATAGACGGCAAAGCTTTTGGGAAAGTAGCCGAGCTCGCCGTCCGGAGCCGCGAAGTCTTTCAGCGTCGAGCCGCCTGCGGCGATCGCTTCGACGAGCACGTCGTGGATTGCGGGGACGAGCCTTTTCAATCTCTCCAGCGAAATGCTCCCGCCGCTTCGCGTCGGATGAATGCCGGCGCGATACAGCGCCTCGCAGACATAGATGTTGCCGAGGCCGGCGATGATGCGCTGGTCGAGGAGCAGCAGCTTGATCGGCGCTTTCCGGCCTTCGAGCCGCCGCTTCAATTCCTTCGCGTCGATATCGAGCGGCTCGGGGCCGAGCGCCTCGAACGGCGGCCATTCGCCAAGCTTGTCGGTCTCAATGAGGTCGAGAGATCCGAACCGCCGCGCATCATTGAGCGCGAGCCGCCGATTGTCGTCGGTCTCGATGATGAAATGGTCGTGCTTCAGGGTCTCATTGGGATCGATCCGCCAGTGTCCGGACATGCCCAGGTGGAAGACGAGCGTGTCGCCGCGGTCGGTGTCGATGAGACCATATTTCGCCCGCCGCCACAGACCGGTCACGCGCGCTCCGGTCAGGCGCTGGCCGAGATCCTGGGGAAGCGCGCGCCTCAAATCGGGCCGCCGCGCTTCGACCCGCGCGATGCGCCGGCCCTTGAGGACTCGCTCGAGACCGCGGACGGTCGTCTCGACTTCGGGAAGCTCCGGCATGCGCCGCGATATGGCGGAGGCGAGGCAACCCCGCTAGAGCCGCTCACCCATGACGGATCAGGTGAATTTCGGCGACGAGCTGGTCAGCCCCGAGGAGAAGACGCGCCGCGTCGGCGCAGTCTTCAGCTCGGTCGCGCGACGCTACGACATGATGAACGACCTGATGTCGGGCGGAATGCATCGGCTTATGGAAGGACCGCTTCGTCCATCGCGTGAAGCCGCGGCCCGGCGAAGAGATCCTCGACATGGCGGGGGGCACCGGCGACGTCGCGTTCCGGATGGCGAGCCGCGGCGCCCGCGTGACGGTGTCCGACATCAATCCCGACATGCTGGCAGGTCGGAGAGCAGAGAGCGAAGCGTCGCGGCCTCAAGGGGCTCACCTGGAAGGTCGAAAATGCGGAGAAGTTGAGCTTCGCTGACAAGACGTTCGATGCTTACACGATCGTCTTCGGCATCCGGAACGTCACCGATATCCCCGCGGCGCTGAAAGAAGCCCATCGCGTGCTGAAGCGCGGCGGCCGTTTCTATTGCATGGAGTTTTCCTCGAGCGACTGGCCGGGCTTCTCGAACCTCTACGAGGCTTGGGCTTCGAACATGATCCCGCGCATCGGCAAGATCGTCGCGCATGACGAGGACAGCTATCGCTATCTCGTCGAAAGCATCCGCCGCTTCCCGCGCCCCAATGCGTTCAAGGCGATGGTCACGGACGCGGGGTTCGTTCGAGCCGCTGCCGAGCCGATGCTCGGCGGTCTCGTGACGATCCACTCGGGCTGGAAAATCTGATGGCTGCGCTCATTGAGCTCAGTCGCTCCTTCCGGAGCTTCCTCAGTTGACCATCAGCGTCGTCCATTTGTGGCGTTTGCTGAAGTGGGGCCGGACCTTGGCTCGCCACGGCGCGCTTCGCGGGATCGAGCGCGATCCCTTGACTCCAAAACCGGTGCGGCGGCTCGCGCGCATCGCTCGCTTCGGCGCGCGCGAATCCGCCAACGCCGCATTATGCTGACGCGCTCGTCGCCATCGGCCCCGCCGCGATAAAGCTCGGCCAAGCCCTGTCGACCCGGCCCGACCTGGTGGGAAAGGAGGCCGCGGAAAATCTGTCGCAGCTCCAGGACGATCTTCCGCCCGCTCCCTTCCACCTGATCAAGCAAACGATCGAGCAGAGCTTCGGCGCCCCGCTTGAAAGCCTCTTCTCAGAGTTCGACGAAAAGCCCGTCGGCGCTGCCTCGATCGCGCAGGTCCATCACGCGATCACGACGGAAGGGCGAGAGGTCGCGGTCAAGGTCCTCCGCCCGGGCATCGAGGAGGAATTCGCCAAGGCCATCGACACCTACGAATGGGCCGCTGCGCAGGTCGAACGCTACGGCGAGGAAATCCAGCGGCTTCGACCACGAATGGTCGTCGCCCAGTTCAAGCAATGGACTGCGCGCGAGCTCGACCTTCAGCGCGAGGGGGCATCGGCCTCCGAGCTCAGGGAGAATATGATCGCCGAGCCCGGCTATTACGTGCCGGAGATCGACTGGCGGCGGACAGCGCGGCGCGTGCTTACGCTCGAATGGCTCGACGGAATTAAACTCAGCGACCGCGACGCGCTGATCGCAGCGGGCCAGGATTGCGACGCGCTCGCCAAGACCCTGGTCCGCGCCTTCCTCCGCCAGGCGGTGGTCGACGGCTTCTTCCACGCCGACCTTCACCACGGAAACCTGTTCGCTCTGTCCGATGGACGAATTGCTGCGATCGACTTCGGGATCATGGGCCGGATCGACCGCCGCGCGCGAGTTTGGCTCGCCGAGATCCTCTACGGCCTCATCACCGGCAATTACCGCCGCGTCGCCGAGATCCATTTCGAGGCGCAATATGTTCCCGCCCATCACAGCGTCGAGGAGTTCGCGACCGCGCTCCGCGCCGCCGGCGAGCCGATCCGCGGCCTTCCGGTCAAGGACATCTCGGTCGGCCGGATGCTCGAGAGCCTGTTCTCGATCACACGCGACTTCGACATGCCGACGCAGCCGCACCTGCTCCTCCTCCAGAAGACGATGGTGATGAACGAGGGCGTCGCATCCGCGCTCGATGCTGACATCAACATGTGGGAGAGCGGCCGAACCCTTCATCCGCGGATGGATCCGCGACGAGCTCGGCCCCGAAGCCTATTACGCCGACCGCCTGATCGAGCTGGTGCGCGCGGTGAAAAAAATCCCCGAGCTGATCCAGCGCATCGATGAATATTATCCGCCGAAGGGCGCCGCCCCTCCCCCGCCGCCGCTTCCTGAGATCGCCGCCATCAACCACCGCCGGCGCTGGGGCTATACGCTTCGCCGCGCCTGATTGGCGCACTCATCGGCGCCTTGCTGTTGTATGTGCTAATCTAGCGCCATGGCACGCGTGCTCCTCATCGTCGGCGGCGGAATCGCGGCGTACAAGTCGCTGGAGCTCGTCCGCCTGCTGAAGAAGGCCGGGCATGAAGTGACCCCGGTGCTGACAAAAGGCGGCGAGCATTTCGTCACCGCGATGAGCCTCGGAACACTCGCGGAAAGCCAAGTCCACACTTCGCTGTGGGAGCTGAAGGACGAGGTCGAGATCGGCCACATCCAGCTCTCCCGCGCGGCCGATTTCATTCTCGTCTGCCCGGCGACCGCCGACCTTCTCGCCAAGATGGCGGCGGGCATCGCCGACGACCTCGCGACCACCCTGCTCCTCGCTACCGACAAGCCGGTCGTCGTCGCGCCGGCGATGAACGTCCGTATGTGGCAGCACGCCGCCACCCGCCGCAACGTCGAGCAGCTTGCGGCTGACGGCGTTAAGGTCATCGACCCGCCGAGGGCGAGATGG
>CAWBIC010000021.1:0-26701 GCA_963788765.1 uncultured Alphaproteobacteria bacterium | reverse complement strand
GACGTGACCGCGATCACCAATGGCGGTCCAGCGCAGGCGTATGGCATCCTGGTCACCCAAGATGGGACAGCAACGCCGACGGCGGGTCAGGTGCTGACGATCAACAACTCGGGCGACATCATCGCGAAGTTCTCGACCGATGGCGGAACCACGTTCCATCGCGGCGAGGCGATCGACGTATCGGCTGCCCCTGTGGATCACTCCGTCATCAACCTGCTTGGCGGCAACATCACCGGCAACATCGAGTTGCAGAGCGATGCTGACGTCATCAACGTCACGACTGGCGAGACCAACTTCAACGGCATCGTCAATTCTGGCTGCTTCCCGGCCGGCGGATCCCGGCCGATGGCAGCTGGCGGCGCCGCCGATAATCCGGCTCTAAGTTCGTGTGGTGTTGGCACACTGAACATCAACACCGGCGGCAACCTGCATCTCAACATCGATGCGGTTGACGGTCCGTCCTACGTGTTCATGAACACCCTCAACATCGCGGCCGATGGCACGATCACCTTCGATCTGCCGCCGGCGCATGGTGGCGAGGCTGCAGCTCGCACCTATCCGCAGGTGTTCGTCGACACTGCGAACCTTGCAGGAACGCTGGTTGCGAACATCTCGGCGCCGAACGGCCTCTACGACACGACGACGTATCAAAACGTCATCGATGCCAACACGCTCACCGGCACGTTCGACCAGTGTCTCGTCAATGGGATCCCGGCCAACTCACTGCTCTTGAGCTTTGGCTGCTCTACGATGCGACCGACAATGTCGATCTCACTCTGACGCGCAAGCCGTTCGACCAGGTCGCTGGCCTCAACGGCAATGGCATTGCGGTCGGAACCGGTCTCGACAGCTACTATAACGTCAATCTGACGGGCGGTGCTGCGACGATGTTCGGCAACCTGTTCCTGTTCACCGATCCGGTGAACTACAACATTGCGCTGAACATGCTGTCGGGTTCGGTCTATGCGAACTATCTGAACTCGTTCCCGAGCTTGGGTGTTCACGAGAACGACCTTACCGACCATGCGACCAACTGCGAGATCCCGGCGCTTGCCGGCTCGGTTCTCGAGTGCCGTTCGTCGGCTCCGATCCACGTCTGGGGTCAGCTCGACTATCAGACCCGGAGGGCCAGCGGCGACAACGAGGCCGGCGAGAGCCGCTCGAAGCGCTTCTCGGGGCTATTGGGGATCGACTTCAACGCCGGCAATTCGGCGATCTTCGGGGTTGATGCGGGCTATCTGTCGAACAATGTCCACGACAACCAGTTCGGCGACAGCGCGAAGGGCAATGGCTGGACTGCGGGCGCTTATGCGGTCTACGATCCGGGTGCGTTCTTCGTGAAGGGCGTGACCACCTACAGCTCGCTGAACGGCAACTCGACGAGGCACATCAACTTCGCCGGGCTCGCCACTGGAGCGACCTTCGCTGCGACCCCGACCGGAAGCCCCGACGTTAAGATGTGGACCTTCGGTCTGCATGGCGGCGCCAGGCTGCCGATGAGCGCGACGTCGGTTCTGACGCCGTACCTCAACTATGACTATGTCAATGCCAAGCTCGACGGGTTCGATGAGAACAACGGCAATGGCGCTGGGCTGACGGTCGACAGTTCGAAGTCGAACCACAGCTTCCTCACCGGGGGCGTCAAGTGGGCGACCCAGATGGGCGGAGTGGTTCCGGAAGTGAACCTTGGTTATCGCTACCGCTTCGGCAGCAGCTATTCCAAGTTCCACGGCTGGTTCACTCCGGATCCGGCGAACGACTTCGACATCGTCTCGGCCTCGCAGAAGAAGGGCACCTTCCTTGCCGGCCTCAGCGTTGGCGGGAAGATGGGTCCGGTCGATGTCCGCATCGGCTATGAGGGCGAGTTCAACGGCGACGTGACCAGCCACAGCGGCAACTTCAAGTTCGTCCTTCCGCTCGGCGGTCATGCGGCTCCGCCGCCGCCGCCACCGGCCGCAGCTCCGCCGCCGCCGCCACCACCGCCGCCTCCGGCAACCCAGACCTGCCCGGACGGCTCGGTGATCCTGGCGACCGACGCCTGCCCGGCGCCGCCACCGCCACCTCCGCCGCCGGCCCCGGCTCCGGAACGCGGCCAGTAAGCTAATGTGGTGGGTGGGGCCGAAAACGCCCCACCCCTCTACAAAGCGGACAAGTTCAAGTAGAGAGAAGAGGGAAGCGATTCCCTCTTCTTTTCATTTTGAGGCCGTGAATCCCCTTGGGATTGAAAGGCCTTTATTTACCGGAGCTTGCGGGTAAAAGAACTGCCATGACAGACAACAAGACCAGCAGTGCGCCGAAGGCCGCACCAAAAAAGGCTGCGCCGCCCGCCGGCGCAAATCCCCCCCGCCAGCAGCAGGGCGGCGCTCCGAACCCGCAGGCACGCCAGCAACGGCGTCCGAGTTCGATCGACGAGACGATCGCAAAGGCCCAGCATGGCCGCGTCAACATCACTCCGGCCAAGGCGATCGAGATGGCCGGCCAGCTCTATTCTCGCCGCCAGTACGCGCAGGCGGAACGGGTCTGCCGCCAGATCGTCTCGGCCCGGCCCGGCAACGCCGATGCACATAATATCCTCGGCGTGTCGCTGGCTGCGCTCGGCCGGAAGGACGACGCGATCACGGAGCTCAAACGCGCGGTCAAAATCAACGCCCAGGCGGCGAGCTATCACGCCAATCTCGGCGAGATCCTTCGCCAGGCCGGCCGCCTCGATGAAGCTGCCCGGGCAATCGAGGAGGCCATCAGGCTCGAACCCAACAATGCCCAGGCTCTCAACAATCTCGGCATCATCCAGTACGAGCGCAAGCAGTTCGACGACGCCGTGGCGAGCTATCGCCAGGCGCTCGAGCTTCGTCCGACCATGGCCGAGGCCCTGAACAATCTCGGTAACGCTCTTCGCCTCACCGGCGATATCGATGGTGCGCTCCACGCCTACCAGGAGGCCCTAACCCAGCGCGCGGTCTACCCGGAGGTCTACAACAATCTTGGGACTCTGCTTCAGCAGGACCGCAAGCTCGAGGAAGCCGAGCATGCGCTTCGCAAGGCAATCCAGCAGAACCCGCGTTACATCGAGGCTTACAACAATCTCGCGCAGCTTCTGTCGGCGCAAAAGCAGGAGGTCGAGGCTCTGCGGATCCTCGCCGAGGCACTGAAATTTGCCCCGAAGAACGTGCAGACGCTGCTGATTACGGCGAAGATCCAGCTCCGCCGGAGCAACCTTCAGGCAGCCGAGCAGGGAGTCCGCCTGGCCCTCCAGGAGGAGCCCGAGAATCCTGAGGCACTCACGGTTCTTGGCCAGATCCTGCACGAGACCGATCGCTTTGACGAGGCACTCGAGGTGCTCGACCGCGCTCTCAAGAAGGCGCCCGAAAATCCCGAAGCGCTCAACTTCTACGGCGTGGCGCTGAAATCGGTTGGCCGGCTGGACGAGGCCCGCGACTATATCCTCAAGGCGCTGAGACTGAACAATTCGATGTATGGCGCTTATGCGAACCTCAACGATCTCGTCGACTTTTCGGAAGGCATTGGCGAGGAACTATACAATCGCATGGAAGCAATCTTCGAGGCGGTGCCGAACCCCGAAGCGGATCAATTTCTGGCCCTGCACTTCGCTTACGCCAAGGCGCTCGACGACCGCGGCCAGCACGAGAAGGCGCTCGACCATTACATCACCGGCGGCCGGATGAAGCGAACGCAGCTCGATTATAAGGAAGAAGACACGCACGGCTTCTTCGACGCGATCAAGGTCGCCTTCCCGAAAGAAGCGTTCGAGAACCGCAAGTTCGCCGGCCTCGACGACGATCGCCCGGTGTTCATCGTCGGCATGCCGCGGTCCGGTTCGACGCTCGTCGAGCAGATCCTTTCGAGCCATCCCGAGGTCTACGGTGCAGGGGAGGTCAAATATCTGGCACGCGCGCTTGGGCAGCTCAGGGACCGGTTCCCGTCACTGCCGAAATATCCCGAGATGGTCGCGAAGATCACGCCGGCGCAGCTCGAGATTGTCTCGAAAAATTATCAGCAGTCGATCGGGCAGGGCGCGGGCGCTTCGAAGCGGATCACCGACAAGCTGCTGACCAATTATTTTTTCCTCGGGCTGATCAACCTGCTCTTCCCGAATGCGAAGATCATCCATACGCGGCGCGACCCGGTCGACACCTGCCTCAGTGGTTTTACCAAGCTGTTCAAGGACGACATGCCGCATAGCTACGACCTGACCGAGCTCGGCCGCTATTACGCCAAATATCGCGAGCTGATGGAGCATTGGGAAAAGGTGCTTCCGGAAGGTTTCATGACGACCGTCGTCTATGAGGACGTCGTCGCGGATACCGAGAAGGAAGCGAAGCGGCTGATCGAGTTCCTGGGCCTGCCCTGGAACGAGAAGTGCGTTGACTTCCACAAATCCGACCGGCCGGTGAAGACCGCCAGCGTAGCCCAGGTCCGAAGGCCGATCTACAAGACGTCGGTGCAGCGCTGGAAGAAATATGGCGACGGGCTACAGCCGCTGGTCGACGCCATCGACGGCAATCCTCCCAAGGAAGCTTCGAAAGCGAAGGCGAAGAGCAAGAGCAAGGTCAAAGAGAACGCCTGAGCGAGGCGAGGCTCCGCGCACGCTTCGGGCGTGCGCCGAGCGGTCCTGAATCGGAGAATTAATCAAGCGGTGGGGTCACTCACGCATCTCGATCGGCTCGAAGCCGAGAGCATCCATATCCTTCGCGAGACCGTCGCGGAGGCCGACAAGCCTGTGATGCTCTATTCGATCGGCAAGGACTCAGCGGTCATGCTGCATCTTGCGAAAAAGGCCTTCTTTCCGAGCCCCCTGCCATTCCCTTTGCTCCACGTCGACACGACCTGGAAGTTCAGGGACATGTATGCGCTCCGCGAGAAGGTCGGGGCTGATCCAGGCATCGATCTCATCGTCTACCAGAATCCGGCAGCAGTGAGCCAAGGGATCAACCCGTTCGACCATGGTCCGCTCCACACCGACATGTGGAAGACGGAAGGGCTAAAGCAGGCGCTCGACAAATATGGCTTTGACGCGGCCTTCGGCGGCGCTCGGCGCGACGAGGAGAAAAGCCGCGCGAAGGAGCGCGTATTCAGCTTCCGCGACCGCAACCACCGCTGGGATCCCAAGCGCCAGCGCCCGGAGCTCTGGTCGCTCTACAACGTCAAGAAGAACAAGGGCGAGAGCATGCGCGTCTTCCCTTTGTCGAACTGGACCGAGCTGGACGTCTGGCAGTATATCATGCGTGAGGGCATCGAGATCGTGCCGCTCTATTTCGCAGCAGAACGGCCGATCGTTGAACGAGACGGCCTCCTTCTGATGGTCGACGACGACCGCATGCAGATGGGAGCGGACGAGCAGCCGGCCATGCGCAAGGTCCGCTTCCGAACCCTCGGCTGCTATCCGCTATCGGGCGCGGTCGAAAGCGAGGCGGCGACGATCGAGGAAATCGTCGCCGAAATGCTTCTGACCAAGACTTCTGAACGCCAGGGCCGGATCATCGACAAGGATTCCGGAAGCGCTTCGATGGAGAAGAAGAAGCAGGAGGGATATTTCTAAATGTCCCGCCCGCTCGAATCTGAAGAAGACCTGATCCGCCACGACGTCCGGGCGTGGCTCGCTCAGCAGGAATCCAAGGAGCTGCTGCGGTTCATCACCTGCGGAAGCGTCGACGACGGCAAGTCCACCCTGATCGGGCGACTGCTCTACGAGTCCAAGCAGATCTTCGACGACCAGCTCGACGCGCTCGAAAGCGACAGCAAACGGCATGGGACCCAGGGTGCAAAAATCGACTTCGCCTTGCTCGTTGACGGACTCTCGGCGGAGCGTGAGCAGGGCATCACCATCGACGTTGCCTATCGCTTCTTCTCAAGCGCCAGGCGCAAGTTCATCGTCGCGGACACGCCCGGCCATGAGCAATACACCCGCAACATGGTCACCGGCGCGTCGAGCGCCGACCTTGCCGTATTGCTGGTTGATGCGCGCAAGGGCGTACTGACGCAGACCCGGCGGCATTCCTATCTCGCGAGGCTGGTCGGGATCCGCCGCTTTGTTCTTGCTGTAAACAAGATGGACCTGGTCGACTATGACCAGGATGCCTTCGACGCCATCTGCGCCGATTATCGTGCGTTCGCCGAGCAGGTCGAAATCACGGATTGGGTCGCAATCCCCGTCTCAGGCCTCAACGGCGACAATATCATGAGCCGGAGCGAGACGACCGCCTGGTATGATGGGCCGACGCTTCTCGAGCATCTCGATACGGTGCCGCTGGACGCCGCCGCCGACACGCAGAAATCGCTTCGAATGCCGGTTCAGCGGGTCAATCGGCCGAACCAGAATTTTCGTGGGTTCTCAGGGCAGATCGCCTCGGGCCATGTGGCGCCGGGCGCCGAGGTCCGAGTGCTCCCATCGGGTCGGACGACTCGAATCGAGCGGATCGCGACTCTCGACGGCGATCTCGACGAAGCCGTCGCTGGCCAGTCGGTGACGCTGACCTTCGCCGACGAGATCGACTGCTCGCGCGGCGACGTGATCGCTTCGGCGGGCGATCCTCCCGAGGCGGCCGACCAGTTCGAAGCGACCATCGTTTGGATGTCCGACGACGAACTTTTGCCCGGCCGCGGTTACTGGATGAAGCTCGGCACGCAGCTCGTGACCGCGACGGTCCAGGAGCCGAAATACGAGATCAACGTCAACACGCTCGAGCATCTTGCGAGCAAGACGCTGGGGCTCAACAGTATCGGGGTCGCCGAGCTTGCGACCGACCGCGAGATCGTGTTCGAGCCCTACGCGAGCGAAGGGACCAGCCCGAACAAGGCGCTCGGCGGGTTCATCCTCATCGACAAGCTCAGCAACGCGACGGTCGCTTGCGGAATGATCCATTTCGCGCTTCGGCGCGCGCTCAACATCCACCGCCAGCACCTCGATGTCAGCCGCGAGACCCACGCCGCGATCAAAGGCCAAAAGCCGGCGGTTTTGTGGTTCACAGGGCTTTCTGGCGCGGGCAAGTCGACCATCGCCAACATTGTCGAGAAGAAGCTCGCGGCGCGTGGGCGCCACACATTCCTGCTCGACGGCGACAATATCCGCCATGGGCTCAACCGTGACCTCGGCTTCACCGAGGCGGACCGTATCGAAAACATCCGCCGGGTCGGCGAAGTCGCACGGCTAATGGTCGATGCGGGACTGATCGTGCTGACGGCATTCATCTCGCCGTTCCGCGCCGAGCGGCACATGGTCCGCCGGATGGTGGACGAGGGCGAATTCTTCGAAATCTTCATCGACACTCCTCTTGCGGAAGCCGAGAAGCGCGATGTGAAGGGTCTCTACGCCAAGGCTCGAGCCGGGGAGCTCAAGAATTTCACCGGCATTGACAGCCCGTACGAGCCCCCCGAGCATGCCGAGATCCATATCGACACGACCAAGCTCGGCGCAGACGAGGCAGCTGACCTCATTGTCGAGCAATTGATCCGGCGGTCCTAGCGGGCGATGGAGAAGGCCGCCGCCTCCGATGCAATCGGCGGGTGGTGCCGGCTTGTGGCGCTCGGACTTGCGACAATATTCGTGCTTTGCGCAGTCGCGGCGGTCCTGATCGCCTATCGAGGGTCGGTCGCGCCCGATTTCCTGAGCTTCTGGGCCGCCGGCCGTCTGGTGGCCGATGGGCAGCCGGCGCTCGTTTACGACATCGTGCGGCATCATGCGGTGGAAGCTTCAGCAATCCCAAGCGTAAGCCTGCTGCCCTTCCCCTATCCGCCGTTCGCACTTCCGTTGTTCGTTCCTTTTGGAATTTTGCCATTCTGGATCGCTCTTGCGGCTTGGCTCGTGCTGACCGCGGCATTGTACCTTGCCGTGACCCGGCGATGGATCGAGGTTCGGTTCTCGCTCGCGCAGGCCGCGGCAGCGGCGAATTTCATCACCGGCCAGAATGGCTTCCTTTCTTCCGCTATCTTCATTTCCGGGACAAGGCTGCTCGGTTCGCGGCCGTTCCTTGCCGGCGCGGTCCTCGGCCTGCTGAGCTTCAAGCCGCAACTTTCGATCCTTCTCCCACTCGCGCTTCTCGCGGGGCGCGAATGGCGGGCAATTGGAGGAGGAATCGCTTCATCACTTGGGCTGCTCGCCCTGGGGCTGCTGCTGTTTGGCGTTGCGGGTTATTCAAGCTTTCTCTCGATCCTTCCGCAATTTTCGCGATGGCTGAGCGTTGGGCGTTGGCCGTGGGGCGAGCTCGCGAGCACCTTGGCCCTCCTCAGCTGGTTCGGAGTGGCGAAGTGGATCGCTCTGGTGGTTCAGGCATGCGTGGCCTTTGGAGGAGCGGCTGTGACCGCAAGGGCGTGGGCGCTGAAATCCGAGCAGCGCGTTGAAATCCTAGCAGCGGCGACGCTCCTCGTACCGCCTTATCTATTCACTTATGACGCGTTGTTGCTCACCCTTCCGCTGGCATGGCTAGCGCGCAAGCAAGAGCGACAGGCGGAATTCGTCGGTGTGTGGATTCTCGCCCTACTGCCGGCGATCGCCTATTTCGGGCCGTTTCCCAACACGATCCCGCTCGCAGCGATGCTCGCTTTGTGGGCGCTTCACCGGGACGAGGCCGGGGTCGCTGCGGCCGGAGCGGCCCCTTACCAGGTATAAGCGAGGCCGACGACGCCGAGCCACTGGCTCGCGGTTCCGCGTTCCGACACGATTGGCGAGCGCTTGAAATCGCCGAGGAGGCGCGAATATTGGCCCGTGCCGAAGACTGAAATCCGCCGAGCAGGTTGCCGGTGATCGACTGATTAACGAGCAGGCCCAGCTTCCAGTCTTTCATTCCGCCGTCGGCGTTGAAGACCGGCAAGCCGCTGCGCAATAAATCTGCGGGATCGATGCTGAAATAATAATCGGCGAAACGGTTGCCGACGAATTCCGCGCTGGCGCTCAGGCTCGCGTAGGTCTTGAGGGACAAGGGCGTCGAGAATGTCAGGTTGGGGCTAAAGGTCGTCGATTTGTGCGCGTTCGCGATATCGTGGAGCACGTCGAGGCGAAGCGCGAGCGTGTCGTACGGATCGACGAGGCCGTGCAGGCTTATTCCGACGAACGCTCCGGCTTCGATCGCCTTGCGGCGTTCGGGCAGAAGCCTCACGATCGGATCGTCAACTTCGCCGGTGCGATTGAGCCGCAGTCCGACGATCGGGCCGGCGTCGAGGTCCAACTTGCTCGCGCCGCGGTGGGGAATCGCGTCGAGGTAGAGGTAGGTGCCGTTGGTGAAGAAGGAGAAGCCGCTGAGCTCGCCGCGGATCGCGGCCGCGGGGATGGTTCGGTAATCGTCGGACCCGACATAATCAGGGGTTTCGCCTACGCCGATGGCGACGGTCACCATGTCTTTGCTCGCGATGTCGGTCGCGCTCGGCATCGCTTGGGTGCCAGTCTCCTGGGCGGTGGCTGCGGAGGCGAAGAAGCACGAACAAAGAGCGAGGCAATAAAGTCGGCGCACGGGCGTTCCCCTGTGTGTCCAGCGTTTCAACGCGAACGGCCTCAGGGATGTTTTGTTGCGGGAAGCAGAACGCTGATGGGCTCAGCGTTGCCCAAGTGCCTCAGTCGCCAGCGCCGGGATCGGGCGTGAAATACTTATCGTATTTGCCCTCTTCACCCTTGTGCTCGTCGGCGTCGGCAGGGCTGTCTTTCTTGCGCGTGATGTTCGGCCAGTCGGTTGAGAGATTGGAGTTGAGCTCGAGCCACTTCTCAAGTCCGCTTTCGGTATCGGGAAGAATCGCTTCTGCGGGACACTCGGGCTCGCACACGCCGCAGTCGATGCATTCGTTGGGATTGATCACCAGCATGACCTCGCCCTCGTAGAAGCAGTCGACAGGGCAGACCTCGACGCAATCCATATATTTGCATTTGATGCAGGCGTCGGTGACGACGTAGGTCATTGAATGCGGCTCCCTTCGATGTCTCGCTATGTCGCAGGCTTCGGCTCGTCAATTCCCAGCTCCTCGTAGCACAGGCAGGCTTCCGCCGCTGGACCGCGCCGGTCGGGCAGGCTGACGACCTTGAGGATGCGCACCCGCCCGCGCAGCGGAAGAGCGACAATGCTTCCCACGCGAACGTCCTCGCTCGGCCTTTTGACGCGCCTGCCGTCAATTCGAGCGTGGCCCTGCTCGACGATCGCCTGGGCGAGCGTTCGGCTCTTCACCAGCCTGATGCAGTGGAGATAGCGGTCGATCCTCACGTCTTCTTGAGCTTTGCGAGCTCAGCAAAGGCGTGGCTTGCCGGGCCGCGGCGGTCCGGCCGCGGCCCGGGACGTCCGCGCCAGCGCCACGCGCCTCCCGCACGGGCGAAGCCGATGTCGCTCATCAATCGGCTGATCGAATCTTCCTCGAGGCCGATCGAGGTGGCCAGCGCCGCATCGAGGGGATCGGTGCCGCCCGAGGAGCGGACCTTGCGCGCGTGGCTCGCCAGCCGATCCGCAAGATCGATTCGAACCCAGCTGCGTCCGGCACGGCGGTAGGCCAGTGACGCGCCGCGCGGATCCGCATCTCCCGCCAGGGTTGCGGCGCCTGCAGCGGGAAGCGCGGGCATCGGCTGGCCGTGGCGAACTGCAAGTAACGCGGCGCGCCAATATTGCGCTGAGGGCTTGAGCAACGGGGGCATGAAGACGTCGAGCGGACCAAGTCGGACTTGAAGCTTGTGGAGAGCCTGTCGATCGGCTTGCTCGAGGTGCGCGATTGCGCTGAGCGCCGACTTGCGCGGAAGCAGCCCGCCCGCATCCGTGAGCATTGCCGCAAGTGCCCGCACGCCCGGCGAGCTCGTTGGATCTGAGGCAGCTGACGCAAGGCATTCGAGGGCGCGTAGATGGCGGTGTATCTGCGCCTCTAGCCAGCGCTCGAGCCGGGCGCGGAGCGCAGCCCTGGTTTGCGCGGACAAGCGGTCGAGGGCGCGGGCCGTGCGGATCGCCGGCTCCAGGAGCGAGCGCCCTTGCGCAAGCCTCGCGAGGATCTGACTGTCCCACGCGACTGCGAGGCCGACACCTTCCTCGACGATCAGCGTGAACGTCTCATCGCTCGCTCCGATCAGCGCATTGGCGCGGCGATCGAGTTCGTCCCCCAGGCGGCGTTCGGCGGCAGCAAGAAGAAGGCGCTTGTCGGCGAGCCGCGCAGACGGGTCTACGCGAAAATCGAAGCCTGTAAGATGGCCGATCGGCTCAGGCCCGACGCTGACCTCGCCGTCCGCTGCGACGGTCACCGGCAGCGCGTCCGCCCCATGGGCGCCGATATCGCGGACCAATACCGCGGTGCGTCGGTCGACGAAGCGTTGGGTCAGGCGCTCGTGGAGCGCATCCGAGAGCCGCGCCTCGACCTCGCGGGTCCGCTCGGCCCATCTCGCCGGCTCCTTCAACCAGTCGGCACGGTGCGCGATATAAGCCCAGCTGCGGATGCCCGCGAGGCGGTCGGCCAGTGCCTCGATGTCGCCGCTCATATTGTCGAGGCGAGCGACCTCCGCGGCGAACCATTCATGCGCGATGTGACCGCCTTCGCCAATGTAGCTGAACAGGCGGCGCACCATTCGGCTGTGGTGCATCGGGCCGACCTTCCGGAAATCAGGGAGGCCGCACGCTGCCCATAGCCGCCGTGCCTGAACGCCCTTCCTGGCTGCAATCGCTGGATCCTCGGCAATATGCTTGAGCACCGCGAGATCAATCGATTCCGGGGACGGCCGGAGCAATGGGTCGTCTGGCCTCTCCTCGAGGCTCGCGATGAGAGCGCGGACATCGGTGAAGTCGAGCCGTGCATTGCGCCAATAAACCCAGTCCATTGGCCGGAAGCGGTGCTCCTCGATCGCCTCGATTTCGGGATCACTGAAGCCGCCGCTTTCCTCAGTGAGACCGAGGGTTCCGAAGGTGCCGTCGCGCTGGTGACGTCCCGCTCGGCCGGCGATCTGCGCCATTTCGGCGATTGTCAGCCGCCGATCGCGGCGACCGTCGAATTTCTCGAGGCCGCCGAAGGCGACATGGCTGACGTCCATGTTGAGGCCCATGCCGATGGCGTCGGTGGCGACGAGATAATCGACCTCGCCGCGCTGGAACATCGCCACCTGAGCGTTTCGGGTGGCAGGAGAGAGGGCGCCCATGACAACGGCGGCTCCGCCGCGGAAGCGACGGAGCATCTCGGCGAGCGCGTAGACCTGCTCGGCCGAGAAGGCGACAACCGCCGATCGAGGCGGCAAACGCGAGAGCTTGACGCTCCCCCCATAGCGCAGGGTCGAGAAGCGGGGACGAGTTACGATCTCAGCTTCGGGAAGGAGCTCGCGAACGATCGGCTTCAGACTCTCGGAGCCGAGGATCAGAGTCTCCTCGCGGCCACGGGCCCTTAACATCCTGTCGGTGAAGACGTGCCCACGCTCAGGATCGAGGCCGAGTTGGGCCTCGTCGATTGCTGCGAAGGCGAATTCTCGTTGAAGGTCGCCCTCGTGATGGCTGTCGCCCCCCGGCACTGGCATGCTCTCGGCCGTGCACAGGAAATAGCGCGCCTGCGGTGGGACGATTCGTTCCTCGCCCGTCAACAGGGCGACCTGCTTTTCGCCCTTCATACCGACGACGCGGTCATAGACCTCACGCGCGAGCAGCCGCAGTGGGAAGCCGATCACGCCCGAGGAATGGCCGCACATCCGCTCGATCGCGAGATGGGTCTTGCCCGTATTGGTCGGCCCGAGGATGGCTCGGACCGAAGCGTCTGAACGCGGCGCCATGGCTTGAATGTGGCAGCGCTTCGGCCCAGCGCAAGCTCCATTGCACAAAATGGGCCGATTGTGCGGATTTTAGCTTCGTTTTAACCCTGTTTGGGCGATCACGGTCCCCGTGTTGACGTCACCAAGACATGCCCATCCGCTGCGGCGGTCGCTTGCCCCTGCCTGGCCCCGGCCGGGTTGGAAAAGCGCGGGCGCGCTAGCATTGCTATGCAGCACGGTCGCATGGGCTTCCTTTCCCCGGTCCGCGGACCTGTCAACGGGCCAGCAGCGCCAGTGGCAGGGGCTCGGGCTCGCTCCGCTTTCGAGTGGAGGCGTCACCGGGATTGCGATGGCGCCGACCCAAGCTGCTGAAGCAATCGAATTCGCACCCAAGCGCGCCTTCGTACCCCAATCGCAACCGCAGCCATCTGTCGAGGCCGCAGCTGCAGCGGCCGGACCGCTGCGGATCATCGGCCGCGCCGGTGACGGGCTATATTGGTCGCTTCGTTCTGCCGGGGCCAGCCCGCAGGTCGCTGCAGCATATCTTGGCGCGCTCGCGACTGAGATCGACGTCGGGGAAGTCGGACCGGGCGACGGTTTCGACCTGGTCTTGAGCAAAGACCGGCAGCTTCTTTACGCCGGCCTCCAGCGGGCCGGGCAATCGACCTTGCAGCTCGTCAAATGGAGCGCGAACGGTCGGAGCGAATGGATCGACGCGGCCGCCACCAATCGGCCCGCAGCGCCGGTCGAGAGCGGCATGATGATGCCGGTCGACGGCCACATCACCTCCTATTTCGGCTATCGCTATCACCCGATCCTTCATTTCATGCGCTTTCACGCCGGGCTCGACATCGGCGCTTCCTGGGGCAGCCCCATCGTCGCGGCCGGAGACGGACGTGTCGTCGCAGCCGGTTGGGCCGGGGGTTATGGCCGGGAGGTGCAGATCGCGCATGGCGACGGCCTGCTCAGCCTTTATGGCCATATGAGCTCGATCGTAGCGGCGCCCGGCAGCTTCGTTCGCCAGGGGCAGGTGATCGGCTATGTCGGCTCGAGCGGCCTTTCGACCGGCCCTCACGTCCATTTCGAGGTCCGCCGTAGCGGCCAGCCGGTGAATCCGCTCGCAGTCCGATTTCGCGGGCGCGCCGGTGACCGACGAGCATCTGGCGGATTTGGTGAAAGCGCGCCTGAAGGCGTTGCTGAGCGTAGGTGTTCGAACGAGCTAGGGAGCGTCAGACGCCAATTCGAGCGCGGCGGTCCTCGATTACGTTACCGCCAAGGAAGCGGACTCCGGCCTGGCCGTCCTTAACCCAGCGAACCTGGACCTTGAGATGCTGCATTCGCGGCATCACCAGCGTCAGCGGCTCGCCGAGATCGAATTGTTCCTCGGTGATGATTCGGCAGCCGTCATAGGACAGGTTGGTCATGTGAACGCGGACCCAGGCGCCGTCGGCGCGGTAGGCGACGCCGGTCAGGCTCGTCGCCTTGCGGTTACGCTTGACCCACTGTGAAATTGGCCTCTCGATCATCCCTCAGTCCCAACAAGTCGGACGCCAACACAACCGCCCATCGTCTAACCTATATTAGTGTAAGCCTCGCGACCGTTGATGGTTAACCTGGCCGCAACCTTATCGGCCGTGCCCTCTCCAGCGCTTGATCGTGCGCTGGATGATTCCCGTTTCGTCGCCGGTTTCGCGCCACAGACGCGCGAAGCTCGGGTCCGACGATGCCGGGCGCTTTTCCGGCTCGAGGTCATCGAAGCGGACCCTGATCGGGATTGCGACGCCTTCGCCGCTAACGATGCATTCGCGGTTGCGGAGCGCCGGAATTGCGTCGAGGAAGCCGCGCGCGCCTTCTGGCATCGCGGCACGCACGCACGCCTGGTCGCGCTCGTTGTTGAGGCGCATGGCGAGAATCGTGCCGCACTGCGAAAGCACCCCTTCGGCCAGATCGGACGGACGCTGCGTGATCAGGCCGAGGCTGACTCCATATTTGCGGCCCTCCTTGGCGATTTGCTCGAGAATTTTGCGGACGGCCTGTCCGCCTTCCTGATGCTCGTCCTTGGGGACGTAGCGGTGCGCCTCCTCGCAAACCAGAAGCAGGGGCTTTTGCGCTTCGGTCCGAGACCAGATCGCATAGTCGAACACCAGCCGCGCGAGTACCGCAACCACGACCGACGTGATTTCCGAAGGAACGCCCGAGACGTCGACAATCGAGATCGGACGTCCCTGGCTCGGCAGCCTGAAAAGCTTGGCTAGGAGGCCTGGCATGGAATTGGAGACGAGCATGCCCGAAAACATGAACGTGTAGCGCGGGTCCGCCCGAAGCTCCTCGAGCTTGGTCTTCAGCCGCTGGAACGGAAGCGTATCGCCGGCGCGGTCGAGCTTGCCCATCTCGTTGATCAGGATCGTGTGAAGATCGGTCAGCAGGTACGGGATGGGGCTGTCGACGGTGACCTTGCCATATTGGCTGAGATCCTTCCCCTTGGTGCGCGCGGCGAGCAGGCACTTGGCGAGGATATCGCCGTCACGCTGACGGTCTGGGCCATGCGTCGTCAGGAGCACTTCGCAATGCTCCTCGAAGTTCATTAGCCAATAGGGCAGTTGAAGATTGTCGACGTTGAAGATCTCGCCGCAGCTCTTGAATGCCGCCGAATATTCTCCGTGCGGGTCGATCATCAGGATGTGACCCTCGGGCGAGAGCTCCGAGATTCGGTGAAGAATCAGTGCAACGGAGGTCGATTTGCCGGTGCCCGTCGATCCCAGCACCGCAAAGTGCTTTGAAAGCATCGGATCGACATAGAGCGCCCCGCGAATTTCCTCCGTCGGATAGACGGTCCCGATCTCGATATGCGGCTCGTCGCTCGCGGCGAAGACGGCACGAAGATCGTTCGTGGTCACCGGAAGGACCTGGCATCCCGGAATTGGATAGCGAGTGACTCCGCGGCGGAAATTGGCGAGCCGACCGGCTGCATCCTTCATTCCTTCGCCGAGGAAGTCGACATGGGCGATCAGTTCTCCTGAATCATTGCCGCGCAGCGTTCGGACGTTGGCGATCAGCCATGCGTTGCCGACGACCATCTTCACTTGGCTGCCAACCTGGCCCGACAGCGCGACCGACGGGTCAGAATGCGATTGCAGGTTCGCCAAAGCCGCGGCGTTGATTTCGAATCTGTGAACCCGAGCCGGCAATTTCGACAACCTGTCCGATCGGATCCACCAACACCGGTGCCGGCTGGACGGTGGTGGCTGCGGGTACCGCTTCCCCGGTCAGGCTGCTGACCTCATTGAGGAACTCGCGCAGATTGGGCTGCTCGTCCATAACTCTCGACGCTCCAAGGCAAATTGGCTCGCCAGCGGGATACAGAGAAGCGGTTAAAATTAACTTGAGGACGATCGGTTGGCGGCGAGCATTCAGAAATCGTCGGTCAGCGCGTGAAATGCCTTGTGCGCGGGGGCACCTGGTAGCCGCGATCATGACCCAAGCTCGGGTGTCGCTTCGGGTCCGTTTCACATTGGGAAGTTTTAACGCCTCCGCACAGCGCCGCTGACTAAGTGTCGTTGCTCGAGACTCGCTAAGCTCCACGGTAAAGCAAAGTCTCCGGCTCGGCATCCAGTCGCCCTGAATGCCGAGCCGTCAGCACCATCCACGACTGGACGAAAATCTAACATCTGTTAGCTTTCCTGGGCCGAATCGTCCGCCTGTTGGGGGAGCGGACCTGTGCGTCCTCATTTTCGAACAATTGCAGTGCTCGATTCAAACGGTGATCAAATCTCGCTCTATGAATTTCGAGTTCCTATCCTATTCGGCTTGTTCGTCCGCACGCGGCTGGAGCTGTGCACTGGCGAGACGGTCGCGAGATACGGCCAAGCTTATGTCGTCACCTCGACTGGCGAGCACCTGACCACGATCTGAGCCACGGAACCCATAGAAAACCGGCAGTGGTGTGATGGCCGGTCACCGGCTAGCTTCGCTGGACGTGCGCAAGAGCTTGATCCTTCCGGTCGTTGTGTTGCTCGTCGCATCCACCGCGAGCGCGCGGGGGATTATCTATGCCGGACCAGCCTGGGCAGCGATCGACCGCAGTGGCGCCTGCGAGGCGCTCTCTCGCTCGCTTCGAATCGCCGCCAAGGGCAAGGTCCAGGCAATTGCCGGGTTCAGCTTCTCGCCCGACCATCGACTGTGGGGACAATTCCATGCCCGGCTGCGGCGAATGCCGCGCGCGGGCGCTGCGGTGATGCTGCATATCGACGATCAGCCGTTCCTCCTGGTCAGCCAGGGAAACTGGGCGTGGAGCGACGGGCCGCGGCAGGAGCAGGCGATCGTCGAGGCGCTGCGGAGCGCAACCGGGATGAGCGTCGAATCGCGCGATTCGGCCGGACAGCGGTTCATCGACCCTTACTCGCTCGATGGAGCAGCGACGGCAATCGACGCGGCCGCTGCGGCCTGCGCTGGCAAAAACCAGCCGCGATAACTAGATAGCGGGCTTCCGCATGAGTGCCGACACGCCCCTAATGCCAATTCCGGGCCCGATTGACCCTGTGCCAGTTCCGAGGCGCGCGGCGCCCCGCGCCGATGGCCGGGTCGAGCTGGTTGGCCTGTCGAAGAGCCAGATCCGCGAGGAACTGGAAGCGGCCGGGCTGGAACCCAGGCAAGCGAAGCTTCGAGCCAAGCAGATCTGGCATTGGATCTACAACCGGGGAGCAACTGATTTCGCGGCGATGAGCGATGTCGCAAAGGCCCAGCGCGGTTGGTTCTCCGAGCGCTTTACCATCGCTCGGCCGGACGTGATTGAAGCTCAGGTCTCGTCAGACGGTACGCGCAAGTGGTTGTTGAAGACGCATGACGGCCATGATTTCGAAATGGTGTTCATCCCCGATGCGGACCGCGGCACACTTTGCGTGTCGAGCCAGGTCGGCTGCACGCTCAATTGCCGCTTCTGCCACACCGGAACGATGCAGCTTGTTCGCAACCTCGAACCGGCAGAGATCGTCGGCCAGGTGATGCTCGCTCGCGACGCGCTCGGCGAATGGCCGAGCCAGCCCGAAGGTCGGATGCTCACCAATATCGTGATGATGGGGATGGGCGAACCGCTCTACAATTTCGAACATGTCCGCGACGCTCTGAAGATCGTGATGGACGGAGACGGACTGGGCCTCTCGCGGCGACGGATCACGCTTTCGACCAGCGGCGTCGTTCCGATGATGGCGCGCGCTGGGGAGGAGATCGGAGTCAATCTGGCAGTCTCGCTGCATGCAGTGACCAAAGAGATCCGCGACGAAATCGTGCCCCTGAATCGCAAATATGGGATTGAGCAATTGCTCGAGGCCTGCGCAGCTTATCCGGGCGCGAATAATGCGCGGCGCATCACATTCGAATATGTGATGCTGAAGGACAAGAACGATAGTGACGACGATGCGCGCGAGCTGGTTCGACTGATCCATAAATACCGGCTGCCGGCGAAGGTCAATCTGATCCCGTTCAACCCCTGGCCCGGCGCTTCCTACGAATGTTCGGACGACGACCGCATCCGCTCGTTCAGCAACATCATCTTCGAGGCGGGAATTTCTGCGCCAGTACGAACGCCGCGCGGGCGCGACATCGATGCAGCATGCGGCCAGCTGAAGACGTCGGCCGAGCGGCGCCGACGGTCAAACGAAGCCGCTTGAACCATGCTTGCGCGGCCGCCCCGGTGATGATTGGGGGCCGTTCATTTGCTGTCCCTAACCTGGCGTGGCAATTCGAGCCCAAGGCTGAATGGAGACGTGACAATGTCCTTGATCGGTAAGCTCCTCGGCAGGCTGGTGACCAAGGGCAGCCTGACCCTGATTACCCCGGGGAAGCCGCCGCAGACCTTTGGCCCGGGCGGAGGTCAGCACTTCACGGTCCAATTCACCGACAAGAAAGTCGCATTCGACATCATCAAGAATCCGCGGCTCGGCTTCGGCGAAACCTATATGGACGCGCGCCTCGTCATCGAGGACGGGACGATCCTCGACCTCATGCGGATGATCGTCGGCGCCAACCGCTGGGAGGATTGGGGCAAGGGCCGAAAACTCTGTCCAAGGCGAAAGGCCGAAAGAACCTGCTCAAGCTTCTCAGCACGAATAACTTGAAACGTGCTCGCAAGAACGTCGCTCACCATTACGACCTGAGGGATGAGCTTTACGAGCTCTTCCTCGACGACGACAAGCAGTACAGTTGCGCCTACTTCACCGACCCAAAAAACAGTCTCGAGCAGGCGCAGCTCGACAAGAAGGCGCATATCGCCGCAAAGCTCGCGCTCGAGCCGGGCCAGCGAGTGCTCGACATCGGCTGTGGCTGGGGCGGAATGGCGCTCTTCCTGCACAAGGTCGCTGGCGTCGACGTGCTCGGCGTCACACTGTCCGAACGCCAGCTCGAGATCGCCCGCAAGCGGGCTTCGGCGGCGGGCGTATCGAACCATGTGAAGTTCGAGCTGATCGATTATCGCCTGCTCGAAGAGCAGTTCGACCGCATCGTTTCGGTCGGCATGTTCGAGCATGTCGGAGCGAAACATTATGACGAATTCTTCGCCAAGTGCCGCGATTTGCTAAAGCCCGACGGGGTCATGTTGCTGCACACGATCGGCAAGCTTGGCGACGTATCGAGCGGTCCCGATCCGTTCACTGACAAATATATCTTCCCGGGCTATCATTTGCCCGCGCTCAGCGAGATGACTGCCTCCAGCCAGAAGTTCCGGATGATCGCGAGCGACATCGAGAATTTGCGACTCCATTACGCGCTGACCCTCGAGCACTGGCTCGACCGGGCGAACAAGGCGCGCAAGGAAATCGAGGCGATGTACGACGAGCGCTTCTTTCGAATGTGGGAATATTATCTCGCCGGCGGGATCGTGATGTTCGAGGACGGCGCGGCCTGCAATTACCAAGTCCAGTTTATCCGCGATCGTCGAGCGCTTCCGATCACCCGCGACTATATTACCGAAGCCGAGGCCAGGTACCGCAAGATCGGAGCCGAGCCGCCTTCGGCCAAGCGGGTTCCTGCCAGGCGAGCGACAAGGCGCCCGACCGTGGAGACTGTGGAATTCGCCAAATGAAAAGGCCCGGACCGCATGTTCGCGGCCGGGCCTCCCGAGATCGAATTCAGCCGGGGCTTACTTCGCCTTGCCCCTCGCAATCATGGCTTGCCGCGCCTGCTGGCGTTCCTGCGGCGTGATCGTTCCGTCGTGGTTCAAGTCAAGCCGGTCGAACTGAGCGAGCGCGATCTGCTGCATTTCGGCAAGTGAGACGCGCTTGTCCTTGTTTGCGTCGGTCTTGGCGAAGAAGCGCGTGGCCATTCCGCCGACAGCCGTTGCATTCTGCTCCATGTGACCCTTGATCTGCTCGCCCAAAGCGGTGAACTCGGCGCGCGTGATCACATTATCCTTGTTGGTATCCGCACGGGCAAGGAGACCGCTGAACGCGGTCGCGCTGGCCTGTGCGGGCTGGCCAGGCTTGCCTTGAGCGTGCTGATTGCGTGCGGATTGAGCCTCCGCCACGGTGATCTTGCCGTCATGGTTGAGGTCGAGCCGGTCGAAGACCTTCGAGGGATCAAAACTCGCCGCCCGCTGCTGCATCTTCTGCTCGCGATCTGAATCGACCGCGTTCAGCTCGGATTCGGTGATCGCTCCGTCGTGATTGGTATCCAGTCTGGCGAAGGTCTTGGCGATGCGCGACTTTATGTCTGCGCGCGTGATCGGTTGAGCAGCGCGCTGATGCCGAGCGGGCTGCGCGACCTTCGCCGCGGGCGCCGTTTCGGTTGTGGCCGCGACGGCCACGCCGCCGACGAGGATCGCGGCGGCGGCAACGCCGCGGATTAGGAATGACTTCATTGATAGGGCCTCCACTTGGGTCCGGGTCGAGCTAATCGGACGTAGCTGTATGCCGGTTGAATGCCGACCGTTTAAAATTTCTGACGAGCAAGTTAACCAAGATTTAGAACTTGGTGGACACCTTGTTCCCACAACAGGGGGCGGGGAAAGCAATGCCAACCAAGAGTGATTCCGCGGCCGATGTCGCGATTATCGGCGCGGGGCCCGCGGGCCTTACGGCTGCTTACCTGCTTACGAAAGCCGGATATTCGGTCGTGGTGATCGAAAAAGACCCGGTTTACGTTGGTGGAATCTCGCGGACGGTTGAGCACAATGGCTTTCGGTTTGACATTGGCGGTCACCGCTTTTTCTCGAAGGCGCGCGAGGTCGTCGATCTGTGGGACGAGATCCTGCCCGGCGACTTCATCCAACGCCCGCGGATGAGCCGCATCTTCTATGAGGGCAAATTCTATTCCTATCCGCTGCGCGGCTTCGAAGCGCTCCGCAACCTTGGCATCTGGCGCTCGACGATGTGCATGGCCTCCTATGGCTACACCCGCTTTTTCCCGCGAAGAGACGTGCGATCGTTCCAGGACTGGACGATCAACCAGTTCGGCGAGCAGCTCTTCAACATCTTCTTCAAGACCTACACCGAGAAGGTGTGGGGCATGCCCTGCGACGAGATCTCAGCGGACTGGGCGGCGCAGCGAATCAAGGGGCTGAGCCTCGGCAGCGCCGTTCTCGACGGCCTCAAGCGCTCGCTCGGGCTCAACAAGAGGCCCAACGACGGCATGGAGACCAAGACCCTGCTCGAAAGCTTCCGCTATCCCCGAAAGGGTCCCGGCATGATGTGGGAAGCGGCTCGCGACTTCGTCGTGGCCAAGGGCAATAGGGTTCTGATGAACCACTCGCTCCAGCAGCTTTCGTTCGATGGCAAGCTCGGCCGCTGGCGCGTTGCGGCCAAGACTGGCGCTGGGAAGAATGTCATCATCAGCGCCGGCGAGGTCATCTCGTCGGCGCCGATCCGCGAGCTTACGAGTCGCATCCATCCGCTGCCCAAAGCGGCCAGCAATGCGCTCAACCTTCGTTACCGCGACTTCCTGACGGTCGCTCTGATGATCCGCTCGAAGGACATCTTCCCCGACAATTGGATCTACATCCACGATTCCAAGGTCAAGGTCGGCCGCATCCAGAACTACCGCAGCTGGTCTCCGGAAATGGTGCCGGATCCCTCGCTGGCCTGCGTCGGACTCGAATATTTCTGCTTCGAAGGTGACGGGCTATGGGCCTCGAGCGACGAGGAGCTGATCGCGCTCGCCAAGAAGGAAATGGCGATCCTTGGCCTCTGCGATCCTGCTGACGTCGAGGGCGGAGCGGTGGTTCGCCAGGAAAAAGCCTACCCAGTTTACGACGACCATTATCGCGACAATGTCGAAGCGATCCGCGACGAGCTCGAGACCGCTTATCCAACGCTTCACCTGGTCGGGCGCAACGGCATGCACCGCTACAATAACCAGGACCATGCGATGATGACGGCGATGCTGACCGTCCGTAACATCCAGGCCGGGCGCCGTGCCTACGACATCTGGGCGGTGAACGAGGATGCCGAATATCATGAGTTGGGCGATGAGGGCGCTGAGGCGGCGCTCGCGTCCGAGCGGCTCGTGCCGAAGCGGCTGAAGGCGGCCTGACAATCATGCCAAGCCAGATCTACACGCGCTACGTCGGCGCGAGCTTGGTCTCGCTCGGCATCGACTTCGCAGTGTTCATGGCAGCGCTGTCGCTTGGAGTGCCTCCGGCAATCGCCGCCGCGACTGGCTATATCGCCGGCATCTTCTGCAATTGGGCAGTCTCAAGCCGCTTTGTGTTCGCCGCTCAGATCGCCGCCAGCGCCTCAGGCAAGCACCAACAGCAGGCCCTGTTCCTTCTCTCCGCTCTAGTGGGGCTCGGAATCACTACGGGAATCGTCGGCATCGGAACCCGATTCGGGTGCGACCCCCGGCTCGCCAAGGTCGTGGCGATCGTGGTCAGCTTCCAGGCGACCTACGTCCTTAGGAAGAAAGTCGTGTTCGCATGACTGCCGACCGGCGCAATCTTTGGCTGCTCGTCGCGGGGTGGCTGCTTGCGGGCGTAATGCTGGTTCTGGTGAGCTGGCAGAGCATTTCTGAACGCCAGTTCCCCGACCCGGACGATGTGATGCGCTTGCTTCAGGTGCGCGATTGGATCGGCGGGCAGAGCTGGTTCGACGTCACTCAGCACCGGCTCAATCCGCCGCAGGGCGTGCCGATGCATTGGTCCCGGCTGGTCGACATTCCAATTGCGGCCGTGATCCTCGCTGTTCGGCCGCTGGTCGGTCAATATTCCGCGGAGACAGCGGCGCTGATCGCTGTTCCGCTCCTGACGCTCGGGATCGCGATGCTCCTGGTCCAGCGCGTCGCATTGAATCTGATGGGAAGCGGCACCGCATTGCTGGCAGCGCTTGCGACCCCCTTTTCCCTTGGCGCTTTGAAGCAGATGCGGCCGATGCGGATCGATCATCACGGGTGGCAAATCGTGCTTGCGCTGGTCGGCACGCTGGCCGCGATGGACAGTCGGCCTCGCCGTTCCGGGATCATCGCCGGTGTGGCCATGGCGGCCTGGATGAACATCTCGATAGAGGGACTTCCGTTCGCCGCTGCTTTCGGCGTTCTGTTCGGCTGGCAGTGGCTTGCCGATAGCAATGCGACCGAACGCCTCAAATGCTATCTCGCCTCGCTCGCCGCATCGAGCATCCTCCTGTTCACCCTCATGCACTCCCCGTCGACCTGGGGCAGCCAATTGCGCGACGTGGTTACGCGGCGCATCTCGCCGCCTTCACCGTCGCCGCGCTTGTCTGTGCTCTCGTCGTGCGTGCCGACGTCGCCCGCGTTCAGGCACGAATCGCCCTTATCGGCGTTGCCGGCGGGCTGACGCTTGCAACGATGTTCATCGTTGATCCCCATTGGCTGGTCGGTCCGTTCGGCTCGCTCGACCCGCTCGTGAAGGAGTTCTGGTACGATCAGGTCGATGAGGGGCTGCCGGTGTGGCGGATCGGGTGGAGCGTGTCCGCGATCGGTCTTTCGCAGCCGATCGTCGGGCTTATCGGCGCCGCAGTCGCGATTCGGAGGGCATCTCGCGGGGAAAGGAATTTCTGGTCGATCTACGCCTTCATCCTGTTCGCGCTCACTTTGGGCGGAGTGTTCGTCATCCGTACCGAGACGACAGCGAGCGTTGTGGCGATGCCTGGGACCGCATTCCTGTGCACTCTCGCGCTTCGCCATGCTCGAAACATCTCGCTCATGCCGGCGCGTGTCATCGCCAGCACGGCGGCGATCTGCATCATGACCCCGGCCTACGCCGTTCCACTCACAGTCGCACCAGCGAACGAGCGCCTGGAAAAAGCCGCCAAGCAATGGAATGACTGCATGGCGAAGAGCCAGGTCGACAAGCTTCGGCAGCTGCCGATCGGATTGATCGCCGCGCCGCTCGATATCACCCCGGCGATTCTGGATCGGGACCCAGAATTCGAGCGCTCGCGACCGGGCATCACAGGAACGTGACCGGGATGCGCGACGCAATCCGCCTGTTCGTGTTCCCCGTTCCGGAAGGCGCAGGAATCGTCGCCCGTCGCAAGATTGATTATATCGTCTTCTGCCCCGGCGCGCCCGAGGCGATCCGCTACGCCTATCACGATAGGGATGACCTTTCTGCGAGGCTGATTGCGGGCAGATCGCCGGACTGGCTCGAACCGATCAATCTGCCCGGCCTCCGGGAGCTCCAGGTCTGGCGCGTGCGCAAGGACCTCGCGACCGCCGAGGCGCGGGGCTGACCCACCGTTAACAACTTGTAATCGGTTCGCCCCGGCATGGACAATTGGTCCCATGCCATTAGGAGCGCGCGCGGAGGCGGTTGCAGGCTTGTGGCAAATGGGGGTTGAAGAAAGCTCGGCGGCCAATGGCACGCTCGAGGCGCGCCCGTGGTGGGAGTTGCGGCTCTGCCTCGCGCTCGTCATCCTGGCGACGATGTTGCCACTTCTCTATCCGACCATCCCACCCTTGGTGGACCTGTTCGGGCACATGGGCCGCTATCGGGTCGAACTCGACCTCAACCAATCATCGTGGCTGCAGCTCTATTACAATTATCATTGGGCGGCGATCGGCAACCTCGGGGTCGATCTGCTCATAATTCCGCTGGGCAAGCTCCTGGGCCTGGAACCTGCAGTGAAACTGATCGTGGTCCTCATTCCGCCGATCACCGCTGCCGGGTTTCTGTGGGTCGCGCGCGAGGTGCACGGTCGAATTCCGCCAACTGCCTTCTTCGCGCTGCCGTTCATTTACGGCTATCCATTCATGTTCGGATTTGTGAACTTCGCTCTGTCCGTCGCGCTTGCCTTCGTCGCGTTCGGCCTCTGGCTAAGGCTCGGACGGCTCGAGCGGACGGTTATTCGGGAATGGCTGTTCGTCCCCATTTCGCTCGTCGTCTTCTTCGCCCATACCTACGGCTGGGGCCTGCTCGGCTCTGATGTGCTTCTCCGCCGATGCCGTCAGGCTTCACGACAGCGGCCGCAGCTGGTGGCGAGCGGGCCTGGAAGCCGCGCTTCGCACATCCGTAATGGCATTTCCGATCCTCATCATGCTGGTGTGGCGAAGCGAAACCCACGGCGGCCACACGATCGACTGGTTCGACTGGAAGATTAAGTGGCGCTGGATTTATTCGGCGCTTCGGGACCGGTGGGAGTGGTTCGACGTCGGCTCCCTGATCGTCGCCGCTTTGGTCTTTCTCTATGCGATCTTCAGCCGAGCGCTTGCGCTGTCGCGGAACCTCGCTTTTTCCGCGATTGTGCTCGCCGTTTCCTTCGCGATCATTCCGCGGATCGTATTCGGCTCCGCTTATGCCGACATGCGGCTGGTGCCGTATCTCGTCGCGGTTGGACTTCTCGCGATCCGCTTCCGAGGCGCTCCCGACCGCTCCACGGCGAAGGTGCTCGCAGTCCTTGGACTGTTGTTCTTCGGGACTCGGACGGCTGCCAATACGATCAGCCTTGGACTGGCAGGCGCCAAGCAGTCGGCCCTCTTCCATGCGATCGATCGCATGCCGCAAGGCGCTCGTGTCATCACCCTCACCGGAATGCCGTGCAGGGAATATTCGGCCGCCTCTTCGCGATAGCCACCTCGGGGCGATGGTAATCGTCCGGCGGGATGGTTTCTCGAACGACCAGTGGCTGCTCGAAGGCGTCAACCTGCTCGATCTCAAATATCGCGCCGCCGGATATTTCGCGGCGGACCCGTCACAGCTGGTTCGGCCTGACCGCTGCCGCGATCCGCTCCATCGAACGATTGACGAGTCGCTGGCAGCGCTGCCGCGAAACGATTTCGATTTCGTCTGGCTGATCGACGTCCCACCTTACGATCCTGACGTGGTCGCCGGGCTTCAGCCGGTCTGGCGCGGCCCGGGGTCGATCCTCTATCGTCTTCACTGATGACCGCGCTCTCGATCGTCGTTCCCTGCTTCAACGAGCAGGCGTGCCTCGCCGCCCTTCACGAGCGGCTCAGATCCGCTGCTCAATCCACTGTGGGCGAGGATTACGAGATCGTGCTCGTCAACGATGGCTCGCGCGACTCGAGCTGGCCGATGATGCAGGAATTGGCGGACAAGGATCCGCACCTGGTCGCAATCAACCTGTCGCGCAATCACGGCCACCAGCTCGCGCTGACGGCCGGGCTCGATCTCTGCCGCGGCGAGACGATCCTGATCATCGACGCCGACCTCCAGGACCCGCCGGAACTTCTGCCCGAGATGATGGCTGCGATGCGCAGCGAAGGCGCCGACGTCGTCTATGGTGTGCGCAAGAGCCGATCGGGCGAGACCGCGTTCAAGCGGGCAACTGCGCATGCCTTCTATCGGTTGCTTTCACGAGCGACCGAAGTCGACATTCCAGTCGACGCCGGCGACTTCCGGCTGATGAGCCGACGTGCGCTCAATGCGCTTCTGGCAATGCCCGAGCAGGCTCGGTTCATCCGCGGAATGGTGGCGTGGATCGGTTTCAGGCAATTGCCCTTCGCATATGACCGCCACGAGCGTTTCGCGGGCGAGACCAAATATCCCTTAACGAGGATGATGCGGTTTGCGCTCGACGCGCTGACAGGATTTTTTGTCCTTCG
>CAWBIC010000020.1:0-6191 GCA_963788765.1 uncultured Alphaproteobacteria bacterium | reverse complement strand
GAACTTCAATTCGCGCAGCAGGCGCTCAGCGAAGCGATCGGAGCCGGGCAGATGGACCTGGCGATCGGGCTTGCGGTGAAGATTCCGCCGGCAAAGCTGACCACCGATGCCCGGCTCCTGCTGACGACCAACAGCGTCAAGCGACGCGACCTGGCGCGAGCATTGTCGTGGTTGGTTTCAACCGGCGGCAACGGTGACCTGACCTTCCTCAACCCGTTGCTGAATGCGTGGGACGCCGCGGAGCGCGGCGATCAGGCCCGAGCACTTTCCAGCATCAACCAGATCGCCGCAAACAGCGTCCTTGGTCCGCTCAAGGATGAAGAGCAGGCTTTACCTGCTCAGGTTCCGGCGAACGCTGGACGCCGAACCCTTCGCACGACGTGCGATCGGCTCGGCGGGCGCCCGGGAGTCGCGCGTTCGGCTCGCGCTCGCCGATGGCTTTCTTGCGGCCGGCGATCGCCCTGCGCCGCGGCGATGATCGAGGGCATGAGTGGCAATGCTTCCGCTGCCAAGCAGCGAATCCCCGCCGGCAGGCCCAGTGGGGAAGCGATCGATACTGGCGCTAAGGCTTTGAGTTCGGTCCTCACCGCATTCGGAAGCCAGCTCGCGCGGCTCCAGCGAACAGCACCTCCGATCGGCCTGGTTCAGGTCGCCCGCTACGCAGATCCGCAGAACAGCAACGCCACGGCCCTCCTTGCCCTCCTGCTCGATGCAGCGGACCGGAGTGATGAAGCGCTCGCCACCCTGGCCGCTGTTCCGCAGGACAATTCGCTCATTTCGCAGATACGTGACGTGCAGGTACGAATTCTCTCCAATCGCAAGCGCTGGAATGATGCCTTTGCAATCGCTTCAGCCGCCGCTCGGGGGCCGGCGGCCGGGATCGACGATTTTTCGCGGCTCGGCGATGTGCTGGAATCGATGGACCGGCATGCCGAGGCGGCCGATGCATTCGGGCGCGCCGTCGCGATGACCAACGCGCTGGGGCCAAAGGACGACCTGTGGTCGTTGCTCTTGCTGCAGGCGAACGCGCTCGAAGAGGCGAACCGCTGGCCCGAGGCGAAAGCGGCGCTTCAGCAGGCGCTGGCCGTTTCGCCCGGCCAGCCGCTCATCCTGAATTTCCTCGGCTATGCAAAGCTGGGGCGGAGGCGAGGACATGGACGCTGCAGAAGCGATGATCCGAAAGGCGAGCGAGCTTTCTCCGGACGATGCTTCGATCACGGATTCGCTGGGCTGGGCCGAGTTCAAGCGCGGCAAGACCGAAGATGCGATTGAGACGCTCCAGCATGCCGCCTCGAAGGATCCCGATCAGGCCGAAATCCAGGAACATCTTGGCGATGCGCTCTACAAGTCGGGCCGCCGCTACGAGGCGCGGTTCGCGTGGAGCGCCGCGCTGGTCACGGCCGACGAGGACCAGATGGCCGCGCGCGTGAAGGCAAAGCTCGCATCGGGCCTGACTTCGGCTAATGCTGCCCCTTGACAGCAACAAGAGAGATCGCGCCAGCCAAGCTCAACCTCGCGCTGCATGTGAGAGGCCGACTGCCCGATGGAAGGCGCGCAATCGAGACAGTTTTCGCCTTCTGCACCGATGGCGATAGGCTGGCGGCGGAGTCGGCCCGCGAATTTTCACTCGATATTACGGGTCCGTTTGGAAGGGAACTTGCGGATGAGCCGGACAATCTCATTCTTGAGGCCGGACTGGCGCTTGCGCGGGCTTCAGGGGTTTTGGCAGCTGCCTCGCTGACCCTCGACAAGCGCTTGCCGATCTCCTCTGGGATTGGCGGCGGATCAGCCGACGCGGCCGCGGCGCTGCGTTTGCTCACTGCCTTGTGGCGGATTGATCCAGGCTATGCCCAAAAGGTTGCGCCAACGCTCGGGAGCGACGTTCCTGCATGTCTCCTCAGCCTTCCGTCGCGAGGCGAGCGGGCCGGGGACATGCTCACTCCGATTGCTTTGCCAGAACTCTCCGGCACGCCGGTTCTCCTGGTCAACCCCGGCATCCAGCTTTCGACAGCGCAAGTGTACGACGAATGGGGCGGAACGGATGGCGGCCCGCTCGGTGATTGGCGCGAGGGAAGGAACGATCTCGAAGCTCCGGCAAGGGCCTTGGCTCCGCAAATCGGCGTCGTTCTCGCCTGGCTCAGCGGGCGGCAAGGCGCGTCTTTCGTACGTATGTCTGGCTCCGGCCCGACCTGTTTTGCCTTTTTCAGAAGCGAGGCCGCGCGTGATGCCGCCGCTAACGCCGTGCCGAGCGAATGGTGGCACCTGGCGACCTTCCTGCGCTAGGGGGTTCAGGATGAACGGGCGCCCGATCCTCACCGCCGAGAAGATGCGCGCCGCCGAGCAAAGGGCGATCGCTGGCGGCACCGGCGTCGAACAACTGATGGAGCGGGCAGGGACGGTTCTTGCCGAGGCCGTGTACCGCTTCGCCGGACCGATGCCTGCGCTCTTCCTGTGCGGGCAGGGGAACAATGGCGGCGATGGCTATATTGCTGCATCGAAGCTTGCCCAACGCGGCGTCGCCGTTCGGATCGCCGCGATTGGGGAGCCGCGAAGCGAAGCTGCGAACCTCGCGCGTTCCAAGTGGAGCGGCGACGTCGAGAGGCTGGCCAACGACACGGTTGCGGCTCCGCTATTGATCGATTGTTTGTTCGGAACTGGCTTGAGGAATGGGATTGAAGACACTGTTTGTGAACAGCTTTCAAGATTAAGCAAAAAGTCCGTCGTGACGGTCGCCTGCGATCTGCCGAGCGGCGTCGAGAGCGACGGCGGGGCGGAGCTCAGCCGCGTCCCAGCCTTCGACATGACCGTCACTTTCGGCGCTCTCAAGCCCGCACATCTGCTCTACCCAGCGATGCTCAAATGCGGTCGGGTGGTCCTTGGTGACATCGGCATCGGGGCATCGACCGACTGGCACGAGATCTCTCCGCCGAAATTGCCGTCGCTCGACCCCGGCGGCCACAAATATGATCGCGGTCTCGTTCACGCGCTCGCTGGCAAGATGCCAGGCGCGATCGCGCTCGCCGCGACGGCCGCGGCGAGGGCCGGCGCGGGCTATGTTCGGATCAGCACCTCGCGACACATCGAAGGGCTGCCTTCCTCGATCGTTCAGGTAGAAACCGCCGAGGTGAACGACGAACGCATCCGCTGCCTCCTCGTTGGTCCGGGCCTCGGCGACATACCGCAGGTGTTGACGCTCGCGCTGACATCGCGCGCGCCCAAGGTCGTGGATGCTGACGCAATCACCCATCTCGGCGATCCCGAGCGACTGAGAGGCCAGGACGCGATCATCACGCCGCACGAAGGCGAGTTTGAGCGGCTTTTCGGCAAGCTTGCCGGGACCAAGGCGGAGCGCGCGCTCGTAGCAGCCCGGTGTTCCGGAGCGGTAATTGTCTACAAGGGCGCCGATACTCTGGTTGCTTCCCCCGACGGGCGTCTCGGCTTTCGCCCACCGACTTCGGCCTGGCTCGCGAGCGCTGGCACCGGAGACGTCCTCGCGGGCGTGATTGCGACGATGCGAGCGCGCGGACTGCCGGCGTTCGATGCTGCTTGCGCCGGGGTCTGGCTGCAGGCGAGAGCGGCGCAGATCGCAGGTCCAGAGATGATCGCGGACGATCTCGCAAACGCGATTCCCGAAGCCATCGCACAGTGCATGAGCTGATCGTTCGAATCGCAGCGCGCGGGGACGGAGTGACTGAAAGCGGGCGTCACGTGTCCTTCGGGGTGCCCGGCGATGCCTTGCTCGACGATGGCGGCCTAGCGCCCGGACCGCATCATCAGGACGCGCCGTGCCGGCACTTCCCGGAATGCGGCGGATGCCAGCTCCAGCACGCTGATGAAGAAGCCTATCGCGGCTATTTGGTCTCGCGGGTCGAGAGCGCGCTGGCTCAGCATGGCATCAAGGCGGCAATCCTCGATCCGCATTTGTCGCCGCCCCGCTCGCGTCGACGCGCGACGCTACGGGCGGTGAAGATCGAAGATCGCGCGGTGCTTGGCTTCAACGCCGGGAAATCGCACCGAATCATCGACATGCAGGAATGTCATATCCTTCGACCTGAGCTGTTTGCTCTGATCGCGCCGCTTCGTGAGCTGCTCGCGACCGTGCTACCGCCCAAGCGCTTCGCCGAGATCCAGCTGACGCTCGTTGACCAAGGCGCCGATGTGGTCCTCAAGAATGTCCCGGCCGAAGGGTTCGAAGCCCTCGAAAAGCTCACCTCCTTCGCGTCCAGGCACGGTCTTGCGCGAATGAGCATTGATCAAGGAATCGGAGCAGAAGCGATCTACCAGCCCGAGCCGGCGACGGTCTCGATCGCAGGCACTCCGGTCGCATTCCCGGTGGGCGGCTTTCTGCAGGCCACTGGGGATGGAGAGACGGCGCTGATCGCCTGCGTTCGCGAAGCGATCAATGGGGCGAGGTGCACTGCCGATCTATTCGCCGGAATCGGAACATTCGCAATCACCCTTCGCACCACCTACGGCGCGGAGGCTTCCCGCGATGCTTCGGCGGCGCTCAAGCGTGCCGCGCCCTCGATGAGCGTCGAGCATCGAGATCTTTATCGCCGACCGCTTGATGCAGGCGAGCTGGCGCGGTTCGACGCGGTAATCCTTGATCCGCCTCGTGCCGGCGCCGCCGCGCAGGCGAAGCAGCTGGCGGGATCGACGGTCCGGCGAGTCGCCTATGTTAGCTGCAATCCCTCGACCTTCGCGCGTGACGTCATGACGCTAGAAACGGGTGGCTACACGCTCGAGTGGGTACGGCCCGTCGGCCAGTTCCGGTGGTCGACCCACGTCGAGCTTGCGGCCTGCTTCAGCCGTGGTGGATGAGGAAGATCGCCGCGTGGACGGTGAGGCATATGAGGCAGATCGTCGCCAGTAGGAATATCAAGGACCGAATCCTGACCACATTCACCGTTGCCTGAATGATGCTGTGGACAATCCGCAAGCCGACGTAACCCCAAGCCAGATAAACGTTGATGGGGTGTTCAAATCCCATGAGGATAAGAGCGAAGACGATCGCGTAGAAAATCGTCGGCTGCTCCATCAGATGCTGGTAGTTGTGCGCGGGCCAATGTGCGCTCCCGGGATGCTTGGCTTCGAGGTCAGCGCCTCGGGTCCCGTCCGGAATGCCGTCGCGGCCAGCGACGAACGGCCGTCGCTTGATGGCCATCCATACCAACATCACGATCGACCAGGCGACCAGAGTGACGACCGGCGCAAGAAGTGGGCTTGGATTTATGATTTTCCCCATGCTCATCCCGGACTTGATCCGGAGTTTATCTTCTTTAGCGGTGTAACAGAAAAGGCAGATTCCCGCTCCGCGGGAATGCGAGCGGAGGCTTTGTGTCAGAACACGCACCCGAACGGTCGCCACTCAATTACAAGCAGATCGCCGCGGTGGCGTCCGGCAACGCGCTCGAATTTTACGATTTTGTGACTTACAGCTTCTTCGCATACAGATAGGCCGAAGCCTGTTCCCGGCCGATTCCTCGCAGTCGCTGCTCCTCTCGCTCGCAACCTTCGGAATTGGTTTCGTTAGCAGGCCCCTTGGCGGTCTGATTATCGGGCGGCTGGCGGACCGGCGCGGACGTAAGCCGGCGATGATCCTGTCGTTCGCCCTGATGGGAATAGGAATTGTCGGCCTCGCTCTGACGCCCTCCTACCGCGTTGTTGGAGCTTCAGCATCGATCCTGGCAGTGCTGTTCCGGTTGCTCCAGGGCTTCGCGCTCGGCGGTGAAGTCGGCCCGAACGCGGCTTTCCTGATGGAGGCAGCGCCGCCACACCGCCGCGGGTTCTTCCTCCTCGATCCATCTGGCGACCGCGGACGTTGCGGTCTTGGTTGCCGGTCTCGTCGGCTTTGTCCTCCCATCCACGCTCTCCGGCGCCCAGCTGGACGCTTGGGGATGGCGGGTCGCCTTTCTAATCGGGGCGTCGATCGTTCCGTTCGGCCTGGCGCTTCGCCGAACGCTCGAAGAAACACTGCCACCGGAGGCGAACGCGCCGACACCGCCAGGCAGCCTGCGGCCCTTACTGATCACGGCAGGAGCAGGGATGCTGATCCTCGGCGCGGGGACGATCAGCAACTACACGCTCGATTATCTGACGACCTACGCGCAGGACACCCTTCACATGGCTGTGAGGTCGGCTTTCGCCGCGACCGTCATCCTCGGATTAGTGAGCGCGGCCAGCGACCTTGG
>CAWBIC010000019.1:0-182285 GCA_963788765.1 uncultured Alphaproteobacteria bacterium | reverse complement strand
GACCCGTCAAATCGGCGATATCTTCCTGCGTCAACGGTAGGTCGAAGCGACCATCGGTGACCAGGCCGATTTGTTTCAAACGAAGCATGTGCAGCTCAAGGTGATGAAGCAGGCGGTCGCCGAGGTCCGGAACGCGGCTTCGGGAAACCCGTACCGGGCTGCCGATGCGAGCACTGCGTTTAGATACTTCCGCTCACGGCGCGCCTGACGCAGACGCCTCTTGCCAATCCAAGGTTCGAATTCTTGTTCGCTCATCTATCGGCCGGGATAAGGTGGGTCTGCGGTCGGCCGTTCCTCTCATCTGGGTCCCCAGCAGGATCAGTGCCTCTCCGACAAATCTCGCGCAGGTTCGGAAAATGAATTTTCTCGATCAAAGTTCGGCTCCCGTTTTCAGTGGGTCATCGCAACACGTGATTAAGATCGGTCGCTCGGAGCCCGAGCTGCCGCTAGCGTCCCGGCTCCGTTGAAAACCGCCGCTGAACCTCCTTGAAATTGCGAATGCGACGCCCCCCGAAAAGTCGAGGCGAAGCCAGATACATGCGAGGAGCTGACATGATGAATAGGGTTGGCAGGAAAAAGCGGGCTTCCGTAGTCGGGAAGCCGTACGTCCGTCCAAGCAAGCCGATAAAACTCCATAGAAACACCATATCGTGATGACCGGTTGCCGGATTCGGCCTGTTTCGAGAGGCCTAAGTAGGACACCAGCAACAGAATAATGACGTAAGGTAACGTTCCGTCGGCGGCGATCCTGACGAGCTGCCAGAGCCAAGCCAGGGTGTATCCGGGTAAGGAGAAGGGCGGCGCCCCCGACATTACGGCGGTGAGATCCATAAAGGGGTAGCTTTGACGTATGCCACCATGCCGCGTACGAGGTGCCCAACCTCTCCGCAGCGAAAACGACTGCCGAGCAGCCCAGGGAGATGCCCGCTTCCGCCCGCGCTAATCGGAACAGCATCGACGCTGCAAAGATGCCGCCGATCATGAAGAGCATGTCCGGCCGAACAGCCACGCAGCAGGCCGAAAACCGCGACAACAAACCCTCTCAATCGGTGCAACCAAGCGGTGAGCAGGAGCGCCGCCAGGGCGAGTGCCAGGACATCTGGTGTTGTGGAACCAACGATGTCGTAATTAAACTGACCAGCCATGAGCGCGGGCACGATGACGAATAAGCTCTGCAGCGTCTTCGACGACCAGAGCAGCAGGTAAATCGTTGCGCCGAAGACAATGACAAGCGATCGAGGGTGATTAGCCGAAGTGCCGCATAGGCACCTGTCCACTGGCTTATGGTACGCGCCAGTCCAGACATAGCCCCACTTGATGCGATAGTCGCCGAGGTCGCGAGAGAAGAGCGAAAGATCGTCTTTCATCTGCCGCTCGTAAGGATTGTGCTCCGTCAATTCGCTCCACTGTTGCGGGTTCGCGACCTTGCGCAGCTCTTCATACGCGGAGACCTGCACTTGCCGATCATTCGTCACGTCGGCCGCCGCAGTGAGACCCAGGTAGGGAATGAGGTCGAAACTCAGCCCGGGGCGAGCCCGATTAAGAAGGCACGCAAGCCCGAAAGCGAGGCCAATGACGAAGAGCGAAACCTACGCACCACTTTCTCGGCGTTTTAGAGGCAACTTCCATCGCGCAGATCCTCAGTACCAAGACCGCCTTCCACTCCAACTTAGCATTTTAGCTAGTGGCAGGTATACTTCGAACCTGTCGCGCTACTTGTGGGTGGAACCCAGAAAATCAATCGGTGTTCTCGAAGTGCGATTTCAGTGCTGCGCTATACCGGCAATCGTGATCAAACTTATAAATAAGCAAAAAACAATTGCTGTAGATTTAAATAAGAAATATCGCAGATGAGATCATTATTAGATAATTGACATAATTAAGTTGGCAATTTACGTCAACAGACATTACGTACACTCTGGCCAAGCCTCCGCATATTATCACCAATGACATTCGTTTTCAGAGTCCGCGCCAGAACGCTCATTTTTTCCGTGCCAAGCTCATGAAAGCAGTGGTCGATAGATAGAGCGGCATCAAATATATTAAAATGAACGCAATCAACCAAGCCAAATAATATCCAAAATCTTCGGTGCGATTACAGGAAACGGAATCGAGGACCGTCCTGCCCAAAAATTTACAATAATGGTCAAAGGTAATCCTATAACAATCCAGGAGAAGAGAATTATCTTATTGAACATTCTCATGGTCGTTTCCAGAGATGTGGATTAAAGTATTGTTTGCCCCTTAAACGAACAGCTAGCCAATAGCTCAACAAAGCGAAACCGCAAAATTCGCGGACCGTTACCGCATTCTATCGGTATCTCTTCTCGCAGCGCTTTGTCGCATTGGGCTCTCACCGCGCCCAGAGTGCCGTAACAGATATCGTGGTTATAACACGCACTGTTCCAAAAGCCGAGGGGAACTTTGCACCGCCTTCGCCCCGCAATAATCGCTACTCGGGTCGTAAGGTGGTGTGGGTTGCGAAATAGCGGCGACCACCATCATTCTGCTACTTGGCTTTGGACGTCGTCCCTTCACGACGATCTCATCGGGCGAAGCTGCTGTAGATCTCGTTGAACGTAGCGCCGACCGGATCCGAAACGGCCGTTCCAATGAGACCTGGACCGCTGACCAAAGCGCCGAAGTCTGAGCTTGCGAGGGCGTAAGCTTGGCTCGATCTGCGCTTGTCCGGCGTGCCGCCGAAAATGCATTCCGAAACCTGTCCAGAGGTCGGAATCGAGCTCGCATTGAATTTGTAGACGAAGACCAAATCCGTGGAATGGCTTGCATCGATGAGTGGCGTCGGCGGACCGGAACTCGCGGCCGGTTGAGCGCCAGCGCTTTCGCCCGCGGCAGAAGGTTGCATGCGGCTAGCACGAGGAGAAGCTTGAGCAGGATGCCCCTCAACCTTGCGCCACCTGTTCGCGTGTGCATTGAGTTACGTGCACTAAACGGCGTGATTGGCGTCGGTCTCGTGCTCATGCGCGGCATGCTCCGCCCGGGCGACATCCCGGCAGTCACAATTCGGCGGAGCCGAAGATGCACCGATTGCGTGGGACGGGTCAAATGGCTGCTCAACGAGAGCCGCTAGGCGAGCGTCGAGACCCGATGCCGCCATGGGGCTTCAAGTGCGCAAAGATGTGAGAGGACTTCTGCCGGATACCGCGACCGATGAAGTTCAGACCTTCACCACGCTGCCAGCGATCCCAGATCTCCGCACTCTCCGCAGCAGTGACCATGCGTCGTCGTCTCTTCGCCATCGCATCACCTCACCTCTACTTGGCAAAGCGTTGCGTCGACCTTCTTAAGCTCTGCACCACGCCATCGCCGAACAGGGAAACTTCCGTGTCGGATTGGTGATAATGGATAGCGACTAAAGATCGCGATCCTGTCGCGACCGTATGTAAGCGGCTACCGCCGCTTCGACGGGTATCAACAGGATAATCAAAATCGAAATTGCTCGATTGATCGCACAGTTTCCGGTTGGTCCGCACTCAGCCCACCCCGCAACAAAGAGATATGCCGCCGCCAGCGCCCACGTGAGTGCTGAGACACAGAAAAATATGATCCAAGTGCCGACGCTTCTCATGATCGCATTATCACGCAATTAAGGGCACTTTAGTCCGGAGTTCGAGTAATCGAGCTCTAATTTCTTGGATATCATAATTGCCTCCATTTCGACCGGGCTATCATGCGCGTTGCCTGTCATTATTATCGCGCCTCCGCTGCCGGCCAGCCATGCAGCTACGAAATCAGCCGCCCCGGACTGACTCCACTGTATGGAATGGATAGTCTCTTCGAAGTATCCTGCCGTTCCTGGGGCGAAGCTCTTCCATGCATTGGGATACACGTAGATGTTATTCCGTAGGGTTATAGCCCGAAATTTCGGTCCAAGAACTGAACTTGCTACAAAGCTTCGCTCAATTTGTCCCACATTCTGTCCCACACGCAAATTCGAACGCCAGCGGATTTGAACGGACCTGAGTGGACTGGAGTCTTCGAGAAGCCGTTGAAACAGCTTCTCTTTTTTGATCGCTGCGGATGTGGGTGGACAGCTAGGTGGCGGAGACGGAGGGATTCGAACCCTCGGTAAGGGAATACCCCCTACGGCGGTTTAGCAAACCGCTGGTTTCAGCCACTCACCCACGTCTCCGGGAAGGCCCAAGGTCGTGGCGTATATAAGCGGGTTCCGGATCGTTCAACTGCTAGACCCTTGGCTTTCCTAAGGTTCTCGACTGCCGATAAACCGGGGCAGCTTGACATAACGACTGAAGCTACGAATGGCAGAAGTTGAGCTCTGGCCTATTGGAACACGCCGTCATCGGCGATGGCCTTCCCTACCAGGGGTAGATATTGAGGCGCATCCACCGCTTCAGATAAGGCTGCAATGCTACGCCGGACCTTTCTTCAATCGAGCGCCGCTGCGGCGGCGTCATACTTGCTTCGAGCAAGCGCTGCGATCGGGAGACCAGTGCCGAAATGGGCAGCGCTTCGGCGAGAGGTCGGCGATGCCCTAATCGACATCCGCTCGCCCCTTGTCGAATGTGCTGAGAGGCACGGCGCTGGCGCCGACGCGCTCTTCGCCGCCCTGAAGAATCCTTACTACCTTTCCGATGAGCCATCATTGACTCAGACGCTAGGCTGGCTCGACGCGTGGACGAGCAAGCCGAGTCTCAAGGGAGTTGCCGCATCCACCGCCGCGGACGTCGCTGCCGCTATCGAGTTCGCACGGACCAACCACATCGCTCCGGTTATCAAGGGCGGCGGCCATAGCTACCTCGGTAACTCCAATCGTGCAGGCTCGCTGCTGATTTGGACCCACCGAATGCGTCAGATCGAGTTGCATGAGGCATTTCGACCGGTCGGCCTGCCTTCGGTTGAAACCGGCGTTCCAGCAGTCTCGGTGGGGGCCGGCTGTCTCTGGAGCGAAGTTTACCATAAAGTCTCCGTTGAGAATGGCCGCTACGTTCAGGGCGGTGGTTGCATGACAGTCGGAGTGGGCGGGCTCGTCCTGGGCGGCGGATTCGGCAGCCTGTCGAAGCAGTTCGGCACCGGTGCCGCTAACCTGTTAGAAGCAGAGGTTGTCACTGCCGACGGTCGGGTCCGAATTGTCAATCGCTCACGCGACCCGGACCTGTTCTTCGCCTTGCGCGGCGGAGGCGGGGGTACATTCGGTGTCGTCACGCGCCTTACACTGAAGACGCATGCGCTGCCCTCGACCATCGGTGCGATGTTCTTTGATGTCACTGCGATCGATGATGACAAGTGGCGCGGACTGGTGCTCCACATGATCGACTTCTACCGCACGGCTCTCTTCAATGCGACGTGGGGCGAGCAGATCGCGTTCAGTCCCGGCCGACGGATGAGCATTTCGATGGTCTGCCACAGCCTGACGCAGGCGGAAATCGAACGGGTGTGGGCGCCATTTATCGCTTGGGTAAATTCGCGCCCGGAGTCGTTCAAGCTCGCGGGCGACCCGCTCGCCATCTCAGTTCCGGGCCGGGGTTTTTGGGACCCGGACCTGCTTCGGAAAGTTCCCGGCATTGTGCTTCAGGACAACCGACCTGGCGCCCCTTCCAGCAACGTCTTCTGGAAATCAAACCTCGGCGAAGCTGGGCAAGTGATCCACGCATATAAATCCGCCTGGCTCCCCAAATCTCTGCTGACTTCCGCGCGTCGTGCCGAGCTTGCCGAAGCGCTCATCCGAAGTTCCGCGATTTGGACGGTCAGCTTGCACACAAACAAGGGTCTTGCCGGCGGCTCCCGAGAGGCGATCGCGAATACTCGCGAGACTTCGATGAATCCAGATGTCCTCGACGGCTTCGCGCTTCTCATCTGCGCAGCCGAGGAGGACCCGGCATATCCCGGTATTCCAGGGCACCAGCCCAACGTCTTAGCAGGCCGTCACGCCGCGACGAGGATCGCGGAGGCCATGCGCGAGATTTACGCTGTCGCACCAAATGCTGGCTCATATGTTTCAGAGTCGAACTACTTCCAGCGTTCGTGGAAGCGCGCATATTGGGGCTCGAATTACGACCGGCTTGCAAGGGCAAAGCGCAAGTGACGATCCAGAATGGATTTTCCGAGGCCGCAACTGCGTGGAACCGGCATGAGGTGATCGGTTGCGCACATAATCAGCGGCGGCGCCAAAAGCGTCAGCGACGAGCAGCGTGCCAGCTTATCGGCGCAGGCCACGACCTTGAGCAAAAGCGTTTTCTGAGTGCTGTTGGCCCGCTCGCCGCGTTTTGTTTGAGCGGGCCGTTTGCGCTCCACGTGCCCGGCAACCGTAGCAACCTGACGATGTCCGGGAAGCCGCTGATCGGCCTTTCTCAGCACTAGGCACTCGTGGACGGTACGGGTCTATCGTTCCCGGCTTTCCCGTATACGGCGACGATCACGGGCAAGCCGTTGGCAGCGCTTTGGATGCCTTACGTGCGTGGAGAGCGGGACACAGTGCAGGCGGCACGGCGGATTCGTCTCCAGCCCCCCCAACGGCTGCGCCAACTCCTTGATCGGCTCCTAGCTTCGTGGGTTGCCATTTCAACATTATAAACGGCTCTTTAGACGCCCAGATTCTTCTGCGATTTCAACGGTCCGGCACAATTAGCAAACCGCTGGTTTCAGCCACACACCCACGTCTCCGGAAGCGCCTAGGCATGGGCGTATATAAGCGGGTTCCGGATCGTTCAACTGCTAGACCCTTGGCTTTGCAGAACTTCCTGACTGAGCCCCATCCGACGGATTCGGCCCGCAGCAGCCCTTGAGGTGTATCCGTAGTTGGCGGCGGAAAAATGATGCCTGAATGCTCGGCCCGATCGTTCGCTTGGAGAGCTGCCAACGGGGGTGAAATTGAAGCTTCGCGGGCCTCAATCTGTCGTCGCGTCCCCAATTATGTATCGCAGGATTCGGGAAGTTGCCTGCCCAGCACCGTCCACGGCGTACACCTTACCGCCGCTGATGTAGTTAACCCTCACGTTCGTTCGTAAACCCGTTACAGCGTCAGCCGCGTAAACCCAGCTTCCATCAATGTACCTGAGAACTCTCGAAGTGCGCGCACCGGTCTTTCCGTCGGCGGCATACACTTTACGGTTGATAATGTAGCGCAGGACTCTTCCAGTCCGCTGCCCGGTGAAGGAATCGACAGCATAAACCCGTACGCCAATCACCTCATACAAAAGGCGATCGGTTCTAGCTCCAGTGAGTTCATCCGCGGCATAGATGCGGGAAGTTTGTTCTTCGCGAGTTCGAACTCAGAGCTGCCGCTGCGGGCGCCTCCCAGCCTGTCGCTGGTGAGCAGCAGAGAGCCCCAATGGAAACCGGGATTACCAGAGAAGAGAACCGGATTGACGATCGAAAAAAAAGCATCTCGCGCCTCCCCAGTGGTTGTTGCGGGATTTTGCATGTGAGCGGCCCCAACGAATCAGACCAACCGAGCGCTTTCACGACCTTAGGCCACAATAATCTCACCGCGTCGAAATGACTACGGGCGTCAGGCGACAGCCTCGCTCTCTGTCAGGTGAACGAAAACGGTCGTTTAGTCTTGAGTTTTGATTGGCCGCTTGCGGCCTCGGGCCAGTGGACGGCCTTTGGCCGGTTGCGTATCCGCGTCGCAAATGGACCAGATTGACCCCTGGCAGACCTCGCTACGGTATTAGAAAACCGCGCTGCAGTGGCGGTCGTGCGCGATGACGGAGTGGTCGTGGCTGGACACCGTCGCCGGAACAATCTTCGGCTGGTCGCGGGTCGCGGCGAAAGGCCCGGTTTATCTGGGCCAGGGATTCCTCTGCGATCCGAACAGGTCCTTCGCTGCCTGGGGCCGAATGGATGAAGGCAGAGAGCAGCTTCCACAAATGGTCGGCCGTTTAGACTTCGGATTCTCGTGAAGTCTCCTCTAGCTCGTAATCTGAGGCACAGTCCCTATATCGAGAGCATCGCTGGCATGGCATTCGTAGGCGCCAGTGGCCGAGAGACCGAGGTGCTCCCGCTTACGCATTCGGAGCATGACAAATGGACCTCAATTCTTTGCTGCATCGGCATCAGCTTTCTTTGATGATCGCCGATCGGACGCTGACCGCGTGCGTCAAGCGCGCCCATCGGCAGTTCGCCCGAGAATATGCCGAGCAGATCCGTCTGACGCGCGAAGCGCTGGGCGCCGGGCCAGCGCTGCCGGGATCCGTGACATGAGCGCGACTCAGCACCTCATTCCGCCCGCAGCCGGTCCGCGGCGCCCGCGAACCATGGCGTTTTCCAAGCGCAAAACCGCGTCCCTCGCCACGCCTGAGCAATCGAGGCGACAGGGCGACGTCCTGGAATCTGCGTGGCGCCACTTCCGCGAGCCCGGGCCCGTGATCGCCTTCCTCAATACTCGCCATGACGTGCTGGATGGCCAGCCCCTTCATGTCGCGATCGAGAGCGACGCCGGGCTGGAGCGAGTGCAAACGCTGCTCGGGCAGCTTACACGAAAAGCCTAGCTGCACGCGTCACTGGGCCGGATTGTTCAGGAGACTGGTCATGCCCCATTCCCCCAACTCGAAAGGCAAGAGCTTCACCGCGTTCCGCTCGGCCGCCGAGGAGCACGACACGAAGCGAGAGAACGACGCTGTGGAGCGCGAGAAGCAGTCTTGGGATAATGAAGGCGGCCACATGAGTTCGACTGCTGGCCGCGTTACGCGCGACCCCGGCTCCGACCTGCCGTACGTCGTCATCCTCGCCCACCACGCCAGCGAAACCACCGAGCATCACTTCGCGACCATGCGAGAGGCCGAAGCCTTCATCAAGCGCAACACGCCCGTGCCCGGCGCGGTCCTTTCCACAACTTACGACCGGCCCGCAGCATCACCGACTGACACGGAGAGCACCATGAACGATGAGGGCATCCTCGCGAGGCTAAAGGTCATTGACCAGCGATTACGGCACATCTCGGCAGAAGATGCGGCCTCAGTGTTGGCAGGTGGCCTCGCAAACGCTGGCATCCGTGAACCAGAACGCCTCCGGCTGATTGCCGAGACGGAGCGCATCCTCGACGAGCTCGATGGTAAGACCGACGACTGAGCGATCGGCGAGCTCCCGGATCGCTCGCGTCCACCGGCCGAGATTATGTGTCAGGTCGATCACAGGCGAGATCGAAGCGCCGGATAAGCAAGGGCATGGTCATTCCCTGCACCAAAATCGAAAATGCGACGACGACGAACGATGTGAGGATGACAGCAGTGCGCTCCGGAACGGTTGCTGGCACAGCTAATGAGAGCGCCAGCGCCAATGCCCCCCTCAATCCTCCCCAAAAGAGGATGTGCTGGTAGCTTGGCGGGAGCCGCCACTGGGACATGTGAAACAAAGCGGAGAGCGGATAAATCGACAGACCTCGACTGGCGACGACGAGAATGATCGCCACAGCGGCGGCCGCCGAGCCGAGTGCGGAAAGCGGCTGGTCGGCAACATTCATTCCAATCAGAATGAAAATGACGCTGTTCGCCAAAAAGGCGAAAAACTCCCACGCGTGATCCACCCGATCCCGGCCTTCGTCGGAAAGGGCGCGTTGCCCCAGGCTGCCGATCATCAGACCAGCGCTCAGCGCACTAATGATTCCGGAAGCGTGGAAATGTTCAGCAACCAGGAATGACCCATACGCCGCGATTGCGGTCAGCGTGATCTCGACCAGCGCATCGCTAGTACGTCCGACAACTAGCAGGATGGCGATACTAACAAAGAGTCCGATCACCACGCCGCCGCCCAACGTCCATAGGAACGCGGGTAAAACGGTTGCCGCGCTTGGAGATGCGCCCGTTGCAACACCCGCTAATATTACGAAAGCCACAGCGGCAACACCGTCATTGAGTAGGCTTTCAGCTTCAACAACCATCGACACTCGGGGCTCGCATTTCATTTCACGAAAGGCGGCAATGACTGAGACGGGGTCCGTCGCCGCTATCAACACCCCAAACAAACCCGAACCAATCCAACCCCAGCCGACGATGTAATGCATGCCTGTGGCTACCACTGCAGCGGAGATTGCAACGCCGAGAAAAGCGAGTGTCAGGGTCACGACAAGCTCGCGTTTGAAACGCTGCCAGTCGAGTTGTAGCGCAGCTTCGAAAACAAGCGGCGGCAAGAGAAAGTTGAAGATAAGCTCGCGCGAGAGCGGGACCTCTGGTGAGATGGGCAGGAGCGCGATGAGGAAGCCAGCGAGGACGAGTCCAACGATATAGGGAAGACCGAGCCGACGGGCGAGCATCGCAGTCAGACATGCGATTAGGAGCAGCAGCATGCCGATTGGAACTAGCGAGTTATCCATCCTCGGCAGCTAGTGCATGCGGAGTTCTTCCGGCCAGCACAATCGGCGGTCGCTCCCGGGATCGGTTATACGACTTTTCCGCCGGCGAAATGAATCCCTGCGAAGCCGCGCCTGAATGCGCAGCGTTCCGATCACCGCAGGGTGTTCATTGCAGGCGGCGCTGCGGGAGTCGCAGCGGCATTCAACACCCCGCTTGCCGGAGTTCGCATTCGCGATCGAGGAACTGGCGGCGGCTTACGAGCAGCGAGTTGCGCTGTTGGTGATGGGGGCGGTGATGATCTCTGGCCTCACGATGATCGGCATCGCGGGCGACTATGTCTATTTTGGAGTGCTGCGGGGTTCGACCGGGCTTCGCGAAACCTTTATCCTAGCGCCCGTGGTCGGCGTCGTCGGCGGTCTTGCTGGTGGCCTCTTTTCACGCGTCGTGCTTCACTTCAGCAATGCAAAGAGCGGCTGGGCCTGGCGGCTGAAGAGCGGCCCGATAGTCTTCGCCGCTGCTTGCGGTTTCATCGTAGCCCTCACCGGCATCATGTCGGGCGGCACAACTTGGGGGACCGGTTATGTCCCAGCAAAGGCCCTGATCGAAGGTGGCCACCTGACGGCCTGGTTCGGCCCTGCAAAGTTCGTTGCCTCCATTTGCACGACGCTCAGCGGAACTTTTGGCGGCTTCTTCTCTCCCTCGCTGGGGGTCGGTGCTGGCATTGGCAACGCGCTGGCACCATTCTTTCCCGGCTCCCCGACTTCGGCGATCGCGCTTCTCGGGATGGCCGCCTTTTTCGTCGGCGTCGTTCGCGCGCCGCTAACTGCGGTGATTATCCTTGTGGAAACCACCGCGAGTTCGAAGCATGATTCTGCCCCTCTTTGCGACCGCGCTCATTGCTGATGCGACGAGTACACTGATTATCCGCGAGCGAATCTATCACGGGCTGTCGAGGGCATTTATTCCCGACGGGGCGGAGTTAAAAGGGGCTGCCCGCGGTCCAGTTCATGATCGTAAGGGATTGCGCTGGTGAGCGCGACGAACAAGGACAGGAAGGCGAGCGAGCCGATGGTGACGTTCCTGGTCTGCCGTAGCTGCGCAGCTTTCCCTCAGGAGGCGACTATGTCGTCGAGCACCTTCTTCATGCCTGCTGGCTGGGGGCCGATGTTCAACCTGGAGACGAGCCCGACTTCGGAATGACTTCTAGCCGCATGTCGAGGCTGCTCGTCTCGCCGCGAGCGAGGTACTCGCATGCCCAGCTTGGGCCACTCGATCTCCGGTGCGTTCAGCGCCGCATTTGCGTGGGTCACCGGCTCGGCGACGAAAATGCTGCCGTTAGATGGAGAATAGAGCTGGAAGAATTTCGCCTCGGGCGAGGAAAGGAGCAGTTCGTATGGCCAGTTCGGATCCGTCATCTGCGCCTGCCCTCCCCAGCCGCCGAAGCCATTGTCCAAGCCCTGCCCGCAGACGCTACGGTGGCTGAGATCGTAGCGGCCTTCCGCTGGCACTTTCTCGACTGGCAGGACATCGTTGTCGACAGTCCAGGCGCAATCGACTTCGGTGTCGAGACGCGTATCCGGCCCACAGGGGAAATAGGGATGCAGGCCAAGACCGCACGGCATCGGCTCGTCGCCCCCGTTGCGGCAGGACAGTCGCAGCGACAGTCCGCGCTCGTCGAGGGAGAATGTTTGACTGGCGTGATAGCGCCACGGCCACTCGCCCGGCTCATGGTCGTAGGTCAGCACGGCACACGCCGCGTCGACCCGCTGCACTTGCCAGGAGTTGAGCCAACCTTGCCCGTGCAGCGGACTTGGATCTCCCGTCATGTTCGGCGTCAGGCGAACCGTGCGTCCCCTGAAGGCGAAAGCGCCGCCCCGGATGCGATTTACGTAGGGAACGAGGGCGAAGCAGCCGGCGTCGAGAACCTTTTCGAGCGGACTGTGACATTTCCGCAATATGGCCATCGAGCCATTTTCGCCGGTCCACTCGAACGCGGAAATAGCGCCGCCAATTTCGGGACTTAGCTCTAATCGGAGACGCCCGGCTTGGAGTGTCACCTTTTGAATTTCTGAAAGTTTCATTTCAAAACTGTTCACCGATAGGCAACTTCGCTGGGGATAAGAACTCAATTATTCGTTGCGCGTGGAATCGCGCCAATTGTATTTAATGCCCCGGGGCCGGGGAGGGTCACGAGTGACAAGACGCGTCAAGGATTTCGTCGACATCGCCGACCAGGTGTCCCTCGACGAACTGATCGAAAAGCTGGCCGGTATACGCGACCACCTGCCCGAGGGTTGCGAGGCCGAGCTCAGGCTTCGCGGCGACGATGTGTTCGGGCATCGGATCACTATCTCCTACTTTCGAGCGCAGACCGACGAGGAAGCCGAAGTCGAGAAGCGCTACGCCGAAGCCTCAAAGGAAGCAAAGGAACGCGAGCTCGCCCGATTGCAAGCAGAGCTTGGGGTCGTGTGCTACGCCGCACCCCGCAAGCGCGGGAAGCTACGGATCGTCGCCTAGCCGCGTTCAGACCAGCCCCGCTCATTTCCGGTCGAGGTTCTGGATTCGCGGGCGTTGGAGGCACGAGATTCCCCCTCAGGTGGATTGCCAGCGCCCGACGACGAGTTTTCCCGACGTCGGACGGACCCCTCCCAAAGGAGCGTTCAGGCCTCTCCAGGCGGTTAGCTATCGACCCGTATGCGCAAGACTTCGCCCGGTCCGTTTGGAAGCGACGGCGGAGGGCCAAATCCCCATACCGAGACATAAAGCGCCCCGTCTGGACCAAAGGTCATTGCGGTCGGAAGATTGAGTTCACTGGCGATGACTTCGCGCGTCGCCCCTGTCACCCTTACGATGTCGCCCTCTCCCGGAGCGGGACCGCCGGCCGTCACGGTATTCTCAAGGACGTACATCCGTCCGGAATTATCGAACGTGACGCCAACGACGGTCGTGAAACCGGTTTTCACGACGGTTACGGACCCGGTTGGCGAAATTCGCAGGATCTTCGAGGCGCCGGGGGTGATCGGAAATGTGTTCAGATTCCCGACGTAAAAATAGCCGTTGTGATAAGCCATTGAAGTCGGAACAATGTGTCCCTGGCTCGCACTAATGTCCGAGACCCGGGCAATCGCGCCGCTTGTCCTGACGCGGTCCAACTCACCATGGTTGGGTTCCACCGCATAGAGCGTCGGCCCCACATTAATCATGCTGTACCAAGTGCCGTCAGGTTCGAAATCGTCTGGCTCCGGATTGGCGACCGGATGGGCCTTCTGAAAAGCGCTGAGATCGGCAACGAGGATCGGCGTGCCCTTCGGACTGAGCCGGAAGACGCCGTTGGTCGTGTTGGGTACTCCGTGGGAGCATCCGCTGCCGGCGGTCAGGGCGTAGAGAGCGCCGCCGACGAACGCGATGTCGGCGACGCCGCTAACGAGATTGCCAAGGTTTGGACTGGTCTGACTCGAAGGGAACTTGTCAGTAACGGTGGTCCGAACGCCATTGCTGTTGACCCGAGAGATGCGGCCGCCCGTGGGACTCCCCGTGTACGGACCTGCGCTTGGAACCTGATCGCACAGATCGGCGGTCGAATTGCTTCCGCCCGGCCCGCCCTCGGCGACGTAAAGCATCCCGTCGGGCCCGAACTTTAAACCCCGCGGATTGTTGAAGCCGGTTGCGTAGACCGAAACGCTCGTCGTCGCCGTTCCGCGAATGACCTGCGGTCTGCCTCCCGACTGCGCTGGAGCGCCGACGCCGAGAACGGCAGCTGCGCTGACGAGCAGAAATGCACGACTGATTGAATTCTTCGTCATACCCGTTCCCCCCAATTTTCATGCGCGCGACGGGCCGCGATTGTTGGGTGGCCTGGAGCGCATTTAACAGTACAGATCCGTCTGGCGCGCGATAGGACGGGCGCCAGCACAAGGACGTTGAGCCTTGCACGCACGCCGGCGGAGGGTCCGTTTAGAACAATATAGACGCGACTGCCGAGCCCCATTCCGGCGCAACCGATTGTGCCGCCGACCGACGCAAAAGTAAAGATGCATTAATAAATTAACAGATAATGCAAAGTATCTGGCCGCCGGCTGCTATGCCGTCTACCAGACGGCGATTTCATGCCGATTGCGACCTATTTCCCTTCGCTGGCATGCATTGGAGCGGAGCGCGAATTGAATGGCGCCCCGCTCCCTTGTGCATGATCAGATCAGTGCGTTGCGAACCAGATATCGGGAGCAGCCGAGGTGCTTCCCGGCCGGGCGGACGAGAATGTCACCATCGAGCCGTCCGCGGTAATAAACGGTCGGGAATCGAATGCCGGAGAACTTATCGCGCTAAGGTGCGTCGCAGGTCCGAACGATCCGAGCGGCGCTGGCCGGCTAGCGCTGTAGAGGTCAGGTCCACCAAGAGTGCCGGGACGATCAGAGTCGAAGTAAATTGTCCGGCCATCGGGCGTGATGCTGGGTCGGTTGTTTGACGAAACACCAATGCCGGCGTTCGGTCCCCCGCCTACGAGGGTCTTCGGCCCTCCATCGACGCTCTGGTAAATTCTGCCGTCGGTAGAATTGACATTCCTGCTGGAGAAAAGCATGATCTCGTGGCGGCCAATCTTATAGAGGGCCACACTTTCATCGAGCCGGCCTGGGGAATTGACGTTGGGTCCCAAGCGGACTGGGTTGGTCCAGATCCCGCCGACGCGCTTGGTTACATACAAATCATAGGCCGGGTCCTCGCGATCGCTGCTAAAAAATAGGCGCCCGTCGCCCGTGATCGTGGGGCATGCTTCATCGGCAGCAGTGTTGATCGGTGCCGGCAAGGCGACGGGATTGCCGAAGCCGACGCCGGCATTCGGCCGCGTCGCCACATAGACATCGAAGTTGCCGGTGCGGTTGGACGTGAACGCGATGGTCAGCTTGTCGGGCGAGAGGCTTGCGCAGCCATCCACCGCTGGCGTGTTGAGATTAGGCGATGAACCCGGAAGTGACTCCACGTTAGCAGGCGCTTTCCATTGCTGAACAAGCGGGAATGCAATTGCGCCACCCGCCGTCATCACCGCGGCGCCGGCTGCGAGAAGAGCCAGACGAGCCTTTAGTTTGTTTGCCATTACATCTTCCTTTGTCTGCGGACCGGAGCGAGCGTCCGGGCGCAAAGGAGGCTGCAGCTTGGGACCGTCCGACGGAATGATGGACTTCCGAGGGAAAACCGATGTTATCCCGATGGAAGGTCAACGGCGTATTCAAAGATACGGTATGGCGAGGGCTCTGGTATTTGCCGGACGTTAGTTCCGAAGATCGCTCGAAGGAGCGCGCATCTAACCGTAGATTTCGTAATCAGGCCTTATGCCTCGCGCCCGCCAGTAGGCCGAAAGACCGAATTCGTCGCAGAGCTTCGCGAAACGCGGATCGGCTCTCATTATCGCGACCGGCGGAGTGAACAGCCACTGCGTCATTCGGCGGCTGTAATCATTAACGTCGCGTCCCGCCGAAAGGACGGCTTTCCCTCGCCATAGGATATAGCCTTCAGTCAGCTCGAAGGCGGCGTCTTTCAGCCCCAGGGCGCAGAGGATCATGACCGATTGATTTGTCTGCTCCGGCGTCGCTTTGGCGATGTCGAAGCACGCGCGCCTCGCGGCTTGGACGGCCGCAGGCGAAGCCAAATCCAAGGCGTTGGCCACGGCCCGCCAGAAGGGCGGGTTAGGCAGCATGTTTGGCGGAGCATCATCGATCATGGACAATGCCGCCCTTGGACGCCCAGTCAACGTGAACAGCATCATGCGGACGGAAAAGCCGAAATCATAGGTCGGCCAGAGACCACGCACACGGTCGATGACATTGTCTGACGCAGCGATGTTTCCGAGGATCCACAACTTCATTGCTTTGACGACCAGGAAGCCACGCGCAAATGGCGACTGGCGCAAGATCCGCTCGTTCCACACCCAGGATTCCCGCGTCAGGCCCGCCGCCTGCAGCAACGGCATCAGCTCGCTCATTGCCGGGAGATTGTTGGGGTCGTTCGCAAGGATGCTTCGCAACTTCCGGTCACGCGCCGCCCAGTCGAGCATCGGCCCTTGCAACAGGAAGAGCCCGACCTGAGCGTTCGGCTCCTTGGAATCGATGCTCAATGCTCGCCGTATCGCCGTTTGTGATTGCGCCACGAGCTGGGCGGACGCCGCCGGGGGCGCTTCGTTCGCCCGAAGGGCCGAGAAATAGGCGAGCAAGCCCCAGGCGCGAGCGCTATCCGGCTGAATCCGGACGGCCTTTTGGTAAAGCTGCATCATCCGCGAGCCACCGCCCTCGGTGACCGAAGCTGTATCGAGCGCCGTCCCGTTACGAAAAGCTTCGTCCCCTTCTGCCATAAGCGCGTCGAAACGGGGATCGGTCTGACGCCTGCGGGACCACAACCAACTTGCCGCGACGGCGGCCAGTGCAGCGCTACCCGCGCTCCCCGCAATCACCGCCCGTCGGGAAACTGCAGGCACCGGAGGCTTTGGAAATCCTTCCGCCTCAGACGAGATGACGTTGTAGCTGTCGCCTGTGAGTCGATAGCCAGTCCGGGGGATCGTCTCTATTTGGAAACTTCGGTCGGCGATTTCCGAAGCGAGCTTTCTAATTGCTCCGACGGTGCGATTGAGACTGTCATCGCCGACATAAACCCCACCCCAGCAGCGGTGGAAGAGCGTCTCGCGGGTGACCACTTTGTTGGCAGCATCGACTAGCACGACCAGGACTTGCATCACGCGCGGCTCGACGATCGCCGTACCGCCCGGCCCGGCTATCGTCCGGCTCGACGGACTAACGACCGCCAGGCCCAACGTGAAGTCCCGGCGCCCGGCAAGGTCTGCCGTCGTCAGAAATCCGTCACTTCCTACTCGAACGGCATCGTTCACCGTCATTGCCCCCAAAACAATCGGCAAATCATCGGTAAATCATCGTGGGGTGATAATCCCATTAGCGATCTGCTTAAGCAAGGTTCCCCCCCCCCCGGGGTCAGGTTGGGTGCGGCGAAGGTATTGACTGGTCCCAAGGGGAATGCCGATCCTTGAGTGCCTTGCCTATCGCCCCAATCCCATTCCGATTCACTGAACCATTTCGGGGAGGTTGATTCTATGTTGGATAGTCGCAGCTCCAAACCTCATTGACGTTTACAATTGCCGCGCAAGCGACGCATAGCCGCGCCGCTATTTGTCGCAGAATCGATGGTTTGGGGACGCTGTTCGGCGAACTTTCCTCATTCTTGTTGCGTTTAGCACGAAGCCGGCCGGCGTTCGGCCTGGCAAAGAGAGAGACAAAATATGCCGATTGGAACGGTGAAATTCTTCAATGAGTCGAAGGGCTACGGGTTCATCGCGCCAGAGGGCGGCGGCGGAGATGCATTCGTGCACATCTCGGCCGTCGAACGCTCGGGGATGGACACGCTGCGAGAGAATCAGCGCGTTTCGTACGAGCTCGAGCAGGATCGGCGCGGCAAGATGGCGGCGGTCAATTTGCGCGATGCGAGCGATGCAGGGGCGGCAGGCACCGACGAATAAACTCACAATGCATCTGCGATCGTCATTAGCGCGTCGCGGCCCAGCGCCACCGATGGGCGCAGAAAATACGGGAAAGCATGTTCCAGCAGGCTGCTTCTCGGTCGAATAAACCTGAATGCTGGGGATCCTTGCGAAGCAGCGGCTCGGCAAAAAGGGCCACTCGCCGAGCCGCTCGGTAAGGACCACTCGGGGGGAGTCGAGCAGCCGACACAGGAAGTACGCCGCATTAGGCACTCGTTCTCTAAACCATTTGAGTCTTCGCAAAATTTAATGCGGCTATTGCAGGGCCTTCGCCATGTTGAGATGGGCGGTCACGGTCGGAATCAGCCCCTTCGCGAAATCCTTCAGAGCCGCATTGTCGCCCGACGCGGCATACCCGTTGAGCGCGTCGAGCGCTTTCTGGTGAGCGTCGACCTGCGCAGTCGCATAAGCCTTGTCGAAGTCAGTGCCCTTCAGCCCCTTGAGGCTATCCAGGCTCGCCTGCTGCTCCGCCGAAAGCGTGTCGTCGGGGGTCACCGCCTGGCTCAGGCCGCCCGCCGTCGCTTTCAATTTGGCCGTCGAGCCCTCATGCGCTGCTATCATCTTGGCCGCGAAGGACTTTACTGCCGACGATTGACCCGCGCTTGCTGCGAGCTTCGAGCTTTCGATCTCAAACTTGTCGCTCGCCGCCGCGGCATTGGCGAAGCCCTGCGCGGTCAGCGGCGACGGCGCCTCGGCATTGCTCGCCGCGCCATTGTCCGCCGCTGTCATGTTGAGATCGTTCGCGGCATCGTTTGTCGCCGTCTCGTGCTTGCCGCACGCCGCCAGCGCGAGCACCGTTCCCGACAAGAAAATTACTAGCCTATTCGTCATTGCTTCGTCTCCTCGCGGCGCGAGAACGACCCGTCGGCAAAGTCCGTTCCTACGGCCGTATGCGAAGGAGCTTCGTCGCCCTCGCCTCGTTGAGACTTCCGAACCCAGGTAAGAGGAAAGATCGAATGAGTATCTTCGGCAGCATCATGGACAAAATCTTCCACCATCCGGCGGCATCTGCGGCGCCAGCGCAAAGCACCGCCCAACCTGCCCCGGCGCCTCAAGCCGGCGAAACCGCGACAATGGCGCCCCCTGCCGCCCAGGCCGCGGCGGCGAAAAACGTCGACGTTGGAGCCGTTCTAGATGAGATGGCGTCGACGAAGGGCGGCGGCGGAAACTATCAATCGTCGATCGTCGACTTGCTGAAGCTATTCGATCTTGATTCCAGCCTCGACGCGCGCAAGCAGCTCGCGAATGAGCTCAACGTTCACGTGGGCGCCGACGGCAGCGCCGAAGAGAATATCGCGCTTCACAAAGCCGTGATGGACAAGCTCGCGGAGAACGGCGGCGTGGTTCCGGATGGCCTTCGGAACTGACTTACACTTCGATCTCCATGCACCGGCGAGATCGGGCACTCAAACCGCATCGGTTGTAAACCGGATTACCCAGGTAATACACCCAAGGAGCGGGTCCGTTAAGGGCCCGACTTCCCATGGTTGGTCCATACTTTCGAGGGAGGGCACCCGCCACCTCGCGCTGACCATCCGCACGGCATCAATGAGATTCGCGATGACCAAGGTTCGGAAGACGCGCGCCAGTCTCACCCGATAACGCAAGCTCGTCGCAAACTCCTTGGCCGGCGCCACCAATTCCAGCGAATCAGAACGCCCGCACAACCCCCAGCTCGGCTCGAGTTCTTCGATAATCGTAAAATGCGATGGTGCTCCGGTTGCGCTCGATCGTGAAGCGCGCGAGCGGCGCGAAGCCGCGCCACTGCAGCTGTCGGAAGGTCGCTCCGAGCGACAGGCTGGCATAGCGGTCAGACCGCCTGTTCGGGAACAGCACCAGTCGCTCGTCGGCGTGGAGCTTGCCGAACTGCGCCTCAGCGGTGAAGGTCATCCGGCCCAGGTCGCGCCACCCCACCAGCCCAGCGCGCCAGCCAGATGTCGAATAACCGGGATCCTTCAGCGCCTCGCGGTCGAGTGACAGGTTGGCTCCGATCCCGGTCGTCGGCGACAGCTCGCGCTCGACGTCGATCCGCGCCGAATAGCCTTTGCCGTCTTGCAGGTCGTTGAGCTGGTTCTCGATTAGCGACGCAATTGTATTGAGCCGAAGCTGCATCCGTCTCCCGAGCGGCCGCGTCCAAGTGGCGCGGATCTGTGCCGAGCGCATGAACGGCTTCTGCCCGAACCAGCGCTGCGTCGTGCCGAGCTCGAGGTTGAGCTGGTTGCGGCCAAGCCGCAGCTCTGGACCTCCGGCTAGGTCGAGCGCGACATCGTTGAACTTGGTCTTCGCGTAGAGGTCGCCGAACCCGCTCAGCCGGAACAGCAGGCTGTCGCCGCCGCCGATCGAGAGGCGGCGGTAAGCCTGTCCGCGAAGCGACAGGCCGGTGCCCGACCTCGCCTTGCTGTCCTTGCTGATGTCGAAGTCGCCGAAGATCGTGCCGAGCGTGTCCGAGCGGGTCGCGCGGTTGATGTTGCTGTCGGGCGCAAGCGCGATCTCGAAGCTCGCGCCCGCTGGCCGCGCAGCGCGCAGCCGCGTCCGGATCGCCGAGCAGCTGCAGCGCCCGCGCAAGCGGTTTCGAGGTACATGACGCCGCGATAGCCGTGGTCGCAGACCGACCGCGCCGCGCTGTGAATCCGAAGCTTCAGCCGCTCGATGTCCCTGGGACGGCTGAGGTCGTACCGGTCGATCGGTATCACCACTGTTGGGGCGCGATCGGGATCGCTGACCGCGTCAGGCGCGGAGTTGGTTGCGGTGATTGCGAAGGGCAGCAGGATTAGTGCGAACATCTTGACCTCCCTGTGGAATTGATCGGCCAAGCTTGCCTATGCGCAGCGCAAATGGGATGACGGCGACCTGATGTTTTGCCGATAATTTGCCGACTGCCAGGGGGCGCAGCGGTGAACGATCCAGTTCGGTTTCGGACTGGCGGCCTTCTCAGCGGCGTCAGACTCAGGCTTCGATGCGCTCCTGGCGAAAGGCGACCATGCCCTCCGTAATGGCGTCGCCCTCGACGAGGACTCAATCGAGGAAGGTCGGGGTTTCGCGGTTCAGAGACCAGTCGGGCCGATAGGCCAGATATCAGCTGTGCGGCTAGAACCGCGTCTCAAGCCCAATCCCGATCTCCCGCGGATCGTTTGTGGTCACCTCCAGGTCCGGGTCGTCGTGGGGGCCGCTCCAGCCCGATACGTGGAAGGCATCGAACAGGTTCTGCGCGTACGCAAAGAGCGTGAAGCGCGCGCGCCGCCAGCTCGCCCGCACATCGACGGTATTCGATGACTTGATGCGGAAAATGCCGGTTTCGGAATCGTCGCCGGAATAGCCGGACACATGCCGCAACTGCGCCGTGAGGAGCAGGCTGCGCAGCGGCCGCCAGCCCACGCCAACCGCTCCTGAAAAATGCGGCGACCCGTAGAATTGCTTGTTGACGCTTGGGTCGTCGGAGATGACCGTTTTCGTCATCCTGGTATGGAGAAGCCCTCCCGCTGCTTCGATCGTGAGAGCCGAGCTAGCTCGAAAGCTGAGTTCGACCTCTGCTCCCGAGCTGTTCGAGCCTGGCGCGTTGGAGACTTCCTCGAGGCCGACGCAACCTGTCGGCGCTTCCACGCAGAGTTCGAGTGTACGCTGCGCGTCTCGGACGTCGTTGTAGAAGAGATTGCCGTTGATGGTCAGCGCGCCGCCGAACAGGCCAGCTCGCACGTAGGCTTCATAATCCCAGAGATTTTCGGGCGCAAACCGCACGACCTTGTCGGCTTTGCTCGCGGGGTCGAGGGTTACGCCGCCGGGATTGTATGCGCGCTCAGCAAGCACTCCGATCCGCACGCCTTCGCTGAGATCGTAAGCCGCGGCAGCCTTGGGAAGAAGCGCACGATTGGTCTTGTCGTAGTCGAGCGGCAGGTCCGGGCCGGTCAGCAGGCCCACCCGATGCTTGCCGTCGGCCTGGTAACGAGCTCCCCAGGTAAGCGATAGCCTGGACGCCGGGCGCCAGGTCACCTCGCCAAAAAGGCCGCGGCTGACCTGCCGATCGTCGAATGTGCCGGTCCCGAGTGGGCTTTCCGAAAGATCAATAAATTGATGGAGCTCGAGCTCCTGCCAGCTCACTCCGGCCACTCCGCTCAGGGTTTCCCCCGACTTCCAGTCGACCACCAATTCCACGGAGCCGTCGCGGCCGCGGATTTGGTTCTGGCCGAAGCCCTGCGGCGCGAAGCGCTGGAAATGCTCCTTGCCACGGCTGAGCGTCGTCCGCCATTCAACGCCGTCGGCGATCCGATAGGTTCCGATGGCGGTCAGCGAGTCCACGTCGGCTTTGAAATAACCGAAGATGTAATTGTCATCGCGTCGTTTGCGGATCGGCGGCCGAGCCGTCTCGGTCTGAGGGGCTTGCGAATGGCTATGAACGTAGGTCAGCATAAGTTTGAGGCCGGGCACCGCGTTCGGCTGCGCCAGAAGCTTCCCGCGAAGCGTCGCGTAATGGTCGTCGTTGAGGTCCACGACGCCGACCACGGGGCCTTCCATGCGATTGGACGACCGCTCGCGATAGACGTCGCCTGCGATACGAAAGGCAATCTGGTCGCCGGCCAGCGGACCGGAGACCACGGCGGAAGCCTGGCGCCGGCCCAGCTCGCCCCCGATCAGACGTGCCCGCCCTTCCCAATTGAACGTCGGATCAGCCGTGTGGATGAAGATCGCCCCGGCGATCGAATTCACGCCCTGGGTCGTGGTCTGCGGGCTCCGGAATATCTCGACGCGGTCGACGTCCCACAGACCTTCCGCGCTGTTTTGGAACTCGTTGAACGTGATGGTGCGCCCATCGATCTGGACCACGGTTCGCGGCCGCGCCCCGCCCAGGAATGCCGGCAGTCCGCTGAGCACTCCTGCGCTGATCTGGCCCCGAATCACTGGGGTGTCGCGCCGTGATTCGACGAGGACGTTCGGAGTTCAGCTCGAGAAGCTCCGCCAGCCGGTCGGGGGCGGCGAGCCGGTCGATGTCCTCGCTCCGAAACACCACCACGCTCGACGGCGTCTCTTTCAGAGTGCGCTTCACGCGCTCGCCGGTGACGACGATCGTCTCGGAATTGTCACGGGGCGCCGGTGTGAGCGCAAAGGCGCCCGCCGAAGCAGCCGCGGCGATGACCGGCCACAGCAACGTCACCCCCACGCTCGCGCCTCCTTCGAGCAAACTTCGGCACTAACCTAGGGCAATATACGAGATTCGGGCCGCGGTGACCTTACCGTTGGTGAGTAACAACGTGCCTTGGAAATTCGTCGCGACCAATTGACTATCGCTCCTGTCTCAGCACTTGGCAGACGGGCGCGCGCTCGAAGCTACAGAAATCTGGTGGGTGACGACTCTTCCAATAGGCGAGCAAACCCGTTCTGCGAGCCACCTCCACGAAGCGGGAATCCGCTCGCACGCTGGCCAGCACTTTGCCGAACAGCTCCAACCGGGAGTTATAGAAGCCGCCGGTCGTCAGCCATTGTTCCTCCTGCTGCGCAGCGGAACAGCATTCAACGTCCCGATATCCACGGTCGGCAAGTGCGAAGACGGCGTTGAGATCTCCGAGCGTAGCGAATCCGACCAGGCAAGTCCCGAAAGCTGGATCGGCTGGAGTGAAGTTAAGCCGTGGCGGGATGCACTGGCTGTACATTTCCTTGATATCGGAGGGTGTTCTTGACCTTACCGCATCGAGAACCAGCTGGGCCGTCGCCAACGTGCTTTCACCGGAAGTCCCGAAATTAGAGTCGTTAGCGATGGCCTCCGCCGCCTTGAAATCGCCTTGCGCAACAGCGGCACGAGAGGCCGGTGCGACGTGCGATCTCGGCATAGGGCATGGCGTGCAAGCGATGGGCGCGGAAGATCTCGCGCTGTCTGCGCGGCAATCTCGCCACCGCCTCCTCAAGCCTCCGCCGCGCGGCATAGCCGCTATGCGTGTCTAGCGCTTTCGGGTGAGCATCGCCGTGCGCTGCGGATAGGCTCTGCCTAGTCCAAGCTGTCCAACACTTCGCGAAGCGTGCTTACGATCGAGGCGATCTGATCCGGCTCGATGATCAGCGGCGGCGAAAGTGCAATGATGTCGCCGGTCACGCGTATCAGTAGGCCTCGCTCGAAGCACCGGGTAAAGACATCATACCCACGCGCGCCCGGCGCGCCTTGGCGCGGCGCCAGTTCTATTCCACCAATCAGCCCGATTGTGCGAATGTCGACGACATGGCGTGAAGCGCGAAGCTCGAACATCGCGTCGGCCCATGCCGCTTCCAACCCCGCCACACGCCCGAGCAATCCGTCCCGCGTGTAAATATCGAGCGCCGCAAGACCCGCGGCGCAGGCCACCGGATGGCCGGAATAAGTGTAGCCGTGGAACAGCTCGATTGCGGGTTCCGGCCCAATCATCAGCGCGTCGTGCACCGCCCGGCTGGCGAACACCGCGCCCATCGGCAAAGCGCCGTTGGTCAGCCCTTTTGCGGTCGTCATCAAGTCCGGAACCACGCCAAAATAATCGCTTGCGAACGGCGTCCCAAGCCGACCAAAGCCGGTGATCACCTCGTCGAAAATGAGCAGGATGCCGTGACGCGTGGCGATCTCACGCAACCGGTCGAGATAGCCGTTCGGCGGCGGCAAAACTCCAGTTGATCCTGCCACCGGCTCGACGATGACGGCGGCAATGGTATCCGCACCATGCAGCTGCACCAGTTGCTCGAGGTCGTCGGCGAGTTCGGCGCCGTGCTGAGGCTGGCCCCGCGTAAAGGCGTTGCGCGCCGGATCGTGGGTATGGCGTAAATGATCGACACCCGGGAGAAGCGCCCCGAAGGCGCGCCTGTTATTGACTAACCCGCCGACCGAAATCCCGCCAAAGCCGACGCCGTGATAGCCTCTCTCACGCCCGACTAATCGGGTACGGGTGCCCTGGCCGATGGCGCGCTGGTAAGCGAGGGCGATCTTCAATGCAGTGTCGACCGACTCCGATCCGGAGCTCGTGAAGAACAGGCGGTCGAGCCCGCTTGGAGCAATCTCGGCCAACCGGCCGGCAAATTCGAACGCCAGCGGGTGTCCCATCTGGAACGATGGCGCATAGTCCAGCGTCTGCAGCTGGGCGAAAACTGCATCGGCGATCTCAACCCGGCCATGGCCGGCATTGACGCACCACAGCCCCGCCGCACCGTCGAGTATCTGCCTCCCGTCATCGCTGGTGTAATACATGCCTTTCGCGCTTGCGAGCAGGCGGGGCGCTCGCTTGAACTGGCGATTGGCCGTGAACGGCATCCAATATGCGTCAAGATGTGCGCGGTTCGACCCGGCGGCAGCAGCGTCCACGCGAGGCCTCCTCAAACTCTGTCGTTGCTTTTCTGTGATCGCAGATGGCTCGAACACGTGCAAGCCCCCGGGGCATTTTCGGCTCGCTCAATCGGGCGGATCAAACTCCAGCTCGGACTTGCGAATGAGGTTCATTCCATCACGGATGTCACCAGCGATCGCCTTGCGCAGACGCTCCGAGTCACCGGCTGCGATGGCGTTTGTCGCAGCGAGGTGCTGGTCGACCAGCCCGGCGGTACCGACGCGGCCGTAAACGACCCGCATGAACGGCCCGAATTGCATCCACAGCATCTCGATCATTCGATTGAGCGTTTCCATCGCGCTGGCGCGATAGATCAGCGAGTGAAAGCGAAAGTTTGATTCCATGTAAGCGTTGACGTCGCCCGTGCGCAGCGCCTCGTCGGTCGCGTTGTCAGCCGCCCGGATCGCCTTCAGTCGCGCGGCATCGATCGAGGAAAGAGCATCCACCGCCGCCGCCGGTTCCAGAAGCAGCCGGCAGTGCATGATTTCCTCGAGGCGAGCGCGGGTCATCGCCGGCACCATGATCTTGCGCTTCGAGCGAATTTCGACCGCGCCCTCCGCCGCCAGCCGGCCGAGGGCATCGCGGACCGGCATCTGGCTAACACCGAGCTGCAGCGCGATCCCACGCGTCGACATGCCGACGCCGGGTGCGATCTTGCCCGTAATCAGCTGAAACCTGAGACCCTCGTAAACGCTCTGCCGGAGCGGTGGAGCGTCATCGTGGACTGTGCCCGAACCGGTCCGCCCGGAGCCGCGCTCGACCGCTGTCCTTGTCATTCGCATGGCTTGCCGCTGTTCCAATCCGGCAGCAGTTTGACGCAAGCCGGAGCTTCGCGCTAGCTGTGATCTCACCGCTAGACAATCGGGACTGGGCCCAGCGTGACCGGCGATCCTGACCACGCCTATCCACCCTCTTATTACGCGGCGACCCGCGGGCCGATGCCGACAGCGTCGCCTCTCGACTACGGCCGCCAGGCCGACGTGTGCATCGTCGGCGGCGGCTATACCGGACTATCGGCGGCACTGAGGCTGGCGCAGCGCGGCGTCGATGCGGTCCTGCTCGAGGCCGGACCGATCGGATGGGGCGCGTCGGGGCGCAATGGCGGCCAGGTGCACGTTGGAATGCGCCAGGAGCAGGCGTGGCTGGAGCGAAAGGTCGGCCGCGAGGACGCGAGCCATTTGTGGCGGATCGCGATCGATGCGCGCGACCATCTCGACAATTTGATGCGCGATCACTCGATCAGCTGCGACTTTCGGCCCGGCCATCTGCACGCCGATCACAAGGCCCGCTACGTTCCCGGGACGCGCGCGAATGTCGAACTGCTGAACGACCGTTATTGCTACGGGCACATCAGGTTCGTCGACCGCGACGAAGTGCGCTCGCTCGTCGCCGGCGGCAATTACCACGGCGGCAGCATAGATCGGCGCGGCGGCCATCTTCACCCGCTCAACCTGGCGCTCGGCATTGCGCGCGCTGCCGAGGCGGCCGGAGCGACGCTCCACGCTTACACCCGCGCCACGGCGATCGAGCGGTCCGGGACAGGATGGCGGGTAACCACTCCGTCGGGCCACGTGACGGCGGCGACAATACTCCTCGCTTGCGGAGGCTATTTGCGGGGGCTCGACGACAGCGTCGATGCGCGAGTCATGCCGATCAATAATTATATCGCGGTATCCGCCCCATTCGACGCCGAACCCGCCAAGGCCCTCATCCGCGACGGGCTCGCGGTATCGGACTCGCGCTTCGTTGTTTATTATTACCGGATGACACCCGACCGCCGCCTTCTGTTTGGCGGCGGCGAAAATTATTCCTATCGCTTCCCGACTGACATCGCAGCCTTTGTCCGTCCTCACCTTACGCGGGTGTTTCCGCAGCTCGCGAAGGTGCCGATCGACTATGCGTGGGGCGGGACGCTCAGCATCACCTCGACCCGCCTGCCGTTCATCCGCCAGGTCCGGCCTGGCATCTACAATGTCAGCGGGCTGTCCGGACTAGGCGTCGTGCTGGCGCCCTATTTCGGGCGGATCGTCGGCGACGCCATCGCCGGTGGACATCCGATTTCGACCGCCTCGCTCGCCTTCCGGTGCCAAGGCTGCCCGGGGGCCGCCTGCTGCGCTGGCCCGCGCTGGTCGCGGCGATGTCGTTCTTTGCGCTGCGCGACCGACTTTAGGCGGACAGCAATTCGGTGACCGCGCGGTGGGCCTGGTCGATCGCGCTATCGGTGTAAGCCGCGGCGCCGGAATCGGAATTGGCGATTGCGATCGGGCCGAAGCGCTGGCGGCCGATGACGTGCGGCTGGGCGCTCTCGGGAATTTGCCACGGGTCGTACAAAGGATTGTATTCATAGGCATAGCCGTGCGGCCAGCGATTGACGATGATCGCCGCAATGTCGCGCTTCGAAACGAAGCCGCCGCCTTTCAGTGATCGATCGAGCTGGTCGCGAACGTGGCCCTCGAATGTATCGATCGAGGTGCCGAGCAGTTCGACGCGCCCGGCGCGGTGCTGGTCGCGCTCGGTCGGCAAACCCGGCTGGCAGGGCGTGCGCAGCATGTGAAGCATGATTGGGTCATCGGGCGAGCGCGGTCCCATCGATGCGCCGATCTGCGGGCCCGGGAACAGTCGGAAGCTCGAGAAATAGCTTCCCGGACACGACGCGCCGCTGATGCCGAGGCGTTCAAACGCGCGCCAATTGCGAAGCGCAACGCTGGTATAGACCAGCGGGATCTTCACCAGCTGGTGAAGCGCCGCCTTCTGTTCCTCCGGCAATTCGGGCAGCAGATACGGAATCATCATGTTGTAGCAGGCGAGCACGCAATGCGTGCCGGTGACCCGCTTCATCGCGCCGGCGGAAATATAGACCACGTCGACCCCTGCCGCGCGCCGTTGGACGCGCAGCGCGACGCTGTTGAGGCGCAGCCGTACCGGGCCCGGCACGTCGAGCTCCGCATAATCGAACTTCGCTCCGACCAGTTCCTCGACCGGCCCGGCCGGCGCAACGCGCGGGATCAGCCGCCGAACCAGCGCTCGAGCGACCGTCGCATTGCCGTCGGGGAAATGGAAGGTCGGCGATCCGCCGGTGCTGCTATAGCCCGCCGCGGTGTTGCCCATTCGGGTCGTAATGCGCTTGTCGAGCTTCATTCCGAGGAAGCCGGGCAGACCGATGCCCCAGCAGTCGAGCGCTGGCTCGCAGTCGATGCCGCTACCGAACTCGCCGTGAGTGCACTTCCTGATAATAGCTGATGACTTGCGGATCGACCTTGGCGATGTCGGTCAGGAACGCTGCGTAACTGATGCGCGAAAGCCGATCCATTGTCTCGGCCGCGGTGAGGCCGGGAAGATAATCGACCTTCCCGGTTTCGATGCGGACGATGTCGCGCTTGGCTCGATCGTTGAGCGGCGCATCTCGAAGCGCGTCGCCGAAGGCCGCGGGGCTGGCCTTCCCTTGTTCGGGCAGAACCGCGAGATAATCGCGGCCATAATGTTCGCGCAGCGAAAAACACCGCTTCGCGGAGGCGCGGCGCCGGTGATGGCGCTTGACATCGTGTGCGACTTGGCCAGAGCGACCGGTTCGATACCCAATTCGCTCATCAGGCCGGCGGCGACTGCGCTGTACGGCCGCGGACTGTCGATCAGCATGGTGCCACCGTTGAGAAGCAGCAAATGGCCATCGACATGGACTTCGTTGCGCTTAGCATGGCCGCCGAAATCGTCATGGTTTTCGATGATCAGGATGCGCGCTTCAGGCCGCTTCGAGCGATAGAAATGCGCCGCCGAAAGGCCGCTGATGCCGCCGCCGACAACAATCAGGTCATATGGATCGTCTATTGTCTCGACGTGCTCGATTGCGAGCGTTCCGTCGCGCAGGGCATGGGCGTTTTCAAACGATCCCGGATGACTGCCTCGCATGCCGGTACGCGTCGGCGGATAATAGCCTGGCTCATCCTGCGCCGCCGTCGCTCCGGACCCGTTCCGCTTGATCACTAACGGAGCGACCGCCGCTGCTCCGACGACTAGCCCGACGCCGGCGAACATCTCGCGCCGATCGATCCCTCGAGGCCGCTTGGTCACGCTCCGATCATCATCGCATCACGCGGCGCGGACGCGGGTCACGACGTCCTCATAAAGTCGCGACATCGCCTCACCGTTATATTTTGCGTACTGACACCGATCGAGCACCGCCTGGGGGGGAAAAATCACGGGATCGTTGCGATATTCCGCCGGCATTAGCGCGGCCGCGGCGGCGTTGGGTGTCGGGTAGCGGATCGTCCGAGTGATTTCGGCCCCGGCGTGAGCGTCGAGCAAATAGTTGATAAACTCGGTCGCCAGCCCCGGATTGGGCGCGCCCTTCGGGATGCACAGGCAATCCGACGAAATCTGGCTTCCCTCGCGGGGAACGACGAAATCGAGGTCGTGGTCTTCGCGCATCACCTGCGCGATGTCGCCATTATACTCAATTACGATGTCGATGTCCCCCGACAGCAGCAGGTCTTGGCCGTTGTCATCGTGAAACACGGCAATGTTGGCTTTCTGCCTGGTCAGCAAATCCTGAACCCGGGCCAGCGCGGCGGGGTCCTTGCTGTTCATGTCATTGCCCTGATATTTGAGGACAAGGCGGCACAGGTCGCCGGCTTCGGCGAGCAATCCGATGCGGCCCTTGTAGCGATCCGAATCGAACACCCATTTCCAGCTGTCCGGAACGCCATCGATCTTCGACTTTCGATAACCGATGCCCAGCACCAGCCAGGTGTAGGGCATCGAGAACTTGACGTCCGTGATCGAAATCGGCGTCCTGGAAATTTGGCGCGATGTTCTTGAAATTGGGAATCCCCGCGTGGTTGAGCGGGAGCAGCATATTGGCATCGACCATTCGCTCGACAAAATCGTTAGTCGGCACGATCACGTCGTAGCCCTGGTTTCCGCCGCGCAGCTTGGCGAACAATTCGTCGTTGTTGGCGAACAGGCTCATCTTGACCTTGATGCCGCTCGCCTTCTGGAAATCGGCCAACGTTGTCTTGCCGATGTACGTGTCCCAATTGTAAAAATTGATGCTCTTGCCGCGCGGACCGCACCCCGCGAGGCCCGTCAGCGAAATTCCGACCGCAGCACCGCCCAAGCCGGCGAGAAAGCCTCGGCGGGAACTGCCGGGCGGGGCGACGGAGGTCGACTTCAGCATCATGGGTTCGATTTTCGGCATCGAGTTTTGCCCCTGTGATGCCAGATCATCCAGTGTTTCGACACGACGTCAAGCGCGTCGCCAGACTTGGTTGAATTGTGGCCGAGGCGCGCGGCCTGATACCGCCTCAGCGAGGCGGGGCTGGCGGCGACGCCTTGACCAAGGTCCGCAACTGTGATCACAATCATGCTGCAGCGAATTGGGGGCCGGGCGATGAATGCTTTACGGACCGTGCTGACGCGGGGGATTATCCGCGCCGCGCCTTTGGCGATCACAATTTTCCTCGCGACAGCGGCGAACGCGCAGACGCGCCGCCCACCGGACAAGAAGAAGAAGACCGTCGACCGTCGACCCCAACGAGATCGTCGTCACCGCAACTCGCCAATCCGAAGTCATCTCAAAGGTTCCGATCAGCATCAGCGCATTTTCGCAAGAGACGCTGGACAACAAGGGGATCAAGTCGTTCACCGATATTGCTCGTTTCACGCCCGGAGTGCGCTTCGACGAGGGGTCGAACAACATCAGCATCCGCGGGATTTCGTCCGATGCCGGCGCGGGCACGACGGGCATCTACATCGACGACACGCCGATTCAGATTCGCGGACTTGGTTTCAATTCCGACAATTCGCTGCCGGCGATTTTCGACCTCGACCGGGTCGAGGTTTTGCGGGGACCACAGGGTACGCTGTTCGGCGCGGGATCCGAGGGCGGCACGATCCGCTATATCACGCCGCAACCGAGCCTGACGGAATTCCGGACGTACGATCGCGCGGAAGTATCGAGCACCGCTCACGGCGGTCTCAGCTACGAAGTCGGGGCAGCGGCTGGGGGCGCCCATCATCACCGACAAGCTGGGGTTCCGCGTGAGCGCCTGGCACCGCCGCGACGGTGGTTTCATCGACCATGTCGACAATCAGACCGGGCGGGTCGACGACAAGAACATCAATTATGGCGACGTGACGGTGTTGCGCGGCGCGCTGGCGTGGGAGCCGGTTGCGGGGCTGCGGATCACGCCCTCGATTCAATATCAGCGGCGCACGACCAATGCGTCGGACAATTTTTTTGTAGGTCTGTCCGACCCGAAGAAAGGCAAGTTCCTAACCAGCACGCCCGAATATCGCGGGACAAAGGACCGCTTCATCCTGCCGACGCTTGTACGCTCGTTATGACCTGGGCGCCGTCGCGCTGATCTCGAACACCTCCTATTTCAAGCGCACCAATTTCAGCGGCTATAGCGGGACGTTGTACGACCTGTCTTACTACCAGAGCCTGTGCGACGGCGGCTGTTCGGTCTATCCCTTCCTGACCCCGACCGGGATCAACCCGGCGCTTCCTTTCTATCTCAGCCCGTCGAAGGTCACGAACAAGCAGAATATCTTCACCCAGGAGGTTCGCCTGCAATCGAACCGTCCCGGTTTGCGGCTGACCTGGATCGCGGGCCTGTTTTACCAGCACAGCAAGCAACGCAGCATCGAAGAACTGATCGATCCGCTGGGCAACAATTTCTTCACGCAAGTATTCGGCGTGAGCCTCGAGGATTTCTTTGAATATCCGCTCTACGGGCAGGACAGCTACATCAACGACAGCACCGCCGTCGAGAAGCAGATCGCGGGTTTCGCCAACATTACCTACGCGCTTACCGACCAGCTGAGGCTCACCGCCGGCGCGCGCTATGCCAGGACGAATTTCTCGGTCGTCAATTTCGCCGACGGATCGCAGAACGGGTCGCGCACCGAGGGGGCAGGAAAGGTATCCGACAAACCGTTCACGCCGAAACTCGGAATCAACTATCAGGCGGATTCCAACAATCTGTTTTACGCCAGCTGGGCGCGGGGCTTTCGCGCTGCGGGCGCCAATCCGCCGGTGCCGGTCGATCCATGCCAGGACAGCCTCAACAATCTCGGCATCCCGTCAGCGCCGACGACCTACAAGTCCGACACGGTGACGAGTTACGAATTGGGAGCCAAGAACAAGCTGTTCGACAATCGGCTGAAGCTCGACAGCTCGGTCTACCAGGTCGATTGGAACAACATCCAGCAAATCGTCAACCTGCCGCAATGCGCGATCCGCTTCATCGCCAATCTCGGCAAGGCGCGCAGTCGCGGGTTCGACCTGCAGGCGAATTTCCGACCCGACCCGCGCGCTGACCATCGACGGATCGGTCGGTTATACACGCACGCGCTATACGCTTGACGCCCGCCTGGCGCCGGCCGGCGCCATTGTCGTCAACAGTGGCGACGCGATCGAGGGCGCACCCTGGACATTGGCGATTGGCGCGCAATATGATTTCGGGATCGGCGGCCATAACGTCTATGTGCGCGGCGATGCCGAATATAAGAGCCGCCTCAAGACACCGACGACCGATCGCGATCCCAACAGCGCAAACTACGACCCGGCGCTGATCGCGCCCGATTCCTACACCTTCGTCAGCATGCGCGCGGGGGTCGAACTGGGAAGAGCGAACCTGTCGGTGTTTGTCGACAATCTGTTCGATGTCGCCCCGCAGCTCGGCTACACGCACCAGGATTCCGATACTTTGCTATTCGAAAATTCGACGCTTCGGCCACGCACGGTCGGATTGACCCTCGTCTATCATCGGTGACGCTCAGGCCGGCAACGACGGTCCAGCTTTCCAAGCCCGCGCTAAACGCCTAAGGTGTGATCACAGATCGTGGGGAAATCATGCTAGGCGACAATATGCATGACGTGCGGCAAAGGGCTGCCGCGCTGCGCTTCCCGACCGACGCAGTAATCGATGGAGTCTCGGTCGGCGCGCACGACGGCGCTCGACTTGCCAACATCGCGCCGGGCGACGGCCGCTCGCTGGGCGAGGTCGCCGCGGGCAATGCGTCCGACATCGACCTCGCCGTCGCTTCGGGGCGCGCAGCGTTCGAAGATGGTCGCTGGCGCGACCAGTCGGTCAAGGCGAAGAAGAATGTGCTTCACGCGTTCGCCGACAAGCTCGAGGAGCACGCCGATGAACTGGCGCTGCTTGAATCGCTCGATACCGGAAAGCCGATCCACGATGCGTGCGCCGTCGACATCCCGCTGGCGATCGGGACGACGCGATATTATGCCGAGGCGATCGATAAGATCTACGGCGAGGTCGCGCAGCCGAGCCCGACGCGCCTGTCCTATGCGGTCCATGAGCCGCTTGGCGTGATCGGCGCGATCGTGCCGTGGAATTTTCCTCTGCACATGGCGATGTGGAAAGTGGCGCCGGCACTGGCGATGGGTAATTCGGTCGTCCTGAAGCCCGCCGAGCAATCGCCGATGAGCGCGATCCGAATGGGCCAGCTGGCGCTTGACGCGGGCCTTCCCCCGGGCGTGCTGAACATTGTTCCCGGAACCGGCGAGGCGGCAGGGCAGGCGCTCGCCAGGCACATGGACGTGGACATGATCGCCTTTACGGGGTCGGGTGCCACCGGCCGCCTGCTGATGCGTTACTCGGGCGAGACCAACCTCAAGCGCGTCAGTCTGGAACTTGGCGGCAAATCCCCGCAGATCGTCTTTCCCGACTGCCCCGATTTCGACGCCGCGGCGCAAGCCGCGGCATGGGCGATTTTCTACAACCAGGGACAGGTCTGCACCGCCGCTTCGCGGCTGCTGGTGCATCGCGAGGTCAAGGCCGACTTCGTCGAGCGGGTCATCGCGATTGGGAAAGCCATCGTTCCGGGTGACCCGCTCGATCCGGCGACACGGTTCGGCGCGATGGTCAGCGAAGTGCAGATGAACACGGCGCTGCGCTATATTGCCATTGCCGAGCGCGAGGGCGCCAAGCGACTGCTCGGCGGATCGCGGGTGCGGCAGGACAGCGGCGGTTTCTACGTCGAGCCGACGATCTTCGATGCGGTCGAACCGAACGCCACGCTGGCGCGCGAGGAAGTGTTCGGTCCGGTCCTCGGGATCGTCGAATTCGACAGCGACGAGGCTGCCTTCGCGATCGCCAACGACACGGTTTACGGCCTTGCAGCGGGCGTGTGGACGGCCAGCCTGGATCGCGCACACATTGCGGCGCGCCGGCTCAAGGCTGGGCTGGTGTGGGTCAACGGCTGGGATTCGTGTGATATCACCATGCCGTTTGGCGGCTTCAAGCAGTCCGGCTTCGGTCGCGACCGGAGCCTCCACGCGCTGGCGAAATATGCCGACCTAAAGGCAGTCACATTTACATTGGGCGCCGCGTAATGAGCGGGTTCGCCGCGGACAGATCGGAAGCGGAAGCGTTTCTCGCGGCCAATCCGGGCATCGCCTTTGTGGAGACGTTGTTCACCCCGTTGTCGGGAGTGACGCGCGGCAAGCGGCTGCGGCGCTCCGAGCTTGCCAAGGTTTATGAAGGCGGCGCCTTCATCCCGAGCTCGATCGTGGCGGTCGACATTCTAGGGGCCGATTGCGAGGCGAGCGGCCTGGTGTGGGAAACGGGCGACGCCGACGGCGTGCTGGTGCCTGTTTCCGGCCGCCTCGTCCCCGCGCCGTGGCTCGGGCTCGACGTCGCGCAACTGACCTGCTCGATCGCAACGCTCGACGGCCGGCGCAGCCCGTTCGACCCGCGCTCGGTGCTGGCGCGCGTGATCGAGAGATTCGATGCCGACGGGCTCGCTCCGATGGTCGCGTGCGAACTGGAATTCTATCTCGTCGAGCGACGCCGCGGCAAGGTGACGTTGAGGCGCTCGCCGCTGACCGGCCGCGAACCCATTGGACCGGAAGCGCTCGGACTTTCGGAAACCGAGGATGCCGGCGATTTCCTGCGCGCGTTGTGGGCAGTGGCCGACGCTCAGGGCCTGCCGCTCGAAGCGGCCATCGCCGAGGCATCGCCCGGGCAGCTGGAAATGACGCTTCACCATCGCCCCGATGCTCTCCAGGCAGCCGACGACGCGATTGCCTTCAAGCGCGCCGCGAAGGGCGTTGCACGGACGCTCGGCTGCGAGGCGACCTTCATGGCCAAGCCGTTCGGGGACATCGCCGGATCGGGCATGCACGTCCACATGAGCGTGATTGACAAGGACAATGCCAATATCTTCTCAGCGGAGGAACCGAAGGGCACGCCTGCTCTGCTCCACGCCATCGGCGGAATGGCCGCGACCATGGCCGATGCGATGGCGGTGCTCGCGCCTAACGCCAACAGCTATCGCCGCTATGTCTCGCACAGCTATGCCCCGACCGCGCCATACTGGGGCATCAACAACCGCACCGTGGCATTGCGGATCCCGGCCGGCCCCCCGGCCTCGCGCCGGGTCGAGCATCGCGTCGCGGGGGCCGACGCCAATCCGTACCTGGCGCTTGCGGTGGTCCTCGCGGGCGCTCACCACGGACTGACCAACCGGCTCGACCCCGGACCCGAGACATCGGGTGATGGCTATGCGGCGGCCGCCAAGTCCGGCGCCAGGCTACCGACCGACTGGAATGCGGCAATCGAGCGTTTCGACCGATCGGCGGTGATGCGTGATTATCTCGGCGATAAGTTTGTCGACCTATTCGTCGCGGTCAAGCGGACCGAGCAAATGCGGTTCAATGCCGGCGTCACCTCGCTCGACTACGACTGGTATCTTCAGGGCGCATGAGCGGCACCGGCACCACCCAGCGCTGGCAGGATGCGAGGGGCCCGTTCGCGCTTCTGTTCGGGGCGCCGGCCCTGTGGCTGCTGCTGTTCTTCCTGGTTCCGCTGGCGATCATATGGGCGTACAGCTTCGGCCGCCCGGCCGGCCTGACGGACATCGCAATCACCGGCACGCTATCCAATTATGCCCGCGCATCGAGCTCGGTCTATCTCGAGATATTCGCCAAATCGATCGGCTTCGCCGCGCTGACGACCCTGCTGTGCCTGGTGATCGGATTTCCGATCGCGCTCGTGATCACCTTCGCCAGCGAGCGCGCCAAGGCCCTGCTGCTGCTGGCGATCATGTTGCCGTTCTGGACCAACCTCTTGATCCGCACCTATGCGCTGATGGCGATGCTTCGCAGCGAGGGCTACGTGAACACGTCGCTCGGCTGGCTGGGGATCGGGCCTCTGCCGCTGCTGCACAACAATTTCGCGGTCACGCTGGGGCTCGTTTACGTCAATCTGCCGTTCCTTGTGCTGCCGCTTTATTCGGCGCTCGATCGCCTCGACCGCTCGCTACTCGAGGCCAGCCTGGATCTGGGCGCCGGGCATTGGCGCACGATCCGCGAGATCGTCATCCCGCTTGCCTTGCCGGGCATCCTGTCGGGCGTTCTGATCACCTTCATCCCGGCTCTCGGCTCCTATCTCACCCCGGACCTCCTGGGCGGTCCCAACAGCCAGATGATCGCCAACGTCATCGAGCGCCAGTTCAAGCGCGCCAACGACTGGGCATTCGGCGCTGCGCTTTCGTTCATCCTGATGTACCTGACCTTCATCTGCATCGCCGGCCAGGGAGTTCTCGCCCGCCGCCGCGAGAAGGCGATCGCAGCATGAGCGCGGCACAAACCAAGGGACCGCTCGATTACGCCCGAAACACTCCGCTGAGGCTGTGGGTCGGTTTGGTTCTGCTGTTCCTCTACGCGCCGCTCGCCTGCCTTGTCGCGTTCAGCTTCAACGAGAGCAGGCGCAACATCGTATGGACCGGTTTCACGACCGATTGGTACGGCAAGGTGTTCGACGACGGCGATCTCATCACCGCGTTCGTCAACTCGCTGACCATTGCAGCATTGTCGACTCTCGTCAGCCTGGTGCTGGGCGCCATGATCGCTGTCGCGCTGTGGCGGTTTCGATTTCCGTTCAAGCCCGCGTTCGAAGGGTTGGTCGCGCTGCCGATCGTCGTTCCCGAGATTTGCATGGGCGTGTCGATGTTGGTGTTCTTCTCGCGCATCCTGCCGTGGCCGACCGACCTGCCGTGGCCGCTCGACCTCGGCTCGATCGTGATCGCCCACATCTCGTTCAGCTTTCCGTTCGTCGCGGTGATCGTCCGGGCCCGCCTGGCTTCGTTCAATCGCGAGTTGGAGGAGGTCGCAAAGGACCTTGGCGCGGGCGAGTTCCGCACCTTTTTCGATGTATTGGTCCCGCATATGCGCCCGGCGCTTATCGCCGGCGCATTGCTGGCGTTCACACTCAGCCTCGATGATTTCGTGATCACCTTCTTCACGGCGGGCCCGGACACTGTGACCTTCCCGGTCAAGGTCTATTCCATGGTGCGCTTCTCGGTGACGCCCGAGGTCAACGCCGCCTCGACCCTGCTGATGGCGTTGACGGTGGTGCTGACGATCGTCGGGCTACGGATCCAGGGCCGCGGCGCGACGGCGTTGGGGAAGGCCTAGGCCATGACCGCCAAGACCCTGATCAGGATCGAGCATCTGACCAAGCGCTTCGGCGACTTTGCCGCAGTCGACGATGTGTCGCTCGAGATTTCGCGAAGGCGAGTTTTTTGCGCTGCTCGGCCCGTCGGGCTGCGGCAAGACCACATTGCTGCGCATGCTCGCTGGCCTCGAGCCCCCGAGCGAGGGACGAATCCTGATCGACGACGTCGATATGGCCAGCGTTCCGCCCAACAAGCGACCGGTCAACATGGTCTTCCAGTCCTACGCCGTTTTCCCGCACATGAGCGTTCGCGACAACGTCGCTTATGGCTTGAAGGTCGACCGCATTCCCGCTCGCGAGCGTGAGGCGCGAGTGATGGAGGCGCTTGAGCTGGTCAAGCTCGAGGACTTGGTCGATCGCAAGCCCGACCAGCTCTCTGGCGGCCAACGCCAGCGCGTCGCGCTCGCCCGGGCGCTGGTCAAGCGGCCGCGCGTGCTGTTGCTCGACGAGCCGCTGTCGGCGCTTGACGCCAAGCTTCGAGAGGCGATGCGGTTCGAACTCACGCGCATTCAGGACAAGGTGGGGGTGACGTTCGTGATGGTCACTCACGATCAGAATGAGGCCCTGGCGATGGCGTGCCGCTGCGCGCTGATGCACAAGGGCGTGCTGCAGCAGGTGGCGACGCCCAGCGACCTCTACGAATATCCCAACAATCGCTTCGTTGCCGACTTCATTGGCAGCATCAACCTGTTCGAGGGACGACTGGAGGTCGACGAACCGGGTCATGCGGTGATCGCATCGCGCGGCGCTCGGCGCTCCGATCTATCTCGACCATGGCGTCACCGGGGCAAGCGGGGCGACCGTATGGGCCGGCATTCGCCCGGAAAAGATCGACATGGCCCCACGCGACGGAGAGCTCGCCCCCCGAGCAGAGTGGGACGCCGCCAGAACACAATGTCGTTGCCGGCGAAATCCGGCACAGCGCCTACCTCGGCTCGGAAACGATCTATGAGATCGCGCTTGCGAACGGCACCATGGTCAAGGCTCTGCGCTCGAACACTCGTCGCTACGAGGAGCGCGGGTTCGACAACGGTGACCCGGTCTGGCTCAGCTGGAATGCGCGTTCGCCGGTAGTGGTGCTATCATGAGCGCTCGGCCGGTGATCGGAATCATCTGCTGCGCGCGACGCGTCGGCGAGGAAACGGCGCAAGCGGTGATGGAGCGCTATCTTCAGGCCGTCGCCGTTCATTCCGATTGTGCGGCACTGCTGGTGCCCGCTCGATCCGACCTCATGGACGCGCGCGAGGTCGCTGGACGGATCGACGGTCTGCTGCTTACCGGCAGCCCGTCCAACGTCGAACCGGACCGCTACGGCGATAGTTCGGCGAGCGAGGGTCCGTTCGATCACAAGCGTGACGAGATGAGCCTCGCGATGATTGCCGCAATGATTGGAAGGGTGCGTCCCGTGTTCGGAGTCTGCCGTGGGTTTCAGGAGCTCAACGTATCTTTTGGAGGAACCCTGGTGCGCGATCTCGGGGAGCCGGCGCGGCATCTTCCTCACCACGCCGCCGACGGCGCCAGCTTTGATGAGATGTTCAGTCATGAGCATGACGTCGCTCTCACTCCGGGCGGAGTCCTGGCCAGCAGCCTCGGGCGCGCGCGATTGCGCGTGAACTCCGTTCACTACCAAGGCGTCGATCGGCTCGGTAACGGGCTAACCATCGAGGCCAGCGCGCCCGACGGCATCGTCGAGGCGTTTTCAGCCGCGCCGGAGGGGGCGCCCGTGCTCGGGGTCCAATGGCATCCCGAGTGGCACGCCGAGCGCGATTCGGCGTCGATCGGATTCTTCGCGTTGCTGGGCCGGGCGCTGCGCGGCGACACTGAATTATGGACAGATAGAGGACTGGCGGCATGACTATACGTAACCACGACATCGCCGCGCTGCGCCGGCTCGACGTCGCCCACCATCTGCCCGCGCAGTCGAGCTACAAGCTGCAACGCGACATGGGCGGAAGCCGGGTGATCACACGCGCCGAAGGGTCGACATTGTTTGACGGCGACGGCAACGCGATCCTCGACGGCATGGCGGGATTATGGTGTGTCGATATCGGTTACGGCCGCAAGGAGCTGGCCGAGGTCGCGTATCAACAGATGCTCGAGCTGCCTTATTATAATACGTTCTTTCGCACCGCGACGCCGCCGCCGATTGAACTCGCGGCCCGGTTGGCTGGGTTGCTCGGCGGGGAATTGCAGCACATCTTCTTCAACAGCAGCGGATCGGAATCCAACGACACCATATTCCGGCTGGTCCGCCATTATTGGGATCTCAAAGGGCAGCCTGAGCGCAAGATCTTCATCAGTCGGCACAATGCCTATCATGGCTCGACTGTCGCCGCGGCCAGCCTTGGTGGAATGACCTACATGCATGCCCAGGGCGACCTGCCGATCGCCGGGATCGAGCATGTCATGCAGCCCTATTTGTTCGGCGAGGGTTTTGGCGAGGATCCGGATGCGTTCGCCGCGCGCGCAGCCAATGCGCTTGAGGAGCGTATCATCGCCATCGGCCCGGACAAGGTTGCTGCATTCATCGGCGAGCCCGTCCAGGGCGCCGGCGGGGTCATTATTCCCGCCGGGATATTGGCCGAGGGTCGAAGCGATCTGCCGCAAACATGGTGTCCTGATTGCGTCCGACGAGGTGATCTGCGGGTTCGGCCGGCTTGGCCGCTGGTTCGGCTTCCAGCATTTCGGTTTTACCCCCGACATTGTGTCGATGGCCAAGGGGCTATCCTCGGGATATCTACCGATTTCGGCGACCGCGGTCAGCCGTTCGATCGTCGAAACTATGCGCGGTTGCGACGACGACTTCACCCATGGCTACACTTATTCCGGCCATCCGGTGGCGAGCGCGGTGGCACTGCGCAACATCGAGATCATCGAGAACGAGAAGCTCGTCGAGCGGGTCGCCGACGACCTCGGGCCATATCTGGCGGCCGCGCTGCGGCGCCTCGACGACGCATCCTTTGGTCGGCGAGGTGCGCTCGCTCGGCCTTATCGGCGCGATCGAGATCGTCGCCCTGAAGGGGACTAACCGGCGCTTCGGCGAAGGCGGGATGGCCGGGCCTCTGGTGCGAGACGCATGTATAGCGCGCGGCCTGATGGTGCGCGCGATCAGGGATTCGATCGTGATGTGCCCGCCCTATGTGATCACTCATGCGGAGATCGACCGGCTTGTAGCGATCATCGGCGCGGCGCTGGATGATTGCGTGGCGACGTTGCGCGGAATCGAGCCAAGCGCACCCGCGCTGGAAACGGAAGGCGCAGACCCCGGGCTTTAGCGTCGCGGGTCAGCCGCCCCTACCCCCGACGCACGCGCGAGAGAGCGATCATGACCAACGATTTTAAGAAATGGATTCACGAGAATAATATCAGCGAGGTCGAATGCCTTGTGCCCGATCTCAATGGCACGGTGCGGGGCAAGGTATGGCCGGCGCAGAAGTTCCTTGAATCCGTCGGCAATGATTCGCTGCGGCTGCCAAGTAGCGTGTTCGCGGTAACCGTGACCGGCGAATATGCCGACGACGGGACCGCCCCGGAAAGCACGAGCGACCCCGACGTGTCGCTCCGGCCCGACCCGGCGTCGCTGTGCGTCGCGCCTGGGTTCAAGACCCCGACCGCATTCGTAGTCGCCGACGCCTATCTCAAGAGCGGCCAGCCGTTCGAAATCGCTCCGCGCCACGTGCTGCGTCGTGTGCTCAGCCTTTACGACGCGATCAACTGGCAAATCCTGGTCGCGCCAGAGCTCGAATTTTACCTCACCCAAATCAATGCTGATCCCGACCTCCCGCTGCTCCCTCCGACCGGCCGATCGGGCCGAACCGAGACCTCGCCACAACCCTATGGTCTCGAGGCGGTGACTGAATATGAAGACATCATCGAGGACATTTACGAATATGCCGAGACGGCGTCGCTTCACCTCGACACCATGATCCACGAAAGTGGCACCGCTCAACTCGAGATCAATTTCAACCATGGCGACCCGATCCAGCTGTCGGACCAAGTCATCATCTTCAAACGCCTTGTCCGTCAGGTGGCGCTGAAGCACGGCGTTTACGCGACCTTCATGGCCAAGCCCATGGAGTTGCAGCCCGGCAGCGCAATGCACCTCCATATCTCGGCGGTCGACCACAAGACCGGGGTCAATTTGTTCGGCACACCGTCCAACGAGCTGAGCGACCATTTCCGCCATTTCGTCGGTGGCCTGCAGCGCTACCTGCCGGAGGTCGCGCCGCTGCTCGCTCCCAACGTCAACAGTTTTCGGCGCATGCGGCCAAATCACTCGGCCCCGATCAACCTTCAATGGGGCTATGACAACCGCTCCTGCGGGCTGCGTGTCCCGATCAGCGACAGCGCGAACGCGCGAATCGAAAACCGGCTGCCTGGAGCAAACTCCAACCCATATCTGGCGATCGCCGCGTCCCTGGTTTGCGGCTATCTCGGAGTTCGCGAGAAGCTCGAGCCGATGCCTATGGTGGAGGGCAATGCATATCTCCATGCACGCACCCTCCCGCGGAATCTTGACGAGGGGCTCGACCGGATGGTGGCGTGCAAGCCAGTTACCGAGCTCCTCGGCGAGCCGTTCATTCGCGCTTTTTCCCAGGTCAAAGCCGCCGAGGTGATGGCGTTCGAGGGAGTAATCAGTTCCTGGGAGCGCGACCACCTGCTGCTAAAAGCCTGAATTGTGATTGCGGAAATACTGGCCGCCTTCAGTCCAGTCACAATCCCCGCGCGCGATCGCGTCCAGGTACCGGATAGCCTTCGGAACTGACTTACCGCTTCGGCGTCCTTGCAGGGGCCGAGATCGGGCAACGCGAACCGCATCACGGTTGGCTGGCGACGCACGCGTTTTCGCGGACAAAGCGCACGCGCGTAGAAACCCCGGGCGTCGAAGCAGGCCTAGGCGGCCTTCTCCAGCTGCTCGGTCGCCTCAAGCCAACGGGCCTCGGCGGACTCGAGGTCGGCGGCAAGCTTCGCAGGGCGCCGACTAAGCTCGCTCATTGGCAGGCTCGTAAGTTCGGATGGGGCGCTTGCAGGATCGAACATGGCGCGGTCGATTGGCGAGCATTGCGCCATCAGGCGCGCGCTCGCGGCCTCGGCTTCCGCCGCCGCCTTCTTCATTTGTCCCGCGTCTTCGCGAGCCTTCGCTGCGGCCTTACGGTCTAGCTTGGGCTGCTTCGCTTTCGATTTCGCTTGCGGCTGGTTCCGGCCCAGCACCAGATCGATGTAATCGTCGATGCTGCCAGCGTACTCGGTCGCACCACCATTCTCGACCAGCACCAGCCGATCGGCGGTGAGCTCGATCATGTGGCGGTCGTGGCTGACGATGATGACCGCTCCGTCATATCCATTCAGCGCCTGAACGAGCGCCTCGCGGCTATCCACGTCGAGGTGGTTGGTGGGCTCGTCGAGGATCAGCAGGTGCGGCGCATCGCGGGTGATCAGTGCCAACGCCAGCCGTGCACGCTCTCCCCCCGATAGTTTGGCAACCAGCGTCGTTGCCTTGTCGCCGGAAAAACCGAACCGTCCGAGCTGCGCGCGCAGTGCCGCGGGCGTACTACCGCTCATGGCCCGCGTCATATGCTGCAGCGGCGTGTCATCGCCGTGCAGCTCTTCGACCTGATATTGGGTGAAATAGCCGACGCGCATCTTGCTCGACGCGCTGATCGCACCCTCCATCGGCGCCAGCTGCGCAGCGAGCAGCCGCGCCAGAGTGGTCTTGCCGTTGCCGTTCCTGCCGAGGAGCGCGATCCATCATCGATGTTTCGGAAGCATGTGGGGCAAGAGCCGCGTCGCTTGCTGCGGCCAGGGTTCGAACCATCATCCGCTATTATTCGCGCGATACGAAGCATCCGAGCAAAATCCTGACCCGCGATGAGGCGCTCCAGCATCACGCAGCGGGCTTGCGGATTGGCGTCGTGCACGAGGGCCGGCACGGCGACAACGTTGGCAATTTCGATTATGCGACGGGGGTCGCGGACGCAAACGCATCTACGGCACCTACGGGTTTTCAGACACATTCAATGAGAGCCAGGGCTTTTATGACGAAACCTATATGGGGCTCGACCAGGCGCAGACCGTTGCAATGATTGAGAACTACCGGACGGGATTGCTTTGGAAGATATTTATGTCGAACCCCGAAATTAAGCCCGCCCTCGACAAGATCGGGTTTAAGTCCGATCCTTGATTCCTCAGCCGCCTCGAAAAGCGCCGGAGCAGTCTCATCTAGGCCGCTTCAAGCACCCTATCGACGCGAAGCTCGTCGAGGTGCTCTCGCGCCTCAGTCATCTCATGCGCAATCTGCATCCGCATAAGCGTGTCGGCATTTAGCCCGAATGCCTTTTCGAAGCGCAGCGCCATTTCAGAAGAAAGGCCAGCGTGCCCATTGAGCAGCTTGCTTAGGGTAGGACGAGCTACATCCAGCTTCTCAGCAAGCGCGAGAACGCTGAGGCCCGTCGGAGCAACGACCGCTTCCTTCAACCAGATCCCAGGATGGATCGCAAACGAGGAATGAACCTTAATAGCCATTAGTGGTAATCCTCCAGATCAAGGTCGGCGATCGTACCATCGTCCACCAACCTAAAAGTCAGTCGCCAGTTACGTGTGACGGTCATCGAAAATGACCCGTCACGATCGCCGGACAACGCATGGAAGCCGAAATTCGGCGGGGTTTTGAACTCCTCAATCGATTCCGCACCTAAGCCGGGATAGTACTCTCCAGGACTCCAAGCCGCTCGACGCAGATCGTCTGAACCACGCTTCCCAATTCCTCGACCCGCTCACCGAGCCACGCCAGCTCGTCTTCCGAAATGCGATAATGCTTTGAGTATCGCGCTTTCACGTAAGCGTCCTTGAGCTTCTCGAACATCGCCCGTTCGCGCCGGGTTTCGGTCGGCCAGATGTAGGTCAGCCTGCAGTCGAGCCGCTCGGCTTGGGTCCGAAGGAAGCCAAGATTGTGTACGTGCGGCGTGTAGAAGGTGCAGACGAGAAGAACGCAGTGATACAGGAACTCGGTGCTCTGATGCAGATCGAACGCCGTCTCCTTTAAACGGCCCTCCTTTTGGACATAGCGAGCCGTGTCCAAGCGGCCTGCTGCTGTCGGATACCACTCCTCGAAATATTCCTTCGCCATTGCGAGCGCCTGGGCGGGCGTCTTGGGCCTGGGCTCGGCCAACTCGCTGTCGTCGCTCTGGTAAAGCGCGATCCCGTCCTTCGCGACATCGATGAAGAAGAAGCGCCCATGAGCAAGGCCATCGTTCACCTCGTGAAGCGTGTGGACGATGAAGTTGACCGGGGTTTTGAGAGCTTTGGTGATCGAGAGCTCAAGGTTCAGCCGCTCCTCGGCCTTGGCCCAATATTCAACCCGGTCGGTCAAGCGCTTGTCGTTGACGATGATGAGAAGGTCGAAGTCCGACTGATAGCCCTTGGCGGTATGGGGCTCATCGACCCATCCGCCGCGGGCATAGGAGCCGTAGAGGATGATCTTGAGGACCCGGCCCTTCTTCTTCCACTCCTGGGTCGAAAGCGAGCGAGCCTCGTCGAACTCCTCGAACAGGATCTGAACCACGCGCTCGAGCTCGCGCTGCTTTCCTGGCGGAAGATGATCGAGATCGGTGCGCATGTTCATTGCGATCCTAGGGCCTGTGCAACGCGCCGCAAAGCGAGGCAAACGCGAGACTCTGCCCTCCCGCTACCCCACGATCTTCACCCAGCTAGAACCATCGCTCCCACCAGCGGAGCGGATGGCCATCCATCTCTCTCATGAGCTGGTAGATGGCCTTTGCCATCTCGCGCTCGACCTCGCTGATCGAGAGGCCGGTCAACCTCGCGATCTCGGCATAGGACAGGTCATCGAACCGATGGGCGCGGAAGACCTCGCGCTCTCTGCGCGGCATCCTCGCAACCGCATGCTCGAGCCTTCGCCGCAGCTCCGCATCCTTGTTCATTTGTCCCTTGCTCCTTTCCAGCACCGCACCGGCCCTCGAAGGCGGGATGGGCGGCAAGGAGCGGACCGGCAGGCCCGACGGATGAGGCGGCCTGCACCTGGCAAGGCCGAAACGGAGTGGAGGACCTGAAGCGAAGCGTAAGGTTGCGGGCCGCCGCGGCGGGCTTAGAGGGGAGCGGGCGCCCATCCCGTCTTAGAGCGGCCGATTACCAACGCCGCCGCGCAAAGACGCGGCGTCCGCATTTCCTGGGTTCAACGTTCCGGATTGTCGAACGACACATGTGCGCGGCGGCGCGGACTTCGAACGGGCCGATGAGAAAGCTCAGGGGCTTTCTGACCTCGCAGCCGCGTTGCTTACGCAGAACGAATGATGTCAAAACGAGCACATCATTCGGACTAAATCGTATTTTATATCAATGGCTTGTGGCGGAGCGGGAGGGATTCGAACCCTCGATACGGTTTTGCCGTATACTCACTTTCCAGGCGAGCGCCTTCGACCACTCGGCCACCGCTCCGCATCGGCTGGAAGGGCGAGCATCTAGGGGCCTAGTTCGCGCGGAGCAAGGTTGCCGCGCGCAACGAGCATCCCTAGTCCAACGACCATGACGCCCGACGAGCGCCGACACGGACGAATGCCCAGCGCCGCCGACATCGAGGCGATTGCCCGGCACACGCTCGACCGGCTGCCGTCGCCGTTCGCCGAGAGCCTTCGCGAGATCGTCCTATTGATCGAGGAAGTCGCCAATCCCGACACCGCGCGGCGCTTGGGTCTCAATCACCCGATGCAGCTCAGCGGGCTTTATGAAGGCGTTCCGCTCAACCGGCAGAGCGTCCAGCATTCGGGGATACTTCCGGAACGCATCACGCTCTACCGGCGGCCGATCCTTAGCGAATGGCAGTCGACGGGCTTCAGTCTCGAGCAAATCGTCTCGCACATCGTCATCCACGAGGTCGGTCACCATTTCGGATTTTCCGACGACGACATGCACACCCTCGAGGATGAGGGCGAGTGACGCTGCTGTGTTTCGAGCGAGTCACGCTTCGGCGTGGCGGAAAGCTCTTGTTCGAAGACCTTGATCTGAAGATCGGCCCGGTGAGGCGCTCCAGGTCACCGGCCCCAACGGCAGCGGGAAATCGAGCCTGATCCGCCTCGCGGCAGGGCTTCTGCGAGCGGAGCGAGGTCATGTCGAGTCCTCGGCCCTGGCGCTCGCCGACGACAATCTCGCGCTCGACGCTGAACTCCCGCTTCGACGCGCGCTTCGGTTCGGGGCGGGAGCACGAAAGAGGCCATGGCCGCGCTCGACATCGACCATCTCGCGGACGTTCCGGTGCGGTTGCTCTCGTCGGGACAGGCGAAGCGCGCGACGCTCGCAAGAGTGGGCATGTCGGGTGCACCCTTGTGGCTTCTCGACGAGCCGCTCAACGCACTGGACCCTTCAGGCGCGGCGCGGCTCGCCGCGATGATCGAACGGCATCGCGGGAACGGCGGCGCCGTCCTTGCCGCGTCGCATCAGCCGCTGTCGGGCAGTTGGCGAAGCATCGAGCTTGGCGCGTGATTGCTGCGCTGATCGCCCGCGACGTTCGCCGAGCTCTCATGAGCGTAGCGTGGCTGCCGATCGCCTTCTTCCTGCTGATCGCAGCGCTGATGCCTTTCGCAATCGGGCCCGATGCTCAATTGTTGTTGCGCGTCGGCCCCGGCGCGCTGTGGATCGCTGCACTCACCGCTGCGCTCCTGCCGATCGAGCGCCTGGTCGAACCCGATCGTGCTGACGGGATACTCGATCAGCTATTCCTCCTCGGGATGGCCGAGGAGAGCATCGCCTTTGCCAAGATTGTCGCTCACTGGCTGACCTTCGCGCCGCTGCTGCTGGTCGCGGCCATCCCTGCATCTGCATTACTCGCGCTCGACGGCGCGTCGCTCGCAAGGACCGAGCTCGCGTTGCTGATTGGAACGCCCGGCCTTGCGTCATTGGCCGTCGCGGTGGCCGCCGTGACCGCTGGCCTGCCGCGCGCCGGATCCCTGGCGGGGTTGCTGCTGTTTCCGCTTGCAGTGCCCCTGCTGATCTTCGGCGCCGCCGATGCTTTTGCTCTGGAGGCGGCCGTTTCGCTTGTGCTGACTGCCGGAGGTCCGTTCGTCGCCGGCGCGGCGATCCGGGCCTCTAGGACTTAGACCATCGCGCGAAAATCGCAGTCGGAAGAAGCAGCCCCCTTGCCTCCTCGCGAACGGCCATCTCGCCCATTTCAACTTTACCGTCCAAATCGCTGAACGTCTGCTTCACCAGCTCCCCGATCGCCAGCGCCGACATGCGGACCGCATACACCGTCAGAACAAGGAAGCGGCTGCTCTCGTCGAGAAGCCGTCGGCAGTCGCCAAGAAGCGGCGCCAGATCGTCCTCGAGCCGCCAGACTTCGCCTGTGGGACCGCGACCGAACTTCGGCGGGTCGAGAAGGATGCCGTGGTAACGGCGCTCGCGCCGCACCTCGCGCGCGGTGAACTTGGAGGCGTCGTCGACGATCCAGCGGATCGGTCGGTCGTCCATTCCGGAGAGCCGCGCATTCTCCTTGCCCTGCTCGACCGACTTTTTCGATGCATCGACATGGACCAAGCGCGCACCGACATCGATCAGTTGCAATGTGCCAACACCTGTATAACCAAATAGGTTAAGCACGTCAGCATTTTCTGAGTGCTGGCGCATCCAGTCCCACTGCGGAGCCATGTCGGGGAAGAAGCCAAGATGGCGAAACGGCGTTAGCGATGCGTCGAACCGCACGTTGCCGCGCGAAAGCTCCCAATGCTGCGGCACCGGTCGGTGCTGAACCCAGCGACCTCCGCCCTCATCGTCCGATCCCGGAACGAATGTGGCGTCCGGGTCCCAGTCATCACGCGCGGTTGCCCACATCGCCTGAGGCTCCGGTCGCACGACCTTGATGTCGCCGTAGCGCTCGAGCTTCTGGCCGTTCCCGCAATCGATCAGGCCCCAATCATCCCAGGACTCGGCGACGATCGTCTCGAGGGATGTCACGCCGCGAGGGCGAGCTGGGCGCCGACCGATGCGACCGCAGCACGGCCGTCAAGCAGCGCGGCGCCGGCCGCTCGTGCCGCTGCGGCGTCAACGACACGGATCTGCTCGACGAGCTCGTCGATCGTCAGGATTTGCCCGAACACTTCGATCGACCGAGCCATCTGGTCGGCACGACCCTGCACTGATTCCATGTTCATCAAAAGGCCTGCCTCGAGCTGCGCGCGCGCCCTCTGGACCTCGGCCTCGCTGAGGTTCTCGACCGCCTCGGCAAGCACCGATCGAGCGACGTGCATCGATTCGACGGCGCGATCGCGGTCGGCCGCGCAGCTCATCGCGACGATGCCCGTGTCGGCAAAGGCTTGGCTCCAGGCGCTCACCGAATAGGCAAGGCCGCGATCTTCCCGAAGGTCCTGGAACAGCCGCGAGGACATGCCGCCGCCGAGCGCCTGGACGAAGATCGAGAGCGCGGGCAGGCGCGGGTCCGACGCGGCGAAACCCGGGAGACCGAGACACCAATGCGCTTGCTCGAACTCCCGCCGGTCATTACGAACCCCGCCGGTGAACTCGGCGCGGCCGATCGGAACCCCCGCCCAATTCTCCATGTCGCCGAAGAGACGCTCGCCAAGGCTGAGAACCTCTGCAGGATCGACCTTCCCGCTCGCCGACAGGATGAGGCGAGCGGGGGTAAGCTCGTCGCGAAGCCAATTGCGGCAATCTTCGGCCGTGATGGCGCTCAACGTTTCTGTCCGTCCGAGTACCGAGCGCCCGAGCGGCTCGTCCTGGAATGCGGCCTCGAACAGATGATCATGGACGAGGTCGTCGGGCGAATCGGTCGCTTCGCCAAGCTCCGACAGGATAACGGTCTTCTCTCGTTCGAGATGCTCCTCGTCCATGTGCGGCGCGCGGAGGAAATCGGCGATGAGCTCGGCGAGAAGCGGCATGTCCTTGGAAAGCGTGCGGCCGTAGAAAACGGTTTGATCGCGCGCTGTCCAGGCGTTGATGATCCCGCCTACGTCCTCGATTGCCTCTGCGATCTCGCGGGTACCGCGTGCGCCGGCGCCCTTGAACACCATATGCTCGACGACGTGGGCGAGGCCATTGAGGTGGTCGGGCTCGGAGCGCGAGCCGACCATGGCGTAAACTCCCAGCGCAACCGATTCGGCGCCGGCGAGCGGATCGACCGCGACGGTAAGGCCGTTGGCGAGGACGTGCATCTGGCCGCTCACGGCTTGGGCTGCTCCTCTTTCCACCGTTTCCTCATTGCGAGCCCGTAAATGATCGTCGCGATTGCAGCGAAGATGAACCACTGCGCCGCATAAGAGCGATGATTGTTGGGAATGGAGTCGGTTGAAGGAGGCGCGATCGGCTCGAGACCTGGAGGAGCGCTCGCCGCGACCAGCCGAATGCGCGTTCGGCGATCCGGGGCGATGATCCCGCTGACCGGACCTCCCCTCCAGTTGATCTTGGCGTTGGGATTCTTGGACCAGCCGACCGCGACGCTCATCCCGGGCCCTTCCGCGCCCGTCGCGCAATCGACGACCTGGACATAGCCCGGCTCGCCCGCCTTGTTCTCGCCAGCGACGGCGCGGTGCGCTACCGGGCGGAGGCAGACGCCGGTGGCGCTTCGGAACAATGGCAATTGGTCATCATGGAGGGGGACCGTCGGCCAGGTGATCGGCGGCAATTTCTGCGCCTCGGCATATTGCGCGAGCAGGCCTTCTTTCCATTTCGCGCGCTTGAGCTGCCAGATGCCGAGCCCGATCATGAGCGCGACCGCGAGCGCGACGAGGATCGTCGGAACGATGGGCAAGCGCCGGCTCATCTGTCCGACCCGGCGCCGATCGGGATCACCCCGCGTGCGGCGCGCCCCAGCCGCCCCAGACATAAATCGAGGTGAAGAGGAACAGCCACACGACGTCGACGAAATGCCAATACCAGGCGGCCGCCTCAAAGCCGAAATGCTGTTTGGGTGTGAAGTCACCCTTGTTCGCTCGGATCAGGCAGACGATCAGGAAAATCGTTCCAACGATCACGTGGAAGCCGTGGAAGCCCGTCGCCATGAAGAAGGTCGAACCGTAGATACTGCCTTTGAAGGCGAACGGCGCGTGGGCATATTCATAGGCCTGGACGCTGGTGAATGTGAGACCGAGCAGGATGGTCAAGAGAAGCCCGAGCTTCAGCCCCTTGCGATCGCTGTGGATCAGACAATGGTGAGCCCAGGTGACCGTCGTTCCCGAGCACAGCAGGATCAAGGTGTTGAGCAGCGGGAAGCCCCAGGGGTTCAGAACATCGACCCCCTTGGGCGGCCAAACGCCGCCGACGGCATCCACCGCTGACGGGAAAAGCGAGCTGTCGAAGAAGGCCCAGAACCAGGCGAGGAAGAACATCACTTCGGAGGCGATGAACAGGATCATCCCGTAGCGCAGATGCAGCTGGACGACCGGCGTGTGATAGCCCTCGTGAGCCTCCCTGATCGTGTTTGACCACCAGCTGAACATGGTGACGAGAACGCCGATCAGGCCAAGGATCATGAGCGGAACGCCGAAGCGGTTCTCGTGGAACCACAGGACGGTGCCGCTGAACATCACGCCCGCGCTGATCGCTCCGATCAGCGGCCAGGGATCCGGCTCTACCAGATGGTAATCGTGATGCTTCGTCGCGGCCATTTACGCTTCCCTCGTTCTTCTCACCTCGGCTCTAGCGAGCAGTCGGGACAGTTTCCACCGGATAAAATGTGTAGCTCAGAGTGATCTCGTGGACGTCCTTGGTGTCGGGATCCTTCTCGATTGCCGGATCGACGAAAAACACGACCGGCATGTCGACTTTCTGTCCCGGCTGAAGCGTCTGCTCGGAAAAGCAGAAACACTGGATTTTCTTGAAATATTTGCCGACCGTGTCCGGCGATACATTATAGACCGCCTGGCCGGTGATGGCTCGGGCGCTGAGATTCTGGGCGAAGTAGAAGATCTTCGTCCGCGCGCCTGGCGCGACGTTGACCGCAACTTGCTCGGGCTCGAAGCGCCACGGAAGGCCGGGATGAACATTGGCGTCGAACTGGACTTTCACCTGCCCCGCGACCGCGCCAGGCGCGCGGTCGGCGCGCTGGGTGGTTCCGTTGAAGCCCGTGGCTTCGCAGAAAGCGCGATAGAGTCTCGGCGTCAGAGCTACGAGGACGACCATCGCGGCGATGACCAAAAGCAGAATTAATAGTGTCTTCCCGTTCCGATTGTGAGCAACGCTAGCGTTCACCAGTTCATCCTCGTCTTGGCGATGGTGATGAAGAAGACGAGCACGACGAACGCGGCGAGCAGCCACGCGACGATCCGAGCGCGCTCGCGCTGGCGCCGGACAATCTCATCCTCGAGCTTGGGCACGTCAGGCGGCCAGCCAGCGATCGGCGACGAGCACTGCAAAGAGCGCGAACAAATAGAAGACCGAATAAGCGAACAGCTTCTTCTCGGGAGCCATTTGCGAAGGATCGGTCGCTCGGTTCCCCATCACGCGCGCGGCGAGCACAAGGAAGACCAGGCTCAAAACCGCAGCGCTAAGGCCATAAGCGCGCCCGGCAAGGCCGAGCAGCCAGGGCGCGACGGCCGAGGCGGCCATCGGCAGGCTGTAGACAAAGATGTGCCGACGAGTGCTGGGAATGCCCGCGACAACCGGGAGCATCGGAATCCCCGCTGCTGCATAATCTGAGCGCACGAACAGCGACAGCGCCCAGAAGTGCGGCGGCGTCCAAAGGAAAATGATCGCGAACAGGATGAGCGGCAGAGCCGCCATGTGCCCAGTTGCAGCGACCCAGCCGATTAGTGGCGGAAAAGCTCCCGCGGCGCCGCCGATGACGATATTCTGCGCCGTTCGCGGCTTCAGCCAGACGGTATAGATCAACACGTAGAAGAGGATCGAGCCGGCAAGCAGCACTGCCGCCAGCCAATTGGTCGCAAGCCCCATCAGGATCACGGAAAAGAAACCGAGGCCGACTCCGAAATGGAGCGCCGACTGGCGGTCCATCCGCCCGGCGGGAAGCGGCCTTTGGGCGGTCCGGCGCATTTTGCCGTCGATATCCGCCTCGTACCACTGGTTGAGCGCTCCGCACGCACCCGCTCCGAGGGCGATGCAAAGGATGGCCGTGAAACCGAGAACCGGCGGCGGCATCGCAGGCGCCGCGAGCAGTCCGCAAAGACCGGTGAACACCACCAGGTACATCACTCGGGGCTTCGTCAGAGCGAGGATGTCGCGCCAGTCGGCGGGCAGGGCCGCTGGTTGGGTCAATTCGATGGCGGGCATTAGCTCGGGGCCTATAGGGGCTCGCTCCTGAGGGGAAAAGTCTTAAAGCACCGCCGCTGTGGCGATGTTCATCAAGGCTTTGCTATGCGACCAGCCATGAGCAACCGAATCCTCGCCGCGGCTGTGATTGCCGCGATGCCCGCACCGATCCTTGCCCAGCCTCAGCCCGCCACCGCGACCGCGACCGCGACGCGACGCAGGAGGTGCCAGTTGCGATCGAGACCAGCGACGGCCGAATCGTCATTGCCCTCGACAAGACGCATGCGCCGGTCACGACCACCAATTTTCTCCATTATGTCGACACCCATCGCTTCGATGGTGAGAGCTTCTACCGCGCAATGAAGGTTGGCGACGGAGGCCTCGTCCAGGGCGGCATCCGGAGCAATGGGCTGAAGCTCTATCCGCCGATCAAGCACGAGCCCACGTCCGAGACCGGGTTGCACAATGTCGCTGGCACGATCTCCATGGCCAACGGGGGGCCGGGCACCGCTCGCGCCGACTTCTTCATCCTTGCGAGCGATATCCCGGCGCTCGATGCGACCGCGACCGACCCGGGCTTCGCCGCCTTCGGCCACGTGACCGAAGGGATGGACGTCGTTCAGAAGATCCTCGGCTCGCCCGTATCCCCGACCAAGGGCGAGGGCGCGATGAAGGGCCAGATGCTCGATCCCGTCGTCAGGATCATCAAGGTCGAACGGGTGAAATAGCCTCCCTCCGCCGCAAAGGGGAGGGAGAGCCCAATTAGTCGATCCGCGGAAGCGTCGAATATTGGTGGAACGGCGGCGGGCTAGACAAAGTCCACTCGAGCGTCGTTGCGCCTTCGCCCCACGGGTTGGCAGGCGCCCTCTTGCCGGCCGCGAGCGACCAGAAGAGGTTGAGGAAGAAAATCGCCACGCCAACGATCGTGATCATGTAGCCGACCGTCGACACGTAATTCCAATGCGCGAAGGCCGGGGTGTAGTCGGGGATTCGCCGCGGCATGCCATCGAGGCCGAGGAAGTGCATCGGGAAGAAAATGACGTTCACCCCGACGAACATCAGGATGAAGTGAAGTTTGCCGAGCGCTTCATTGTACATTCGGCCGCTCATCTTGGGGAACCAGTAATAGAAGCCGGCGAAGATCGAGAAGATGGCGCCGAGGCTGAGCACGTAGTGGAAGTGCGCCACCACGTAATAGGTGTCCTGCATGTACGTATCGACGCCGCCATTGGCGAGCACGACACCGGTGACTCCGCCGACGGTGAACAGGAAGATGAACCCGATCGCGAACAGCATTGGGGTCTCGAAAGTCAGGGACCCGCCCCACATCGTCGCGATCCAGCTGAAGATCTTCACCCCCGTTGGAACGGCGATGATCATCGTCGCCGCGGTGAAATACATTTTCTCGTCGACGCTCATTCCGGTCGTGAACATGTGGTGTGCCCAGACGACGAACCCGATCACTCCGATCGAGACCATCGCGTAAGCCATTCCGAGATAGCCGAACACCGGCTTGCGGCTGAAGGTCGCGACGACCTGGCTGACCATTCCGAACCCCGGCAGGATCATGATGTAGACTTCGGGATGGCCGAAGAACCAGAACAGATGCTGGTACAGAACGACGTTGCCGCCGCCCGACGCGTCGAAGAAGGCGGTGCCGAAGTTGCGGTCGGTCAGGAGCATCGTGATCGCGCCCGCAAGGACGGGGAGCGACAGAAGCAGAAGGAAAGCGGTGACCAGCACCGACCAGACGAACAGCGGCATCTTGTGCAGGGTCATGCCCGGCGCGCGCATGTTGAAGATGGTCGTGATGAAGTTGATCGCGCCGAGGATCGAGCTCGCCCCCGCGAGGTGAAGCGAAAAGATCACCATGTCGACGGCGGGACCGGACGAGCCCGAGGTCGATAGCGGGGCATAAAGCGTCCACCCGGTTCCGGCGCCAAGTCCCGTTCCGCCCGGCACCATCGTCGATCCGAGCAGGAGGAGGAAGGATGGGACCAGGAGCCAGAAGCTGATGTTGTTCATTCGCGGGAAGGCCATGTCCGGAGCGCCGATCATCAGCGGCACGAACCAGTTGCCGAACCCGCCCATCATCGCCGGCATGACCGTGAAGAAGACCATGATGAGCGCGTGCGCGGTGACGAGGACGTTCCAGTGGTGGGTCCATTCGTCGAAGTTCGCGGTTCCGGCGCCGATCGGCCAGGCCCGGTTGAGCACCTGGATGCCCGGCTCCATCAGCTCCCAGCGCATGATTCCCGAGAGCGCGCCGCCGATGGTCCCCGCGAGAATCGCGAAGATCAGGTAGAGCGTTCCGATGTCCTTGTGGTTCGTGGACATGAACCAGCGCACGAAGAAGCCCGGCTTATGGTCCTCGTGATGGTCCGCGCCATGGGCCTCGTGCGGCGTGAGATTGAGTGCGTCGACGGTGGTGCTCATTGCCTTTAGGGTCCGTGTGCTTACTGGTTGGCGCGGTTGGCGACGTTGGAACTGGCCGGCGAAGGCGCCGTATTTGCAATTGCTGTGCCCGCGACCGCTGGAGCGGGAGCGGTCATTCCAGCGCCGCTTTTCGAGGGGGAAACTCCGGCGGCGGCCGGAATTGCACCTGGCAAATGGCCTCCCTTCGATGCAACCCAGGTCGCAAATTGGGCTGGCGAGACCACTTCGACGGCGATCGGCATGAAACCGTGACGAGCTCCGCAGAGCTCGGAGCATTGCCCGAAATAGACGCCTGGCCGGTCGACCTTGACCCAGGCCTCGTGAAGCTGGCCGGGGTTCGCATCCTGCTTGATCCAGAAAGCCGGCACCGCAAAGCTGTGGATGACGTCATCGGCGGTGACGATGAACTTCACGACCTTCCCTTCAGGGATCACGACCCGCTCGTCGACGGCAAGCAGCGGCGGTCCGTCCACATCGGTTCGAGCGCGCTGGTTCTTCTGCCTCGTCGGGTCATTCGCTTCCTTCAGCATATAGCTGTCGAAAGTCACTCCGTTGGCCGGATATTCGTAGCTCCAATACCATTGGTGCCCGGTCACCTTGACCGTCAAATCGGCGGGCGGCGGCGAATATTGGTGGCGCTCGAGCTGGATCGAGGGGATTGCGATGAGTACGAGGATGAGGACCGGGACCAAAGTCCAGACCACCTCGATCGTGGTGTTGTGCGAGTTTCGCGACGGCACCGGGTTTCGGCCCCTGCGATAGAAAATCATCGCCCACACCAGGAGCCCCAGAACGATCACGCAGATGAGCGCGCACAGGTAAAGCAGCCAGGTGTCGTGGAAGGCGGCCGCTTCCCGACCGATTGGAGTGACCTGGTCCTGGAGGCTCATCCGACCATCGGGCTGGCCAATGCCGGGCGTTGGAGCGACGGTCGGAAGTGCAGCGGCGACGGGCTCCTGGGCGGGACTTGCGGTCGCAGCGTCAGGCTTGATCGAATCCTGGGCAAAGCCCGCCGGCGGCGCCTTCGTCGGAGCTGCGGCTGAGGGCGTGCTTGTCGCGGGCGAACTCGCGGTGCTTTGCGCAGCCGCAGGTGTAAGCCAGGCCGCGGCCAAGGCGATCGCCCATCCAATCCGTCTCATCAGCACCCCAGATCACATGTTGGAACCGGAGACGCAGGTCCGCGCCGCCGGAGATTGCGCGTTCTATAGGCGCGGCTTTTCCATGCCTCAAGCGCCTCCTGCCGGGATGGCGCGGCAAGGTTGAAGGCGCGTCTTCTGCGTCCTAATGGCCGTGCGATATGATGACGGACGACGAAATCCTCGCCGAGTTCCGCGCCGCCGATGCGCTGCTCGAGGGCCATTTCATCCTTTCGTCGGGCCTCAGGAGCCCGCGCTACCTGCAATGCGCCCGGGTCCTCATGGATCCGCGGCGGAGCGAGCGGCTCGCGACTGAGCTTGCCTCGCGAATCCCGCAAATTGTCCGCGATCAAGTGGCGGCGGTGATCTCGCCAGCGATGGGAGGAGTGATCATCGGGCACGAGATGGGCCGGGCGCTGGGCAAGCCGGCGATGTTCCTCGAACGACCCGAGCGGACGTTCGAGCTTCGCCGCGGCTTCGCGATCGAGCCCGGAACCAAAGTGCTGATGGTCGAAGATGTCGTCACCACCGGCCTTTCCTCGAGAGAAGCGATCGAGGCGGTTCGAGCGGCAGGCGGGGAGGTCGTTGCGGAAGCGGCGCTCGTCGATCGTTCGTCGGGGCAGGCGGACCTTGGGGTTCCCTTCTTTCCGCTGATCCGGATCGATGTTCCAACGTATGAAGCGGAGCGAGTGCCGCCCGAGCTTGCGGCAATTCCGGCGGTGAAGCCGGGGAGCCGCGCTGCCGCTTGAGCACTCGCCTTCGCCTCGGCGTCAATATCGACCATGTCGCGACGATCCGGAACGCGCGCGGCGGCGATCATCCCGACCCGGTACGCGCCGCTCACATCGCTGCCGACGCCGGCGCCGACGGGATCACGGCGCACCTGCGCGAAGACCGGCGACATATCACCGACAAGGACATCGACCGGCTGATGGCGGAGATCGACCTGCCGCTGAACCTCGAGATGGCCGCAAGCGAAGAGATGTTGGAGATCGCTCTTCGCCACCGGCCCAATGCCGCCTGCATCGTCCCCGAGCGGCGCGAGGAGCGCACGACCGAAGGTGGGCTCGACGCAGCCGGCAAGTTCGGCACGCTCGGCCCATATGTCGACAAGCTCGGCTCAGCGAACATTCGAGTGAGCCTGTTCATCGAGCCCGCCGAAGCCCAGGTCGAAGCGGCGATTCGTCTCGGAGCTCCGGTCGTCGAGTTTCACACCGGGCGCTATGCCCATGCGAAGGGCGAAGAGCGCGCCGCCGAGCTCAAGCAAATCGCCAATTGCGCGGCGCTCGCAATCAAGAACGGGATCGAACCCCATGCCGGTCACGGATTGACGTTCGACAATGTCGTGCCAGTCGCCGCCATCCCGCAGATTGTGGAGCTCAACATCGGGCATTTTCTCATCGGCGAGGCGATCTTCACTGGTCTCGAGCCGAGCGTTCGCCGAATGCGCGAGTTGATGGACGAAGCACGATGATGCGCTCTCAGCGCAAGGGACGTCGCTATCTGGCCGGACTGGTCATCGCGTTTGCGCTTCTCTTCCTCGCGATTGGATCGCTGGGTCCTCCAAGGCATTCGGCATATTATTGGGCCATCGTTCCGCTTCCGGCTGCGATTGTATTCCTCCTCGGGTGGCGTGCCTGGTTTTCGAACGACGATAAGTCCAGTGGCTATTCGGCCGCCGCGCTCATTCTCCTTGTTGCAGTACCTCTTGCTTTCGCATCTGCTACCGAGATCTCACGCATGATCGTCGCAATCGGATCTGATCTCTGCAACATCGAGCGGATCGAGCAGTCGCTCGAGCGCTGGGGCGACAAGTTCCTGAAGCGCGTGTTCACCGAGGTCGAGCAAGCCAAGGCCGAGTCGCGGCCGCACACCCGGGGCGGGACTTCGCCAAGCGCTTTGCCGCGAAGGAAGCATTTTCCAAGGCGGTCGGCACCGGCTTCAGGAGCGGCGTGTTCATGAAGGACATTGGCGTCGTTAATCTTCCGTCCGGAGCTCCTACTCTACAGCTGACCGGCGGAGCGAAGGCGCGCCTTGACGCCCTTGCGCCGGAAGGCCACGCCATCGACATTCACCTGACGATGACCGACGATTATCCCTGGGCCCAGGCTTTCGTGATCCTGGCCGCCCGCAAGCTGGAGCCCTGAGTGTTGAATGATACCGTGCCCGAGGCGACTGCGGCCGATGACAAGCCGATCGGGTCTCCGCAGATGAAGGAAGAAAAGGGCTCCGCGCTGTGGCGCGAGATCAAAGGCCTGTTGTGGGTGCTGCTCGCGGTCCTCGGCTTCCACAGCCTGGTCGCCAAGCCCTTTTACATCCCGTCTGAAATCGATGATGCCCGGGCTGCTCACGGGCGACCGTCTGGTCGTCACCAAATATCCTTACGGATGGTCGTGGGTCTCGCCGAGCTTCCATGTGCTTCCGCCGACAAGCGGCCGCCTATTCGGGCATATGCCCAAGCGCGGCGATATCGTGATCGTGACCCCTCCCGGCACCCGGACCGATTACATCAAGCGAGTGATCGGCCTTCCAGGCGACACGCTCCGGATGGTCGACGGCCAGCTGTGGATCAACGGCCAGCCGGTGAAGCGCCAGGCACTCCCGCCAGACATGGTCCCGATCGACGTCAACTCGCCATGCGGGTCGGACCACGATCCCGCCCTCTACGATTTCCGGGTGCGCGGCTCGGACGGAAAGATGTACTGCCGGGTTCCGGTGGTTCGCGAAACTCTGCCCGACGGGCATTCCTATGAGACGGTCGAGCTCGGCCGCTCGAGCGAGGACAATTTCGGGCCGGTAACGATTCCCGACGGCCATGTCTGGCTCATGGGCGACAATCGCGACAATTCGGCCGACAGCCGAGTGCCCGAATGGCAGGGCGGCCTCGGCGGCCCGGTGCCATGGGAGAATATCGGCGGCCGTGCCGAGTTCATCACTTTCTCCCTCGATGGTACGTCGACGTGGTGGAACCCGGTCAGCTGGTTTGAGGCGCTCCGATCGGGCCGCGCCGGAAGCTCGCTCAGAGACAATTGATGGACCAGCGACCCGCCACGACCAAACCGCATATCGAGCGGCCAGGTCCGGCGGAGTTTCGCGATCCCGTGGTCCGCAGCGAATTGCAAAAAGCAGCGGTGTGGTTCGGGATGGCGCTCGCAATCATCGGCGTCGTCGTCCTTGGCCAGCCCATCCTGCTGATCATCGGGGGAGCAATTTTCGCGGTTCTCCTCGATGGGGGCGTGCGCTTTGTCGGCCGTTACCTCCCAATTCCGCGCCCGTGGCGCCTGCTGCTCGTCCTGATCCTCGGTTTCGGATTCATCGGCTGGGTATTGTGGTTCGCGGGTACGACAATCGCCGCGCAGTTCGAAGCCTTGCGCGACGTCGTCGCTGCGCAATTCGCCCGGCTGGTGGCTTTCGCCGCCTCTTTGGGCCTCATGCCCAGGGGTCAGTCGGCCGATCTTGGATCGCAGCTGCTCGGCGGGATTAATCATCTGACGAGCGCGGTCGGAACCGTGATCGGCGCCGTCGCAAGCGTCATCGCGATGATCGTGATCGGCATTTTCATCGCCTCGGAGCCGCGGCTCTATGACCGCGGCATTGCCTGGATGCTTCCGCTTCGCGCTCGCGCCGGATTCTACCGGATTGCGGAGCATGTCGGCTTCACCGTTCGCCGGCTACTTTTTGGAAGACTTATCGCGATGGTCTTCGAAGGCGCCTTCACCTGGTTCATGATGACCATCGGCGGAGTACCTATGGCGGGATTGCTGGGCCTCCTCACGGGCGTCCTCGCCTTCATTCCCAACATTGGCGCGATAACGTCCGGAGTCCTGATGATCGCGGTCGGGTTCAGCGCCGGTTACGGGCACGGCATCTGGTGCATCATCGTCTATTTCCTGGTTCATAATATCGACGCTTATCTGGTCGTGCCCTATGTGGCTCGGCGGACGGTCGACCTCGCGCCGGCGGTGCTCTTGGCGATGCAGCTCTTGATGGCGGCGCTATTCGGGATTCTGGGCGTTCTGTTCGCCGACCCGATCCTTGCCACCCTGAAGGTCGTTCTCGTGGATCTCAGCAAGCGGCACGAGGCGGAGGAGGGAGAGGGGCCGGACGTCGTCGACGGTAGGCCGATTACTGCTGCTGCGCCTGCTGCTGCAACTGCTGCTGGAGCAGCGCAGCGCCGCCGGGCACGATCTTCCGCACGCGCACCTCGAAGTTGAGTTTGCTCCCCTTGGGGAAGCCCTGGGGCGCGCCATTCGCTCCGAAGGCGAGGCTTTGCGGCATGGAGAAGCGGTATTGACCGCCTTCCTGCATCCTTGTCATCGCCTCGGCGAACCCGGGATAGACCTGGTCCATAGCAAATGGCTGGGCGCCGCCATGGCTTTCGCTGTTGTCGATGATCGTGCCGTCATCGCTGGTGAGAACATAGTCCATCAATGCCGCGTCGGCTCGGCCGATCGTCGCTCCGCTGCCGTTCTTCACGACCCGGAACTCGAGCCCGCTCGAGGTCACCGTCGGCCTTAGCGAACCGGCTCCGATCCAGGCTAGGCCAACTCCGGCGGCGATCACGATGAGGAAGCCGATCCACAGCGCAGCGGCTTTCCCGCGGCGCTCGGGGCGATGGGCAGCTTCGGCGACGGACACGGGCGCTAAGGTCAATCTGGCTTAGCGAGAGCCTTCGCGCTCGGCGCGTTTGCGCTCGAGCTTGCGGGCGCGTCGGATTGCAGCGGCGCGTTCGCGAGCGCGCTTCTCCGACGGCTTCTCGTAATGACGGCGCAGCTTCATCTCGCGGTAGACGCCCTCGCGCTGCAGCTTCTTCTTCAGCGCGCGCAGCGCCTGCTCGACATTATTGTCGCGAACGATGATCTGCATAAACTCCCGTCACTCTCCCTAAAGTCTCTGAATTCGGGGGATTAACCCCCAGATGCCGTCAGCTAAGCAATTGGCTCGGGCTATCGGCAATAGAATAGCGGCCTCCAGAGGCAAACCTCGGCGGCGCGCGGCCCTTAGCAGTCGGAGTAGAAGCGTTCAACCCGTTGATGCTCCAATGGGAGGAGCGCCAAATCGTCCCGGGCGGGTTCGATCAATCCCCTTCCACCCGCTGATCCGCGGCCTTGCGCGCTGTCTTTCGCCTGTTCTTGGGATCTGCCCGCTCGCCTTTCCGCCCGAGCTCTGCGGCGGCGCTGGCCAGCCTTCGCGTTCGTGCCTCAACCTCGCTGGGTAGCGATCGTCACGGCTGTAACGGCGTTGGCAGCAGCGCTTGTTTGGAGCGCTGTTGCCGATGAGCCCTTAGACATGGGGAATTTCGAGCGTCTCGCGCATCAATTGCATCAGCTGCTCGAATTCGGACTGAAGCTCCACTTGAGTTTGAGCAGGAATGCGCCCGCGAAGCGCTCTTAGCTTGGCTCGAAAAGCATCCATATGTTCCGCCCAATGGTCGATCTCTTCCTTAGCGAGCATTGCTTGCCTCCTCCCGCGCCAGGCTATTGAAGTTACCGTAAAACACACTACATTTCAGAGGCTTAACTGATTTGTCGATTTAGTTCCCGCCCCTTTCTGGCGCCAGGCATATTAAGAATCCTCGCCCGCTGAAGGCGATGGCTTCCCGAGCGCCACAAACGCTCCTCTTCAAAGCGAGAAACTGCCCGCCCGCGAGTAAGTGCGACGAGCCGTTCGCTTAAGACGATGGAACGGGGAACATGAGGTAATAGGTTATCTGCCATTAACCCTCCGATTGATAGAGGGATGGCTCAAGAGCGGAGGGAAAGAATGTCCTTAAATCGAAGGGAAATGCTGCGTCTAGGCACTGCCGGTGCCGCGGGCCTCATCCTTTCTTCTGCGGCCGCGTCGCAGGTAATTCCGGGCTTCGTGTTGCCCAAGCCGGCAGGAACGCCGATGGCGCCCGTTTCGGCCCAGCCTCAAGCGGCGGCCGCTCCGAGCGGCATTGATCCGCAGCTATTTGGCCGCGCTAAGGCGGCGCTTGACCAGCACAAGCTCTCGATCCGTGACAGCATCGGCATTGTCGACTTCTCCAAGCCTTCGAGCGAGCCGCGATTCCACGTCGTCGACCTTCAGAACGGCACTGTCGAAAGCCACCTCGTCTGCCACGGCCGAGGCTCCGACCCTGACCATTCGGGCTATCTCGAGCGCTTCAGCAATGATTTCGGCTCGTATGCGAGTTCGAACGGCGCCTACACGACTGCCGATTATTACGACGGCAAATACGGGCTTTCGCTGAAGGTCGCCGGTCTCGACTGGAGCAACAACAATGCCGAATCGCGCGCGATCGTCATTCACAATGCCTGGTACGCCGAGCCGGACATGCTCCAGGTGCACGGCATGCTGGGCCGCTCGGAAGGCTGTTTCGCGATGCCCAAGGCGAGCCAGTTTGCAGTCATGCGGCGCCTTGCCGGCGGTCGAATGATCTACGCCGACAAGCTCGGCCAGGCCTGAGCGAGCTTCAATAAGCGAATTCCAAAAGGGCCGCCTCCAGGCGGCCCTTTTCTTCATTCGGCTGGAACCGGCTGAGCGGTCACGCCGGGGTCGCTCTCGATGATCCGGTTGAAGACTTTCGCGAGCCTCGTCTCGAGCGAAATCGCAATCGAGAAATAGGACGGCACCAGGAGCAGGGTCAGCACCGTCGAGAAGATAAGGCCGCCAATCACGGTAATGCCCATCGGTGCTCGCCAGCTGTTGTCGCCACTGATCGAGATGGCGGTCGGAAGCATGCCCGCAACCATTGCCACCGTCGTCATCACGATCGGCTGCGCGCGCTTGTGCCCGGCTTCCCAGATTGCCGAATTCTTCGCCATCCCTTGGTTCATCATCTCGACCGCGAAATCGACCAGAAGGATCGAGTTCTTGGCGACAATTCCGAACAGCATCAGGATCCCTATGAGAACAAACAGCGACACGGGCTGGCCGGCGATGTGAAGAGCGACCGCGGCCCCCAAAGGCGCGAGGATCAGCGATCCCATGTTCACGAACGGCGCCAGGAAGCGGCGGTAGAGAAGCACCAGCACGGCGAACACCAGGAGCACACCGGCGATTAGCGCCATTGCAAAGTTGAACAGAAGATCGGCCTGCCATTTCTGGTTGCCGAGGTTCATTTTCTGAACGCCCTGAGGAAGCTTCTTGACGGTTGGCAGAGCGTTGATCTTGTCCCAAACGTCACCCTCGACGACGCCGGGTGCGAGATCGGCACCGATCGACAGCCTGCGAAGCTGGTTCGAACGAAGGATGGTCGCTGGGGCAGCGCCGAAGCCGATCTCCGCAACCGCCTTCAGCGGAACCGACCCGCCGTTCGACGTCGGCACCGGCAGATTCTCAAGCGTCGACAGATCGCGGCGATCATTTTCCGACAGCGACACCTGGATCGGCACCTGCCGGTCGGAGAGCGAGAACTTGGCGCTGTTCTGCTCGATGTCGCCGATGGTTGCGATCCGCATCGTCTGGCTGAGCGCAGCCGTGGTCACGCCCAGGTTCGCGGCAAGGTCGAGGCGCGGCTTGATCGTGATCTCAGGCTGGGCAAGGTTGCTCCCCACGCGCGGCGCGCGCAGTCCCGGGACAGTCGCCATTTCCTGGGCGATCTTGTTTGCAACGGCGTTGAGCTGCGCCGGGTCCTCACCGCCGAGATAGAGCATAATATCGCGCGAATCAGGATCCGGCCCGCCGCCTTGCTGGCTTTGGAAGCTGACCCGAGCGTCGGGAATCGCGGCAAGGGTTGGCGCGAGGTTGCGCTCGAATTCCGAGCTCTTCACCGTTCGGTTTTTCTTGAGCACGATGTTGACGTGCCCCTCGCCGACATTGATGCGCTCGAAGACTCGGTCGACGCTCGGATCCTTCTCGATGATCGCCGCAGTCTCATCGACCACCTTCTCGGTAGTCTTCAAAGTGCTCCCTGGCGGCATCGTGATGTTCGCTCGCGAGTAATCGCTGTTCTGGGGCGGAAAGAAGGATACCGACAGGGTTCCGAACAGGATCACGCTGAGCAGCAGCGTAGCGATGCCGGCTCCGACCATTGCCAGGCGATGGTCGCGCAACCTTGCATTCCAACGCGCGCTGGCAATTGCATGCCAGTTGGCAAAGGCGCCGCTGCCGATCAGAGGGACGGTGATACCAATGAGCTTCGCGGCGCCATAGCCGGCGCCTCCCCCGGCCAGCACTGCAAGGACGAACGTGATGGCGCCGTTCCAGCCGAGCTTGCCAAGACCCATCATCGCCGCTCCGGTTCCAGCGACGAAGGCGCCGACCATCAGCAGGACGAAAAAGGCCAGGATCGCATAATAACCGAACCGGCGCGGGGTCCTCGGCAATTTTGCAAGGAGCGCCTGGGTCCTGGTCGTATCGAGGCTCCAGTTGAGCACTTTCAAATAGACATCCATCCACTTCCATGCCGCGTGCGGCTGCTTGCCGTGCGAACGAAGGAAATAGGCCGAGACCAGCGGCGTGATCATTCGCGCGACGAACAGGCTCATCAGCACCGAGAGAACGACGGTGAACCCGAACGCCTTGAAATATTGGCCGGTAATTCCGGGCATCAGCGCGACAGGGAAGAATACAGCAACGATCGCCATCGTTGTCGCGAGCACGGCGAGACCAATTTCGTCGGCTGCGTCGAGAGACGCCTGATAGGCGGATTTGCCCATGCGCATGTGGCGGACGATGTTCTCGATCTCGACGATCGCATCATCGACAAGAACGCCCGAGACCAGGCCCATAGCCATCGTCGACATGAAGTTGAGAGTGATCCCCAGGAGGCTCATCAGCCAGAAGGCGGGGATCGCAGAGAGTGGGATTGCGACCGCCGAGATCATCGTGGCGCGAATGTCGCGAAGGAACAGGAAGACGACCAGCACCGCGAGGATCGCACCTTCGATCAGGCCCTCCATCGCGGAGCGGTATTGAGCCTTGGTATAATCGACGCTGGTGAAGACTTCGGAGAAGTGGATCCGCGGGTCTTCCTTTTCGAGCTTGTGGAGCTCCGTCCAGAGCGACTGGTAGGCGGTGACTTCAGAAGACCCCTTGGCCCGCTGGATCATGAAGGTCACGACCTGCCGCCCGTTCATCTTCGCGAGCGAGCGTTGCTCTGAATTGCTGTCCCTGACCTCGCCGAGATCGGCGAGCTTCGCGAACCGCCCGCCGGGGAGGGCGATCTGAGTCTGGGCAAGCGCGTAGGCCGTGTCGGCATTGCCAAGGACCCTGAGACCCTGCTCCGAGCCGGCGATCTCGGCCCTGCCGCCAGCTCCGTTCATGTTGCTTTGGCGGAGCTGCTGGTTGACCTCGGCGGCAGTGATCCCCTGCGCCTGCAAGGCGGCTGGATTGAGGATTACCCGGATCGTTCGATCGACTCCGCCGACGCGCTGGACTGCGGCGATGCCGGTCAATCCGAGCAATCGTTTCGCTACCGTATCGTCAATATACCAGCTCAATTGCTCGAGCGTCATGTCAGTGGTTTGCGCTCCCACGTACGAGATGGGCTCGTTCTCGGCATCGACCCGGGTGACCTGCGGCTCGAGAATCCCGTCGGGGAGGGTGCCCCTTATCTGAGCGACCGCATTGCGCACGTCATTCACGGCACGGTCCGCCGGAGTACCGAGCTGGAACTGGACGAAGGTGTCGCTGTCCCCCTCAACCACCGTGCTGCTGATCTCGTCGACGCCATTAACCCCGCGGATCGCGCTCTCGACCCGCTGAGTGATCTGAGTTTCCATCTCGTTGGGAGCAGCGCCGGGCTGTACGACTTCAACGTCCGCGGCGGGGAAATCGATATCCGGCGCGTTGTTCACCTGCATCCGAGCGAACGCGATCAAGCCCGCCAGCATGAAGGCAATGAACAGGACGATTGGGAAAACCGGGTTGCGGATGCACCAGGAGGAGATGTTCCGGAAGTTCATGCCAAGACTTCCTCCAGGGCGCTGATCGGCCGCGCCAAGGCGATCGCTCAAACCCTGAGTGTATTATTCATATAACGCACTTAGTCAAGCATAGGTCGACGGGCGGCAGGCGCCGCTCGATGGGCAGCAGCCCTCCTACCTGGTCGCCACCTGATCCTTGGCTTGTCCAGGAGATTGAGTTCTCGAAGGCGCCTTCTTGCCGGCAACAACCGGGTCGGCCGTCACCGGCTTCGGGGCAAGCGGAGGAGCGAGGCTTGCACCGCCATCCTTCATGTTGAGAGCAGCCATCGCCTTGGGGTCGCGGCCGTACATGTCCTTATAGTCGACGATCGTCCCGTCAACGAGCGCCGCCTGGCTGAAATAGACGATGTAGACCGGCAGCGGCTTTACGAAATTCGCCTGGACCGTCTTCTTGCTCGCGAGCGTCGTTTGAATCCGGTCGGGCGTCCAGGGACCATTGTCGTCGCCAAGAAGAAGGGTCGCGAGATCCACAACATGCTGGGTTCTAACGCAGCCATGGCTGAGCGCTCGGACGCTGTCGTTGAAACGGCTTCTGGCATTGGTGTCGTGGAGATAGATGGCCTTGGAATTGGGCATCACGAACTTCAATTGCCCGAGCGCGTTGGTCGGCCCCGGAGGCTGGCGCCAGCGTTGGATCTCACCGTCCGCGCCCTTCACGGCGACGAAGCCCTTCTTCCCTGCAGCCTCCTTCTCGATGCTCTTGGGCACCTCCCACCACGGGTTCAGGATCACACCCGTGGCAAGCGCATTCAATTGCGGCGTCGGAGTTGTGAGCTTGCCGGCGATCGCCCGTTCCTTCCACCGCGTCGCTCCGTCCTGGACGAGCGTGGCGTGGAAGCTGGGGACGTTGACGATGATATATTTCTCGCCGAGGTCGCGCGGGAGCCAGCGCCAGCGGTCCATGTTGAGACGAACTCGGTCGCGCGTTGCAATGTCGCTCGCAGGCGTTGCCGCAAGCGCAGCTTTCAGGGCGGCATATTGAGGATGGGTCGGGAGAAGCCCGTTGAGAGCGCCCACGACATCGTGGCGGGGAAGCGCGGCCCTCAGGAGCGAATCCTGTTTGACGGGGTCGAGGTCGTTGTCGACGATCCACCAGTCGACCCGGGCGGGCTTCCTCACGTGGCCGAGTGCAAGGTCGCTCGACAGGAGATTGAAGCGTTGCGTTGCGGCGGCCGACATCAAGTAAAAGTCGCCCGCCTGAATTGCGGTCGCGAGGCCGTCGGGATCGTAGTCGCCCGGGTTCAGCCCTTCGACGCCGACCTGCTGGATGTAGCCAAGCAGCGCCTGCGCATTGGCAACATCCCAGAGCACCGGCGGCAACGGGGCCGGGACCGGTGCCAACTGGCTGGCCTGCGGCTGATCGGGCGCATAATCCGGATTGCCAGGAACCGCGCCCTCGGGTGCGGCCTTCCCCGGAGAGACCGGGACCTTTTGCGCGGGGACCGAGGGCTTTTGCGCAGGGACGGGCTTCGCCAAAGGGGCCAAGGGCCGGGCATAAGGAGCGACCGGAGGACGAGCCGGCGAGACTTGCGCGGCGACCGGCGAAGCAATCATTCCAGCCAGTGAAGTGAACAGAATCAGCGACTTCGCCGACTTGCCTTTCGGCAGTAACAAGTCAGTCATTTCAAAAGGTAACCCCCACCTCTGCATCATTCATACACGCCTGCTTCAAGGCCTGCCAGTGACCGTTGGCTACAGTCGCAGACCGTTCGCCACAGCTCATCGCAAACCAATCCTTAAGCGCATCTGTCTAAGGTCATGGCAAGGCTCGTCCAGAGGAGCGAAACGAAGCGTGGCGTCCAGTCTTTTTCTCGATGGGGGAATGATCCCACGCGCTGAGGTGCGAGTGATAGACGAGCGTGCCGAGCTGCGCCACGCAGCCTCCTCAAGCACCGCCGTGCTCGATTTCCGAGGCCGCAGGCACGTGATCCGGCTGATCAATATTTCGTCGTCGGGCGCCATGGTGATTTTCCCACACACGCCCAACATTGGTGAGCGGCTGACTTTGCAGCTTCTTGACCGCGGTCTCGTCTCGGCACAGGTGAGATGGGTGAAAGAGGGGCGTATCGGCCTCTCCTTCGCTGCGCCGCTGGAGTAGCGGCGGATGGAGACGACGATCGTGACGATCAGGGCTCGCATCGGCGAGGACGAAAGCGACCGGCGGCGCTTCTCGCGCCTTCCGGTCGACCTCGACGCCAAGATGCGCGAGCTCGGCGCGAGCGGTGTCGAAGCCCGGGTGGTCAACATCTCGGAGCGCGGCTTCATGGCGATCTCCGAGGGGCGGTTCGAGGTCGGCACCCGAGTGTGGCTGATGCTTCCCGGGCGCGGTCGCGCGAACGCCGTCGTCAAGTGGATCGCGGGCGACAAGATCGGCGCCGAGTTCGCCGAGCCGATCTCGCTCGACGGGCTTCCGATCTAGCCCCATTCAACCGCGAGCGGCGCTCGGCTCGTCGCTTTCCTGGTCTCCTCCATGAGCGTTCCGGATCGGCACATCGTGCAACCCAGCGCTCGGCTGCACGTTGGGTGGCGCGAAAGGAAGCAAGCGATGCCAATCTCTTCGGTCGAGGCCTGGATGCCTTACGAGCGCGGCTACCATGTCGTGTATCGGGAGCATGAGATAAACCATTGCCCGGGTTGCGGCCGAACGCACTGGCTGATCGGGCGCATGTCCGCGGAATGCGCGTTTTGCGCAACCGCGCTTCCGCTTGCAGAAGCGAGCATGCGCTCGCACAACGGCCCCACCATCATCCAGCACAAGAACGGGGCAATCCGCGAATGGGCGGCCTGATCTAGGCTTTTTTCTTCCTCACCGGGACGGGCACATTGCAGAGGTCGACGCCGCCTGCGGGTACCCGATAGAAGTCGTCGTGCCGGTTCGCGCGGACCTGGATGTAGCGAGCGAAGCTCGGACTGTTCGTGTCCAGATATTCATATGAAGGCCGGTCGGCGGGCGGGATGTCGCTTGCCAGGCGGATGCTGTTGATGGGAACCGGCAGCGACTTGTCCGTGTAGAAGCCCATCGGCGCCGGTCCACGCGGAAGCGAGCTCAAGAGGTCGATCCCCTCGATCACTCGCCCGACGAGCGCGATGTTGCGATCGAGCTGACGCGCCGGCTGTCCGATCACTGCATAGAGCTCGCCGCCGGTCCCGGTGTCCGGCGCAAGGTCGCGGCCAACGCCCACGCTGCCATAGCAATGAGCAAGGTTCGCCCAGCCCGACTTGCTGCTGTAGGCGACCGGCCAGCCGTCGGCGAACCCTGCTCCTGGTGCGTAATTGTCTGAATAGCCGAGCGGCTTGACGGCGAGACCTGCAAGGGCACGCGTATATTCGGCGGGGGGCTTGGCAACGACCCCCTTGGGCCACGGCCGGTCGCTGTCGTTCAAGCCCCATTGAGCGACATAATTATCCTGCAGCCGATAGATGGTAGCGCCTGCCCAATAATTGCCGCGCGCAAGCGCCTTCACATTGCCGACGTGGACCGGCGCGAACGCCGGTGCGAGCTGGATCACGATCCGCCCGCCCCTCTTGAGGTCCATCACCAGGAGGTCGTCGGGAACAATGGTCTTCCACGAGCCGGCCGGTGCCGATGCAACCACGTCCCCTGGTGTCAGCGGCTTCTTCGCCGGCGCGGCGCCGATCAGCATCGCGGCTGCAGCAGCGAGATATAGTGAACGCATGTCAGGCCTCCCTTGCTCGGGCGGTCTAGCCGAGCAATCGCCGCGCCGCTATCGCCCAGCCCATGCATACCGCCACGTTGATGCTGCTCGGGTCCGGTGAGCTGGGTCGGGAGCTCACGATCGCCGCCAAGCGGCTCGGCTGCCGAATGATCGCTTGCGATCGCTACGCCAACGCGCCGGCGATGCAGATGGCGGATTCCTCCGAGGTTTTTTCGATGCTAGACGGGAAGGCGATCCGGACGGCGGTCGAAAAGCATCGGCCCGACGTGATCATCCCGGAGATCGAGGCAATCGACACGGCGATGCTCGCTGAGCTCGAGCAGGAAGGGTGGCGCGTAGCGCCCTCGGCCAAAGCGGTGCAGCTGACCATGAACCGCGACGGCATTCGTGACCTCGCAGCGCGCGACCTTGGGCTGGTCACTTCCAGATATCGCTTCGCTGAGAGCCGCGATGAAGCGGTGTCGGCGGCCGAGGAGGTCGGCCTCCCTTGCGTGATCAAGCCGGTCATGTCGAGCTCTGGCAAGGGCCAAACGATTGTCGGCTCGATCGAGGAAGTTGGGACGGCGTGGGATTATGCGGTCGAGAAAATGCGCGGCGACCGGCCACGAATCATCGTCGAGGAACTAATCAGGTTCGACAGCGAGATTACGATGCTGACGGTCGCGACCAAGGACGGCATCCTGTTCGCACCTCCGGTCGGGCACCGCCAGGAGTTTGGTGACTATCGCGAAAGCTGGCAGCCGGCGGGGATTCCGCAGGAGGCGCTTCAGTCAGCACGATTCCAGGCGCGCAAGGTCGTCGAGGCCCTGGGCGGGCATGGCATCTTCGGCGTCGAATTCTTCATTTGTGGTGATCAGGCCATCTTCTCCGAGCTTTCGCCCCGCCCCCACGACACGGGCATGGTGACCCTGATCTCGCAATTTCCGAACCAGTTCGAGCTTCACCTGCGAGCGATCCTGGGACTACCGATCGCGTCGATCGAGCTCGTTGGCCCGTCCGCCTCGGCGGTGATCCTAAGCGACCGCGAGAGCGAGGATTTTGCCTTTGAGGGAATGGCCGAAGCGATGGCGCTGGGAGCTCCGCGCAGCCCCGTCGACCTCAGGATCTTCGCGAAGCCGAACACATTGAAGAATCGCCGAATGGGGATCGCTCTTGCACGCGGCGAGACCGCCGATGACGCGGTGGCCCGTGCCAAGAGCGCAGCCTCGCGCGTCCAGATTCGTTATCGCGGCTGAAGGAGGTGTACATGATCCGGACGGCGCCCGTCATTCTCTTGGGCCTCATCATGCTGGTGGCCTGCAACAACAACCGGTCCAGCCAAGGAAACTCGAACCAGCCGCAGATCCGGATCGTCAGCGAGGAGCAGAAGCAATTGCACCAGCTCGATGCGATCAACCTCGCGATCGGGCTCCGACGGGCGATCTACGACGCGGGCTATGCGTGCAAGCGAATCACCGATGCGGGCTATGTCGGGACATGGCAGAACCTCGACGAATGGACCGCTCACTGCGTCTACGAGAACGGAAGCTCACGCGATTGGGCGATCTTCGCCGGCCCCGATGGAAGCGCCCAGGTGCGCGATTGCAAGGATGTCGTTGGGACGGGCCTCCCCGCCTGCACGATCAAGCAGCACCCGAAGGGCAGCTTTACCTTCAAGAAGTGAGGATTGTCTCTAGGACGGATCGCACTGGCGAGTTTCCTTATACTCGCCGGACGCCGACTTCTCCTTGACGGTCGTGCACTTGCCTTGCTTGACCTCTTCGCGCCAGCTGCCGTCGGCATTGGTCATCCGATTGCCCTTGGCCACGCGCTGACCGTTCTGGATATCGTAGCTCCAGCCCTTTGGGGTCTGCTCGCCCTGCGGGCTCTGCTGCGGCTCGGCAGCTGCGTAAGCCGCCGTCGCGCCGAGCGCGACCGCGCCAACGATCAACGCGCTGATGACGAATGTCTTCATCGAACCGCTCCTCATCATGGCTTATGTAGCCTGGCCGACGTGAACCCACGCTGACGAGACTAGAGCCAGGGAAATGCCCTCAAAACGGGTCCCCGGATGACAATGTGGAGATCGGACCGGCCGCGCGCAACTTTCAGAGGAGTGAAGGGGCGATGCGCGAGTGCTCGAGCCTGGCGAGTTCGCCAGCCTGAGCTCGCCCTCGAGTTTAGCCTTGTCTCGCCTTGAAGCGGCGGTTCGTCTTGTTGATGACGTAAGTGCGCCCACGACGGCGAATCACTCGGCAGTCCCGGTGGCGCGACTTCAGCGACTTTAGCGAATTGCGAATCTTCATGGCCGGGCGCCTGCCTCGTTCTCTTCAATTTCTCATTGTCGGAATGGTCCCGTAAGACCGGTGGCCCGCCTAGAGAGCAGGCGCTGGCAAGTCAAGCATTTGGCGCTTCGCCCAGCCGAGCAGCTGCGCTCATCGGGCTTTACGATCAGCAAAGATGCCGACCTCAAGTGCGGCAAATCTGACGCGCTCCTTCCGAGTTGACGCCAGCCGTGGGAACCCTGACGTCGCCGCAACGCTTTTGCTGCGCAACCTGCTCGGAACATCAACACTGGAACATATAACAACACTCGTCATTCGCCCTGGCTTCCTCGGAATTTCGAGCGAGCTTGGAGGCCTGATCGCAGAGCTCGACTGGTCGCGCACGTCGCTCGGACCGATTGAGGCGTGGCCCGAGGTCGTCAAGACGACGATCGCTCTCATCCTTCAGTCGCCGGTTCCGATCGTCACTTTGTGGGGCGATGATGGAGTGATGGTCTACAACGATTCCTATGCTCGCTTTGCGGGCAAAAGGCATCCGCAGATCCTCGGCCTCAAGGTCCTCGACGCCTGGCCCGAAGCGGCCGACTGGAACCGCAATGTGATGGAGAAAGTCTATCGCTGTGGCGAGGTGCTTTCATACGAGGATCAGGTGCTCGCGCTGGACCGCCACGGAAGCCCCGAGCCGGCGTGGATGAACCTCGATTATTCGCGGATTGTCGACGACGACGGAGTGCCCGTCGGGGTCATCGCGGTCGTTGTCGAAACCACCGCCAAGGTTCGTGCCGAGCACCATTCCAACGGCGAGCGCGAGCGCCTTCACCAGATGTTCGACATGGCGCCCGGTTTTACTGCGCTGATCGAGGGTCCGGAGCTTCGGTTCGAGATGGCGAACCAGGCCTATCTCGACCTCGTCGGCCGCGATGTGATTGGGAAGACCGTCGTCGAAGCCCTCCCCGAAGTCGCCAACCAGGGTTTCGTCGACCTCCTCGAAAAAGTTCGCGACAGCCGTGAATCCTATGTCGGCCGAGCGGTCCCGGTACGGCTGACCAGAAGTGGCCGAACGGACGAGGAGAGGTTCGTCGATTTCGTCTACCAGCCGATGATGGGCGCCGACGGCGCGGTCTCGGGGATCTTCGTGCAGGGCTATGACGTCACCGACCAGAAGCGTAGCGAGGCTCTCCGGATCGCCCATAATACGGTGCTCGAGCAGGCGATCCTCGACCAGCCGCTGGAGCAGGCGCTCGAAGGGCTGGCGAGAACGGTCGAGAAACATTCCGAATCCGGTTTGCTGAGCTCGATCCTTCTTCTCGATAGGGATGCAAAGCACCTTCGCCACGGCGCGGCGCCGAGTCTTCCCGAAGCCTATAATGCGGCGATCGACGGTATCGAGATCGGGCCTTCGGTCGGCTCGTGCGGCACCGCCGCTGCGACCGGCAAGCCGGTGTTCGTCTCCGACATCGCGACCGATCCGTTGTGGGCGGACTTCAAGGACCTCGCGCTCGAGCATGGCCTCAGGGCCTGCTGGTCGGTCCCGATCCGCTCCGGCTCAGGCGCGATCCTGGGGACGTTCGCAATGTATCACCGCGAGCCGCGCGAGCCGGTCGAGGAAGATTTGCAGCTGGTCCGGATGATCACCCAGACCGCGGCCCTGGTGATCGAGCGCAAGCGCGCCGAGGCGGCGCTCCGAGATCTCAACGAAACCCTTGAAGCCCGAGTCGTCAGCGAGATTGCCGACAGGCGCGCGGCCGAGGTCGCACTCCAGCGCGCTCAGAAGCTTGAATCGATCGGCAAGCTCACCGGCGGCATCGCTCACGACTTCAACAATCTGCTCCAGATCATCTCGGGCAACCTTCAGCTCCTGGCCCCGGAATTTTCTGGCGACGCGCGCGCGGAGCGGCGCCTCAACAATGCCATGAGTGGAGTGGCTCGCGGCGCGAAGCTCGCCAGCCAGCTCCTCGCTTTTGGTCGGCGGCAGCCGCTTGAGCCAAAGGTCGTGAACGTCGGCCGGCTGGTCGCCGGGATGGAGGACCTGTTCCAGCGCAGCATCGGCGAAGCGGTCGAGATGGAAACCGTCATTTCAGGCGGCCTGTGGAACGCCTTCGCCGATCCGAACCAGATCGAGAATGCAGTGCTCAACCTCGCGATCAACGCGCGCGACGCGATGGACGGCGTCGGCAAACTCACGGTCGAGGTACGCAACGCCCATCTCGATCACGATTATGCGGCAGATCATTCCGACGTGAAGCCCGGGCAATATGTGATGATTGCCGTCACCGACACCGGCGTTGGGATTCCCGACGAGCTCGTCGAGCAGGTATTCGAGCCATTCTTCACGACCAAGCCCGAAGGCAAGGGATCCGGCCTCGGCCTCTCGATGGTATACGGCTTCGTCAAACAGTCCGGCGGGCACGTGAGGATCTACAGCGAGGCGGGCAAGGGGACGTCCGTCAAGCTCTACCTCCCCCGCGTTCACGAGGACGAGGTCGCGGTTGCGGGACCCGAGCTGGTGGAGGCCCGCGGCGGTTCGGAAACGATCCTCGTGGTCGAGGATGATGAGGAGGTTCGAGCGATCGTCACCGACATGCTTCGTGACCTTGGCTACAACATACTGACGGCCAAAGATGCTGCGAGCGCCGTTCCGGTGCTCGAGAGCGGGGTCAAGATCGACCTCCTCTTCACCGACGTCGTAATGCCCGGGCCGCTGCGCAGCCCGGAGCTTGCAAGGAAAGCGAAAGCGCGGATTCCATCGCTCGCTGTTCTGTTCACATCCGGCTACACCGAGAATGCGATCGTCCATGGCGGACGGCTCGATGCCGACGTGAACCTCCTGGCGAAACCCTATTCGAGGCAGGCCCTGGCGACACGCGTCAGAGCCTTGCTGGACGAGCGGATGGCCAAGCCTGAGCTAGGCTGACCTCAAGAGTTCCGGCGAAGGATCATCCGGTCGCCCTCGATCTGCACCGAATCGAACTTCTCGAGGAAATTCTGGCCGAGCAGCGATTGCCCGCCGCTATCGAGGATGACTGCGTCGAGCCGCTGCGCGCTGAGCGGGCCAAGCTCGACATTGTCGAGGCGGGCATATTCGCCTTTGACGTCGCCGCCGGCGCCCTCGCCGACCACGTCGTTCATTCCGATCGAGGTTGCGATCGAGGCGGCAGCTGCGTCCTCGCGCGACAAAGCGATCACGCTCGCGCCGGTGTCGACCAGCATGTGCAAGCTCGTCCCGTTCACGAGGACGTCCGCATAGAAATGACCATCTGCATTGCGTTGAAGCTCGAGCGACCCGTCCTCGCCGGTGAATTGTGGCTCGTTGTTCGCCTTGAGCTCTGCAACGCGATCCTTTTCATCGTCGAAGGATTGCTGCGCAACGTCGGGCACGTGCCCCGACGAGCGCGTCGGGCGATGCCCGGCAAACGATGCCAGGAACCCGATTGCGAAGAGGAAGATGAGGATCCCGCGCATCGCCTGGATCTTAGGAGCTCGCAGTAAACAACCGCCTAAGCGCAGCCAGTTGACGCTTCCGTTACCGTGGAGGGGTTAGTCAATGCGGGCGATGCTGGAGGCGAAAACGTGCGCATCTCGACCAAGACGGCAGTCGGGATGCCGGCGGCAGTGCTGTGCGCCTGCCAGCCAAACGCCAGGTTGGTGAAAGCGACGATCAGCTACATCGATCGCAACTGCGACATCATCGAGACCACCTACGACGGCAATGCCAAGGAAAAGTCGCAAGACCCGAATCGCCAGAGCCTAGGCGCGCTCGGCGAGCTTTCGCTCCCAGCTGAGAGCGTCGCCGACGATCCGATCGATATCCGCATATCTCGGTTTCCAGCCGAGCTTTTGGGTGAGCTGCGAATTGCCGGCAACCAGCTCCGGCGGATCTCCGGCACGCCGCCCCTCCATCACGCGCTTCAGAGGGAGGTTGGTGTGGCGGTCGACGGCGTCGAGCACTTCAAGGACCGAGAGCCCTTTTCCGTAGCCGCAATTGACCACGAGGTTGTCATCTGGGTGCTCGACCAGCCAATTGAGCGCCGCAACATGAGCGTCGGCTAGATCACTGACATGAATATAGTCGCGGATGCAGGTTCCATCGGCGGTCGGATAGTCGGTGCCGTAGACCGCAATCTCACTCCGCTTCCCAACCGCAGTCTCGCAGGCGACCTTGATGAGGTGGGTTGAGCCCTTGCCGATCTGTCCCGTCCGGCCCTTCGGATCGGCGCCCGACACGTTGAAATAGCGTAGAGCGCCGTAATTGAAGGGATGAGCGGCCGATGCGTCCGCGAGCATCCGTTCGGTCATCAGCTTGGACGCGCCGTAGGGATTGATCGGCGCCTTTGCGTCTTCTTCGTCGATCGGCACCCGTTCCGGCGCTCCATAGACTGCAGCGGTCGATGAAAACAGAATGTGCTTCACTCTGGCCTCGACTGCCGCGCTGATCAGCGAATGCGAAGCGAGGGTATTGTTCGCATAATATTTCAGCGGCTCGGCGACCGACTCCGGGACCACGATCGACCCTGCGAAATGCATCACCGCCTGCGTCTGCTGCTCGCGGAAGATGCGATCGACGAGCGAGCGGTCGGCGATGTTCCCCTCGTAAAAAGGCACGTCGGCGGGCACGGCTTCGCGAGTGCCGTTGGAAAGATCGTCGATGACCGCGACCGGCCACCCATCGTCCTTGAGCGCGAGGACCGCATGGCTGCCGATGTAACCGGCTCCGCCGGTGACGATTATTGGGACTTGGTTCATGCTCGAGGCGCTAGCCGAGGACCACTCGAAGTGCCAAGCGGGAACCAAGGTTGCGGACCAGCCGATTTAGGCTATCAGCCGCCCCGAATTCCACTCACGGCGAGTATGATCGCATGGCACTGACCATTTCCAGCGCGTTCGATGCGGGTAACATCCGAGTGATCAACCAGGACGGCGACAGCGTCGACCTCGAGATCGTCACGGACCACATGAGCGATTTCTATCAATGGTTCTATTTCCGGCTTGCCGGCGCCGGCGGGCGAGCGGTCACTTTGCGAATCACCAATTGCTCCGGCTCCGCCTATCCGCACGGATGGCCCGACTACAAAGGGGTGATGAGCTTCGACCGCGAGGAATGGGTTCGAATCGAGGACACGCGCTACGCAGACGGCGTTCTGACGATGAAGCTGACCGCGCCGCAGGACCTCGTCTGGATCGCCTATTTCGCGCCCTATTCGATGGAGCGGCACCACGACCTCGTCACCCAGACCGCCGCAATTGAGGGCGTCGGCTATGAGTTCCTCGGCAAGAGCCTCGATGGACAGGACATCGACTGCCTGACGATCGGCGAGGGCCCGCTCAGCGTCTGGCTCTACGCTCGGCAGCATCCCGGCGAGAGCATGGCCGAATGGTGGATGGAAGGCGCGCTCGAGAAGCTCACCGACGAAGACGACCCTGTCGCTCGGGTGCTCCGCAAATCATGCACCTTCCGAATAGTCCCGAACATGAACCCCGACGGTTCGCGACGAGGTCACTTACGAACCAACGCGGTGGGAACCAATCTCAACCGCGAATGGCATGCCCCGTCGGCCGAGAAGAGCCCGGAAGTTCTGTGCGTGCGCAACGCGATGGACAAGACCGGGGTCGACTTCGCGATGGACGTGCACGGCGACGAAGCAATCCCGGCGAACTTCCTCGCCGGCTTCGAAGGCATTCCCTCGCTCAGCGACCGCCAGCAGAAGCTGTTCGAGCTCTTCAGCGAGACACTGGAGCGGATCTCGCCCGACTTCCAGCGCGAGCGGGGCTATGAGATCCCAAGTCCAGGCGGAGCGAACATGAGCATGTCGACGACCCAGCTCGCTGAGCGCTACGGCTGCGTGTCGATGACCCTGGAGATGCCGTTCAAGGACAATTTCAAGCTGCCCGACGAGGTTTACGGCTGGTCGCCGAAGCGCTCGAAATATCTGGCTTGCGCCTGCCTCGATTCGCTCCACGCCATCCTTCCCGAGCTCAAGAAGGCCTCGAGCGAGCGGCGTTCGTCCAAGAAGGAAGAGGTCGAAGCCTGATGCCGACGCTCGTTCTGCTGCGGCACGGGCAGTCGCAGTGGAACCTCGAAAATCGATTTACGGGCTGGTGGGATGTCGACCTCAGCGAGGCGGGCCTCGGAGAAGCGCGCGCCGCCGGCCGCCTTCTGAAAGGACACGGCTTCGACTTCGACTACTGCTTCACGAGCGTGCTCACGCGAGCGATCCGGACGCTTCACCTCGTCCTTCACGAAATGGACCGGCTGTGGCTCCCGGTCACCAAGGACTGGCAGCTCAACGAGCGGCATTATGGCGGCCTGACCGGGCTCAACAAGCAGGAGATGATCGACAAGGTCGGCGAGGAGCAGGTCAGGATCTGGCGCCGCTCTTACGATATCCCGCCGCCGCCGCTGCCAAAGGACAGCCCGTATGACGTGAGCGGCGATCGCCGCTATGCAGGGATCGATGTCCCCGACACCGAGAGCCTCAAGGACACGATCGCGCGCGCAGTGCCTTATTACGAAGCCGAGATTGCGCCCGCACTAAGAGCGGGCAAACGAGTGATGGTTGCAGCCCACGGAAATTCGCTTCGCGGTATCATCAAATATCTCTCCGGCATCAGTGACGAAGAGATTGCGGGACTGGAAATCCCGACCGGAAAGCCGATCGTCTATGAGCTTGCGGAGGATCTCTCCGTCGCTCGGCGATATTATTTGGGCGAAGCGGCTTAAGCCGCGGCCTTGCGCCGGTACATTTCGTGATCGGCTCGGGCGAGCGCGGTCTCTGGCGTATCCTCGCTCTGGATGGCGCTGGCGCCAATTGCGACGCTGAGCGGCAACGACTTGCCTTCATGCACAAACTTCGAGCCGGCGATGAGGTCGACGAGGCGAGTCGCCGTCTCCCGCGCTGATTCTTCGTCAGCATGGCCAAGAAGGATCGCGAATTCGTCGCCGCCCAGCCGAGCGACGATGTCGCTCTTGCGAACGCCGCCGACGAGCAGGCGCGCAGTCTGCATGAGCGCTTCATCGCCGGCCTGATGGCCAAAGCTGTCGTTGATGACCTTCAGCCCATCGACGTCGACGAACAACAGCGCGGCCTTCTCGTCGTAACGGACGACGCGGTCGATCAGCCGCTCCAGAGCGCGCATGAAACCGCGACGATTCGGCAGGCCGACGAGGCTGTCCTCGTGAGCGAGCATGTCGAGCTGCTCGACGCGTTCCTGCAGCTGCGCGATCTTGCCGCGCAGTCCGATAATCTCGCCAATCATTTCCTCGACGTCGACGACGTCGGTCACTTGATCAGACATTGCCCCCGAGCCCCTGTTGCTCTTGTCTGCGCTGCTCGTCATAGCGCGATTCCAAAGCCTTGAAAATACACGACCTTCGCCGAGGCAACTCCGGCGTACGAGTCGCCATCGGCAACCTCTGATTGCCTAGCCGGAATCGGAACCTTAAACGAGCCGGCTCATTCGACTTGCTTCAAGGTGGGACAATGGCAGAGCCGCTGGTCGGCATCATCATGGGCAGCCGCTCCGATTGGGAGACGATGCGTCACGCTGCCGACACGCTCGATGAGCTCGGAGTCGCTCATGAGACCAAGGTCGTGTCGGCTCATCGGACTCCCAAGCGGCTTTACGATTATGCTCAGTCGGCCAAGGGCCGCGGATTGAAAGTCGTGATCGCCGGAGCCGGCGGGGCAGCGCACCTCCCGGGGATGACCGCGTCGATGACGTGCCTCCCAGTGCTCGGGGTTCCGGTTGAAAGCCACGCTCTGAAGGGCATGGATAGCCTCCTGTCCATCGTCCAGATGCCGGCGGGCGTGCCTGTGGGAACGCTCGCGATCGGCAAGGCAGGAGCAATCAATGCGGCGCTGCTTGCAGCGGCAATGCTCGCAACCGGCGACGAGGCGCTTGCCGAGCGGCTCGAGGCGTGGCGCGAGAAGCAGACCGGATCGGTGGCCGAAGCGCCGGAATGAGTATCGGTCCCGGGTCCACAATCGGTATCATCGGCGGCGGTCAGCTCGGCCGGATGCTCGCCATGGCGGCGGCGGAACTCGGCTACAAATGCCACATCCTCGATCCTGGCCCGAACGGCCCGGCATCCCAGGTGTCCGCACATTTTACGCAAGCAAGCTTCGACGATCTTGGAGCGCTTCGGGAATTTGCCGACGGCGTCGACGTCGCGACTTACGAATTCGAGAACCTGCCGGTCGCCCCGCTCGACGTGTTGGGCGACAAGCTACGGCCATCCGCGCGTTCCCTCGCGATCGCCCAGGATCGGGCGAAAGAGAAGGCCTTCATCGAAGGCTGCGGCGGTCAGGTCGCTGCCTGGCGCGAGGTCTCTACAAGCGACGAGGTCGCTGCCGCAGCCTCGCAATTTGGTTGCCCGCTAGTGCTGAAGACCCGGCGCTGGGGTTATGACGGCAAGGGCCAGGCGTGGGTTCGGTCCGAACGCGAGACCGCGCAGGCGTGGAGCGCAATCGGGGAAGAGCCGGCGGTCGCCGAAGCGGGAATAGACTTCTTCGCCGAATTTTCGGTGATCGTCGCGCGCTGGGCGGACGGTCGCTGTGTCCATTGGGATTCTGCCGAGAACCAGCACGGCGACGGGATTCTCCGCCGCTCGAGCGTGCCGTGCAGGGAGACGGTCGCGGCCCAGCTTGGCGAAGCGCGCGAGGCTGCGATCCACATCGCCGAAGCGCTCGATCACGTCGGTGTTCTCACAGTCGAGTTCTTCGCAAGCCACGACGGGCCGCTGGTCAACGAGATCGCGCCGCGCGTCCATAACAGCGGCCACTGGACGATCGAAGGCGCGGTCACCTCCCAGTTCGAGCAGCACATCCGCGCAATCTGCGACCTGCCACCGGGTCCAACCGGCCTGGTTGGCTCCGGCGCGGTGATGGACAACCTCATCGGCAACGACGTCCACCGCTGGCCCGAGCTGGTCGCGGACAGCGGCCTCCACGTCCACGTCTACGGCAAGGGCGAGGCTCGCCCTGGCCGCAAGATGGGTCACACGACGCGTGTTCTTTAAGGCGCCTCGATCACCTCGACCGGCATTCCCAACGTGTCGAGCTGCGATTTGACCTTCGAGGCATCGCCAACGACCACCCAGATGAGCTTCGAGGGATCGATGGCGCTCCTCGCGGCCTGGTCCAGATCGGCGGCGGTAAGAGCGCGATAGCGGTCCGGCAGCCGCACGTAATAATCGTCGGGCCGGTGAAGCGACTGAATGCTCATCAACGCCCCGAGGAGCGATCCGCTGGTTTCAAAATTGCCCGGGAGGGAAAGCACCTCGCTGTTCACGGCCTGGCTGAGTTCGGCGGGCGTCGTGCCCTTGGATCCAAGATAATCCCGAACGTCGCCCAGAGCCGACTGAATGGAAGGCCCGGTCTTGTCGGTCTGGACAGGCGCAAACACAAGGAGCGGCACGATATCGCGCACAAGCGACACCTGCGAGCCCGCGTAATAAGCCCAGCCCTTCTCTTCGCGAAGGTCGCCGGTGAGGCGCGAGGTCGTGCTACCGCCAAGAACGTCGTTGGCGACCATGAGTTTGAGCGGATCGTCGACGCCTCGAACGCCGAGCGGCTCGCCGGCGAGGATCATCGACTGCGGGCTTTGCGGCTTGTCGATCAGGTAGATGCGGCCGCCGCCGGCATTTGCGACCGCCGGGAATTGCTTCATGCCCCTTTGCACCGGCGGCGCCGTCCAATTGCCGAACCGCGATTCCAGAAGCGGCACAAGCTCCTTGAGACTGGTGTCGCCGACGACGAAGATCGTCGCATTATCAGGGCGGATCCACCGATTGTAGAAAGCGACAAGGTCGTCACGGCTGACCGCCTTGACCCCGGCCTCCGTCCCCGATCCGGTAAACGGAACGCCGTAGGGATGGCGCGATCCGTAGAGTAGTGGCGGAAGGACTCTGAGCGCCAGCCCCTGCGGCTCCGTCTTTTCCTCGGCAATTCGCGTAAGGAGCACTGCGCGCTTGCGTTCGACATCCTCGCTCTTGAAGGCCGGGTTGCGGACCACGTCTGCGAGTAGATCGAGCGAGGCGGGAAGGTTGGCCTTAAGCGCCGACAGGCTGATCGTCGTATTGTCCATCGACGCGTTCTCGCCGATGTTCGCTCCAAGGCGCTCCTGATCCTCGGCGATGGCGACGGAATCGCGCGAGCTCGTCCCCTCTTCGACGAGCGACAGGTAGAGCGCCTCAGTGCCGAGCTTGGCCTTGTCGTCGGCGGCATTGCCGGCATCGAAGTTGATCGCAGCGTTGACCGTCGGGACTGCGTTTCGGCGCGCAAAGACGACCTTGATTCCATTAGACAGGGTCGCCCGCTCGATCGCCGGGAATTGCAGCGGCTTGACCGGCAGGACCGGCGGTTCCGCGATCCTTGGCGCCGACGGCTCCGCCGACGCCTTGGATGCGGCTGCCGCATCCTGCGCGACCGGCGCCTTCATTCCCGGGGCCGGCGCCCCGCCTTCGCTCGGACTTCGAAAATATCGCGGGTGCGAGATGACGCTGCCCGAAAGCGCGATGTCCTCGGCCGAGCGCGGTCCTGGTTCGATCGTCAGCCGAAGCGCCGGACGGCCCATCCAGCGCCTCGCCGCGGAAGTGACGCTTGCCGGGGTCGCCGAAGCGAGTTCCTCGAGGTCCTTTTTATATTTGGCCGGATCTTTGGAATAGACTTCGCCCTCGGCGAGAGTCACGGCCTTGCCGCCGAAACCGCCCACCTGTTCCAGGCCCTTGATCGTGCTTGCGACCTCGCTCGTCGCTGCTCGGCTTACCTCGTCTGCACTAGGGCCGTTCTTCAGGAAGTCGGCGATGATCTCGTCGAGCCGCTTCGAGACGACCGCCGGATCGACGCCCGGCTTCACGTCGGCGCTGACCGTCAGGAACGAGATATTCTCGAATTCCTGGACGTCGGCCGAGACGCTGACCGCGGTCTTCTCCTTGCGCACGAGCGCATTGTCGAGCCGCGAGCTGCCGAGGCCACCAAGGATCGAGGTTGCAAGATCAAGCTGACCTGAAGCTGGATCATTCACTCCTGGCACGACCCACTCACGCTTGATCGTCGTCGTCGCCACTCGGTCGTGCATGACCTTGTTCACCGGGGCCGGCAGTGTCGGCACCGAAACCGCGGGGCGAACCGTATCGGGTCCGCTTGGAATTGGGCCGAACCAATGCTCAACCTTCTCGCGCGCGGTCGGCACGTCGATATCGCCGGCAAGCACGAGCACCGCGTTGTTCGGTCCATAATGCGATCGGAACCAGTTCTTCACGTCCGCAAGGCTCGCGGCATCGAGGTCCGCCATCGATCCGATGGTCGGGTGATGATAGGGGTGAGAGGGCGGAAACAGCGCGTTCAGCTCGAGATATTCCTCGAGCCCGCCCGGCTGGTTGTCGCCCATCCTCTTCTCGTTCTGAACGACGCCGCGCTGGAGATCGAGCGTCTTTTGCGTAAGCGCGCCCAGAAGGTGGCCCATGCGGTCGCTTTCGAGGAACAAGGCGCGGTCGAGCGCGCCCGTCGGGACCGTTTCGAAATAATTGGTCCGGTCGAACCAGGTCGTCCCGTTCCAGTCGGTCGCTCCGATATCTTCAAGGCGGCCCATGAAGCTGCCCGGCGCATCTTCGGAACCGTAGAACATGATGTGCTCGAACAGATGAGCGAAGCCGGTCCTGCCTTTGGGCTCATTCTTCGAGCCGATGTGATACCAGATCGAGACCCCGACGACGGGTGCCTTGTGATCTTCATGGACGATCACGGTGAGACCGTTCTTGAGCTTGAACATGTCGTACGGAATCGACACGTCCTTCACGAGCGCGGAGAGCGGAGCCGGCGTCGCTGGCTGGGCGCCAGCAAGCGTTGGCGGCGTCAGGATCGTTGCTGCTGCGAGGAATGCGAGGCTGGTCGAAAAGCGCATCCTAAAACTCCGGAAAAACTGGAACTCGGCGGAGCCACGACCTTAACGGCCGTTGGATACGGCGCAACTGCTCTCGGACAAACGACGCCAGCCGTCGATCAACGCTATTCGAATTGGACGATCACCTGATCGACCGCGACGCTGTCGCCGGCCTTCGCGAGCGTCGCCTTGACCGTCGCGGCCTTGGGCGCTCGGAGGATATTCTCCATCTTCATCGCTTCCATCACTGCGACCGGCTGGCCCGGCTCGACCTTGTCTCCGACCTTGACGTCGAGCTTGGTCAGAAGCCCTGGCATCGGGGCCAGCAGCAGCCGCGACAGGTCCGGAGCGGGCTTGTTGATCATGTGCTTCGAGAGGTCCGCGACATGCGGGCTCAGGACCTGAACCTTGTGGCTCGCCCCGCGCGTCTGAAGCTCCCAGTTGCGGCCGACCCGGCGGACCTGGACGGCCAGCCCGCGCCCGTCGATCACCACCCTTAGCAGCCGCTGCCCCGGTACCCAGCGGCCGACGATGTCGACGAGATCGCCGTCGTCGGTCACCGCGAGCGTCCCCCCCTTGTAGGGCTTGATGCGCACCTTGCGCGGCTTGCCGCCATCGATCTTCACGACGCGTTCACACGCAAAATGGGGCCGCTCGCCGAGCTGGTCGCTGATCTCCACGGCGCGCTCGTCGATCGTCACTGCGACCATGCCAGCGATCGCGGTCAGATCCTCGATCAACTGCCGGTCGACCGGCGCGCCGTTAAAGCCGTCGGGATATTCGTCAGCGATGAAATCGGTTGCGAGATCGCCTTGGCGAAAGCGCGGGTGCTGGGCGAGAGCGGAGAGGAAATCGACATTGTCGCTGATGCCGTCGATCACGAACTGGTCGAGCGCATCAACCTGTGCGTCGATCGCCGCGTCGCGCGTCGGAGCCCACGTAACCAGCTTGGCGATCATGGGATCGTAGAACATGCTGACCTCCCCGCCGTCGGCGACGCCGTCGTCGACGCGCACGATCAGGTCTTGCTCACGCACCTCGGGCGGCGGGCGATAGCGCACGAGGCGGCCCGTTGATGGCAGAAAGCTCCGGTACGGGTCCTCGGCATAGACACGCGTTTCAACCGACCAGCCGTTGATTCCGATATCGTCCTGGCTGAACTTCAGCTTCTCGCCTGCAGCGACCCGGATCATCTGCTCGACGAGGTCGAGACCGGTGATCTCCTCGGTCACCGGATGCTCGACCTGAAGCCGGGTGTTCATCTCGAGAAAGTAGAAGCTCTTGCCCGACGGATCGGCGCCATTGACGATCAGTTCGACCGTGCCGGCGGAATAATAGCCCACGGCCCGCGCCAGCGCGACCGCCTGCTCGCCCATCGCTTTTCGCATCTCGGGCGAGACGAAGGGCGACGGTGCTTCCTCGACAACCTTCTGGTTGCGGCGCTGGATCGAGCATTCGCGCTCGTTCAAATAGAGGATGTTTCCATGGCTGTCGCCGAGCACCTGGATTTCGATGTGGCGCGGCGATTCGATAAACTTTTCGATGAACACACGGTCGTCGCCGAAGCTTGAAAGGCCCTCGCGCTTGGTGGCTTCAAAGCCCTCGCGCACGTCCTTATCGGACCAGGCCAGGCGCATGCCCTTGCCGCCGCCGCCCGCCGAGGCCTTCATCATCACCGGGAAGCCGATGTCCGAAGCTATCCTGACCGCCTCGTCGGTCGTCGCGATGTCGCCGAGATAGCCTGGGACGACATTCACTCCGGCTTTCTGGGCGAGCTTTTTGGATTCGATCTTGTCGCCCATCGCGGCGATGGCTTTGGGCGGCGGGCCGATGAAGGCGATGCCGGCCTTGGCGAGCGCTTTCGCGAAGCTCTCTCGCTCGGAAAGGAAGCCATATCCCGGGTGCACGGCCTCGGCGCCGGTCGCCTTGCAGGCGTCGATGATCAGCTCGGCCTTGAGGTAGGATTCGGACGCCGGCGGGGGCCCGAGACGAACCGCCTCGTCGGCCATTTTCACGTGCGGTGCTCGAGCGTCAGCGTCGGAATAGACGGCGACAGTCTTGATACCCATGCGCCTGGCGGTGCGGATCACACGGCACGCAATCTCCCCGCGATTGGCGATCAGGATCTTCTTGAACATCAGCGCTGCTTATCCGAATTCCTGCCGCTGGCTATCCACCATAAGATCCCGCCGCTCATCAGGATGCCGATCCCGATGACCGAAAACGCGAACTTGCGCGATCTCACTCTGCCGCCTCGTCGAGCGGCCGGCGGTTGTGACCGAGCAGGCGCAGCACTTCATCGGCGGCGTCGGCAAGGTTGGTGCCGGGGCCGAAGATCGCCTGGCAGCCCGCGGCTCGGAGCATTGCATAATCCTGCGGCGGAATGACCCCGCCCGCGACAACTTTGATGTCGGCTCCCCCCAAATCCTTAAGCGCCTCGATCATCTCCGGAATGAGGGTTCGGTGGCCGGCCGCGAGCGAGCTTGCACCGACGACGTCGACGTTATTGTCGATCGCCATCTGCGCGGTCTCGCGCGGGGTTTGGAACAGCGGCCCGGGGATCACCTCGAAACCAAGATCGGTAAAGGCCGAGGAGACGAGGTTAGCGCCGCGATCGTGCCCGTCCTGGCCCATTTTGGCGACCATGAGCCTGGGCTTTCGCCCGAGGCGCTCGGCGACCGAGCGAGTGCCCTCTTCCGAAGCTTTCCAGCGCCCATCCCTTCGCGCTTTGCCGTAGATTCCGCGGACTGGCTCGGGCTTCGTGCCGTAGCGGCCGAACGCCCGTTCGAGGGCGTCTGAAATCTCGCCGAGCGTGCAGCGGACCCGCGCCGCCTCGACACTCAGAGCAAGCAGATTCCCGTCGCCTCGAGCGCCTTTCTCAAGAGCCTCGAGCGCCGCTCGGGCCTTCGTTTCGTCACGGCCTTCGCGCACCTTTTCGATCTTGGCGATCTGCGATGCGCGCACCTTGGCGTTGTCGACCTCGAGGATGTCGACCGAAGGCTCGTTCTCGAGCCGGTAGCGGTTCACTCCGACGATCACAGTCTCGCCCGTGTCGACCTTCGCCGCTCGCGCCGCTGCGGCTTCCTCGATTCGGTGCTTGGGAAGGCCCTCGGCGACTGCCTTCGTCATTCCCCCGTGAGCTTCGACTTCCTCTATCAGAGCCCAGGCTTTCTCTTCGAGCTCGCGGGTCAGCTTCTCGACGTAGAAGCTTCCGCCGAGGGGGTCGGCGACGGCGGTCACGCCGCTCTCCTCGGCAAGGATCAGCTGGGTGTTGCGAGCGATTCGCGCGGAGAAATCGGTCGGAAGAGCGATCGCCTCGTCGAAGCTGTTGGTGTGAAGCGACTGAGTGCCGCCGAGCACCGCTGCAAGCGCTTCGATCGTGGTTCGGATGATGTTGTTGTGGGGATCCTGCTCAGTGAGGCTGACGCCCGAGGTCTGGCAGTGGGTGCGAAGCCGCTTCGAATTGTCGTTCCTGGCGCCGAGCCCGGTCATGATTCGATACCAAAGCGTGCGCGCGGCTCGGAGCTTTGCGACCTCCATGAAGAGGTTCATGCCGATGCCCCAGAAGAAGCTGAGGCGAGGCGCGAAATCGTCGATATCGAGCCCGTCGGCCTTGGCACAGCGGACATATTCCATGCCGTCGGCGAGCGTGTAGGCGAGCTCCTGAACCGCCGTCGCCCCCGCCTCGTGCATGTGATAGCCGCTGATCGAAATCGAGTTGAACTTCGGCATCTCGGCCGCGCAATAGCCGATGATGTCGGCGACGATCCGCATCGAGGGCTCGGGCGGGTAGATGTAGGTGTTGCGGACCGCGAACTCTTTCAAAATGTCGTTCTGGATCGTGCCCGTCAGCTTCGCGTGCGGGACGCCCTGCTCTTCCCCGGCAACGATGAAGAAGGCCATGACCGGAAGAACCGCTCCGTTCATGGTCATGCTGACCGACATCTCGCCCAAGGGGATTCCATCGAAGAGCAACTTCATGTCCTCGACGGTGTCGATCGCGACGCCGGCCATCCCGACGTCGCCGGCGACGCGCGGATTGTCGCTGTCATAGCCGCGATGGGTGGCGAGATCGAAGGCGACCGAGAGGCCCTTCTGTCCCGCGGCGAGGTTGCGGCGATAGAAAGCGTTGGAGTCTTCCGCGGTCGAGAAGCCGGCATATTGCCGGATGGTCCACGGCCGACCGGCGTACATCGTCGCATAGGGCCCGCGCGTGAACGGAGCGAGGCCCGGGAAGCCATAGTCGATGTCTTTAGCGTCGTCCGGGCCGTAGACGGTGTCGAGCTTGATCGCTTCGAAGGTCTCGAGGGACAGGTCCTTGCCCCGCGACTTCTTGTCGGCGAGCGCTTTCCAGTCCGATTTCGACGGCTTGTCAGTCACCCGCGCGGGCTTAGCGCCCTCCCGGTCCAAATCCAATCAGTGAGCGCCCTTCGGGGTCTCCATGATTTCGGTGAGGACTCCGCCCATGTCCTTTGGATGGAGGAAGAAGACAGAAGTTCCATGAGCGCCGATACGCGTCGGCCCGAGGATCCTGGCGCCCTTCCCCTCGAACCAGGCCCGTGCCTCCTCGATGTCCGCCGCCTCGAAGCAGACATGATGCTGGCCGCCGGCCGGATTCTTCTGGAGGTAGTTCACAATCGGCGACGTTTCACCAAGCGGCTCGATCAGCTCGATCTGGCTGTTTGAAGTGTCGACAAAGCAAACCCGGACGCCCTGCTCTGGAAGATCGAACGGCTCGCCATGCGGCTCGGCACCGAACATGGCGCGGTAGGTATCGAGGCTCTTCTCGATCGACGGCGTTGCCACGCCGACATGGTTGAGGCGGCCGAGTTTCATGATTGCACCGTCACTTCCGTGTTCACTGAGTTGGCGATGAAGCAGTCTTCGTGTGCGCGGTGATGAAGGTCCAAGATGTCCGCTTCGAGTGGCTGTTTCTCGCCGGAAAACTCGACCTTTGGATGAAGAACAACGCGGGTCACTGCGATCTTGCCGTCCGCGCGCTTCTCCATGGTGCCGACTGCTTCATCGAAATAGGAGTCGACCACAAGCCCGTCGCGGCGCGCATAGTCGATGAAGAACAGCATATGGCACGACGAAATGGCGGCAATCAGCGCCTCCTCAGGATCAACTCCCGCCTCGTCCGCGGTGCCTCGCGGCGCATTGTCCGGGCTCGCGCTCGCTTTAACCACCGCGCCGCCGTCGAACTCCCATTCATGCGCTCGGCTGTAGCGGCCCTTGGCGAAGTCGCCGGAGCGGCTCCAGCGGACCGTTGCGCTATGGATGCTCATGCCTGCTCGTCATCCGGATAAGGAAAATAGAGCTGGTTTCCGTCCGGATCATCGACGATCATCAGCCTGTAGCCCCACGAGCCATCCTTGACGGCCACCCCCCGGCTCTCGATCTCGGTGCGGGCGGCGTTGAGCACATCCAAATCGAGCGAGACGAAGATCAGCGCTGAGCCGACCTTGTCCGGCCATTGGCAAGACAGGATCAGCTCGCATCCGGCACGATCGACCTGAGCCACCAGCGGCTTGCCGTCATCGACGTGGCGCCACACCTCTCTGAAGCCCAGCTTCTCGACATAGAATGTGCAAGATTGCTCGACGTCGGCGACGAACAGGACGGGCCGCGAATACCATTTGTTGCTCACAGCGGAATATTATCGTGTTTCTTCCACGGATTCTCGAGCTGCTTGTTCCTGAGCTTGCGCAGCCCCATCGCCACCCGCCGCCTGGTCGAATGCGGCATGATCACCTCGTCGATGAAGCCCTTGCTCGCAGCGACGAAGGGATTGGCGAACCGCTCTTCATATTCTTGCGTCCGCTTGGCGATTTCCTTGGGATTGCCGGCATCCTTTCTGAAGATGATCTCGACCGCGCCCTTGGCGCCCATCACGGCAATCTCGGCGGTCGGCCAGGCATAGTTCAAGTCGCCCCGCAGGTGCTTGGAGGCCATGACGTCATAGGCGCCGCCATAGGCCTTGCGGGTGATGATGGTGATCTTGGGCACGGTCGCTTCGGCATAAGCAAAGAGCAGCTTCGCACCGTGCTTGATGATCCCGTGATGCTCCTGCCCAACGCCCGGAAGGAAACCGGGCACGTCGACGAAGGTCAGGATGGGGATCTCGAACGCATCGCAGAACCGAACGAAACGCGCGGCCTTCTTCGACGAGTTGATGTCGAGCACTCCGGCGAGCACCATCGGCTGGTTGGCAACGACCCCGACCGTGCGCCCATCGATCCTGCAAAAGCCGACGATGATATTGGCGGCATGGGCCGGCTGGAGCTCGAAGAAGTCACCCTCATCGGCGACCTTCCGGATAAGCTCGTGCATGTCGTAGGGCGTGGCTGCGCTGGGCGGAACGAGCGTGTCGAGGCTGTGCTCGATGCGGTCGACCGGGTCCCCGCACGGCCGGATCGGCTCCTCGTGCCGGTTACTGAGCGGCAGGAAATCGAAGAACTCGCGAACTGCAAGGAGTGCGTCGATGTCATTTTCGAACGCGACGTCGGCAACGCCGGACTTGGTCGTATGAGTGACCGCTCCGCCCAGCTCCTCCTGGGTCACGACCTCGTTGGTGACGGTTTTCACGACGTCCGGGCCGGTGACGAACATGTAAGACGAGTCCTTCACCATGAAGATGAAGTCGGTCATCGCCGGCGAATAGACTGCGCCGCCAGCGCACGGGCCCATGATAAGGCTGATCTGCGGGATGACCCCGGACGCCAGAACGTTGCGCTGGAACACCTCGGCATAGCCGGCGAGTGAGGCGACTCCCTCCTGGATTCGCGCACCTCCTGAATCGTTGAGGCCGATGACGGGTGCCCCGACCTTCATCGCCATGTCCATGATCTTGCAGATCTTCTGCGCGTGGCGCTCGCTCAAGCTGCCGCCGAAGACAGTGAAATCCTGCGCGAAGACGTAGAGGAGCCGGCCGTTGATCGTCCCCGACCCGGTGACGACCCCATCGCCGGGGATTTTTTGGGTCTCCATCCCGAAGTCGGTCGCATTGTGCTCGACGAACATGTCATATTCTTCGAAGCTGCCTGGATCGAGAAGCACGGAGAGGCGCTCGCGTGCGGTCAACCGGCCCTTGGCATGCTGAGCCTCGATCCGCTTTTGTCCGCCGCCGATGCGCGCAAGCTCGCGGCGCTTTTCGAGTTCGTGAATGGTCGTGGCCAAAGCCTCTCTCCCCGGTCGCTGCTCCTTTCACTCTCCCTCGGGCGGGGTCAACCGGGAGCTATTTTGCGTGGAGGTCGTTACGGATGAGCAACCGGACTGGCGCTGGGGAAAACCGGACTGGTGTTGTTGCGCTGCACAATCGACACATCGCGCTCAATTCAGCCCACGTTACGGAACCCCAATGCCGGTCCCACCGTTCATTCCTAAGGCCACACCATTGCACGGAGGATTAAAGGAAAAATGCTGACTCGCGTCGGGGTGCCAGTGGAGTACGAAGCCGATCGCTCGGCGCCGGAACCGCAGCCCACAACATTGATCTGTTTCTCGCACCTGCGATGGAATTTCGTGTTCCAGCGGCCGCAGCATCTGATGAGCCGCTTCGCTCGGGAGATGAACGTCATCTACTGGGAGGAGCCCGTCGACATCGGCGAGCACGAGACCGCTTATCTGCAGGTGCGCGAAGCGCAGGACTTCGGACAACGTCCTCCTCGTCGTTCCGCACCTTCCTTCAGGAATGTCGGAAGAGGAACGCGAAGCTGTTCTGAAGCGGCTTCTCGATGCGCATCTTGGCTCGCGGCATGGGCCACTGATCGCCTGGTACTATACACCGATGATGCTTCCTTTCTCGCGCGACCTCGATGCGACCATGACGGTCTTCGACGCGATGGACGAGCTGTCGAAGTTCAAGTTCGCGCCGGTGAGGCTGCTCGAGCTCGAGCAGGAGCTGATCGACCGTGCCGACATCGTTTTCACCGGCGGATCCAGCCTCTACGAGGCCAAGAAGGACCGCCATTCCAACGTTCATTGCTTCGCATCGTCGGTCGACCGCGCGCATTTCTGCAAGGCGCGCGCGCACCAGTTCGACCCGGCGGACCAGGAAGACCTGCCCAAGCCTCGCCTCGGCTTCTACGGAGTGATCGATGAGCGGTTCGATATCGAGCTCCTCGACAAGCTTGCCGAACTGCGGCCCCATTGGTCGTTCGTGATGGTCGGCCCAGTGGCGAAGATCGCGCCCGAGGATCTGCCGAAGCGGCCAAATATCCATTATCTGGGCAGCAAGACCTACGCTCAACTGCCGTCCTATCTGTCGGGCTGGGATGTTGCGCTGATGCCGTTCGCAATGAACGAATCAACGCAGTTCATCTCGCCGACCAAGACGCCCGAATATCTTGCCGGCGGCAAGCCCGTCGTTTCAACTCCGATCAGGGACGTGGTCCGGCACTACGGTGATCTCGAGGGCGTCAAGATCGCCTCCACCGCGGAAGAGTTCGTCGCCGCCTGCGAGGAAGCGCTCGAGCTGTCGCGCAACCCTGAAAGCGATTGGCTCGCCGAGGCTGACCTCAGGCTTTCGGCGTCGAGCTGGAACACGACCCAGGCACGGATGGCCGGCCTTGTCGCCGACGTTTTGGGAATTCGCACGGGGACGGACTCTCCTGCACTTCTGGTAGCCGCAGAATGAGCCTTGGACAGGGGACAAGGGTCGCCTCTGGCGGCCGCTACGACTATTTGATCGTCGGGGCCGGCTTTGCCGGCTCCGTTCTTGCCGAGCGCCTCGCCGCCGAGCACGGCGCCCGGATTCTCCTGATTGACCGGCGGCCGCACATTGGCGGCAATGCCTATGACGAGCTCAATGAGGCGGGGATCCTCTATCACCGATACGGCCCGCATATTTTTCACACCAACAGCGAACAGGTCTCTGACTATCTCTCGCAATTCACGAAATGGCGTCCTTACGAGCATCGCGTGCTTGCGACGGTTCGCGGCCAGCAGGTGCCGATCCCGATCAACCGCACAACGCTCAACCGGTTGTTCGATCTTGCGCTCCATAGCGACGAGGAAGCGGCGGAATATCTCGCCTCGCGCGCCGAGCCGGTCGACGACATCCAGACATCAGAAGATGTCGTTATCAACGCCGTCGGGCGCGAGCTCTACGAGCTCTTCTTCCAGGGCTATACGCGCAAGCAATGGGGCCTCGATCCCTCTGAGCTCGACAAGTCGGTGACCGCTCGGATCCCGACTCGAACCAACACCGACGACCGCTATTTCACCGACACGTTCCAGGCGATGCCGAAGGATGGGTACACCGCGATGTTCAAGCGGATGCTCGACAATCCCTTGATCGAGGTCCGCACCGGGGTCGATTTTCGTGACGTTCGCGACGAGGTCGAAGCGGGCCACATCATCTACACCGGGCCGATCGACGAATATTTCGATTTCCGGTTCGGCAAGCTGCCTTACCGAAGCTTGAAGTTCGATCACCAGACGCTCGAGGAAGAGCGGCATCAGCCGGTCGGAACGGTCAATTATCCGTCGCCCGAGGTGCCCTACACGCGGATCAGCGAATACAAGCACCTGACCGGCCAGGAATCGCCGGTGACGACGATCACCTACGAATATCCCTCCGCCGAAGGAGATCCTTATTATCCGATCCCGCGACCTGAGAATCAGGAGCTCTTCAAGCGCTACGAGGCGCTCGCCGACGAAACCGAGGGAGTCACCTTTGTCGGCCGCCTGGCAACCTATCGCTACTATAATATGGACCAGATCGTCGGACAGGCGCTCGCAACCTTCCGCAAAATCGACGAGCAGCGGAGACAGGCACAGCCGCAACCGGTCGCGGTTGCAACCGCATAGGGCGAGCGTGGCACAATCGCCCCGTTGATGCTTTTTGCCGATTGATGATGGTCACGAAACGGCAAAATTGGCCCGACCGCCTGTGGATCGTCCGCCACGGGCAGAGCCAGGGCAATGTCGCTCGCGATGCAGCCGACGAGGCCGGCGCGCATGAGATCGGCATTGAGATGCGCGATGTCGACGTCCCGCTTTCGAGCCTCGGGGCCGAACAGGCCGAAGCGGCCGGTCGCTGGTTCGCCGCTCTGCCGAGCGAAGAGCGGCCCGAGATCATCCTCTCCTCGCCTTACGTTCGTGCAAAGCAGACCGCCGAGATCATTTGCCGCGAGGGCGCGCTTGCTGAGGGCCCGTCTCATGCGATCGTCGATGAACGCCTTCGCGAGCGCGAATTCGGAATCTTTGACCGGCTGACGACGCTCGGCATCCGCGATCGCTTTCCGGAGGAAGCCGCGCACCGGCGCCTGCTCGGCAAATTCTATCATCGGCCGCCCGGCGGCGAGAGCTGGGCCGACGTGATCCTTCGCCTTCGCTCGATGCTCAACACGATCAACCTGCATTATTGCGATCGCCGGGTGCTGATCGTCTGCCACCAGGTCGTGGTGTTGTGCTTTCGCTATGTCCTAGAAGAGCTGGACGAGGCCCAGATCCTCGCGATCGACAAGCAGGCGGACGTGCTCAATTGCGGAATCGCCGAATATAGGTTCGAGCCGGATGCAAAGGGCCTGTGCGTGCCCGAGCTGAACCTTTGGAATCACGGCGCCCCGCTCGAGGCCGAGGGCGCTCCCAAGACCTCTGCCAAGGATTCCGTGACGGGGACCCGATGAGCGGAAACGCGCTCGACAAGCAAGCACTCGAAACTCATCCGCTGCCTCCGATCGTCGACGGGGACAAGGAGACGAAGGGCCGCATCCTGATCATTGGTGGCAGTCGGGCAGTCCCGGGCGCGGCTTTGATCGCAGCGACCGCTGCAATGCGGTCCGGCGCCGGCAAGCTTCAGATCGCAACGGTCGAAAGCGCGGCCATGGCTCTCGCGCTCGCAATGCCGGAGGCGATGGTCATTGGCCTCTCTGAAGCAGAGGACGGCGGCTTCGCCGAAGCTGCGGTCGACGAGCTCGCCTCGACTATCGAAGAAGCTGACGGGATCGTGGCCGGGCCCGGAGTGAAACAATCGCCGGTCTGCAAGCGGATCGCCGGGGTTCTCCTCGAGGCGAGGTCGGCGCTCGCGCTCGACGTCGCGCTCCTGGAAACGCTGGAGCCGCCGAAAGCCGATCGCTCGGTCATTCCAATCCTGCTTCCCAATCGTGCAGAGCTTGCAGCCTTGCTCGGCTGCGGGCGCGAGACGATCGAGGAGGACCCGATCGGCTGCGGCGAGCGCGCTGCAGTGCTCTATCGCTCGGTCGTGCTGGTCAAAGGCGTAACCAGCCACGTCGTCACTCCGGCCGGCGAATGCTGGACCTATGACGGCGGCGCGAGCGGACTTGGCATATCTGGAAGTGGTGACGTTCTAGCGGGCGTCGTCGGAGGATTGCTCGCGCGCGGCTCCGAACCGCTCAACGCCCTTCTGTGGGCGGTCTGGTTGCACGGTGAAGCCGGAACGCGGCTGGCGCAAAAGGTCGGGCCGATCGGCTTCCTCGCCCGCGAGCTCGCCGCCGAACTGCCGGCGTTACTGCCCCGCTGAGCCTCCGCTTGCGTGATAGCGGTCGAGCTCGTCGCCGATCAGTCGAACGACGTGGAGGACGTTGGTCGAGCCGGCAGTGCCGAACGGAATTCCCGCCATCAGCACGATCCGGTCGCCGCCCTTCGCGATCTGGTGACGGAGCGCCATGCGCTTGCCCTTCTCGACCATCTCCTCGAAGCTCGCGACGTCGCGCGAATGGACGGCGTGGACGCCCCACAGGAGGCCCATCCTCCGAGCCGCATGCGGGGACGGGCTCATCGCCAGCAGCGGCACTGGCGGACGCTCACGCGCGATGCGCCGTGCCGTAGCTCCTGAGCTGGTGTAGCAGACCATCGCTGTAGCAGTGACGGTCGAGGCAATTTGGCGCGCCGATCCAGCGAGCGCGTCTGCCGTGGTCGGCTCGAGCCGAGTCTGAGTGAAGTGGATCCGCGCCTGGTATGAGGGATCGCGCTCCACGCTCTGGGCGATCCGGTCCATCATCTGGACCGCCTCGCATGGATATTGGCCGGTCGCGCTTTCAGCAGAAAGCATCACTGCGTCGGCGCCGTCATAGATTGCGGTCGCAACGTCGCTGACCTCGGCGCGAGTGGGGGTCGGCGACGTGACCATCGATTCGAGCATCTGGGTTGCAACCACGACGGGTTTCCCAAACTGCCGGGCGCAGGCGACAATCTTGTTCTGGAGTGGAGGCACGGCCTCGGGCGGAAGCTCGACTCCAAGATCGCCGCGAGCGACCATCACGGCATCCGAAAGCGCGACGATGTCGTTGAGCTGGTCGATCGCCGCGGGCTTCTCGATCTTTGCCAGGAGCGCCGCACGATCTCCGATCAGCGAGCGGGCCTCGGCAACGTCCTCGGGACGCTGAACGAACGACAATGCAATCCAGTCGGTGCGCTGCTCGAGCGCGAAATGAAGGTCGTCGCGATCCTTGTCGGTCAGCGCCGGGATCGGGACGACGACGTCGGGGACATTGACGCCCTTGTTGTCCGACACCGTTCCACCGACCTTGACCAGGCTGACGATATGATTGTCGTCCGCCTCGATGACGTTGAGGCGGACTTTGCCGTCGTCGATCAGGATGTTCGTCCCTGGCCTCACCGATTCGAACAGCTCGGCGTGTGGAAGCTGGACGCGTTTGCTGTCGCCGGCTTTCTCCCCGCGGTCGAAGATGAAGCGCTGGCCCTTCTCGAGCACGGTCCGCCCACCCTCGAAATGACCAACCCGGAGCTTGGGACCCTGAAGATCGAACAGGATCGTCGTCGGGCGATGAAATTCCTTCTCGAGCGCTCGGATATGCTCGACCAGCCTGGCCTTCGTCTTCCGGTCGCCGTGACTTATATTGATTCGGAAGGCGTCTGCGCCTGCCAGCATCAGCTTGCGGATTGTCTTCGCATCGCTCGACGCGGGGCCGAGCGTGGCGAGGATCTTCACTTTTCGGGAGCGGGGAGCGAGGGTTTCGGTCACCAGGACGCCTTAGTCGCTTGATATGATGGTTCAAGCCGCTAGAGCCGCCCCTCACACGTTAAAAATCGGAGATTGGGAAGCATGGCGGAGGGCACCGTCGCGGCCGATCAGCTGCGACTGTTCATCGAGCGCATCGAGCGCTTGGAGGAAGAAAAGAAGGGAATTGGGGACGACGTTCGCGACGTCTACGCCGAGGCGAAAGCCAACGGTTACGACCCCAAGATCATGCGCATGATCGTGCGCCTGAGGAAGTTGGAGACGCACACAAGGCAGGAGCAGGACGCGATCCTCGAGACCTATCGCCAGGCGCTTGGGTTGGCGTAGAGAACAGCCATGGCTGGCCATTCCAAATTCAAGAACATCATGTACCGCAAAGGAGCGCAGGATAAGAAACGAAGCGCGCTCTTTTCCAAGCTCAGCCGCGAAATCACGGTCGCTGCAAAGATGGGAATTCCCGACCCGGATGCCAACGCGCGTCTTCGAGCAGCGATCATCGCTGCTCGAGCCCAGTCGATGCCGAAGGACAACATCCAGCGTTCGATCGACAAGGCGGCGGCCTCCGACTCCGAGAATTACGAGGAAATCCGCTACGAAGGCTTCGGTCCGGGCGGGGTTGCGATCATCGTCGAGGCGCTCTCGGACAATCGCAACCGAACCGCGACCAACGTCCGAACGATCTTCTCCAAAAACGGCGGCAATTTGGGTGCTGGCGGAAGCGTCAGCCACGGCTTTGCCCGCCTCGGCCTCGTCGAATATTCAGCGAGCGCCGGCAACGCGGACAAGGTTTTCGAAGCCGCGATCGAAGCCGGCGCGGAGGATGTCGAGAGCGACGAGCATGGCCACCGCATCTGGACCAGCATCGATAGTCTTCACGAAGTCGCACGAGCGCTCGAACCGATGCTCGGCGAGAGCGAAGGCGCCAGGCTCGCATGGAGGCCATCCACCGAGGTCGAAATCCGCGGCGATGATGCCGGCCAGCTGATGAAGCTCATCGACGCGCTCGAGGAAGACGACGATATCCAGACTGTCTGGGGCAATTACGACGTCCCCGACGAAGAGCTGGAGAAGCTGGCCTGGAGAATCCTCGGGCTTGATCCTGGCCTTGGCACCACCGGCTGGGGCGTAATCGAAGCCGAAGGCAACCGCCTTTCGCATATCGCCAATGGGCATATCAGGACCGAAACCTCGCAAGCCCTTCCGACGCGCCTCGTGGCGCTCGCGGACCAGCTCGTGCTGCTGATCGCCGAGCAGCGTCCCGATGGCGCCGCGGTCGAGGAAGTCTTCGTCAACAAGAACCCGCAATCGACGCTCAAGCTCGGCCAGGCGCGCGGGGTCGTCCTGATGTGTGCCGCGCGCGCGAATATCGACATTGGCGAATATGCCGCGCGTCTCGTCAAGAAAGCTGTCGTGGGCAACGGCAATGCCGAGAAGGTGCAGGTCCACGCGATGGTCTCGCGACTGCTTCCGGGGGTGAGGATCGCGGGGCCAGATGCCGCCGACGCGCTCGCCGTTGCAATCACCCACGCGCATCATCTGGCGACCGCGCGGCGTATCGCTTAAGCCTTGGGTCCTGATGATCGCTCGCCTCTCCGGCATCCTTGCTGAAACCGCCGCCGACAGCGCGGTGATCGATGTCGCCGGCGTGGGCTATCTCGTCCATTTGAGCGGCAAGACGCTCGGCGCTCTCGGCCCGCTCGGCGGCGAGGTGCTGATCCTGACCGAGCTTCAGGTGCGCGAGGACGCTTGGACCCTGTTTGGTTTCGGCTCTTCGTCAGAGCGCGACGCTTTTAGAGCGCTCACCTCGATCCAGGGAGTCGGCGGTCGGCTCGCCCTCGCAATTCTCTCGATTCTCTCCCCTGATGAGCTCGCTCGCGCCGTCGCCAAGGACGATAAGGCAATGATTGGCCGGGCGAATGGCGTTGGTCCGAAGCTCGCCGCCCGAATCGCCAATGAGCTGCAAGGCAAGCTCGGCGTCGTCGGATTGGCAAGCGGCGCACCCATCCCCCGTTTGGGCGCCGCCGCCGATGCCCTCTCGGCCCTCGCCAACCTCGGTTTCAAGCCCGCCGAAGCCAGCGCCGCAGTCAATGCAGCGCAGGACGAGCTTGGCGCCGACGCTTCGCTTGACGCGCTGGTCCGGCTGGCTCTGCGAAAGGCCGCCAAATGACCGAGCGCACCGCTTCCTGCCGTTGCCGCCAGCTATGCGCCACCGTTACCGGCGAACCCGTCCGGGTCTCGGTCTGCCACTGCCTCGATTGCAAGAAACGATCGGGAAGTTCGTTTGCGGTGCAGGCGCGCTGGCCATCGCATCGGGTGGCGATCGAAGGCAATTCGAAGAGCTGGTCGCACCGAGGCGACAGCGGCAATTTGATCACATTCCATTTCTGTCCCGACTGCGGCTCGGACGTACATTATGAGATCGAGGGCAAGTTCGCCGATCTGGTCGCGATCCCTCTCGGCGCTTTCGACGACCCTTATTTCACGACGCCCGCATTCTCTGTCTGGGAGAAACGCAAGCAGGACTGGGTCGATGTGATCGGCGACGTCGAACATTCAACCTGACCCGATTACGAAACGTTCACGGAACAAAGCTGTCTGACCGAACGTGTAATCCTCTCACAAGGAAGAAGGAGAGAGGCGATGATACGCCTTCTTTGCGCAGTAGCGGCGATCGCGTTGGTCGCACCGACGGCCGCAAACGCGCAGCGCCAGAACGACCGCGATCATAACAACAGCGCCGCTCCGCAGCAGCATCAACAGCCACAGCAGCAGAAGCAAAGGCAGAAGCAGCAGAGGCAGCATCAGCAGCAGCGCCAGGATCGGCAGAATAATAACCGGACCAGCTCGGATCGGCAGCAAAGGCCAATGCAGAATGCCCGCTCAACTCTCGAGCACGGTTCAACGCGAAGCATGATCGTCGAGGATGTCCAATCGATCGTCGCCTTATCGCTCGACTGGGACTACAACTCGCAACATCTACCGGATTGGCCACCGGCCGACGACCTACCATCGGATCCAGGTGAGTTCGTTCCAATATCCGCATGGGTACAATTATCGTCGCTGGAGCATCGGTGCGATCCTGCCGCGCCTGTTCCTGTCGAGCCCTTATTATTGGAGCGACTATGGAGCGCTCGGGCTACTTGCTCCTCCGCCGGGTTATGTATGGGTCCGCTACGGGCCCGACCTGCTTCTCGTGAACAGGTACACGGGCCGGGTTGCCGACGTCATCTACGGCGCCTTCTACTGATTTTCGACCGTGAGCGCGGCGAGGCCATTGGTCTCGCCGCGCAAAGACCGAAAAGTCTGTTCTACCGGCGCTCGATTGTGCATCATCGCACAAGTGGCGAAGCGGCAATCAATCTCATGAGATCAAGATCGCGGTCGATCCCGGCGCTACTTGCGCGTTGACGCGCGAGAGAGCGGACCTCGCGAGCTTTCGGGCACTAGATGGCGACTGATCCCGACCGAATCACCACTCCCGAGCGCACCGGCGAGGATGCTGACTCGGCGCTTCGGCCTAAAAGCCTCGACGAGTTCATCGGCCAGCAGGCGGCGCGAGAGAATTTGCGAGTGTTCGTCAGTGCAGCGAAAAGCCGCGGCGAGGCGCTGGACCACGTCCTCCTCCATGGGCCGCCTGGCCTTGGCAAGACTACACTTGCTGGAATCCTCGCGCGCGAAATGGGCGTCGGCTTCCGCGCAACCTCGGGCCCGGTGATCGCCAAGTCCGGCGACCTCGCGGCGCTTCTGACGAACCTCGAGGATGGCGACATCCTCTTTATCGACGAGATTCACCGCCTCAGTCCGGCGGTCGAGGAAGTGCTCTATCCGGCAATGGAAGACCGAGCGCTCGATCTTATGGTCGGAGAAGGCCCATCTGCGCGATCGGTCAGGATCGAGCTGCCGCGCTTCACTCTGGTCGGGGCGACGACCCGGCAAGGGCTTCTCACCACTCCGCTTCGCGACCGCTTCGGCATCCCCGTGCGCCTGAACTTCTATACCGTTGGTGAGCTGGAGCAGGTCGTTCGCCGCGCCGCGCGGCTCCTCGGGGTGGATCTTGCCACCGACGGCGCCCACGAGATCGCGCGTCGCTCCCGCGGGACTCCGCGCATCGCGGGCCGGCTCTCTGAGGAGAGTGACGAGACTTTGCTCATGCTGCCGCATCGGATGTGATCGATTCGAAAGTAGCCGATGCAGCGCTCTCACGTTTGGAGATTGACAGCCTCGGCCTCGACGCGATGGACCGACGCTATCTCACCATGATTGCCGACCTCTACGGCGGCGGACCGGTCGGCGTTGAGACACTCGCGGCCGGACTTTCGGAACCCCGCGACACGATAGAAGATGTGATCGAACCTTATCTCATCCAGCTCGGTCTTATCGCCCGGACGGCACGTGGGCGCTGCCTCAACGGGCGCGGCTATGCTCACCTCGGCCTGCCCGAAACGAGGGAAAACCAGGCCGGGTTGTTCGAAAGCAAATAGCGTTTCGGCGGTTACTTACATCCGTGTTGCCAAATTGCTTCAGCAACGGCCGATACGGTCGTTGCGCTATCGCAATTGCTTTCCTTGATTCTGGATCAGGGTTAGCCTCGTCGCGGAAGGCGTTCACGCGCCTGAGGGGAGAACAGACATGATCCGCAAGTCCGCTTGGCTGCTTTCGGCCGGCATGTTCGCAGTTGCGAGCCCGGCATTTGCAGAGACCGCAGCTTCGAAGGCCCTTGCCGACAAGCAGGACGCTCAGCCGACCGCTCAAACCCCGGCCGCTCAAACCCCGGCCGCTCAAACCCTGGCCGCGCAGGCCCAGCCGACACCTCAGGGCCAGCCGAGCAACGGCGAAATCGTGATCACTGCGACACGCCGTAACCAGGCGCTTTCGGACGTGCCGATGGCGGTTAGCGCCGTTACCGGTCAGCAACTTCAATATACTGGCGCGACCGACATCCGGCAGCTGAACCAGGTTTCGCCATCGCTCCTCGTCTCCTCGACGACCTCGGAAGCGGGCGGCGCCGTGGCCCGCATCCGCGGCATCGGCACGGTCGGCGACAATCCCGGCCTCGAAGGCTCGGTCGGCGTGTTCATCGATGGCGTCTATCGAGCCCGAGCAGGAATGGCTTTGACGGACCTTGGACCGCTCGACCGAATTGAGGTGCTGCGCGGCCCGCAGGGCACTTTGTTCGGAAGGAACACGTCGGCGGGCCTGATTTCCGTGATCACTGCAAAGCCTCGCTTCACGCCGGAAGTGAGCGGCCAGGTCGACGTCGGCAATTACGCCTATCGCCGGGCCGAGGCGAGCGTCACCGGCCCACTCAGCGAGACCATCGCTGCGCGCCTCGACGCTGTCTGGGTGAAGCGCGACGGGTTCCTGAAAGACGTGATCTCGGGCAATCGAGTTAACGACCGCGACCGCTGGATGACCCGCGGACAATTGCTGTTCCAGCCCAACGACACTTTCTCGTTCCGCCTCATCGGCGATTATTCGAAGCACAATGAGGAATGCTGCGCGGCCGTCTACGAGCCCACTCAGAATGTCATTACGAATGGCAGTGGCGGGTTTACGACGGGGCCGTCCACGATCGCCTATATCGAGCGCGGTCTCGGAGCCACGATCGTCGACGATCCTGACAAGCGCGAGGTCTCGATCACGCCTGGGCGCAATTACGACAGCAAGGTCACCGATTGGGGCGTTTCCGGCGAGGCGAACTACAATCTCGGCGCCGCCGAGCTGACCTCGATCACTGCCTATCGCTACAACAAATATGCCCGCGGAATGGATGCCGACTTCAACAACCTCGACATCCTCTACCGCGATGACGATGGCGGCTCATACAACCGCTTCAAGACCTTCAGTGAAGAGCTTCGGCTTCAGGGCAAGGCCCTTGGCGGGCACCTCGACTGGCTGCTCGGCGGCTATTATTCGAACGAGAAGCTCCAGGTCGCCGACAACCTCAGCTATGGATCGGACTACAACCGGTTCGCCAACTGCCTGATCGCAGCAAATTTCGTGGCCGGGGGCGCCCCTTCGAGCCTCCTCACACCGGGCCAAAGCTCAACCTGCTTCAACCCCGCCGTTGCGACCGGCCTGCGCAACGCTCTGGTCGGCGAATATGGAGCCGCGCTCGGCTCGGGCAACCTGCCTCTGGCGCAGGCGCTCGGAGGCCAGATCACGGTCCTGGGCGCCTTCGCGGGCCTCAACAATACCGCGCTCGGGCCGGGGCTTCCATCGGTCGACTTCAGCGGCTTCCCATTTGGCAGCAGCGGCTATTCGAACATCGCAACCTTGCTCGGTGCTCCAGGCCTTTCGATCAGCGGAACAGGCCTAAACGATCTCTACAACCAGAATGCCAACAACTGGGCGCTGTTCACCCACAACATCTTCTCGATCACCGACCGGCTGAACCTCACGGTCGGCGCCCGCTTCACGCATGAGACGAAGACCCTGAACGCTGACTTCAGCGACAATATGACGCTCTGCGACGTGATCGCCGCATCGCCGTTCGCAGCCCTGCAGCAGCTTCCCTGCGTTCTCGGCGCGATTCCGGGCGGAGCCTATAGCCTCCACGACACGCATAAAGAAAACAAACTCTCGGGCACGGTCGTGCTGAGCTACAAGGCGACCGACCAACTGCTGACCTACGCCAGTTACTCGCACGGCTATAAGGCCGGCGGGTTCAATCTCGATCGATCGGCGCTGTTCCGTTCAGCAAGCCCGCAAGGCGTTCCGCCACTGTCCGGAAGCGGAACGGTGTGCATTGTTGCCAGCCAGCCCGGTTGCGGCGGAGTCCTGGCTTCGGGCTCGGACCTCGAATTCAAGCCGGAGACCAACGACGCGATCGAGCTTGGCGCGAAATATCATGGTGGCTGGATCGACCTCAATGTCGCCGTGTTCCGCGAGCTGTTCAAGGACTTCCAGCTGAACACGTTCAACGGCCTCAACTTCATCGTCGAGAACATCAACAGCTGCAGCGAAAGTTTGAACGGCGGCGACACCGACAATGATCCGCGCACCGGCGCCTGCACGGGCAAAACCCGGGCCGGCGTGAAGGACACTGGCTTTGAAATCGAGGCATTCACTCGGCCGATGCGCGATCTCGCGATCAACGGCGGCCTCACCTACGCGAACGTTAGATACCGGGACAATCTGGTCGGCGCAGACGGGGAGCCCCTGTCAAACGCGTTGTGGCAATTGCCCGGCCGCCAGATCTCCAACGCTCCCAAATGGACGCTGACTGGCTCGGCAGCCTGGACTCCGCCGATCGGCGACGGCGGCATGCACGCTCTCGTCTACGGGGACGTTCGCTACATGACCAAGTTCAACACCGGTTCCGATCTCGACATCGAGAAGACCCAGGATTCGTTCGCGGTCGTGAATGCGCGAATCGGTCTCGAAGGACCGGACGATCGGTGGGGGATCGAATTCTGGGCGCAGAACCTGTTCAACAAGAATTATTATCAGGTTGCGTTCGACTCGCCGATCCAGGGCACTCCGGGAAGCACCACCCGGGCGGTCGAGGCGGGCTTCTTCCCGGTCGCAACCCAGCTCTACAATGCTTTCCTCGGCGAACCGCGGACCTTTGGAATTACCCTTCGCGGCAAGCTCGGCTTCGCTCAGCCAGCACCAGTCCAATATACGCCGCCTCCAGCGCCGCCGCCGCCGCCACCGCCGGTTGTCGAGGAGCCAGCTCCTCCTCCGCCGCCGCCTTCGCCGCCGCCAGCGCCGACGGAGCGGGGCGAGCGCGGCAATTAGGCCGCTTTCGCCCTCGAGGGCTCGCGCGCGGCCTCGAGGAGGCGCGCTCGAAGCGCTTCCATCTGCTCGCCGTTGAGCTTGGTGCCGCCGGGCGGTGACAAATAGAAAACGTCAACCGCGCGCTCACCATAAGTGGCGATATGAGCGGAATGGATGGTGTGCCCGCAATCGTGGATCGCCGATGCGAGCGCGGCGAGCAGCGCGGGCCGGTCGCGAGCATTCACCTCGACAACCGTGGTCCGGCTCGAAGCGCGCTCGGCGCTTGCGACCGACGGAGCGACCTCGAACGCGCTCGTTCGCCTTGGCGGCTCGGCTGCTGGTAGCGGCGGCGCCTCGGTGCTCGTGAGCGCTGACGTCACTGCCTTCACCAGCCGCACGCGCTGCCGGCTATCGGCATAGGTCTTTCCCTGGCCATCGAGGACCAGCAGATTATCGAGCGCCATCCCGTCGCGAGTGGTGTGGATTCGGGCGTCCACGATATTGGCGCCCACCGACGCGAGGCCCGCGCAAATCCGGTAGAACAGCCCGTCCCGGTCCGGCGTGAACACGCTCACTCGAGTGGCGCCGCTTTCGGCATCGACTTCGGCAATGACGCTCGGCTCGGCATCGCCGATGCGCGACTTCGGCTCGGGCAACCTGCCGCGCGTTCGCGGCCTGCCAGGGTAGCGGCTCCGCGAGCCAATAGCTGTCGGGCAGGCGTTTCCCATGCGCTCGAAGCGCGCTCGCCTTCCAGCCGAGCGCCAATGCCAGTTCCTCCTGCCGCGCCCGCACCAGCTCGGTCCGACCGTGCTGCTTGAATCCGAGCCTCAGGCGCTCCTCGGCCGATTCGAACAGGGTTCTTAAGAGCGTTCGCTTCCATTCGCTCCAGACGCCGGGGCCGACCGCACGAATGTCGACCACGGTGAGGACCAGGAGGAGGCGGAGGCGCTCCGGACTTTGCACCTGGCGCGCGAAGTCCTCGATTGTCTTGGGATCGGCGAGATCGCGCTTGAACGCCGTCGCCGACATCAGGAGGTGGTGGCGCACCAGCCACGAAACGGTTTCCGTCTCCGCGGCGTCGAGGCCGAACCGAGGACAGAGCTTCAGCGCAATCTCGGCCCCGATGACGCTGTGGTCGCCGCCGCGTCCCTTGGCGATGTCGTGAAGCAGCACCGCGACGTATAGGACTTGGCGCGAGCCGATCTGCCGGAAGATCGCCGTCGAGATCGGATGGTCCTGCTTCAAGTCCCCGCGCTCGATCGCTGCGAGCAGGCCGAGCGCTCGGATCGAATGCTCGTCGACGGTATAATGATGGTACATGTCGAACTGCATCTGAGCGACGACTCGGCCGAAGTCGGGAACGAAGCGGCCGAATACGCCGGCCTCGTTCATCCACCGCAACACCAGCTCTGGATGATGAACGCTCGTCAGAACTTCCAGAAAGAGCGCATTGGCTCTCGGGTCCTGACGGACAGCGCGATCGATCAGCACGCTATCGCGGGTCGCTGCGCGCATCGCGGTCGGGTGAATCTCGAGCTGCTCTCGAGCAGCGACCGCGAACAATTCCAACAGCCGCGCCGGATCCGAACGGAAGAAATCGTCGGACGGGATCGCGATCCGGCCGCGATCGAGGACCAGTCCGCCGAGCCGCTTGGGCCGTCGACGGATCGTCGGGAGCGCGAACCGGAAACCCTTTTTGCCGAGCTGCTCGTCGAGCTGCGCGAGGAAGAGACCGGTGAGGTCTCCGACCGTCTTTGCGTTGAGGAAGTAGAATTGCATGAAACGCTCGACGGCCGATTTCCCGGGCCGGTCAGCATAGTTCATGATCTCCGCAATCTGCCGCTGATAATCGAAGCTCAGCCGCTCCTCGGCGCGGCCTGCGATCAGATGGAGGTGGCAACGGACCGACCAGAAGAAACGTTCGGCGCGGTCGAACCGGCGGAACTCTGCAGCGGTCAGGAGGCCCGCCCCGACGAGGTCCGCGGGCTTTTCGACGCGGTGAACATATTTGCCAATCCAATAGAGCGCGTGCAGATCTCGAAGGCCGCCCTTCCCGTCCTTTACGTTCGGTTCGACGACGTAGCGGCTGTCGCCCATCTTCACGTGTCGTTCGTCCCGCTCCGCGAGCTTAGCTGACACGAATTCGGCGGCCGTTCCGGAGACTACGTCCTTGCGGAAGCGGCTCATCGCCTCGTCGAACAGTCTCTCGTTGCCCCACAGCCATCGCGCCTCGAGAAAGGAAGTCCGGATGGACATGTCCTTTTTCGACAGTGCGATGAGCTGAGCGACCGAGCGCATCGAGTGCCCGACCTTGAGCTTCAAGTCCCACAGAAGATGAAGCGTCGCCTCTGCCGCGCGCTCGTGCTCGGGCTTGGCTGCCTTGGACGTCAGGAACATGAGGTCGAGATCGCTGAACGGAGCCATCTCCCCCCGGCCGGTCCCGCCGAGGCCGACCAGAGCGAGACTATCGGTTGGCTGCTCAACAATACGCTCAGCGACAAAGTCATAGGCGAGGCGAACGAGCTGATCGTGGAGGAACGCCGTCGCTTCAGCCGCTGCCCGCCCATTTCCCGGCTGTTCGGCCAAGCGCCGGGCAACTTCGGCCCGCCCGGCTTCGAGCGCCGCGCGAAGGATCGCGGTGGCTTCACCGGTCAGCCTCTTCGTATTTCGCAACGCTTTCAGCCGATCGGCGATCTCTCGCCGGTCAACGATCGCCCGGCGGCGCTCGACGTCGAGGAAATTCATGAATTGCTCTTAGCTGCCAGTCTCTTGAGCCGATATAATTGCTCGAGCGCCTCGCGCGGCGAAAGGCTGTCGGGGTCGATCTGGTCGAGTGCGCGAGCGATCGGATCGGGGGTGCTCTGGAGTTCCGATATTCCGGCGAAGAGCGGAAGATCGTCGAGGCCGGCAGCAATTCCGCCGGTCGCATCCCGTCCCGCCTCGAGCTTCGCGAGCACCGACTTCGCTCGCTTGACCACGGCGCCGGGCAGTCCGGCCAGTTTCGCGACAGCGATCCCGTAGCTGCGGTCGGCGGCGCCGTCGGCAACTTCGTGAAGAAGCACGAGCTCGCCCTTCCACTCGCGTGCTCGAACGTGGTGGAGGGACAATGATTCGAGCCGCCCGGCGAGCCGGGTCAGCTCATGGTAATGCGTGGCGAACAAGGTTCGGGACTTCACCTCGTCGTGCATCGCCTCGACCACGGCCCAGGCGATCGCGAGACCATCGTAAGTGGATGTTCCGCGGCCGATCTCGTCCAAGATGACCAAGCTATAGGGTGTTGCCTGTGCCAGGATCGCGGCGGTCTCGACCATCTCGACCATGAAGGTCGACCGCCCGCGCGCGAGATTGTCCGACGCGCCGACGCGGCTGAACAAGCGGTCGACAATGCCGATCTTTGCGCGTTGAGCAGGAACGAAGCTGCCAGCCTGAGCGAGCAATGTTATGAGCGCAGCCTGACGGAGAAAGGTCGACTTGCCGCCCATGTTTGGGCCGGTAATCAGCCACAGCCGGCTGGACGGTCCCATCGACAAATCATTGGCGACGAAGCGGTCGCCAGATTGCTGTAGCGCGGCTTCGACGACGGGGTGCCGCCCGGCCTCGATCTCGAGGCACGGCTCGTCGGTGAGGTGCGGAAGCGCCCACCCCCCTTCGGCCGCCCGATGCGCATGGCTCGCGGCGACGTCGAGGCGGGCAATCGCTTCGGCCGTCGAGGTGATCTGTGACGCTGCCGCGACCACGAGAATGGTCAGCGTCTCGGCATGCGCCGCTTCCGCCGCAAGCGCATGGGCTCCAGCTTCGACGACCCGGGTCGCTTCTTCGTGAAGCTCGGGCGAATTGTAGCGGACGACGCCGGCGAGCGTCTGGCGATGCGTGAAGCCGCTGTCGGGGGCCATCAGCCGGTCGGAGTGCCGGGCAGAAACCTCGACGTGGTAGCCGAGCACCGCATTGTGCCGGATCTTCAGCGAGCTGATACCGGTCGAATCGCGATAGCGCCCCTCGAGCACGGCGATGGCTCGGCGGCCGTTCGACGCTGCCTCCCGAAGCGAGTCGAGAGAAGCGTCGTAGCTTTGCGCGATATACCCACCTTTCGAAGCATCGATCGGTGGGGATTTAACCAGTGCTTCTCTCAACCGATCCACCAGCGCGGAGTGGCCGCCGAGGCGCGGCAAGAGCTCGTCGAGGAGCCTCGGCCTCAGCCTTTCGATCGCGAGCTCGTCGCGAAGCGCGGAGGCGCCCGCGAGGCCGTCGCGCAAAAGAGCGAGATCGCGCGGTGATCCGCGTCCTGCTGCCAGTCTCGCAAGCGCACGCGCGAAGTCGGGCAATGCCTTCAGCGCGTTGCGAACACGATCGCGCCGGATTGCCTCTTCGTGCAACCACGCGACGAGGGCCAGCCGGTGCTCGATTGCATTTCGATCGGTTAGAGGCGCGGCGACATCCTCGACGAGCAAACGTCGGCCCGCGGCGGTCTGACAGCGGTCGATCTCGTCGACCAGGCTGCCGGTGACGCTTCCACCGACTGACCGGGTGAGCTCGAGGCTGTCGCGAGTTGCAGCGTCGATCGCCATATGCTCGGCGCGGCTGATCCGGCGGGGCGCGTCGAGCAGGATCCCAGCGTCTTTCTGAGTAGCGTCGAGATAGGCAAGGAGTCCGCCTGCCGCCGCAAGCTCGGCGCGCGACGGCGTTCCCAGGCCATCGAGGGTCGCGAGGCCGAAGCGGCTCTTGAGCGCTTGTTCGCCAGCGAGACTGTCGAAGCCGCCTTTACCAGGTGACGTGCGAGCACCTGGAACGGTCCCGTCAGCGATGGTCTCGGCCGGCGACAGTCGCGCGAGCTCGGAGAGAAGCTCTCCCAAGCCGCAGCTGACCAGCTCGAATTGGCCGGTCGAAATGTCGGCCGCGGCGATCGCCCATTCCTCGCCGGCACGACCAACGGCTGCAAGCCAATTGGCCGACGAGGATTGAAGCAGGGTCTCCTCGGTCAGCGTTCCAGGAGTGACCAGGCGAATGATTGCGCGATCGACCAGGGCCTTGGAGCCACGCGCTTTCCGAGCCTCGGCCGGGCTTTCGGTCTGCTCGGCGATCGCGACCCGGTGACCCGCCTTGATCAAGCGTGCGAGATAGGATTTGGCGGAATGCGCGGGCACACCGCACATCGGGATCGGCTCGCCCCCATCCTCGCCTCTCTTGGTTAGCGCGATGTCGAGGCAAGCCGCTGCGATCCTCGCGTCCGCGAAGAAGAGCTCGAAAAAATCGCCCATCCGATAGAAGAGCAAGGCGTCGCCCGCCTCGTCCTTGAGGCGCCGATACTGAGCCATCATCGGGGTCGGAGCGTCGGCGCGGGCCATGATCAATTGGTAGCCGCTACCGGCCACGCAATCGACTCCGGATTCGCTTGATCGTGACTCTTTCCGCCGCTGTCCGCTAAGGCCCGCAGCCATGTCGGAAAGCAACGTCAAATATACCGAGGCTGAAGCGCTCGAATTCCACTCGCGCGGGCGCCCTGGAAAGGTCGAAATCATCGCGACCAAGCCAATGGCGACCCAGCGCGACCTCGCGCTTGCTTATTCGCCGGGGGTCGCGGTTCCGGTGCGCGCGATCGCAGAGAACCCGGCCTGCGCGTATGATTATACGACCAAGGGCAATCTCGTTGCAGTGATCTCCAACGGCACCGCGATCCTTGGACTTGGCAATCTCGGCGCGCTCGCCTCGAAGCCGGTGATGGAAGGCAAGGCCGTTCTGTTCAAGCGCTTCGCCGACGTCGACGCCATCGACATCGAGGTGAATACCAGCGATTCCAAACGCTTCATCGACGCGGTCGAACTGCTCGAGCCGAGCTTCGGCGGGATCAACCTCGAGGACATTGCGGCGCCCGATTGCTTCATCATCGAGCAGACCCTGCGCGAGCGGATGAACATCCCGGTGTTCCATGACGATCAGCACGGGACCGCGATCATTACCGCCGCCGGCCTCATCAATGCCTGCCTGTTGACTGGTCGCAAGCTTGGCGAAGCGAAGGTCGTCGTGAACGGCGCCGGCGCCGCGGCGATCGCCTGCACCGAGCTCATCAAGTCGATGGGCGTGAAGGGCGATCACGTCATCATGTGCGATCGCAAGGGCGTCATCAGCAAGGACCGAACCGACCTTGACCAATGGAAATCGGCGCATTCGGTCGAGACCGACAAGAAAAGCCTCGCCGAGGCGCTCGTCGGCGCCGACGTCTTCCTTGGACTGTCCGCTGCGAACTCGCTTTCCAAGGACATGGTGAAGTCGATGGCGAAAGAGCCGATCATCTTCGCCATGGCCAATCCAGATCCGGAGATCTGGCCACCCGACGCGACTGAAGTGCGTCCCGACGCGATCATCGCGACAGGACGCTCGGACTTCCCGAACCAGGTCAACAACGTCCTCGGCTTCCCGTTCATCTTTCGGGGCGCGCTCGACGTGCGCGCGACCGCGATCAACGACGCGATGAAGATTGCCGCGGCTGAGGCGCTTGCCCGATTGGCTCGCGAGCCGGTGCCGGAAGAGGTTGCTGCCGCCTATGGCGGCCGGTCACAGAGCTTCGGGCGTGACTACATCATTCCCGCTCCGTTCGATCCACGACTGATGGAGATCGTTGCCGCAGCGGTCGCAGAAGCCGCGATGGAGAGCGGCGTCGCGCAGAAGCCGATCGCGGACATGGACGCGTATCGGCAGGAGCTCCGGGCGCGGCTCAATCCGACCGTGTCAGTAATGAGCCTCGCCTACGAAAACGCCCGGCAAAATCCAAGGCGGGTGCTGTTTGCCGAGGGCGAGGAGCCGAATGTCCTGCGCGCTGCGATCGTCTTCAAGGAACAGGGTTACGGCACTCCGGTGCTGGTCGGACGCGAAGCGGTTTACGACCTTTTGAAAGAGATGGGGGTCGACAACCCCAAGGAATATGAGGTCCTCAACAGCCGCAATTCGCCGCTGGTCGGCCGTGCGGTCGATTATATCTACGAACGGCATCAGCGGCACGGAATGCTCCGCCGCGAGATCGAGCGGATGATCAACCAGGACCGCAATTATTTTGCCGCGGCCATGCTCTCGCTCGGCAAAGCGGATGCGATGATCACCGGCACGACGCGCCCGTTCAGCCAGTCGCTTCGGCAGGTCAGGCTGGTCATCGACGATGAGCCGGAAGCAACCCCCTTCGGCGTCAACGTCATTGTCAGCCGAAGTCACACGGTGCTGATCGCCGACACGGCGGTGACGGAACGGCCGACCGCCGAACAATATGCTGCGATCGCTATGCGAAGCTCTTCCTTTGCGCGGCGCATGGGCCTCGAGCCGCGCGTCGCCTTCATTAGCTACACGACCTTCGGCAACCCGCCGGGCATGCACATCGAAGGCCTCCGCGAGGCGGTGAAGCTGCTCGACGGCTTTCATGTCGACTTCGAATATGAGGGCGAGATGGCACCCGACGTTGCGCTCAATTACGAATATCAGCAGCAATATTATCCCTTCAGCCGACTGTCGGGCCCGGCGAACATCCTGGTTATGCCTGGTCTCCAGTCGGCGAGCCTCTCGGCGAAACTCTTGCGTGCGGTTGGCGGAGAAAGCGTGCTCGGGCCCTATATCCTCGGGCTCGAGCATCCGGTGCAGATCGCGCCGATGACTGCGAGCGCGTCGGACCTGGTGATGCTGGCGGTGCTTGCGGCGGGCGACGCGACTGCCCGTCAGCAGCGCGAAGCCGGTCGCGTGAAGGTCTAGATCCGTTCGACCGAGCTGACGGGATCAGCATCGCGCAGAGCGGCGATGATCGCGTGAAGATGCGCAAGGTCGTGGACCTCGATGTCGAGGTGAAAGGTCTGGAAGCTGCCGTCGCGGTGGACGAGCTGCAGGTTGATGATGTTGGCGTGCTTGGCGCCGAGGATCCCTGCATGGTTCCGAGCGCGCCGGGAATGTCGCGAAGGATCACTGCAAGGCGAGCAGCGCCGCCATCCGAGCCCTCTCCCCACGCAAGGTCGAGCCAGTCCGCGTCGATGCCGCTTGCAAGCGTATCGCAGCCGATCACATGAACCTCGATTTCTTCGTCCTCGCGCCGGAGGCCGACGATTCGGTCGCCGGGAATCGGGTGGCAGCAAGTGGCGAGATGATAGGCGACCCCTGGGGTCAGGCCCTTGATCGAGATTGCCTTGCGCTGGCCGAGCGGGCGCGGCGCGACATCCCCTCCCGCGGAGCCCGGCATCAGCGCCTCCATCAGCGCCTCGTCGCTGACTTGCTTGCGCGCGATTGCGATCATCAGCTCGTCGTGGTTCTCGATCTTGAGCTTCTTGAGCGCACGCTTTTGCGCGTCCTTGCCGAGCTCGGCGGGAAGGCGCTGGATGATCTCGTCGTAGATCTTGCGCCCGAGCTCGATCGTCTCCTCTCGCTCCTTGTGCCGGACGAACCGCCGGACTCCGGCGCGCGCCTTGCCGGTGGCGACGAACCTCAACCAGCTGGGCTGTGGATGCTGCGCTTCCGAAACGAGAATCTCGACCTGGTCGCCGTTCTCGAGCATCGTCCTTAGCGGGACCACTCGGCTATTGACCTTGGCTCCGACCGTCCGGTCTCCAAGGTCGGTATGGACCGCATAAGCGAAGTCGACCGGGGTTGCGCCCTTCGGCAGCTGGATCAGCTCGCCCTTGGGCGTGAAGGCGAAGATCCGATCCTGGTACATCGCCATCCGGGTATGCTCGAGAAGCTCCTCGGGGCTTTCGGCGTGTTCGAGAATCTCGACCAGGTCGTCGACCCACGGAACGTGGATGTCGGCGCCGGGCTTGCCTTCCTTGTAAGCCCAATGCGCCGCCAGGCCGCGCTCGGCCTGCTCATGCATCGGGCGGCTGCGGATCTGGATTTCGATCCGCATCTTCGAATCGTGGATGACCGAAGTGTGCAGCGAGCGGTATCCGTTGCGCTTGGGGGTCGAGATATAATCCTTGAAGCGGCCGGGAACCATCGGCCAGCGGCTGTGGATCAACCCGAGCGCGCGATAACAATCCGCGTCATTATCGACGATGATCCGGAATGCCATGACGTCCGAGAGCTGCTCAAAGCTGATGTGCCGCTCGGCCATTTTCTTCCAGATCGAAAAGGGATGCTTCTGGCGTCCGGTGACCCCGGCATCGAGGCCATTGTCGGCAAGATAGAGCTGCAGTCCAAGACCGATCCGGTTGACCAGATCGCCGCCTTGTTCGGTCAGCTGGTTCAGGCGGCGCGTAACCGAGGCATAGGCATCGGGCTCCAGCTCCCGGAACGCGAGCGTCTGCATCTCGGTCATCATCTCGTACATTCCGATCCGCTCGGCGAGCGGGGCATAGATATCCATCGTCTCGCGTGCGATTCGGCGCCGCTTCTCCTCGGACGGGATGTGATGGAGAATCCGCATGTTGTGGAGCCGGTCGGCGAGCTTCACGAGCAGCACCCGGATGTCGTCACTAAGCGCGAGTAGGAACTTGCGGAGGTTCTCCGCTGCCCGCTCGTTTTCCGATTGAGCCTCGATCTTGCTGAGCTTGGTGACGCCGTCCACGAGCCGGGCGACGTCTTTGCCAAAGAGCTTCTCGATCTCCTCGGGGGTGGCAACCGTGTCCTCGATGGTATCGTGAAGGATGGCGGTGGCGATGGTCTGATCGTCGAGCTTCAGGTCGGTGAGGATGCCCGCGACTTCGATCGGGTGGCTGAAATAAGGGTCGCCTGAGGCGCGCTGCTGGTCGCCGTGCGCCTTCATCGAGAAAACGTAGGCGCGGTTGATCAGCCCCTCGTCCGCGTCGGGATCGTAGGAGCGAACCTTCTCGACCAATTCATACTGCCGAAGCACCCCTCTAAAATGGGGGAGCAAGGCGCTGTTGTGCAAGCGCGAATGGTAAACAGGAAGAATTGGGCCGCTGGAGGTCCGCTTGGGAAGGAGCAAAAGCGGCAGCGGCCCTTCGGAAATCTATCGGGTCGCCAGGGCCTCGCCCGGCCTCACCTTGACCGACGCGTTGCAGCGAGCAAGCTCAGCAGGCGTGAACGAGCGGCCGTCGACGAGGAAGTTCTCGACGAGACCGGCGCGTCGAGCGAGCGATTCGCACAGCACCAGCGGCCGGCTTTCCTCGGTCGAGCCTTGGCACGCCGCTGTGCCGCAATGCCACGAGATATCGCTCGCAATGACTCGCCCGTTCATGGGTGTCGCAAGTGTGGCCGAATAGCTCGCCGCGTCGGCTGGCGCGCAAGCGAGGCCCGAGGCGAGAATGATGGTGAAAGGGAGGCCGAGTGCACGGATCATCGCTAAAGACCCCTATTTAAGTTGTAATAAGCAACCTATAATCCACTCAGTTTCACATTGCAACTATTCTTTGGAACTGTTGTATGCTTTCATGAGATTCGACAGGGGAGAGAATGGCTTATGCCCGGAGCTGATATCGATCGGTTCAAGGAGACGGCGCTGAAGTGCCCGATTCCTGCCGCGGTCGAATTGATCGGCGAGAAATGGGCTTTCCTGATCCTTCGCGGAGCACTGAACGGCCTCCACCATTTCGAGGAATTCCAGGCTGGCCTCGGCATTGCCCGAAACATCCTGTCGGATCGCCTGGCGAAGATGGTCGCCGGCGGAATCCTCGAGCGGTCCCAGGACCCCGGCGACAAGCGGCGCTTCATCTATTCGCTCACAGGAAAGGGAGAGGGGCTGCTCCCGGTCGTCCTCGCTCTTCGCCAATGGGGCGAAGAATGGGGCTATGGCAAAATGGACATATTGCTCGCCGACCGGCGCGATCGGAGGCCCGTGCGCAAATTGTGCATTCAGGCTCATGACGGACGTGAGCTCAAGCTAAGCGAGCTCACCTGGATCGACAGGGACGGCGGCGTCATCGGCATCAGGACCGCGGCCGAATAAGCCTATTCCATCGCGACGATGTGATCGCGTAGCGCCCGCGCGTCGTGAAGCGCGTTGTGCGGCACCTTGCTGTTTGCAGCCGTGCTGAAGTTGGTCATCGGCAACAATCGGAAGGTGACGTTGCGAACCTCGACCATGTCCCCAGGACCAGTGATCATGAGGTCGCAGAATTGTGCGATATCCTCGGGCCAGTCGGCGAAGATCAGCACATCCTCGTCATGCCGAAGATAGCGTTCAAGCTCCTGCGCGGCGTCCTTCCTCGTAAGTCGGGGACAGGACAGCTGCTCGGGTACGGAGTCGAGGTAAGGCACGACATAGCGCTCCACCCACTCCACCGGCGGATCCGAATTTCGAAAGGTGAGGTAAAGCTCGTCGCCATCGTCAGGAACGAGCGCGAGGCTCAGGAGCTCGCCGCCCACGCCATTATATTCTGTGTCGAGGAAGTAGCGCACTAGCGCGGCTGGTAGCTTGAGCAATCGTCCGAAGGAAGTGGCTTGCGCTTGCGGCAGCGCTCATAGGCGAGGCGGTATTGCTTTGCTCGCTGCTCGTCCTGCTCTCGCATCTCGCGACCAAGCTTCGCGTCGCGTTCGGACTGGCTCGTGGTCACTGCATCAACGCCCGCGGACGCGACTTTGACCGGCAGCGTGACGACATCGACAGCGGTCTTGGCAACCGTCTCAACGATGCAACCGGTGAGTGACAGGCTCGCAAGCAGCAACAGCAAATTCTTCATGACGAAAGGAGGTTCGCACAGCTCACGCGCTGCGGCAACGAGAGATCAGAGGTGCATCGCCGCTTGGGCGAGCGCTTCGGCCTGCTTGAGAAGCACCTCGTCGGCTTCCGCTCCGGGCGGAAGCGCCTCCCGGCCGACGATCACCATCAGCGGAACAGCCATCGGCGTGATCCGGCCTGGCTCGACATGAAGCATGGTCGCCGACGCCCGATCAACGAGGCGGACCAGGCGACCGAGCTCCGTCATCCGCCGCCGGGCGTCGTCCCAGGCGGCTCGAAGAAGCAGGTGCTGAGGCTCATACCGACGAAGCACGTCATAGATGAGGTCGGTGGAGAAGCTGACCTGCCGTCCGGTCTTTTTCTTCCCCGGGTGGTGGCGCTCGACGAGGCCGCCGATAACCGCAACTTCGCGAAAGGCGGTCTTCAGCAAATATGAGCTTTCGACCCAGTCTACGAATTCCTGCTCGAGGATGTCGGCCGAGAAAAGCGCTTTGGGATCCTTGATCGGCTCGAGCCCGTAGCAGGCCAGCGCATAATCGTTGGCGACGAAGCCAAGGGGCCTCAGGCCCGCTTTCTCCATGCGCTTGGTCAGGAGCATTCCGAGCGACTGGTGCGCATTCCAGCCCTCGAAACTGTAGGCGACCATGAAATGCTGGCCTTCGTGCGGAAAGGTCTCGACGAGCAGCTGGTGCGGCTCTGGAAGGACCGAGCGCTCAGATTGCACCTCCAGCCATTCGCTCACGTCGTCAGGGAAGCGGTGCCAGTCGTTGCGATCGCACAGCATATGCCGGACCCGGTTGGCGAGATGTGTCGACATCGACATTCTCTGACCGCCATAAGTCACGACCTGCCCACTCTTCGACGATGCACGGACGATGACGTCCGTGTCCTTGAGCTGTTCCACCTCGAGGCTCAGACCCGCGAAGAAGAAACGGTCACCCGGCGAGAGGGCCGAGGCAAATCCTTCCTCGACCGTCCCGAGCCGCCGGCCGTTCCTGAAGCGGACGGTGAGCAGGGGCTGCTCGACGATGACCCCGGCATTGAGCCGATGCTGCTGGGCAATCGCGGGCCTCGCGATCCGCCACATGCCGCCGGGCTCGGGCACCAGCCGGCGGAAACGATCATAGGCCTTCAGCGCATAACCGCCGGTGGCGATGAAATTGAGGATTTCCTCGAACGTCTCGTCGTTCAGTCCGGCATAAGGCGCGGCCGAGCGGATTTCGGTCAGAAGCGAGTCCTGATGGAAGGGCGCCGCGACAGCCATCGCCAGAATATGCTGTGCGAGGACGTCGAGCGCGCCCGGCCGGAAGACTTCGGGATCGAGCTCGCCATCGCCGATCGCGTCGAGCGCCGCTCGGGCCTCGAGATATTCGAAACGGTTGCCGGGAACGATGATGCCTTTGCTTGGCTCGTCGAGACGGTGGTTGGCACGGCCGATCCGCTGAAGCAGGCGCGACGAGCCCTTAGGCGCACCCATCTGAATGACGAGGTCGACGTCGCCCCAGTCGATCCCCAGATCGAGGCTGGCCGTTGCGACCAGCCCGCGCAGCCGTCCCGCGGCCATCGCCGCTTCGACTTTCCGGCGAGCTTCGACGGACAAGCTGCCGTGATGGATCCCGATCGGCAGGCCCTGGTCGTTTTCGACCCACAGCTTCTGGAAGATCAGTTCAGCAAGGCCCCTGGTGTTGCTGAAGACGAGGGTCGTGCGGTGCTTCTCAATGAGCCGCATGACATCGGCGATTGCGTGATATCCCGAGTGGCCGCCCCAGGGGATCTTGTTCTGGGGAATGAGGATCGTGAGATCGGGGTCCGCGCCGGGATCGCCAAGGACGAGATCGACGAGCTCCATGTCGGCGTCGGGAGCGAGCCAGGAGCGATAGGCATCGGGGTCGCTGATCGTTGCGGACAGCCCGACACGGCGCAGGTTCGGCGCGAGCAGCTGTAAGCGCGACATCGACAACGACAGCAAATCGCCGCGCTTCTCCTTTGCAAATCCGTGCAGCTCATCGACGACGATCGTGCGCAGATTCGCGAACATGGTCGTTGAATTCGGGGTAGCTCAGCAGCAGGCTCAGCGATTCCGGAGTCGTCAGAAGTGCCTGCGGTGGCTTGACGCGCTGGCGGGCCTTGCGGTCTGACGGCGTGTCGCCGGTTCGGGTTTCGACCCTGAGCGGCAACCCCATCTCTTCGATCGGTCCTATGAGGTTGCGCTGGACGTCCACTGCAAGCGCCTTAAGCGGCGAAACGTAGAGCGTGTGGAGGCCCTCTCTCGGCTCCTCCGCAAGCTCGCAGATGGTCGGCAAGAACCCTGCCAGAGTCTTGCCCGCGCCGGTCGCTGCGACGAGCAAGGCGCTCCGACCTTGCCTCGCCAGCTCAAGCATCTCGAGCTGGTGCCGGCGCGGCGCCCAGCCCTTGGATTCGAACCAGCGATCAACGACTGGCGGCAGATGGGTCAGAGGTCGTCGGTCCCCTCGCGCCTGCGGGTCTCTTCCTCGCGATAGACTTCGCGAGTCCCGGCTTCGGTGCGATCGCTGGTCTTGCTCGAGCGGTTCGTCATGACGAGCAGGATGAGGACGATGAGCAGAATCGCCGGCAGGAGGATGTCCATCACCCACCAAACACTCTGTCCCATGTCTCTCTCCCGCCCGGTTTGAGGAACTCCGGGGCGTTTCGCCCTATATAGCTCCAATGGCGCGATTGGGTTCCTGGATCGAGTCCCATCACGAGGGCATCTACGTGCGCCCGGCGGACGCATGGATCGATCCTTCGCAACCCAAGACGCGAGCCTTGGTGACTCACGGTCACGGCGACCATGCGCGCGGCGGACATGGCGCGGTGCTTGCGACCCCAGAAACGCTCGCGATAATGGACGTACGCTACGGCGCACAAAACGGCCAGCCGATCGCTTATGACGAAACCTTGAAGGTCGGCGAGGTCGAGGTCCGGTTCGTCCCTGCCGGGCACGTGCTGGGATCGGCCCAGATCGTGATGGAATATAGAGGCGAACGGATTGTGGTCTCGGGCGATTACAAGCGCCGCCCGGACCCGACCTGCGCCTGCTTCGTCCCGGTTCCGTGCGATGTCTTCATCACCGAGGCGACCTTTGGCCTGCCCGTGTTCCGACATCCCGACACCGGGAGCGAGATCGACCGGCTTCTCCACCGCCTCCACGCCGACCCGAGCCGCTGCGTTCTCGTCGGCGTGTACGCTCTCGGCAAGGCGCAGCGGATCATCGCCGAGCTGCGCTCGCGCGGACACAACGATCCGATCTATTTCCACGGCGCGATCGAGCGGCTTAACCAGCTCTACGAGAGTTTCGGAATAGCGCTCGGCGAGCTCCGCCACACCGGCAGCGCGAACAAGCAGGAGATGGCAGGCCATGTCGTCATCGCCCCCCCAGGAGCGCTCAACGATCGCTGGTCGCGAAGACTGCCCGATCCAGTTACTGCAATGGCGTCAGGCTGGATGCGGATCCGCCAGCGAGCGCGACAGCGCAACGTCGAGCTTCCGCTGGTCATTTCGGACCACGCCGACTGGGACGAGCTCACCGCGACCATCAGTGAGCTGAAACCGACCGAAGTGTGGATCACGCACGGACGCGAGGAGGCGCTCAAGCACTGGTGCATGACTTACCAGATCAAGGCCTGCGAGCTCAATCTTGCCGGCTACGAGGATGAAGACGATTGATCAGTCCTCAGTCGAGGCTTCCTCGACATCTTCCTCCGCGAAAAGCGCCTGAAGCGCCCGTTTCGCCTGCTCGCGGTCGATGACCAGCGTGGCCGTCTGGGTGATGAGGTCGACCAGCAGCAGGTCGCGCACCGTCGGCTCTCGAGGTTCACGATGGTACATCGCAAAAGTGCCAAGCACCTTGCGGCCCCGAGTGAGGATCGGGATTGACCAGCAGGCACGAAGCCCGTGAGGAAGCGCGAAATCCTTGTAATCGGCCCACAAGGGATCGGTCGCTATATCGGAAACATAGACCGCCGCGCCATGATAGGCAGCCGTCCCGCACGAGCCCGCGCAGGCGCCGATCTCCAGGCCGTCGATCGCCGCGCAATATTCCTCCGGCAAGCTCGGCGCAGCGCCACGGCGCAGGTGCTTTCCGTCGGGATCGAGCAGAAGGATCGACCCGATGACGCCGGTGCTCGACGTCGACTCGACGATCCTGATCAACTCGCCGAGGGTGGTTTCGAGCGGTGCATCGCCGATTGCCAGCTCGAGCACCTTGGCGTGCGCCAGTCGCAAGGTCTCATTTCGCCTGTCGTCGGTAACGTCGTGGCCCTGGATGAAGATGCCGCCCGGAACCGGCTGGAAGACGAGATCGAGGAGCAGCTCCGCCCGAGTCAAGATCGGCGCGCACGACGGTCACCGGCAAAGCGTGCGCGACGAACGCCTGGCCGGACCGTCCAACCCCCTTGAGGATATCGTCCACGCCCTGGTCGTCGAGCTCCGGGAAGGCTTCGTTGAACAGCTTGCCGATGATGTCGCTGCGTCCGAGCAGCTCCTCAAACGCCGTGTTGGCGATCGCGAAGCGAAGGTCAGTGCCTTCGACCAGCGCCATGAATCCTGGCGCTCGCTCGAACATCAGTTGGAGCTGCTCGTGCTCGCTGCCCAGGTGTGTGACCTGCTGCTCCAGCATCGCGCCCTCATACAGTAACGACGAGTGATCGTCACGGGATACAAATGCGGACTAAAATGCGGCTTCGACCCGCTCCACGCCGGATTTTGCGAGCTGATCGTCGATCTGCGCAATGAGCCGATCGCGGCCTTCCTCGTCCTTCGCCTCGGCCCGCGAAACAAGCACATCCTGCGTGTTCGAGGCGCGCAAGAGCCACCAGCCATCGGCGGTGCTGACTTCGCACTCCGTCGGTTGAATCGACATTCGCGCCATCGGCCGACAGGCGATCGCGGACTTCGTCGACGATCGTAAACTTGCGCGATTCGTCAACCTGGAACCGCATCTCGGGAGTGGCCATTGTCCTGGGCATCGAGTCCATGATCCGGGTGAGGGTCCTGCCGCTGGCACTCACCGCCTCGATCAGCCGAACCGCGGCGTAGAGGGCGTCGTCGAAGCCATACCAGCGGTGCTTGAAGAAGATGTGCCCGCTCATCTCTCCTGCAAGCGGAGCGCCGGTCTCTTTCATCTTGGATTTGATCAGGCTGTGGCCGGTCTTCCACATCAGCGGCCGGCCGCCGAGCTCGGCAATTCGCTCGAACAGCATTTGGCTGGCTTTGACGTCAGCGATGATCGTCGCTCCCGGCTGCTCCTGAAGCACGGGTTCAGCGAGGATCATCAGCAGCTGGTCGCCCCAGATTACGCGACCCCTCGAGTTGACTGCGCCGATCCGGTCGCCATCGCCGTCGAACGCGATCCCGAAATCGAGCTGCTCGCGGGCCACGAGCGCCTTGAGGTCGGCGAGATTAGTCTCGACCGTGGGATCTGGATGGTGGTTCGGAAAGTGCCCGTCGACCTCGCTGAAGATGACGTGATGCTGGCCCGGGAGCCGATCGACAAGCATGTCGAGGATCGGCCCGGCCGCGCCATTGCCGGCGTCCCAGCCAATCTTGAACGCTTTGCCGGAGAAACCCTCGAGCAGGCGATCGACATAGGCCTTGCGGATATCGACCTTCTCGGGGCTGCCTTTGCCCTCGCTCCAATCGCCGCGGGCGGCACGCTGGCCCAATGCCTGAACCTCCTGCCCGAAGACCGAGCGGCCGTTCAAGAGCAGCTTGAAACCGTTGTAGTCCGCTGGGTTGTGGCTCCCGGTGACCTGAATCCCGCCGTCCACGTCGAGATGATGAGTGGCGAAATAGAGCATTGGCGACGGCCCCATTCCGATCTTCGTGACGTCGACCCCGCCCTCGGTCAGTCCACGGATGAGCGAAGCCTCAAGGGCTCCGCTGTGGGTTCGTCCGTCGCGGCCCACGGCAATTCTTCGGGCGCCCTCGTCTTTAGCCATCGCTGCAAAGCTTCGGCCGGCTGCGTAAGCATCGGCCTCAGTGAGCGTATCTCCGACGATCCCGCGAATATCATATTCGCGCAGGATCGAGGGGTTGAACTGGTGGGTCATCGCCCTGCCTTTATGCAGTGGCGCCGGGTTGGTTCAACCTGCGGCCGCGATCGGCGCGACCTCGCCGGGCTCCGGAATCCCGAGCCCGGCGATCATCTCGCGAAGTTCCTGGCGCGCCGTGATGTGGGCGATGCCGACGTCTCCAAGATGCGGCAGGTCGAGGAGGGTCAGCCCCTTGGGAAAGAGCTCGCGGTAGATGACTCGCTCGCCAAGGCCGGGGATCACCCGGAAGCCGACACGGCGGGCAAGCTCGTCGAGGGCTGCGCCGACCCGCTTCAAATTGTGGGAATCGATGTGCTGAAGGCGGTTCCTGAGGACCACCCAGTCAACGCTCTTGCCGGTTTGCTTGGCGCGCGCGGTGCGACTGTTCCAGATGAGCTCGGCGTAGAAGCTCGGACGGGTAATCTTGTAATTCTCAGGGTGGACCTGACCGATGAGGTCGAGGTCGACGAAACTGTCGTTCATCGGAGTGACGAGCGTATCGGCCCTGAGGATCGCGGATTTCGCGATTTCGTCGTCGCGGCCAGGAGTGTCGACGACGATCACGTCGGCCTGCGCGCCCAGCCGCTCGATCGCTGCTCCGAACCCGGCTTCGCTATGGTCTTCGAGAACCTCGTAAGCGGCGTGCGGAAGCTCCTTATCGAGCCGGCGCATCGTCGCGTCGCGATTTTCAAGATAGCGCGTGGTCGTGCGCTGGCGGCTGTCGAGGTCAAGAGCACCGACTCGGTGGCCGGAAGCAGCAAGCGCGATCGCAGTGTGAACTGCGGTCGTAGACTTCCCGGTCCCGCCCTTTTCGTTCGCAAAGACGATGAAGTGTGGCTGGCCCATGCTTGATCTTTCCCCCGGCGCATGCACATGGCGCCGCCCGTCACAAAGATTAACTGAGGCTGCGGCCACGTGCAAATCGTTCGATCTAGTGAAGAATTGGCACGGGCACGGTCCGCTCTGCCCGGCACGCTTGCCCTGGTCCCAACAATGGGAGCGCTCCACGCCGGCCACATTGCTCTCGTCGCTGAAGCGAAGCGGAAAGCCGAAAGCGTCGCAGCGACGATCTTCGTAAACCCGACGCAATTCGGTGCAAGCGAAGATTTCACCCGCTATCCGCGAAGGCCCGGCGAGGACGCGAGAATACTCGAGGACGCCGGCTGCCAGCTGCTGTGGATGCCGTCGGTCGGCGACATCTATCCGGATGGCTTCTCGACCAATGTGCACATGTCCGGCGTGTCCGATCGGTGGGAAGGCAATGCAAGGCCCGGCCATTTCGACGGAGTGGCCACAATTGTTGCCAAGCTGCTGCTTTCGGCGCGGCCGGACGTCGCGCTTTTCGGCGAAAAGGATTTCCAGCAGCTCGCGGTCATCCGCAGGATGGCCGCCGATCTCAATATTGCGACCGAAATTGCAGGAGTGCCGACGGTTCGTGAGGAAGACGGCCTCGCACTCTCATCGCGCAACGCTTATCTGTCGGACGACGAGCGCCGCCGCGCAATCGCCCTGCCAAGGGCGCTGGATTATGCCCGCAAGGCGATCCTCGAAGGCGCGTCCGTCCCGCTGGCCCTCGACACCGGTCGCAAGATGCTGGTCGAAGCGGCCTTCTCGCGGATCGACTATTTTGCACTCGTCGATGCAACCACGCTCGAGCCGCTTGAAGCGCCCAAAGGCGAAACGAGGCTGATTGCCGCAGCGGTCATTGGACCCACTCGGTTGATCGACAATCTCGCCCTTTTGGAAAATGTGGTTGAGGCGCGTTAACCATTTCTTTGCCTTCCGAGTCGAATTCTCATCCCAACAGGGAAGGGAATTTCAAATGGGTGCCATCAGTCAGAAGAGCGCAGAGTTTTTGCTCAGGAGCCGTATTGCCGACGCCGAACGCGGCGACGTCGACGCGCTGTTCGAGCTTGGAGTGAGCTATTCGACCGGCCAAGGCGGAATCTTCGTCGACCTCGTCGAAGCGCACAAATGGTTCAACCTCGCAGCTCTCTCGGGTTCAACCCGGGGACAGGAGTGCCGTGCCGAGATCGCGGTCGAGATGACTGCTCGCGAGATCGCCGAAGCGCAGCGCCAGGCGCGCTCCTGGCTAGCCAGCAGCGGGTATCAGCGAAGGGCTGCCTGAGAGATCGATCGTCGTTACCGCGCTCGGCGGCTCCGGGCGTTCCTTGCCCCACGTCATCGCGCTGATCTGCGCCGCGGGCAGGCCGAGCAGGATCAGATAGTCCCGCGCCTCCGCGGCGCGCTTCGCACCCATCGCAAGCGAATGATCGCGCGTATCGGTCGGATCACCATGTCCCTCAATCCGTACCGCCACCTCGGGGTGCTGCCTCAGCCACATTGCCTGCGCGGCGAGGGTCGTCGTCGCTTGCGGCGTCAGCTGCGCGCTCCCGCTTGCGAAATAAACCGTCATGCTGCCCGACTGCGCAAGGAAATCTCCGCGCAGCAGCTGGATCGGGCTTTCAACCGGCGGCGGCGGAATCGGGTCGCGGCGCCTGAGGCCAGGCAGTTGCGCCGAGGCGGGGACCGCGACGAGGAGTGCAAGAAGGAGAAGCTTGCGCATGGTGGTCAATCCATCGTTCCCGACCAGTTCGGGTCGGATCCATCCTGAGGAATTGTCATTTTCCGTGGAGCGCTGCCGTCGAGGCTGACTCGATAGATTGCCGGACGGCCAGCTTGGGTCCGCTGGAAGACGATCTCGCGGCTGCTCGCTGCCCAGCTTGGCCCTTCATCGGCCGGCCCGGCAGTCAAAGTCCTCTCGCCCGTCCCATCCGGGCTGATGATCCCGATCCGCCGCGTATCCCCGTAACGCCAGGTGAAGGCGATCGACTTGCCGTCGGGACTCCACTCAGGAGCGCTGTAGGCGGCGGTGGTGAACGTGATCCGCCGCTCGTCCGAGCCATCGGCATTCATCACATAAAGCTGCTGCGAGCCCGAACGGTCGCTCTCGAACACGATCTTGCCTCCGTCGGGAGAGTAGCTTGGGTCGGTGTCGATCCCGGGCGCGGTCGTAAGCCGGCGCGAAGCCCCGCCACTCTCGCCGACGACATAGATGTCGCTGTTCGCGCCGAGCATCATCGAGAAGGCGATCTGCCTCCCGTCGGGCGAGTAGCGTGGGGCGAAGGTCATCGCATCACCTGAGAGAAGCGGCTGCTGGGCTCCGGAATCGAGCTCGACGATCCGCACCTGCGGAGTCCCGCCCTCAAAGCTGACATAGGCCAAATGATGCGCTTTGGGAGATAGCCGCGGCGTCAGCACGGTCGTTCCGCCCGGCGTCACGTAGCTGTGATCGAAGCCGTCGCTGTCCATGAGCGCGATCCGTTTGACCCGCGCGTTGGCAGCGCCGGTCTCGGCGACATATGCGATCCGAGTATCGAACATTCCAGGAGAACCGGTGACCGCTTTATAGGCGAGGCCCGAGCATTTGTGTGCCGCGCGCCGCAAATCGTCGCGCGCTGCGACAAAGCCTTCGCGGCCCAGCTCCCGGCCCTTGTCGACGTCGTAGACGTAGCAGCCGAACGTGTAGCGGCCGTCCGAGCGCGACTGGACGAAACCGGTGATCAGCGCTTTCGCGCCCTTTTCACGCCACTTCAAGAAATTCGGCGCGGTAACTTCGGGATAGGAATAATAATCGTCGCGGTTGGATGTGAGGGGCGTCATCTCGGACGTCTGCTGGAGGTCCGCCTCGATCAGCTGCGTCGCCTGCCACGCGACCGCCAGCGTCTCATTGCCCTTCGTGCCACTGTCCGGCGTCGTCATCGGCGGGACGGCGACGACCGACGCCGCTGGCGGGGTCGACTGAGCCGCCTCTGCGGCACCGCCCGCGAAGGCCAGCGCGAGAAATGCCGTCCGAATGGGCGTCATTGCGCTGTGCTGACAATTTGCCGGAATAGTTCCACCCACTCTCTTGGCTGACGCCGCGGTCGACCGCCCTGGTCAAGGAACGCAGCGGTGACTGATGCATCGGCCAACAGTTCGGGCCCGCGCATGACTCGCTGATGAATATTTACGGATGATGCGCGGACCAGTTCAACCGTGCTGACGACCTGAAGCTCCTCGCCAAGCCGCGCCGGGCGACGATAGCGGATGTCCACATGGGTGACGAAATAGGCGCTGCCGTCGCCCTTGAGCATCGCCGCCTGGTCGATCCCGACGGCACGGATCATGTCGGAGCGCGCTCGCTCCATGAATTTCAGATAGTTCGCATAATAAACGACGCCCGCCGTGTCGGTGTCCTCGAAATAGACGGCCAGCGCGAAGCGATGCTCGTTGCCGATGAAGCCGCCGCGGTACGGCGTGTCGAGATCCTGAGCCGCCACCGACCCGCTCTAGCCACCGCCAACTCGTGCCGTAAAGCCACTTGACGAGCATGTAACGCAAAGGTTACATGTCACCTACAGGTTACACATTACGCAGATATTGGGGGGCATGTATGAACGAGCGCACCATCTCCGATAAAGTCGAAAGGCTGAGCAGGCGCCGGGCGCGCGCACTTCCGGCACTAGCAGTCATCTTTCTTGCGCAGCAGGCGAGCTATCTCAGCGTTCCCGATCATTCGGATCGAGCGGTGGACCATGTGAAGATCGCTGCCTGGCTCGTGCTCACCATCATACTCCTGGCGGGGCTCGCGACGGGTGGCGGCTGGTTCAGGTCCCGAGCCGTTCGCGAACTGCTCAATGACGAGAGCACGCGCGCTCACCGTCAGCACGGCTACGTCTATGGTTTCTGGGCCGCGATGTGCACTGCCCTCGGCCTTTACATTGTCAACATGTTCGAGCCGGTGACGGGACGCGAGGCGGTGCACATCATCGTCACTCTCGCGGTCGCGACTGCGCTTCTGAATTTCGGGATGCTCGAGCGGCGCGCGCTTCGCGATGGCTGAACATCTCTGCAATCGCATCAAGGAGCGGCGCGGCGAGCTCGTCATTACCCAGGCTGAGCTCGCCGAGCGCGTCGGAGTTACTCGAAAGACGGTCAACACCGTTGAAAATGGAGTGTTCACGCCGTCAGCGACATTGGCGATCAAGCTCGCCGGGGAGCTTGGGCTCAGTGTCGAGCAGCTGTTCTGGATTGAACAGTAGCGGCGATGTCGCCGACCTTACGAATGAGGTCGCCCTGCGCAACCGCCATATCCGCAAGATGCATCCCCCAGCCTGGAAGGAACATGCCGAAGACGGCAATTTCGCCGCCGATGTGATCGGTCCACCTGTCGCCCGCCGAGTGATTGGTCCGGATCGAGAAATAGCCGAGCTCGCCATCGTTGACACATCTTCCCGAGACCAGTCCCTCGGTCCGCACATAAGGCGTCGAAGGCTGGCCCTCGCTCGACCACAAAATTGGTCCGCCAGGAACAGCCAGCGTCGAACGCGTAAACCAGTAGCTGTCGAGCTTGACCCAGTCGTGGGATCCCGGAAGCGCGGGATTGACGCACCCGACGGTCATTCCCGGCCGGTCGGAATAGCCGAACATCGCGCCTTCGGGCGGCGCGTTCCTGTCGCGAAAGCTGCTCCACGCAATGACGCAGCCGGTCTCGTCTTTGTGGCTGCAGAGCGGGGTGCGCTTGAACGTTGCGCCGACCAGCCTGCCCTGGGGAACGAGGACGTTGAAGCCAGGAATGATCGCCAATTTCATCTGCGCGGCAACGTCAGGTTTGTTTTCGATCTCGCCGGCGATCAGCTGCTGGAGCATCAGGCTGCCCTGGCTGTGACCGATCAGCACGAAAGGTCGGCCGCCGTTCCGCCTCCGGATGTAGTCGCGCCAGGCGGCAAGGACGTCGGAATAAGCGAGCTTCGCAGCTGGACCGACGTCAGCGCCCGCGGAATAGGCCGCTACCGCCGCCAGAGTCATTTGCCGATACACCGGCGCGAACGGGCGGCAGACCGATGCGAACCGCGCAAATTGCGTTTCCACGGCGAGCTTTTCCTCGCGGCCCGGCACCAGGTCGCTGTTCATTGCGCCGTCGGTCGACACCGTCGGGTAGACGTAGAAGCAGTCGAGCGGCGGGTCTTTCGCGACCTCGCTCGGGCCGTTCGAGCTGTATCCTTGGGCCGAAAGCGCCGTGGTCGGGAGCGGGACTGAGCAGACGTCCTTTCGCCCCGGAAGGCACAGCCAAAGCGAATCCTTCGAATAATCCGTAACAGCCGCGCTCGGCGCCGACCGGCTGCGCTGTCACTGGTGTTGCAGCGATCGCCAGGATTGCGGCCATGGCTGAAGCAAGCTTCATCGAGATTGGAATTAGCCTAGCTCGCGTAGCTCTCGAGATAGCCGCACTGCCGGCAGCGGTAGGTGCTCACCGCAAGTTGCTCCTTGCCCCTCAGCTTGAGGCCGGAGGACCATATGCTGCTGACGGGTTCACCAGCGACCCATTTCGGAACCGCCGTCCTGCCGTAGCCGACATCGACCGTGAAACCCGATTCCATCGAACCGCCGCAGCGTGGACAGGACATCGAGCGGCTCGCCATTATTTGGGGGCGAGCACCATCAGCATTTGGCGGCCTTCCATGCGGGGATGCGCCTCGACCTTGGCCATTTCGGCGGTCTGCTCCTGCACTCGCCGGAGAACTGCCATGCCGAGCTCGCCATGCGCCATCTCGCGACCGCGGAAGCGCATGGTGACCTTCACCTTGTCGCCTTCCTCGAGGAACTCGAACACCTTCTTCATCTTGGTGTCATAATCGTGGTCGTCGATGTTGGGACGCATCTTGATCTCCTTGATCTCCTGCGTCTTCTGCTTCTTGCGCTGCTCGTTGGCCTTCTTCTGGGCTTCGTATTTGTAGCGGCCGATATCGAGGAACTTTGCGACCGGCGGATCGGAATTGGGAGAGATCTCGACCAAATCGAGTCCAACCCCCTGTGCCTGCTCGAACGCTTCGCGCGTAAACATCACGCCCAAATTTTCGCCGTTTTCATCGATCACCCGAACCTTCGGGGACTGGATGAACTCGTTGAAGCGGGGGCCGCTCATCGGTGGCGGCGGCGCCATTCCTCGGCGCGGATAGGGCGGTGGTATAGCAGCGTCTCCAATTGTTGGTGGTCGGTTGCAGTTAGGCACTCACGCCGACGATGAAAAGTCCGCATGAACAAATGTGAGTCGTTTTTGTCGACCTGTGGCGGACTCGCGTCAGACGGTTTCGTTTAGATCCGGAGGAACGGCTTCAGCTCTGATCATCGCGATGGCCTCGTCGACACTCATCAGCTTCTGGTGATCCTCGGTGCCCATGCGCCTGAGCGCGATCGTGCCCTCCTGCGCCTCGCGCTCTCCGACAACCAGCAGCAGCGGCACCTTGGCGAGGCTGTGCTCGCGCACCTTATAGTTGATCTTCTCGTTGCGAAGGTCTGTCGCGACTTGGACGCCCGCGGCAGCGAGCTTGGCCGAAACCTCTCGGGCATAATCATCGGCGTCAGAAACAATCGTCGCGACGACCGCCTGAACCGGCGCCAGCCACAGCGGGAACTTGCCCGCATAATGCTCGATGAGGATCCCGATGAAGCGCTCGAACGTGCCGAGGACCGCGCGATGGAGCATCAGCGGATTGTGCTTGCCGCCGTCGGTTCCGATGTAGGTTGCCTCGAGACGCTGGGGCATTTGTGGATCGAGCTGCAAAGTCCCGCACTGCCAGGTACGCCCAATCGCGTCCTTGAGGTGAAACTCGAGCTTTGGACCGTAGAAGGCTCCCTCCCCCGGAAGGACCTCATAATCGAGCCTCGTCTCCTTGAGCGCGGTTTCGAGGTCGGCTTCCGCCCGGTCCCATTCCTCGTCGGTGCCGATGCGCTGGTCGGGCCGGGTCGCGAGCTTCACTTCATAATCGGCAAAGCCGAGGTCGCGATAGATCGAGTTGAGCAAAGCGCAGAAACGCTTGGTTTCCTCGACCAGCTGCTCGTGCGTGCAGAAGATGTGCGCGTCGTCCTGCGTGAACTGGCGGACTCGCATGATCCCGTGGAGCGCGCCGTGCGGCTCGTTGCGGTGGCAGCAGCCGAACTCGGCGAGGCGCAAGGGCAGCTCGCGGTAGCTGGTGATGCCCTGTTTGAAGACCTGGATGTGCGCGGGGCAGTTCATCGGCTTGAGCGCCATCAGCTCCGCATTGCCGCTGATGACCGGCTTGCCCTCGTCGGTGGATGGCACCTCGTCTGGAACAACAAACATGTTCTCGCGAAACTTGCCCCAATGTCCGGACAGCACCCACAGCTTGGAATCGATCAGCTGCGGGGTCTTGATCTCGTTGTAGCCGCCGGCATCCAGGCGGCGCCGCAAATAGGCCTCCAGCTGACGCCAGATGACCCAGCCCTTCGGATGCCAGAAGACGCTTCCGTGAGCCTCGGACTGGAGGTGGAACAAGTCCATCTCCTGCCCGATCTTGCGGTGATCGCGCTTGGCGGCTTCCTCGAGCCGGACGAGATAGGCGTCGAGCTGCTTCTTATTGAGCCAAGCAGTCCCGTAGATGCGGCTGAGCATCGGGTTCTTGGGGTCGCCGCGCCAATAAGCGCCAGAAACGCGCGTCAGCTTGAACGCGCTTGGATCGAGCTTTCCGGTCGAGGCCAGGTGCGGCCCGCGGCAGAGATCGACCCAGGCGTCCTCGCCCATTCCCGTTCGATACATGGTGATGGTCTCGCCGGCGGGCAATTCCATCACCCACTCCGCCTTGAAGACCTCGCCACTCTTGTCGAAGAAGGCTCGGACTTTGTCGCGAGTCCAGACCTCACGGATCAGCAATTTGTCGGCGGCGATGATGCGCCGCATTTCCTCCTCGATCGCCGGCAGGTCCTCCTCGGTGAAGGGGCCATGAGAAGCGGTCGGAGCGAAATCGTAATAGAAGCCGTCGTCGGTCGCAGGCCCGAAGGTGATCTGGGTTCCCGGGTAGAGGTTCTGCACCGCCTCAGCGAGGATGTGCGCAAAGTCGTGCCGAACGAGCTCGAGAGCGTCCTTCTCGTCGCGTGAAGTAATCAGAGCAAGGCTGGCATCGCTTTCGAACGGGCGCATGATGTCGCGCACTTCACCGTCGATCCGAGCGGCAAGCGCGGCCTTGGCGAGCCCCGGCCCGATCGCGGCCGCGACATCCGCCGGAGTCGACCCTTCGGGCATCTCGCGGACCGAGCCGTCGGGAAGCGCAATCTTGAACATCTTCGTCATTGAGCCGGTCCTGTAGCGAGCAGTGCGCATGTCCTCAACTCGGCAAGCGAGAGCAATCGTGTAAATGACGCTTGACATGGTGTGCATCCGTGAAGTAAAGCTGGCTTGTCAATTAAACAAGGACGCTTGACATGGTGAGAACCGCCGCCTGGAAACGATATAATCTGCGCGTAATCTGGCTCAGCCTTGTCTATGTCGCTTTCCTTCTCCCTGCGGTGTACGGTTTCAAGCACCAGCTGGTGCCGGGCGCGCTCAAATATTTTGTCGCTATCCTTCCTGCGCTTCCGATCATCGGGATCTTCGGCGCGATAGGTCGCTACCTGGTCGAAGAGCAGGACGAATATGTCCGAATGCTGATGGTCCGCCAGACGCTCTTTGCAAGCGCCTTCACTCTCAGCGTCGCGACGATCTGGGGTTTCCTCGATAATTTCGGCCTGGTTGGCCATGTGGACGGCTATTGGGTCGCAATCCTGTGGTTTTTCGGCCTCGGCCTCGGCGCCATCTGCAATAAGTTGATGCTCGGCGACGGCGGCTGCTGATGGAAAACCGCCTCCGCCTTCTGCGCGCCGAGCGCAACTGGAGCCAGCAGGACCTTGCCGACCGGATCGAGGTCTCGCGCCAGAGCGTCAACGCAATCGAGACCGGCAAATATGATCCCTCGCTCCCCCTTGCCTTTCGAATCGCCGAGCTGTTCGAGCGCCCTATCGAGGACATCTTCGTCTCGCCATCGCGGCGCAGCTCAAAAGCCATCTGACCACGAAATTTGGAGAAGACCATGCGTATCTGCGCCTTGATCCTTGCTACCCTCGCAGCGAGCACCCTCGACTGGTCCGGCACCGCCCGCGCGGCCCAGCCGGCCGAGCACCGCCTTGCCCATATCTCGATCGTCCGTGAAGGCCATGGAAGCCCGGTCGTGCTCATCCCGGGCCTGTCTACGCCGCGCTCGGTCTGGGACGGCATCGTTCCAGAGCTCGCCCGCACCCACCTCGTGCTGCTCGTCCAGATCAACGGCTTTGCCGGCGACGACCCGGGCGCAAACCTCAAGCCCGGAATTCTCAAAGGGAGCGGTCGACGAGCTTCACGACTACCTCGCCGGAAGCAGGCTCGGACCGGCAAGGATCGTCGGCCATTCGCTCGGCGGGCTCGCAGCGCTCGAGCTGGCCAGGGCGCATCCCGAAGACGCCTCGGCGTTGATGATCGTCGATTCTCTGCCCTATGTCGGCGATATCTTCGTGCCCGGCGCGACCATCGCGCAGCTGGAGCCGCGGGCGAAGATGATCCGCGATCAGATGGTCGCGAGTTACGGAAAGGATGATCCTTCGGCAGCTGCTCGGGTGGCATCGGGCATGGCCCTCGATTCCGGCGCGCAGGCGAAGATTGCCGATTGGGTCGAGAAGGCGGACAGCCGCGTCTCCGGCGAAGCGATGTACGAGGACATGACGACCGATTTACGCCCCGACATGACGTCAATCACGACGCCGATCACGCTCGTCTTTCCTTATTCGAAGGCGATGCCGAAGGAGCGCGCCGAACCCTTCTACCGGGGCGAATATGCAAAGGCGCCCAAGGTCACGTTCGTGCCCGTCGGCGACTTGGCCCACTTCATCATGCTTGACCAGCCTCAGGCGTTCGAAGCGGCGCTCGCCGAATTCGTCAAATAGTCAGGCGGGCTCGCGGCTGAGTGCCTCGTCGAGGATCTTCTCGGCGCGAGCGAACAATTGCGGGTCGACGATGACGCCCGACGCCGCCGCATTTTCGCGCACCTGTTCGGGCCGCGAAGCGCCGACGATCGCCGAAGCGACATTGGGCTCGCGAAGAACCCATGCGAGCGCGAGCTGGACAAGCGTCAGCCCGGCTTCGTCGGCGATCGGCTTCAGCTCCTGGACTGCGCGAAGCACTCCGGGCTGCATCAGCCGGTCCATGAAGCCGCCCATCTCGTCGCTCGCCGCCCGAGTCCCGGCGGGCGGCGGCTTGTCGGGGTCGTATTTGCCGCTGAGGACGCCTTGTCCCAGGGGCGACCAGACAATCTGCGATATGCCGTTGGCAGCGCAGAGCGGGATGACCTCGGGCTCGGGCTCGCGCCACAGCATGGAATATTGCGGCTGGCTCGATACGAAGCGGGCGAGCCCGCGTTGCTTGCTAAGCTCAATTCCCGCCTGGATTTGTTCTGCCGGCCACTCCGAGAAGCCGATATATCGAGTCTTGCCGCTCTCGACCGCGCGATTGAGCGCCTCCATCGTCTCCTCGAGCGGCGTATCCCAATCGTAGCGATGGCATTGGTAGAGATCGACGTAATCGGTCTGAAGCCGCTTCAACGACGCATCGATCTGCTTTTCGATCTGTGCTCGGGAGAGCCCGCGCTCGCTATCGGACATCGGAAAGAAGAGCTTGGTCGCAAGCACGTAGGAGTTGCGCGGCCGGCCCTTGAGTGCGTCGCCGAGGAACGTCTCCGCGGCCCCCCGTCCATAGACATTGGCGGTGTCGATGAAATTGATGCCCTGGTTGAAGGCCTCCTCGAGGCACGCGCGAGCCTCGTCGGCCTCGACCCCTACCCCGTAGGTCAGCCACGATCCGAGCGAGATCTCGGAGACCTCGAGGTCACTGTTGCCGAGCTTTCGATATTTCATCCCGCTTGCCTCCTCCGCTAGACGGCGACGCCATGACAGGAATCGAGAATCTCGACGTCGGCGGCCGGCCGATAGCTTATCGGCTTCGGCGCGGAAATGTTCCGACGATCCTTTTCCTGCCGGGCTACGCCTCTGACATGGAGGGCGCCAAAGCGCTCGCTCTCGACGCATTTGCATCGGAGCGCGGACTCTCGATCCTGCGGTTCGATTATTCGGGAACGGGCTCCAGCGCCGGCAAGTTCGAGGATGGGACGCTCGCGCTCTGGCTCGAGGAGGCGGTTTGCGCCCTCGACCAGCTGACCGAGGGGCCGGTCATTGTGGTCGGCTCATCGATGGGCGGCTGGATCGCCCTCCACCTGGCGCTGCTTCGCCCCGAGCGAATGCAGGGCCTCGTCGGGATCGCTGCCGCGCCCGACTTCACCAACTGGGGCTTCAGCGATGGCGACGTCGCGGCGGCGAAGGGCCTCGCGCGCGGCTTCTGGGAGTCCGGCCAACGCCTGCTCCTGCTTGACCGGCCGATCGCAATCGACTGCCCGGTTCGACTGCTCCATGGCGAGCTCGATCGGGAGGTACCCCTCGACATCGCCTTGCGCCTCACGCGCGCTCTTCGTTCATCCGATGTCCAGCTCAATATGCTCAAGGGCGGTGGCCATCGCTTATCGGAACCGCACGAGATCCGGGCGATCCTGAGCACCATTGAAGCCCTTCTGGAGCCTTGAGCTTGATCCCCATCCTCGCTTTTGCCGTCGCCGCCGCCGCCCCACCATCGGGCACTCCGCCTTGTCCAAATCTCGTCACGGCCGAGGCCCTGGTCTGCCGAGCGCTCGCTGCGGAGAAGGGCGGCGATCACGAGAGCGCGGCACAGGGCTTCGATGAAGCTGCCAAGGCCTCGCCCGACAAGGATCCCAAGACCGCGCAGCTGTACGCAGCGGCTGGCAATCTTTGGATCGCCGCCGACCAGCCGGGAAAAGCCGCCTTCGATCTCGACAAGGCGCTTGCGCTGCCGGGACTCGAGGCCGAGCAGCGCGGTGAAGCGCTCCTTGACCGCGCTCGTGCAGCCGAGGCTCAGGGCGATCTCGTGACCGCCCGTGCCAGGGCTAAGGAGGCCGCCCAGACCATTTCGGACGACCCCTTTTATTGGTATTTCTCGGCTGCCCTGGCGATCCGCGAGAACGATCCGACGACGGCGCAGTCGGCGATCAGCAAGGCCCTCACTCTCGCCCCGTCCGATCCGACGATCCTGTTCGAGGCGGGGCATGTCGCAGACTTCACGGGTGATGACGCGCAGGCCCGAAGCTACTGGATGCGCGCCGCCGGCAACGACCCCCACGGCGAGATCGGCGAGGCGGCGGCAAAGGCTGTCGAGATGCTCGGGGTCACTCCGACGATGAAGGCGCAGACGAACCCGCCGAAGTGACCTTGAGCCATTAGCCGAGATCGTAATCGATCGTCGTCACGACCCGAACTTTCTGGAACGGCGAGCTCCCGCCCGTGGATCCGCAATCGTCGCACTCCTCGCCGTCGCGCGCGCCGACCGAGAAATAGCCCTGGCTGGCAGATTTGATCCGGCCGACGTCGACTCCGCTATCGCGCGCGAACTGCTCTGCGCTCTGGCGGGCATTGCGCGTTGCCTCGGCGATCATCTCCGGCTTCAGGCCGTTCAGCCCGGTGAAGGTGTAGGTGATGCTGGTTCCGGAAAGCTCCACTCCGTCGCGAAGCAATTCCGCCTGGCGCGCATAGGCACGACGCGCTTTCATCACGTCGTTGGATCGAAGCTGGATCGCGCGGCTGACAGTCAGCTTTTGCGGGCCGACCGGATTGCCCTCGCGGTCGCGCGCCTGCTCGCGGCTGAGTGAAACATCGCCGTCCGTGATCTCGTCGGGCCGGAACCCGGCGCGTTGAAAGAAGGCGCGGGCCGCACTCGCCTGCTGATCCACGGATTGCTGGACCGGCGCGAGTTCCGTTCCCTGGTGCGAGAAGTTGACGGACCAGGTCGCAAGGTCGGCCGTGACGTTGCGTTCAGAGACGCCTCGTACCGTAACCGTCCTGTGCTCTGCCATCTTGGAACGGCGAAGACCGTCGCCCAAGGCGTAGCCGCTGGTCGTCAGTCCAAAGGCAAAAATCGCAACCGCGCCCAAAAGGACGGCGCGGCTGTCCTGCAGTTTCTTGATCATGGGATGGAACCCCAGGCGTTCGTCCGCATATACGAGCGGCCACCGGGCACGATCGCCGGTCACGGCCGCGACGAACCGTGCATTTATAGCGACGAATTGAGCGAGGCGAAATGAAATTCCTCCATTCCATGATCCGCGTCGGCGATCCCGCCGCGACTGTTGCATTCTTTCAACTATTGGGCCTCGAGGAACGGCGGCGGATGGAGAACGATGCCGGTCGGTTCACGCTCATCTTCCTCGGCGTCCCCGGCGACGACGGCGGCGAGGTCGAGCTCACCTACAATTGGGACGAGACTGGATACGGCGGCGGGCGCAACTTCGGTCACCTCGCTTACCAGGTCGACGACATCTACGAGACCTGCAGCCGGCTGATGGAGGGCGGCGTCACGATCAATCGTCCGCCCCGCGACGGCCGCATGGCCTTCGTTCGAACGCCCGAGGACATCTCGGTCGAGCTTCTTCAGAAAGGGCCGGCGCTTGCCGCCGCGGAGCCCTGGTCGTCGATGCCGAACAGCGGCACATGGTAAGCTGGCGCGACCGCCGCTTCCTCGATCTCGTCGGGACTGAGCATCCGATCGTCCAGGCTCCGATGGCCGGCGTCGGCGGAGTGGAGCTGTGCGTCTCCGCAATCGAAGGCGGAGCGCTCGGATCGCTGCCGTGCGGGATGCTGTCGCCAGAGCAGGTGCTCGCGCAGGTCGCCGAGGTCCGATCCTTCACGGACGGCCCGTTCGCGCTCAACTTCTTCTGCCACAGGATGCCAGGACAGGTGGACGAAGGTCGATGGCGCGCGCTTCTCGAGCCTTATTACGCCGAATTTGGTGTCGAGCCCACAAGCGGCGGTGCGGTCCGGCTGCCCTTCGACGCGGAAATGGCGGTCGTCGTTGAAGACGCTCGACCCGCGGTCGTCTCGTTCCATTTCGGACTCCCTTGCGACACGCTTTTCGACCGCGTGAAAGCAATCGGAGCGGTCATCATCGGCAATGCGACCACGACCCAGGAGGCGCTCTGGCTTGAGGAGCGCGGGGTCGACGCCATCATCGCCCAGGGCTTCGAAGCGGGCGGGCACAGCGGTCGCTTCCTCGGCTCGGATCCGGCAGAGGCGCTCGGCCTTTTCGCGCTCGTTCCGCAGATCGCGGACGCGGTGTCCGTCGAAGTGATCGCCGCCGGCGGAATTGCCGATGGTCGCGGGATCGCCGCTGCCCTGACGCTCGGAGCGAGCGCAGTCCAGCTCGGCACTGCCTATCTGGGCGCTCCGGAGGCGCGCGTCAGCGAAGTTCATCGTGACCGGCTTCGCCAAGGCAGAACCGTCTTCACCAACCTCATGAGCGGCGGTCTTGCCCGCGGTCTGCGTGGGCGATTGATCGACGATCTTGGTCCTGTGCGCGCCGAAGCACCGCCCTATCCGCTCGCCAGCGCCGCGCTTGCGGCGATCAGAACCGCCGCGGAAAACCAGAACGATTTTGGGTTCGGGCCGATGTGGGCTGGTCAAGCCGCGCCGCTCGGCGAGTTGCTTCCCGCAAAAGAGCTCACTCGCAAGCTTGCCGCCAATGCGCTGGCGATCCTCGCCGGTCGCGAATAGGAGCGCTCGGATGGAGATTGTCCCGGTTCCGGCTTTCACCGACAATTACATCTGGCTTGTCCACGACCCCGAGAGTGGCGAGACCGCGGTCGTCGATCCGGGCGATTCCACTCCGGTCCTCGTCGAAGCCGAACGCCGCGGATGGACGATCGACCAGGTTTGGAACACTCACTGGCACCCCGACCACACCGGCGGCAATCTCGCCATCAAGGAGGCGACCGGCGCACGAATTTCGGGGCCTTCCAGTGAGGCGATTCCGGGGCGCGAGGTCGCGATCGCCGAGGGCGACCGCATCGGCATCGGCAAGCACGTCGGCCGAGTGATCGAGGTGCCCGGCCACACCTTGGGACATATTGCACTGATCTTCGATGAGGAACGGGTCGCATTTGTCGGCGACACGCTGTTCGCGATGGGGTGCGGCCGATTGTTCGAAGGAACTCCGAACCAGATGTACGGCTCCCTCCAGAAGCTGGCCGAGCTGCCCCTGGATACCCGTCTTTACTGCGCTCATGAGTATACGCTTGCGAACGCCCGCTTTGCTCTCCACACCGAGCCGGACAACGAGGCGATCAGGGATCGGCTCGTTGATGTCGAGGTGATGCGCGAAGCGAAAGAGATCACGCTTCCGACCACTGTTGCTCTCGAGCGTGAAACCAATCCTTTCGTCCGCGCTACAAACTGGGAAGAGTTCGCGCAGTTGAGGCGCGACAAGGACAGCTTCCGTTCATGAAGGGGAGCGTTACGATCGGTCAGTTGCCGGTCGTGAAAAGGAGCTTCGCGATGGATAGGCGTGTAGCTGTTGTGGTCGCACTCTCGCTCGGGTCGTGCGCAATCTCGTCGGCGCCTTCAGCGCCCCCCAACCCCGCCACGCAGGCGCAGTTCGCAAGGCTGCTCGCGGGCAGGGTGCCGGGCCGTCCGATGTCTTGCATCCCGAGTTATCCATCGGCGCAGACGGAAGTCATTTCTGCGGACACGATCGCGATCCGTCAGGGGTCGATGGTTTATCTCAGCCAGTTCCGTGGGACCTGCAATCAGGCAGGTTCGCCCGGCTACGCACTAGTGTTCAGGAATGTCGGGATGAGTGGCCCGTGCCAGAATGACGTGGTCGAGGTCAAAGATCTCGCTGGCGGCTTTAGCGCAGGAAGTTGTGCCTTGGGGCCATTCGTCCCGTACAATCTCGCGCGTTAGCGTTTGTAGAGATCGTCGAGGCGTTCGCCGTAAGCGGCCGCGATCACATGCCGGCGGATCTTCAGCGACGGCGTCAGCTGCTCGTTTTCGATCGTGAAGGGTTCGTCGGCGACAATGAACCTGCGCACCCTCTCGACCACAGACAGGTCCGCATTCACCCGCTCAACTGCGCGCTGCAGCCGTTCGTGAATGTCCGGTGATGACAGCAATCTCCAGATCCGGCACGAGCAAAGCCACGAGGTGTGGCCGCCTGTCGCCATAGACCATCGCCTGCCCAATTTCGGCTTGTAGAGTCAGCATTCCCTCGATCCGTTGAGGCGAGACATTGTCGCCCTTGTCGTTGACGAGGATGTCCTTCTTGCGGTCGGTGATGACGATCCGACCCTTCTGGTCGAAATGACCGACATCCCCGGTCGCAAGCCAGCCATCGCGAAGCACCCGCTCGCTTTCTTCAAGGTTGCGCCAGTAGCCGTGCATCACGAGCTCGCCCCGAACCATGATTTCGCCGTCCTTCGCGATCCGGACCTCGGCATTTTTGACGGGAGGACCAACCGTGTCGAGCCGGATTCCGGCGCTCGGGCGGTTGCATGCGATGACCGGTCCGGCCTCGGTCTGGCCGTAGCCCTGGAGGAACGTAATCCCCAATGACTGGAAGAACAGGCCGACCTCGGGATTGAGCGGGGCTCCGCCCGAGACCCACGCCTTCTGGCGCCGGCCCATCTTTGCACGCACCTTGCGCCGCAACGTGAGCGAAAGGAGCGTGTCCATCGGCAGATCCACGATCCTTCGTTTACCGCCAGCCTTGCTGGAGCTGATCTGAAGCGCGCGATCGAGAAAGTATTTTGACAGGCCGCCACTGGTTTCGATGGACTTGATGATGCGGGCGCGAAGCATTTCGAACAATCGAGGAACAACGACCATGATGGTCGGCTGCACTTCCTCGATGTTCGCGGCGAGCTTTTCGAGGCTCTCGGCGTAATAGATCTGCCCACCAAGAGCGATTGGGAAATGCTGTCCGCCGGTATGCTCGTAAGCATGACTTGCGGGCAGGAAGGACAGGAATACCTCATCGTCCCACCCGAAGTCGGTCGAAATGATGTCCGTCGCGCCCTCAAGATTGGCGAGGATCGAGCCGTGGTGCTGCTGAACGCCGCGGGGCGCCCCGCCAGTGCCGCTGGTGTAGATTATGCAGGCGAGCTCGTCGCGGCCGGTCCCAGCGACCGCATCTCCAAGCGCTGCAACGTCCGCATTGGCCGAAGCGAGTTTCGACCAGCTATGGCAGGTGACCCAATCCGGCGCCTGGACGGAGCGCAGCGCTTCCATCGCAATGACATGATGACATTCGTTCGAGGTGAGAACCGCCGGCACCAGGTTCTTGGCGAGCTTCTGGTTCGAGACAATGACCGCCCGAGCGCCGCGAATTTTCGAGGATGTGCGAATGATCGCGCGTGGTGTTTGTCGTGTAAGTTGGCACCGTAACACATCCGGCGGCCATGGTCGCAAGATCGGAGATCAGCCATTCGGGGCGGTTCTCGCTGACCAAAGCGACGCGGTCGCCCGGCTCCAGGCCGATCCGTTTCAGCGAAGCGGCGAGCGAAGCGACCTGGCGCGCTGCTTCCGCCCAGCTGATCGAGCACCATTCCCCTTCCCGCTTGCTCCAGAGAAACGGCGTCTCGCCTTTCTCGGCCGCACGCTTCAGGAACATCGAAACGAGATTGGCGAACCGTTCGAGCTGGCGCGGCGAGCCCTTCATTCGCTTAAAGCGCGTCCCTTCGCTTCGAGGATCCGCGCCACCGACCCATCTGCCGTTCAGCCACTCGATCGCATTCGCCTTGAACGTCCCGGGAGGAACCGTCCGCACGTCCGCATGGCCGAGCGCTTTTAGCTGAGGAATCATCGGCCTCGAGGAACGTGCCGCTTTCGACCAGGAGGGTACCGCCGGGCGCATAGATCATCGGCAAGGCGATCGCCTCAGCTGGCGTCAGTCGGAAATCGAGGACGGCGATGATGGTCTTGATCACCTGCGCCGGGATCGTCGACCCACCTGCTGCGCCGACAGCAAGCACGACCCGTCCGTCGGGGCCGTAGACGATCGTCGGGCTCATCGAGCTGCGCGGCCGCTTGCCGCCCTCGACGCGGTTCGCAACCGGACAGCCGTCCTTGGCGGGAATGAAGCTGAAGTCCGTCAGCTCGTTGTTGAGATAATAGCCGTTGACCATCAAGCCGGAGCCAAAGCTGCTCTCGATGGTCGAGGTTTCGGACGCGACGTCGCCCCATCGATCGACCGCGACGAAATGCGATGTCCCGTGCTCAGGCTGCAATGCTTGAGCGCACCCGGGGCCTGCTCCCGCCGGCATTCCGGCCTCGACGTTCGCAATCGTCGTCCTTGGAGAAATCAGCGCCGACCGGCGTTCGAGATAGAGCGGGCTCGTCAGCCCCGCCAGCGGCACACGGACAAAATCCTCGTCGGCAAGATATTTGTCGCGGTCGGCATAAGCGAGGCGCTCGGACTCGGCGATCAGATGCCAGCTCGCCGGCGACTTGGGGCCAAGCCCGGAAAGGTTGAACCGCTCGAGTTGCTTCAGCGCCGCGAGAACAATGAACCCGCCAGAGCTCGACGGGCCCATGCCGCAGATCCGGTAACGCCGGTACTTGCCACACAGCGGCGGCCGCGGCTTTGCTTCGTACGAGGCCATGTCGCCCGTCGTCATTCGCGCAGGATTGTGCCGAGCGTTGGTGACTGCGCCGGCAATCGCCTGGGCGTTCGGGCCGACATAGAAACTGTCGGGGCCGAAGCGCGCGAGCTTATCGAGATAAACCGCGAAGGCGGGATTTCTGACAATCGTCCCGACTGGTTTCGGTTGCCCATTCGCCTCATAGAAGATGGCCCGCGCTTGCGCCGAAAGCGCTCCCGTCGCCGGATATTTCAAAAGCGAATTGTAGAGGCGCGGTGTGACCTTGAAGCCGTCCCGAGCGAGCCGGATTGCAGGCTCGAACAGCGCCGCCCATGACAGCTTGCCGTAGCGCTGATGAGCAAGAGCCATCATTCGAATATTGCCCGGCACGCCGACGCTCTTGCCGCCAGGCTGGGCGTCGTTGAACTCCATCGGCTGCCCGTTCTTGTAGAACCAGGTTCCGTTCGCCGCGTGCGGCGCCTTCTCGCGACCGTCGAACGTGATCGGCGAAGCGCCTCGCGGCGAATAGACGAGATAGCCGCCACCGCCGATGCCCGAGCTTTGTGGTTCGACCACGTTCAGAGCGAGCAAAGTTGCAAAGGCCGCATCGGCTGCGGTTCCGCCCTCGCGAAGCATCTCAACGCCGGCTGCGGCTGCGCGCGGATCCGCGGCGCTGACCATGCCGGGAGCCGTTTTCGGCGCCGAGATGGAAGGGGCAGCGCTGCCGGCAAGCGCAAGCAGGGCGGCGATTAAATACCAATGACGCAGACGCATGGGCGGGCCGCTACTCTGTCCCGACAGCATCGGCAATGTTGGCGAAGCCGTTGCGCTTGAGGCGATCGGCGAGGCCGTGCGCAATCCGCCGAGCGATCCCCGGCCCCTCGTAGACCATCGCGCTGTAGAGCTGAACGAGGCTCGCCCCGGCACGGATCCGCTCCCAGGCGTCATCCGCATTTTCGATCCCGCCAACACCGATGAGTGGGATGTCGCCGGCGCTCGCGCGGTGGAATTTTCGAAGCGCTCCGAGCGCCATCACCTTCAGTGGCCGGCCCGACAGTCCGCCGGCCTCTGCTCCGTGGCGCGACTTCAGGGTCGGGCGCGAGACCGTGGTGTTCGAAACGATGATCGCGGCGATTCGATGGTCGATCGCAGCCCGGACCATCCGCTCGGGATCGCCTTCGCCGATGTCGGGCGCAACCTTCAGGAAAATCGGCTTGTCGACAGCCGCCGACTGAATTCGGAAAGCAATTCCTTGAGCGCGCCTTCGTCCTGAAGCTCGCGAAGCCCCGGCGTGTTGGGCGAGCTGATGTTGATCGTCAGATAATTCGCGACAGGAGCCATTGCACGAACGCCCGCCACATAATCGGCTATTCGGTCGTTACTGTCCTTGTTGGCCCCGACATTCACGCCGACGATGCCGTGAAGTCGCCTGAGATCCATTAATCGCTCGAGCGCAGCCGCTTGACCTTCATTGTTGAACCCCATCCGATTGATCACCGCATGATCCTCGCTCAGGCGGAATAAACGTGGCTTCGGATTGCCCGCTTGCGGCTTTGGCGTGATGGTTCCGGTTTCGACGAAGCCGAAACCAAGGCCAAGCATCTGCCCGGCAACCTCCGCATCCTTGTCAAATCCCGCTGCAAGACCGACCGGAGAGGGTATATCGAGGCCGGCAACGGCCGAACGAAGCGATCCTGGGAAGCTGGGTGGCTGGGCCGCCGGTATATGCTTCAGCGCTGCAATCGTCAGCCGGTGTGCCTGCTCTGCCTCGAGCGCAAAGGTAAAGGGGCGGAACAAGGAATAGAGCGACACGACGCCCGTCTGTCATCGCGAGCGAAGCGAAGCAATCCGACCTCGACATCGAGCGACAAAGGTTGAGTTTTCGTGAGCAACGGACTAAATCGGAGTAAGTAAGTCCGAATTGGGTTGATGTAGACAGTGCGCCTTAGCCATCTTGCTGATTATGCGGTCGTCTTGATGTCCGCCGCCGCCCGCCGCAATCCGGGCGAGCGCCTCAGCGCGACCGAGCTTTCGGCCGAGACCGGCGTTCCGCTCCCGACCGCTCAGAAGCTGATGGGTCAGCTCGCGACCGCCGGCCTCCTTTCAAGCGCGCGCGGTGCAAGCGGTGGCTTCGCTCTTGCGCGGGGCCCAAATGAGATCAGCCTCGCCGACATCGTCGAGGCGGTCGAAGGGCCGATCGCGCTGACGATGTGCTCGGATTCGAAGAACCACGATTGCATTCTCGATGCCCACTGCCGGGTGAAGCCGCACATCGGTGTGGTTGGCAATGCGGTCCGCGGGGCCCTCGGCGCCGTCAGCCTCAGGGAACTCGCCCGATGACTGATGGCGCCAACCATGCGGTCAGGAACCGCGAGATCCGCGACAAGATCGCGCAGGATTACGAATGGGGCTTCGTCTCGGACATCGAGCAGGAGTTCGCTCCAAAGGGCCTCAATGAAGACACGGTCCGCTTCATCTCCGCCAAGAAGAACGAGCCCGAATGGATGCTCGATTGGCGCCTCAAGGCCTATCGGGCGTGGCTCCAGATGGAGGAGGTCAGCTGGGCCAAGCTCGACATTCCCAAGATCGATTACCAGGACGCATATTATTACGCGGCGCCCAAGGCGAGGCCGAAGCTGGCCTCGCTCGATGAGCTCGATCCCGAAATCCGCCGCACCTACGAGAAGCTCGGGATTCCCATCGAGGAGCAGAAAGTCCTCGCGGGAGTCGAAGGGGCGGCGAAGATCGCAGTCGACGCGGTGTTCGACAGCGTTTCAGTTGCCACCACCTTCCGTGACGAACTCAAGAAGGCCGGCGTCATATTTCTCAGTATCTCCGAAGCCATTCGGGAATATCCCGATCTGGTTCGGAAATACCTCGGCAGCGTCGTCCCCCAGCGCGATAATTATTTCGCCTGCCTCAACAGCGCGGTCTTCTCCGACGGCACCTTTGTCTACGTGCCCGAGGGCGTGCGCTGCCCGATGGAGCTGTCGACTTATTTCCGCATCAATGCGGAGAATACCGGCCAGTTCGAGCGCACTTTGATCGTCGCCGACAAAGGCGCCTACGTCTCCTACCTCGAAGGCTGCACCGCGCCGATGCGCGACGAGAACCAGCTGCACGCCGCGGTGGTCGAAATCTTCGCTCACGAAAATGCCGAAGTGAAATACTCGACCGTTCAGAATTGGTATCCCGGCGACAGGGAAGGCCGTGGCGGGATCTTCAATTTCGTCACCAAGCGCGCTTTGTGCTCGGGGGATCGCTCGAAAGTCAGCTGGACCCAGGTCGAGACCGGAAGCGCGATCACCTGGAAATATCCAAGCTGCATCCTGAAGGGGGATCACAGCGTCGGTGAGTTCTATTCGATCGCTTTGACCAACAACCGGCAGCAGGCCGACACCGGCACGAAAATGATTCACATCGGCCAGAACACGCGCTCGACCATCATCTCCAAGGGTATTAGCGCGGGCCGGTCGAGCAACACCTATCGCGGCCTCGTGCGGGTCCTTCCGCGTGCCGAGAAGGTGCGCAACTTCACCCAGTGCGATTCCCTGCTGCTCGGAAGCGACTGCGGGGCGCATACTGTCCCGTACATCGAGGTGAAGAACCCGACCGCGACCATCGAGCATGAAGCGACGACGTCCAAGATCAGCGATGACCAGCTGTTCTACGCAATGAGCCGCGGGCTCGATCAGGAATCGGCGGTCGCGCTGATCGTCAACGGGTTCGCACGCGAAGTCTTGAAGCAACTGCCGATGGAGTTTGCGGTCGAAGCTCAAAAGCTGCTCGGGATTAGCCTGGAAGGAAGTGTCGGGTGATTGCGTTGTTGTTCTTGGCCGCGGCATCAGCCGATCTCGATGCGCTCGACCAGGCGGTTACGCATTGCGAGCGGGCACAGGCCAATCCGATGTTCGCAGGCGAAGCGGCACGGCGAAGCCAGTTCCTGCTCGACGCTTACCACGAGCAGGATGGAATCGTTTCAGACCGGCTCGCGCTGACGGTTGAGCGGCGGGCGCTGCGTCAGGCGAGCAGCGTGAAGCCCGCCGAACAGAAGCAACTCGACCTTCAGCAGGCGGATCTCGACGATCGCCAGAAGGCGCTCAACGACAAGCGCATGCTCGAGGGCATCCGCGAGGATGCGATGGATTCGATGCGGCATTATTTCCTGCTCAACTGCCCTGCAGGTGGCGGCCAGGAGAAGGCGCGCTGATGCTGACGATCACCAACCTCCACGCGAGTGTCGCCGACAAGCCGATCCTGAACGGCGTGACCCTCGATGTGCCAGCGGGCGAGATCCACGCGATCATGGGTCCGAATGGCTCGGGCAAGTCGACTCTTGCCTATGTGCTGGCCGGCCGGCCCGGTTACGAAGTTAGCGATGGCAGGGCGAGCTTCCTCGAGCAGGATCTCCTCGCCATGGAGCCGCATGAGCGCGCCGCTCAGGGTCTTTTTTTGGGCTTTCAATATCCCGTTGAGATTCCCGGAATCTCCTATCTCCAATTCCTTCGCGAGAGCCTCAATTCCCAGCGCCGCTCGCGTGGCGAGGCAGAGCTTTCGGGCGGCGATTTCATCAAGCTCGCACGGACTCAGGCTGCGCTGCTCGGAATGGACGCCGAGATGCTGAAGCGGCCGGTCAACGTCGGCTTTTCGGGCGGCGAGAAGAAACGCGCCGAGATGGTCCAGATGGGTATCCTCGCGCCGAGGTTCGCGGTCCTCGACGAGACCGACAGCGGGCTCGACATCGACGCGCTTCGAATCGTCGGCGAGGGGATCAACCGGATCATGCGCGACGCCAGCAAGGGTGTCCTCCTGATCACCCACTACGAGCGCCTCCTCGAACATGTGCGGCCCGACCGAGTGCACGTGCTCCAGGCCGGACGGATCACCCGTTCGGGCGACATCGAGCTCGCCCGCGACCTCGAGAGCGCCGGTTATGCGGAGGCGGCTTCGTGACGGCGCAGTTCCCAACGCGCAGGCAGGAGGAATGGCGCTACGCCGATCTCGAAGCTTTGAAGCCTGTCTGGGAGCAGTTCGCAGAGCCGGTGACGCTTACCCTGGGAGCTGGGGAGAGCTTCGAGGAAGTATGGCTTCCTTCCCTTGACGATATCCATCTTCGGCGCGTGCGATTGGCGCTGGGCGAGGGTTCAAGTGCGCGCATTTTCGCGCTCAGCACGGCGTCCGTCTATGGCCGCATCGAGCTCGATGTCAGCCTCGCGGAAGGCGCTGAGTTTGAGCTTTTCGGAGCGACCATCGGCTCGGGCGTTTCGACCAACGAGATTGTCACGAGCGTGAGGCATGTCGGGCCCAAAGGACGCTCGCGGCAGACGATCCGCTCCGTTCTCAATGACAAGGCTGTCGGCTCGTACCTTGGCAAGGTCGAGGTGGCGCGCGGCGCGCAGCAGACCGACGGCGAGCAATCTGTAAAAGCGATGCTTCTCGACCGCGGAGCAACCGCGAACTGCAAGCCCGAGCTTGAAATCTACGCCGACGACGTCAAGTGCGCCCATGGCGCTAGCGTCGGCGAATTGGACGTGATGCAGCTCTTCTACGCCGAAAGCCGCGGCTTGGATCCTTCGAGCGCACGTGCGCTTCTGCTCGAAGGCTTCGTCATGGGCCTTTGGGATAGTGCAAGGGAGCCGGAGGCGATTTGCGAGGCCGCGCGCGATGCCCTGCGGAGGATCGCATGAACGCTCCCGCCCAAATCAACTCGGCGCTGAACGTTCGCGACCAGTTCCCGGCGATCGCAAACTGGCATTATCTCGACAGCGCAGCGACTGCGCAAAAGCCGCAAGCCGTGATCGACGCGATCGCAAAGGCCTATTCGCGCGACTACGCGACCGTTCATCGCGGAGTCTACGAACGATCTGCGGCCATGACCGACGCGTACGAGGGTGCGCGCGCTGCGGCGTCGAAGCTGATCGGCGGACTGCCGCACGAGCTGATCTTCACGCGCGGCGCGACCGAAGCGATCAATCTCGTTGCACGAACGCTCCCGAAAGAGGGGCGAAAGCGAGTGCTCCTTTCCCAGCTCGAGCATCACAGCAACATCGTTCCGTGGCAGCTCGCCGGTTATGAGATCGACGCGGTTCCGCTCACTCCAGATGGACAGATCGACCTCGACGAAGCGGAGCGAATGCTGAGTGAAGAGCATCGCGTCGTTGCGCTCGCACAGGTCTCCAACGTACTCGGCTCAATCCTCGATGCGAAGCGCGCAGCCCAAATCGCGCACGGCAAAGGCGCGCTGCTTCTGCTCGACGGATGCCAGGCGGTGCCCCGGCTGCCGGTCGACGTCAGTGCGCTCGGAGCCGACTTCTACGTCTATTCCGCGCACAAGCTTTACGGGCCGACGGGCATCGGCGCATTGTGGGGCCGCGCCGAGCTGCTTAAATCAATGCCGCCGTGGCAGGGCGGGGGCGCGATGATCGAGAAGGTGACGTTCGAGGAGACGACCTTCCTCGACCCACCCGCTCGCTTCGAAGCGGGAACGCCGCATATCGTCGGCGCGGTTGGGCTCGACGCGGCGGTAAGCTGGGTCGAGCAGCTCTCGCTCGATGCGATCCACGCGCACGAATGCGCGCTCGTTGCTGAAACACGCGAGGCTTTGAGCAGCATCTCAGGGGTCGTGCTCTACGGCCCGGAAGACTCCGCCGGCATTGTCAGCTTCAACGTCGAGGGAGTGCATCCGCACGACACTGCCACCATATTGGACGACGTCGGAGTGGCTGTCCGCGCCGGCCATCATTGTGCCCAGCCGTTGATGCGCTGGCTCGGCGTCGAGGCGACCGCTCGAGCGAGCTTCGCGGCGCACAGTGACAGCTCGGACATTGTGGCGCTGGTGAAGGGAATCGAGCAGGTGAAGCGGATCTTCGAATGAACGAGGAACGGAAGATCGAGACGGAAAGCGTCGACTCGGTCGCCCCGCCGCCGCGCGCCCGAGTGCCGGAAAGCGCGCAGCGCAAGCGCGACTATCTCGAAGGCTTCCTGGCTGGCCAGAAAGAAGAGCTGGAACTCGGGCCCCGGAAGCGACCTTCAGGCCGCGGTCGTCGATACTCTGAAGTCGATCTACGACCCCGAGATCCCCGTCGACATCTATGAGCTTGGCCTCATCTATGACGTCGAGATCAGCGCGGATGGCGACGCGACGATCACCATGACCTTGACCACCCCACACTGCCCGGTCGCGGAATCGCTTCCCAACGAGGTCGAACTCCGGGTCCTGTCAGTACCGGGAATTCGTGATGCGGTCGTCAATCTCGTCTGGGATCCGCCGTGGGACCCGTCGAAAATGAGTGACGAGGCACGCCTGGAATTGGGAATGTTGTGAACAAGGAAACGAAACTCCGCACGCGCCCGGCCGCGATTACGCTGACAGCTGGCGCGCAAGCGCGCATCGCCGAGCTGATGAGCCGCGCCCCGGAAGGTGCGATCGGGGTCAAGCTGTCAACTCCGCGCCGTGGCTGCTCGGGCCTTGCTTATTCGGTCAATTATGTGACCGAGGCAGAGCCCTTCGACGAGAAGATCGATACTCCTGCAGGCATCTTCTTTGTTGATGGAGCGAGCGTGCTGTACCTGATCGGTTCGGTGATGGACTGGCGCGAAGACGATTTTGCCGCCGGCTTTGTGTTCGACAATCCGAACGCGAAGGGCGCGTGCGGCTGCGGCGAGAGCTTCACCGTTTGATCATCCGCTCGGCGATCCCGTGGATGTCCCTGCGGAGCTGCGGTGCTCGCTCGCCTGATTAGAGGTTCAACGCTTCGGTCGAGCGTGGTAATTTGGCTAACAGGAGGTGCGCGATGCGAGTCCTTCTGCAACGAATTGCACTGACCAGCCTGGTGGCTGTCGCAACCGGGGCGGCTTACGCCGAAGTCCCGCAGAAACCCATGGCAACCGAAGCGAGCTGTCCCCGAAGCACGACGTATCTGGCGGACAAGGGGGGCATCTACCGGAATCAGCCCTTGGCTCCGAGGAAACTCTCGGAGCTTCCGCCTGCGACCGCTTATATGGCGGTTTACCGGCGTATCGACAGGTGCGAGGTTCCGATGACGATGTCCGAATACCGGACGCACCGGCGCTAGTCTAGAAGCCGAGGTTGAGCCTGCGCCGCGGCGCCTTCGTCGGGGCTGAACGGGCGAACGTCCCACTGGTCGTTTGAGCGCAGCTCGCTCTGCCGACCCGATTGGTAACATCCCCGCTTCGAAGTCATTGAAAATGTATGGCTTCCTGCCAAAGTTTACGGTTCAGAGCCCCTTTCGATTTGCTTAAGCCGTTGAGTTCACTAGGGCTCTTGCCGGCATGGACCCCCGCTTCTCCCACGTCCGCAACTGGGTCTTCGACCTTGATAATTGTCTTTATCCGGCGTCCACCGGCCTTTTCGACCTGATCGATGAACGCATGGGCGCCTACATCCAGCGCCTGCTCGATTGTGAGCCCGAGGAAGCGAAGCGCATCCAGAAGGCGCATTTTCACCAGCACGGAACGACTCTTGCCGGGCTGATGAAGGAGCATGGGGTCAACCCGCACGACTTCCTCGAGGATGTGCATGCCATCGATCTTGAGAGAGTTCGCTGCGACGAGCGCCTCCGCCGGCTGTTGCCGCGACTGCCCGGCCGCCGCTTCGTCTTCACCAATGGCGACGAACCCTATGCGCGCCGAGTGCTCGAACGGATCGGGGTCAGCGATCATTTCGACGATCTCCACGACATCCATGCCAGCAGCTATCGGCCCAAGCCCGACCCGCACGGCTATCAGCTGTTGTGCAAGCGGTTCGCGATCGATCCCAGGCACGCGCTGCTGGTCGATGATATGGCGCAGAACCTTGCGCCCGCCAAAGCGATCGGAATGACGACGATTTGGGTCGACAACGGCTCCGAGCGCGGCAACCACAATTATGACGGCGGGATCGTCGACGAACGGATCGGTGACGTCGGAGAGTGGCTCGAGAGGATCCTTGGGGAATGAACATGAATGACCTTCAGCCGGTAATCGATCGCGCGTGGGACGAGCGCGAGGCGATCGGGCCCGAGACTCGCGGCGAAATTCGTTCCGCGGTCGATCGTGCGATCGCTGCGCTCGACAGCGGCGAAGTCCGGGTAGCCGAGCCGGCTGATGGCGGCTGGACGGTCAGGCAATGGCTGAAAAAGGCCGTCCTTCTCTCGTTCCGCCTGAACCCGATGGAGGCGATCGCGGGGGGGCCGGGCGGCGCTCATTGGTGGGACAAGGTCCCTTCCAAATTCGCCGGCTGGGGCGAGAAGGAATTCGCTTCCGCAGCCTTCCGCGCGGTGCCCGGCGCAATCGTCCGCCGAGGTGCTTATGTAGCGCCCGGAGCGGTGCTGATGCCGAGTTTCGTCAACATCGGCGCTCATGTCGGCGAAAGCACGATGGTCGACACCTGGGCGACCGTCGGAAGCTGCGCGCAGATCGGCAGGAACGTGCATATTTCCGGCGGCGCAGGCATTGGCGGCGTGCTCGAGCCGCTGCAGGCCGGGCCGGTGATCATCGAGGATGACTGCTTCGTCGGGGCCCGCTCCGAAGTTGCGGAAGGCGTCGTCGTCGAGCGCGGATCGGTTCTCTCGATGGGGGTTTTTCTGGGCGCGTCGACCAAGATCGTCGACCGTTCGAGCGGCGAGGTCCACTACGGCAGGGTGCCGGCTTATTCGGTCGTCGTTCCAGGCGCCTTGCCAGGCAGGGATGGTGGACCGGCGCTTGCCTGCGCAGTGATCGTCAAGCGTGTCGACGAGCGGACCAGGTCCAAGACGAGCATCAACGAGCTCCTGCGCGATTAATAAGTCCAGCTTATCGCCTCGACTCCGGCATTTGTTGGCTCTCCAAGGGCTTGTCGAATAGCTTGACCGAGCCATGAAGCCGGAAGATCCAAGAACGTTTCAGCGCAAGCGGGCGGAAGCATCGATAGCCACGGCAGGCGACAAGGCAGCCATGATTTGCACGCAAATGAACCGCAGCGACTGGCTTGTCCTCCTTCTCCTCGCCGCGATCTGGGGCGGGGCGTTCTTCTTCATCGGCATCGCCGTCCGGCACGTCCCGCCGCTCACTTATGTCTGGCTTCGAGTAACGATCGCCGCTGCTGCTCTGTGGATCTACGTGAAGGCGCGCGGCGACCGAATCGCACTCCCTCGCCAGATATGGGGGTCGATCATCCTTCTCGCGGTTCTCAACAATGCCTTGCCCTTTACCTTGTTCGGCTGGAGCCAGACCCATATCGCCAGTGGCCTTGCCTCAATCCTCAACGCGACGACACCGATCTGGGGCGTGGTGGTTGCCCATTTTCTGACCACGGACGAACGGATGACCGGGCGCAAAATCGCCGGCGTGCTGCTCGGCTTTGGCGGCGTCGCGATCATGATCGGCCCTTCGCTCCTCGCCGACATCGGGAGCAACGCATTGGCTCAGCTCGCCTGCGTCACTGCAGCGCTCAGCTACGCGCTGGCGGGCGTTTGGGCACGCCGGTTCAAGCGGCTCGGCATTTCGCCGCTGAGCGTCACGACCGGACAGATGACAGCGGCAGCGCTCGTCATGCTGCCGATGGCGATGATCTTCGAGCAGCCGTGGGATCGTCCGCTGCCGCCGATCAGCGCGTGGGCAGCGATCACCGCGCTCGCGGTCTTCTGCACCGCGTTCGGCTATGTCCTCTATTTCAAGCTGATCGACCGAGCAGGAGCGACCAATGCGATGCTGGTGACGCTGCTGGTGCCGCCGGTTGCGATCCTTCTCGGCGGCCTGTTCCTCAGCGAGACGCTATCGCCGCAAGATTTTCTCGGCCTTGGCCTGATCGCTCTCGGGCTGGCGGCGATCGATGGCCGGCTGCTTACGAGGCTTTCGCGGCGGCGCCGGCTTCAGCAAGCAGCCTAGCCGCCTCGGGGCTCGTCCAGTCCTCGCCGCCGACGAAGCGCCACACTTCCTTGCCGTTCGAATCATAGAGGATCGACGTCGGCAGCACTTCCGCTCCAAGCGCGCCGGAAAGCGACATATTTGGGTCCTGGTAGGACTTCAGGGTCGTGATTTTGTGGGTTTTCAGAAACGCGTCGACCGAGGCATGCGGAGCGTCCATGTCCTGGCTCACCGCGACGACGTTGAGTTTGCCGTCTTGTGCCCTCGCCAGCTGGTCGAGCGTCGGTAATTCCTTGACGCACGGCGCGCACCAGCTTGCCCACAGATTCACCAGCGTGGGCTTGCCGGCGAACGCCTTGAGGCTCGACTCCCTGCCGGCGGGATCATCGAAGCCCGCTTTCGGCGCCGGCGTGCCCTTGTGGCTTCGATCGACCCCTTTCCCAGCCGTTTCGGGCGCGCTGGCGGCGGCCTCGTTCGATACGGGCTGGGAGGATTTGTGGCAGGCGGCGAGCGCGATGAGAGCGCAGCTGATCAGGACGAGACGCATCGCGGCCGCGCTAGCCTAAGCGCCGCGGAACGGCTAGTCGGCTGGCATGGCGCTGCGCCGAATTCTGATCCTTGTTGGGTTCACACTGATCGGTGGCTGCGGCCATGTGGCCAACTTGAAACCCGCCGCCGGCAAGTCGCTTCCGGTCAAGCCGCTGATGGCTCGAGCGACTCCGACTCCCGAGCAGCTGCTGGCAATTCCGACCTATGCCAAGCCCGACCGCATCGACGAACTGACGAAGCGCTCCGAGCCGCGGCCGGAGGACCCGTTCGACCTTTCGCCTGGAACGGGCGGGGCGGTGCCCTCGCTTCCGCCAGGGTCGGAAAACACTCCGAACGAGCAAAATTCCACTGCTCCGGCGCCCGGCCTTCCAGCAACCTCGCCCCCTCCAGGAGACTGATCCCGCAATGTCCAAGCGCGTACGCAAGGCGGTGTTTCCGGTCGCAGGGCTCGGCACCCGCCTGCTCCCGGCCACCAAGAGCATCCCCAAGGAGATGGTCACGATCGTCGATCGGCCGCTCATTCAATATGCGGTCGACGAGGCGCGCGAGGCAGGAATTGAAGAGCTGATTTTCGTTACTGGTCGCGGCAAGTCTTCGCTCGTCGATTATTTCGACCAGGCCTTTGAGCTCGAGGCGACGCTCAAGGCCAAGGGCAAGGGCCTCGACGTTCTCGAGCCGTCAAACGCTCGGTTCGGCGAGGTCGTCACCGTCCGCCAGCAGCAGCCGCTCGGCCTCGGGCACGCCGTCTGGTGCGCTCGGCACATCGTCGGCGACGAGCCGTTCGCGGTGTTGCTTCCGGACGAGCTGATGATGGGCAAGCCAAACTGCCTCGCCCAGATGGTGAAGGCGTATGAAAAGACAGGCGGCAACATCGTCGCCGCAATCGAGGTGCCCGAGAGCGAGACCCACAAATATGGAGTGATCGATCCGGGCGCGACTGACGGCCGACTTACCGAGATCCGCGGCATGGTTGAAAAACCCGCTCCTGGAACCGCACCGTCGAATTTGATGCTTCCCGGCCGCTACATCCTCCAGCCAGAGGTCATGCGCGCCCTCGACGCCCAGGAATTGGGCGCGGGCGGCGAGATCCAGCTCACCGACGCGATCGCCAAGCTGGTCGGCAAGCAGCCGCTCCATGGCTACCGCTTCGAGGGCGAGCGCTACGACTGCGGAAGCGCAATCGGTTTTGTCATCGCCAACCTCGCGGTCGCGCTCCAGCGCACTGACCTCGCGCCAAGAGTGCGCGAGTTCGTTGCTGGAGCTCAGGGCTCCAGTTCGACGTCCCAGTAGAGATAATCGCGCCAGCTCTCGTGCAGGTAATTGGGCGGGAATGCTCGCCCGTGCTCCTGCAACTGCCAGGTTGTCGGGCGAATTGGCTCTCGCATCAGATGCATGTGCGCTTCGAGCGGAGTCCGGCCGCCTTTGCGCAAGTTGCATGGGGCGCAGGCGGTGGCGACATTCTCCCACATCGTGCGCCCGCCCTGCGCGCGCGGGACAACGTGGTCGAAGGTCAGCTCCCGATGTGACCCGCAATAGACGCAGTGAAATTTGTCGCGCAGGAACAGGTTGAATTGCGTGAAGGCCGGATATTCGTTCGGCCGCACATAGTCGCGGAGCGCGATGACGCTCGGCAGCTTTAGAGCAACACTCGGGCTGTGCACCTCGCGGTCGTAATGGGCGACGACATCGACACGCTCGAGGAACATCGCCTTGATCGCGGTCTGCCACGGCCACAGCGACAGCGGATAATAAGACAGCGGCGTGTAATCCGCGTTGAGCACCAGCGCCGGGCAGCTTTCGGGATGTCGGATCAGCTCAGGATGATACATTCGGAGCCCGCGCAAAGCCTTTCGTTCGGTGGGCCCGAACTGCAGCTCCCCGGCCTCGTCGCACTCAAGGAGGAGAGGGCGCACGGCCCGCTTCCCTTGTTGCCCACCGGATGCCAAGCCGGCGCGGCAATCCTATGACAGCATCATCCATGACTCCGGGTCAAGAGTCCTTTCGGCCACAGTTCAAATGTTCATAACGCGCTTCGCACCTTCGCCGACTGGGCGGTTGCACCTGGGCCACGCGCTTAGCGCCGTCCTCGGCCATTCACGGGCACGAGCGAGCGGCGGGAGATTTCTGCTCAGAATTGAGGATCTCGACCAGACCCGAAGCCGTCCCGAATTCGTGGATTCGATCCTCGAGGACCTAAGCTGGCTTGGGCTGGAATGGTCCAAGCCGGTGCTTTTCCAGTCGCTGCGCGACCACCACTACGGTGCAGCGCTCGAACGGCTTCGCAAGCAGGGGCTTGTCTATCCCTGCTTCTGCACGCGCTCGGACATCGCTGCAGCGCTGGAAGCACCGCACGGGCCGAATGCGCGTTATCCGGGCACGTGCCGCAGCCTGCCCAACGATCCGCAGAAGCTTGCCTTCGCTTCGCACAGCTGGCGCCTTGATGCCGCAAGGGCGCTGGAAATTACCGGCCTGCCCTCGTGGACGGAGGTGGACGGCCGGGTGCTAAGATCGAGCATTGCGGAATTCGATGACGTGATCCTCGCCCGCAAGGACGCGCCCGCCGCTTATCATCTCGCCTGCGTCGTCGATGACGGCGCGAGCGAAGTGAACCTCGTGACTCGTGCGGCCGACCTTCGGCCTTCGGCGCCGATCCAGCGCCTTCTGCAAATGCTGCTCGGCCTTCCCGAGCCAATCTATTTCCATCATCCGATGGTTGCCCATTCCGACGGTCGACGGCTCGCGAAACGGGATCGGGCGCCGACGCTCGAAGCCCTGCGCGCCCAGGGCATGGATGGTCAGGAAGTCGCCGAAGAGCTCCTCGCGGGCAAGCTTCCGCTTGGTTTCATCTTCCTGGAAGCCTAAGGCGCCGCCATGCGCATCCTTCTGCTCATCCTCCTTCTGCTGGCGATGGCTGCGGTGGTCTATGTGCTTGCGCGCGGGGTCATCGCCATGGCCTCGGGCAAGGATTTGAGCGGCGAGCAGTCGCAGATGTGGATGCGCCGCCGAGTCCTGTTCCAGGCGGTCGCGATCGTCTTCGTGATCCTGATCCTCGTGGTCGCCGGGGCGTCTTCGAGCCACTGAAGTGGTCAAGCTCAACAGGATATATACGCGGACCGGGGACGGCGGCAGCGCGGGACTGGTTGATGGTAGCCGAGTGAGCAAATCGAGCTTGCGGATGGCTGCGATCGGCGAGGTTGACGAGGCCAATGCGACGATCGGCGTCGCCATCGCCGCGCTTGAACGTTGCGAGCTCGCGGCGCGCCTTTTGCGCATCCAGAACGACCTGTTCGATTTGGGGGCGGACGTTGCAACCCCGGGCGAGGTCGAGGGTGCCCTGCGCGTGATCGCGGACCAGGTCGAGCGCCTCGAGCAAGAGATCGACGAGATGAACGCCACGCTCGAACCGCTGACGAGCTTCATCCTTCCGAGCGGATCGACCGCGGTTTCAACGCTGCACGTCGCACGCGCGGTGGTGCGTCGCGCGGAGCGCGCAGCAGTCGCGCTCAACGAGACCGAGCCGCTGAGCCGGCAACTCCTCGCCTATCTCAATCGACTTTCCGACTATCTGTTTGTCGCAGCGCGCTTTGTTGCAGCGAGCGAAGGCGGCGAGATGCTGTGGCAGCCGGGAGCCACGCGTTCCTAGCTGACGGGCACAAAGGGCGTCCGCGTTTGTTCAGCCCCACGCTCTTCCCGAAATTCATGGAGACGTCGGCGAAGCGATGCACGAGACCGATTTCAATGAGCTGCCGAAAATTCCCGACGATGTGCAAGGCCTGGCCGGAATCCTTGGCGCAAATGCCGTTCATGTGGCGAATCTGCTAAAGAGCCAGCCCTATCCCGGAGTGGCGAAGCAAAAGTGACCGTGGCGTTCGATCAATCTCGCACTCATCAAGACAGCTCGCTTGCTGAGCGGCTGATGGCCACTCGGCGCCTGACCCTTGGCCTCGCCGCGCCGTTATCGGACGCCGATGCGACGATCCAGCCTTTCCCGGATGCGTCTCCTGCGAAATGGCACCTCGCGCATACGACCTGGTTCTTCGAAACCTTCGTTCTTCGCGATTATGCGGGCAGCTATCGGCCCTTCGATGAGCGTTACGCCTTCCTCTTCAACAGCTATTATGAGGCCGAAGGACCGCGCCACGAGCGCCCGCGCCGAGGGATGCTGAGCCGGCCATCGCTGGACGAGATCCGTGCCTACCGAGCCTATGTCGACGAAGCGCTTGAGCGAGCATTGCCAAGCCTTAACGAGAAGGCGCTTGAGTTGATCGAGCTTGGGATCCAGCACGAGCAGCAGCACCAGGAGTTGTTCCTCACCGATATCCTGGCGACGTTCGCGGAGAATCCGCTGGAACCCGCTTATGGCGAGCTACCCGCGCCGACGTGCTTCGCGGTCGAGCCCTTATCATGGCACCGCGGCCGCGAAGGAATCGTCGAAATCGGTGCATCCCAGCAGGGTTTCGCGTTCGACTCCGAGCGTCCGCGTCATCGCGTCTTCCTCAGCGGCCACGAGCTCGCCAACCGCCCGGTCGCCAACCAGGAATGGCGCGAATTCATCGAAGACGGCGGCTATGAAAGGGCGATTCTGTGGCTTTCGGATGGCTGGGCGTGGGCGCAGCAAGAAAGCGTCGCCGCGCCGCTCTACTGGAGCAAGGACGGTACCGAATTCACGTTGGGGGGCCGCCGCTCAATCGACTGGGCTGCCCCAGTCGCAAACGTCAGCTACTTCGAAGCCGACGCGTTCGCCCGCTGGGCCGGGGCAAGACTCCCGACCGAAGCCGAGTGGGAGGATTTTTCGGTTTCGGCCGATCCAAGGCTCGGCAACCAGCTCGATCAGGCCGGCCCGGTGGCGCCCAGCCCCGGCGGAGGTGTGTTCGGCGACGTCTGGGAATGGACCCAAAGCGCATTTGCATCATATCCGGGTTTCACAACTGCGCCCGGCGCCGTCGGCGAGTATAACGGCAAGTTCATGAATGGTCAGCTAGTGCTCAAGGGCGCGAGTTGCGCGACCCCGCGCGGGCACGGTCGAGCATCCTACCGCAATTTCTTTCCGCCGGCAGCGCGCTGGCAATTCACGGGGCTCCGCCTTGCTCGCGACGCTTGATCCCCAGACCAAAGCGTTCCGCGACGACGTGCTCGCGGGCCTTTCATCGCCGATCCCTTCAGTCCCCGCGCGGTGGCTCTATGACCATCGCGGCTCCGAGCTGTTCGACGAGATCACCCGGCTCCCATCCTATTATCCGACACGGACTGAGACTGCGATCTTTCATGACATCATGCCGCAGGTCGCTGAGCGCGTTCCCAAAGGGGTCGCGGTGGTGGAGTTCGGAGCCGGCTCGGCAACCAAGACGCCGATCCTTCTCGATGCCATCGCGCCTTCCGCTTACGTCCCCGTCGACATTTCCGGCGATTATCTCGAGAAGAGCGCCGCCGACTTGCAACAGCGCCTGCCCTGGCTTCGAGTGAACCCCGTGGTTGCCGATTTCGCGCGGCCATTCAGCCTTCCTGACGAGATCTCGAACCTGCCCAAGCTCGGCTTCTTCCCCGGATCGACCATCGGCAATTTCGTACCCTGGAGCGCGACCGATCTGCTGCGCCAGTTCCGGGCGCTGCTCGGACCATGCGCGCACCTGTTGATCGGGATGGACCGGGTGAAGCCCGTCGATCGTCTCCTTGCCGCTTATGCCGATCCCGAGGGCGTCACTGCAGAGTTCAATCTCAACCTCCTGAAGCGGATCAATCGCGAACTCGACGGCGACATCCCGATCGACGCATTCCGGCACGAGGCGCGCTGGAACGACATCCTTTCGCGCATCGAGATGCATCTCGTTGCGACGCGAGACGTTGAATTCTCGATCTCAGGGCGTCCATTCTGCTTCGCTTCAGGCGCCTCGGTTCACACCGAAAACAGCCACAAATATGGGCCGCGCGGCGGCCGTGTCCTTCTCCTCGCCGGCGGCTGGACACCCCTTGCTGAATGGACTGACGAAGCAAGGGACTTCGCCGAGATCCTCGCGGTTGCAGAGCCGGAGAGGTTTGCGCCGTAAGATCGGCCCCGCTAAGCGAAGCCATGCTTATTGCTCTCGTCGACATTGCAGATCTGCTGCTCACGATTCTCACCTGGGTCATTATTGTCCAGGTAGCTTTGAGCTGGCTGCTCGCCTTCAACGTTCTCAACACCGCCTCGAACGGGGTTCGCAGCTTCGCCGTCGCGATCGACCGGCTGACTGCGCCGCTCTACCGGCCGATCCGCCGAATGCTTCCGGATTTCGGCGGAATTGATTTTTCACCGCTGGTGATCCTGATCCTGATCCAGGTCATCAAAAAGCTGCTCGCAGGCGTCGTCACTCAATATTATATCGGCGGATGAGCGCGAGGATCATCGACGGCAAGGCCGCCGCTCACGCGCTTCGCGGGCGGATCGCGGAGGAAGTCCTGGGGTTCCGCCACGCTACTGGCAGAGCACCGGGACTTGCAGTCGTTCTCGTTGGCGACGATCCCGCATCCGCGGTCTATGTTCGCTCCAAGGGCAAGGCCACGCGCGCAGCTGGGATGGAGAGTTTCGAGCATCGCCTGCCCGCCGAGACCAGCCAGAACGAGCTCATCGCCTTGGTCGACCAGCTTAATGAAGATCCTGCGGTCGATGGAATCCTCGTCCAGCTTCCGCTCCCCGATCAGATTGATGAGCGGGTGATCATCACACGCATCTCGCCCGATAAGGATGTCGACGGATTCCATCCGGTCAACGCAGGCCGCCTCGCGATCGGCCTTCACGGCTTTGTTCCCTGCACGCCGCTCGGCTGCCTCAAGCTGCTCCAGTCGGAACTTGGTGATCTCACCGGCAAGGAGGCCATAATCGTCGGCCGTTCCAACATCGTCGGAAAGCCGATGGCGCAGCTTCTCCTGCGCGAGAATTGCACCGTGACGGTGGCGCACAGCCGCACCCGCGACCTGCCCGCCGTTGTCAGGCGCGGGGACATCGTCCTTGCCGCGGTCGGCCGTCCCGAGATGATCAAGGGCGACTGGCTAAAGCCGGGCGCCGTGGTGATCGATGTCGGAATCAATCGCCTGCCGACCGAAGACGGCAAGGGTCGCCTCGTCGGCGACGTCGATTTCAACTCGGCGGTAGAGGCCGCAGGCGCGATCACGCCGGTCCCGGGCGGCGTCGGCCCGATGACGATTGCCTGCCTCATCCGAAACACGTTCATTTCCGCCGCGCGACGCGATCGTTTCGAGTACGACAAGAACCTATGATCGAGCTGTTTGGCTCGGCCCTGGCCACCTTTCTGGTGATCATCGATCCGCCGGGCTGCGCTCCCATTTTCGCGAGCCTCACCCGGGGCACTCCGCCTGCCCATCGCCGAGCGATGGCGATCCGATCCTCGCTCATCGCCTGGGCCATCCTGATGTTCTTCGCGCTGCTCGGGCGGCCGTTGCTTCACTGGCTGGGGATCAGCCTTGCGAGCTTTCGAATCGCCGGCGGAATCATGCTCTTCTTCATTGCCATCGACATGGTGTTCGAGCGCCGAACCGAGCGCCGCGAGAAACGCGCGGAAGCGATTGAGGGCACACCTGAAGCCGAGGACATCAGCGTTTTTCCGATGGCGATCCCGATGATCACCGGACCGGGCTCAATCGCGAGCGCGATGCTGTGGATTTCCCGGGCCGAGGATATCGCCGCGGTCGCGGTCGTGCTTGCTGCGATTACGACGGTCATGCTGATCACGATGGTGACGCTGCTCGCCGCGGGACCGCTGATGAAGCTCATCGGGGAGAAGGTCGAAGCGATGATCACCCGTATTCTTGGAGTCATCCTCGCCGCCCTGGCGGCGCAGTTCGTGATCGACGGCCTCAAGCAGAGCTTCCCGCACCTCCTCGCTTAATTTACGACCTTCCACATCTGGTAGGGCGAGTCCTTGGGCAGCGGCACCGGTTTCAGCCAGGTCGGAACATTTCCTCGACTGAGCTGTCCGTAGAAGCCCGTTGGGGTTTCCGACATGAAGATCGTGGTCGTCGAGCTGTTGGGACAGCTCAGCACGTAATTGGAATGGTATTTGTCGACGATGATCTGGCGCGCCTGGGCCTCGCTGCCCCGGAAGGCGTTCATGACGTCGATGATCTGGCGCCAATTGCGGTGATATGGGCCTGCGATCGCATCATGATGCGTGACCGTGATCAGCCGGGGCGCGAGATCGACGAAGGTGAAAACGACCCCTTTGGGCTCCAATGCGATCGGATGCAGGCCCCAGAGCGATGCGCACAGCGCGTTCGCTCGGCCGATCGAGGCTCCGTAGGGCGTGGGCTTATTTTCGGGAATGAAGTTGAGGACGAAGGGTACCGCTGCGCCCGCGCCGGCAATGATGACTACGAACGCGCCGGCTATTCGAATCCACTGATGCCGGGACCTCCAGAACAGTGGGAACAAGCACCACACCAATGCCGCAGCGCCGATCGTCGCCATCATCTGCGCCGCGGGCCCGGTGCGGGTTTGCCAAAGCAGGAGCACCGCCGCCGCAAGTCCCGGAACGACGACCCCAATAATCCGCCGCAAGAGCGATCGATCCCGCCGCCGAGCCCATGCGAGGAGCAGCCAGCCGATCATGCCACTGATCGGTAGAGCAACGATCAGGGACACGACTCGCCATCCATGCAGGTAAACCGGCCGCGCTTCCTTGACGTGGCTCATCCACAGCCGTTGGGCCTCGGGCGAGATATGCTCAGGCTTCTGCAGGCACTGGGGCCAGAGAGAGGCGTGAAAGGCCGCGATCGCGAGACCAGCGACGATGGCCAGCGCCAGGCGCCGCTTCCAATCTCCAGGCGAAAGCCACGCCAGTGCGTAAATCAAAGCCCCGCCAAGCATCGCGTCGGACACATAAACCGGCGACAGCGCGTCGCAGACGGCCGCGCGATTGTCGTTCGAGGCAAAGACGAGGAAGGCGAACGCCACCCCGCCGGTCATCGACAATGCATAGGCGCTCAAGCGAGGCGCCTCTTCGGCGTCGTCGACCCAGAACAGCACCATCGCCGCCCCGGCAAGCGCCAGGTAAATGATCATCTCGAGGCCGATTGCGAGCGACAGAGCCGAGCTGATCCCAAGCACGAGTCCGCCGCGAACGCGCTTCGGATCAGCGATTCCTGCCATGCTCAGCGCCAGTAGCGCGAGCTGCCAGCCGTGATGGTCGATGCGCTCCGGCATGAACATGCCGTTGGTCGAGCCAGCGAAGAACATGGCGAGGAAGGCGATCGGATAAGCGAGCGGGTGGATCAGCCGCCGCGACGTCAGTGCCAGCGAATAGAGCAGCAGCAGGTATGGAAGCAGCGGCGCGATCGCCACCGCCCAGCGCTCCGCGGCTGCGCCGCCGACGATTGGTCGAAGGGCAAGGATCAGCCCCGCGATCGGCAAATCGACCAGCCTCGACCAGTGGATGTTTGCCCCGAACGGCGGGTTCATCCGGTAGTTGCGAAGGTCAAACCAGCCTTGGCCGTGAAGCAGCGCCCGGACCTGCATCATCCGCATATTGTCGTCGGTGTCGCCGAGGCCGAAGAAGCGGATGTCGTTCCACTTCACATGAATGAACCAGGCGCAGATCGCGATCCAGATGAGCGCGGCGATCAGTTTCCAGCGCCGCTCGACGACCGCGATCCCCCAAGCCTCGAATTCGTCGACCTTGCGCTGCAGCATTTTTCCGGCTCTACGCGCTCGCATTGAAACGGCAAGCAGCCGGGCATGGCTTCTCGATTAAACGTCAGTCACGAAACCTTCCGTCAATTGGTACGGTTCGCGCTGGTGGGGTTCTTCCTCGCCGGCGTGTATTCGGCGATCTATTGGTATCTTGCGACCTATGTGATGCCGCCGATGGCAGCGGTCGTGATCGCCTTCCTGGCATCCGTCAGCCTCGGATTCCTGCTCCATAGCCGCTGGAGTTTCCGCGGCCACGGCAAGAGCGAAGACCGGCGCATGAAAAGCAAGTTCCTCGCGGTCCAGGGTTCGGGCTTCATCCTCAATGAGGTCTTCACCTGGGCGCTGACGGGGCCGCTCTTTCACGGACCGACCTGGTGGCCGCTGATCCCGGCGATCTTCGTCACGCCGCTCGCGACCTATTTGTTCAATCGGCAATGGGTGTTCGGCTGATGGAGCGGGTCGTTTACCGGCAGATGGCCGAGCTCGACCAGCGGCACTGGTGGTATCGCGCCCGTCGCGCGGTCCTCGCAGACCTCATCCGCCGAGAGGCGATGCCGCCGCCCAACGGCCGGATCCTCGAGATCGGCTGTGGCACTGGTCACAATCTCGAGATGCTTTCGTCTTTCGGCAAGGTCGACGCGGTCGAGCTCGACGAAGAGGCGCGAACCGTCGCAGAGAAGCGCCTTGGACGAGCAGTGATGAACGCGCCGCTTCCCGAGCTCGCTGGTATCGGCGCGCGCAGATACGACCTCATCGCGGCGCTGGACGTGATCGAGCATATCGATGACGATGCCGCCGCGATCGAGACCATTGCGGCCAAGCTCAAGCTGGGCGGCAAGTTCGTGATGACGGTGCCCGCGCACCAGTGGATGTGGTCGGCACATGACGTGATCAATCACCACAAGCGCCGATATTCGAAATCCGGGCTCAGCCGGCTGATCGAGGCTTCGCCACTTCGGCTCAGCAAAATCGGCTATTTCAACAGCTTTCTGTTCCCGCTCGCAGTCGCTGAGCGCGGCGCTTCCAAACTTCGGGGCAAGGACAGCGCCGACGTGAAGCTGCCGCCCTCGCTCGTAAACACCACCCTTGAGTCGATTTTCGCTTCGGAACGTCACTTCGTCGGGCGTTTGCCCTTACCGGTCGGACTTTCCCTCTTCGCCGTCGCCTTCGCGATATAGCCGAGCCTGGCCTCGCCAGGGTTTGCCGCCCCGCGACCTCCTGGACGATGTAGAGCGGCCGCTTCTTCGCTTCGTTATAAAGCCGCCCGATATATTCGCCGATCAGCGCAAGCACGAACATCTGCACCGCGCCGATGATCACGACGATCAGCATCAGCGAGGTCCAGCCCTGGATATTCCTCCCCGCCGCCCAGGCGTAGGCGATGTAGAGGATCAAGATCACCGAGCCGATCGAAAGCGCCAGGCCGACATGGCTCGCGAGCTTCAATGGCGCCGAGGAAAATCCTGTCAGCGCGTCGAGCGCAAATCGGATCATCCTCGTTCAGCGGATATTTGGTCTCGCCCGCGAAGCGCTCGTGCGCGGTCATATGCGAAGGGCAATTGCCTGAAGCCGATCCACGCCACCATCCCGCGGATGAACCGCGCCTGCTCGGGCATCGCCAGAAGCGCATCGAGCGCACGGCGGCTCATCAGCCGGAAGTCGCCGGCGTCGACCGGAATGTCCACTTCGGTCGCTCGTGAAAGCAACCGGTAGAAGGCATGCGCCGTTGCGCGCTTGAACGCGGTCTCGCCCGCTCGGCTCGTGCGCACGCCATAGACGACGTCGGCGCCTTCGCTGCGCATCGCCGCATCATCTCGGGCAGAAGCTCCGGCGGGTCCTGGAGGTCGGCGTCGATGATCAGGATCGTCTCGCCGCGGCAGAGATCGAGCCCGGCCGTCAGCGCGAGCTGATGGCCGTGATTGCGCGACAGGTTCACTGCGACAAGGTGCGGATCCTTTTCCGCCAATTCTCGCATCATCGGCCAACTCGAGTCGCGCGAGCCATCGTTGACGAGCACGATCTCGTAATCCTCGCCCACTGCGGATCGCGCAGCCGAACTCAGCCGCTGGTGAAGAGCGATTAGGCACGCCTGCTCGTTGAAGCAGGGAACGACGATCGAAAGTGCGGTCATCAGTGCAGACGATAGAGGATCGACCCCGGGCCGCGCCAGACCGGCTGCAAGCCCGGCGACCACGCCGGGATCGTAAGGTGGGACGTCGATCAGCCAGACATAGTCGAAATCGTTGCGCGGAAGCGCCGCCAGGGACTTATCAATCGTTCGATGCAGAGGATCGCGGCAACGGTTGGGCCGAACCAGTTGCGACGGGTCCGCCGCAAAATAGCCGGCGGCGCGATATTTGAGATCGAGCAGGTTTACGCCTTCAAGCAGCCACTGGTCGTTCGAGAAACCATCCCGCCGGACGATCACCATCGCGCCGAGGTGACTGTTGCGAAGAGGGGGCCAATATTCCCGGCACGGCATTCCTGTAAGGGTAATGACACGAGCGCCCTGGGGCATGCCGTCGATCGCATGGAAGAAGAGCCGCTTGCTTGCGCGCCCGCCAGTCCCAAGGCTGATCGTATTGGCCACCGTTCGGGTCCCGAAGAACAGCAGTCCAAGGACAGCCAGTACCTTCGCCGTGGAGCGGTCGGGAGCGCCTCGAAAGCGGATTGCGAGAAGTCCAACCGCGATGAGATACGGCATCAGCCGCATGTCGGCATAAGCGGAACCGAAGACGATCCGTGGGATGATTGCGAAGGAAGCCGCAAGGACTATCGCGGAAAAAGCAAGGTTTCGCGAAAGCGTCAGCTTCCGGCTGAAGATCGCGAAGAGAAAAACCAAAGCCGCGACGATCAGGGAGCCAATGTCGAACCACTCCCACCTGTCCCGAAGCGCTGAATAGATCCAGTGCCACTTAATCTTCCAGTCAAACCAGTCGATCGTATGGCCGCCATGTGTCTCGCTTCGCCACACCAGCATGATGAGGATTGGAAGCGCCATCACCGAGGTGCGAAGCGCGGCCTCCAGGCCCGCTCTCCACCAGCTGCGGCCACGGTCGTGGAGCCTGACGGCGTCGGCGGAGAAGCACATCAAGCCGAGCAGTCCCCAGCCATAGGTGTGGGCGAAGAAGACGACGAGAGAGATAGGTACGAACAGCCATTCGCGAATGACCGTCCGCTCGAGTCGCCCGAGCCTAAGCCAAAGGCCGAACGCCACGAAGGCGAGTGCGACGGAAAGCGCGAAGTTCACAAATCCGAACATGAACGGATAGCCGTAGATGAACGGCAGCGCGAAGAAGGCGCTCGGCGGATTCCGGCCGTGCACCTCGCGGGCGACCCACAGGAACCCGGCGGCCGTGATCGGTGGAATGAGGACCACGATCAGCTTTACGGCAGGCTCGAGGCCCAAGAGCTTGCCCATTGGAATTATGAGCAGGTCGACGCCGAGGTTGCCGATCGCCGCCCAATGGTAGTTGTAGTAGAGCTGCAGCCATGATGATTGGTTGAGGTCGAGCTCGACCCGATAGCGGCCCATATGCCCGAACAAGTCCACCAGGGGCGGAATTGTGGGATAGAGGAGCGGCAGCATCGTCGCCAGGATGACGAGTGCGAGGCAAACTCGCGACTCCCACCACGGGCGCGTCTCGAGCGCCCCATTGGCCGCCGAGCTGTCTTCAACCCCCATTTGACACAAACCTGCAACCGCCTCCGGGCGCGCTCCTAATGGCATGGGACCAATTGTCCATGCTGAGGCGAACCGATTACAAGTTGTTAACGGGGCGTCATCCTCGCGCCTCAGCGGCCGCCAAGTCTTTTCGCACGCGCCAGACCTGAAGTCCCCGAAGGCCGGGCAGATTGATCGGTTCGAGCCAATCCGGCGCTTTTCCGCAATCAGGCCCGCGGAAAGGTCGTCCTTATCGTGATAGGCATAGCGGATCGCCTCGGGTGCACCGGGGCAGAAGACGATATAATCGATCCGGCGACGAGCGACGCTCCCGCACCCTCCCGAACCGGGAAAACGAACAAGCGGATCGCGTCGCGCATTCCGGTCACGTTCCTGTGATGCCCGGTAGCAAGCGCTCGATCCTGTGTCCCTATCAGGATGGCCGGGGTGATATCGAGCGGCGCTGCAATCAATCCGATCGGAAGCTGCCGGAGTTTGTCGATCTGGCTCTTGGCCATGCAGTCGCCCCATTGCCGGGCAGCTTTTTCCAGACGCTCGTTTTCGGGAGCGACTGTGAGCGGAACGGCATAGGCCGGAGTCATGATGCAGATCGACGCCGTGCTCGCAATAACTCGCGCAGGCATGAGGGATATGTTCCGGGCGTGGCGGAGCGCGAGAGCGCAGAGGAATGCGGTTCCGGGCATCGCCACCACGCTGGCCGTCGTCTCGGTACGGATGACGAAAACGCCACCCAAAGTGAGCGCGAATAGGGCGAAGGCGTAGATCGACCAGAGTTTCCTTTCCCTGCCTGATGCCCCGCGAATTGCGACGGCGGCGCCGACAAGCCCCACGATCGGTTGCGAAAGACCGATTGCGGAAGTGCTCCACTCGATCCGCCAGACGGGCAGGCCTTCATCGACATGGTCTGTACCAGAACTCCTTCACGAGCGGGTCGAGCGAGCCGAAAGGACCGATCAACCAATGGGGATCAACGATGAACATGGTTGCGAGCGTAAGCCCGCCTGCAAGGCCAAGTCGCACGACCCGCGACTGAACTCGGGCAATGTCGGAGCGCACGACGAAACTGCAGACAAGTGCGGCAACCGTGAAGGCGGCGAGATGCGCCGGCGTCACAACGTCGCGGAGCTGGTTGGCCCATGTCGAGGGCGAATGCGTGAGTGTGAACAGGAGGATGCTCGATGCAGCAAACGACGTGAGATAGCATTTGAGTTGTTCGGTCGCTTTGGGGTCGGCGAGCCACTGCCAGCCGAACAGCATGCCGAAAGCGGCGGCGAACGGGAGCCCCTCTATGGAGATATTGATCCAGGCCGCCATGGCCACCCCGGCGATGATTCCGGAACGGCGCGGTCGACTGTCCATCGCGCCAAGCGTTGCGACCAGCGCAAGTACGATCTGCCACCCGTGATGATCGACGCGCATCGGCCGCATCTGCTTGAGCGCGCCGAGTGAAAGGGGGGTTGCAAGCGCGGCCAGCAATGCGGCGCCTCTCCCCATCAGCTTCAATCCGACGCGCTGGACAAGAAGCATTGCGATCCCGAGCGTCAGGAGTGGTACAGCGATCAGCGCTGCGGTCTCCGCGGAATATTGTCCGACCAGTGGCCGAACCGCGAGGATCACGGCCGCAATTGGAATGTCGACGATCCGGGACCAATGCATCGTCACGCCCTGGGGCGGATTGAGCCGGTGCTGCGTGAGGTCGAACCAGCTCTGCCCGCCGATCCAATCGCGCACCTGCAATAGGCGCATCACATCGTCGGGGTCCGGAAACTGGCGTTGCGAAATGCTCTGCCAGCTCACCAGCGTCAACAGGGCGCTCGCTAGCAGCCACCCCGCGACAAGCAGGCAAAAATTGCGCCTGTCGGCCGTCACGCAAACACGACCTTTTTCCTCAGAACGTAGGTCGCCTGAAAGCTGACGACGATCGCAACGCCCTTGGCGAGCCGGGGGTCGAAGCCGAAGCGGCTGCCGATCCCGACGATTCCGGTCGTGATTCCGAGGCCCACGAGCGCGGAAAGAAGGAACAGCGCCTGCTGTTGCTGCTTGCCTGCGGCGCTGGCGGCGATCCGGGCGGCGAACACGAAGCGGGTCGAGATTGCCCAATGGCAGACGATTCCGGCGACGTAGCCGGTCGCAGCTGCGAGTGCCGGCGGCGCTCCAAGCGACAACGCTGCCATGAAGACCGCGAAGTCGACCGCCAGCGAAACCAAGCTCGCTCCGATGTAGCGCGTGTAGATCTGGCTTCGCATGATGATTAGGCCGCCTTCAGCCGCTTCGGCACGAGTCGCTCCGACGCAAGCGCGACCTCAGCGCCCTCGTCGCCGGATTCATGATATTCCGCGTCCTCGTTGACCGCCCAGATGTCGTAGGCGCGGCGCCCGGCCTGGATGTTGCGGACAGTCAGCATCGCCGTCATCATCGCATGATCCTGGTTGTTGTAGCGGTGCATGCCGTTGCGCCCAACCAGGTGAAGCGTCGGATAAGCGGTCTCGAGCTCGTCGCGGATCGCTTCGACATTGTCGCGATAATGGTCGTCGTAGACTGGATAAGCCTTTTCCTGGCGAACGACGGCGCCGCCCTCGACGTCAGCAGGATCGCACAGGCCAAGGATCGCCATTTCCTTCTTGGCGAGCTCGACCAGTTCCTCGTCGCTCGAGGCCCAAAGCCCATCGCCCTCGAAGCAGAAATATTCGAAGTCCGACGCAGGCCAGCGACTCGTCCGGTACCATTTCCGGGGACCAGCTGCGGTAGTTCTGGATGCGCCCGACCTTGACCTTCGAATCGTGGATGTAGATCCAATTGTCGGGAAAGATATCCTTCGAGCGGATCATCAGCGCGACCGTCAAGAAGTCGCGGTAACGAAGGTTGAGCGCATTGCTGGCCGCCTTGGGAAGGGGATGAATGCGGCTCGTCAGCTCGCGGATCGGCGCCGACGAGATGACATGCGCGGCGCTGATAATGACATTCTTCCCCGTGCCGGTCTTGGCCGCAACGCGCCAGCGGTCGAGCTTGCTATCGAACGAAAGCTGCTGGAGCGAGTGGTTCATCAGAACTCTGTTGCCCTTGGCCACGACGAAGTCGCGCGCCGCTTCCCACATCATGCCGGGGCCCTTTCGCGGGTAGCGGAAGGTCTCCAGCAGGGTCTTGGTTTCCATCCCGTCGTTGGGGCTCTTGTTAAGTCCGAGCGAGCGCTTCAGGCCGTCGATCACTGCGCCGCCGAGGCTCAGTCCCTTGATCCGCTGCGCCGCCCAATCTGCTGAGATCTCGTCGCACGGCATTCCCCACACCTTCTCTGTGTATGTCTTGAAGAAGATGTTGAAGAGCTGCTCGCCAAACTGGTTGATCGTCCAATCCTGGAATGACCGCACGTCCTTTCGCGGGAAGAAGCGGGTGTAGCCATAAGAGGCCATGCACATCGTCGATCGCCAGATGCCGAGGTTGCGGAGCGCTTCGAAACCCCGCAGCGGATAGGAATAGAATTTACCATCATAGAAGATGCGGCTCATCCGCGGGCGCTGGATGAAGTCATCGGGCAGGATCGCGTTCCATAGATCGACGACCTCGCGCGCCTTCGAGAAAAAGCGGTGACCGCCAATGTCGAAACGAAACCCGTTGTGCTCAACCGTCCGCGAGATTCCGCCAACGTAGACCGGGTCCTTTTCGATGACGATGACCGAATATCCGGCTTTCGTAAGCAGATAGGCAGCAGTAAGGCCCGCCGGCCCCGCGCCGATAATCGCGACATCGGCCGCGGCATCACTCTTGGTTGGCATTGCTTTCCCCGCTCCCTGTTGTGGGAACAAGGTGTCCACCAAGTTCTAAATCTTGGTTAACATGCCCGTCAGGAATTTAGACGATCGGCATTCAACCAGCATACAGCTGCGCCTGATTAGCTCGCCCCGGACCCAAGTGGAGGCGTATCAATGAAGTCATTCCTAATCCGCGGCGTCGCTGCCGCAGCGATCCTCGTTGCCGGTGCGGCCTTCGCAGGCACAACCGAAACGGCGCCTGCGGCAAAGTCCGCCCAGCCCGCTCGGCATGCGCGCGTCGCCCAACCGATCACCCGAGCGGACATTCAGGCGCGCATCGCCAAGACCTTCGCGAAACTGGACACCAATCACGACGGAGTGATCAGCGAATCCGAGCTGAATGCGATCGATTCAAATCGCGAGCAGAAGATGGAGCAGCGGGCGGCTAACTTTGATCCGTCAAAGATCTTCGACCGGCTCGACCTCAACCATGACGGCAAGATCACCGTAGCTGAGGCACAATCGGCCCGCGGCCAGCACGCTCAGGGCAAGGGCGGCCAGCCTTCACAGGTCAGCGCGACCGCCTTCAGCGGGCTCTTTGCCCGTGCGGATACCAACAAGGACAATGTGATCACGCGCGACGAGTTCACCGCCATGGGCGAGCAGATCAAGGCCCGCATGGAGCAGAATGCAACCGCCGTCGGCGGAATGGCCTCGCGCTTCTTCGCCAAGACCGACGCAAACAAGGACAAGCGCGTCTCACTCGCCGAAATGCAGCAAATAGCGCTCGCCCAGTTCGACCGGCTTGACTTGAACCACGACGGAACGATCTCGCCGAAGGAACGCCAGCAGGCTCGGCAGGCCATGATGGCTAAAGGCAAGGCGAAGTAAGCCAACGCTTCAATTCGATTTCGATCATCAGGAGGCCCGGCGTGGACACGCGTGCCGGGCCTTTTTCATTTAGCGAATTCCGGCGCCTCCGCGGCCGCACGCCTTGCCGGTCGCTTGGCGGAGGTCCGCTTGGCGGCCAGCGGCTCAGCGCCGATCTTGCGGTAGCGGGCCTCGGCTTCGGTCATATAATCGCGCGTGATCGGGAGCGCCCGACGATCGCGGATGTATTGGACCTGGTAATTGCATGCCGCTCCGTCCTCGAACATCACGATCCCGCCGGCGAGATAATATTCCCACATTCGGAAGAAGCGCTCGTCGTACATCGCCTCGATTTCCTTGTGCGCCTGATTCGCTCGGTCGAGCCAATGCTCGAGCGTCAGAGCGTAATGGAGCCGCAAATTCTCGATGTCGCTCGCGATCAAACGGAACTTCTGGCTGGAGGCAGTCATCTCGCTGAGCGAGGGCAAATGATAACCCGGGAAGATATATTTGTCCGTGAACGGATCGGGGCCGCTTGATACGTCGCCGAGCTTGCCGATCGTGTGCAGCAACATGACCCCGTCCTGCTTCAGCAGATCGCGGCATTTGGCGAAGAATCCGCGTAATGCGGCGTGCCGAGATGCTCGATCAGGCCGACGCTGACGATCCGGTCGAACTCGCCGCTCACGTCGCGATAGTCCATCAGCTCGAACTTGACCCGGTCCGCGACGCCCGCTGCCGCAGCACGCTCCTTGCGGGCGATCTCAGCTGGCGCCGAGAGCGCGACGCCGAGCACGTCGACGTCAGCGACGGCGGTGCAGATACAGCGCGAGCCCGCCCCAGCCGCAGCCGATGTCGAGCACCTTCATGCCCGGCTTGCAGGCGAGCTTGGCGGCGATGTGCGCCTTCTTGTCGAGCTGGGCCTGTTCGAGGCTGTTCCTCGGGTCGGTAATAGGCCATCGTGTACTGCCGGTCCTCGTCGAGGAAGAGCTCGTAGAGCTCGCCGGGTGAGGTTGTAGTGGTGCTCGGCGTTGCGGCGCGAGCGCGCTTGAGTTGTTCTGACTCGAGCAGTTGCCGACAGCTCTTTCGGCCGTTCGCCTTGCGACAGTGCCGCGCGCGCGCTTGCCCTGATCCTCCCAGCGGTTGGCGCCGACGATCAGCCGACGAGGTCGCGGATGTCGCCGTCCTCGATCATTAGGCGCCCGTCCATATAGGCCTCGCCGACGCCGAGCCGCGGGTCCTTGACGATGTCGAACGCGACTTTCGTCGGCGAATCGGACCGTGATGTGCCGGCCTGCCGCCCGGAGCGATAGTCTGCGGCGCCTTGCCCGGAGCGATGAGGTCAGTCTGCCCTTGGTGATCAGCTTGCCGACGATCTTGTCGAGCAAGCCACATTGTCACGTCTCCACTTGCTTTGGCTCGAATTGCCACGCCAGGCCAAGGACAGCAAATGAACGGCGCCCAATTATCAAACGGGGCGACCCGTGCAGCCTTGGCTCAGGCGGCATCCGGTCGAGCTCGGCGCGGCTCTTCTTCTCGGCGGCGGACTTGAGCTGGCCGCAGGCGGCCATGATGTCGCGGCCGCGCGGGCGGCGGATCGGCGCGGAGATGCCGGCCTCGAAGACGATGTCGCGAGAAGCGCCGGATCCGCTCCTCGTCCGAACATTCGTAAGCGGCGCCCGGGCCAGGGGTTGAACGGGATCAGATTGACCTTGGCCGGCAGCTTGTACTTGCGGATCAGCCGGACCAGCTCGCGGGCATCCTCGTCGCTGTCGTTCTTGTCCTTCAGCATCACATATTCGAAGGTGATCCGCCGGGCATTGTTGGCGCCGGGATAGGCGGCGCAGGCCTCGAGCAACTCCTCGATCCCGTATTTGCGGTTGAGCGGCACGATCTCGTCGCGCACCTCCTTGGTCACCGCGTGCAGCGAGACGGCGAGATTGACGCCGATCTCCTCGCCGGCGCGCGCCATCATCGGCACCACGCCCGAGGTCGAGAGGGTGATCCGCCGCCGCGACAGGCCGAGCCCGTCGCCGTCCATCACGATCTTCAGCGCGTCGCGGACATTGTCGAAATTGTAGAGCGGCTCGCCCATCCCCATCATCACGATGTTGGAGAGCATCCGGCCCTCCGGCTGGGACGGCCATTCGCCGAGCGCGTCGCGGGCGAGCATCACCTGGCCGACGATCTCGCCGGCGTCGAGGTTGCGGACCAGCCGCATCGTCCCGGTATGGCAGAAGCGGCAATTGAGGGTGCAGCCGACCTGGCTCGAGACGCAGAGCGTGCCGCGATCGGCGTCGGGGATGAACACCATCTCGAAATCGTGGCCGTCGTGGGTCTGCAGCAGCCATTTGCGGGTGCCGTCGGTCGAGACCTGCTCGACGACGATCTCGGGCCGGCCGATCGACGAAGCGCTCGGCGAACCAGGCGCGCTGCGGCTTGGCGATGTCGCTCATCGCGTCGAAATCGGTCGCGCCGCGATTGTAGATCTGGTGCCAGATCTGCTTGGCGCGAAGCTTCGCCTGCCTCGGATCCAGCCCGGCAGCTTCGAGCCGCCGCGCGGATCTCCGCCTTCGACAGGCCGACCAGTTCGACGCGGCCGTCCGCGCGCGGCGCCGCGCGCCGCGGAACGGGCACCGGGTCGATCGGGCCGGGAATGGGCATTAGGGGCGTGTCAGCACTCATGCGGAAACCGCTATCTAATTATCGTAACTGGTTTTTGCCAGCGCAGGCTGCGGCGGCAGCGTCGATGGCCGTCGCTGCCCCGTCGAGCGAGTAAGGGTCAATGAACCGCTGTCCGGCCGATTTGCGCGATTGACGCTCATCCCGGTCGAGCCGCGCAGCGCCTCGACGATCGCCTGCTCCTGCCGTGGCCCGTCACTCCACGCCCAATTCCCCTTGCTGACGAGAAGGAACGGCTGGTCGTCGACATGCAACATCACTGCAGCTCCCTCGCGCGGCATCCGCCGCAACCGGGCGTGGAACTGACCCCACAGGCGATGATCGGGCGAGAAGCTGAATCCGGCGATTGCCTGGACCTTGCCCTTGGCAGCGATACGAAGAGAGCGGGAAAGCGCCTCGCAAGTGGCACCGCGGTCGATCGCTGCCCAGGCGCGGTTTCGGCATAGATGATTTCCCGCGCAATCGCTGAGGACGCGACGATCAACACAAAGACTGGAAGGATGAAGCTCTTGCGCACGTCCATCGAAGCTAGCCGGTGGCCGGCCACCACGCCACTGCCAGTTTTTTCATGAGTCCAGCGCCTTAGATGCGGGTCAGGCGCTCCCCGCTCGAGGTGACGACATAAGCTTGGCCGTTTCGTGCGACCGCCTCGCCAGTGCACAGCTTTAGCTGCTTGCGGACGAACAAGCCGAAAAGGATAGGCGATCGAATCTCGATAGAGCGAGATTTGATCACCGTTTGAATTGAGCACCGCAATTGTTCGCAAATAGGTACGCACAGGCCCGCTCCCCCACAAGGCGGACGATTGGCGCAAGAAAACTAACAGATGTTAGATTTTCGTCCAGTCGTGAATGACGCTGACGGCTCGGCATCCAGGGCGACCGGATGCCGAGCCGGAGACTTTGCTTAACCGTGGAGCTCAGCGAGTTCGAGCCCCACAATTAGCTGGCAGCGCTGCGGGCAGGCGTTAAAACTTCCCAATGTGGTCACGGATTGCGGAAGCGATTCCAGAGCTTCGTTCATGATCAGCAATATCAGCTCCCGCTACCCACGAGACATTTCACGCGCCGACCGACAACTTCTAAAGCCGGTCGCCAAGCAATCGTCCTCAAGTTAATTTTAACTGCTTCTCTGTATCCCGCTGGCGAGCCAATTTGCCTTGGAGCGTCGAGAGTTATGGACGAGCAGCCCAATCTGCGCGACTTCCTCAATGAGGTCAGCAGCCTGACCGGAGAAGCGGTACCCGCAACCACTACCGTCCAGCCGACGCCGGTGCTCGTGGATCCCATCGGACAGGTTGTCGAAATCGCGGGCTCGGGATCTACAGATTTGCATGAACGCTGCGGCTTTGACGGCCCTTCAATCGCACGCCGACGCGTCGGTCGCGCAATCGGGCCAGGTTGGCAGCCAGGTGAAGATGATCGTCGGCAACGCATGGCTGATCGCCAACGTTCGAACGCTGCGCGGCAACGATTTGGGCGAGCTCATCGCCCATGTTGATTTCCTTGGCGAAGGCATGAAGGACGCCGCTGGTCGGCTGGCCAACTTTCGCCGCGGCGTCACTCGCTATCCAATTCCGGGATGCCAAGGTCCTCCCGGTGACCACGAATGATCTTCGTGCTGTCTTCGCGGCGAGCGACGAGCCGCATATCGAGATGGGGACCCTCTATCCGACCGATGAAATCCGCGGTGCACTCTATGTCGATCCGCTGCTGTCGAAGCATTTCGCGGTGCTGGGATCGACAGGTACCGGCAAATCGACCTCTGTTGCATTGGTTCTTCACCGAATTCGGAGCTTTCGCCCGAGGGCCACATCCTGATGATCGACCCGCACGGAGAATATTCGGCGGCCTTCAAGAGTTGCGGCGAGATCTTCAACGTCGACAATCTTCAGCTGCCTTATTGGCTCATGAACTTCGAGGAACATTGCGAGGTGCTCCTGACGACTTGATGGTGCCGACCGTCAGCGCGATGGCGATATCCTCGCCAAGTGCCTGCTCGCAGCGCGCACCAAGGGGAAGGACCTCAGCCAATATGGCAAGGTCACCGTCGACAGTCCGATCCCGTACCTGCTGACCGATCTTCACACGATCATGATCAACGAGATGGGCAAGCTTGACCGCGCTGGTGACACGCTTCCCTTCCAGCGGCTGAAGACCAAGCTCGAGGAGCTTCGGGCCGACCCGCGTTACACATTCATGTTCTCGGGCATGCTCGTCTCCGATTCCATGCCGGGCCTCCTCGCCAAGCTTTTCCGACTGCCGAGCCAAGGACGTCCGATCTCGATCGTCGACGTCTCCGGCGTTCCTTCAGAAATCACGTCGGTCGTGGTCGCGGTCCTCGCGCGCCTCGTTTTCGACTATGCGATTTGGTCGCGGACCGAAGCGCAAAAGCCGCTGCTTCTCGTCTGCGAGGAGGCGCACCGCTACGTTCCCAAGGACGAGCATCAGGAGGGCGGTCAGGCCGTTCGCAAAATCCTCGAGCGAATCGCCAAGGAGGGTCGTAAATATGGCGTCAGCCTCGGTTTGATCACGCAGCGCCCGTCCGATCTGGCTGAAGGCGTGCTTTCCCAATGCGGCACGATCATCGCAATGCGCCTCAACAACGAGCGCGACCAGGCCTGCGTTCGTGCCGCGATGCCGGAAGGCGCGCGCGGCTTCCTCGACGCTATTCCAGCGCTCCGGAACCGCGAATGCATCGTTTGCGGAGAAGGCGTCGCGATCCCCATTCGGGTCCGCTTCGATGACCTCGAGCCCGAAAAACGGCCGGCATCATCGGACCCGAGCTTCGCTCGTCTGTGGCGCGAGACCGGCGACGAAACGGGAATTATCCAGCGCACGATCAAGCGCTGGAGAGGACACGGCCGATAAGAGATTGCCGAGCGATTAACCATCAACGGTCTCCAGGCTTACACAAATATAGGTTACACGTTGGCGGTTGGATTTGAATCCGAACTGTTGGAACCGAGGGAAGCCATCGAGAGGCCGATTTCACAGGGGTCAAGCGTAACCGGAAGGCGACGAGCTTGACCGGGCGTCGCATATCCGCGCGGACGGCGCGTGGGTGCGTGTTCATATGACGAACCTGTCTTATGACGGCTGCCACATCATTACCGAGGAACAATTTGATCTCGGCGAGCCTCTAACCCTGGTGATGCGACGCATGCAGCATCGTCAAGGTCCAGGTCCGCTGGGTTAAGGATGGCGAGGCCGGCGTCCGCTTCCTTGGCTGGTAATGTGATCGAGGACCGCCGCGCACGAATTGGCGTTTAACGCTTCCTGAAGCTCGTCCGAATTCCCACGTCAGCAACGCCTTCAGCCTCGCCTTCACCGAATCCGGAAGATGCGGTCGGTTACCGGCGCGCGCTCGAGAAGCGGACTGCGAGCGGGTTCACCGGCGCTGGCCGCTGCGGCGGACCTCGAAATGGACGTGCGGGCCGGTCGGAAAGGCCGCTCGAGCCAACATAGCCGATCACCTGCCCCTGGCGCACGAAGCTGCCGGGCTCTGCGACGATCGAGCTCATGTGGCCATAGAGGCTGAGCAACCCATCGCCATGTGCGTACCGGGACTTCTTGGCCCTAGCCCCGGCCAACCGGGCCCGACGACACGACCATCACCGGCAGCGACAATTGGACCGCCCCAGGCAGCCCCGATGTCGAGCCCGGCGTGAAAGCGTGTAACATCAGGATCGGGTGATAGCGATAGCCGAAATAGGCAGGTGATATGGCCGTCGTTACCGCATCACCAGGCCGCTCTCGACGGGCGTCCGGGCCCGATCGGCGTCGGCGGCATCGATCCACTTGCTTCGGCCGTTCGTAGTCCATTTGACGAGCTGCAAGTCGATTGCCGGATCGCCGTAGTCCGGCGAAAGCAACTGCTGGTCCTTGCTCAAGACCAGGTCGAACACGTTCCTGGGGTTCGATTTCTCCCGACGTCAATCTCAGTCGCGAGCGCGCCGAGATATGCCGCCGCGTCCTGCGAATGGTCCCTGGCCGAGCGAAGCGACCAATAAAGCCCGTCGCCAGCGTGGCCGACGACTGCAGTGGTACCGCCACGGCGACAGCGGGTTCGACAAGCCGTTGCGCTTGCGATTTGGGAGCGAGGCGCGCTCTGGTGCGAATTCGATCGCTTCAGCTGCTTTTGTCGGTGCCATGGCGATCCCGGTGACACCGCCGCTTGAAAGCGGAGCGAGCTCCCGAGCCCTGCCACTGGCGCTGCTGGTCGGTTGAAAGGTCCGCGGATCGAGGGAAAGGATGCCCAAGGACGGTGCTACAGAGCAATGCTAGCGCTCCTGCGCTCTTCCAGCCCGGCCGCGGCCAGGTCGGGGAAGCGACCGCCGCAGCGGATGGGCATGCTCTGGGCGACGTCAACACGGGGACTGTGATCGCCCAAACAAGGTTAAACGAAGCTAAAATCGCTCCGAAAATCGCCCGTTTGGTGGAATTGAGCTTGCGCCGGTGCGAAGGCCGGCCCGACATTCAAGTTATGGCGCCGCGTTCAGACGGCTTCGATCCTGAGCCATCCTGGGCCGACCAATACAGGCAAGACCCATCTCGCGATCGAGCGAATGTGCGGCCACTCCTCGGGCGTGATCGGCTTCCCGCTGCGACTGCTCGCTCGCGAGGTCTATGACCGGGTCGTCGGGATGAAGGGCGAAAATCAGGTCGCCTCCTGACGGGCGAGGAGGCATCGTGCCGCCGCAGGCGCGATTTCCTCTGCACGGCCCATGTGCCCGGGTGGCGACAGCGATCACGAACGCAACCTCCAACGTGACTTCGCCTTCGCGGCAATCGACGAGGCCCAGCTCGGCCTGGATCCCGAGCGCTAGAGCTTCACCGACCGGATGTTAAGGGCGCGCGGCCGCGAAAGACTCGATCCTTGGCTCCGAGAGCCTGAAGCCGATCATTCGCGAGCTTCTTCCGAAAAGCAGAGATCGTCACTCGTCCCCGTTTCTCGACGCTGCGTTATGGCGGCAGCGTCAAGCTCTGATCGCCGCCACGCGCCGCGGTTGTCGCCTTCCTCCGCCGAGTAGGTCGACGCGCTTGCCGAAATGCTCCGCCGTTTCCGGCGGCGGAGCCGCCGTCGTCATGGGCGTGCTCTCCCCGCCACCCGGAACGCGCAGGTGGTGATGTTCCAGCGCGGCGGAGGTCGATCATCTCGTCGCCACCGACGCCATCGGCATGGGGCTCAACATGGACGTCAGCCATGTCGCCTTTGCCGGTCTCGAGAAGTTCGACGTCGGCGCGATCGTCGGCTGACGATCGCAGAAATCGCGCAGATCGCTGGTCGAGCCGGTCGTCACCAGCGCGACGGCACCTTCGGAAGCCTCGGACTTACCGAGGAACGCGGCGGCTTCAGCGATTCGAAATCGAAGCGATCGAAGAGCACCGTTTCCGGCCAATGGACTGGGCAGATTGGTGCAATGCACGGCTCGACTTCACCGATGTCCGCGCCCTCATCGTGCTTGAGGAGAGCTGATGACCGAATGCTTCGGCCGTCTCCGGAATTGATTGATCTCGCCGTGCTCAAGCATATTGCCGAAGACCCGGCGATTGCAGCCAGGAAGGGCATTCAGGCGCGGCGTCTATGGTCCGTCTGCGGCCTCCCCGATTCCCTGTGCAAGGTCGGCCCAATGCACCACAGCCGAATGGTGCGCCGCCTGTTCAGCTACATTGGCGAAGGCGGTCACATCCCTCACGAATGGTTTGCCGCGGAGGTCACCCGCCTCGACAATATGACTGGCGACATCGAGGTGCTCGCTGACCGGCTCGCTGGGATCCGTAGCTGGGCATATATCGCGCACCGTGCCGATTGGCTGAAGGAACCCGCGAGATGGTCAGCTAGCCCTGCGAGGTCGAGGGACGGCTCTCGGATGCGCTCCACGAGCGGCTGACCCAACGGTTCGTCGACCGACGCACCGCGGTATTGGGCCCAGATCGGCGCCCATGGCGCGGATGCTTTGCCGGTGACGGTCGCCGCGGACGGCGAGGTCAGCGTCGGGCCTGAGCCGATCGGTGACCTCACAGGCTTCGATTTTCGCGTAGACCCGTCGGCACGGCTTGCCGACAAGCGCCTTCTGCTTGCTGCCGCCGAACGGCGCCTCGTAGACCAGCTCAGGGTGAGCGGACAACGCGATCGAAGCGCCCGATGACACATTTGCGCTCGTCGTCGAGGAAGGCGCCGGCCTCGCCGTCGCTTGGGCACAGCCAGATTTTCTCGACGGCTTGCTCGAGGGTGCTCGCTCCTGGAGCCGCAGTCCTGACGGCCCGCGCCCTCGATCGTTTGTCCGCGCAGACCAGGGCGGCGCTGCGCGCCCGGCTCGAGCGTGGTCAGAGGGCCCAGATTAGAGCGGTCTTCGTAGCCCTGAGGCCTTGCCGCGCAGTCCGATCAGTGGAGCTCGGCGGGCGTCCGGGCGCTTGCGGCGATGCTCACGGATGCGGCGGTGGGTCTGCTGCTGCGAAAGCGGCGCTCGGCGCCATCGCGCATCTCTGAGCATGCCGATCGCCAGGCGCTCCACAAGTCTTGAGCCCCTGTGGCCACGGTCCCCGCCCCCACTGCTCAAACCGTCAGCACAATATTGGCGCGCCGCACTACTTGCCGTTCGCCAGGGCCAGCCGATGCCCAAGTTGCCGGGTGCAGGCGCCGCAACCCTCGCGGGCGATGCGTACCTGTGCGGCGGCGCTGGCCTACCGCCGGCGCCGGGCGCACGTGGGTTCGAATTGACCTCGCCGATCGTGCTCGCCAGCCATGCTCGCAAGGTTCGCTCCTCGGTGGCACGGATCCCCTCGACACGGCGCTGGCTATTTCGATCGGGCTTGACGAGGATTTTATCAGCCGGTTGATGAGCGATATCGGCTTCTCGCGCGCTGGAGATGCGTGGCGATGGCGTGGTCTGCGCCTGCTCGGACCGCCGCGGCCCGGCCAGCCACGCTTTCGCTGAGCTCGCAAAGCTCAAGAAGACGTGAGGATCGACCGCTATCTTCATTGCATCAGGCTGGTTAGAAGCCGAACGCTCGCCCAGGCGATCGTCGAGGAAGGCCACACTCGAATCGACGGCAGGCGGGTCGGAAAAATCGAGCGAGGACGTTCGCGTCGGAAGCAGAATCGCGCTTCCGTTGCAGGGACGCGTGCGGATCCTCAAGGTCCTCAGCCTGCCCGAGCGGCGCGGCCCGGCGGCGGAGGCCCGCCTGTGCTTCGTGGAGCTGGGAATTGACGAGGCCAAGCCGGCCAGATAGCCAGAACATCTAGGGAGCCCCATCAACGACCTACGTCGTCACCGACGCCTGCATCAAATGCAAAGATGGACTGCGTCGAGGTCTGCCCTGTCGACTGCTTCTACGAGGGCGAGGTCATGTTCGGTAATCCATCTGAAACGAAACCACATCGACTGCGGCGTGTGCGCTCCCCAGCGTCCGGCCGAAGCGATCCTTCCGGACACCGGAGAGTGGGCTTGAGAAACTGCTCGAGCTCAACTCCAATCTCGAACCCACTGGCCGAACATCATGGTGAAGAAGGGAGTCAGTCAGCGGGCCGAGATGAACACAAGGGCGAGGAGGGCAAATACGATAAGTATTTCACGCCCGATCCCGGAACTGGCCGACCGAGGCACCAAGGCAACGCTGATCCGCTCGGCGTTCTGCTTTTCCGAACAAAATGTCCCTGAGGCCGTTCGCGTCAAACGCTCGATGCCGAAGGCAATGCCCGTGCGCCGTCTCTATTGCCTCTGCACTGGGCCGATGCTTTCTTGCCACCGCGGCGCTCGCCCAGGAGGCTGGCACCGAAACGATGCCGAGCGCGAGCGACATCGCGAACAAGGACATGGTGACCATCGCCATCGGGGTCGGCGAAGCCGCCTGACTATGTCGGATCTGATGATTACCGAGCCATTCCGGCGGCCGCTATCCGCGGCAAGCTCAGCGGCTACTCCTTCTTTACCCGCAACGGCACCTACCTACTCCTCCACGGGATAGCGCATCGCGGCGCCAGCAAGATCGACATCGACGCCGGTCCAATCGTCGGGTTCCGCGCTGATCTACTGCAGAGGTCGACGACCCGGTCGTGAAGCTCTGCCCGAACGCCGAAAGGCGATCGAAGGGGGAGCTTTCGTGGGCGTTAGCCTCCACGGCCTCGTTGATCCCTACGACACCCTCGCGCTTCGGCTCGACGTGCTCCACGATTTGGCGAACGCGCACAAATCGACGACGTTCGGCCCCAACGTGACATTCTCGACGCCCTTGTCTCTCAAGACCTACGCGAGCCTTAGCGCCGGCGCGGAATTCGTCAGCAACCGTTTTGCCGACGATTATTTTCAGCATCGATCCTTCAGATTTCGGCGCGCAGTGGCCTGCCAGTATTGACGCCAATGGCAGCAAGACCTAACGGT
>CAWBIC010000018.1:0-54228 GCA_963788765.1 uncultured Alphaproteobacteria bacterium | reverse complement strand
AGATCTGCAGATTTCGGGGTCCTCGGCGCAAGCGGCTTTCAGTGGTTTGCGATGCTCTTCGCTGAACCGCTCGGCGCGGCAGCCAGTGCCGCTCATCGGCTCACCGAGCCGTTCCAGGTCGATCATTCCTCGCCCAGGTCCTGTGCCACTTTCTCGGATCGCAGCAGCCGGTCGATGTACGAGCCCTCATCGAAGCTCTCGTCGGCGAGGAACTTCAGCTTTGCTGCATATTTCATCCGGACGATGGGCGACTTCGCGCTGAAGGAATGCGGTGTTCTGGCGAAGCGCCTTCAGCACCGCTTCTTCATCCTCACCCAGAAGAGGCTTTACGAACACGGTCGCGTGCCGGAGGTCTGGGGACATGCGCACTTCGGTTACGCTGACAAGATGCGACTGGAGCACGTCATTATGGACACCCCCGCGCTGGAGCAGCTCGCTCAGCACATGCCGCACCTGCTCGCCGACTCGGAGCAGTCGGACGGATCGGCCCTCAGCGGTTTCCTGACGGCGCATTTACAGCGTCCGCGCACGCTCCTCGACCTCGAACACCTCGAGGCTGTCGCCCGGCTTGATGTCGTTGGTATCGGCTAGAAGAACGCCGCACTCGAGGCCGGCGCGCACTTCAGCGACGTCGTCCTTGAAGCGCCGGAGCGAGCTGATCGTCGTCTTGGAGACGATGACGTCCTCGCGGGTGAGGCGAGCGTTGAGGCCCTTGCGGATGACGCCTTCGAGGACGAGGAGGCCGGCGGCCTTGTCCTTCTTGCCGGCCGGGAAGACCTCGCGAACCTCGGCTCGGCCGACGACCGTTTCAATGATCTCCGGGCCGAGCTCGCCAGCCATCGCCGACTTCACCCAATCGGTCAGGTGATAGATGACGTCATAATAGCGGAATTCGACCTTGTTGCGCTCCGCGACCTCGCGTGCCTTGGCGTTCGGGCGGACGTTGAAACCGATGATCGGAGCGCCACTCGCGCTTGCCAGCGTTACGTCGCTCTCCGTGATTGCACCGACGCCCGAGTGAAACACTCGCACGCGCACCTCATCGGTGGAAGTCGGTTGAGCGCATGAACAATCGCCTCGACCGATCCTTGCACATCGGCCTTGATAACCAACGGCACCTCCGCAGTCGTCGAGGCATGGTTTGCGAACATGTTCTCGAGGCTGATCGGGGTCGACGTCGTCCGCTTGCGATCAATGACGCCTTGGCGATAGCTCGCGACTTCACGGGCGCGAGCCTCGTTTTCGACGACCGTGAACGGATCTCCAGCGGATGGCACCACCGAAGTCCGAGCACCTCAACCGGAACCGAGGGCCCGGCTTCCTTCACCTGCCGGCCATGGTCGTCGACCAGCGCGCGCACCTTGCCGCTCGAAGCACCCGCGACGAACACGTCGCCGACGCGAAGCGTGCCGCGCTCGACGAGCACGGTCGCAAGCGAGCCGCGGCCCTTGTCGAGCTTGGCCTCGATGACCGTGCCTTCGGCGGCGCGGACCGGATTGGCCTTGAGCTCGAGGATTTCCGCCTGGACCTGGATCGCGTCGAGTAGCTTGTCGAGGTTGGTCTTGTTCTTGGCCGAAACTTCAACGTCCTGAACGTCGCCGCCCATGTCCTCGACGATGACCTCGTGCTGCAATAGCTCCTCGCGAACCTTCTGGGCCTTGGCTTCGGGCTTATCGATCTTGTTGATCGCAACGATCATCGGAACGCCGGCTGCCTTGGTGTGGTTGATCGCTTCGATCGTCTGGGGACGCAGGCCGTCATCGGCGGCAACCACCAGGATCACGATGTCGGTGATGTTGGCGCCGCGCGCCCGCATTTCGGAGAAGGCCTCGTGGCCAGGCGTGTCCAAGAACGTGATCTTCGACTTGTCCGGGAGACTGACCTGATAAGCGCCGATGTGCTGGGTAATTCCGCCGGCCTCGCCGGAAACGACGTCGGCACCGCGGATCGCGTCGAGAAGCGAAGTCTTGCCGTGGTCGACGTGGCCCATGATCGTGACCACCGGAGGGCGCGCCTTCAAGGTTTCAGGCGCATCGACGTCCTCGGAGGAGTCGATGTCGACGTCGGCACTCGCTGACCCGCTTGATGCGATGCCCGAACTCCGTGACGAGCAGCTCGGCCGTGTCCTGGTCAATGGTCTGCGTGAGCGTCACCGGCATGCCCATCTTGAACAACGCCTTCACAAGGTCGGCCCCGCGCTCGGCCATTCGGTTGGCGAGATCCTGGACCGTGATCGCCTCGGGAACGACCACGTCGCGGACCTGCTTTTGCGCAGGGCCCGTCTCCATGTGATGGCGCTTTTCCTTCTCGCGGGCGCGGCGAAGCGCGGCGAGTGAACGGGCGCGGCTCTCGTCCTCATCCGAGAGAGCTCGGCTGACCGTGAGTTTGCCGCGATGGCGCTCGGTATCGCCGCGGCCGCGGCTGGGTCGCGGCGGCTCGGGACGCCGGGGAGCGGGCGCATGGCCGCCGGGACGGCGAGCTGTGCGCTCCTCTTCCTCGGCTGGCTGAACCATCTCGGGCTCGGGCGGCGCTTCCGTGGCGCGGCGCGCTTCTTCCTCTGTACGGTGGCGCGATTCCTCGGCAGCGGTCTCTTCGGCCTTGCGATTCTCTTCGGCTCGGCGGCGCTCTTCCTCGCTGGCATCCTTAAGGGCACGCTCTTCGCGGCGCCGCGCTTCCTCGAGCGATGCGAGGCGGGCTCCCTCGGCCTCGCGCAGAAGCTTCTGCTGCAGCTCTTTGCGGTCCGAGATCTCATCCTGCGCGGACGGCTTGCGCGGAGCCGGCGCGACGGGCTTCGGAGCCGGCTTGGGCGCTTCGGCAACGGGTTCGGGCTTCGGAGCCTCGGGCGGCGGAGCCTCGCCCGGACGACCAAGGATTCGCCTCTTCTTGACCTCGACCACGACGGTGTTCGAGCGGCCGTGGCTGAAGCTCTGTTTGACCTTGCCGGTCTCGACCGTTCGCTTGATGCCCAGCGGCGGACGGGTTCCAAGCTTCGGCTTGTCGGTCGTCTGGTCTGCCATTCTATTCCTTCGTCAAAACTACTTCAGCCGAGCCGGTCCTCGAGGCGGGGTCTCCGCCTTCCAGACCTCGTTCCGGGCCAGTGAAAGCTCGCCACCGGGCAAGCGCGTGACGGACACGCGAAGCTGCGGCGGGATCGGTCAGGGCGGCATGTACCACATTTTCGCGGCCCAGTGCCAACGACAAGATAATGCGCGCCGCTGCGAATATCATCCCCTGTGGACCTCCTCCACCGACGCGCCACGCCTGGTCGAGACGCTTGCGCCCGTCCTCGCCCGCATCGGCGGCGTGGAGAAGGAGATGAACCTGCCCGGATCGAGCAGCTGTCTCGACGCGTTCCGAGCCATTGATCAAATTGCCCGCGCGCGCCTCCATCCCGAGACGGTCAAGAGCGGTCTGGCGAAGTGCAGCTTCAGTCCGTTCGCCAAGATCGGTCGGGACTGTGAGCGCACTGGTCTTGAAGGCGCGCTGAAGCGCACGCCTCAGCTTTCCGTTGGAATTGGCGGCATCGAGGTCGGCCCGGCTTACTCCGATCCACGCGCCGCGGCCGGGAGCCCGAGCCCTGGCGTCTGGAGCGACAATTCCGTCTGGCCCGAGCGCTAGCCGAACGAGCTCATCCTTCGTGCCCTTGCGGCCAGTGAGGATGCACGTCCGTTCCGGGACGTGCGACCCGGCTATGCCTCGAGGCGTCTCATTCCGCGGAGTCCGCATCGACGGCCTCCTCGGAATTTGCCGGCTGCTCGTCCTCGAACCAGTGAGCGCGGGCGGCCATGATGATCTCGTTGCCCTGCTCTTCGCTGAGGCTGTATTCGGCGAGAATGCCGCCCTTGTCCTCGGGGCGGTTGCTCGGCTCGCGGCGGCGGGGCTCGACCCGCTTCTTCTGGATAAGCTCGTCGGTGGCGAGGTCGGCGAGGTCATCAAGCGTTCGGATGTTGGCCTTGCCCAGGGTCACCAGCATCTGCTCGGTGAGGTGCGGGATTTCTGCGAGCGCGTCCTCAACGCCCAGTCCCCGTCGCTCTTCACGAGCGGCGGCCTCGCGGCGCTCGAGCGCTTCTGAAGCACGGCTCTGAAGCTCCGTTGCGATGTCCTCGTCCAGACCCTCGATCGTCGCGATTTCCTCGACCTGGACATAAGCGACTTCCTCGAGGCTGGTGAAGCCTTCGGCGACCAGCAGCTGCGAGAGAGTCTCGTCGACGTCGAGCTCGTTCTGGAACATCTCGGAGCGCTCGACGAACTCGCGCTGGCGCTTCTCGCTCGCATCGGCCTCGGTCAGGATGTCGATCTGCGAGATGGTGAGCTGGCTCGCCAGCCGGACGTTCTGGCCACGGCGGCCGATCGCCAGGCTGAGCTGGTCATCGGGAACGACGACTTCGATGCGGCTTTCTTCCTCGTCGATCACGACTCGGCTGACCGTCGCTGGCTGGAGCGCGTTGACCACGAAAGTCGCAAGGTCCTGGCTCCACGGAATGATGTCGATCTTCTCGCCCTGGAGCTCTTGGACGACCGCTTGCACTCGGCTGCCTTTCATTCCGACGCACGCGCCGACCGGGTCAATCGAGCTGTCGTGGCTGATCACTCCGATCTTGGCGCGGCTGCCGGGATCGCGTGCCGCCGCCTTGATTTCGATTATACCGTCGTAAATCTCGGGCACTTCCTGAGCGAACAGCTTTTTCATGAACTCGGGGTGCGCCCGGGAGAGAAAGATCTGCGGGCCTCGCGCCTCGCGGCGGACGGCCATGATGAGCGAGCGGATGCGGTCACCGACGCGGACCATTTCGCGCGGGATCTGCTGGTCACGGCGAATGACTCCTTCGGCGCGACCGAGGTCGACGACGACGTGGCCGAATTCGACTCGCTTGACGACCCCGGTGATGATCTCGTTCGAGCGGTCCTTGAACTCTTCGAACTGCCGCTCGCGCTCGGCATCGCGGACCTTCTGGAAGATAACCTGCTTGGCGGCCTGCGCGGCGATTCGGCCGAACTCGATCGGCGGAAGCGGGTCGACGATGAAGTCGCCGACGCCAGCGCCGTTCTGGAGCTTCTGGGCACTCTTCTCATCGATCTGCTTGAAATGGTCCTCGACCTCTTCCACGACCTCGAGCACTCGCCACAGGCGGAGGTCGCCGGAGGTCGCGTCGAGCTTGGCGCGAATGTCATTCTCGGCGCCATAGCGAGCGCGGGCGGCGCGCTGGATCGCATCTTCCATCGCTTCGATGACGATGCCCTTGTCGATCAGCTTCTCGCGGGCGACGGCGTCGGCGATCGCGAGCAACTCTGCCTTGTTGGCGCTGACGGCAGCGGGTGCGGTGGCCATGAAATCTATTCCTCTACGGTTTCTATTGTGTCGGCGCCCTCGGTGCTGAGCGGCGCGGTGGCTTGAATGAGCTTATCGGTCAAGACGAGCTTGGCCGAAGCGATTTCGGAAAAACCCAGTGCGTGAGCCTCGCCGTCCTTGGTGATGATCAGGACTTCCTCGCCTTCGATGCCCTGGATGATGCAATTGAACTGCTTGCGGCCGTCATGCTGCTCGCGAAGCTTGATGCGCGCCTCATGGCCGGTCCAATCCTTGTAATCGTTGAGCCGAGTGAGCGGGCGATCGATTTCGGGCGAGCTGACCTCGAGCCGATAGCTGCCTGCAATCGGGTCGGCGAGGTCGAGCATGTCGGAGAGATGGCGCGAGATTTTCTCGCAGTCGGCGATGCCCAGCTGCCGAGTATCGCGCCGCTCGGCCATGACCTGAAGCGTCGGGTCCGAAGCGCCGCCGATCATCATGACCCGAACGAGGTCGTAGCCGAGGCGCATCACCTCGGGCTCGATCAGCCTCTCAAGACCGGCAATGTCGGTCACCTAACGCTCCTGCCCAAGCCCAAACCTCTCTCGGACCGGGACCGTAGGGCCCCAGCCTCAGCATCTGGCGATGTCGAGGAGAGAGCCGCGATATAGGCCGAGCGCCGATGACTCGCAAGGCAGCAAAGAGGCGCTTAGAATCGCCGCATGATCGGGATTGCTCTTCTCATTGCCGCAGCTTCCCCGGATCTCATTCCCGGCACCTGGGAGGGAAGCTCGCTGTGCCAGGTCAAGCCGTCAGCGTGCCGCGACGAGCACGTCGTCTACAAGATCATCTCCTCGCGACCGCGTCGTTACCGCATCGACGCTTACAAGCTCGTCGCCGGCAAACCGAGCTTCATGGGCGCAATCGACGTAATGCTCGATGCGGCGGGGTCTCTCGATGGTCCGGTGATGAGCGGCGGAAGCAACGCGGCCGACTTCATCTGACTTTAAAAAAGGGGCATCTGAGCGGACAGATGACCTTGACCGATGGAGCGCTTTATCGCCTCATCGAGGTCGATAAGCATTGAGCGCACCGTTCTCCGCCCGGATTCGGACGGTGAGGACGGCGGCGTTGAGCAGACTGAAAATGAGCGCGACCTGCCACAGACCAAAGATCAGCGGCAGGACCGCAATTTCCGCAATCACCACCCAATAGTTCGGATGGTCGACGAACCGGTATGGGCCAGTTTGGACCAGGGGCGCATCCGGCACGATGATGATCCGCGTCGTCCAGCGAGGACCCAGGCTTATCATCACCCAGGCCCGCGCGAGCTCGATCAGAATGAAGAGTGCGAGCCAGAAGGCGTCGACTGGTCGCGATGGCGCAAGCCACCACAGCGAAGCAAGCCACAGAACGTGAACCGCGACGATCAGCGGGTAATGACCCGGCGAGTACTCCCTCGCCCCCCGCCGAACAAGACGAAGCGTGTTTCGGCGCGCGATCCACATCTCTGCCAGGCGTTCGAGCGTGACAAGCGAGAGGATGGCGATATTGAGGATCATGCAGCTTCGAGCAGCATTCCTGCGCAGGTGAACCCTGGGCCGAATGCGGTCATCATCGTCTTGTCGGGAAGTCCCCGCTCGAGGAGGCGCTCGAGCACGAACAAGACGGTGGGAGCGCTCATATTGCCATAATCATGAAGCACTTCGCGCTCGAGGTTGAGCTCGCCCTGCGGCAGATCCAGAGCACTCTCGATAGCGTCGATCACCTTCACTCCACCGGGATGACAACAGAAGCGCCCGATCTCGTCGCGGGTGATATTGAGGGCGCTGCACATTTCATCCACGGTCTGCGCAAGCTCGGCTTCGATGAAGGGTGGAATGGCCCGGTCGAACACCACTGCCAGCCCCGGGTCCTCGACGTCCCAGCCCATGATCCGAAGCGTCTCGGGCCAGAGCTTCTCCGCAGTGCCGGTGATCCTGGCGATGCTATGCTCGCCCGACGTCACGACCGCGGCCGCGGCGCCGTCGCCAAATAGAGCGGTCGCCACGATCGCCGCAGGGTCGTTGCTGTCGAGCCGGATCGAGATCGAACAGGTCTCGACCGTGACGAAAAGCCAGCGGCTTCCTGGATCAGCTGTCGCCAAGCGCGCAGCGATCGAAAGGCCATTGACACCGCCGGCGCAACCCAGGCCGAAAACCGGAACCCGGCGCACATTCGAGGGGAAGCCGATCCGTCCCGCAACTCGTGCCTCGAGGCTTGGAGTTGCAATTCCCGTGGTCGAGACGGTGACGATGCCGTCGATTTCGCCCGGCATCAGACCGGCTCGCTCGATCGCCGCCGTCGCCGCTTCGACGAAGAGATCCTCGCTGGCCTTAAGGTAGACCGCGTTGCGATCGCTCCAGCCGTGGCTCCTGGCGTACCAGTCTTGCGCAGCGACGATGTGTCGCTTGGCGATGCCGGCATTGTCGAACACGCTCGACAGGCGATCGAACAGGGCCTTGTTTCCGCCGAACGCTTCGCGCGCGAGCGCCTTGGCCTCGCTCTGTGCGATCATGTCTGGAGGCACGGCAGTGGCGAGTGAGAGGAGGCTACACGGCGTCATCATGCCTCTATAGAGCGGGGCAAAGGGTATTTTGTTCAAATGGCGTCGAATTGGGAGGCCGAATGAAGCTTCGTACGCTGCAGCTCGCAGCGATGTTTGTCCTCGCTGCCTGCGGCTCTTCCGCCCGGACCAATTCCACCAGCCTTTCAAGCGCGGGTGAACCGGCGAACCTGCCCTCTTCGGCCAAGGCCTTCACAACCAGCGCGATCGCGACCTTCGACAACCCCTGGGCGATGGCGTTCCTTCCGAAATCGATGACCGCAATCGTGACCGAAAAGCCGGGGCGCATCTGGCTCGTCGACGTCGAGAGCGGGCGCAAGCAGCCGGTCATCGGTGCCCCGCAGGTGAAATATGGAGGGCAGGGAGGGCTTCTCGATGTCGTGCTCGCTCCAGCTTTCGCGAGCGACAACCAGGTCTATCTGACCTATTCCCAGCCATCGCTACTCGGCGGAAGCAGCCTCGCTCTCGCCCGCGCAAAGCTGGTCCGGGATGCGAGCGGTGCGCGTCTCGAAGGATTGCAGGTGCTGTGGCGCGATCCGGCCGGCGGCGAGGGCGGCCAGTTCGGTGCGATCATTGCCTTCGCGCCGGACGGTAGGTCGCTGTTCTTGAGCTCGGGGGAGCGGCAGCGAATGACCCCCGCGCAGGACCCGAACCAGCCGATCGGCAAGATCCTCCATCTGACGCTCGACGGAAAGCCGGCGCCGGGCAATCCGTGGGCAGGCAAGACCGGCGCTTCGAGCGTCACCGTCACCGACCCGCCCGACGATACCGAGGCGGCGAGGACGACCTCGGGGTGGCAGGTCAAATGGCCCGGAGAAAACCTCACTCCGTCCGAGATCTGGACGCTCGGTCACCGCAATCCTTACGGGCTCGCGTTCGCCGCGGACGGGCGGCTGTGGTCAACCGAGATGGGACCGCGTGGCGGGGACGAGCTCAACCTCATTCTCCCTGGCCGGAATTACGGCTGGCCGCTGGTTTCGGAGGGCAAGAATTATGATGGGGTTGCGATCGCGCCACATTCGACCCGTCCGGACTTCGTGGCCCCGAAGCTTTACTGGGTCCCCTCAGTCGCTCCGACCAGCCTGCTTATCTATTCCGGCAAGCTGTTCCCGCAATGGAAAGGCGACGGCCTCATCGGCGCGCTCGCAGCTCAGTCGCTGATCCACGTTCACATCCGCGGCGACACCGCGACCAAGGTCGAGCAATGGGACATGGGGCACCGTATCCGTTTCGTCGGCCAGGGCCCTGACGGCGCCGTCTATTTGCTCGAGGATGAGGCGGGCGGTCGGATGCTGCGCCTGACCCCGGCCAGGGCAAAAGGTTAGGCGACGAGCAAGCGGATCGCGGCTGCGAGCGCGTCGCAGTCGCTCATCCGAGTAGCAAGCGCGGGAGTGACCCGGACGCACGACCCGGAGGAGAGTCCGTCGCGGTGGACGGTGAAGATGCGGTGTTTTTCGAGCAAGGCCCTCGCCAATTCCACATTGTCCTCGTGCGAGGTTCGCCCGCGGATCCTGAACGACGTGATGGAGCCATGGAGATGCGGGTCCTCGGGGGTCAGGATCTGCACCTGGTTCAGTCCGATGACCTGGCGAACCCAGCGATCTCGAAGAGCTCTGAGGCGAGCTGCCCGGGGAGCAGCGCCGACCGCCGCCTGGAATGCAAGGGCCGTGGTCACCGTCAGCTGAGCGGAATAATCCGGCGTGCCGGTATGAACGCGAGTGAGGATGTCGGTGCTCTTGGGATTTTCCGCAGGGTCGGGATCGATGGCGCCGATCCGCTCACGGCGAACATATATTGCACCGACGCCCAAGGGTGCGCCGATCCATTTGTGAAGATTGATCCCGATGAAATCGGCCTCGAGGTCCGGCAGTCGAAAGTCGAGCTGACCAACGCTGTGAGCAGCATCAACAATCGCGTCGATCCCGCGCTCGCGAGCCATAGTCGCGATTTCCGCGACGGGGAGGACTAGCCCGGTTCGATGGCTGAGATGGGTGATGAGCACCATCTTGATCGCCGGACTGGCCTTGAATGCCGCCATGTAGGTGTCGATCAGGGACTGGCGCGTCGCCGGCTCCGGCAGCGCGATCTTGATCACCTTCACTCCGCGCCGAGCAGCAAGGGCCTCCATGCTGGTTTGCATGCTGTCGTAATCGAGATCCGCGTAGAGCACTGCATCGCCGGGCTTGAGTCGATTGTACTGGAGGATCAGCGCCTTCATCGCCTCGGTGGCGTTGCGGGTGAAGCTGATTTCGTCGATCCCGACACCCATCGCACCGGCAAGTGCCGAGCGAGCGGCCTCGATGTCGCCGACCATGGTCCGGCGCGCATAATAGCTCGTGTCTCGATTCACTCGCTCGACATGCGCTTGATAGGCTGCGAGCACTGGCCGCGCCATCATTCCCCAATTGCCGTGCTCGAGCTGGATGACCTCGCGGGTCACGTCATATTCGCGAGCAACCCGGTCCCAGTGGTCGGCGGCCGCAGCAGCGGTTAGCGGCGCGGCCGCGAAGGGAAGGGCAGCAGCGCCCAGCATCGTTCTTCGATCGATCTGAATGCCACCTCCACTCATCGCATCGACGGTATCAGACCGAGCGCTCGTGTCGACTGTCAGGCCCGGCGGTAGCGCAGATAATAAGGGCGGCGGCCCTCGCGGCGGGACTTGGCGCCGTAGCGGGTCTCGATCCAGCCGCCCGAAGGTTCGAGGAAATCCCGTGGTTCCTCGGCGAGCCACTCAAATTGATCGGAGTGGCGTTGCATGACCATCAGCGACCAGTTGAGATAGGTCGGATCATCGGTCGCGAGGCGGAGCTCCGCGCCGTGCTTCAGCTTCGCTGCGAACAGGTTGGCGGGGCCGTCATTGACCATCCGCCGTTTGGCGTGGCGGGCTTTGGGCCAGGGGTCGGGATGAAGCAGATAGAGGAAGCTTAACGCGCCATCCGGCATTCGCTGCAACACTTCCAGCGCATCGCCGCGCCAAAGCCGGACGTTGCGCAATTGCTTGTCGCGGATGTGGACGAGCGCCGCGGCGATGCCGTTCAAGAACGGTTCGGCGCCGATGAAGCCGTGGTCGGGGAGCACGTCGGAGCGATCGGCGAGATGCTCGCCGGAGCCGAACCCGATCTCGAAATGAAGCGGACGGTCGTCACCGAACAAGATCGGTGAATTGATTTCGCCTTGCGCCGGCACTTCGATCTGCGGGAGCAGTTTCTGGATAAGGTCTTCCTGTCCCTTTCGAAGCCTGTGACCGCTCGAGCGCCCGTAAAGGCGGTTCAGGGTCAGGGGATCGCCGGACTTGAACGCGGTCATTGGACGCGCCGGTTAGAGCCCCGGCCTCGCCGCAGCAATGCAGTCCGCGGGAACCACTTCGCTCCTTCGAGCATCAAGGTCACGACAGAAGGAGATCAAATCATGGCAAGTCGCAATGATGGGGGTCACGCTCACCCGCAAAGCACTGCAAAAATCGGCGGTCACCCGATCCATCCGATGCTGGTTCCATTTCCAATCGTCTGTTTCATTCTGGCGTTCGTCGCGGACATTTTTTATCTCCAGGCGAACGATCATCCGTGGGCGACAGCATCACGCATCCTGCTCGCCATCGGACTTGTCATGGCGGCCCTCGCCGCAATCGCGGGCCTCACCGACTTCCTTGGCGAGAAACGGATCCAGGGCTCAGACGCGATCAAGCATGCGCTTGCGAACGTGACCGCCGTGGTCGTCGAGCTCGTCAACCTGTTCCTTCGCTGGCACAACGACGCGGCGATCGGAAAGATTGGCGTCTATCTCTCGGGAATCGTCGTCGTCATCCTGCTCTACAGTGGTTGGAAGGGCGGCGACCTGGTCTACAAGCACGGGATGGGCGTGCAGGACGGGTCGAGCACCTAGGATGTCTAGGCGGCGACGGCTGCCTTGAGATCCTGGACCAGATCGATCCGCTCCCACGGAAAGCAATCGCCTTCGGACTTGCGGCCAAAGTGGCCGTAGGCCGCGGTCTGCTGGTAAATGGGCTTGTTGAGGCCGAGGTGGGTGCGGATCCCGCGAGGCGTTAGTCGGCCGAGCTTGCCGATGCGCCCAATTGCCGCCTCGATCGTTTCGTCATCGACGGTTCCAGTTCCATGCGTGTCGACGTAGAGGGACAAGGGTTCCGACACTCCGATCGCATATGCGAGCTGAATCGTGCAGCGGCGCGCAAGGCCTGCCGCGACGATGTTCTTTGCAAGATAGCGAGCGGCATAAGCCGCCGAGCGGTCGACCTTGGTCGGGTCCTTGCCGGAAAAGGCGCCGCCGCCGTGCGGGGCTGCACCACCGTAGGTGTCGACGATGATCTTTCGGCCGGTCACGCCGGCATCGCCGTCGGGCCCCCCGATCTCGAAGCTGCCGGTCGGATTGATGTGATAGACGGTCTCGTTGCCAAGCAGCTGCTGCGGCATGACGCGCGAGACCACGTCCTTCACATAAGCGTGTAGCTCGGCCTGCTTCTCTCCCTTGTCGTAGCCGGGTTTGTGCTGGGTCGAGACGACAATGGCGGTCGCCTTGGCCGGCTTTCCGTCCTCGAATCGGAGCGTGACCTGGCTCTTGGCGTCCGGCTCGAGGAATGGAGCGGCGCCCGAATGGCGATCCTTCGCCATCTCCGCCAGGATCTTGTGGCTGTAATCTAATGTCGCCGGCATCAAGTCCGGGGTTTCGTCGCACGCGAAGCCGAACATGATTCCCTGATCGCCCGCGCCCTCATCCTTGTTTTCAGCGGCGTCGACGCCCTGGGCGATATGCGCCGATTGCGGATGCAGATGGTTGGAGAAATCGAAGCGGTCCCAGTGAAAGCCATCCTGCTCATAGCCGATCTGCCTAACGACCTGGCGGACCGTCTGCTCGATCTCCTCGCGAACGCCGGGCGCCCAATTGCCGTCCTGGTCCATGATCCCATGGCCGCGGATCTCGCCGGCGAGGACGACCGGTTGGTGGTTGTCATCGTTTCGCAGGCGACCCGCGCTTCAGGATCTTTCGACAGGAAGAGGTCGACGATCGAATCGGAGATCTGATCTGCAACCTTGTCGGGATGACCTTCGGAGACGGATTCGGACGTGAAAAGATAATTGCTGCGCATAACGTGATGAAGGCCTCGATATCAGGATATAAAGAAGTCTTTATATGTCGCCTCTAGCGGCGCCGCCGCCCAAGCACAATGCCGCCCGCGATCAACAATAAGCTGAGAACCAGGGGGATTGAATTGCCCCATCGAGCGAACGGAGTGCGGCGAATTTGCGGCGGGCGGAAGGACCGCGTCGATCGCCCCCGACTGACGCCATCCGATCGCTTTCACGACGTTGCCGCGAGCATCGATCACTGCGCTGATCCCAGTCGGGGTCGCGCGAAGGACTGGAAGACCCTCCTCGGCGGCGCGGAGACTCGCCTGAGCCAGGTGCTGCGGCGGGCCCAGACCCAAACCACGCATCATTCGACGGATTGAAGATGAATTCGGGACGGTGGTTCTCGTCCACGACGTGGCCGGAGAAGATCATTTCGTAGCAGAGGTCAAAGCCGACCTTGCCCCATTCCCCGCCGATATCGATCGTCCGGGGTCCCGGGCCGGGCGTGAAGTCGAAGTCGCCGGGCGCCAGGCGCGACAGGCCGATATAGTCAGCAGCGGTCGCATCGGCAGATATTCGCCGTACGGGACGAGATGGGCCTTGTCGTAGCGGCCGATGATCCTGCCACCAGGGGCAAGCGCGAAGATGCTGTTGGTCGCTCCATCGACATGCAGGCCGTCACGAGATTCGACCGAGAGGCCACCGGTGAGGAGGATGTCGTTCGGGCCGAGCAGCGAAGCAGCCCGCATCCGCTGGAATTCGGCCACGCCCTAATAAGCGGCCCGCTGATCCTCGACCGGCTCGGTGATCGCGGCTTCGGGCCATAGCAGCAGCCGGGGTTCGCCGGTCGGCTGGCCGGACAATTGCGCGAGACGCCCCGCGGCCTCTTCGTCGAAGCCGGGCCGCCACTTGTCCTCCTGTCCGATGTTCGGTTGCACGATGCGAATGTTGCGGATTGTGAGTGGGTCGGGCGGGACGGCCGAAGAGGGAAGCAGCCACATCAGATTGTGACCGCGAGGATGACGACCAGCGGCAGCCACTTGCGATAATATTCGAGCCACACAGCGCCGCTCAGAAGCACGACGAGCCCGGATAAGCCGTAAGTGCCGATCAACGCCGACACCTGATCAATGGCGTCGGCGCGAGCGCAGCGGCAGCCGGGTTCCACGGGAATCCCGTGAACACGACGCTTCGGAGCCATTCTGAAATGGCCCATGCGCCACCCAGAACCGTCACCATCACCACTCGGTTGTCGCGGCCGAACCACCACGCGAATGCGGTCGCGAGCGCCGGATAAATGGCGAGATATATCGACAGGAGCACGACCGCGACCCAGCCGAGCCACGCTGGCATGTTGGACTGATAGGTGAACGAGGTCGCGATCCAGTTCAGGCCAACGACGAACTGGCCAAAGCCGAACGCCCAGCCGATAAGCGCGCTGCGCCACAATGCCGAGTTGCGGTCGAGCAGCTCGCACAGTGCGGCAAAGGCGACGAGCAGCAGTGGCCACCAGCCCAGCGGCGCAAAGCCAAACGCGGAAATGGCTCCGGCGATGAGGGCGTAAAGGACGAGCTTCATTCGATACTCACCCCCGCAACTGGCTCGGCGATCGTCAGTAACCTATCCGCCGGCACGGATTGCTTCGCTTCTTCAGCAATGACAAGTGAAGCCTGTGACACTTGCGCCGTTTCACCTCGCTTTCCTGGTCGACGATCTGACCGAGGCCCGCCGCTTTTACGGCGACCTCCTCGGCTGCAAGGAGGGGCGAAGCGCTGAAAAGTGGGTCGATTTCGATCTCTACGGACATCAGATCGTCACCCACCTCGCGCCTCAGGCGGTGAGGGCGCGAATCACGAACTCGGTGGACGGCGAGGAGGTGCCGGTCCCGCATTTCGGGATTGTCCTCCCGATCGACGAGTGGAAAAAACTCGCAGCGCGACTTCAGGATTCCGGAGTGGACTTCGTGATTGCGCCAACGATCCGATTCGAGGGTCAACCGGGTGAGCAGGCAACGATGTTCTTTCTCGATCCGGCAGGCAACGCACTCGAGTTCAAGGCGCTGGACGATCCTTCAAAGCTGTTCGCGAAAAACTAGTCTGCTTGAGCATCACCCGTCGGCGAATGGAGCCGGACGCGAATGATTCGCCGCGGGTCGGAATCGACCGTCTCGAGTTTCCACCCCGAGGGATGGGTGATGCATTCGCCTCGAGACGGAATGCGCCCCGCGAGCAGGAACATCAGCCCTCCCAGCGTATCGACCTCGTCCTCAACCGACGACAGCTTTGAATCGACTGCCTTGGCGAGCTCCTCGAGCTCGATTCGAGCGTCGGCTTCCCACACGCCGTCGTCGAGAAGCGTCAACATGGCGGCTTCGGCGTCGTCATGCTCGTCTTCGATCTCGCCGACGATCTCCTCGACCACGTCCTCGATCGTCACGAGGCCTTCGGTCCCGCCGAATTCGTCGACCACGATGGCAAGGTGAACGCGCTCGGTGCGCATCCGCGCAAGCAACTCGATCACGCTCATCGATTTGGGGATGAACAGCGGCTCGCGCAAAAGCGCGTCGAGCGAACGGTCGCGCGACGAGTCGACGCTGGCGACGAAGACGTCCTTGATGTGGACCATCCCGACAACCTGGTCGAGGCTGTCGCCATAGACGGGCAGCCGACTGTGGCCCGCATCGGCAAAAGCGCTGACGAGACCCTCGAAGCTGATGTCCGAAGGCACCGCGATGATGTCGCCGCGGGTGACGCAGATATCGCGGGCAGTCTGCTCGCCGAAATGGAGAAGGTTGCGCAGCATCTGCCGCTCGGTGGGACTGAGGTCGCCGGGGGCCGCGGGCGCGCCGCCATCCTCCTCGGCTTCGTCGATCGCGTCCTCGATCTCCTCGCGGAGAGTTTGCTCGGAATCCTCACCAAAGATCAGATGGCGCATGCTCCGCCACAACGGGGAGCTGCCGCTGTCGTCACCGCGTGTCGCCATCAGGCGGTCACCTCGTAAGGGTTGGCGATCCCGAGCCGCGCCAGCGCCCGCACCTCGCGTGCCTCCATGTCGGCGGCTTCGCTCTCCCCATGATGGTCGTAGCCGAGCAGGTGAAGGGTTCCGTGAACGAGGAGGTGAGCGGCATGTTGCTCGACCGAGATTCCCCTGTCCGCAGCCTCGGCCTCGCAAACGCCGCGCGCAAGGATGATGTCTCCAAGCAACAATTCTCCAATCGCAAAATTTGCCCGACCTAAGTCACGCTCATCGGCCATCGGGAAGGAGAGGACGTTGGTCGGCTTGTCGTTGCCGCGCCACTTGGCATTGAGCTCGTGCACCGCATCGTCTCCGGACAGGCTCACGGATATTTCAACGGCCCGATCGGACTGACAAAGGTCCGGATAGACGCTTTCCGCGATCGCGGCTTCAGCCGCTTCGCGAACGATCCGCTGCCATGAGCGACTACTGTCCCAATCCTCATCGGCATCAAGCGCGATCTCGAGCGTCATTCGCCCACGCCCGGGCCGGCGTTCGGGCCTTCATAGGCCTCGACTATTCGCCCGACGAGAGGATGGCGGACGACGTCGGCCGCAGTGAATCGGACAACGGCGATCCCTTTCACCCGCTCGAGCCTGCGAACGGCATCGGCAAGCCCCGATTTCGTCGGGTCTGGAAGATCGACTTGATGCGGATCGCCGCAAATCACCATTCGGCTGCGCATTCCAAAGCGCGTCAGGAACATCTTCATCTGCAAGGGCGTGGTGTTTTGCGCCTCGTCGAGGATGATGAAGGCGTCGTTCAGAGTTCGGCCGCGCATGAACGCGAGGGGCGCGATCTCGATCTCTCCGCTCGCGATCCGCCGCTCGACCTGCTCGGTTGGGAGCATGTCGTAAAGCGCGTCGTAGAGAGGGCGGAGATAGGGGTCGACCTTTTCCTTCATGTCCCCGGGCAGGAAACCGAGGCGCTCGCCAGCCTCGACCGCAGGGCGCGACAAGATCAAACGATCGACGCTCCCGGCGATCAGCTGCGAAACCGCTTGAGCAACCGCAAGGTACGTCTTGCCGGTGCCGGCCGGCCCCAATCCGAAGATCATTTCGTCGCGCGCCAGTGACTCCATATACGGCGTTTGCATCGCCGAGCGCGGGACGATGGTCTTCTTGCGAGTGCGGATCATCACCGTGGGAGCGGAGGTGACCTCGTCCTTGATGATCCCATCGAGATTGGGCTGCGCTGCCATTCCGAGCACGGCCTCGACCCCCTCGGCATCGACATCATGCCCCTGATCGAGCCGATTATAGAGCCCAGTCAGAACATCGCGTGCGCGCGACGCCGCATCGGCCTCACCCTCGATCTGAACCCGATTTCCACGCGCTGCGATGTGAACTCCGAGGCGTTGCTCGATGGTGATCAGGTGACGGTCATAATCACCGAACAGCGGTCCAAGGAGATAGGGCTGGTCGAACTCGATCTCGAGCCGGGCTCGGTCGGGCACGGCCTGGAGCTCGCGGCGGGACATCAGGCGGCAACCTTGCGCCGCAGCGCACCGGTCATGCTGCGCGCTCCAGCAGCGATGAGAGTGACGTCGACGATCTCGCCGGGTTTTGAATTGGTATGAAGATGAACCGATTGAAGCCAGGGCGAGCGGCCGATCATCTGGCCCTCGTGCCGGCCGCTTCGCTCGATCAGCACTTTTGTGTCAACACCAGCCTTGGAGCGATTGAAGGACAATTGATGAGCATCGATACGCGACTGCAGCCGCTGAAGCCTCTCGTCCATGATCTCGCTCGAAATCTGGTCCTCCATCGCTGCCGCGGGCGTTCCGGGCCTTGCGCTATATTTGAACGAATAGGCCGAAGCGTACCCCACTGCATCGACAATATTCAAAGTTGCTTCGAAATCCTCCTCGGTCTCGCCGGGGAAGCCGACGATGAAGTCACCGGAAAGGGCGATGTCGGGCCGGGCCGAGCGCATTTTCTCGAGGATCGCTAGATATGTTTCGGCCGTGTGGCTGCGGTTCATCGCCCTGAGGATGCTGTTGGAGCCCGACTGAACCGGCAGGTGAAGATTGGGCATCAGCTTTTCGACCTCGCCATGGGCAGCAATGAGCGCGTCGTTCATGTCTGCCGGGTGGCTCGTCGTGTAGCGGATGCGTTCGAGGCCATCGATCTTTGCGAGCAGGCGGATGAGGTCGGCAAAGTCGCGGTCATCATTAGCCCAGGAGTTCACATTCTGCCCGAGAAGCACGATCTCGCGAGCGCCGCCATCGACCAGCGCATGGGCTTCGGCGGCGATGTCGCCCAATGGCCTCGAGATCTCCGCGCCGCGGGTGTATGGAACCACGCAATAGGTGCAGAATTTGTCGCACCCTTCCTGCACCGTCAGGAATGCGCTCGGCTTGGCTTGGCGCGCCTTGGGGAACGCATTGAACTTGCTGATCGCCGGCATGTCGGTGTCGACAGGACGCGCTCCGCGAGCGGCCTTGGCGACCATCTCGGGAAGGCGATGATAGGCTTGCGGGCCAACCACGATGTCGATCATCCCCGAGCGCCGTCTCGCTTCGGTGCCTTCCGCCTGTGCAACACAGCCAGCGAGCGCGATCAGAGGTTTCGAGCCGTCTTCTCGCCTCAGGCGCCCGACGTCCGAATAGGCCTTTTCGGCGGCCTTCTCGCGGATATGGCAGGTATTGAGGACGACGAGATCCGCATCCTTGCCTTGGGGGGCAGCGGTCATCCCCTCGGCGCCGAGAAGCTCGGCCATCCGATCACCGTCATAGACGTTCATCTGGCAGCCGAAGCTTTTGATTTTGAAGGTCTTGGAATTCATTCTTCCCCGCCTATAGGCGAGTGGGCGTGAGACGTTAAGCGCAGCGTTTCGGCAATCCTGTCGTGCGCCTCCTTGGTCAGTTGCTTGCGATCAAGTCCAGGCTCGAGCGGCTCAAGAACGTGGATCGTCACCGGGAGCGTGCCGCGACGGCCGAGCAATCTTTTCACATTGTCGGCCCCGGCCTCGATGAACCAGCCGACTTCCGCCTGCGCTTCCCCATAATCCACGCTCACTGGGCGAATCCGCACGTTGCGGCTCGCGAAATTGGCCGCTTCGAGCAGAGTCGAGCGAAACGGAAGGAGGTGGGTTCCCGGGCCGGTCGTTCCTTCCGGAAAGATGGTGACCGGCTTTACGCCCTCAAGCGCGCTGGCAACCGCGAGCGCCTGGTCCTTGGCGCCCTTTCGATGCGTGCGCTTCACGTAAACAGTGTCATTCTGGTCCGCGAGCCAGTGGATGAACGGGTGACCAAGCTGGTCCTTGGACACGAACGTCGAGCGCAGTTTGCCGCCCAGGATCAGGATATCGAGCCAACTCGTATGGTTGGCGACGATCAAAGTATGGGCCCCCGGTCGGCGGCCGGCGATGGTTGCGCGAACACCCAGGATCCACCCCGCGCTTGCAAGGAAGCGGCTCGGCCAGGGCGAACGCCTGAGGATCGTCTTCGTGACGATGTGAAGCGGCGCGAGGACGCCCAGGAGAAGGGCGAGCGCGGCAACGCGCAAGAGCGCGCGCCCGTTCAGCTTCGCCGCTTGCTCAGCGCTCGCGATCGAGCGAGACTCCGTAGAGCTCCATCCGGTGGTCGACGAGCCGGAAGCCCAGCTTTTCCGCGATTCTCTTCTGGAGCAATTCCAGCTCGTCATCGGCGAATTCGATGACATTGCCGGTTTCGACGTCGATGAGGTGATCGTGATGGGTTTCCGATGCCGCCTCGTATCGTGAGCGGCCATCACCGAATTCATGGCGTTCGAGGATCCCCGCTTCCTCGAACAGCCTGACGGTCCGGTAGACGGTAGCGATCGAGATATTGGAATCGATCGCCGCGGCTCGCGCGTGAAGCGTCTCGACATCGGGATGGTCCTCGCTGTCGCCAAGGACCCGTGCGATCACCTTGCGCTGCTCGGTGATCCGAAGTCCCTTGTCGGCGCACAGCGCCTCGATATCGATGGTGCGCGTCATGGCTCCAAATTAGGTGCGCGCCGAGCGATCGTCCAGCAACCTTACTTGCCGCGCGAACGCCGACGCTTCGTCCCCAGACCGATCGATTTGGCAAGAGTGCGCCGCTGCTCGGCATAATTGGGCGCAACCATCGGATAATCGGGTGAAAGACCCCACTTCTGCCGGTAATCGGCGGGCGTCATCTGGTGATTTGTCATAAGGTGCCGCTTGAGCATCTTCTGCTTCTTGCCGCACTCGAGACACGCGATCGCCTCCGGCTTCACCGACGAGCGGATCGAGACCTTCGGCTCAGGCCTCTGCTCCGGAGCGGCAGTCGTCTGGGAGATTCCGGTCAGCGCGCCGTGGACGTTCTGTATGAGGTGGGGAAGGTCGTTGACGGCAACGCTGTTATTGCTGACGTGCGCCGCGACAATGTCGGCGGTAAGAGTCAGCAGCGTGTCTTCTGTAGCTTCATTGTCGAGCATTTTGCCGGATCCTGAATTGAGTGAGCAGAGCCTCGTGCTGATGCGCGCACGGTAGTGCCACTAGGGATGTCTATTCTTCGGCGCAAGCGCAGCCAAAGAAACCGGCAAGACGAGAAGATTTACAAAAGCGGGCAGGCAAGTGTGATTGCGTCGTACCTGCTTCCGTTTCGTGCATGGTAATAGTTACGACGCCGCCCGACGGGAGCAAAACCTGCCGCGCGATACATGGCAATTGCCGGATTCCCGTCGCGCACTTCGAGATGGACCCGTGCAACGCCGTCTTCCCGAGCTTTTACCAGGAAGTGATCGAGGAGCGCGCGTCCAACTCCCTGCCGCTGAATGGCGGGCAGGACTGCCACCAGCAGGAGTTCCGATTCATCGAAGACCGTTCGGACGAGCGAAAAGCCGACGACCTCATTGCTCGCCCGATCGAGCGCGAGACTGAGGAACACGCCAGCCATGGGCAAAATGCCGCTGAGCTGGGAGCGCGTCCAGGCTTCCCCGAAAGCATCGCCAAACGCGGCATGCATGACCTTCATCACCGAGTCGATCCGGTCGGCGCTTGCGATTTCGATGCAGATTTCCTCGGCGAGGGTCGCCATCAGGCCGCCTCCCGCACCCGGGCGTCGGGCGCTCGAGCGTAGACCGGCTTTGGCGGCAGCGTGCGGAATTGTCCCGGGAGCTGCAATGCCGCGCTCGCCCTCGGCCACGCCTCTCGAGCCTCGCCAGAACCGCGCGCCTCGACCAGCTGAGCGGCGCCGGAGCCAACCACAACCGGTGCCGTGGCGAAGCGGGCAGCCTCTGAAGGAACAAGGTTGCGAAGCTCGGACGTCGCTTCGAGGAAGCGATCGAACTGCTGCACGAAGAGTTCGCCGTGGCCGCCGATGATTGCTGCTGCGACCTCGCCTTCCGCAGCTACTCCAGCTGCAAGAAGACCAAGCGATGACATTCCCAAGAGCTCGGCTCCCCAGCCAATCGCGAGCCCATGGGCAGCTGCGATTGCGACGCGAATCCCGGTGAAGCTCCCGGGTCCGACGCCGACCAGGACAAGGTCGGCGCTCCTGCCGTCGAGCAGTTCGGCGATCATGGGCACCAGCCGCTCGGAATGCCCACGGCCGATCAGCTCATCGCGCTGCGCGAGGCAGGTGCCGTCGCCGTCGAACAAGGCGACGGAGCAGGCGGCGCTCGACGTGTCGAAGGCCAGGATCATGGTTGTGATAGTGTTCACAAGCGGCTCAAGGCCGCAAGTGCCTGAATCAAACCGCTTCGACGGATTCCACTTCCGGCACGTAATGCCGGATCAGGCTTTCGATCCCGCGCTTGAGCGTGACTGTCGATGAAGGGCATCCAGAGCAGGCCCCATGCATCGATAGATAGAGCCTCCCGTCGCGATAGCCCTTGTAGGCAATGTCGCCGCCATCCTGTGCCACTGCAGGACGAACGCGGGTTTCGATCAATTCCTTGATCTGCTCGATGATGTCCGCGTCTTGGGGCTTTTCGTCGAAGCCTCGATCGTCGGCCACTTCGATCTCTGCTGCGGTGCCTGCGACGAACAAAGGCGCCTGGCTGACGAAATGGTCGAGGAGGGTTTCGAGGACTAAAGGCTCCAGGTCCGTCCAGGATATCCCCGGCGCAGCGGTCACCGAGATGAAGTCGCGGCCATAGAACACGCCCTCGACCATGCCGCTATCGAACAGCGCTTTGGCAAGCGGCGAAGCATTGGACGAAACCGCCTCGGGGAAGTCGCGAGTGCCGGCGTCCATCACAGTCTGCCCAGGCAGGAACTTGCGCGTTGCGGGGTTCGGTGTCTGTTCGGTGCGGATCAACATCGCTCCCGATGTGGGCCCGGCAAGGGTTGCGATCAAGAACCAAAGGGCGGTGCGCCGGCAATGATCCAGCGCGTAATCCCGAAACCGATCGCAAGGCAGACGAGGGCGATCCACCAATTTCCAGTCTGAATGTCCGGAGCGCCGGGTTCGACCTCGGCTCGGCCCGTGATCATCGGCAGCGTCAGCTTCCTTCCGCGAATGCGGTACCAAATGATCGCGACCAGGTGCAGAGCGATGAGGATGAGGATGAAGTTGAACCACAGTTCATGGATTTCGCGAGCTTTGTCCGATGTGTCGGTACTGACCAGCCGGGCAAGGGGACCGGTGTAAATCCCGTCTTCGTCCTCGGCGATCAGTCCCAGGCCAATCTGGACCGCGAGCGCGATGAGAAGCGCAAGAACACTGAGCGCTCCAAGTGGGTTGTGGCCAATTCCAACCCACTTGCCGCGCCAGTGCTCGGCAATTGCTCGAGGTCCTCGAACGAAGCTTGCAAACCGGGCGGTCGAGCTTCCGACGAAGCCCCACAGGATCCGGAAGATCAGGAGAGTGAGGATCGCGCAGCCCGACCAGATGTGCCAGTCAATATGGTGGTTGTGGACCGACCACCAGCTGAACGCGATGAGCGCGGCGAGGAGCCAATGGACCAGCCGCGTCGGGAGGTCCCAGACGAGCTGCTTCAGTGCTGCTCTTCCGACCGGTATTTGTCGTGGCACGCCTTGCAGGTGCCCCCGAGGTCGGTGAAGCGCGCGTTGATCGCGGCCGCGTCATTCCCTTGCGCGGCGTCGCTGAACGCTTTCGCGGCGACTTGGAAGTTGCGAACCTTCGCTTCAAAATCATCGGAATTCTGCCAGATTTCGGCCTTTGCGCGAGTCTTCGCGACATCGGGGCCGGTACCCGCCGGGAACCACCCTCCGGCCTCGTTGGAGAGCTTGACGATCTTGGTGGCATTGAGGCGAATTGTCGGCAGATCGGGACCACTTAGAGCGGCGTGAATCGCCTTGGTCGCATCGCCAATCATGTGCATCCCGTCGTGCCTGGCTTTCATGACCTTGAGCGCCCGGTCCTTGCTGACTGGAGCGGCGACCGCAGCCACGGAGATACAAGCCGCAATTGCGGCGAAAGATATGATGCGCATTGACCCTCCCTATTGTTCGTTCGGGTACTTTCCAGCTGTCGTCGATCATCTTGATGATTCCAGAGAAATCCTTCGAGCCGCCGCCGCGGTCGACGAAACGCTGGTAAAGCTCCTCCGCCTCGCCGCCCAGAGGCGTATATGCCCCCACGCTCTTCGCAGCATCGTCAGCCAGCTTCAGGTCCTTGAGCATCAGCCCGGCAGCGAACCCGCCCTCGTAATCGTGATCGGCGGGCGTGTCGGGACCGACTCCAGGCACCGGCGCATAACTGGTCATCGACCAGCTCTGGCCCGAGGCCTTGGACGAGATGTCGAAGAAGACCTGTGGGTCCAGCCCCAGCTTCTGAGCGAGCGCAAAAGCTTCGCAGGTCACGATCATCGTCGCTCCGAGGATCATGTTGTTGCAGATCTTCGCCGCCTGGCCAGAGCCAAGCTGCCCGGCGTGGATGACGGCTTTCGCCATCGGCTCAAGGAATGGCTTCGCTCGCTCGAACTGCTCGCTGGTGCCGCCAACCATCAGGGCCAGGGTCCCCGCTGCGGCAGCAGCGATCCCGCCGGAAACGGGGGCGTCGACGAAATCGAAGCCCTTGGCGTTCATCGCCTCTCCGACCTCGCGCGCGCTGGCGACGTCGATCGTCGAGCAGTCGATCAGGAGCGCGCCAGCTCTGGCACTTGGAGAAACGTCGTTCTCGAACACCGCTCGGACGTGCTTGGCGGCGGGGAGCATGGTGATGACGACGTCAGCATCCTTCACTGCTTCGGCCGCAGATCCGGCAGCCAGGCAGCCACCGGCGACAGCTTTTTCGACGGCTTCCGGGACCAGGTCGAACGCGCGGACCTCATGGCCAGCCTTAGCGAGGTTCGGCGCCATTCCGCCCCCCATATGGCCCAGGCCGATGAATGCGATGCGCGCCATCTCTAGCGTCCCTTCCAATTGCCCGGCCGCTTCTCGACGAAGGCGGCCATGCCTTCCTTCTGGTCCTCGGTTCCGAACAGGCCGTGGAACAGGCGGCGCTCGAAGCGAATGCCCTGGCCGAGGGGAATCTCGAACGCGGCATTGACCATTTCCTTGCACGCGGTCGCTGCGAGGGGCGGCATGGCGGCGATCGCTTCGGCGGTCTTCATCGCTTCCTCAAGGAGATCGCCGGCGGGAACGACCCTTGCGACGAGCCCCGAGCGTTCCGCCTCTTGCGCACCCATCATCCGGCCAGTGAGGCACATCTCCATCGCCTTGGCCTTGCCGACCGCCCAGGTCAGCCGTTGCGAACCGCCCATCCCGGGGGTTACCCCGAGCTTGATCTCGGGCTGTCCGAACTTCGCGCTGTCCGCGGCAATGATGAAATCCGCCATCATCGCGACTTCGCACCCGCCCCCGAGCGCATAGCCCGCGACCGCCGCAATCCACGGCTTTCGGGTCGCTGTTACCTTCTCCCAGCCGGCGAAGAAATCCGACGAATACATATCAGCGAAGCCGTGGCTCGACATTTCCTTGATATCCGCGCCCGCGGCGAACGCCTTTTCCGACCCGGTGAGGAGAAGGCAGCGCTGGCCGTCGTCGGTTTGATAGGCCGAGAAAGCGTCGATCAGGTCCTTGAGGACCTGGCTGTTCAAGGCGTTGAGCGCTTGGGGGCGGTTGAGCGTCACGAGCGTCACCGCCCCGCGCTTCTCGACCAGGATCGTCTCGTAACTCATGGGATCCTCTAGAAGTCCAATGGCCGCCACTGCTCGTCACGAGGCAGCAGCTCGAAAAATTCCTCAACGTCGCGCTCGCCGATCATTTCGGGGAGGGCAGGGCGCCAGTGGGGCTTGTTGTCCTTGTCGATCAGGAGGGCTCGGACACCCTCCTTGAAGTCTGGATGATGGATCAGTCGAACCATGATTCCATATTCCATCTTCATCTCGTCGACGAAGTGCAGCTGGTAGGGACTTTCCTGAAGCAGCTTGAGGCTGACTTTGCACGCCATCGGCGACTTGGCTCGGATCGTCGCGGCTTCCTTCGCGGCCCACTGATCGCCGTCCGCTGCGCCGGCATCGAGCAAGGCCAGGATATCCTCCAGCCGGTCGGCGGCGAAATAGCGATCGATCTTCGACAAGTTCGCCATGATCCGGGCTTCCGGGACGCAATCATTGCTGAGTTCGTCGAGCACGGCCTGCGTTCGGAAGGGCTGAGCGATGATCCGTTGTTTCGCCTCGTCGAGCCGGTTGGACGGCAGGAAATGGGTAGCGAGACGCAGCCTCAGGCATTCCGCGCCGTCGAGCCGGGCACCGGTCAGAGCAAGGAATTGAGCAAGGCGTCCGCGAAGCCGCGACAGGTAGCGGCCGCCGCCGACGTCGGGGAAAATGCCAATCGTCGTTTCCGGCATTGCAAGGACCGTGCGCTCGGTCGCAACTCGATAGCGGCAAGGGAGGGCAATCCCGACACCGCCGCCCATGGTAACCCCGTCCATGAAGGCGACGCCGGGCTTGGCGTATGTATATTGGAGGTGGTTGAGGCGATATTCGTCGAAGAAGAAGGCGCGTGCGGCCGCGTCATGGCCCGCGACATCCTGGCTTATGCCGACAACGTCGCCGCCCGCGCAAAAGCCGCGGCCCTCGGCATGATCAATGAGGACGATACGGACGTCGCGATCGTCGCGCCACTCGATCAGCGCATTGGCCATGTCGCGAACCATCTGCCGGTTTAGACTGTGGAGCGCTTTTGGCCGGTTGAGGCGCAGGCGGGCGGCAAGACCTTCCTTGTAAGTGAGGACGTCCTTTTGAGTTGTCACGGCGTCCATCACGGCATCATGGCGTAGCGGCCGGGCGCCGGCTCGATCGGATCGTTGGGACTCGAGCCTCGGGCATTTTGCCGCTGCCCTTCGCCTCCAGCCATTTGGTCCACCACGGCCACCAGCTGCCGTCATGTCTTGCCGCAGTCGCGAGCCAGGCTTCGGCATCCGCCGGCTGTTCGCCATTGGTCCAATAGCCGTGCTTGTTCGCGGCCGGCGGATTGACGATGCCCGCATTGTGCCCCGAGCCGCCGAGGATGAAGTCGGCGCCGAGGTGGCGAGCGCCGGCGTAGACCGCTTCCCAGGCCGAAACGTGGTCGTCCTTGAGCGCAATGACCAGGATCGGCGTGGTGATTGCCGAAAGATCGATGGCGACGTCACCAACCTTGAAACCGGCCGGCTCCCTGAGCCTGTTCTCCAACAGCAGTTCGCGATTGTAGCTCTTCAGGAACGCCGCGGGGATGCGCGCGCCGTCCTCGAACCAGTAGAGCAGGTCCGAGGGGGGCGCGGGACGGTCGAGCAGATAATGGTTCACCACGGACGACCAGATGAGGTCGTTGGCACGCATCGCCGCGAACAGCCGCTGAAGCTCGATGCTGTCGGCAAAGCCCTGCGCTTCGAGGTGCCCCTCGATCGCTCCGATGTGCGCTTCGTGGACGAATGCCGACCAGTCGCGCATATCCGAGAAATCGACGAGCGACCCGATCAGAGTCGCCGAATTGACCTCGTCGGAGCGGCCCTTTGCAGCGAGCCACGCAAGCGCGATCGCTGCAAGAGTGCCCCCAAGGCAAAAGGAGAACAGGTCGGGTGCGCTGCCAGTGCGCTTGATCACCGCTCCGATCGCCTCGACGACGCCGGAAAGGACGTAGTCGCCGACGTCCTTGCTCCGGAGTTCGGGGCCCGGATTAACCCAGCTGATCACGAATACTGTGCGGCCTTCCTCGACGAGCCATTTGACCAAGCTCTGCCGCGGCACGAGGTCGATCATGTAATAGCGATTCACGAGCGGCGGCACGTAGAGCAGGGGCTCGGCCGCGACCTTCTCTGTCGACGCGTTGACCGAATCAGCTGGAACAGCGTGTTCTCGAACACCACAGCGCCAGGAGTCGCGGCGATCGTCTTGCCCTTCTCGAAGGCGTTTGGATCGGCGCGGCGCTGAACGATGCCCTTCCCTTTGCCGACGTCCTCGAGGAGATTGAAGAAGCCCTGGACGAGGTTGGCACCGCCCGTTTCCCTGGTGCGCTTCACGACCTCGGGATTGGTAGCGGCGAAATTGCTCGGCGAGATCGCGTTCAGATATTGATCGAGGAGGAAGCGGGCCATCGCTCCGCTCGAGCCGTTCCCGGCGGACTTGTCGACCGTCTCGCGCAGCTGCTCCGAGGCCAGTAGATAGGCGTCGCGAATGGCCCGGTAATAAGGATCGTCCTGCCATTCCTGAGCGGAAAAGCGGCGGTCGCGGGGTTTTTCGCCCGGAGTTCCGGACATTGCCGAGGTCCAGAAGTCGGTCCACTTTTTGGCCGCCTCGATCTGGACGTTGAGGAGCTCGGCGGGACGCGCGGCGAGGCCGATCGCGGCTTCGCTCGCAGCCTGCGCGAGCGCGAACGGATCAAATGGGAGCGGCGCTTTCTTCATCATCTACTGGCGAAGGAGGTCGCGGCTGACGATCACGCGCATGATCTGGTTGGTTCCTTCCAGGATCGAATGGACCCGAAGGTCGCGCCAGAACCGCTCGATCGGATAATCCATGAGATAGCCGTAGCCGCCATGCAATTGCAGGGCTCGGTCGACAACCGATGACCCGGTATCGGTCGCGAGGCGCTTGGCCATCGCCGCGAACTTGGTCTTGTCTGGAGCGTTGGCAGTGACCTTCGCTGCTGCAACATAGAGCAGGTAGCGAGCCGCCTGGAGCTCGGTTTCCATGTCGGCAAGCGTGAACTGGGTTGCCTGGAAATCGGCGATCGGATGGCCGAACTGCTTCCGGCCCTTGGTGTAGTTGATGGCCTCGTCGAGAGAGCGCTGAGCGCCGCCCAAGGAGCAGGCACCGATGTTGAGGCGGCCACCGTCGAGACCCATCATCGCGATCCGGAAACCTTCGCCCTCGCCGCCGACGCGGTTAGCAACCGGCACTCGCACTTCGTCGAAATTGACCTGTGCGGTCGGCTGCGAATGCCAGCCGAGCTTCTTCTCCTGAGCACCGAAGCTGACGCCCGGCATGTCCTTGTCGATGACGAGGCAGGTGATGCCCTTGGGGCCATCATCACCTGTACGGGCCATGGTCACATAGATCTCGTTCTCGCCGCCGCCCGAGATGAATGCCTTGGAGCCCGAGACAATATAATGGTCGCCGTCGAGCACCGCCTTGGTCTTGAGAGCTGCAGCGTCAGACCCCGACGATGGCTCGGTCAGGCAGTAGCTCCCGATGCGCTCCATGGTGATCATCGACGGGATATATTTCTGCTTCACCTCGGCTCCGCCGAAGCGGTCGATCATCCAGCTCGCCATATTGTGGATCGAGATGAACGCGCTGGTCGAAGGGCAGCCGTAAGCCATCGCTTCCATGATCAGCGCCGCCTCGAGCCGGCCGAGACCGATTCCACCGTTCTCCTCCGAGACATAGATCGAACCGAAGCCGAGCTCGGCCGCCTCGCGGATCGTATCCCTCGGGAAAATGTGCTTTTCGTCCCACTCGGCCGCGTTCGGGGTGATGGCGTCCGCAGTAAATTTTCGCGCCATCTCCTGAATCTGGAGTTGGTCGTCGGTGAGATCGAACTGGGTCATCGCGGGCGCTCTAGCCCGCAGGTTCCTCTTCCAGCAAGCCTTCGAAGCGAAGGACATCGCGGACAGACTCGCGCTTCTGCATCCGCTCGTAGAAGGCTCGCAGGTTTGGCCACTTGTCGAGCCCGATCATTTTGTCGGTCCAGCGAGTGATCACGAACAGATACGGATCGGGAAGCTTCAGATCTTCTCCCATCAAAAAGGGGCCGTCGCCAAGCCGCTGGTCGATCCAGTCGAGCTTCTTTGCAAGTTCGGCCCGGACGAACTCCTTCACCTCGGCGCTGGCCTCGCCGCTGAAAAGGAAGCTGAACCTCTTGTGCAGTTCGGTGGTGATGAAATTGACCATCTCGAGCACCCGATAGCGGCGGAAATCGCCGAGCGGCGGAAGGACCTCGGGCCACGCCGCACGGTCGCCGATAAATTGGAGAACAACGGCGTTCTCGGTCAGCACCTCGCCGCTCTCGAGCTGGAGCGCCGGGACGGCGCCCTTCGGGTTCACGTTCAGATAATTGCTGCCGTCCTCGAGCGTTTTGGCCTTGAGGTCGACGCGCTTCGAATCATGCTCGATCCCGGTCTCGTGAAGAAGGATATGCGGAGCCTGGCTACAGGCACCGGGAGAATAATATAGGATCAGCATTTCGAGCCCCTTATTGCGGCTTGGACGTCGAAACGTCGTTCACGTCGGGATTGTCGAAGCCGTTCTGAAGCTGGTTCGACGGGGTCGTACTCTCTCATCGGCTGGAAGAGTCTCGATGTCGGCATTTCCAGCGAGTTGGTTGGCGGGGACACCCTCATCGATCGCCATGCTGTTGTCCTGCGCGTCCTGGTCCTCGCCCTTGTGGCACGCGGGAAGGACAAGAAACACCGCGGCCAATGCGCCTATCAATCTAACATCTGGCATAGGTGAAACTCGCTGCTGGGTTGCTTTCGGTACGTACCAGAACGTCCTTGTCGCGTTCGAAACGTTCGAACCTGGTCCAAGCCTGGCCCTCGCCGACGAAGTGAAAATCGCCCGTGAGGATTTTGCCGGCGAGATGGGCATCCGCTGCGGGAATTGCCCGCGATTCGTAAATCGCACTTCGCCGCCGCTGATGACCAGCAGACCTTTCGCGTCTCCGAGCGCGGTCGTGCAGTCCTGCGGCGAGAGGCCCCAGCGTCCCTGGAATGAAGCAAGAATCGCTGCGCTCGCCGGTGCACTCGTCTCCCCGCCGGCCGAATTGCCGTTCGACTTCTCGGGTGCGCCTCCGGACGGCAGGGGCGCGGGGTCGGCAGCGGCGGCGGGCACCGAAGTAATATTGCTCGCCCCCTTGGCGACGGGGCTGGGCTTATTGCAAGCAACGACAATCGCCATCAGCGCGAAACTTATTACGGGTACGCGAATCTTCATGCCCGCTCAACGCAGGCCCGCGGCTCACGTATCCCAAAGTCCCGTTTAGGGAAGATCTCAGCCCATCGTCGGGATCATGAACGCGGTTTTGTTGTCCGCGTCCACGAAGCCGTCGGGCCAGCGCTGAGTGACGACCTTGTTCTTGGTCCAGAAGCGAAGGCCCTCCTGGCCATATTGGCCGATGTCGCCAAAGCCCGAGCGCTTCCAGCCGCCGAAGCTGTGATAGGAGACCGGCACCGGGATCGGCACATTGACGCCGACCATGCCGACGTTCACCCGGGCCGTGAACTCGCGCGCCGCGTGGCCGTTGCGGGTGAAGATCGCAACTCCGTTGCCATATTCGTGCTCGGACGGAAGACGGACGGCTTCCTCGAAGTTTGCGGCCCGGACCATCTGCAGGACCGGCCCGAAAATCTCTTCCTTGTAGGTCCGATAGCTGGGCTTCACGTGATCGAAGAAGGTGGGGCCGACGAAGAAGCCTTCCTCGTGACCCTGAAGCTTGAAGCCGCGGCCGTCGACGACCAGCTCGGCACCCTCGTCGATGCCCATCTGGATATAAGTCTCGATGCGCTCCTTGTGCGCCTTGCTCACCACCGGGCCGTAATGAGCATCGGGATCGGTCGACACTCCGACGCGCAAGGCGGCGATCGCCGGAATGAGCTTCTCGCGGAGCCGATCTGCGGTCTCCTCGCCGACCGGAACCACGACCGGAAGAGCCATGCAGCGCTCGCCGGCGGACCCGAAGGCGGCGCCGGCAAGGTCGTTCACGACCTGGTCGAGGTCGGCATCGGGCATGACGATGCCGTGGTTCTTGGCGCCGCCGAAGGCCTGAACGCGCTTGTTGTGAGCGGTGCCGCGCGAATAGATATATTGAGCGATGTCGCTCGACCCGACGAAGCTGACCGCTGCGATGTCGGGATGATCGAGGATCGCGTCGACCATTTCCTTGTCACCGTGAACGACGTTGAGGATGCCGTCGGGAAGCCCGGCTTCCTTCATCAGCTCGGCGAGGCGAACGGGAACGCTCGGATCCCGCTCGGAAGGCTTGACGATGAACGCGTTGCCGCAGGCGATCGCCATTCCGAACATCCACATCGGGATCATCGCGGGGAAGTTGAACGGCGTGATACCAGCGCCGATCCCCAATGGCTGGCGCATCGAATAGACGTCGATCCCGGGGCCTGCGCCTTGCGTATATTCGCCCTTTAGCGCCTGCGGGATGCCGCAGGCATATTCGATCACCTCGAGCCCGCGCTGAACATCGCCCCTTGCATCGGCAAGGACCTTGCCATGCTCCGAGCTCAACAGGTGTGCGAGCTCCTCCATGTTCTTCTCGACGAGCTCGCGATATCTGAACATGATCCGGGCGCGGCGCTGCGGGTTGGTCGCTGCCCAGGCGGGCTGGGCGGCCTTGGCTGCATCCACCGCTTTTTGAAGCTCGGTCGCGGTTCCGAACCGGACATTGGCCTGCACCTGGCCCTGGTTGGGGTCGAACACTTCTCCGCTGCGTCCTTCCGGGCGCTCGCCGGAAGCAAAGCTGGAACCGCCAATGAAATGATCAATGCTGCGAAGCATGGGTGCGCGTCCTCGAAGGTCAAGAAGCTGTAGGGGTCTGGGCTCCCCTAGACCCCGACAGCTTCGAATGAAAGTTCGCGGGCGGCCCTTGTGCTACCGATCCTTTGCGAGCTTCGCCCGATAGGCGTCGATGCTGATCGGACGACCGAGGAAGTCGGCAACGAGGTCGGCGGCGGGCTTGGTGCCCCCCGGCTGGAGGACCAGGCGCCGATACCGCTCTGCAGTGGCTCGATCACGTAGGCCGTGCTGCTGGAACTGGGTGAACATGTCGTCCGCGATCACGATCGACCAGCGATAGGTGTAATAGGCCGCGCCATAGCCGGCGAGGTGAGGGAAAGCGTCCTGGAACTGCGAAAAAGAGGGCGGAGGCAAAACGTCATATTTGGCGTCGTACTGGCGTGCCGCTGCGCCGAGGTCGGCGGGTGCGGTTCCGAGATAATATTGAAGCGAGACATTGCTCAATCCGAGCTGGCGCATGTCGTCCATGCCAAGGCTGAAATAGCGCGCCCGATTCATCTTATCGACGAGGTCGCGCGAAATGGTGTGGCCTGAGGAATCGACCGCGAAACCCTTCAGAACATCGTAGTCATAGACCCAGTTCTCGAGCATCTGCGAGGGCGCCTCGACGAAATCCCACTCGGTGGAAACCCCGCTCTGGCCCGCCCAGCGCTGATTCTGGCCGCCGAACATACCGTGCAGAAGATGCCCGAACTCGTGGAGGAAGGTCGTGACGTCGTCATGCTCCATCAGGCCCTTTCCGGCCGGAAGGTTCATGACGAGGATCCCCTCCGGCACCTGGGTCCGGGTTCCAGCGCGAAGCGGCACCGAATTGGCATGCTCGTATTTACCGGGCCGGGGATGTAAGTCGAAGTAGAACCGGCCGATCAACTTGCCGTGATCGTACATCTCATAGGATTCGACGAGTTTGTCCCACTTGGGCGTGGTCCACGGCCGGATCTCGACGCCGAACATGTCCTCGGTAAGCTTGAGGATTCCGTCGCGGACATTGTCGTAGGCGAAATACTTCCGAGCCTCCTGCCGGTCGTAGCCATAGGACTGCTTCTGGACGAGCGCGCTGACGTATCCATTGTCCCAGGGTTCGATCTTCGTCGCGTCGGGATAGAGCTGCTTCAGGACTGCGAGCTTCTTGGCATAGTCGCGGTCGGCCGCCGGCTTCGCAGCGCCAGCCATCTCGTCCATCAGCGCCTGAACCTTATCGGGCGTGTTCAGCATTCGGTCTTCGAAGTTCAAAGTCGCATAGTTCGGGCGTCCAACCAGCTTCGCGAGCGCGTCGCGCTTGTTGATCATGTCTCGAAGCACGGCTTCGTTCATCGGATAAGCGCGAAGGCCGTAGGATCGATAGAATCGCTCCCTGAGGTCGCGGCTCTTGGCGTAGGTCAGAACCGGGATGTAATCGGTATTGTCAGTGGTCAATGTGATCTTGCCGTCCGCGCCGGGCTTGTGGGCGTCGATGAAATCCTGCGGCAGCCCATCGAGCTCGGCAGGGGTGGCCTCGATGGTGTGCTGCCCCTTGGGGATGTTCGCCTCGAATTCGGTCGAAAGCTTCGAAGCCTGGTCGGACAATTGTTGCGCCTGCGCCCGCCCGGCGGCGTCGAGACCGATGCCTGCGCGCTCGAAAGACTGGAGCGTTCGAGTCAAATATAATTGCGTCGCTGGATCGCCCGCGGGCGCCTTGGTGGCCTTGAGATGCTCATAAACCGGACGCGACAGCGACAGTTTGGTGAATTCGCTCGCCATCCGATTCTCGCATTTCTCGCCGGCAGAGCGACTTTCAGCCGTCGGCGAAACCTGGCGGTAAAGCGTCGATTTCCCCGATCCGTCGCCGAGCATCTCGACGAGATGATCATAAGCAGTGAGAGTCGTTGCGACTGTCGTCGGGCCCTTGGCGGTTTCCAGAGCATGGCGCATTGCGGTGCTTCGCGAGACATACATGTCACAGCGTTGATTGATTGCTGCGGCGCTCGGCGCGCCCGAAAGCACCGGCGGGATCGCCGGAGCCGCAATGGCGGTCGAGCCCAGCATCGAGCCGAGCAGCAGCAAAGCATAAGTATCGCGCATGAATTCCCCCTCTTCAGGCCAATGACGGTAGCTACCGCGCGCCAAACTTCAATTCCCGCTGGAACTGGCGCCGTCGCTCGCTAATCGACGAACGGGAGGAGATTCTTATGCGTAAAGTTTTGCCGCTTTGCAGCCTTGTCCTGATCGGCGCTGCACCGCCGCCCTCCCCAGTCGCCAAGCTGAGGGCAATCATCGCGCCGGTTAGCCAAGCGCAGCTCCGTCGGACGATCGAGACTCTGGTGGGCTTCGGGACGAGGCACACGCTTTCGTCGCAAACCGACCCCAAGCGCGGCATCGGAGCTGCGCTCGGCTGGACGAAGACCAGGTTCGAAAGCTTTGGCCTGCCGACGGTTCGGCCGTGCGAGACTGTCACCGGCGATCGCATCCCCAAGCCGACAGCCGTTTGCGACATGGTCGCGATCCAGCGCGGAACCGAGCGCCCGAACGATGTCGTCATCATCCAGGGACATATCGACAGCCGCGTCAGCGACATCATGAACTCGACTTCCGATGCGCCCGGAGCGAACGACGACGGCTCAGGAACCGCGGCGGTGATCGAAGCGGCGAGGGTGCTTTCGAAGCACAAATTCCCGGCCACGATCGTCTATGCGGCGCTCGCGGGCGAAGAGCAGGGGCTCTATGGCGGAAAGACTCTCGCGGATTATTCGAAGGAGCAGGGCTGGAACGTCGTCACGGTCCTCAACAATGACATCATCGGAAGCACTTGCGGATCCGACGGCGTTTGCGATTCGATGCACGCGCGAGTGCTTTCAGAAGGCCCGCGCTCGCAAGGCCAGGAGCAACTCGCAGACGCGACTCACGCGCTCGGCGGCGAGAACGATTCGCCGTCGCGCAACATTTCGCGCTTCCTCGACCAGCTCGCGGGCCGGCTGGAGATCGGGCTCGATGTCCGGCAGATCTGGCGCACCGACAGGTTCGGGCGCGGCGGCGACCATATCCCGTTCCTCGAGCTCGGCTATCCCGCCGTTCGAATCAGCGTCGCGATCGAGAATTACAATTGGCAGCACCAGGATTTGAGAACGCAGAACGCAATCCCCTACGGCGACACGATCGACCATGTCGACTTCGCCTATCTTGCGAAGATGACGAAGCTCAACATCGCTGCGCTCGCCGCGATCGCGAGCGCCCCGCCGCCGCCCGAGCCGAGAGTGGAAGGCGCAGTGAGCACGGATACGACGCTGACGTGGCCGCTCGAGAAAATCCCTTTTTACGTGATCCACTGGCGCCGCACCGACAGCTCGCAATGGGAATTTGAAAGACGGGTGCGAACCGACGCTTTGAATGATGTGCCTGGGTGCAAGGCTGGTCTCGTTCATCCCGGACAGGCATCTGTGAGATGTGTTCTCCCTCACATTCGGGTCGATGACTGGGTGTTCGGGGTTTCGGCGGTGAGCAAGGATGGTTTCGAGAGTCCTGTCGCCTCGGCGGTTCCGGGCGGCGCTTTCCATCCCTATATTGCGCCGGTGAAGAAGGCTGGAGATTAGGATGGCAGGTGGATGGACGCGCGACGGCGCGGTTCAGGATCAGATCGATGATACCGTGAAAGACGCGGTCCTTCGCGCCCGAGCGCTGACTCCCAAAGGCGAGAGCGCGGACGAATGCGACGATTGCGGAGAGCCGATAGCGAGGAAACGGCGCGAGGCTCTGCCCGGCGTCCGGACCTGCATCGCCTGCCAGTCGGAGCGCGACAAGGCTGTCATTCACTCGACCATCAACCGCCGCGGGAGCAAGGATAGCCAGCTGCGGTAGGCGCGTTTAGGGCCTCTGGCATGGCCCACAAGCGCTCCGCCGACCTTCCTAGCCGAAAACAGATCCTCGAATTCATTTCGGCGTCGGGCCAGCCCGCCGGCAAGCGCGAGATCGCCCGGGCGTTCGGAATACGCGGTGATTCCAAGATCGCCCTGAAGCGGCTGCTGAATGACATGGCGGACGAGGGCTTGATCGAGACCGGGCGAGCGCGCGCTTTCAACAAGGCGGGCGGCATCGCTCGAGTGACGGTGCTGAGGATTGTCGAAGCTGACGATAGCGGCAACGTCTACGGCCAGCCTGAGCAATGGGACGCCGATACGCCGGCGCCCAAGCTCAGGATCATCGAAAAGGACCGGCGCGGCGCGCTTGGAATCGGCGACCGAGTGCTCGCCCGTACCGAGGAGCGCGGTGAGCGCCATGTCGCTCATCCTTTGAAGAAGCTCGCACGCAAGCAGGAGCTCGTGCTCGGAGTGCTCCGGCAGGAGGGCTCGCGCTTCTGGTTGACTCCGGTCGAGAAGAAGGAGCGGCGCGAGCTGCCCGTCAGCGATGTCGCGGACGGCGAGGCGGGCGATCTCGTGCTGTGCGAGGTCTCGGGTCGCGGGCCCCGAACCGCGGTACGCGTCGATGCAGTGCTCGGTGATCCATTCGCGCCCAAGAGCTTCAGCCTGATTGCGATCCACAAATATGAACTTCCGCACGAGTTCAGCGATGCCGCGATCGAGGAGGCGAACCGGCTCGCAAAGCAGCCGCTCGGCGATCGCGAGGACCTGACACACCTTCCGATCGTCGCCATTGATCCTGCCGATGCTCGCGATCATGACGATGCAATCTGGGCGTCGAGTGACGAGGCCGAGGACAATAAGGGCGGCTGGAAAGCGATTGTCGCGATCGCGGATGTCAGCTTCTACGTGCGGCCCGATTCCTCGCTCGACAAGGCGGCTCGGGCGCGCGGAAACAGCGTCTACTTCCCGGACCGTGTCGTTCCGATGCTTCCCGAGGAGCTGTCGGCCGACATCTGCTCGCTCAAGGAAAATGAGGAGCGCGCCGCGCTCGCCTGTCACCTGACCGTCGCGAAGGACGGGACTGTCAAAGCCTGGCGCTTCACTCGGGCGAAGATTCGGGTCGCAGCGAACATCGCCTATGAGGATGCGCAGGCGGCGATTGACGCGTCGGAAGAGGAACGGACCGACGTCTCATCGCCGGTCTGCTTCATGCCCGAGATCGACGGTGCAGTTCCGGCGGAGCTGGTTAAGAGCGCGCTGAAGCCGTTGTGGGGCTGCTGGCGGGCTTTGCTAGGAGCTCGCAACAAGCGCGAGCCGCTGGAACTCGACCTTCCCGAGCGACAGGTCATGCTCGACGAAAAAGGGCGCATCGAATCCGTCTCGCCGCGCGAGCGACTGGACGCGCATCGGATGGTCGAGGATTTCATGATCGCGGCGAATGTCGCGGCTGCGCGCGCGCTCGAGGCCAAGAAGTCGCCGATCATGTACCGAGTCCATGAGCCGCCAAGTCGCGAGAAGCTCGAGGCGCTCAAGGATTATCTCGAGACGTTCGGGATTGAGTTCACGCTCGGCCAGGTGATCAGGCCGGCGACCTTCAACCGTATCATCGAGCGCGTCGGCGCTTCCGACTCCCGGCCCGAAATCATGGAGCAGCTGCTGCGCACTCAGATGCAAGCGCGTTATGCCCCTGACCGGCTAGGGCATTTCGGGCTTGCGCTTGGCACTTACGCCCACTTCACCTCGCCGATCCGCCGCTACGCCGACCTCCTCGTCCACCGCTCGCTCGTCAGCGCTTACAGGCTCGGCGACGGTGGCCTGCCGCCGGCGGACGCGGACAAGTTCGAGGAAATCGGCGAGCAGATCTCGGGGCTCGAGCGTCGGGCAATGCAGGCGGAGAGGGAGACCGTCGACCGCTACGTCGCTGCTTATCTTTCCGACCAGCGCGGACAGGTTCTCCTGTGCCGGATCACCGGCGTTCAGTCATTTGGCTTCTTTGCGACCGTGGTCGATTTCGGAGGCGACGGGCTGGTACCGGTCTCGACCATCGGTGACGAATATTTCCGGTACGACGAGAAGGCGCAGCAGCTGGTCGGCGAGGATTCAGGAATGACTTACCGACAGGGGCAGAAGCTAAGGTTGCGGATTGCCGAGGCCGACCCCGTCTCGGGCTCGCTCCGCTTCGCCCTGCCGGACCAGCAAGCGGATGGTGGGCGTTCGGCTCCGGAGCGCCGCGATCGTGTCCGAACGACCGGCCGTCGCGGCCGGCCGCCAAACGTGCGGCATCAGTCGCGGCGCCGCTGATCGTTTCAATCGCAACCTTTCGCCGAGGAGCGTATTGGGCCGGGAAAGGAGAGCGGCCATGGCCTACAGGATCGCAATCATCGTCGGCAGCCTGCGCGAAGGCAGCCTCAACCGAAGGGTTGCTCGCTCGATCTGCGCGATCCGCGGCGACAATCTCGACTGCTCGATGATCGAGATTGGTGATCTGCCGCTTTACAACCAGGATCTCGACAATAAGGCGCCCGAGCAATGGACCCGCTTTCGCGATCAGGTTCGCCCCGTCGATGGAGTGCTGTTCGTCAGCCCCGAATATAATCGCGGCATCCCGGGTGTTCTCAAAAACGCGATTGACGTGGGCTCCCGGCCATATGGCCAGAGCGTGTTCGACAAAAAGCCGGCGGCGATCGTAACGGCATCGCCAGGGGCCATCGGCGGCTTTGGGTCCAACCACCAGATTCGCCAGGCGTGCGTGTTCCTCAACATGCCCGTGATGCAGCAGCCGGAAGCCTATCTCGGGCATGTCACGGACGACAGCTTTGATCAAAGTGGATGCCTGAAGGACGGACCGCTGAAGGAGCTGGTGGTCAAGCTCGCTTATTCTTTCCACGACTGGGTCGACATGATCCACCGCTCGCGCGCCGCGCTGGCCGAGGATTCGGCGCATGCCGCCGAGGCGCAGAAGGCACACGCCTGACACTTGGCGGGGCTTGAACGGGTCCGCTAATCGGATCGAACAAAGCGGGAGGATATGATGGAGTTACCCTGGCTTTCGCGCTGGCAGCCGCAGCTGCTGGCAATCCTCAGGATCGTTACCGGGCTGCTCTTCCTCGAGCATGGGCTGTCGAAATATTTCGCCTTTCCGGTGCCGTTTCCGGTGCATCCGCTTCCGCCGATGCTGATGGCCGCAGGCGCGATCGAGATCGTCGCCGGCATCTTGGTCACCATCGGACTGCTTACCCGCCTTGCTGCCTTTGTCGCGTCGGGTGAAATGGCTGTCGCTTATTTTATCGGCCACTTCCCCAAGGGTTTCTGGCCCCTTGCCAACATGGGCGAGGGCGCAATCCTGTTCTCTTTCATCTTCCTCTACCTCGCCGCTGCGGGTCCCGGCGCCTGGAGCATCGACGGGCTGCGGCGACAGAAGGAGCCGATCCATTAAGTGACCTTGGCGCGCTTCATGAAGCGTGGCTGGTCCCATTCTCGCGATTTGAGGATATCGGCGAGGATCTCTGCCGCGCGGACGATTTCGCCATAGGCGCAGTAAAGCGGCGCGAAACCGAACCGCATCAGGTCGGGCGAGCGAAAGTCACCGATAACTCGGCGAGCGATCAGTGCCTGCATGACCGCATAGCCTTCTTCGTGAGCGAAGACGACATGGCTGCCGCGCTTTGCCGGGTCGCGCGGTGAGGCGAGGCTGACCTCGGTTCCGCAACGCGTTTCCACCTCCTCGACGAACAGTTGCGAGAGCTTTCGCGATTTCGCCTCGAGGTCCGTCATGACAATGCCCGCGAACGTGTCGATCCCGGCCTCGAGCGCGGCCATTGCCAGGATCGAGGGAGGTACCGGTGAGGAAGCGGCCAATGCCTTTGGCGGCCTGAAAATCGTCGACAAATGCGAATGGCTGAGCATGGCCCATCCAGCCCTGGAGTGGGTTCGCAAGCTCGTTTTGCAAACGCTGGGACACATAGATGAATGCCGGAGCTCCAGGGCCGCCGTTCAGATATTTGTATCCGCAGCCGACGGCGAGGTCGCAACCGCTGTCCTCGAGGTTGAGCTCGATCGCCCCGGCGCTGTGCGAAAGATCCCAAACGCTCAGCGCTCCGGCGGCGTGCGCGGCATCGCTGATGGAGCGCATGTCGTGGATGGCGGCCGAACGGTAATCGACGTGGGTGAGGGTAACGACAGCAGTGGCACCGTCGATCGAATCCAGGACCTCGCTCGGACGGACGGTGCGCAGTTCCAGATCCAACATCTCGCAAAGACCCTGCGCGATGTAGAGGTCGGTTGGGAAATTTGCCTCCTGAGTGAGGATTATCTTGCGCCCCGGTTTTGCTCGAGCGGCCGAGGCAAGCAGCTTGAACAGGCTGACGCTGGTTGAATCAGCGATCAGCAACTCGTTCGGCCGGGCACCCACGATCGGGGCGAGCTTTGCAGCGATCCGGGTCGGCCAGTCGATCCAGCCATGGCTGTTCCAGCTGGCGATCAGGTCTTCGCCCCATTCCCGAACGGCGGTATGTGCGAGCGAAGGCGGCGCAGCCCTGGGAAGAGCGCCGAGCGAGTTTCCGTCGAGGTAGATGAGGTCTTGAGGGAGGTGAAACCGCTCCCGGGCGAAGGCGAGAGGGTCGTTGCGGTCGAGTGCTTGAGCTTCCTCGAGCCTCACAGCTTGGGCAGGGTCACGCCCTTCTGTCCCATATATTTGCCGGCTCGGTCGGCGTAGCTGACTTCGCACGGCTCATTGCCCTTGAGGAAGAGAAACTGGCACGCGCCTTCATTGGCGTAGACCTTTGCCGGAAGCGGCGTGGTGTTCGAAAACTCGAGCGTCACGTGCCCCTCCCAGCCAGGTTCGAGCGGGGTGACGTTCACAATGATCCCGCAGCGTGCGTAAGTCGATTTGCCAAGACAGATGACCATGATGTCGCGCGGCACTCGGAAATATTCGACCGTATGCGCGAGGGCGAAGCTGTTGGGGGGAATGATGCAGACGTCGGTATCGCGGTCGACGAAGCTGTTGTGCGCGAAATCCTTGGGATCGACGATCGCATTGTCGACATTGGTGAAGATCTTGAAGTGTCTCGAGACCCGCGCGTCATAGCCGTAGGAAGAAAGTCCGTAGCTGATGCAACCCTCGCGCCGTTGCGCCTCGACGAACGGCTCGATCATTTTGTGCATCTGGGCCTGCTCGCGAATCCAGCGATCGGAAAGGATGCTCATGGGCGACGAGAGAAGCGGCTGCGAAGGTTAAGTCAAGCCGGCGTCATGCGATGGAATTTCCGCTCCAGGAACGATGGATGAGTGTGGCGGCACGGCCACCTTTCCGGCTTCAATTTCGACCGAATTATTTCCTGTGGATGACGGCCGTTTCGAGTTTCTGACAGTTCCCGCGGCAACCTATCTGATTCGTGCACAACTTATCCCCAATCGTGCTACTTTTGTTCGCGCTTGATGTGGGGCCATACGAGCTTAGGAGCCTGGTCATGGCCGAAGTCATTCGTATCGCCGAGTCTGCGTTGGAACAAGGCGTTCAGTCGCTCCCTCAGAATGTCGAGGCGGAAGCGGCACTGCTCGGCGCGTTGATGATCGACAATCGGCTGGTTGAGGACGTCCAGCTCAAACTCAAGTCGCACCATTTCTTCGAGCCTCTCAATCAGCAAATCTACGATGCGATCCTGAAGCTCACCGACAGTAATCGCGTAGCTAACCCAGTGACTCTTCGACCTTTGTTTGAAGGCGATAAATCGATAAGGGAAGTTGGCGGGCCCGCTTATCTGGCACAATTGACCGGATCGGGCGCGGCTGTGATCGGAGCACGAGATTTTGCAAGCCAGATCTACGATCTGGCGCTGCTCCGAGCTTTGATCGGTGTAGGCCGCGACCTGGTCGAAGGCGCGCTCGATACGAGTGAGGACGTTGCCCCCCTCGCTCAAATCGAGCGCGCCGAGTCTTCGCTTTACGCAGTCGCCGAGGAGGGAGGGGTTGAAGGCAAGGCGAAGTCCTTCGCCGAGGCTACCAAGGAAGCGCTCGAGGTCGCGGAACGTGCTCTTAACAGCGGCGGCCACCTGTCGGGATTCACGACCGGGCTCGAAAGCCTGAATGCGAAAATCGGCGGTCTTCACAAGTCCGATCTGATGATCGTCGCGGGGCGTCCCGGAATGGGCAAGAGCTCGCTCGCGACCAACATCGCCTTTGCTGCCGCTCGGCGGTTTATCCGCGACGCCGAGGACGGCATCGAGCCCGAGAAATCGGCTGGAGCTCCGGTGGCCTTGTTCAGCCTCGAAATGTCGTCCGACCAGCTCGCGACGAGAATTCTCGCCGAAGAATCGGGGATCAGCTCCGAAAATCTCCGGATGGGCAAGATCAGCCAGCAGGAGTTCCGGCAGCTCGCCCGGGCGGCCGCGGAGCTGCAGAGCCTTCCGCTCTACATCGACGATACGCCCGGCCTCACCATCGCCTCGCTCCGCGCCCGTGCGCGGCGGCTCAAGCGACAAAAGGGAGTTGGCATCGTTGTCGTCGACTATCTCCAGCTGCTTCAGGGGAGCGGCAAGGGAAGCGCCGGCGACAACCGGGTCCAGGAAATCTCGGAGATCAGCCGCGGACTGAAGCAGCTTGCGAAGGAATTGAATCTGCCGGTGATCGCACTTTCACAGCTGAGCCGAGCGGTCGAGCAGCGCGAGGACAAGAGGCCGCAGCTTTCGGACCTCAGGGAATCGGGCTCGATCGAGCAGGACGCCGACATGGTGCTCTTCATCTACCGTGAAGATTATTATCTCGCCGCCAAGCAGCCCGCCGAAGACCACCCGGATTTCGCGGCGTGGCAGGAGGAAATGGGCCGAGCCTACGGCCGAGCTGAAGTGATTGTCGCAAAGCAGCGTCACGGATCGACCGGGAAGGTCCGACTGAAGTTTGACAGCCGAATCACGAAGTTCAGCGATGTCGCGGAGGATGGCTATCTGCCGGAAACGCGCGGCTGAACGGCTGAACCTTCTGGGGAGGGGGGATGAGGGCGCCGACCAAGGTTCGGCGCCCTCAGTCGTTTCTAAGGTCCGACGTCGCCGCTCTGCTGCACCGGCATCCAGCTAATCCCGCGGATGAGGCCAAGCGCCGCCGCTACAGCATTGTCCCAACCGTAAACGTCGGGCCGGAAGCGAACGCCCGAGCCATCCCAGAATGCTGTCCGATACATCAGCCGAACCGTGATCGGCTGGGGCAGCTTCACCCACTTTTCCTGCTGTCCGGACATGGCTTGCGCGAACTTGTCGTTGACGCCTTCCTCGGTGGCTATGGCATTGGCGAAGGCGACTGCATCCTGCACTCGTACGCAGCCGTGGCTGCGGTGCCGATCGGGAAGGCCGAAGAGTGCCTTTGCCGGGGTGTCGTGTAAATAGATCGACTGCTCGTCGTCCATGTCGAACTTGACGATTCCGAGCGAGTTCTTCGGTCCTGATTCCTGGACGAACTTGCCGTTCTCCATCGCGAACTGGTTTTCCTGGAGCCAGGCCTGGCTCTTCTTTGAAAGTTCGTCCGAGCTGATCGAATCGGGAACGTGCCACTTGGGATAAGCAACGAGATTGATGATCGGAGCCTGGATTTGCGGGGTCTGCTTGTCGGGCTCGCCAGCGACGACCTCGCGGCGATCAAGATGCTGGCCGTCGCGCCAATAATCGAGCAACGTCGCGGCGATATTCACGTCGATCCGGGTCTTGGGCGGATCTCGCTCGAGCCAGCGCAGGCGCTCCATCGCGATGGCGGTCATTCGGCCCAGCCCCGCTGGGCCGAGGTTTACCGCAGCGAGCGTGTTGCCACCAACGATCCCATCGACCTTAAGTCCAAAGTCGCCCTGGAGCTGTTTGACTGCGGCGATCAGCGACGTCGTGTAGCGGGTCGAGGGCGATGGTTGAGCTGCTTGCGGTTGTGGCGCGGTCAAATATCCCATCTGCGAGAGCGCGGCAGCCAGGGCCGGGACCCGGTCATCATGGGCGCCGGGATTGATCGGCTTCCCGTCGCCGATGGCTTGAAAGTTCGTTCCGCTCGCAAGCTTCAGATATTTGAGATGCGCCTGGCTGAGTGCCTTATATTCATCCGTCTGCGGCGGCAGCAAGTTGAACCAGCTTGTCAAATCGCCCTTCTGCGCCGCTTGTTCGAAGCCTTGGCGAATGTCCGCCGAGGGGCGCGGGATGGTGTAGACCGGATAGAGCTTCGTCGGATCGGAATATCCGTGGGCAAGCGCCTGGGCGTAACTGAGCGCTGCATCGGTCAGTGCTGCGCCTTGGCTGTCACCTTTCAGGAAAAGGTCGGGCTTGAGTCCGTTCGCCGGCGCGTTCGCGATTGCGGAGCGCACTTGCTGCTCGAGCTTGCGGTTCCACTGGACCTGGGCAGGTTGCTGCGGCGCGGTAGCGTTCGCCGGTTGGTTGGAGGAATTCCCACCGTTTGAGCAGGCGGAGAAGGCGGTGCACAGGGCAAGGCCGATGGCCGTGCCGGTCCATTTACTATTTATCACGAGCGGCTGAACGCGGTGACGCGCGAAACGGGTGCAAGCTGTTTGTCAGTCTTCCTGCATGTTCGGATCACGAAGCCCCTGGCCGATCGACGCTCTTGCGAGCTCGGCTTCGCTGCTGGTCACGGGATAGGCCGCATAATCCGCTGCGTAGAAAGCGCTCGGGCGATGGTTGCCGCTGAGGCCGATCCCGCCGAACGGCGCGTTCGAGGGAGCACCATTGGTCGGCTTGTTCCAGTTGATCACGCCCGCGCGAGTGTTGGCCCAGAACTTGTCGTAAAGCTCGGGCGAGCCGCCGACGAGGCTCGCCGCGAGACCAAAGCGGGTGTTGTTCACCTCGTCGATCGCAGCATCAAAATCCCTGACCCGGATCAACTGGAGGACCGGCCCGAAGATCTCTTCGTCGGGTCGTTCCTTCGCGTTCGTCACGTCGATGAGCGCGGGCGTAAGAAACGGCCGATCCTCGGCCGGGCGGTCGAGATGCCGCAAGGGCCTTCCACCCTTCATCATGAGGTTGAGCCACTGCTCCTGGACCTGGTCGGCTGCGGCATTGTCGATCACTGGCCCCATGAATGGCTGCGGATCAGCGAAAGGCTCGTCTACGACGATGCGCTCGATCAATCTGCTGATGCGCTCGAGCAATGGACCCTCTTCGCCATCCTCGACGATCAGCCTTCGCGCCGCAGTGCAGCGCTGGCCGGCGGTGAGATAGGCCGATTGGACGACGATCGTGGCCGCCGCGTCGAAGTCCTTCGCACGCCACACGACCAGCGGATTGTTCCCACCGAGCTCAAGCGCGAGGATCTTGTGCGGCATATCGGCGAACTGTTTGTGGAGCGACATTCCCGCTCGCGCCGAGCCGGTGAACAACAAGCCATCGATGCCTGGTTGCGACGCGAGCGAGCGACCCTCGTCGGGACCGCCGATCAGCAGCCGGACCACCCCTTCGGGAATCCCGGATTCGTGAAGGCAGCGAACCAGGAACTCGCCCGTGGCAGGGGTCTTCTCGGATGGTTTGAAAACGACTGCGTTGCCGGCAATCAGCGCCGGGACGATGTGACCGTTGGGGAGGTGCGCAGGAAAATTATAAGGCCCGAGAACTGCAAGGACTCCATGCGGCTTGTGGCGAAGAGCAATGCGGTCGCCGAGCGAGCCTTCCATTTTCCGCTGCGGGGTCCGCTCGGCATAGGCCTGGATCGAGATTTGCACTTTGTTGACGACCGCTGCGACTTCCGTCTTCGCTTCCCAAAGTGGCTTGCCGGTCTCGCGCGCGATGAGCTGCGCAAACTCCGCTTCCTTGCCGCGGGCGACGTTGGCGAAACGGCGCAGAGCCTCGATCCGGTAGGAGTTGGAATGCGCCGCCCAGGCCGGCCAGGCCGAGCGCGCCGAAGCGACCTCGGCCGCGGCGTCGCCGATCGCGCCCGACCAGACGAGCTCGCCCGTCGCCGGGTTCGTCGAAATCAGCTGTTGCTCCACCCGGCCGCGCTCGACCACCTTCGGGCCTACGTCAAGCTGCTGCTGCATGCCGACCCATGGCCTCGCCCATCCGTCGGATCGCTTTGACTTTCAGTCCGATCGCGTCCCAGTCGTCACTTTCGGCGATCCTCGACCAGATCGTCTCGACTTCCTCGATGTGCATCGAACATGGCGCCGGATCCGACCAATATTGATGCGATGGGGGGCTTTGACGGCCGCCGAGCAATGCTGCCAGCTCGCGGAACTCGTCTTCCGGATAAGCCTCGGTGCCGGGATCGCGGCCACCGCGCCAATCGAAGAAAATGCGATCGATCGTTCGAGCGCGGGTCGCAAGCGCCTTAATCAGAGCCGCAACGAGCTCGCGATCTTCAAAGCCGGATTTGACTCCAAGCCGGGACCGCATTGCAGTGATGAGCGCTTCCTCGAACCTGTCGCTCCATCCGGCAAGGAGGTCCGAGAATTGCGTCCGTTCGCCGACCAGCGACAGGCAGCCAGCGAGCTGTGCGACATCCCAATGAATTGCCTCAGGCTGCCGGCCGAAGGCGTAGAGTCCGTGATGGTCGAAGTAAGCGGCGGTGAATTCAGGATCCCAATAGGGGGTGAACCGCCACGGACCATAGTCGAAGCTCTCGCCGGTAATGCTGATATTGTCGCTGTTCAGCACGCCATGCACGAAACCGGCGGCCATGTAGGATGCGGCTAGCCGGGCAGTTGCGCTGCTTACGAGGTCGAGCAGCCTGAGCGCATTCTCGGCATCGTCCACGCCCGCTTCTTCAGCGTAGAGAACCTCAAGGCAATAGCGGACAAGGGCCTTGAGGTTCTCGACCTGGCCATAAAAGGCGAGCCTCTGAAAGGTGCCGATGCGGATGTGGCCGTAGCTGAGGCGAGTCAGGACCGATGAGCGGGTCGGCGAAGGCTCGTCACCGCGTTCCAACTCTTCTCCCGTTTCGAACAAGGCGAAAGTCTTCGAGGTCCTGACGCCGAGCGCTTCGAGCATCTCGGTCGCGAGCACTTCGCGGATGCCGCCCTTCAAAGTCAAACGCCCGTCGGCGTGGCGGCTGTAAGCGGTCTGTCCCGAGCCTTTGGTCCCAAGGTCGAGTAGTCTTTCCTGATCGTCGCGAAGCTGGGCGAACAGGAACCCGCGGCCATCGCCGATGTGCGGATTGTAGACCCGGAACTGATGGCCATGATAGCGAAGTGCCAACGGTTCGCGGTGGTTCTTGGGTAGCGGCTCGAAGCGGCAGAAATGCGCCGCCCATTGCTTGTCGCTGAGTTCCAGACCGACCCGCTTCGCCCATCGATCGTTTAAGAACCGCGCCGTGCATTTCGGGAACTGCGCCGGCGCGACCGCATCGTAGAAGTCCCGTCCAAGACGAAGGATCTGTGGATCGGGCCGGTACGGAGCCATCCGCGCAGAAGTGGCAATGGTGCCCGCCGGTTCCAAGCTCAGGCCGCGATCGAAGCGAGCTTCTTCAGCGCGTCCACGTCCGGATCGTCGGGTGCGATCGTGGTGACGAACTTTCCCCTGCTGTCGAACAGCAGGACGAAGGCGCTGTGCATCATTTCCTTGCCGGCCATCGGATGCTTCGAGGGCTCGGCGTAAACCCCGAACCCTTTCTTGACCTGGTCGATCTCGGCTTGGCTTCCAGTGAGGCCGATGATCGGTGAGTTGAACAAGCCGGCATATTGCCCAACCTCCTTGGGACCATCGTGCTGAGGATCGATGGTCACGAAGACGATGTTGAACTTGTCGGGACCGCCAACGTCTTTTCGAAGCTTGACCATCCGCGACAGCGTGGTCGGGCAAACGTCGCCGCAGCGGGTAAATCCGAAATAGATGGCATAAGGCTTGCCCGTCAGCTTCGCGCTCGAGAATGGTTTTCCGTCCGAGCCGACGAGCGTGAATGGTCCACCAAAGCCCGACCGGACCGGCGCGCTGGTTTCGGGTGGTGCGCCGGAGCGCTCGATGAGTAGCAAAGCGGCAACGAGCGCGAGCGCGGCCGCGACGAGGAGCCATAGCAGCAGGCGCAGCCGCCTTAGCCTGGTTCTGGATGGGGCTTCTTGGGTCACCGGTCAGCGCAAATGGAGGTCCGAGCCGCTCACCAACAGAATCCCGAATTTCAGGGCTCAAGTTAGCTAACGGACCGGTTTTCATCCCGGGCGCTGTGGTGATTGCGGCCGACTTAGGCGTCGAGCGCATATTCTTGCACCAGCACACGCTCGGGCACGTGCCAAGCACGCACAATCTTGCGAATCATTGGTAGCGTCAGCGCGCGATTGCGTCGGAGGATCTCGGTCGCGCGGGATTGACCCACCAGCGCTGCAAAGTCGGCGCGGGTAAGACCGTTCATTTTCATCGGAGTTTCAAGCTCCACTTTAGACAACAAAAACAGATACGTCGGTCTCGAGATGTGGTTGGAGGTGCGGGCAGTCGTAGGTCGACTTATCTCCGTTCGCAAATTCCCTGCAGCGCGGGACTTTACAGGGAAATTCGATGGTAATCCCTGCCGCTTTCCATGAATGCCTCCGAAAATCAGCAGTTTTGCGCCGCGGACGGGCGCAAGTAATGGCGGGTTCCGACCCCATTGAAGACAATAACGCACTTACGCCAACCTCTCGATCGCCCAGACCGACCCATGCGTTGCTAGCGTGCGTGTGATGGGACTTTTGGGACGTTGCGATTTCTTTGCCGTCTCCGCGTCGCCGCCACCGGTGCTTGGCCTTGCAGCGTGGGTTCGTGCCGCCCATCTCGCCGCAATGTTCCCCCTCTCCGTGCTCGATCTCTCGCCCATCACCGAAGGCAGCGACGCCCGCCGGTCGTTGCGCAATTCCGCCGACCTCGCGTGTCACGCCGAGCGGCTCGGCTACAAACGCTTCTGGATGGCCGAGCATCATTCGATGCCCGGCATTGCGAGCGCGGCGACCGCGGTGGCGCTGGCTTCGTGGGCGCGCAGACCTCGACCATCCGCATCGGCGCGGGCGGGGTCATGCTGCCCAACCATGCGCCGCTGATCATCGCCGAGCAGTTCGGGACCTTGGAATCGCTCTTCCCTGGCCGCATCGACTTGGGCCTCGGCCGCGCTCCCGGAACCGACCAGCCGGCGGCTTATGCGATGCGCCGCAACCTCTCGTCGGACGCCGACCAGTTCCCCAACGACGTCATTGAGCTGATGGGCTATTTCCGAGGCGACAACGGACGAGTGCGCGCGATCCCCGGGGAGGGGTTGCGACATTCCGATCTGGATCCTGGGTTCGAGCCTCTTCGGCGCGCAGCTCGCCGCGATGCTCGGGCTGCCCTACGCCTTCGCCTCGCACTTCGCGCCGCAGATGATGATGGAGGCGCTCAAGGTCTACCGCGACGGGTTCCAGCCATCGGAGCAGCTCGCCCGAGCCCTACGTCATGCTCGGTTTCAATGCGATCGTTGCCCACACGGACGAGGAGGCCGAGCTGCTTGCGACCTCGGTGCAGCAGGCGTTCGTCTCGCTGCACACCGGCAAGCCCATCCAGCTGCCGCCGCCGCGACCCGGCTATGCCGACGCGCTGCCGGTGGAAGCGCGGGCGATCCTGCGTTCGGTGCTGTCGGCCAGTGCGATCGGGAGCCCGGAGACCGCGCGGCGGCAGTTCGCCGAGTTCGTTGAGCGGACGAAACCCGATGAACTGATGGTCACGAGCCAGGTTTACGATCATGCCGCGCGGCTCCGGTCCTACGAGCTGCTGATGCAGTCCGTGGCACGGCCTTCGCCCGCTCTCGCCAAGTAAGGAATTTCCGTGTCGGCCCTCTTCAATCCGCTCGAAATCGGCACCCTCAAGCTCGCCAATCGCATCGTGATTGCGCCGATGTGCCAATATTCGGCCGACGACGGCTGCATGTCCGACTGGCACACAATCCACCTTGGGCACCTGGCCCTGTCCGGCGCGGCCCTGCTGACGATCGAGGCGACCGCGGTCACTCCCGAGGGGCGGATCAGCTACGGCGATACGGGCCTATGGTCCGACGAGAACGAGCGAGCGATGGCTCGCGTGCTGACGAGTATACGCCGCTGGTCAGAGATGCCGATCGGCATCCAGCTCGGTCATGCGGGGCGGAAGGCTTCGACCGACAAGCCGTGGTTCGGCGGGGCGCAGATCGCCCCGGGCGAGCCGAATGGCTGGCAGACGCTCGCGCCCTCGCCGTTCCCATTCATGGAGGGCGAAAATCCGCCGTTGGAACTCGACCGCGCAGGACTGGAGCGCGTCCGACAAGGGTTCGCCGATGCCGCAGTCCGGGCGGCACGGCTCGACCTTGCCGCGGTGCAGCTGCACGGCGCTCACGGCTACCTGCTTCACCAATTCCTCTCACCACTCTCGAACCGCCGCACCGATGAATATGGCGGAAGCCTCGAGAAACGCATGCGCTTCCCGCTCGAAGTGTTCGACGCAGTGCGGGCTGCCTTCCCTGCCGAGCGGCCGGTGACCATGCGGGTCTCCGCAACCGATTGGGTCGAGGGCGGCTGGGACGTCGAGCAGACTATCGAGTTCGCCCGCGCCCTGGAGCAGCGCGGCTGCGCCGCGATCCACGTATCGAGCGGCGGCCTCGACCCGCGGCAGGAAATCCCCGTCGGCCCCAGCTACCAGGTGCCACTTGCCCGGGAAGTGAAGCGCGCCGTCAACATGCCGGTCATTGCAGTCGGGCTCATCACCAACTTTGAACAGGCTGAAGCGATCATCGGGACCGGGGACGCGGACATGGTCGCGCTGGCCCGCGGCATTCTCTACGACCCGCGCTGGCCATGGCACGCGGCCGCCCACCTTGGAGGAAAGGTGAAGGGACCGGCGCAGTACCTGCGCTCGCAACCGCGCCAGCACCGCGACCTATTTGATTGGGGGGAGTGATGAACGGTGCGCTGCTGTCGCTCATTCTGGCGCTGATAGGCGGTGCCCTCCTCGCAATTCAGGCGCCGACGAATGCACTCCTCGGCAAAGCATCCGGTTCTCCGATTGTCGCTGCGTTCATCTCATTCGTCATCGGCACGCTCGCGCTTGGAGCCGCCATCGGCGTGAGTTCGGGCAAGCTTTTCGCGCCGGGACTAAAGCAGGTGCCATGGTATGGCTGGCTGGGCGGCTTCTACGGTGCCTTCTTTGTGGGGGTAGCGGCATTCGGCGCGCCGCGCGTCGGTGTCGGCGTGCTTCTGACGGCGGCAATCGCGGGACAGCTCGTCGCCGCGCTGGTGCTGGATCATTATGGACTGTTCGGTCTCGCCCGCCATCCAGTCACCGTCACCCGCGCCGCTGGCTTCGTGTTCGTACTCATCGGTGTTGTTCTTGTGCGGCGGAGTTAAGCCAAGCTTGGCTGCTTTGTTGCCTCACGGTAGATGGGACGCCGGACCTCCTTCGAGCTGGCCGTGCGCACCGCCCGCTCGGTGTTGTAGAACTCCAGCAGCTGTGGCTCGAACTCGAGTTCGCAAAAAACTAAGAGTTCATTTCCCCGGTTCAATGGTCATTCCCGCCTTCGTGACGACGGCGGCACATGCATAAAATCCGCCGATTCTTACCGGGCCAGCCGGGCCAGCGCCGTTGTATGGGCCAGCGCCGGGCAAATAATACGACTCCCTTATTCGCGCCGCTACCCCACACGACCTTGTCGTTTCCGCACTGCTTCACCGCGTCCGCCTCGTTCGTGTATTGTGGAAATCCACTGCCCGCGGGAGCGTTGGGAGGTGCTGGTTTTTGAGCCTGGACGGCCGTTGCAGCTACAACGGTCGCGACAAGGACAGAGGCAGAAAAAAGAGCTTTCCAGACATTTTCGCCGATCATATCTATCGTCCTACCAGCCGACACTGCCCGATAGCTGGTCTGTCCAGCCACGTGAAAGCGAAGTCTAAGCTCGTCCGCGATAATTGAGTAGCGCGCTTAATTGGCATGGAATTCTCCCGCGCCACGAGGCTGGCGCGCATAGCAGGCCTGTTTTGCTCCCGACGAGGGCGGTGCGTTTGGATATGCTCAGCGGAAGGACGTGACGCCTAAAGGCCGAGACAGGATACGCTGTGCTTGCGATTAGTTTCGCAAACCGAACCGCATCGAACACGATGAGACATCGTCTTCTTGCGTCACGCACCAAGCTATACGGGTCGCCACTTGGGGAGGAATTCGGCGGTTCGCTGAAGGTGCAAAGCCAGTCTCCGCAGGCGATATGCAGGCTCAAAAGCGCAGAACTGCACCATTTGTCCCTGCATAAAAACAGAGACTTACGTCTCGGAATGTGGGTGGAGGAGCGATCCGGAATCGAACCGCTGCGAAAGGTTTGATCTTCCCCGCCAGTCAAGTAAGTCGCTCTTTGTGCGAGAGAAGTCCAGTCAATCAAGACGACCTCCGACTATCGGTTTGCCCCAGTTACAGGATTGCGCGTCGGTGCAGTCCAAGGACGGAATTGCGCCCGCTGTGGTCATCGGCAGCGGTTCGGCCACTTCCCCTAAGCGGACATTACGAGCTGCGATATCGGAGCGCTTCTACGAGTAACGCGAACGCCGGCGATTGCTGACGGCGGCTTGGAAAATACAAGTAATAACCGGGAAATGGCGGCGTCCAGTCGCTCAGGACGCGGATCAACTCGCCGTGCTGGATATATGGTTCGGCAATGTCAGCCGGCATGAAGGCGATACCGACACCATTAAGTGCTGCCTGCCGGATCACGGCGATGTCGTTGACGGTCAGCTGTCCCTCGACTTTGACATTCAATTCCCGAGAGCCCTTTTCGAACTCCCAGGTGTAGACGTTCCCGAGAGTCGCAAAGCGCATGTTGATGCAGCTGTGATGCGCAAATCTTGCGGGGTCTTCGGTTTCCCACGTCGTTCGAAATACGAGGGGGTAGCTACCGCGGCCATTCGTATCTCAGGGCCGATCCGCACCGCGATCATATCTCGGGCGACCCGCTCTCCCATGCGTATCCCTGCGTCGAAGCGCTCGCTGACTATGTCGCGCAACGCGTTGTCGACGATCAAGTCGACATGCACGTCAGGGTATTTGCCCAGGAACTCGGCAAGTGCGGGCCACAAAACAGTCTCGGCGGCATGATCCACGGCAGTGAGGCGGATCGTACCTGCGGGCTTGTCCCTGAGTTCGGATAGGGCGGCAAGCCCGACCTCAATCTCCTCCATGTGCGGCCCGATGGTCGCCACCAACTTCTCTCCGGCCTCCGTCGGCGCGACGCTGCGGGTCGTGCGAGTGAGTAACCGGACGCCCAAACGTTCTTCGAGCGCCCGCATCGTCTGACTTAGCGCGGAGGGGACACGCCCAGCTCGCGGCGGCACGCGTAAAGCTGCGCTCACGGGAGACGGCAAGGAAGGCAGCCAGGTCAGCTATTGGCGGGCGTGCGATTTTGAAGCCTTACTTACAGGTACATGCGGATTATAACGCCTAATCGGCGCTCAGTGCAGCTCTTAAATGGCTGCCATGCTCGAAAACAGAACTTCTCGATCGTGGGGCGGCTGGAGCGCGGTTTTCGCGCTGACGCTTTGCGTCTCCACGCTGATTGCATCTGAATTTATGCCAGTCCTGCTGACCCGGTCACGCCGCTTGCCTGACGGCGGGGCGGGCTGGCCAGGCTATCGCTGTCTCCGGCATCTTCGCCGTGCTGACCAGCCTCTTCATTTCGTCAGCAACGGGTAGCCTGGATCGCCGCTTGTTACTGCTTTGCCTCACGGGCGTGATGTTCGTGTCAGGGCTGATCACCGCATTCGCCCCTAACTATCCAGCGCTGATGCTCGGTCGAGCCCTGATCGGCGTCGTGATAGGAGGCTTCTGGTCAATGTCGGCAGCGACCGTAATGCGGCTGGTTCCTCAAGATGATGTGCCTCGCGCGCTCGCTTTGCTGAACGGCGGAAACGCGTTGTCGACGACGATCGCCGCACCGCTGGGTAGCTTTCTGGGTCAATATATTGGCTGGCGCGGAGCCTTCTTCTGCGTCGTACCCTTGGCAGCGATCACCTTCGCTTGGCAGTTTTTCACTCTCCCGAAGATGCCGGCCACCCAGCGTTCGGCTGGCTTCGCAACGTTGAGGCTCCTGCAGCGTCCGCGGGTTGCACTCGGCATGTTGGCATTGGGACTGTTCTTCGGGCCCCAATTCACGCTCTTCACCTACCTGCGGCCCTACCTGGAGAATGTAACTGGGCTCGGTGGACTGCCCTGTCCATTGTCCTCCTGATCATGGGGTTCGCTGGCTTGGCGGGCACGTATCTGATCGGTGTGCTGCTCAGATATCTTCTTTACGTCCTGCTCATCGGGATGCCTGTCGCGATGGCGGCCATCGCAATGGGGCTGATCACCGTCGGCTCGTCAGTCGTTGCCGTGGCTATCTTGCTCGCTCTCTGGGGCTTCATTGGCACGGCAGCGCCGGTTGGCTGGTGGACTTGGCTGAGCAAGGTCCTTCCCGACGACGCTGAAGCGGGTGGTGGCTTGCTCGTTGCCATGGTTCAGCTCGCGCTGACGCTTGGCGCCGCAATGGGCGGCCTGCTCTTCGACAGCAGCGGTTATCGCGCCACCTTTGGGTTGAG
>CAWBIC010000017.1:0-7844 GCA_963788765.1 uncultured Alphaproteobacteria bacterium | reverse complement strand
CCGTTGCATATATTCTAATTCGAATTCTGGCCCGCGATCGCGCCGGGCGGGTTTCCCCGAAGCTCAGGCGGGGTGTGCCGAGCCCGATGGATTGGAAGCCGGTCCATCGCATTGCCCGCTCGCGCTCGAGGTGACCTTCGGAGCCTTGCCCTGCCCTTGCGAGACGATGCTGGTCGTCCGAGTGCAGGTCGCTCCGTCGTGGCTGATCGAAACCACCGTCGTGCTGGCCTCGCCTGCCGGCATTTTGCCGTAGGACGCAATGTACGGCGTTGCATCGCCCGGCCGCGGCACCTGCTTCTGCGCCTCGCTCATCATCTCGTCCGACTGGTGCTGCATCTGCGCGATCATCCGGTCGAATCCCGCAAAGGATGGGAAAGCCATCGCCTCGGGGTCGAACGCGGAAGCGAGGCGCCGCGGCGCGATCGAGATCTTGGGTGCGATGTCTCCCACATATTCGACACTGGCCACCGAGCCATCGGGAAGGGAGACCTTGATGACGTGGGTTTTCGGGCCTGTCGCTGCGAGAGCTCCACCAGCGATTGCGGCCGCTGCGATACCACCGAACATGAAAGCGGAAAGCTTTCTCACTAGACATCCTCCAGCGATTGATTTGACGATGCTGGAGAAGTTATTCCTCGATCCTGAACCGCAGATTGCTACGGCGCCGAATTGATCCTGATCATTCTGGAGCTTGCGCGAATGGCGGACCCGAACGAGCCCGCCACGACGCTCAAAACCAGCTTGTGACCTAGATCACTCCGAGAAGCCACAGGATCAGGATCAGGATCAGGATTCCGCCAAGTCCGATATACATGACACGCTCCTCCTTTTGTTTTGCTTGTGAAACGGAGACAAGGCCCGCGCGTTCCAGTCGTTACGCAGGCAATCATCAATAATCGAGTGGTATTATTTTACCCATCCGAAAGTGCCGGATTTGCTTGACTTTCTGCCCTCAGCCGCAAATAGCGCCGTCCGACGGCGGCTCCCCTGATGAGCCGCTTTTCTCGTTAGAAAGAGGTTCAGGAGCCATGAAGGCGCTGATGAAGACGACCAAGTCGGCGAAGCCGGCCGAGGTTGAGAAGAAATGGCATCTGATCGATGCCGACGGCCTGGTGGTCGGTCGGTCGCGACGATCATCGCCAATATCCTGCGCGGCAAGCACAAGCCGAGCTACACTCCGCATGTCGATTGCGGCGACCATGTCGTCGTCGTCAACGCCGACAAGGTTCGCTTCACCGGCAGGAAGCTCGACCAGAAGATCTATTACAACCATACCGGCTATGCCGGCGGACTGAAGAGGTGACCGCGGGCAAGATGCTCGAGGGCCGTTTCCCCGAGCGAGTGCTCGAGAAAGCCGTTGAGCGAATGATCCCGCGTGGCCCGCTCGGCCGCGACCAGATGCGCGCTCTTCACCTCTACAATGGCACCGAGCATCCGCACGGCGGCCAGAACCCCGAAACGCTCGACGTCGCGTCGATGAACCGCAAGAACAAGGTGGGCGCATAATGGCCGACAAGAAGTCTCTCTCCGATCTCGCTGAGCTGACCAAGGAGCCGACCGAAGCTCCGGCGCCCGAGGCGACTGAAGCCCAGGCTCCAGCTGACGAGGCCCCTGCCGCGCCTCCCCCGCCCGTCGAGGCTGCTCCGCTTCGCGAGCAGCAGCTCGACAAATATGGCCGGGCCTACGCAACCGGCCGGCGCAAGGACGCCATCGCGCGCGTCTGGCTGAAGCCGGGCTCGGGCAAGATCGTCATCAACGGCCGCGAGCAGGAAACCTATTTCGCTCGCCCGACGCTTCGCCTCGTCATCAACCAGCCGTTCGGGATTGCCGGCCGCGATGGTCAATATGACGTCGTCGCAACCGTCGTCGGCGGTGGCCTCTCGGGTCAGGCCGGAGCGGTCAAGCATGGCATCGCCCAGGCCCTCACTCGCTTCGAGCCGGCGCTTCGATCCATCGTCAAGCAGGCCGGGTTCCTGACCCGTGACCCGCGTGTCGTCGAGCGCAAGAAATACGGCCGAGCAAAGGCCCGGCGAAGCTTCCAATTCTCGAAGCGCTAGGCTTCACGGATCATATTTCATTGCAAAAGGGCGGTCGGGTTTCCCGGCCGCCCTTTCCTTTGGTCGTCGCACCGCATTAGGAGGCGTGAATGTCCCGTGCATTCACTCGAGCGGTGAGCCGGAAGATCTCCGAGTGCGCGCTCACTCATCTCGAGCGGCAGCCGATCAATCGCGAACTCGCAAGAGCCCAGCATTCAGCTTACGAACAGGCGCTCGCCAAGGCCGGGCTCGAGATCGTTCGACTGCCCGAGCTGGCGGACGATCCCGACGCGGTGTTCGTCGAGGACACCGCGATCCTGCTCGGGAGCAACGCCGTCATCACCCGGCCGGGCGCACCCTCGAGGTTCGGTGAAATCGCCAGCACCGAGCTTGGGCTCGAGCCGCATTTCACGGTCCATCGCCTCGCTTCCGGGACTCTCGACGGTGGAGATGTGATGCGGATCGGACGAACGATTTACGTCGGCCTTTCGAGCCGGACCAATGCTGAAGGCGCTGCGGCGCTTCGTTCGCTTGCAGCGCCGCTCGGCTACGAGGTCGTCAAAGTAGAGCCGAGCCAATGCCTTCATTTGAAGACCGCAGTGACGTTTGCGGGAGAGGATGGATCGGGCACGCCGCGGATCCTCGTCAATCCCGATTGGGTCGATCCAGCCATCTTCAAGGATGTCGAGCCGATCAGGACCAGCGAGCCTTCGGCCGCCAACTGCCTGAGGGCCGGCGACCGGCTGATCCTTCCCGCAGGAAATCCGCGCACGGCGGACCAATTATCTGGGCTTGGCTACAGCCTCGTGGAGATCGATGTCTCCGAGCTTCAGAAAGCCGAGGCTGGAGTCACCTGCATGAGCCTGATCGACGACCAGGGGTGCTGAGTTTCACCAGCATCAATTCGTCGCGAAACGACGCTTCGGGCTATCCGAGGCGTCCTGTTCAATTCTAGGCTGCGGCAAAACCGGGGAGGTTCTGATGCGTTGTCTCATCGCCATGGCCACAGCATTTGCAGCGCTCGCGGTTCCAGCAATCGCCGAACCGATCCTGCTCAAGCCCGCGCAGGTGTTCGACGGCGTCAATCCACGTCCGCACCAAGGCTGGTCGGTTCTGGTCGATGGCGGCAGGATTGTTGCCGCCGGCCCCGACGTCGCGGTGCCGGCCGGTGCAAAAGTGATCGACTTGCCTGGTGAAACCCTCATTCCTGGAATGATCGAGGGCCATTCGCACCTCTTTCTCCACCCTTATAATGAGGCCAAGTGGGACGATCAGGTCCTTCACGAATCGCTTGCGCTTCGAACTGCGCGCGCCGTGGTCAATGCCGAGAAGACATTGATGGCGGGCTTCACGACCGAGCGCGATCTTGGCACCGAAGGCGCCGGTTATGCCGACGTTGGATTGAAGCAGGCGATCAACCAGGGCATCGTTCCAGGCCCTCGCCTGCTCGTCGCGACCAAGGCCAATGTCGCTCGCGGCGCTTATGGACCCAAAGGCTTCGAGCCCGGAGTCCACATTCCCCAGGGTGCGGAAGAGGTCAGCGGCGCGGACGAGATGACAAGAGCAGCGCGCGATCAAGTCGCCGCAGGAGCCGACGTCATCAAGATGTATGCGGATTATCGTTACGGTCCGGGCGAGCCGAGCCGCCCCACCCTGACCGAGGCCGAGATGGCCGCCGGCGTCGCCGTCGCTCATGATTCGGGCCGGATCGCCGCTGCGCACGCCACGACCGCCGAGGGAATGCGCCGCGCGATCCTCGCCGGAGTCGACACGGTCGAGCACGGCTATGGCGGGACTGCTGAGGTGTTCAGGATGATGCACGACCGCGGCACCGCGCTCTGCCCGACGATCGCTGCGTCGGAGGCCTATGCCCGCTATTTCGCTGGCTGGAACGGCGAGGAGCCGGCTCCCGAAAGCGTCCAGGAGAACCGCCGCTCCTTCCAGATGGCGATGAAGGCTGGAGTCCCGATCTGCATGGGCGGCGATGTTGGCGTTTTCACGCACGGCAAGAACTGGCTCGAGATGGAAGCGATGCAGCGTGCCGGAATGCCTGCTGCCGAGGTGATGATCGCGGCAACGTCCGGAAACGCGCATATCTTTCACCTGAGCGACCGAGGCGAGGTCAAGCCGGGGCTTCTTGCAGACCTCGTCGCGGTCGATGGCGACCCGACCCGCGACGTTTCCGCGGTCGAGCATGTGCGAATGGTGATGAAAGGCGGCGAAATTGTCCGCCGGCAATGATGGCGGCGTCGGACGCCGCTCCTTCCTTGGAGCGGGCCTTGCGGTGATCGCTGCCGGCGCCTCGGCGCAGGATTATGAGGATCCTGCTTCGATTGCAGCGAAACCCGGAGCGCCGCCATGGCCGTCGAAAGAGCGCTTCTCCTTGTGGCCGAAAGCGCCGCCAGGAGCTCCGGAAACGCTGCCCCGGCCCGAATGGACGATGTCCGGCGACGCGACCTACCGCCAGCTCTGGATCAAGGGGATTGCCACCCCCGAAGTGAACGTCTTCCAGCCGGCCCGCCCCGACGGTTCGGCGATCCTTGCGATTCCCGGCGGCGGTTATGAGTTCCTCGCGGTTCAAAATGAGGGAGTCGACGCGGCCAGGCGGTTCAATGCCCAACGAACGACGGTCTTTGTCCTGACCTATCGATTGCCGGCCGAAGGCTGGGCCAGCCGCTCAATCGTGCCTTTGCAGGATGCGCAGCGAGCGATGCGCCTCATCCGCTCGCGATCGGCGGAATTGCGGGTCGACCCGGCGCGGCTCGGCGTGCTGGGATTTTCGGCCGGCGGCCAGCTAGCAGCAGACCTCACGGTCTCGTTCGACCAGGAGGTCTACCGTCCGCTCGACGCAGCGGACGAGCTCTCGGCCCGGCCAAGCTTCGCCGGGCTGATCTATCCAGTCGCGACGCTGGGGCCTTTCACTCACGCCGGTTCGCGCGACAATCTGCTTGGACCAGGCGCGCCGGCGGCGTTGATCGAGGCACGATCGCCCGAACGCCACGTGACGAGCGCTACCCCGCCAAGCTTCGTTGTTGCAGCATTCGACGACGACGTCGTGGCGATCGACAATAGCCTCGCCTGGATCGAGGCTTGCCGCAAAGCCAGGGTTTCGGTGGAGGCCCATCTCCTCGCGCAAGGCGGTCACGGCTTCGGATTTCACTTGCGACGCGATCATCCAGGTTCGCTTTGGCCCGACCTGTTCACGGTCTGGGCTGGGCAGCACGGCGGGTGAAACGAACGACTGTTCTCTTCTCGACGCGAGCAAAGTAAGGCCGCCTCACAAGAGGCCGAACGGAGTCCCGGTGTCCGACAAGATCTGGACCGCAGCGCTGGTGGTGATTGGCGACGAAATCCTCTCAGGTCGGACTGAGGACCGCAACGTCGCGCAGATCGCGACATGGCTAAACCAGCAGGGAATCAGGCTCGCGGAAGTCCGAGTGGTACCCGACGAGACCGCGGCCATCGTAGAGGCCGTGAACGCGCTTCGCTCGAAGCACGATTACCTGTTCACGACCGGCGGCATCGGCCCGACCCATGACGACATCACTGTCGAGGCGATCGCAGCTGCATTTGGGGTGCCGATGATCGTCCATCCGGCGGCACGAAAAATCCTCGAGCATTATTATCGCGATCGCGCCGGAGGGCTCACTGAAGCGCGCCTCAGGATGGCTCGAGTGCCAGAGGGCGCCGAGCTTCTCGAGAACCCGAGCTCCGGAGCGCCTGGGATCAAGATCGAGAACGTCTACATCCTAGCGGGGGTGCCCGGCATCGCTAGGAGCATGATCGAGGCTCTGACCGGAAAGCTCGAGGGCGGCCGACCGGTCGTCTCGGTGACCGTCGGTGCCCGGGCGCCCGAAAGCGACGTTGCCGATCTGCTTCGCGAAACCGAGGCCGCTCATCCTGGTGTCGCGATTGGCAGCTACCCCTTCTTCAAGGACGGTCGCTACGGCGCCAATTTCGTGATCCGGTCGGTCGACGGCGAGTTGGCGATGGAGACTGGCGGTGATCTCGCCGAAAGGCTGCGGATCGCAGGTTACGAGCCGGTTGAAGGTGGACTCTAGGTGAGCTCGCTGGCGGTCGCATCACGCGGCGGTCTTACAATATCATCCTACTCAGAGGTGCTCGCCATGCGGTCAATTGCACCGCGGTCAGGCCCTTAAGCGGCGGCAACCTCACGCCTGTTCTGGGGTTGGTGGAGCGGGTAGCGGGAATCGAACCCGCGCGATCAGCTTGGGAAGCTGACAGGCTACCATTACATCATACCCGCAGCAGAAACTGCAAAAAATGACCTCACGACTACCCGAGACGGGGTGTTACATTCGCTTGGTGCGTGCGCTCTAATGCGGTCTGATGCGTGCTCGCGCAACAAAGAAAGCCGCCAAAAATAAGTGTAGTTTCTCGGCAATCCGCGCTCTCAGCAGAACCGACAATGTGGAGATCGCCAATCTTCGTCGAATTTTCCGACACTGAACCCACCAAGCACATCAACCTGGGTCCAGACACTTTCATGTCCCACCGCGATCGCAGAAGGAGGGCAAGGTCTGCATCGGCCTCTCAGAGCACTGGAAACCTACAGGTTAAAAATGTTGGGTTACGCGTTAACCTGTAGTTTTACTTTCCATCTCATGATATAAACCCTTGGGTTTATGATGTCCTTAGATAGGGACCTGCAGGTTTATGAAATCTGATATTCGCCATCGTGGCCGGCAGCGCCTCGACATGAAGTTCGAGACTTTCCAGTCCCTCGAGCAATTCAGCAAGCCGCCGAAGGGGTGGGTTCGTGCCATTCGCGACGCTCTTGGGATGTCGCTCCGTCAACTGGCCGAACGGCTCGGGACGTCGGCTCCCGCGGCGCGCAAGCTAGAGGAGTCCGAAGCCGCCGGCACTATCCAGCTCAACACTTTGCGCCGAGCGGCCGAGGCTATGGATTGCGTCTTGGTCTACGCCCTGGTGCCAAAAAAAAAGCTGACGGAGATGGTCGACGAGCGAGCGCGTGAGATCGCGCTACGCGCACTCGGCCGAGTGTCGCATTCAATGGCGCTCGAAGACCAGCAGGTAAATCGAGACCTTGAAGCTCGAATCCAGCGCTACATAGCGAGCGCGGTCACCGATCGGAATCTCTGGGATTCCCAGTGAATGACATATTCGCACAGCCCGAGGATGCGACGCCTCTCACGCCTGACGAGCGTGAGGGGCTCAAGCAAACATGGGTAACCACACGAGCAGACCTGAACGAAGCTGAGCAAATCAATATTGATGCGGCCGTCGCATGGACAACCAGGCTGGGCGATCGCGAGCTCCTCACGGAGGAGTTCGTGTTCGAACTGCACAGGCGAATGCTGGGTGATGTGTGGACCTGGGCGGGCGACAGACGGCAAACAGGCAAAAACATCGGTGTGGATCCGACCGAGATTTACATACGCCTTGGAGGCCTGTTGAACGATGCTCGCTACTGGATCCAGAATTCAGTCTATCCGCCGGACGAGATCGCGATCCGCCTTCATCACGGTATCGTTTTCATTCATCCGTTTCCCAACGGAAACGGCCGGCACTCTCGCCTCATAGCGGATCTCGTTGTCGCGCGGCTCGGTGGTGAGCCATTCACCTGGGGTGGTGGTGGCGCGCGGCAAAACATCGGCGAACTCCGAAAGAAATATAGTCGGGCGCTCAAGAAGGCCGACGATCATGCTTTTGACGAGATCCTCGCCTTTGCGCGAAGCTGATGATCATGTGACGACATGATGCGCATCATTAATGCGTTGGCGCGCCAGCGCGCGCAAACCGCGCCGCTCGATTCCCAAGCGCCAT
>CAWBIC010000016.1:2500-162176 GCA_963788765.1 uncultured Alphaproteobacteria bacterium | reverse complement strand
GAAGGCAGTCGCGACCGGATTGCCCGCCGCGATTTGCTCAACGCCGTTGGTTCCAGATGCGATCGCGAAAGCCGCGGTCCCGCCCTTCGCGCTGGCCTGAGCATTGATCGCTATCGTGCCGCTATTGTTCAGCGTCGCCGAACCGTCGCCGCCAGCGGCGATCTGCACGACGCCCGAGCTGTAGCCCGCAAAAGCCGACGCCGACTTCGAAGCGGTCGCGTTCGCGATCGCCGAAACGTTGATCGCGCCGCTGTTATCGAGCGAGGCGACCGCTGCGCCCGGATGAGTGACCGTGACCGTCGACGTTCCGCCGCCGGCAGTTGGCGTCGTATAGGTGGTGGTGAAGGTCCCGCCCGCGACAGCAAACTGGACCACCCCAGCGCCAACGCCAGCAGCCGCAACTGCGTTGGCCGCAGTAGCATTGGCGCCCGCATTCGCCGAAGCCCCAACGTTGATCGTGCCCGCGTTGCTCACCGAAGCCGTGGCGTGGACGCCAGTCGCGGACTGCGAAACCCCGACAGCGACGCCAGCAACGGCGGTTGCGTTTCCATATACCGTGGTCGCGGTCGTGCCGACGCCGACGATCTTCGATCCGGCGTCAGCCGTGGCGGCCGCCATGACGTTGATCGTTCCCGCGTTGGACAGGCTGGCAACTCCAGTGCCAAACACTCCGTCGGCAGTCTGCGCAATGCCCTGGCTGACGAGCGCGGAGGCGAATGCGTCGCCGCGATTGCCAATCGCGGCAGCGTCGGCTGCCACGTTGATCGTGCCGCTGTTGGTGAGCGAGACCGAGGCGTTGCTGAGCGCGAAGGCACCCTGCCCAATGCCGTATCCCACGAACGCATGCGCATTGCCGGTCGACCCGGTCGCAGTGGCCTGAGCCATCACAGTCAAGGTGCCGGCGTTGGAGACGTTGGCGGCAGCGCTGGAGAAGGCAGCTGCCGTCTGAGCGATGCCATTGGCGTTGGCCGTCGCATTTGCGGTCTCATCCGCAAGCGCAACTGCGCCGGCACCAATTGTCAGCGTGCCAGAGTTGGTGAAATTCACCACGGCGCTGGTGCTGCCATAGGCCTGCTGCGTGATTTCGCCTTCAATGCTGGCCGATGCCGTCCCGTTGTTGTCGGTCGCGTTGACGCTGGCGAACGCCTTGATGACGTTCGTGCCGCCAAGGCTGAGCGTAGCCGCGGCGTTTCCGCTGGTCGCTTCAGCGTATTGGAAGATCCCCTGATCGACGAAGGCAGTCGCATGTGCCGTGGTTCCGCCGGCCAAAGCCGTTGCGTGGATGTTGACGCCGGTCGCCGTCATCCATGCACGCGCATCGCCGCCACCATAAGCGAAGGCACTCTGCCACACGCCGCTATAAACCGACGCATAAGCGTTTGCTGAGCCGTTGAGCGACAGCGCATGAGCCCTGGCGCCGATGTCGATCGTGCCGGTGCCCGTCAGATAAGCATAGGCATCGCCGCCATTGGATGCGGTAGCAGTCTCGCCGACCGCCGTGTTGACATATGCATCCGCGGTCGCGTTGCCCGACGTTGCGCTCGCGTTCGCGAGAGCGTGAACACCGATGGTCCCATTGTTGACAAGACCAGCCGTAGCATCGCCAGCAACTCCGGTTACGCCGGTGTTATACGCGTGGGCGTCATTGACGACAGCGTTCGAAACATAAGCGTAGGCGTCCGCTGCCGAACCCGCAGCGTTCGCAATCGCGTTGATGTCGATGTTGCCGCTGTTGGTGATCAGCGCCGTCGCGTCGCCACCTGCATAGGTGGTCGTCGTCGTGGTGCCGCCGCCGCCGGTTGCATGCGTGTGTGTGACTGCGACGTTCCCGTAGGCACTGGCGCTCTGGTAGATCGCATATTCATTGTACGCAGTGGCGTTGGCGAAGGTGCCAGCGTTGGCGCTGGCCATTGCGTTGACCGTGAGATCGCCGGTGTTGGTGATCGACGCGGACGCGTCGCCGCCTCCACCCGCTTCGGCCGTCTGGTAGATCGCCTCATAATCGCTCGCATAGGCACTAGCGTTGCCTGTCGCGGTCGCTTTTGCGTTCGCATTGATGCTTCCGCCGCCGAGGTTGATCGTTGCGGACGCATTTCCGGAGCTCGCATAGGCGTATTGCTCGATGCCATATTCGTTATAGGCATAAGCCGTCGCCGACGTTCCGCCGGATGCATTTGCGACGGCGTTGATGTTGACCGCGGCCTGGTCGATCAAAGCGGACGCGTTGCCGCCGCCGTAAGCATAGGCATCCTGGTAGATGCCTTCATATTGGTAAGCATATGCATAAGCGTCGCTCGTCGCGACTGCGTTCGCCGATGCGCCGATGTTGATCGTGCCAGCGCCAGAGATGCTCGCCGACGCATCACCACCAGTGTAAGCGGTGGCATATTGAGCGACCGCATATTCGTTCGTCGCATAGGCATCGGCGTAGCCGCTGGTGCCCGTGGCGTTGGCCGCCGCCGTTACATTGATCGTTCCGTCGTTGACCAGGCTGACCGTCGCATTGCCGCCGCCCGTCGCATAGGCATTCTGCGAAATGGCCGAATAGTTGCTCGCGCTCGCATAGCCTTCCGTGCCCTTCGCGTTCGCGACCGCACCGATGTTCAGCGTACCCGCATTGGACATAAGCGCGCTGGCGTCGCCGCCGCCGTAAGCGGTCGCCGACTGCTCGATCGCATAGTCGTTATAGGCGTAAGCCGTGGCGTAATAGCCAGTAGCGCTCGCGTTCGCGACGGCATTGATGTTCAGCGTGCCTGCATTGCTGATTGAGGCCACCGCGTTGCCGCCGCCTGTCGCATATGCGGTCTGCGAAATCGCCTCATAAACTTCAGCGTCTGCATAGGCATAGGATGAGCCGGCTGTGGCTGTCGCGAACGCGTTGATGTTACCGCCGCCAAGCGAGATCGTCGCGTTCGCATCACCACCTGTATAGGCATAAGCATATTGCTCGATGCCATATTCGTTCGTCGCCGTCGCATAGGCCTCGCTGCCACCAACAGCGTGCGCCGCCGCCGTAAGGTTGACGGCACCCTGGCTGAGAACGGCGCTCGCATTGCCACCGCCCGTCGCATACGCAGATTGATAGATTGCCTCGTAGAGGGAGGCGTTGGCATATGCGTAGGTTGAAGCGTTGGCGTTCGCGATTGCGTCCGCGTTGATCGTTCCCGCGCCGGTGATCGAAACGGAAGCGTTTCCGCCGCCGTAGGCGTCGGCACTTTGGTCGATCGCATATTCATTGGTCGCATAGGCATAGCCATAGCCGCTCGCGCCGCTCGCATTCGCTACCGCGCCGATGGTGATCGTGCCGTCGTTCGCGATCAGATCAGAGGCGTTGCCGCCCGTGTAAGCGTAAGCGTTCTGCGAAATCGCTTCATAGTTGGAAGCGTCCGCAGTCGCCGATCCCGATGCCGCATTGGCGGTCGCGTTTGCGACGATGTTGAGAGTTCCGCCAGCGCCGTTCGTGATCGTGTTCGAGGCATCGCCGCCGGTATACCCATAAGCGGTCTGCTCGACGACGTAATCCGCCGAGGCGCTGGCCGAGGCATAGGTCGCGCCATTGGCGACGGCCGTCGAGTGGATGTTGAGCGTTCCGTCGTTGGTGATGACGTTGCTCGCATTGCCGCCGCTGGTTGCGTAGGCATATTGGTCGATCGCGGAGCTAAGCTCGCTCGCATAGGCATAAGCACCACCGGTGCTGGCATTGGCTCGAGCGACGTTGCCGATGTCGATGACGCCCGCGGCCGTGTTGCTCACGAGGTTTGACGCATTCCCGCCGCCAGTTGCGTACGCATATTGGGAAATTGCATCACTCTGGCTCGCATAAGCGTAAGCATAGCTGGCGCCGTTCGCGACCGCAGTATTGTCGATCGTCAGAGTGCCGGCGTTCGCAACCGTGTTGCTGGCGTTGCCGCCGCCGTAAGCGTTGGCGTCCTGGTAGATGCCGTAATATTGGTACGCGTAAGCGGTTGCACTGCCCGCCGTCGCATTGGCACTGGCGTGAACGTTGATGTTCAGCGTCCCGCCATTGGTGACGGAGTTGGTCGCATCGCCGCCGGTGTAAGCAGTCGCGCTCTGCGTCAGCGCTTCATACTGATAGGCGTAAGCATAGGCGCCGCTGGTGCCGTTCGCGACTGCGCTCGCGTCGACCGCGATGGTGCCGGCGCCGTTCGAGATCGAGTTCGACGCATCGCCGCCGCCGGTCGCATAGGCCGTCTGGCTGATACCATAATATTGAGTGGCGTAAGCCGTCGCGTCGCCCGAGGTCGCGTTCGCCGACGCATGGGAAATGACGTCTAGCGTGCCGGCGCCGTTGCTGACCGAGTTGGACGCGTTGCCCGAGCCATAAGCGTAAGCATATTGGCCGACGCCGTATTCGTTGGAGGCCGTCGCATAAGCGTGGGTCACGCCGTTGGCGTTTGCGCTCGCCGCAATGTCAAGAAGTCCAGCGCCGTTGGTGACGACATTGCTCACGCTGCCGCCGGTCGACGTTGCATATTGATAGATGCCTGACGTCATGTTTGCGTTCGCAGAAGCGGAGCCCGCAGTGGCGTTCGCCGAGGCGATTGCGTCGAGATAGAGGTTGCCGCCATTGTTGACCGTAAGCGTGGCCGGGCCGGAGCCGTGCGCGGTCATCGAGATCGCGCTGGTATTGGTAGCGTTCGCGCTCGCGTCCACGCCAGTCGCGATCGCGACGGCGCCGATTTCAGCCGTGCTTCCGACCGCGTTCGTCACGGTGAGGGCCACAGGACCCGTTGCAGCCGGCGCGCCGAGCTTGACCTGGCCGGTCAAAACAGAATTCACGGTCGAGGTTTCGGTCGCCCCACCACTGTTCATCACACCGAGGAAGCACTCAGGGGAAGCGCCCGCGATGTTGCAGATTGTGACGGTGTCGGTGAAAGGCGAGGCCACGTCGAGTACGCTCGTGCCCGAATAAGTGCCGTTGGCAACTCCGCTGTGCGGAGGAGTTGCAGCCATCGCCGGCGATGCGATGCCAAGCGTTGCAAGCGAAGCGCCCGTGAGAAGCGCAATCCGGCGTTGCGTCGTATTCATTGTTGTATTCCCCTGTTTAGCCGCGGCCGCGGACTTATTACTCCCTGGATCGCCTCCTTTGGAAAGGCCGCGCCACATGCACCCGACGCAGCTCGCCCGTCGCGAGACAATCCTCTACCCTCGACTTAGAGCGAACAATTGGGAAAAGCCAAGCGGAAAAGTTGATCGCGGTTGCAACTCGTCGCGCCTTGCCGCCGATGCTGTTGCGTCTTTGCAACACAGAAAACGCTCTCTCTCGTGCGCTCGCGCGCGCGCGTACGCGCGCAACTCAAACGACGGACCAGCCCCTTGCTCCCCCGTCTTTGCAATTCAGTTGGCAGCAAGGTAGGCGCGCCGACATTCGACAATCGACGCTGCCCGAGCGAGTCGCTATCGGCTGTAGTCGCTAAATTTTTTTCCATCCCGTCGAGAGTTTAGGGGAGAACGATTTGTCCAACCTTCATTTGATCATTGCCGCGTCGATCGGCGCTGCAGTGTCCGCGCCCGCCCTTGCTACCGCGGCGCCCGCAGCGCCAGCTCCCGCAGCGCAGGCGCCAAAGCCGGTAACCCGCGCCCAGTTCAGCGCCAGCGTTCAGAACCGCTTCAACGCCGCCGACGCCAATCACGACGGCAACCTCGATGCGAGCGAGGTCGGGGCCGCGCAGCAAAAGGAGGTCCAGCAGGCGCGGGCGGCCGAGCAACAAAAGGCCGAGGCCGAGTTCGCCAAGCTCGATACCAACCATGACGGCCAGCTCAGTAAGGCCGAGTTCTTGGCGATCGTTCCGAACGTCCAGCCGCGCCAGACGGCACAGCAGGTCATCGGCGCGATCGATTCCAACAAGGACGGCAAGATCAGCCTCGAGGAATATGAGACCGGACCGCTTGCGAATTTCAACAGGATCGATGCGAATCACGATGGCACCATCACCCCCCAGGAGGTGCAGGCTGCCCAAGCCGCGGCGAGCAAGCGCAAGTAAGCATCTTTGAATTCGCATGGGATGAGGGCCCGGCGGCTGGCCAGCCGCCGGGCTTTTCTTTAGGGGCCTGATCTTCCCCGGGGAGCTCTTGTCGAGCTGAGATCGACGATCCGCGTCGAGACCCGTCGAACCTGATCCGGTTAGGACCGGTGGAGGGAGAAGGAGAATCACGATGGGCGACGCCCCGCACGCACCGAGCTCAAGGTCACAACCGGGCCGATCCGCGGATCGCGCAAGATCCTCGTCGGCGACTTGGGCGTCGCAATGCGCGCGGTCGATCTCGAGCCCTCGAGCGGCGAGCCGCCAGTCGTCCTTTACGACACCAGCGGTCCCTACACCGACCCTAATGCCCGGATCGACATCATGGCCGGCCTGCCTGAGCTTCGCCGTGACTGGATCCGATCGCGCGGCGATGTCGAGGACATCGCTCAGCGCGACGTTCGGCCGGAAGACAATGGCCAGCTCGGACCCGATCGCAGCGGCGGAGTCCAACCCTTCCCAAACGTCCGCAAGCGCGTGCTCCGCGCGAAGCCCGGCGCCAACGTCACTCAGATGCATTACGCCAGACGCGGAATGGTCACGCCCGAGATGGAATATGTCGCCATCCGCGAGAATCTCGGCCGCGAAGCCTCGCTTAACGAGGATCGTGACGGCGAAAGCTTCGGCGCCTCCATCCCCGAACTCGTCACCCCCGAGTTTGTTCGCGACGAGGTCGCCCGCGGCCGCGCGATCATCCCAAGCAACATCAACCACCCCGAAACCGAGCCGATGGCGATCGGGCGCAACTTCCTGGTCAAGATCAACGCCAATATCGGCAACAGCGCCGTCGCCTCCGACGTCGCGTCCGAGGTCGACAAGATGGTGTGGGCGACCCGCTGGGGCGCCGACACGGTCATGGACCTCTCGACCGGCCGCAACATCCACGACACGCGCGAATGGATCGTCCGAAACTCGCCCGTGCCAATCGGCACCGTGCCCATTTACCAGGCGCTCGAGAAGGTTGGGGGAATTGCCGAGGACCTGACCTGGGAAATCTATCGCGATACCCTGATCGAGCAGGCCGAGCAGGGCGTCGACTATTTCACCATCCACGCCGGAGTCCGTCTGCCGTACGTGCCGCTAACCGCCAAGCGAGTCACCGGCATTGTCAGCCGCGGCGGCTCGATCATGGCGAAATGGTGCCTCGCTCACCACCGCGAGAGCTTCCTTTACGAACGCTTCGACGAGATTTGCGAGATCATGAAGGCTTATGACATCGCCTTCAGCCTCGGCGACGGCCTTCGGCCCGGCTCGACAGCCGATGCCAATGACGAGGCGCAATTCGCCGAGCTCTACACGCTCGGCGAGCTGACGAAGAAGGCCTGGGACCACGATTGCCAGGTGATGATCGAGGGCCCCGGCCACGTGCCGATGCACAAGATCAAGGAAAATATGGACAAGCAGCTCGAAAGCTGCGGCGAAGCGCCCTTTTACACATTGGGGCCGCTGACCACCGACGTTGCCCCCGGCTACGACCACATCACTTCGGCAATCGGAGCGGCGATGATCGGCTGGTTTGGAACAGCGATGCTTTGCTACGTCACTCCCAAGGAGCACCTCGGCCTTCCCGATCGCGACGACGTCAAGGTCGGAGTTGTCACCTACAAGCTCGCGGCCCACGCCGCCGACCTTGCCAAGGGCCATCCCGCCGCTCGCCTTCACGACGACGCGCTGTCCCGAGCGAGGTTCGAATTCCGCTGGCGCGACCAGTTCAACCTGTCGCTCGACCCCGATACCGCCGAGGCCTTCCACGACCAGACCCTGCCGGCGGAAGGTGCCAAGACGGCCCATTTCTGTTCGATGTGCGGGCCGAAGTTCTGCTCGATGAAGATCAGTCAGGAGGTGCGCGAGTTCGCTGCCAAGCAAACTTCGCTGAGCGCGTCCCCGGATGAGGGCCATTTCGAACAAGGAGCGATACTGGCGCAAGCCGACGCCGAGGAAGGAATGGCCAAGATGAGCAAGCGGTTCCACGACGAAGGCGGCGAGATTTACGTTCCCGCCGCCCAATGACCATCCCGGAGAAAGACGAAATGAAAGCAGCTAAATTGGCGCTTGCGGCAGCGCTCCTCATGACGAGCGGATCAGCCATGGCCCAGAGCGCAAGTGATTTGCAGTGCCTGATCGTCAGCAATGCGTTCGCGAAGAACGCGACCGACACAAACCAGCAAAAGGCGGCCGAGGCATCGCTCTATTTCTATCTCGGGCGCGTCAACGACAAAACCGCCGCACAGCTGAAGTCACTTCTCGATGCACAATCCAAGCTGATCACCGACAAAACCGCCGGTGACACGATGAACAAATGCGTCCAGGCCATCGAAACCAAGGTCCAGCTGCTCCAGACCGTAGCGGCTCCCGCCCAGCCTGTGCAGAAGCAACAGCAACAGCCGCAGGGCAGATAAGAGCGCTTTGAAACACTTCCTTCTCTTCTATGAGCCTGACACCGATTATCTGAGGCGGCGCCCGGAGTTTCGCGAAGCGCACCTCGAGCATGCCTGGGCCGCCCATGATCGCGGCGAGCTGGTAGTCGCCGGCGCGCTCGCCGATCCGATCGATGGTGCCGTTCTGATGTTCACCGGTGACGACAAGAGCGTCGCCGAGCGCTTCGCTTGCGCCGATCCTTACGTCCTCAAGGGCCTGGTCGCCCGCTGGCACGTGCGCGAATGGACGACCGTGGTGGGCGAGTTGGCTGCGACGCCTGTGCGGCCGGGCACGCGCTAGTCCTCGTCGACGGCATAATCGTCGCCATAGAATTTGCTCGTGCTGCGCGTATGGAAGGTGACCGCCTTGACCGCTGGATATCGCGGCTCGCCCAAACCCGGAAGCACCTCCAGAATCTCATCTTCCCAGACATAAACGGCCATCGGGAATGACACGCGCGGGACGGTCAGATGTGATCGATCGCTGGGTTTGCCGACACGATGTGTCGTCGAAGGGAGAACATCGTTCGTGATCCGCTGCATGTAGTCGCCGGTATTGATGATGATCGATCCGTATGGCGCGCTCATCCTCACCCACTTGCCGCTGCGATGGTTCCACACCTGCAAGCCGTCGATCCGGCTCGCCGGAAGGATCGTGAACAAATCGACGTCCTCGTGCCCGAATAGCCGTCCCGCGCCCGAACGATCCTGAGCCAAGCTCATCGGTGGATAATGATTGAGCCGAAGCCCGAAATTGGTCCGCGTCAGCTTCTGGTCATAGAGGTGAGGATCGACGCCCAAGCCCTGAAACATCGCCTGAATGATCGGCTTGAATAGCGGCTCGTGCGCGAGCACCAGCCGCCGGAACAGTCGCTCATGATCCGCGCTCGGCCAAAACTCTTCCGCCCGGAATGGCCTGTTCCGATCCTGCGGAATATCGAACGCGCGGCGGCACCAGACCCAGCCTTCCACGAGGTCGGGATGGATTTCGCTGGTTTCCTCAAGCGGGAAATAGCCTTGCGCAACCGATCCCGAGCGCGCGGCGCGGAAGCGCATCTTCTCATCCATTGGAGTCTTGGTGAAGAGATCGAGCACGCCGTCACGGATGTCGTCGTAGAGCGCAGAATCGACGCCGTGTCCGGTCAGCACCGCAAACCCGATCTTCCGTAGAGCGCTTGCGAACTCATCTGCGAACCGCGACTTGTCGCCCGCATTGCCGCTCAGGAACGCTGACATGTCGAGCGCTCTGATCTGATAGCTCTCGTCGAACGCATCGGCCTCGTTTTCAGCCAGCCGATAACTATGGTCTTTGCGTACCTGGTGGTATTTTTCGAAGTCTCGATTGATCGCTCGAACATCGGTCATGAGAGCACCGTTCCCGCGCTCGCTGCCGAGCGTTCGCCGTTGACGTCAGCGCGAGGCATAGCCGCAGCCGTGTACAGCACGACGGGGAGCAACAGCCAGCGCAATATGTCGAGCCTCGGAAATTGACGAGGGACGCCCGCGAGCGGGATCGCGGGAACCGCCAATCGGCTTGATCACGCGATCGCTCTGCCGGTCGGCGATGGCAGTGCAAGATCTAGTGCCAACCGCGCCGGCACGGACTTCGTCCCGATGACAAGCGCGTGGTCGAGGGCGCCAATGAGCTGCGGAAGTCTCTTCGGCTGCTCGGCGCCGCTTAATCGTTCTTCAGATTCTCAAGCCCGCGCTGGCCGCTCTTTTGCGAAGGATTGGCCGCGATCGACTTCACTTTGGCCTTTTTGGGCTTCCGCGCTTCCTTGTTGGACCTCATTTGTCCCTTGGCCATGCCTGCTCTCCTGCTGTCACTTTCTGCTGTCCTACAGCATCCCGCATATGATCCAAGCTGTGGGCCGTCTGTCCAGTGCAATCACGCGCGGCGCGCATCTTCACGATGGAGGACCTTGGCGCACTCGGGCGTGCGCTACGTCGGTGAGACACTCTTTATAATGGCGCGCGCAGATCATCGAGCGTACAACCGCGCAATCGTTCGTGAGAGGACCGACCGCGATGCCTCGCCGCCGTCTTCTTCTGATTATGACATTGCTGTTCTCCGGCCACGCTGCCGCTCAGGCGCCGCGCATCGGCAGGCCCCGGCCGGCGCCCCCGGAACCAACAATAATGCCGCCCTTGCCCCCCGCGGAGATCGATAACAAGCTTGCTATCGGGGGAGACGACATTCGTGCTCGCGAAATCGGTACGCGCATGAGCGTCGACGTGCTTGTGAACGGCCGGGGTCCCTACCGATTCCTGATCGACAGCGGCGCCGATACCTCTGCGGTCGGCCTTCGTATCGCGAATGCTCTGCAACTGCCCCTCGGCTCGCCCGCAATCCTCACCGGGATGACGGACCGGAGCATCATCGACAGGGTCAAGGTGAATGAACTCGCCTTCGGCGCAAGCAAGATCACCAACCTCGAGGTCCCGGCGCTGCGCGAGGAGGATCTGGGCAGCGATGGGCTTCTTGGGATCGATGCGCTCGCGCAGCAGCGGCTGATGATCGATTTCGAGAGCCGGCAGGTGAAAGTCGAAGATGCTAGGGTTCGGGCCGCTCATCTGCCCGGCGAGATCGTCATCACAGCTCGGCGCGATCGCGGCCAGTTGATCCTGACGCGAGTGCGGGCGGCCGGGGTTCGGCTGAACGCAGTCGTCGATACTGGCTCGGAAGTGACGATCGGAAACCTGGCCCTTCGCGACAAGCTGGTGCGCAACAAGCCCGATCGTGAATCAATGACGCCGATGGTCGGCGTGACCGGGAAAAGCATTACCGTTCAGATTGCGATGATCGCCGAGCTCGAGATCGGATCGGTGACGCTTCGCAATGTGCCGATCGCTTTCGCGGACCTGCCCCCTTTCGAGGTGTTCGGTTTGCAAAACCAGCCATCCTTGTTGCTCGGGACCGACATTCTGCAGGCATTCCGTCGGGTCTCGCTGGATTTCCGCGCGCGCAAGGTTCGATTCCAGCTGCGGCGTTGCGGCTCGCAACCCATTACCATCGGCACTTCGGCAGACCCGGCCTTCACCGTCGTATCGACCGGCGAGCAGGCGGTTTGCGGGAGGAGTTCGTAAAGCCTCGCCGCCGGCTTGGAGGGCCGCATCGTCGACGCGACCCTCGCTGGTTTAGCAATTGCAATTCTTGCAGGTGCATGGATTGCATCGGCAGCCCCCTTTTGCGCAGTTGCAATCGCTGTTCCGCTCGGTCTTCATATCCTTGGTTTCCATTGTCGTGATCCCTTTTCGCGAGGCGTTGATTCGCGCTCGGTAAAGGGCTTATAGAGTCTGTACCATGGTACGGAATCAAGCGAAAAATTCGGACACGATCGGTGGCTTGGCGAAAGCCAGCGGAGTGGGGGTCGAGACGGTCCGATATTACCAGCGCCGGGGCCTGCTTCCCGAACCCCCGCGGCCGCCGGGCGAGGTGCGGCGCTACAGCGCGGCAGACGTGAAGCGCCTGAGGTTCATCCGCTGCGCGCAAGCGGCGGGATTCACGCTTAGCGAGATCAAGGAGCTTGTCGATCTCGACGCTTCCGACGACCGCGCCCGTGCCCGCGAGCTTGCTAAGGCCCGAGTCGCCGCACTGGACGAAAAGATCGAAGAGCTGCGTCAGGCGCGCGATGCCCTCGCCGGCCTCGCCAGCGCCTGCGCCAGAAAGCGCGGCGGCCCCTGCCCAATCCTCGGCGCGTTCGAGGGGCGCTGAGCGGTTAGAGTTCTTGCCTGGCGCGATATCCGCAAGTGCCGGCGCCCCAGCCTTGACCGCCGAGAAAGAAGCCCACAACCACCGGTCGAGCTCGATCTTCAGCGATCCGGTCCTGAGCGTCTGCTCAGCTTGAGCTTGACCTTGGTCAAGACTTGCTTGCGCGCATGGGCACCTTGCCTTGCAATAACGCGTTCAATCGCGTGAAGCGCCCGCCATGCCGACAATTCGAACAAATCAGCCACGCCGGCTTGCCGATTACAGCGCGGATTATCGAATGCTCATCCTGGCCGCGTTGGCGACCGTCGCCGGGACCGGGGGCGCCTTCAGCGCCTGGGCGCTCTTGAAGCTCATCAACCTCGCGACGAACATCTTCTGGTACGGCAATTTCTCCTACAGCTCCGCAACGATTGCCAGTCGCGGGCCGATGCTGGTGCTCATGATTCCTGTGCTGGGCGGTCTGATCGTCGGCCTCACGGCGCGATACGGATCCGACAAGATCCGCGGCCACGGCATTCCCGAGGCGATCGAGACGATCCTCTTTGGCGAGAGCAAATTATCGCTAAAGGTCGCGCTCCTGAAGCCGCTCTCGTCGGCAGTCTCGATCGGTAGCGGCGGGCCGTTTGGAGCGGAAGGCCCGATCATCATGACCGGCGGCGCGATCGGGTCGCTCTTCGCCCAGCTGTTTCGACTGAGCGCGGCGGAGCGCAAGACCTTGCTCGTTGCCGGCGCTACCGCTGGAATGACCGGCATCTTCGGGACGCCGTTCGCGGCGATCATGCTCGCCGTCGAGCTGCTGTTGTTCGAATGGAAACCGCGAAGCTTCGTGCCGGTGGTGACCGCGGTCCTCGTCGCCTTTGCATGGCGCCCAATCCTGGTCGGCGCGGGACCTCTATTTCCGTTCGCGGCGCCCACTCCGCCGGGTATCGAGCCGATCGCGATCTCGGCCGGGATCGGTCTCGTCACCGGCCTCCAGGCCGCGCTCCTCTCCTTCATCCTTTACCGTCTCGAGGACGGATTTCACCGCTTGCCGATCCATTGGATGTGGTGGCCCGCGATCGGGGCGGTGGTAGTCGGGATTGGAGGCCTCTTTGACCTTCGAGTTCTGGGCGCCGGCTATGGCGTGATCCAGCAACTTGTCGATGGCAATCTGGTGGTGAAGGCCGTTCTGCTGCTGCTCGCCGTCAAAGCCATCGTCTGGCTGGTCGCGCTAAGCTCGGGGACCTCGGGCGGCATTCTCGCGCCGCTTCTGATCCTCGGCGGCTGCGCAGGCTTCCTCATTGGCCAATATCTTCCCGGGGATCCTGGATTCTGGGCGATGATCGGAATGGCCGGCGTCATGAGCGGGACGATGCGCGCGCCGATGACGGGCGCGCTGTTCGCTGCTGAACTTACCAATCACCTCTCGGCGCTGCCGGAAACGATCGCAGCCGGAGCCGCCGCCCATGCCATCAGCGTGCTAGTGATGAAGCGCTCGATCCTGACGGAAAAGATTGCCCGCCGCGGGCGGCATATCTCCCGGGAATATTCGGTCGACGCGCTCGAGTTCTTGCAGGCGGGACAGATGATGACCCACGATCCCGTGACCCTTCCCGGCGACATGCCGCTCGTGGACGTCGCGCGCTTCTTTGCAGAGGAAGCGGACCACCGGTCCTATCCCGTAGTCGACAGGCAGCGACGGCTGCTCGGGCTGGTCTCGCGCCAGGAAGCGCTCGAGTGGAGGGTTGCAGGGCATGGCGAAGGGCCGCTTGCCGATGCCTTGTCGGATGCCTCGACGGGTTACGCATTTCCACAGACACCTTGCGGCGAAGTCGCCGACATGATGGTGGAATCCGGTGTTGGACGGGTTCCGGTGATCGACCCAAAGGATCGCACCGTCATCGGCATCATTTCCCGGCAGGACCTGCTCAAGGTCCGTTCCGAGCAGATGAGCGTCGAGCGCCGCTAGACTGGGGCCAATTCGCCGGTTCGTTCGCTTGCGCTTCAGGAGCAGACCCCGCCCGATCCTCGACGGCCGCCTTTTTGGGCCATGGGCCATGAGTTCAGGCACATGCCAGTCCGTGAAACCCCAACGCAAAAGGGCGCCCGCAGACGCAGGCGCCCTTGTCCGGCGCGTGCTCTTGCCGGTTTATTGATTGGTCGTTGCGTTGACGTCCGTTACACCGCTGTTGGTGGTGGTTGCGTTCATGTCCGTCGCGTTCATGTCCGTCGCATTGCCGGTAGCGTTCATGGTCGCGCCCGCGTTCAGATTGGTGCCCGCGTTCGTCGCCACGTTGGTAGCCGCTGCGGCATTGTTCGCATTGTTATTGCCACTGCAGGCAGTCAGCGCTGCGATCGCGGCGGCAGTCAGTGTCCGTCGAACTTTCATGTCGCTCCCCTCCAAGGTCGTTGAGCAGTTGCAGAGCGAACGGGGCGGCATTCCGTTCCCAATGCGAAGATGGCGCCTATACTAAGAACCGGCCGCCGCTTGCAATCATTTCGTAGGCGTATTCGTCGAAAGGTCAGCTGCGTTTCATCGCCTCGACGGCGGCCAGCGTCTTTGCGACATGCTGGCTGAAGTCGAGGTCGTCGTGGACCATGACGATCTTGCCGCTGCGGTCGATCACGTAGGAAGTCCGAGTTGTGAGCCCCGGATGTTCCGCCCAAGCGACATCATATTCCTTCTGGATTTCCGGCGTGGCGGTCGCGACCGGAAAGGCGCTGCGGCATTCCTTGACCGAAAAATCATGAAGTGTCTTGAGATCATCTGCGGACATTCCCACGACCTGAGCGCCGGCCTTCCTGAATTTGGCGATGGACTGGCTGAACGCATGGGCTTCTGCAGTGCAGCCGCTCGTGAACGCCTTGGGGAAGAAATAGAGAACGACCGGACCCTTCTTGAGCTGGTCTGCCAAGTGCAGCTTGAACTCCTTGCCTCCAACGGCGCCGGTGGTTGTGAAGTCGGGGGCCGTGGTCCCGTTCTTGAGCGCGCCAAAAGCAGGCGCTCCGATCAGGCTAACGGCAGCGAGAGCGAACAGGAACTTGCGCATCGGCGTGTCTCCTTCTTGTAGGGCTGCTTACCCCTGGCGCCGCAAAAGCGCGAGAGTGAGTTCGTCCCGGCAACCGCCGAAGAAGTTCAGGAGCGCCTGATCGAAAAGGCTGTGTGGCTCGATCTGATCAAACAGGGTGAGGTTCGAGCGCAGCTTGATCGAATTGATGGCGCCGAAGATCTCTTGGGCGCTTCGCTTCCCTGCCCACGGCAGAAGCGCGTTCACGGATTGATTGAGGCGCGGCCCGAGCAACGGGTGAGCGAGATAGGCGCTGGCCTCGCCAGCTGTTCCAATGCCGAAGTAAATGGAGGCGCGGCTTTGGCCGAGTTCGGCCAGCTGGGGAAAGATGAACCACATCCAGTGGCACTTTTTGGAGCCAGCACTCAGTTCCACGAGCGCCGTTTCGAAAATTCCATCCTGACCGTCGATGAAGCGCTGGAGACTGTAGGGGTCCGAGGTAGCCACGCCGGCTAGATGCATCCAGGCGCGGCGGCAGGAAAGAGCGGCTGGCGCCTATTGCGCGGGCGCCAGCAGCCCTGCGAGGATGTAGAACAGGATCATCACGGGTCCGGTGACCAGGGTCGCGGCAACGAAGCCCAGGCGGATAATGGTCGCGTCAATGCCGGTGTAATCGGCGAGGCCGGCGGCAACGCCCATGATCTTGGCGTCGCCGCGGTTGACGAGGAAACGTCCATTCATTTCGAGTTTCCTTCGAACTTAAAGGTTAGGCAATCGGAAGCGAGGTCGCAGCCGAAACGAGCAGCATTGCCGAAATGAAAGCACCGGCGAAGATCGTGGCGGTCTCACGGGCAGAAGTGAAAAGGCTCGACATTGGTAATCCCCTTGATTGTGTTCCCTGACCCGACCAATCGGGCCATGCCACAATCAATGCACGGGGCGTGCCAATTTGAAATTGTCGTTATTTTTCAGTGTTCGAAGTTCGTAGGCGCTGATTTTCGCCGCACCACTCGCCAGTAATTGGGAATTTTTCCCAATTAGCTCGACGTGGTATTGCCGCCATCCGGGTGAAGCACCTGTCCAGCCATATAGCTTGCATCCTCGCAGGCGAGGAACAGGAAGCTTGGAGCGACCTCGTTCGGCTGGCCGGGTCGGCCCATCGGCGTATCCTTGCCAAACTCGGGAATCTTTTCCTTGGGCTGCCCTCCGAACGGATTGAGCGGCGTCCAGATCGGCCCCGGGGCAACGGCATTCACGCGAATGCCGTCCTTGATCAGGTTCTTCGCCAGCGACCGGGTGAACCCGAGGATCGCGCCCTTGGTCGACGAATAGTCGAGCAGAAGCTTCGATCCCTGGTAGGTGGTCTCCGAGGTGGTATTGATGACCGCGCAGCCGCGACTAAGGTGAGGTCGGGCCGCCTGGGTCATGAAGAACATTCCGAAAACGTTCGTCTGGAAGGTGCGCCGGAGCTGGTGCTCGTCGATATCGGTGATGTCCTTGTCGGGATGTTGCTCGCCCGCGTTGTTGACGAGGATGTCGAGACGGCCAAGCTGCTCGACCGTTTGCTGGACGGCCCTTTCGCAGAACTGCTTGTCACCGATGTCGCCGGGGATCGTGATCGCCTTGCGCCCTTCCCTTTCGACGATGTCCTTGGTCTTCTTGGCGTCGTCATGCTCGCATAGATAGGCGATGGCGATGTCCGCTCCCTCGCGGGCGAACAGCGCGGCAACAGCCCGGCCAATGCCGCTGTCAGCGCCGGTGATCAAGGCGACCTTTCCCTTCAGTCGATCCGATCCGCGATAGCGCGGCTCCCAGTCGGGTTTCGGTTCGAGCCGGCTTTCGTGCCCGGGCTCCCGATCCTGGTGGACCATCGGTTCCACGACGTCAGATTCTTCGCTCACACGGTTACTCCTTGGGCGCGATTCCCATGTCCTCGCGCTCGAATTCCTCCGTGGTCGCCTGATTCAATTGGCCAGAGTCTTTAACGGGCGACGATTTTGACGGCCGCCTGGTCGGGCGCTTCGATGAATTCGTCATGCTGTTCGAACCGCCAGCGCCCGGGTCGGTTCCTCCTAATGGCTCGACGATCAGGCGCGCTGGCGCCTGTCGCGCGACTGATCGCGCGGCTGCCGCTTCGCATCGGCCGATTTGGTCTCGCGCGGACGGCAGCGCGCCACGAGAGTTGGATAATCAAAATCGCTGTTTTCGATGAGGGCTGCTCCAGTTGCTGCAATGCATTGGGCCTCGGTCGCATATTGCGTCTGCAGCGTCGCAACAGGCGTGCATTGGCCACCTCCATCCGCGCATCCCAGAACTGCAATGACAAAGTAAGCGGGTCCCACTGGAGCCTCCCCTAAGAGGCTGATTCAACCAGCGATTTTCCGGTTTGTTCCAAGGATGTTGAGCCGGGCCGTTTGCGGTGCGGCATCGCCAGCCCTACCTTAAGCGCGATGGCAGCATCCGACAGCCAAGGACAAAGCGGAACGAGCAGCTTCGGCGCCCTTTGGCGGTTCCTGCCGATGCTCTGGCCCAAGGACCAGCCGGAGCTGAAGCTGCGCGTCATCGCCGCGCTCGTGCTCGTGCTCGCCGGCAAGGCCGCGGTGCTTCTGATGCCGTTCGCCTACAAGGCCGTGATCGACCGTATGTCGAGCCATCAGGGGGCCTTCGAAATCGTCGCTGGGCTGGTCGCGGCTTATGCGACGGCGCGCTTCGCGGAGGTACTTTCGGACAACCTTCGCAACGCGATCTTCGAGAAGGTCGGCCAGGATGCGGTTCGGCGGCTAGCCGGAAACGTTTTCCGCCACATCCACGATCTGTCGCTCCGCTTCCATCTCGAGCGGCGAACGGGATCGCTGACCAAGATTGTCGAACGCGGGACCAAGAGCATCGACATGATGCTCTATTTTCTTTTGTTCAACATCGGCCCGACCTTGATCGAGCTCACCGCCGCCTGCATCATTTTCTTCGTGAAATTCGGTGCCGGGCTGGTCGCTGCGACGCTCGCGATGATGGCGATCTACATCATCTTCACGAGACACGTGACAGAATGGCGCGCCGAGCTCCAGCGGCACCTCAACGACGTCGACAACAAGGCCATCGGGCGCGCGGTCGATTCTCTCCTCAACTATGAGACCGTCAAATATTTCAATGCCGAGGAGCGCGAAACGCGACGTTACGATGCTGCGATTGCCGCATTCGCTCGAGCGACCGTCCGCAACGAGGTCTCGCTCGCGTGGCTCAACATCGGCCAGGCGCTGATCACGAACCTGATGATGGCGGGCGCGATGATCTTCACGGTCTGGGGCTGGAGCCGAGGGCGGTTCACGCCCGGCGACGTCGTCTTCGTCAACACCATGCTGCTCCAGCTGTTCCGCCCGCTCGACATGCTCGGCTGGGTCTATCGCTCGATCCGCCAGGGACTGATCGACATGGAAGCGATGTGGAAGCTGGTCGATACAAACGCCGAGGTTACCGACGTCTTGAACGCCGCTCAGCTCAATGTCGGTTCCGGCAACGTGCGCTTCGAAAATGTCTATTTCGGCTACGACAAAGGGCGCGAAATTTTGAAAGGGCTCGACCTCGACATCCCGGCAGGGACCAGCTGCGCGATCGTCGGCCCATCAGGTGCGGGCAAGTCGACCATCGCTCGGCTCCTCTATCGCTTCTATGACCCGACCTCGGGTCAAATCCTGATCGATGGCCAGCCGATTTTCGCGGTCACCCAGAAGAGTCTTCGTGCCGCTATCGGAATCGTGCCCCAGGACACAGTGCTGTTCAATGACACTATCGGCTATAACATTGGCTACGGTCGCGACGGCGCCAATCAAGAGCAGATCGAGAGCGCCGCGCGCGGTGCGGCGATCGACCGCTTCATCGCTTCGCTTCCCGACAAATATAATTCCATGGTCGGCGAGCGCGGGCTGAAGCTATCGGGCGGCGAGAAGCAACGCGTCGCAATCGCGCGCACCTTGCTCAAGGACCCGCCGATCCTCGTGCTCGACGAAGCCACAAGCGCGCTCGACAGCCGCACCGAGGAGGAAATCCAGGCGACCCTCGACCGGGTGGCGCGGAGCCGGACGACGATCATGATCGCGCACCGGCTGTCGACGATCGTCAACGCCGACCAGATCGTGGTGCTCGACGAGGGCGAGGTCGCCGAGCGCGGCGCTCATGAGGAGTTGCTGGAGAAGGGCGGACTATATGCCGACCTTTGGTACCGCCAGGCTGCGGAACGTCTTGAAGAAGAAACGGCCGAAGCCGCCGAATGATCCTAGTGGCGGCTAAAGCCGCGCAGCACATTGCCTTCGGTACTGAGATAGTTCCGCCGATAATTGAACCGCGAAGTGTCCGAAAAGAGGAGATAATAATATTTCATCTGCTCCGACCACCAATAGCCGGGGCAGTCATCCTTCTGCTCCTTCGGGGTCGAAACAACGTTGGCCAGGCTCGCGTAGCCGTAATGCGCCTTGTTCCAGCGCTTCATCGCGAGAAAGTGATCGCGGGCGATGAAGCGCCACTCCTCGCCCCGGTCGAGCAGCCAGAGGTTAAAGGCCGCATCGGCAAGCTCGGGTCGAAGCGAATTTGTGGGACTGAGCACCGCTCCGGTCGAAACGTCGATATCCTCGGGAAGGACGCCGTAGTGGTGCTGCACCTCCGCCCAGCTTCTCGTGTACGCCTCGCCCTTTCGAACATCGCCGCCCTGGGCCAAGAGGCCGCCGTAGAAAGATGCGAGCTCGTCCTGCTCCCAGTTGATGCGCCTGCCGGTCTCGAAGTCGACGTCGACGAACCACAATTGCCCGCCGATCGTCTGCGGCTGATGGTTAAGGATCGCGGCAGTGCAAGTGCGGTACATCGACAGGCAATCGCGGTCGCCGAGCAGGTCCCAGCCATCCCACAGATACTCGTAATAGCTGTCGGACGGGGGCCCAATGGTCGCCCTGCGGCTTTTCCACTCGCCGGTCATGCAATCGATCGAATCGGCAAGAAGGCCAATTTGCGAACGCCGCTCGAACATTGAGACGAGCGCTCGCTTGGCGGCCTTCCGGTAGCGATCGTCACCAGTCGCGCGGCTGAGGAATCCAAACTCCGGGATGAAGGTTCCGGTTTCCGCCGGATTGGTTTCCTGTCCGCGGATGGCGCCGGTCCGAAGATTGATAAACCGATGCGGGATTCCTAGCGGTGAGGCATCGAAGCTCGGCAGCAATCGGTCGGCGCAATCTCGAGCCTTCACCAACAGCACGGGATTCCCGCACGCATGCCAGGCCGAGAGCAGCCCGCCGACGAGCCGGATCGAGGTTTCGAAGACCGACACGTCACCATCGACGTCGAAGTCGAGGTTGCGTCTTACCCATTCGACGCCGTCGTCGAACTCCTCGTCGAGGCCCATCACCCAAAGGGTATCGAGTGCTTCGATGAGCGACAGACCGAGGTGGTGGTCCTTGAGCGGAAAGCTTTGGGACCCGCCGCTGATCGGCTTGATTTGATCCTTCCCCCACGAATGCACGCGATATTGCTGCCAAGCCCAGCGCATCTCACGCCGGACGTCCCTTCCAAGCTCATGCCAGTCCACCTTCCTGGAGCGGGCTCGGGGCACGGCAGCGCCGAGCAGCGAAGCCGACCCCGCGGCAAGCATCGCGCGACGCGTGAAGCGGGAGTGAAGCATCAAACCGAGGCTAGCCCTCGGAGCGGGGCTAGGCTACTGCCTCATCGCTGCGGCGCGCTCGGGTCCGCACCAAGTAGAAGCTCATGACCGACCCGCTCCGCATCCTCAAACAAACTTTTGGTTTCGATCATTTCCGCGGCGTGCAGGAACAGGTGATCGGCCGCGTACTTGCTGGACAACATACGCTTGCAGTGATGCCGACGGGCGCCGGCAAATCGCTCTGCTACCAGCTGCCGGCCCTTGCCCGACGTGGCACGACGCTGGTGATCTCACCGCTGATCGCGCTGATGCACGACCAGATCCGGAGCGCCGATGCGATCGGCATTCGAGCGGCATCGCTGACCTCGGCCGACAGCGACCGAGAGCGCACGATCGAGCGGTTCCGAAGCGGCGGTCTCGAGCTCTTATACGTCGCTCCGGAGCGAGCAACTCTCGACGGTTTCCGGCGGCTCGCCGACCGTGTCGAGCTCGCTCTGATTGCAATCGACGAAGCGCATTGCGTCAGCGAATGGGGGCACGATTTCCGCCCGGACTATCGCAAGCTGAAGACTCTGCTCGACGACCATGGAGAAGTGCCGCGGCTGGCGCTTACAGCGACCGCCGATGCTCGAACGCGCGCTGATATTCTGGCACAACTCGGCATTCCCGCGGACGGCCTGATCGTCGCCGGCTTCGACCGCCCGAACATCCGCTATCACATCCGTCCCCGCGAACAGACTAGCAAGCAGCTGCGCGACCTTCTCGCGAGGCAGGCCGGCTCGGCGATCGTTTACGCGCCGAGCCGGGACAAGGCCGAGAAGATCGCCGAGCAGATCTCGAATGACGGCCGGCCAGCGCTCCCGTACCATGCCGGCCTCGACCCGCAGGTTCGCTTCCGCAACCAGGCTGCGTTCGTCACTTCGGAAGAGATGGTGATCGCCGCGACTGTGGCGTTCGGAATGGGCATCGACAAGCCCGACGTCCGCCTCGTCGCACATGCCGCGATCCCCAAGAGCATCGAGGCTTATTACCAAGAGACCGGACGCGCCGGGCGCGACGGCGAGCCGGCGGAAGCGTGGCTGTTCTGGGCAGCACAGGACTTTGCCCGGGCCCGCCAGAGAATCGAGCAGGAGGTCGAGCCGGAGCGAAGGCCGGCCGAGCGCGAGCGGCTGAATGCGCTTGCCGAGCTCGTCGAAACGCCGCTTTGTCGCCGCGGCGTATTGCTCCGCCATTTCGGCGAATATCCGCCTGAGCATTGCGGCAATTGCGACAATTGCCTCGACCCGCCCTCGACGCTCGACGCAACCGAGGTCGCGCGCAAGCTATTATCCGCCGCCTTCCGGACCGAGATGCGGTTCGGCGTCGGGCACCTTGCCGACGTTCTTGGAGGCAATGACAATGAAAGGGTTCGGAGCCTGGGCCATGACCGCCTTTCGGTTTTCGGAATCGCGACCACCGAGGAGCTCGCTCTCGTGCGCTCCGTCTCGCGAGCGCTTATCGCGCGCGACGCGCTTCGCGCAGACGCATATGGCGGCCTGTCCTTCGGTCCCGGCGCCCGGCCAATCCTCAAGGGGGAGCAGGAGCTAGTCATTGCGATCCCGCCCAAGACCAAGCGACAGCGTCGCCGTGAAAGCGGTCCTGCGGACCCATTGTTCGAGGCGTTGCGCGAGGCGCGGCGGGCGATCGCTTCAGAAGCGAGCGTTCCGCCCTACGTGATCTTCCACGATTCGACCTTGCGCGAGATTGCCGAGGTTCGCCCCTCGACCCGCGCCGAGCTTGCAAGGATCAATGGCGTTGGCCGGACCAAGCTTGAGCGCTATGGGGATGCCATGCTCGCCGCGGTTGCCGCCGCCACCTGACCCATTCGCCGCGAGCAAGCGCCGCTTTCATTGCCCAGGGAGAGACATGATCCGTACCGTTTTGCTTGCGTCGGCCGCAGTCGCGTCGATCCTTGCCGTTCAGCCCGCATCTGGTGCCACTGCCAAGCCCAGGACGACGGCTTCGGCGTCCAATCCATTCGCCAACGTCAGCACGCTGCCGTTTCAGACACCCGACTTCTCGAAGATCAAAAGCAGCGATTACCTGCCTGCATTGCTCGCCGGAATGGCCCAGCAGAAACGCGAAGTGCTTGCGATCGCGAACCAATCGGCGCCGCCAAGCTTTGGGAATACAGTCGTGGCGATGGAGCGAACCGGGGAATTGCTCGGTCGTGCGAACATGGCATTCCAGGCGGTCAATGGCGCGAACACCGATGACGTGCTTCAGGCGACCGATACGAAAACCGCGCCGCTCCTCGCATCGAACAACGACTTCATCTACCTCAACCAGAAGCTGTTCGGGCGATTCAAGTTTCTGAACGATCATCAGGCCGAGCTGAAATTGTCTCCTGAGCAAGCGAAGCTGCTCGACGTCTATTACAATCAATTCGTTCATTCCGGCGCTCAGCTGGCTCCTGCACAGCAAGCGCAACTGAAGACGATCAATGAGCGGCTGAGCACACTCCAGACGCAGTTCAACCAAAAGCTTCTTGCCGCAGCCAAGGCAGGTGCGTTGCACGTCGATAGTCAAACAGCCCTTGCCGGTTTGTCGCCACAGCAGCTCGCGACCGCGCAAGGTGACGCGAAAGATCGCAATGTCTCAGGGTACGTAATCCCGCTCCAGAACACGACCCAGCAGCCACCCCTGTCAGACCTCGCCGACCACGCAACTCGCCAGCAGCTGATGGACGCGAGCCTCAACCGGGCTGAGCATGGCGATGCGAATGATACGCGCGGCGTCATCAGTGAGATCGCCCAGCTGCGCGCAAGGAAAGCCGGACTCCTCGGTTATCAGACCTACGCCGATTACGTGCTTTACGATCAGATGGCGAAAAACCGCCAGACCGCGCTCGACTTCCTCGATCGGCTCGCCGCTCCGACTGCAGCGAAGCAGAAACAGGAATGGACCGACATCGAGGCACTAGCCAGATCGCAGAATGCCAATTTCCAGCCGACCGCGGCCGACTGGAACTATTATGCGGAGCAGATCCGGAAGCAGCGCTACGACCTCAACCAGGACTCGCTGAAACCCTATTTCGAAATGCACAAGGTGTTGACCGACGGCGTCTTCTACGCCGCCAACCAGCTCTACGGACTGACGTTCAAGGAGCGGCGCGACTTGCCGACCTGGAGCCCGGACATGATCACCTATGAAGTGATTGATTCGGACGGGAAGCCGCTCGGGCTTATCTATTTCGATTATTGGAAGCGCGACAACAAACAGGGCGGCGCATGGATGGATAACCTGGTCGGCCAATCGTACCTGCGAGGCACAAAGCCGGTCGTCTACAACGTCGCCAACTTCACCAAGCCTGCACCCGGCCAGCCCGCGTTGATCAGCTGGGACGACGTGACGACGATGTTCCACGAATTCGGTCATGCGCTTCATGGGCTGTTCGCGGCGCAGACCTATCCGAAATTGTCCGGGACCAACGTGGCGCGCGACTTCGTCGAGTTTCCATCGCAGTTCAACGAAAATTGGGCGCTCGATCCCAAGGTGCTCGCGCACTATGCGGTGAATTATCAAACCAGCCAGCCGATCCCGCAGGACCTGGTCGACAAGATCAAGCGATCTCAGACCTTCAATCAGGGCTACGCAAACGGTGAGACGCTCGAAGCCGCACGGCTCGACCTCGACTGGCATTCGCTTCCCGCCGATTCCGCCCGACAGGACGTCGACAAGTTCGAAGCGCAGGCTCTTGCGGCGAGCGGGTTCGACACCGCGGACGTGCCGCCGCGTTATCGATCGAGCTATTTCCTCCACATCTGGAGCAATGGTTATGCGGCCGGCTACTACGCCTACCCGTGGACTCGGATGTTGGGACAAGATGCGTTCGCCTGGTTCGAAAGCCACGGCGGCCTAAATCGTGCAAATGGTCAGCGCTTCCGCGACATGGTGCTCTCGCGAGGCGACACTCTCGACTATGGCGAGATGTATCGAAGCTTCACCGGTCATGATCCCGACATAAACCCGTATCTCGAACATTATGGGCTGCCGCCGACTGGGGCGGCTCCGCTTGTCGCGCCTCCAGCGAAGGTGGCTCCGACCGCTCCGCAAAAGGGCGAGCGAGGACTCTAGGCCATGATCCGGCAACTTGACGACAGGACCCTGGTCAGTGGGCAAATTGCACCGCATGAAGTCGCTGGACTAGCCGAGCGGGGTGTCACCGTCTTGGTCAACAACCGCCCGGACGGAGAGGACCCCAACCAGCCACCTGCATCTGCGATCGAGGAGGCCGCGGCACAGGCTGGAATGATCTATCGGTTCGTTCCAATCATTCGCGGCATCGGCCCGGCCGATGTCGAAGCGATGCAGGAAGCAATGCAGGAGGCGCAAGGCGGAACACTTCTAGCCTTCTGCCGCTCGGGGACGCGATCGGCCTTCGTCTGCGCGCTCGCTCGCCGCGAAGGCGGCGCTTCAGGCGAAGAGGTCGAGCAGCGTCTGATCGATGCCGGGTTCGATCCAAGCCCGATCGCGCATTTGCTCTAGACTAAGACTAGGCGCTGCTCGCCAGAAGCTGTCGCGCCATTCCGATAAAGCCCGGCCAGGTCGGCCTCGACGCGGCTGCTGTACCTTGCCGCCTCGATGAGGTCAGTCACCAGGGCACAACCTCGCCCGCCGCGATCTCCTCAGCTCGCGCCGAACGCCCGAGCATTGCATTGCGATGCGGGAAGCGGCCAAAGCGCGCGATGATGTCGCGATGCTTCTTGGCATATTCGACCTGCTCGTCGTCGGAGATCTCAGTGAAGAGCAGAATCGCGCGGTTCTGATCCTCCAGCTCCTCGCTATGGATCAACGGCATATAGAGGAATTTGCGCTCGGCGACAGGAAGCTCCTCGTCGAAGCCCTTTTCTATCGAACGCTTTGCAAGCGAGAGCGCGAGCGGGTCGGTTGCGAATTGGTCGGCGTTTCCGCGGAACATGTTTCGCGGAAACTGGTCGAACAAAATCACGCCGGCGAGCGCGGACAAGGGATCGGCCAGGAACTGGCTCACCGGGAGCTGGCGCTTCTCTATCCACAGCTTGATGAAGTCCTGCTTGATCCGATGGTCGAGGTCCTCGCCGCCACTCCACCATTGCTTGGGATCGAGGCCGAACCAGAATTTAAGAACGTCGGCGCGCCAGTCATCGCTCACGTGGCAGTTCCCCCGACCGTCAGTCCGTCGACCAATAGGGTGGGCTGACCGACGCCGGCCGGAACGCTCTGCCCGCCCTTGCCGCAGACGCCAATTCCTTCGTCGAGCGCGAGGTCGTTACCGATGCCTTTGACGCGCTTCAGCACGGTTGGTCCATCGCCGATCACAGTCGCCCCCTTCAGCGGCTCGCCGATTTTCCCGTTCCGGATCCGATAGGCTTCGGTGCACGAGAAAACGAACTTTCCGCTTGTGATATCGACCTGTCCGCCCCCGAAGCTCTTAGCGTAAATACCATCCTTGACCCGTTCGAGGAGCTCACCGGGATCGTCATTCCCGGCGAGCATGAAGGTATTGGTCATCCGCGGCATTGGCGCGTGCGCAAAGCTTTCGCGACGGCCGTTGCCGGTCGCCGCCATTCCCATCAGGCGGGCATTGAGGCGATCCTGAAGATAACCTTTGAGGATCCCATCCTCGATCAGCACCGTTCGGCCTGTCGGCGTCCCCTCGTCGTCGATCGTCAGCGATCCGCGGCGCTCCTCCATCGCGCCATCATCCACGATCGTCACTCCAGCTGTCGCGACGCGGTCCCCGATACGGCCGGAAAACGCCGAGCTGCCCTTGCGGTTGAAGTCGCCCTCGAGGCCGTGGCCGATGGCTTCGTGGAGGATGACCCCGGCCCAGCCCGGGCCCATCACCACCGGCATTTCTCCTGCTGGAGCCGCCACCGATTCAAGGTTCACGAGGGCCTGTCGAAGCGCCTCGTCGATGGCGCGGTTCCACTGCGTTTCGTCGAACAACCGGCCATAGAGGTAGCGCCCGCCAAGGCCGTGATATCCAACTTCGCGCCGCCCGTTCTGCTCGACCACGATCTCGACATTGAGGCGAACAAGCGGCCGAACGTCGGAAGCGACGAATCCGTCTCCGCGGACGATGTCGATCACACTCCAGCTTGCAGCGAGCCCAGCGCTGACCTGAGCGACTCGAGGATCTCGAGCTCGGGCCGCACTGTCGATCTCCTGGCACAGCCGGACCTTGTCGGCGAATGGGATCAGGCTGAGCGGGTCTGCAGCGCCATACATCGAGCGGTTGGTGCGTTGCGGCGGCGCGGCCGGCGCAGCAGCTTTCGGGTCGAGCAGCCTGAGGGTCGCTGCCGCACGCTCGATTGCAGCCTCGCTGATCTCGTTCGCGTGCGCAAAAGCCGTCGTCTCTCCCGAGACCCCGCGAAGGCCGAAGCCTGACGAGCTGTGATAATCGGCCCTCTTCAATCTCCCATCATCGAAGCCGAACGATTCCGTGACCGCATATTGCAGATACAGCTCACCATCATCGTGGCCGGACAAATGTTTGCTCGCGAGACGCCGCGCGCCATCGGGGTCGAGGTTGCGATAGAGGAAGCTGCGCGGGTCGGGACTGGTCACCTTGGCTGGTCCGCCGGTCCCCCCTCAAGGACGAAGCGCCGGTCGCAATAGCCACATTCGACGAAGCCCGTGTCCGGCTCGATCCGAAGGTAGACGCGCGGATGGCCGAGATCCGGCGCGACCTCTCCGGAACCGTCGCAGGCAATCTGGACGGTCGTGACGCGGATTATTTCGGGCGGCGGAATTTGCGAAGACATGGATGGCAATTAGGGCTGTGCGCCGCTGCTCACAAGGTGAACGTCGCGAATGGTCCACCTCCGGCTCGACTGGCGCCAGGGTCGAGCAAGCGCTTTAGAAAAAGCGCGCGGCTTGGCCTGAACAACTTCGCGATCGGGATTGAGCGCGTGCTGCGTGACCCGCTTGTCGCCAATCGGCCCCTCTCCTATTCCGAACAGCATCATGGACGAACCGGCAATTCGCATCGAATCGTTGTCGAAGACCTACAGCGGCAAAGGGGCCGAACCCATGCGCGCGCTGAACGATGTCAGCTTCGACGTGCCTCGCGGACAGATCTTCGGGCTCCTCGGCCCGAACGGTGCCGGCAAGTCAACCCTCATCAATATCCTTGCGGGCCTCGTGACCAAAACCGCGGGCAGGGTCTCGATCTGGGGTTTCGACATTGACGAGCATCCGCGCAACTCAAAGCGCTCGATCGGCATCGTGCCGCAAGAGATCATTTTCGATCCTTTCTTCACTCCGCGCGAGACTCTCGAGATCCAGGCCGGTCTTTACGGAATTCGCAAGAGCGATCGAAAGAGTGACGAGCTTCTCGCCGCGATGCATCTCACCGACAAAGCGAACGCTTATTCGCGGACTCTATCGGGCGGAATGAAGCGCAGGCTTCTGGTCGCCAAAGCGATGGTCCATTCGCCACCGATCCTCGTCCTCGATGAACCGACAGCTGGCGTCGACGTCGAGCTTCGCCGTCAGCTTTGGGATTATGTGCGAAAACTCCATTCACAAGGCGTCACCATCGTCCTTACGACCCACTATCTCGAAGAAGCCGAAGAGCTTTGCGACCGTATCGCGATCATCAATCACGGTCGGGTAATTGCAAATGAGCCGACTGGCGAACTGGTTTCGAAAGCGCAGGAGAAAGCAGTAGTCGTCACCTTCGACCGCGACATTTCGAAGGTCCCGGCGAACAGCGGTTTCGAGAATATCACGCTGATTGATGAGCGAACCCTCGAGATTACCTACCGCAAGGACAAGATGAATGCCGGACAGGTGCTGAGCGCGCTGACTGCGGACGGACATGCCATCGTTGACGTATCGACGCGCGATCCGGACCTTGAGGATGTGTTCCTCAGCCTGACCTCGGCCCCCCTGGAAGCGGCGTGAGCGTCGAAACCGACGTATTGATCGTCGGGTCAGGCGCGGCGGGTCTAACGGCTGCCCTCAATCTCGCCGAAAAGCGCAAGGTCGCGGTGATCGCCAAGGGCGCGCTCGGCGACAGCGCGAGCGCTCGCGCTCAGGGCGGAATCGCAGCGGTGCTCGAGGAAGGCGACAGCTTCGAAGCGCACATCAACGATACGATGATCGCCGGAGCAGGCCTCAACGATCGCAAGGTCGTCGAGCATGTCGTTGAACATGCGCCGGACGCGATCGCACGGCTGATCGATCTAGGCGTGCCTTTCGAAAGCCGGAACGGCGCGCTGCACCTGGCGCGCGAGGGCGGCCACAGCCATCGACGGATTGTCCATGTCGCCGATGCTACCGGCTGGGCGATCAGCCGGGCACTCGAGGCCGCGGCGGCAAAGCATCCCAACATCATGCTTGTGCCGGACATGGTCGCGATCGACCTGGTCACCGGTCGGCACGCGCTCAATTTCTCCACCAGCGGGGCGGTGCACGGCCTCTACGCCTACAATCGCAAGATGAAACGCGTCGAGACACTGACGGCGCGAGCGACAATCCTTGCGACTGGCGGAGCCGGCCGCGCCTATCTCTATTCGACCGCGCCGCGCGGAGCGACCGGCGACGAAATCGCGATGGCGTGGCGGGCGGGGTGCCGAATATCCAATATGGAGTTCATGCAGTTCCATCCGACCTGCCTCTACAATCTTCAGGACAAGAACTTCCTCATCACCGAGGCGGTGCGGGGCGAAGGTGGCATCTTGAACAACCCCGAGACCGGCCATCGCTTCATGCCCGATTATGACGAGCGCGCCGAGCTCGCGCCGCGCGACATCGTCGCTCGCGCCATCGACCATGAGATCAAACGCGATGGCCTCGACTTCGTCTTCCTCGACATCTCGCATCGCGAGCCCGAGTTCGTCCGTGAACATTTTCCCAACATTTACGAAAAGCTGATCGGCCTCGGCATTGACATCACCAAGGAGCCAATCCCCGTCGTCCCGGCGCAGCATTACACCTGTGGTGGAGTTGTGGTCGACCTTAACGGTTCAACCGATGCGCCCGGCCTCTATGCAGCGGGCGAAGTTACCCAGTCCGGCCTTCACGGCGCCAATCGACTGGCATCAAACAGCCTGCTGGAGTGCCTCGTCTTCGGGGAGGCGGCGGCCGAACACATCACCGCCAATTGGAATTTTCTTCCCGATGTCCCGGCGTGTCGCGGATGGGACGAGAGCCGGGTCACGGACAGCGACGAAGAGGTGGTGATCGCACAAACCTGGGGCGAGATCCGCCGCTTCATGTGGAACTATGTCGGTATCGTGAGAACGACCAAGCGGCTCGAGCGGGCAAAGCATCGGATCGACATGCTGAGACAGGAGGTGAAAGACTATTATGCCCACTTCCGGGTCACCCCTGACCTGATCGAGCTTCGCAACCTGGTCGAGGTCGCGGACCTTATTATCCGGAGCGCCTTGTCGCGGCACGAGAGCCGCGGACTTCATTACACGCTCGATTATCCGGACCTGCTTCCAATAGCCAGGGACACGGTGCTGATCCCGTGACCAGCAACCATGTCCATTCGGCTCTACCTTTGCTGAAGATCTAGCTCAGCAGTGACGCAACGACCGACGTGACCAACGTCGTCGCGGGGTCGACCTGATAGATATAGCCGTTGTTGTAACGGTACCAGGCGTTGGGCGTGTCATAATAGGTTGCTCGATAGGCCATGGGAACGTTGTACATATCGTAGCCCATCGGCAGTGGCTGACCGATCGAGAACCCTGGTGTAGTCAGCGCCGCAACCGACGTGATGAGGCTCGACCTCGTGTCATATTGGTAGATCGCGCCGGGCGCATACCAGTAGGAATAGTCCGCCGTCGGATAGTACATGCCGCGGTATTGCATCGGCAGGTTGTAGTAGCCGTACGCCGAAGGCAGCATCTGCCCGACGCCGTAGCCGCCGGCGTACGTCGGGATGACATTCTCGACCATGCCCGTGACGCAGTCGACCTGGTAGACCACACCATAAGCGTAGCGGTTGCAGACGTTCCCGTAGCCATAGCCGTAGCCTTCGTCATAGCTTGACGGGTAGAAGCTATTGAGCCCGTAATAAGAGGGGACATAGCTGTTCATATATGCGCTCGGCAGATAGGTGCCCGGAAGGAATCCGCCCGCAAGAAGCGGAATGAGAGCGCTGATCAGGCTCGAACCGCGATCGACCTGGTAGAGATATCCGCCGCCATATTGATAATAATAATCCGCCGTGTCCGGATAGAGATAGCTGTATGAGGCCGGGAGGACGCTCAGCGGCACGTAGCTCGTCACCGTGCGAAGCGGCTGTCCGATGAAGCGGACGGCCTCAGCCGGAGCGATCAGGCGGGTGCGCGGAGTGTCCGCGAGCGAGGCAAAGCGGCTGGTCCGGAACACGTTGCCGTTGGCGATCCGGTCAGCGCGAAGCGACTGCCGGTCGGCCAGGAGGGTGCGGGCGCCCTGCTGGCGCTGAGCCATGCTGTTCGGGCGCTGGCCGATGCGGTTAGGCTGCAACTGCCCTCGCATGGCCATTCGGTTGTCGACGCGGGTTTCTCGCAACGACTGAGCTCGTCGAACTCATCGCCACGCCGTTCTGCGCGCGCTCAATACGCTGCGGCCGCGCCTGCTGACGCTGAGCCATCCGAGTCTGGGCTCGTTCCATGCGCTGCGGACGTGCCTGTTGACGTTGCGCCAAGCGAGTTGTCCGCTCGATCCGCTGCGGACGTGCCTGGTGGTGCTCGGCCACCCGCGCCTGCCGCTCCATTCGCAACGGGCGTGCCTGCTGGCGATCGACCATTCGGCTCTGTGGCAACCGCTGTGGGCGAGCCTGGCGCTGTGCGCGCTGGACCGAAGCGAAACTCTGCTGGCGCGGCATGCGAGGCGCTGCGAACGAGCGGCCGCCGCCATTGAACTGCACCCTTTGATGAGCCTGGCCGCCGCCACTGCGCATCTGGATCGCCGGCTGGCCGCCATTGCCGCCGTGCTGGCCGTGCGGTCCCGCATTCGCGGGGGCTGCGATCGCCAGCGCGGCCACGCCGGCTGCAAGGAAGACCCTGAACATAAAATATCTCCTTTGAACGGCAAAACGGTCCGTTCGTCACACCGTTCCAACTATTAAACGGCTGGAGCTTGCACCTTATCGCACTAGGCTGAACCACAAATTGCTTGTTTGTTCAGATACTTAGTTATCAAGGTCCGAGACCCACGAGGCCTTTAGAAAGCGCCCGGCAAGGAGCATCAGGAGCGCGGCGAGAAAATAGAAGTCGAGGCATGCAACTGCCGCGTCGCGTAGCGCATTGGCGCCGGAAGTGGCGCTGAAAGAATCCGCGAGACGACCCATCAGCCAGGGCCCGACGCCGAGGCCGATCAAGTTATTGATCAACAGGAAGGTCGCGGAGGCAGTCGCTCGCATTGGTCGTGGAACCAGGTGCTGAACTGCCGTAACGACCGGTCCGAGCCAAAGGATGTTGACCGCGCTTCCGATGAGCAGCAGTGGCCAGGCAATCCAGAGGTTCGGCGCGAACAGGCCGATGCCCCAGGCCGGAACCGAGACAAGCCAGGCGATCGCCGGAAGCTTCGCATACCAGCCAAGGTCCCGCGCCCCGAGGCGGTCAGCGAACCAGCCGCCGGCGAAAACTCCGGCACAGCCTCCGATCAGAAGCACGGAGGCGAGAAAATTTCCGGTCGAGACCAGGCTCAGGCCAAAGCTCAGAATCATCACTTTGGGAGTCCACAGCGCCAAGCCGTAGCCGCACAGCGAGCTCGCGGACGACGCAAATGCGAGCAGCCAGAATGCTGGCTTGCGCCCAAGGATCGCAAAAACCGACCCAAGCGGGACGGTCGCCGGAGCGACCGCCCTCGGCTTGTCACGAACGTAGGCTCGCAGGATCGGCGCGAGCGCCATCCCGCCGACACCCATGATGACGAAAGCATCGCGCCAACCGAACCAGGCGGCGAGGTGAGCCCCGACGATCGCTCCGCTTCCAAGTCCAAGCGGGACTCCGAGGGAAAAGATGGCGAGCGCTCGAGCGCGCCGTTCGGGTGGGAAGTAATCGGCGATCAATGCGTAAGAGGGCGCCACGCCTCCGGCTTCGCCAACGCCGACACCCAGTCGAAAAGCGAACAGCGACCAAAAGCCCGTCGCGGCGCCGCAAAGCGCCGTGAAGCCGCTCCACACCGCAAGGGAGCCCGCAGCAACAAAGCTCCGGCTGGTCCGATCCGCAAGATATGCAAGCGGGATTCCAAGACCTGCGTAAAGCAAGGCGAAGGCGGTTCCTCCGATGGCCCCGAATTGCGCGTTCGAAAAATGCAGGTCGGCCTGAATTGCAGGTGCGAGGATCCCGAGGATCTGCCGGTCGAGGAAATTGAAGATGTACGCGAGGAGGAGAAGTGCAAGGACGAGACTTCCGCTTGCCGGCGGCGCGCTGGTGCGGCTCAACACAATTCTCGAAGGAGATCGACGAGCCGCCCGACGTCGGATTCGTCCTGGTAGATCGCGAATCCGATCCTCAGCACGTCGCCGCGAACGTCAGTGATGCAATTCTTCGCTTTCAGCTCTTCGTGCCAGCGCAGCGCGGCTGGACTGCGGAAGGCGAGGAAGCGCGCGTGCGGCGCCCCGTTGAGCGGGTTGAGCTGTTCTGCCTCGCCTAGCGGCGTTTGATCGACCACTTCGAGAAATCGCTTCTGGAGACCCAGCACATGCGCGGAGATGCGCTCGGTAGTTAGGTCATTTGAGCGAAGCATCCGCTGCACGGCGTTGAAGCGGTAAAGGCCGGACGGATCGAAAGTCGCGCCGAGGAATCGTCGGCCGTCGCGGGCGTAACCGACGCTTTCCGGGGGCAGGCTCAAGTCCTCGAACTCGGCGAACCAGCCTGTGACTGGAGGTCTTGGCGCGAAGCCCTCCGGAGCATGGAGGAAAGCGCAGCCTTCGCCCGCCATCGCATATTTGTAGCCGCCGCCGAAGTAGAATGAACTTCGAGCGGCATTCGCTCCAAGCGGCTCAGAAAGAGCCATGAAGGCGTGATAGCCGTCGACAACAAGCCACGGACCGTCCGCTCGCGAATGGGCTGCCAGCTCTTCTATCCGGTCGAAAATTCGCCCGCTTCCGAACATCACCTGGCTTACGAAAATGAGGTCGTGATCGCCGCTGAGAGCGCGTTCGAGAAAGCGATCGGAAAAGCTCTCGAAGGGCAAGGTGGCGACGCGCTCGACCTCGACCCAATCCGCTTCCTTCCACCGGGCGAGTTGGCGGCGAGCGCTGTGGAACTCGCCGTCGCTGGTCAAAATCTGCAATCGTCCGCTTGTTCGGGGCGCCGCGGTAAACAGGCGGATGATGAAGTCATGCGTATTAGAGGAAAAGGCGATCGAGTCGGGCTTCCCGCTGGCGAGCTCGCGCGAGACATTCGCCTGCGCCTCGGGCCAGACCTCGTCCATCACTTTATCCCACTTGCGGTCGGCGAGGCGCGATGCATCCTCCCACGCCTCAATGTGGCCCTCGAAGCTCGCGTCCGGCCAAAGATGATGGCTGTGCGCCGCGAAATGCAGGCGCGACGGATTGGCCGAGAGGCTTTGTGAAAACAGCTTCTTGAAGCTCAAATATCGGTCCTCAAGTCCCAAAGCTCGGGAAAGACCCGCTTTTCGAGCGTCGAGCGAAGATAGGGAGCGCCGGCTGAACCGCCCGTCCCGCGCTTGTTGCCGATGATCCGCTCGACCGTCAGCACATGTTTGTGGCGCCATCCGGCGAGGGCATCATCGATGTCGACGAGCTTTTCGGCCAGCTCGTAGAGCTCGAACCAGCGTTCGGCGTCGCGATAGACTTGCAGCCAGGCGGCCGCGATCGATTCCTCCGAGCCATCGTCGACTTCGAAGCCGGCGCGCTGCAACGCCCCGATGGCTGATTCACGAAGGCTCGGTTCGCGAATCGCGGCTTCGAGGCTCGCTCGCTCCAAAGTCCCTTCGTCGTAATGATCGATGAACGCCGGATTCTTGAGGCCGAGCCGGAACTCGATCTCTCGGAACTGCGCCGACTGGAAACCCGAGCTGGTCCCGAGGACGTGGCGGAATTTCATGTAATCCACCGGGGTCAGGGTCGACAGCACGTCCCACGACAAGGTCATGACCGCCTGGATACGGCTGATCCGAGCCATGGCTTTATAGGCTTGGGCAAAGCGATCTGAATTCACCAGTTCGATCGCAAGTCGAAGCTCGTGCAGCATCTCCTTCATCCACAGCTCCTTCGTCTGGTGGATGACGATGAACAGCATCTCGTCGTGAAGATTCGACTTTGGGTCCTGCGCCGTCAGAAGTTGGTCGAGCTTCAAATAATCAGCATAAGTCATGCCGGCAGGAGTTGCGGTCATGCGTTCCGACTTAGGATAAAGGCCGGTCGCGAGGAAGCCGGCCTATTGCGGACCGTTGTCGCCGCCGCTTCCGCCAAGACCGCCGGAACCGACCGAACCGATTCCTCCGAACAGCTCCTCGAAGAAGCTCTGCTTGCGACCAAGCGTGGGCGTCGAACGTCTCGACGGCGCGAGCGAAAGATTGAGTTCCTGGCCCGTTCGCTGGACCGAGGCCACGTTTCCGGCCTGGTCGAAGCGGACGAGCATCACGAGCTGCTTCTGAACGCGCGGATTGCGGAACGCGACCTGGTTTGTGTCTCGAGACACATAATACCAGTCGTTCGGCGTGAACTCGCCGGCCAGAGTTGGAGTCCCGAGCACCTTTTGGACCGAAGCCTTGTTGTCGACCCCCGGCTGAATAGCGCTGGCGAGCTGGGTGTCGATGACCGCGCCCTTGTGCGCCCGGTTGGCTGCGCAACCGCTTGCCATCAGCGCCACAGCAGCGATGGTCGTCACTTTGACCGGGCCCAGCTTCATTCTTTTTTGCTTCCTTCCCTGACGCTCCAGATGCGTCGGATGTCCTTAACGGCTTGCATGCCGACCGGCGGAACTCAATATGCCCGCTGCGCCAAAGCGCAAGGGCGCCCATAAATCGCACATCACGCGCAAGGGACGCTATGCTGGACTTCCTGTTCCGGAGATTAACGGCCGAACCACAGCGCGGCGCGGCGCTTTTCGACACCCTCACGAAACTTGCGCGCGAGCCTCATTGGTATGTCGAGGGCAAGGTGCCCGACACGCTCGATGGCCGATTCGCCGTGCTCGCCACGGTCACCGCGCTTGTCCTCGTTCGGCTCGAAAGCGAGGGTGAGGCAGGCAATCCGGTCCAGGTGGCGGTGACCGAGCGCTTCATCGAAGTCATGGAATTGGAGCATCGTGAGCTCGGTCTTGGCGATCCAACGCTCGGGAAGACAGTCCGAAAGCTCGTCGGCTCGCTTGCCCGAAGGACGGACTTGTGGCGTTCGGCGGTTGGCGGCCCGGAGACGGCTCGCGAGAGCCTTTACAAGACAGACGTCAATCGAGATGCGCTGATGCACTCGGCGACTGCCCTGGAGAGGCTGTCGGCCAGACTGCGCATGGCTAAGGTCGACGACATTGCGGAGGGGAAGTTCTAGATGAACGACCGCTTCGCGCACCATCTTCGAGCCGACCAGATCCGCGACGGCGAGCGGCTCAACCTTGCCGCGGATGAAGCCGAGCGGCGCTCGATTGCCGAGCGTCTTTCCCTTCGCGCCCTGGACCGGCTCGAGGCGCATGCGACGCTGTCGCGAGCGGGGTCGCTGATCCGCGCCGAAGGCCGAGTCGTTGCTACGCTTGAACAAAGCTGCGTGGTTACCAGCGACCCGGTTGCATCGCATCTGGACGAGGCGTTCGCCCTGCTCTTCGTGCCGGACCTGGAGAGCGGCCAGGTCGACCATGAGACCGAACTTGGCGAGCAGGATTGCGATGTCGTCTTCTACGATGGCGGGACGATCGACCTCGGCAGCGCGATTGCCGACACGCTGGCGCTCAGCATCGATCCCTATCCGCGCAGTGCAAGCGCCGACGCAGCTTTGAAGGAGGCGGGCGTCCTCAGCGAGGGTCAGGCGGGCCCGTTCGCAGTGCTAGCAAATCTGAAGAAGGGCGACGCTTAAGAAGGCATGGCTTTCCCAAGCGAGCGCCCAACCCATCAGAACGGGACATCGTCGTCAAGGTCGGTGTCGAACGCCGCCGGTTGCGGACGCTTCTGGGTGCGAGTTGCCGTGTCGCCCTCACCGCCGAGATCGTCATAATCTTCACTGAAGGAGCCGCGGCCGCCGCCCGAACCTTCGCGGCTGTCGAGCAACACAAGCTCACCACGGAATTGCTGGAGCACGATCTCCGTCGTGTAACGGTCGTTGCCGGACTGGTCGGTCCATTTCCGTGTCTGGATCTGCCCTTCAAGATAGACCTTGCTGCCCTTGCGAAGGTAGCTCTTGGCGACCCGACCGAGATTCTCATTGAAGATGACGACCTGATGCCATTCGGTGCGCTCCTGGCGGTTGCCATCGCGATCCTTCCAGCTCTCGGAGGTGGCGACGCGCAGGTTGACGACCTCGCCGCCATTGTTGAGCGACCGAGCCTCCGGGTCCGCGCCCAAGTTGCCGACCAGGATAACCTTGTTCACGCCCGCCATATCATCTCTCTCCTCTTCCTGGAGAGTCGCTATAGACCTAGGGCTACAGCCGTCCAGTAGGTCAGGCCGGCCGCGCAATAGGCGAGAATGAATAGATAGCTGACCATGAATAATGGCCACTTCCAGCCGTTTGTCTCGCGGCGAGTGACAGCGATGGTCGAGATGCACTGAGGCGCGAACACGAACCAGGCGAGGAAGGCGAGCGCGGTCGCCAACGACCAGCGGTGCTGCAAGTTTTCGACCAACGGATGATTGCCCGCGGCGTTGTCGCCGGCATCGATCGAATAGACGGTCGCAATCGCGCTCACCGCGACCTCTCGAGCGGCCATCGCCGGGAGCAGCGCAAGGCTGATGTCGTGGTTGAAACCGATTGGAGCGACCACTTTCTCGATCCCGCTCGCGATATGCCCTGCGATCGAGACCTGGCTCTGTTTCTGGCCCTGCCCCGCCTGCGGGATGCTGGCAAGCGCCCATAGAATGATGGTCGTGCCGAGGATGATCGTTCCCGCACGCTTCAGAAAAATCTGCGCTCGGGTGAGTATTCCGATGGCGACGTCTTTCAGGAGCGGCCATTGATATTTCGGAAGCTCCATCATGAAGCCGCCCCCGCCGCCCTTGAGCACGCCGCGGCGAAGCGCGAAGGCCGCCAGGAGGGCGCCGCCGATCCCGACAATATAAAGGCCGAACATCACGACCCCTTGAAGCCCAACTCCCCAGGCCAGATGTCGGTTCGGAATGAATGCAGAGATGATCAAGGTGTAGACCGGAAGCCGGGCCGAGCAAGTCATCAGGGGGGCAACGAGGATGGTCGTCAGCCGGTCTTTCGGGTCTTCGATCGTGCGCGTCGCCATGATCCCCGGCACCGCGCAGGCGAAGCTCGATAGCAGTGGAATGAAGGCTCGGCCGGAGAGCCCGACGCCGTGCATCAGCCTGTCCATCAGAAAGGCTGCCCGGACCATGTAGCCGGTTCCTTCGAGCAGCAGGATGAAGAAGAAGAGGATCAGGATCTGCGGCAGGAAGGTGATGACAGCGCCGACGCCAGCGATGGCTCCGTCGACGACCATCGAGCGAAACAGGCCCGGCGCCAATGCGTTGGTGGCGGCGCCCGATAGCCACGCAACACCCGAAGCGATCCAGTCGACCGGAACCTTGCTCCACGCGAAGACCCCCTGGAACATCACGAACATGATCGCTGCAAGGATGATCGGCCCGGCGGCCGGGTGAAGGAGAACGGCATCGAGCCGATGAGTCCAGCGCCGCACTGGAGTTCTCGCTGACGACCGCCGCCGTTGCGATTTCGCGCGCCCGCATCTGGAGGTGAACGATGTCGCTTTTCACATGCTTGTGGATCCCGCACCGCGGCGCGGCGAGCATGTCGTTGAGCGCTGAATGGAGCTCCTGGATTCCGCGCCGGCGAACCGCGATCGTCTCGATGACGGGGACTCCGAGCTCGCTTTCGATGACCTTCCGATCGAGCTCGAGGCCGTCGCGCTTTGCAAGGTCGATCATGTTCAAGGCGATGATCGTGGGAAGCCCGAGATCGATCAGCTGAAGCGCGAAACGCAGATGATTGTCGAGATTGGAAGCGTCGAGGACGATCAATAGGGCATCGGGGGCCCGCTCCCCAGCCTGTTCGCCAAGCAGGACATCGCGAGTGACCGCTTCGTCGGGACTGGCGGGTTCCAGGCTGTAAGCACCCGGCAGATCAATGAGCTCGATCGGCCGTCCATCGGGCAGCGCGAGCCGGCCGGAATGGCGCTCAACGGTCACCCCGGGATAATTGCCGACTTTCTGACGCGCTCCGGTGAGCGCGTTGAACAGCGCACTCTTGCCGGCATTTGGGCTACCGGCGACAGCAACGAGCTGCAGCGGATTCACCGTTCCAGCGGGAGGACCCGAATGGCGCGAGCATGCTTGCGCCTGATCGCCACGGTCATCCGCCCGACGCGAATCGCGACCGGATCGCGGCCGAATGGCCCGAGATGGAGCGGCTCAACGGTGACGCCTTCATCGAACCCGAAATGCCTGAGGCGACGCCCTTCGGCCTGGTCCAGCGACCCCCAGTCGATCGCGAGCACGCGCGCCTTCATTCCAACCGCAAGCTGGTCGAGGCCGAGCGTGTCGAGGTTGAAAGGCGCGTTCATTCTTGCGAGTGATTATCATTAACCGGAGAGGATTGCCATAGGCAAATCCCCTCACCAATGATGAATTCAGGCGCTTTTAGCGAGCGATCGTCGAAGCGGCGGCCCCATCGTCCATCAGCTTACGAGTAAGATAGATCATCTCGAGTGCATTGGTGTGCGCGACTTGCTTCAGGTTCGCCCCGGCCGCGTGCCCCCCTTCCGTGTTCTCGTAATAATAGAAGGGCAGACCGTATTCCTCCATCCGAGCCGCGAACTTGCGCGCATGCTGGGGGCCGACACGGTCGTCCTTGGTTGTCGTGAATATGAATGGCTCGGGATAATGCCCGCCCTTCCGGAGGTTCTGATAAGGCGACGTCTTGTCCCAAAAGGCGCGGACAGCGCGATCGTCGATGCTTCCATATTCCCCTTCCCAAGAGGCGCCGGCGGCGATCTTGGAAATGCGGATCATGTCGAGCAGTGGGACCTCGATCAGCGCTGCGTTCCATAGATCCGGGTGCTGGATGAACTCGACCCCGGCAAGCAGACCGCCGTTCGAGCCGCCTTCGATCCCGAGCCGGCGAGGGCTGGTGACCCTGTTCGCAATCAGGTCCTTCGCGACGGCTGCGAAATCGTCATAGACAAGCTGCCGGTGAATTCCGAGCCCGGCTTCATGCCACTTGGGGCCGAACTCACCGCCGCCACGGATGTTCGCGAGAACGTAGACACCGCCCTTTTCCAGCCACAGCTTGCCGTTGATAGCGGAATAGGTCGGAGTCTCTGAGCTCTGAAACCCGCCATAAGCGTAGATCAGGGTCGGATTGTCGGCATTGAGCGCCATGTCGCGTCGATGAACGATGAAATAGGGGATAATGGTCCCGTCGCTCGACGTCGCCTCGCGCTGGTCGACGACCAAGTTGGACGCGTCGAACTTGGCCGGCTGCGACATGATCCGGAGCGTGTCGCCGGTCGCGGCATTTGCAAGGTAGAGCGACGGCGGCGTCAGGAAGTTCGTGACTCCGATCAGCGCCTGATCGTCGGTGCTGTTGGCGCTTGCCACGAACAAGGTCGAATTATCCGGCAGCGCCATCGCCTTGCGTCGCCATGTCCGGTTGGCAGCGGGCGCAAACAACAGGGTTCGGCCGCGGACATTATCGAGCGTCGACACGAGCAAGACGTTCTTGGACGAGCTGACACCTTGAAGCGCCTCGCGCGGGCCAGGAAGGTAGATCGGGCTCGGCTTGGGATGAGCCGGATCGGCCATGAGCTGGGCAAGATCGAGCGAAACCAGCGATCCCGACTCAAAATGCTTGCTCGGGCTTCCGGCGGGCGTCCAGTCTTCGTTGAGCGAGGCAATGACGCGCCCGTCGACCATGTCTTCGAGGCTGACTTTCTGAGGCATCGCGACCTTGCGAATGCCCCTCGGCGTCAGGATGTAGGTTTCGGAATGGAAGGTATCGAGCGCACGGCTGATCACCGGAAGAGTTCGGTTCTGGCCGTCTCGAAGAACGCCGGCGAAAGTCCCGACGTCTTCGGGCTTGCCGCGATAGACTTCGACGGCGGAGGACAGCGGCTGCCCTCGCTTTAACCGCTTCACGATATAAGCGTATCCCGATCGGGTGAGCTCCCCCTTGTGCCATTCGCGGCTGATAAGAAGCGTATTCTCATCGACCCAGGTCGCGTCCTGCTTGCCCTTTGGAAGAACGAAACCGTTCGGCACGAATTTGCCGGTGACGAGGTCGAACTCGCGGACCGTGACCGCATCCTCTCCGCCGTCGGAGAGGTTGATCAGACAGCGCCGCTCCATGGGCAGCGCGCATTGTGCGCCTTTCCACACCCAATTCGCGCGCTCGGTCTTGGCGAGCGAATCGAGGTCGAGCACGGTTTGCCAATCCGGATTTCCGCTCTGATAGCTCTGCAGGCTGGTCCGCCGCCAGACGCCTCGAACATGATCCGCGTCCTGCCAGAAATTGTAGATCTTTCCGCCGTGGAACGCACCGTAGGGGATCCGGTCCTTCGCCTGAGCGATCGCGAGCGCCTCGTCATAATATTGCTGGTAGCGGGGATCGGACTCGAGCACCGCCTGGGTCTTCGCATTGTGGCTGTTGACCCAGTCCATCGAGCGCTGGCCGGAAACGTCTTCGAGCCAGATGTAGGGATCGTCGCGTGTCGGACTTTGCTGCGCGCTCGCCGACGCTGAACCAATCATGAAAAGCAGTCCAAGAATCGCTGTGCGCACAATCCCCTCCGCGCCTGTGATGGGCAGAGGTTCAAGCGCATATCGACCTTGTCAAGCGAGTCTCAACGAGGGGGATAGCGCAGTCGACCGAGAAAGCGCGAAAGACTGAGTCGCTGTTCGGACGAGCCGCGCCACTCCGCCTTGAGCTTCTCGAACTTCATCACGTCGTCGATTCGACGGCTGAGGAATGCTTCGGTCTCCGCCCAGCCTTCGCTGTTGTCGTCGAGCCAGACGAGCAAGGTCGAGCCGTAGACCGCGCCGAGCGTCATCCGCTTCGTATAATGGTTGAAGTCGGTGCTGGTGTCGCCGGCGATCCGCCACATGTGATCGGCGGTACGCCACGATATTCGCAGGGCCAGCGGAATGTTGTGCGGCATGGCGAGGAGCGCGAGGGCTCGCCGAACCGCTTCGCGCGCAGGCCCCATGATCTCCAGCCTTCGCCAGACCAAAGCGCTGATTTCTGCGCAAATCTTCAACGTCGCGATCCGCTCGGGCGTGAAATAAGCCTGCAACTCTCGGTCGACTTCCTGGATATAGGCGTCGATCAATCCGGGCTGGCCCTTGGGCATCGCCAGCCGCGCTTGAAGCGGGTCGATTCCGAGCTGTTGAGCAGCAGAGTTGACCGCTTGCTGCGTCCAGCCGTCGAAGACCGCATTCTCGCCAACCGCGAGCGCGAGCTTGCAGCGAAGCTGTTTGAGCGGACTAAGATCTGCCATCGCGCTCAACTGGGCGGCTCGCTCGCCGGGCGCAACCCCCGATCGGGAAGCCGGACCAGGACCAGCGCGACCGCGATTGCGATAGCTCCCAGGATATCGGTCCCGGAAAAAGTTTCGCCATAAGCAAGCCGGCCGACGCTGGCAGAAATCGCGGGTTGGGTCAGGAGGCCGAGGCTGACGACCAGGGGCGACAGCGTACCGATCGAATAGACGAGCAGGCCCTGCCCGATCACCTGGCTCGACAGAGCGAAAATCAGTAGCGGCGTCCAGTTGTGGGGCCAGATGCGATCGCCGACGGCAAAACTGAGGATGAACATCAGCGGCACTGAAAACGCGGTGGCGAGGATCAAAAGCGGAAGTGGCTTGAGCTCGGTCCGCCCGCGTTCGACGAAGATCAGGTAGCTACCGTAGAACAGCCCGGCGAAAAGCGTTAGCAGGTCGCCGGCGAAATTCTTCTGGCTGAGCTCGTAGCTGGCGCTCATCAGAAGCGCCGCTCCACCGATCGCAAGGAGCAGCGCGAGGCTCTGCCTGGCCGACGGCCTGGTGCGCGCGATGATCAGCCCATAAATCGCAAAGACGAAACTGCCAGAATTGCCGAACAAGCTGGCGTTGCCGAGCTTGGTCATCCGGATACCGGCGTTCCAGGCGGAAAGATCGAGCGAATAGAGGATTGCAGCGATTGCGACGAGCGCGACAAGGGATTTCTTCGGCCAGTGCGCGGGCTGGCCCGTCGACCTGCCGATCACGAGTAGGACCGGAAGCGCGAGCGCGAGGCGCCAGAAGCCGGCGGCGACCGCGCCTGTATCTGCAAGACGGACGAGCCATGGCCCGAACGCCAAGGCGATATTGCCGAGCAGAAGCGCGGGAAATGCCAGATGGTTCGCCGGTTCTCGTTGCACGCTGCGCGAATAGCGGGCGGGCGGCAGGAAGCTAGTCTCTGTTCCTTTCAAGTTGAATCCCGGAGTGTTTGAATGGCTTATCCGGGGACGTCGGGAGTATCTAGGGCGCGTATTTCTCCCGCAGCTCGAACAGCGCCAGCGCGGCCTTTGCGGCGCCACCACCTTTGTCCATCTGCGCCGGATCGCAGCGGACGATTGCCTGGGCTTTATTCTCCACCGTCAGGATGCCGTTCCCGATCGCGTAGCCCTGAAGCGTCAGGTCCATGAGCCCGCGGGCGCTTTCGTTCGACACCACTTCGAAGTGGTAGGTCTCCCCTCGGATCACACATCCGAGCGCAACGAAAGCGCAGAAACGGCCGCTGCGCGCCGCGAGCGCGATCGAGCCCGGGAGCTCGAGCGCTCCAGGAACGGTCATGGTCTCATGCTTGTGACCCGCCGCTTCGATCGAGCGGCGGGCGCCGCTCAGGAGCATATCGTTGAGGTGAGGATAGAAGCGTGCCTCGACCAGGAGGATCGTCGACATGATTAGGACGCCACCGCGATCGGTCGTTCCTCGACGATCGCAAGGCCATAGCCCGAAAGGCCGATGGGCGCGTGGCGCGAGTTCGAGAGCAGGATCATGTCGTGAACGCCCAGCGCCGCGAGGATTTGAGCGCCGGTTCCGTAGCTTCGAACAGCATCTCCCATCTCACCCGGCTTGCCTGCCCGACGGTCGATCGACCGGGAGAGGGAGCCCGGCGCGGCTGCGTGGAGGGTCACCACCACGCCCGAACCTTCGTTCTCGACCATCCGCATCGCGCTGTGCAGCACACCGGACTTCGGTCCCGCCCCACCAAGGACATCGGAAAAAAGGTCGAGGCTGTGCATCCGGACAAGCACCGGTTCCGTCGTATCCAGAGTTCCGTGGACGAGCGCGAGCTGTTCCTCGCCGCTCGACTTGTCGCGAAACACCTGCGCCTGCCACTGAGCGCCACTGGTGGCGGTGAACGGGCAAGTAGCGACTTGCTCGACGAGATGGTCTTTCTTCAGACGGTAAGCGATGAGGTCGCGGATCGTCCCGATCCTGAGCCCGTGAGCCCGTGCGAAATCCATGAGGTCCTCGAGACGGGCCATGGTCCCATCCTCGCGCATGATCTCACAGATCACGCCGGAGGGGTTGAGCCCGGCGAGGCGCGAAACATCGACCGCTGCTTCGGTATGTCCTGCGCGCACGAGCACACCGCCGGGCCTCGCCACCAACGGAAATACGTGCCCGGGCGAGACGACGGCATCGGGCCCGTTCGCGGCATCGATCGCAACGGCGATCGTCCGAGCTCGGTCAGCGGCGCTGATTCCCGTCGTTATCCCCTCGGCGGCTTCGATCGAGACTGTGAAAGCGGTTTCCATCCTGCTTCGATTGGTGCGCGTCATCGGCTCGAGGCCGAGCTGCTCGGCGCGATCCTTGGTAAGAGCGAGGCAGACGAGGCCCCGCCCGTGGCGCACCATGAAGTTGATCGCGTCAGGAGTGGCCATCTGAGCCGGGATTACGAGGTCGCCCTCGTTTTCACGGTCGTCGTCGTCGACAAGGATGAACATTCGCCCATTGCGAGCTTCATTGATGATTGTCTCCGGTCCGACCAAGACCTCGGTGTTGCCGCGCTGGATCAGCTTCTCGAGCCGTCCCAAGGTGTCGGCGGTCGGATTCCAGTCGGACTGACCGAGCTTGCGGAGGGAATTAGGATGAAGCCCGGCGGCCCGCGCAAGGCCGGCGCGGCTGACTTCGCCAGTCGAGATGATCGCCTCGAGCTGCTCGATCAGGTTAGTGCTCATGTGCGAGATATATCACACTACAATGTGATGAAAAGAGGGGCTCGGCGCCCTTTTATTGTGAGCGCGCCGCGATCATCCGATCGAGATAGCGTGCAAGGACGTCGATTTCGACATTAAGTTGTCGTTTGGCCTCCAGGTTTCCCAAGGTCGTATGGCGCGCCGTGTGGGGAATGACGTTGACCGAGAAACGCGTCGTTCCATCGTCCATGTCGCGAACATCATTCACGGTCATCGACACGCCGTCGAGCGCGACGGAGCCCTTGGGGGCGATCATCGGCGCGAGCGCCCTCGGCGCACTAATCTCGACGCGCTTCGAAGCGCCATCGGGAGTGATGGCCACCACCGTTCCAATCGCATCGACGTGTCCGGTCACGATATGCCCACCAAGCTCATCGCCCAGCCGAAGCGAGCGTTCGAGATTGAGGCGGGCGCCGCCTTGCCAATGGCCAGAGGCCGTTTTCGAGACCGTCTCGGCAGAAAGGTCGGCGGCGAACCAATCCTCGCCCTTGTCGACGACGGTAAGGCACGCGCCAGAACAAGCGATCGACGCGCCGAGATCGACGCTCGTAACGTCATAGCCGGTCTCGATCACGAGGCGGAGGTCGCCGCGCTGCTCGGCACTTCGCACGGTTCCGATATCGGTCACGATCCCGGTGAACATTGTTGCGGCTTAAGCGTCCCGAACGCGCTCGTAAACTTCGCGCCGGTCGGCACCGATACGCTGCTCGTCGACGAGCCGCCAACGCCCGTGTGCGTCGGCGATCGAATCGAGGCCGACGTAACCGAAACTCGACTTGCCCTCGCCGACGATGATCGGCGCTCGGTAGATCAGGATCCGGTCAACGAGATCCTCCGCAAGGAACGCGGTGGCGGTCGCCGATCCGCCCTCGACGAGCAGGTCGTTGACGTCATGAAGCTTGTACACATCGTTCGGATTTCCAAGCATTTCCCAGCCGTCGACAGCCTGCCCGCGAGTTAATAGCGCACGGCGCGGAGAGCGGTCTTCAAACCCTCGAAGCCTCACGTCCAGGCGCGGCTGATCGGCTTGGAACGTGCCCCGGCCAACCAAAACCATGTCGCTGCGCGAGCGCTCGAGATGGACGTCGCAGCGCGCTTCCTCGCCCGTGATCCATTTCGATTCGCCGGACCCAAGCGCGATCTTTCCGTCGATCGATAGCGCGAGTTTGAGCGTGATTCGCGGCCTTCCAAGCTTCAGCCGCGTAAGCCACCCCGAGAGCGACCGCCTGGCTGCTTCCCGGCACACCCCAAGCGTCACCTCGATTCCGGCGCGGCGCAGGCGGCGGATGCCTTTTCCCGAAGTGCGCTGGTCCGGGTCCTTGAGAGCGATCACAATCCTCGCGGGCTCCGCTTCAAGGAGCAGGTCGGTACATGCAGGCCCGCGCTCGCTCGCGTGAGCACAGGGCTCCAGGGTGACAAAGACCGTTGCGCCCGCCGCCTTCCTTGCCGCCTCCCCCAGCGCAACCGCTTCGGCATGCGGCCGGCCGCCGGCCGCGGTTGCACCCTTTCCGATCACCCGGCCAGAAGTCGACACGATCACGCAACCGACGTTCGGGTTCGGCGCAGCGACCCCGCGCGCGCCTTCGCCGAGGGCGACGGCGTGCCCCATCCATTCCTCGTCGTCAGTCAATATGGAGTTGCTTTGCCAGCTGCTTGAACTGCTCCTGATCCTTCTTTTTCCAGGCCTCTTTCTCGGCCTGGTCCTTTTTCTGGTCGGCGGCGATTTCAGAGTTGGTGCGCTTCGGCGAGTAAATCTGAACTTCCACCACCTGCGGGCCCGGCGCGGTGCCCATCTCCGGATCAACGATGAATTCGATCACGATTATGCCCGTCGCGAGCAGAGCGAGGCATGCGCCGATCACCTGCTCGCGGCTGCGCTGCCGCATGAAGGCGAGAAGGTCGCGAAGAGCCGCCAGGGAACTCGACGGGTGCGGAAAGAAAGACATGCACCGAAGATAGGACTGGCGACGCTCGGCCGCCAGTCCGCTGGTTCAGCCGCCAGATCGGCGACGCGCGTTAGCAGCTGGGCCGGACCGGCATGCGGAGGGCGGGGTTGGGGCCCCAGCCGCGCGAAAAAGGGCGCAAGCGCCAGAATCGGGCAGGTCCCGCTGTCCGCGATCGGGCCGAGTTCGGGAGCAGGATCGAAGAGATTAGCGCCGAGCCGCTGCCTCGAGCCGGCGGAGCGCTCGCTCTTTGCCCATTCGCCCGAGTAACGGCCCCATCTCGGGTCCACTCTCACGTCCCGTCAGTGCGAGCCGGAGCGGATGGAACAGCTCGCGTCCCTTCCTTCCGGTGCTGGTCTTAAGCTCACTGGCGAGCATGCGCCACGGCTCCCCCGACCAATCGAGCGTCCGCGCAATGGCCGCCGCGTCCTTCACCAGCAGACGTTCCTCATGTCCAAGCTCGGGCGGGTCAATCTCTCCGTGCAGGACTGCCAGCCACGAAACGAAGTCACCGAGCCGTTCGAGGTTACCGCGCAGCGCCAGCCAGTCCCCTTCGGTCGCGCAGCAGGGAAGGCGGTCAGCCACAGCCGCAAAGTCGAGCTGGTGGAGCAGGCGTGCATTGACCAGCTCGACTTCATGAGGGTCGAAATGTGCCGGCGCCCGCCCGAACGCCGAGAAGTCGAACGTCTCCGCGAGCTCATCGAGCGAGGCGATCGGCTCGATCGGCTGCGACGTCCCAATCCGCGCGAGGACGTCGAGCAAGGCGATCGGCTCGAACCCCTCCTCGCGCAAATGCTCGGCGCCGTAGGCACCGAGCCTTTTCGATAATTTGCCTTCCGCGGCGACCAGCAGGGCCTCGTGCGCGAAATGCGGCGGCTTGCTTCCAAGCGCCTCGAACATCTGGATCTGGGAAGCGCTGTTGGAGACGTGATCCTCACCGCGAACGACATGCGTGATCTTGAGATCCACATCATCGATCACGCTCGGAAGGAGGTAGAGCCAGCTCGCGTCCTCCCTCCGAACGACCGGGTCGCTGAGAAGTTTTGGGTCAAACTTCTGCTCGCCACGGATGAGGTCCGTCCACACGATCGCTCGATCGTGATCGAGCTTGAACCGCCAATGGGGCGCTCGGCCTGCGGGCGGCGGGACTCCCTCGGCCTTGCGCTCGTAAACCGGCGGTAGCCCACGCCCGAGCAGCACTTTTCGGCGAAGCTCGAGCTCCTCGGCGGTCTCGTAACATGCGTAGACCCGGCCGGCCGCCTTCAGCTTCTCGAATTCGCGCTCATACAGACCGAACCGCTCGGACTGACGAAATCTCTCGTCTGGAACGAGGCCGAGCCAATCGAGATCATCGCAAATCGCCTGGTCGAACTCCTCCGTCGAGCGATCACGGTCCGTATCGTCGATGCGAAGAATGAACGTGCCCCCGTTCTTCCGCGCAAACAGGAAATTGTGCAGCGCAGTCCGGATATTCCCAACGTGAAGCCGACCGGTCGGCGAGGGCGCGATGCGGGTGACGGCACTCATTTGGACTCAGATCTCGAGCCAGTGTGGAAGAAATTGCTGATCGGATAGCGGCGATCGCGCCCGAAATTGCGCGCTCCGATCTTGACTCCCGGCGGCGCCTGGCGACGCTTGTACTCGGCCTTCAGGATCTTTGCTTCAATATCGCTGACCAGCGCAATGTCCTCGCCCGTGCTGCTCGCCACCTCGCGGACCGACAGTTCCTTGTCCACCAACCCTTCGAGGATTCGGTCGAGCACCGAATAAGGCGGCAGACTATCCTCATCCTTCTGGTCCGGCCGAAGCTCCGCGCTTGGCGGCTTGGTGATGACACGCTCGGGCATCGCGGGCCCGTTGGGACCATGGCCGGTCTCCGGCTTGTTGACATTACGCCAGCGCGACAGGGCTACGACCGTCGTCTTGTACGCGTCCTTCAGAACCGAATAGCCACCGGCCATGTCGCCGTAGAGAGTTGCATATCCCACGCTCATCTCGCTCTTGTTGCCGGTGGTGAGGAGCATCTGGCCACTCGAGTTGGACAATGCCATCAGCGCAACCATGCGAAGCCGCGCCTGAACATTCTCTGCGGCAAGGCCGCTCATGTCCGGAAGCATCTTTTCGACGGCTTCCACTAAGGGAGCGATCGACATGACGTCATGGCGGCAGCCGAGGAGGCGGGCACATTCGAACGCATCTTCAAGGCTTTCATCGCTCGTATATTTGGACGGCAGCATGACGCACGACACGCGATCGGGCCCGAGTGCATCGACCGCGATCGCCGCCGACAGCGCGCTGTCGATGCCTCCCGACAGACCCAGGATCACGCCCCTGAATCCATTGCGCTCGACGTAGTCGTGGAGACCCAGCATCATTGCTCGATAGACGTCCGTGGGAAAGGCATCGACGTTGTGTCTCTCGCGAGTTATGCAACGCCAGCCTTCGGAAGTTCGCTCCCAATCGGTTGCGAGAAGCGCTTCCTCCCAATCGCACAGCTGGACGACACGCTCGCCGTCAGGATGAACGATGAAGGATGAACCGTCGAACACCAGCTCGTCCTGGCCGCCAACCCGGTTGAGATAGGCAATCGGAAGCGCCGTCTGGATTGCTCGTGAACGAACGAGCCGGTAGCGGCTATCATCCTTGTCGAGTTCATAGGGGCTGCCGTTCGGAACGAGCAGCATCTCGGCGCCCGCCTCGGCCAGATGCGCGCAGACGATCTCCTGCCAGATGTCCTCGCAGATCGGCACACCGACCTTCACGCCCTTGAATTCAATCGGCTCGGGCATCGGACCCGGCGTGAAGATGCGCTTCTCATCGAAGGTGCCATAATTGGGCAATTCGCGCTTCAATGTTCGCGCAAGCACGCGTCCGCCGTTTGCGAGGATCATCGCATTATAGGTCGATCCGGCCTCACCGACGATCGTTCCGATGAGGATTGCCGGGCCACGCTCGATCGTCGCTGAAACCAGCCCGTCCGTGAATTCATGGACTCGGCGAACGAACTCGGGCTTCAGGACCAGATCTTCCGGTGGATATCCGACGAGTTGAAGCTCCGGGTACAGCAGCAGGTCGCAATCCGCCGCCTGCCGCCGCATCTCAAGCATCGCAGCGGCATTGCCCTCCAGGTCGCCGACGCGCTGGTTCATCTGGGCAAAGGCGATCCTCAACCGGTCGGTCATGAGCGCGATTTAGCGGCCATCGTCCGACCCGCAACCTTTACGGAACTGCGCCCGCCTCGCTAAAGCCGAGTTTCTTTGGGATAAACTGATCATGAAGCTCCTTACCGGGAACAGCAATTTGGCGCTGGCCCGATCGATTTCCGACTATCTCGAAGTGCCGCTCACCGATGCGAGCGTTCGCCGCTTCGCCGACGAGGAAGTGTTCGTCGAGATCAACGAGAACGTCCGCGGCGAGGATGTCTTCGTGATCCAGTCGACCAGTTATCCAGCCAACGACAATTTGATGGAGCTACTGATCTGCATCGACGCGCTGAGGCGCGCATCGGCCAAGCGGATCACCGCCGTGCTCCCCTATTTCGGCTATGCACGGCAGGACCGCAAGCCGGGCCCGCGAACGCCGATCTCCGCGAAGCTCGTGGCGAACCTCATCACCACCGCAGGCGCCAATCGAGTTCTCTCGATCGACCTGCACGCCGGCCAAATTCAGGGATTCTTCGACATCCCGACAGATAACCTCTTCGCCTCGCCGGTGATCGCGACCGACATTCATGCCCGATTCGGCAATCGTGACCTTTTGGTGGTGTCTCCCGACGTCGGCGGCGTCGTCCGTGCGCGCGGTCTCGCCAAACGGCTCAACAACGCGCCGCTCGCCATCGTCGACAAGCGCCGCGAACGTGCCGGTGAATCGGAAGTTATGAACATCATCGGCGACGTCGACGGACGCACCTGCATACTCATCGACGACATCGTCGATTCGGCGGGAACCCTTTGCAACGCCGCTGCTGCCCTCAAGCAGGAGGGGGCCAAAGAAGTCTTCGCTTATTGCACCCACGGAGTGCTGTCGGGCGCAGCGGCGGCGCGAGTCGCGAAATCCGAGCTGACCGAGCTTGTAGTCACCGATTCGATCTCGACCGGCGAGCCCGATCCGAAGGGCAGCAAAATCCGCCGGCTGACGATTGCGCCGCTGCTGGCGGAAGCGATCAAGCGGATTTCCGACGAAGCTTCGGTATCCAGCCTGTTCGATTGATCCCGTGTGCAACCTCTACCGGATCGAGAAGAACCCCGACGCGATCCGGCGACTGTTCGCTGACGTCCAGATCCCGCTAACCTTTCCCGAAGGTATCCCGAATTTTGAGCCGCGCGACGTGCGCATTTCAGAGAAGGCCCCAATCGTCCGTTTCAATGCCGGTCACAATTGTGCCGAGCTCGTCGAGCGCCGCTGGTCGTGGCCAGCACCGGGCGGCAAGCCGGTCTTCAACATGCGCTCGGATGGGCGTGAGTTTTCGCGTGACCGTTGCCTCATAATGGTCGACGGCTTCTACGAGTTCACGACGCCCGGAGATCCCAAGCAGAAGCGCAAGGATTGCTGGCTGTTCAAGCCAGCCAAGGGCGAGATCGCCGTCGCTGGGCTTATCCGAAGCACGCCCGAGGTCGGCGAGGCCTTCACCATGTTGACGGTGCCCCCTGGTCCCGACATCGCGCCCTACCACAATCGCGGGGTCGCCTTGCTAGCGCCGCCGCAGTGGAGCGCGTGGCTCGACGGTTCGGCGAAGAGTGTTGAGATGCTGGGACCGGCCCTCGAGGGCAGCCTCACTGTCTCTTGCTGGCAGTGAGCCTTTTCAAACGATCGGCGTTGGGATCCGCATGCCAACAGTCCTAATCACAGGCGCGAACCGCGGCATCGGCCTCGAGTTCGCTCGACAATATTCGCAAGACGGCTGGGATGTGATCGCGACGACGCGTCATTCGAGCCAAGAACTCGAGGCTCTGAGGGTGCGAATGGAGACGCTCGATATTTCGGATGCCGAGGCTGTCGCGGCTTTGCCGGGCAAGATCGATGTCTCGCTCAACCTGTTCATCGCGAATGCCGGTACCAATCATCCGATGAACACCGAGGGCGCAGACAATGCGCGCAACTGGCAGGTCATGATGATGATCAACGCCATCGCGCCCTACCAGCTCGCCAAGACTCTGCTTCCCAGCATGGCTCGCGGCGGCAAGATGGTGGCGATCTCCAGCGGCATGGGCAGCATCGGCGAAAATGGCGGCGGTTGGGTGCCTTACCGCACCTCCAAGGCCGCTCTGAACATGGCGTGGAGCTGCCTTGCTCTTGAGTCCAAATCACGCGGCATAGCAGCCGCGCTGCTCAGCCCCGGCTGGGTGAAGACGCGCATGGGCGGCTCGGGCGCCGAAATCACGGCCGAGGAAAGTATCCACGACATGCGCGCCACGATCGAGCGCCTCACCGTGGAGGACAGCGGCTACTTCCTTCGCCGGGACGGCTCACAGCTGCCCTGGTAGGTTGCTTAAGCGCCTTGGCCACTCTATAGGCCCGCGCTCTTCCAGATTCTGGAGACAACAGAACGCGCCCGGCCAAAAGGGCTGCCGCGGCCGTTCACGAACGTCAGGAGACGAAAATGCCCAAGCTCAAGACCAAGAGCGGCGTCAAGAAGCGCTTCAAGCTCACGGCGACGGGCAAGATCAAGCATGGTGTCGCGGGCAAGCGCCACCGGCTGATTAGCCACAACGCCAAATATATTCGCCAGAACCGCGGAACAGATGTTCTCGCCGACGCCGATACGGCGCGCGTGAAGGCCTGGGCCCCGTACGGCCTGAAGTAAGGAGGCCGATAAATGGCACGAGTCAAACGGGGCGTAACTACCCGCGCCAAGCACAAAAGGATCTTGGAGCAAGCGAAGGGCTATTACGGCCGGCGCAAGAACACGATCCGAGTCGCCCGGCAGGCGGTCGAGAAGGCCGGCCAATATGCCTATCGCGACCGCAAGGTGAAGAAGCGAAGTTTCCGCGGCCTGTGGATCCAGCGCATCAATGCGGCCGTCCGGGCGGAGGGGCTGACTTATGGTCAGTTCATCCACGCGCTGAACCTTGCCGGGATCACGCTTGATCGCAAGGTGCTCGCCGATATCGCGATGCACGAGGCGGAGGCGTTCAGCGCCATCATCACGCAGGCCAAAACAGCGCTTGAAAAGAAGGCGGCCTAGGCGTCCACTACAATCTAGATCAGGAAGGGCGCGTCGGGGAACCGGGGCGCCCTTTTCTTATGGCGCCAGCGGCTCCCTCTCGAACGCCTCGCGGTCCCAATGAGCGAGGCTCGCGGCGGTGTCGTAGGCGGATTGGAAGAACTCCATGAGCACAAGCTTCGGCTCGTGCGAAGCCCTAACCTCGGCATAGGACAGGACAAACTCGCCGAAGGTCTTGTCGAAATGCCCGTGAGCGACCTTCGCCGCGCGATACTCCGCCGGTTCGGCGATAGATGTACGAGTAAAAAAACGGCTCGGCCGCCGTCGCGCCTCCGGCCCAGAAGCCGGCGCTGCTCACCTCGTCACAATAAGCTTCGCGGGTGATCCGGTCCGGAAGCCCCGGAATCCCCCCGGGATGCGGAGGCGCCTCGCGGCCGGAGAATTGGCTGACCGCAAGGTCGAAGCTGCCCCACCAGAAATGGACCGGACTGGACTTGCCTGTGAAGCCCGCCCGGAAGTGCGCAAAAGCTGGAAGCATCGCAGCCAAGGCCTCACGGAATCGCTCGGCGGAATTGCGATTATAGTCACGTCGAGCCACGTCCTTGGCGAACGGAACGGAATCCGGAATTTCGTTGGGCCTGCCATTGAAGCGCGTCGGAAGGTCATGCCGGTCGAGCATATCGACGAGGCGCCTGTGGAGCGCGGCGATGCTCCCGGCATTGAGCGGAATCTCCTCGCGGCCGCCATCGCTGATCCACAGCACGATTGCGTGCCGGCAGAGGTCCAGGGTGAGCGTGAAGGTGCGGCCGCCGCTCGCCTCAGTCGGGAGGATTCCCAATCCGCGTGCGTTCGGTTGGAGAGCAACGTGCCAGCCGTGATTGGTCCACGGCGAATGGGCGACGCGGATCTTTCCGATCATCTGGGCTGCGAGGTGCAGTAGCGCGAGCGTTTCATGGTCGCGCTCGACGTTCAGCTCGGGCCAGTCGCTCATCGCGTTCCGACCTTTGCATTTTGCAGCGCGGCATTGCTAGAGGCCGCGGACCATGTCCGACGCCCTCTTCGACCGCATCTCCGCTGCGAAAGACCTGTCCGAACTCGATTCCATTCGTGTGTCGGTGCTTGGCAAGCAGGGTGAGATCACAGCCAAGCTCAAGTCGCTGGGATCAATGGACCCGGCCACGCGGGCCGCTCAGGCGCCGAAGATTCCATGCGCTCCGCGAGCAGGTCACGAACGCGATCGCCGACCGTAAGGCCGCGCTCGAAGATGCCGAGCTCACGCGCAAGCTTGCGACCGAGAAGGTCGACCTCTCGCTTCCAGCGCCTGAAAGCTCCTGCGGCTCCGTCCACCCGGTTAGCCAAGTGATGGACGAGCTTGCAGAAATCTTCGCCGATCTTGGTTTCTCCGTCGCCGAGGGACCGGAAATCGAGGATCAATGGTACAATTTCACGGCGCTCAACATGGGTGAGAGCCATCCCGCGCGAGCGATGATGGACACATTCTATTTGGAGCCGCGTGACGCTGACGAGGAGCCGCGCGTGCTTCGGACGCACACCTCGCCGGTCCAGATCCGTGCCGCACAGAACAAGGGCGCGCCGCTCTATGTGATCGCCCCGGGCCGCGTCTACCGATCCGACAGCGACGCGACACACACACCGATGTTTCACCAGGTCGAGGGCCTCGTCATCGACAAAGGCATCACTCTTGGCCACCTCAAATGGACGCTTGAGACCTTTCTCAAGGCGTTTTTCGAGCGCGAAGACGTCGTGCTGCGCATGCGCCCTTCATACTTCCCGTTCACCGAGCCCTCGGCCGAGGTCGATGTTGGCTGGTCGATCGAAAAGGATCGGCGAGTGGTCGGTGGCCGGCAGGGCTGGATGGAAGTGCTCGGGTCCGGGATGGTTCACCCGCGCGTGATCTCGAACTTCGGCCTCGACCCAGATGAATGGCAGGGCTTTGCGTTCGGTTGCGGGATCGATCGACTTGCGATGCTCAAATATGGAATGGACGACCTTCGCGCCTTCTTCGACGGCGATATCCGCTGGCTGAAACATTACGGATTCCGAGCGCTCGACGTGCCGACTCTGTCGGGCGGGGTGAGCGCATGAAATTCACTCTTGGATGGCTCAAGGAGCATTTGGACACCGCTGCTAGCGTCGAGGACATCGCCGACAAGCTGACCGCAATCGGCCTTGAGGTCGAAGGGGTTGCTAATCCGGCCGAGGCGCTTGCGCCGTTCAAGGTCGCGAAGGTGCTCAGTGCAGAGAAGCATCCGCAAGCCGACAAGCTGCAGGTCCTGACGGTCGACTCCGGCACGGGCGAGACAATCCAGGTCGTTTGCGGCGCGCCCAACGCGCGCGCCGGCATGCTCGGCGTGTTCGGAGCACCGGGTTCGTACATCCCGGGCAGCCAGATCACGCTTAAAGTTGCAGCTATCCGCGGCGTCGAATCGCGCGGCATGATGTGCTCGTCGCGCGAGCTTGAGCTTGGCGACGACCATAGCGGCATCATCGAGCTGCCTGACGATGCGCCGGTCGGCGCGGCCTTCACCCAATATGCCGGGCTCGACGATCCGGTGTTCGACGTCAACGTCACTCCCAACCGCCAGGACGCGATGGGTGTTCGCGGAATCGCTCGCGACCTCGCCGCGGCCGGGATGGGAGCGCTTAAGCCGCTTGCCGTTCCTCAGATAGAGGGCGCCTTCCCCTGTCCAGTGCCGGTCCAGATTGACGATCCGGAAGGCTGCCCAGCATTCTTCGGCCGGGCGATCAGGGGAATTCGGAACGGCGCTTCTCCAGACTGGATGCAGCGTCGTTTGAGGGCCGCGGGCCAGCGCCCAATCTCCTCTCTTGTCGACATCACCAATTACGTGATGATCGATCTCGGACGGCCGAGCCACGCTTATGACATCGCCAAGCTCAGCGGCGGCCTCACCGCGCGGCCGGCGCGCTCTCGCGAGAAAGTACTCGCGCTCAACGAGAAGGAATATACCCTCGAGCCTTTCGTGACGGTGATCGCGGACGACGAGCAAGTCCACGACATCGGCGGGATCATGGGCGGCGAGGATTCAGGGGTTGGCGAGGCGACGACCGACGTGATGCTCGAAGTCGCATTCTTCACGCCAGAGCGGATCGCCCGAACCGGTCAGGCGCTCGGCCTCACCAGCGACGCCCGCAGCCGTTTCGAGCGCGGTGTCGATCCCGCCTTTCTCGGCGACGGCCTCGCGATCCTCACCGGCCTCATACTCGACATCTGTGGCGGCGAGCCTTCCGCTGCGGTGCATGCCGGAGCGCCGCCGGCGGAAAATCGCATGCTGACGTTCGACTTTGCCCGAACGAAGGCGCTCGGCGGGATCGACGTGCCGGTGGCGCGCCAGAAGCAGATCCTCGAAAGCCTCGGCTTTGAAGTGAATGGTGCCGACGTGACCATTCCGACGTGGCGACGCGATATCGAAGGGCAAGCCGACCTCGTCGAGGAAGTTGCCCGCATCATCGGCTATGACGCCGTGCCTTCGACCCCGCTTGATCGCGCCCCCGGTGTTGCGAGGCCCACCGCCACCCGATCGCAACTCATGGAGCGGCGCGTGCGCCGAACCGCCGCCGCGCGAGGACTCGATGAAGCGGTGACATGGAGCTTCATCTCGGACGCCGAAGCAGCTGCGTTCGGCGGCGGTGACTGGCGACTCGCCAATCCGATCAGCGACGAGATGAAGGTGATGCGGCCCTCGTTGCTTCCGGGTCTCGTCGCTGCTGCCCGCCGCAACATCGACCGTGGCGCCGAGTCGGTGCGACTGTTCGAGGTCGGCCGCCGCTATCTTTCCGACGCCGAGCATCCGACGCTCGCCTTCATTCTCGCAGGCGAGCGCAGCAGGCGCAGCTGGCAATCAGGCAAAGCGCAGTCGTTCGACGCTTTCGATGCGAAATCCGAAGTGCTCGCGCTGCTCGATTCGGCAGGTGCCCCCGTCGGCAGCTTACAGCTGTTTCCGGATGCAGGCCCAACCTGGCACCCGGGCCGTTCGGCGACGCTGCGTCTCGGGCCCAAGACGATCGTCGCGGCGTTCGGCGAGCTGCATCCGGGCCTTCAGCAAGAAGGTCGGTGCTCCACCCGGCACCGTGGCGGCCGAAGTCTATCTCGACGCGATCCCGCAAGGCCGCGCTGGTTACCGTGTCCGATCGTCCTTCGCGCCGCCGGCACTTCAGGCGATCACCAGAGATTTTGCGTTCATCGTCCCGGCCGAGCTCGTCGCCGATGTTCTGCTTCGCGCGATCCTCGGGGCCGACAAGGTTGCAATCACTGGAGCCCGGATGTTCGATCGTTTCGAGGCCCCAGAGGGCCTTTCGCTCGCATTCGAGGTCACACTGCAACCGGCTGAGCACAGCTTCACTGACGAGCAGATCAGCGAGATTTCCAGGCGGATCGTGGCCGCGGCGGAAAAGCTAGGAGCGCGCCTCCGCTCCTAGCTCGAGCGCGTTGATAGCCGAATGCACCCGCGCTTCGATCTCGCTGCGGGGAAGCCCGGCGGCGATCGAGTCTCCAACCTTGAACGTTACCGTGCCACTGCGGTGTACGAAGCCGTGGCCCCAGATTCGCCCGCTGTCGACCGCGACCGGAACCACCGTCAGGCCAAGCGCGCGGTAAAGCGCCGCAAAGCCTGATCGCAAGCGCGGCGCCTCCCCGACGCGCACACGCGTTCCTTCGGGATAGATTATGACCGGCCGCCCGCTCGCGCGAGCCTCGAGGCCGTCCGCGACCAGCGTCCGGAGCGCTTTGGCTCCTGCCGATCGCTCAACTGCGATGACTCCGTAAAGGCGGGCCATGAGCCCAAAGAGCGGGACGTCGCCGAGTTCCTTCTTCATGACGATGATGGGAAGATGGCCGAGCCGAACCATATGAAGGGTCTCGAACATCGACTGGTGCTTGACCACGATCAGGTGCGAGCCGGTGGGAATCGTCCCGTCGACCTTGATCCGGATGCCGAGCACATGCCGTGCGAGCCAGTCGTGCATGTCGACCCAACTCAGCACCACCGCGAATGTCGCTCGACGGCCCAACAAAGTCGTGGCGAGCCCAGCCAGCACCCACAGCGCGGTCGCGGGGTAGAAGAGCGTCGCATAAATCAGCGATCTCAGGGCCGCCATCAAAGGTCGACCCACACCGCCACGCGACGAAGGACGTATTTGTTATATTCCGCAAAGAGGGTGATGAAGCTCGGCTCGGTGCGTACTGCGTCGTTGACGATCACATATTTGCCGCGGAGCACCCTGCTGAATTCGAAACTCGCTCGGCGCATGTGCCAGTCACTGGTGATCAGCCGAAGCGAGTGGAAATTATGCCTCGCGAGCCAGCGGCTCGCTTCTTCGGCGTTCGAGCGTGTGTCGACCGATTCGCTGCCGAGATCGACGCAGCATTTGAGCAGGGCCGCGCTGCTTGGAACCCGGCCGGCAAGGTCGCGCTTTCTGACCGCCGGGTCGACTCCGGCGATCAGGAGGCGTTGCGCCTCGTGCTGGCGCAGAACGTCGATGCCATGCTCGAGCCTGCCGCTCCCGCCGGTCAGAACGACTGCTGCATCCGTCGGCTGCACATCGGCTCCGGCGGGCTTTCCGAGCGTGAATGCAAACAGCACGAAGCCGATTGCATAAAAGAGCAGCAGGAGGGACGCGATGCGGGTGATCATAGGGTCTCGCGCAGTGCTTCGAGAACCGTGAGGCGGGCCACAAAGGTCGCAAGAATCGTGAGCGCCAGGGGTAACAAGAGCAGGACGAAGATGTCGGTTATACCGAACCGAATGCCCGTTAGCTCGCCAGCGAACGAAGCGCCGCTCGCGACGATGAGGATGACGATCACGCCCGCGACCGCACCCCCTACACTGCCGACCAGCGCGTCGATCGCGATCTTGCGCTGGAACAGCTCGGTCAATTGAACATCGGTCGCGCCGACCCCGTGCATGACCTCGATCGTGAACCGGTCCGTGTCGAGCGCTCCTCGAGCGGCAAGCACGATGGCTGCCGCTGCTGCTCCACCCAGCAGAAGCACAAGCCCGAACGCCAACAACTGCATCGCACGCATCGATCGCAGCAGGGGGGCGAGGCGATCGCTATGCGCGCTGATTTCGGCTCCAGGCGCGACCGCTCGGACGTGTTGTTCGATCGCGGCAAGGTTGGTGCCCGCCTGGACATCGAAATTCACGAGCGCCGGAACGGGCAAGTCCGCGCTTTGCGCGGCGGGGCCAAGCCATTGCTGGAGCGTCTGGCGCATCTCTTTTTCGGGCACGGCTTCGACCGATACGACTCCCGGAGTCGATCTCAGCAACTGAGCTAGAGAGTCGACTTGCTGGCCGCCGTTCGGGATCGCGATCGCGTAGCGGGATTCGATCGCCTGTCGCAGCGAGCCGGCGCTGTTCGCCAGCGCGAGTCCGGTTGCAGCGATGATCATGATCGAAAAGCTCATGATCGCGATCACCCATGGGGTCGGTCCTCGAATGCCCGTGGTCGCAAGCAATCGCCGGTCAGATCCGGTCGCGAAGAGCCAAGGCAGAATCATGCTCGCCTCGGCGGCGGGTTTCGTAGTGATCCGGTTGGATCGACTACCCCGCCGTTCTCGAGCCTGATCAACTCGGCGCCGGGAGTCGCGGCGATCAGTCCCACGTCGTGCGTCGCGACGACAACCGTCGTTCCGAGCCGGTTGAGCGCCGTGAACAGGTGAAGGAGCCGCTTTGCCATTTCGGCATCGACGTTGCCTGTCGGCTCATCCGCGACGAGGAGCTCGGGCCGGTTGATCACGGCTCGGGCGATCGCCACGCGCTGTTGCTCACCGCCGGACAAGGTCGGCGGCCGAGCGCTTGCCCGGTCGGCAAGACCGACCCAGGCCAGCATCTCGCGAACCGGCCCTTCCGCTTCTTCCTCGCTCGCTCCCGCGACGCGCAACGGCAGCGCGACATTGTCGAAAGCCGACAGATGCCGGATCAGCCGGAAGTCCTGGAACACCACGCCGATGCGGCGGCGGAAAGCGGGCAGCTCCTCGCGCGGCGCATCGGTCAGCTCCTCGCCAAACAGGCTGATGCGGCCGCGCGTCGGGCGCTGCGCTAGATAAAGTAGCTTCAGGAGCGACGTTTTCCCCGCTCCTGAGGGACCCGTGAGAAAGTAGAACCCTCCGTCCGTAAGCCGGAAATCCAGGTCGCGCAGCACCTCGGCGCCAGTCCCGTAGCGCAGGCCCACGCTGTCGAATTCGGCAACCGTTGACAGCTCGATTTCCTCCCCATGCCTCGGACAGGGCACCGTGCCTTGCCAAGCTTCGTCCATTACTGTTTACCGTGCCTTGACCGTCCCGGAAGAGGGCTTTTGAAGCATGATCCTCACCTGCCCCAATTGCGGAACGCAATATGTAGTGAAAGACGGGGCAATTCCTCCCGAAGGCCGGCAGGTGCGGTGCGCGGCGTGCAAGCATAGTTGGCTTCAGCGGCCCGACGAGACCTCATCCGAGCAGCAGCCCGCCGAGGAGGCAATCGCAGAGCCTTCCCCGCCTCCCGAAGCCGAAGTCGAAACCATCCCAGCGGCAACCTTGATTGAGCCGCGCAGTGGACCTGAGGCCGAAGAGCGAGCCTTTGAGGAAGCGGGATTTGCGGATGCCGAGGCGCCCGCCTTCCAATGATGTCGAAGCCTCGTCCGAGTGGCCAGCTGCAGCCGGGCCAGTGGAATTCAGCGACGCGACCGTCGAAGGCCAAGAGCCGAACCGAACCGAGGTCCAGGACGATGAATTCACGCCGTTCCGAGCCGCCGATGATGCCATGCCGCGGCGGCGAAGCCCGATTCTGCCGGTGCTGATCGTCATTGCCGTAATCATCGTCGCTGCGGCGGCCTTCTGGTTCGTTGCGCCGCCTGAGCTGAAGGCGCGGTTGGGCCTTGCCGAGATTACCAGCAGCCCCCTGGCGCTCGTTACCACGCACATGGATCGACAACGCCTTGAGAGCGGGAACGAGCTGTTGACGGTCACCGGGCGGGTCATCAATCCGACATCCAAGGAGCAAGATGTTCCTCCGCTTGTGGCTCAACTTAAGACCCGCGCCGGGAAGGTCGTCTATAGCTGGACGATCGCACCGCCCGCACGTTCGCTGGCCGCAGGGGCGAGCGCGAGCTTCAATAGCGCTGAGGTCAATGTCCCGCCTGGCGGTGATGAGCTGACGATCACGCTCGGCGGCGAGGCCAGCTAAGCTTGTTCGAGCTCAACGAGTGCGAAGGTCCAATCGAGCGTGATCCGGGTGCCATTGCGCGCCCATCTGGCCTTTGCTAGGGGCCGCGCCTTGCCAGTGCCGGCGATCCCACGCCGGCCATTTCATGACGTGCGGTCGTGGCGGAACTGGTAGACGCGCAGCGTTGAGGTCGCTGTGGCCGAAAGGCCGTGGAAGTTCGAGTCTTCTCGACCGCACCAAATGGTTCCAAATGGCTGTAGCGTTTGGATAATTCGCGAGGCTCGCGGGAGGGGTTTGTCCGGATTTCCGTGGGATTCTGCTCCTGATGACCGCAATTTTCATTGATGCAAGCGGACACAGCCGCGCCTTGGACGGGGTAAGCGGAGAGTCACGCCTATTGTCGCGCGCGCGCCCGCTTTCTATCCCCCGATCCTGAATGGCGAGCAAGCGCCCCGAAACCAGTGCTCGAAAGGGCTCGATATTGGTCCGTTTATTGAAGGGTGTTCTTTATGCAGCCGTCCTCGGGCTACTCGCGCTAATCGTCGCGGTCGCTGTCGCAACCGCCTATCTCCCGAGCTACAACGAACTTACCAAGCGGTCGGATCTTGGGCAGATGATCCGAGTCCGGGCAGCGAACGGGCAGGTGCTTCTGTCTCTTGGTCCAAGCTTTGGCCGGTGGCTCACCTACGACCAGATTCCTGCGGAAATGCGCGCCTCGATGATCTCCACCGAGGACCGGCGTTTTCGTAGCCACCTGGGCGTTGATCCGATCGGCATCGCGCGCTCGATCCAAGTGCGAATTTCGAGTGGCCATTGGCGCCAGGGCGGCTCGACCATCACTCAGCAGCTTGCACGTAATATCTTCCTTACCAACAACCGCACCTTCGTCCGCAAAGTGAAGGAAGGGATCCTCGCGCTCGCGCTGGAAAGAAAATTCTCCAAGGACCAGATTCTCGAGCTCTATCTAAACCGTGTCTATTTTGGTGGCGGCGCTTACGGCGTCGACGCAGCTTCGAGGAAATTCTTCGGCCACGGCGCTGACCATTTGAGCCTTGGCGAAGCTGCGATCATTGCCGGTCTGGTCAAGGCTCCGTCCAACTATTCCCCGACTGCCGATGTTGAAGCAGCACGAGACCGATCGGGCGTTGTTCTCGAGACCATGGCGAAGAACGGCTTCATCACGCCCGAGGAAGCTTCCGCCGCCGACCCTGCGGACGTGAAAATCCAGCAGACCACGAACAATAACAGCGTTCGCTATTTCACCGACTGGGCGCTTCCGCAGCTCGATACCTTGATCGACCAGACTACCGATCCGATCGATGTTTGGACAACTCTCGATCCGGGAATGCAGGTCGCGGCCGACAAGGCGATTCGAGCCAATGCCCCCAACGGCGCTCAAGGCGGACTGGTCGCAATCGACCGCGACGGCGCGGTGCGGGCGTTGGTCGGAGGGAAGGATTATGTCGCTTCGATCTACGACCGGGCGACGCAAGCAGAGCGGCAGCCGGGCTCGTCGTTCAAGCTGTTTGTCTATTTGTCCGCGCTCGAATCGGGAATGAAACCAACCGACACGATCGTCGACGAGCCGGTGACCATTAACGGCTGGTCTCCCCGCAATGCGGAGCGTGAGAACCTCGGCCCGGTCTCTCTTCGCGAAGCCTTTTCGCGCTCGATCAACACCATCAGCGCAAAAATCGGCCAGCAGGTTGGATTCTCGACCATCGCCGATATGGCGCGCCGCTTCGGGATCACGACTCCGATCTCGACCTATCCGTCGATGGTGCTCGGCTCGAGCGACGTCCGTCTGATTGAAATGACACGGGCCTTCGCATCGGTCGCCAACAATGGGGTCGCTGTCACTCCCTATGGCATTCGCCGAGTTGTCACCGCGGATGGCCGCCTCCTCTATCAACATGATGCCGACGAGAACCGGGTTCTCGTCGCACCGTGGGTCGCCGCGGAGATGATGGACCTGCTGCAATCCGCGGTTTTGTCGGGCACCGGCCGCGCCGCTCAGATCGGCCGCCCGGTCGCCGGCAAGACGGGCACAACGACTGCGAACAAGGACGGCTGGTTCATCGGCACTTCTAGCGGCCTCACGGCCGGTGTCTGGATGGGTCGGGACGACGCGAAACCGGTGGGAGGACTCCAGGGTGGAACGGCGCCTGCGCGCGCGTTCCACGACTTCATGACCGTGGCCGTAGCCAATCGACCGGTTGAGCAATTCCAGACGCAGGTTCCAATGCCCGACTGGCAGTTATCGCCTGAAGAGGAACTCTACGGCGACCAACCTGCCGACGCCAACGATATGGGCTCGATGGTCGACGAGAACGGAATGCCGATCGGAACTCCACCGCCGACTGATCAGGGCTATCCGCCGGCGCCGCAGCAAGTGACCAACCCGGACAGCACCGAGCAACCGACGCAGCAAGACCTCGATCAGGCCTTCCCGCCGCAGCAACCCGCGCTTAGAAGGCCTCCGGGTTCGCCCGTGCAGCCGCAGCCGAGGCAGCCCGCCTATCCCGGCCAGCCTGCACCACAACCGCAGCCACGATCAGCTGCGCCGGCCGATCCGTCGCAGCCGCGGACCTATCCTTCGTAGCAACGCTTTCGCCTCGGAAACGCCGGGACCGAACAGCCGCGCCTCAAGCGCCTTGAAGTCGGGCCCGTGGTTCAGGTGCACGAGATGCGCGACCTCATGCGCGGCGACGTAACGGCGAACGTCCGCCGGAGCGAGGATCAGCCGCCAGCTCATCCGGATTCGCCCGTTCGACGAGCAACTGCCCCAGCGAGACGCAGCATCCCCGATTGTAACCGCCCGCGGCGTCACGGCCGCCGCCGCGGCGAATTCGGCGATATCGCGAGAAATCGTGTCGCGCGCCCGGCGCTTCAGATAATCCTCCACGCGCCGAGAAAGCCCGGCCTGAGGCCCGCCGCAGCGCAGCTCTGAATCCACGAGCGCTGGAGCGCGAGGCCATTGTTCGCTCCAGCTGATCAGGACGTCACACCCATTCAGGAGGATCGATCCGCCCGCGACAAAGGGCTCCGGCGGCTGCGCCCGCGCGACCTGGGTCTCGATCCAATCGCGTTGGTCCAGAGCCCAAGCGAGCGCCGCTCGGCGGCTGGTTCGCCACGGACAGGTGAGCCTCAGCACCCCCGCAGATTCATCGAACCTCAGACGCAGCCGGTGAGCGCTTCGCAAGCGGCGGATTTGAATCGGGAGTGGCAGCGCCGCTTCGAGCGCGGCTTCAGAGAGGCCGCTCGACCACATGAAATTCAAGCTCGCCAGCGTCTTCCTCGCTGACCGTCCAGCCGCGCGTCGATTGGCCGGCTTCATGCACCGTCTCGTGGCTGCCGGAGATCAGATAATGCCATTTCGGCAGCGGCTCGCCGGCCGCACGCAACCGATATGCGCAGGTCTCGGGTAGCCATTCTAGAGACCCCAAGCTGCGCCGGTCGAGCTTCACGCAATCGGAAACCCGTTTCATTCGATTCTTATAATCGAGACATCGACCGTTCCTTCGATCGAGGAGCTTGCATGCTACATTTGTGGCGTAGAGAATACCCGTCTCGTCGTCTTCGAGCTTGTGGACGCAGCAGCGCCCGCAACCGTCGCACAGCGCCTCCCATTCACCTCGGTCGAGCGTGCCTAGCGGTTTCTCCCAAAACGGTCCGGAGCTGTTCATGACAAAGCGAGCCTTGCTCTGCTAAGCCAACTCGATCAAGCGCGTATTGTGGGGGCTAAGTCCATGAAGTCTTTGAATATCGCTTTTGCGATGGGCGCACTGATCCTGGTTTCGGCGCCCGCTGTAGCCCAGCTATCCGGGACCGATACGCAGGCGTTTGTCGATGCGGTCCAGAAGCGTGACGGCGCCAAGGCCACCGATCTGCTGGCGACCCATCCGACCATCGTCGACACCAAGGATGCGAATGGCGACACGGGACTGATCATCACCTTGCGGGCGTCCGATCAGGACTGGGCCGGCTTCCTCCTCAACAAGGGCGCCGATCCGAATACGGCCGGAGCAAACGGCGACACGCCTTTGATCACTGCTGCAAAGGCGAGCTTCGATCAGGCTGCCGAGTGGCTGATCGGGCTCGGCGCGAAAGTGGACGCGACGAACAGGTCGGGCGAAACGCCATTGATCATTGCGGTCCAGCAGCGTGACGAGCGCCTTGTTAAGATCCTTCTCGCCCGTGGCGCCGATCCGGACCGTGCGGATTCGGTCGCCGGTTATTCTGCCCGCGACTATGCGAAGCGCGATGCTCACGCGCGCAATATCCTGAAGTTGATTGATAGCGCCAAGGCCCCGAAGGGCGTACCTTCATCGGCTAACTAGAGTCGCCAAGCGAAGGGTCGATTTGCGCAGACAATCGCCGGGCGGCACGGCGCGCAAAACGCAAGAGCTCCGACTTGCGGCGCGCGGGCGCCATCGGCCGATGCGCCGCGTGACGGGCGATCGCAGCGTCATACCTGTCGGCCACGATGAGACCCGCGTCGCCCGGAAGGTACCGCTCCTCGTCCAGGAGATGGGCCAGGTACGGCGGCACGGCCCAGAAGAACCGGTCGCAATAATCGAGATAGTCGGTCCACTTGCCGTCGCCGAGCAGGTCCGCCTTCGCGACCTTGATCTCGACGATCGTGAAGCCGCCTTTCGAGTCGATTGCCATGAGGTCGGCGCGCCGGCCGTTCGGTAGCGGCATTTCGCAAATCGCGAACAGGTCCTGCCTGCAGAATAATCGGGTGACGCCGCGCGCGACGTCTGCAGCGATCGGGGGTTCGTCCGAAAAACAGAGGGACTCGGGCTGGCTCGCCATGCCGTCTCGTTAGAACAGAATGGCAACAAATGAAAAGGCAGGCGATATGAAGCTCATTCGCCCGTTTTCGAGAGAATCCTACCGGAAGAAAACGTGGTTGCCGATGGAAGCCACGCGCTTCAGGTGCCAGCCGGGCGAAACGTAGCGCGCGTGGAAGAACAGAGCATTGCCAACGGCCGAATCCTTCAGGCCCTGGTCGACGATTTTCGCGACCGCGACGGCGGTCTGCCACTGGCCCTTGTCATGCGACACGCGCGGTAGCGAGCGCCCGTGAATGAAGGAGAATTGCCCGCGCTGGAACAGCACTCCGCAATAGGTAGAGGGAAACCGGCCTCCGCTTGAGGCGCGGTTCGCAATCACTTGGCCAACCGCCAGCTGTCCGGCGAGCGGCTCGCCCTTCGATTCGAAATAAACGCCCGTCGCCAGGCAATCTAGCTCGTCGCTTCCCGCCTCCGGTCCGCGAAGATCCTCTACCATCGACGCCAGATCCTCCGACGGATCGACTGCCGGTTGGGCAAGCTGCTGTTCGGGCGTTGTCGTGACTACACCTTCAGCTTCCGGCTGGATGATTGCCGGCGCGCTGCTGTGATCGACCATCTCGGGAACCGAAGCCTTCGCTAAGGTCGTGTTCGCGACGTTGACGAGCGTGGAATCGTTCGGTCCGGCCTCAGCCGGAGCGATAGTCACAGCGGTTAGCGCAGCACAAATCAGCAGCGCCGAGCGGAAAGAAGCCAAGAATATTAGCCGTATTAGTGCGGTGAACCACCGAAATTCAGGCGCGCTCTTACTTGCGAATATTACCGCGCGTGCCTGCCGTGATGCCCCGTCTCGCGTGGCATCCTTCGGCGTGAATTGCCAGGAGGACGCCCTCCGCTCTTGTTGTTGAACAGAGGTTTCCCGTGGGTGGGCCCAGGGGTCAACCCACGGCGGTCGTTTCAGCGATGAATCGTTCCGGGTCTGCGATATCCAGCTCGATCGCCCAGAGGTCCTCGTCGAACCGTGCACGGTTGGCGACGAATCCTGCAACCTCTTGGGAACTTGCCGAATCGCCCGGTCCAACAGTTTCCCAACGATAGCTTCCGTCGAGATTCAGGATGCGTTCCAGGCACGCGAAATGCCGCCCGCGGCTCATCACCAGCAGGAGCAGCGACCCGCGCTCCGAGTCGCCCTTTCGAATGATCGCAGCGAAATCGCCGGCGGCGGCCGCACGACGGATGATGGACGCGACCTCGAGATGCGCCGGGAGCCGCTCGCTCAAGCTAGGCAGCGTCGCGCTCGTCGGCGCCCATCAGCACAGCGGCGAGCGCGTCGCGGCTTCGCGCGCCGCGCATCTTCTCGAGCGTCGTGCCGCTGCGAGTCACTCGGCTGATCGTCGCCAGCGCCTTCAGATGCTCAGCACCAGCATTCGGCGGCGAGAGCAGCAGAAACACGAGATCGACCTGGCGGCCGTCGATCGCCTTATAATCGAGCGGTTCCGAGAGGCGCACGAAGAGGCAGTAGAATTCGCTTCAACCCCTCGATCTTGCCGTGGGGAATGGCGACTCCCTGACCAAAGCCCGTCGACCCCAGCTGTTCGCGTTCGGTGAGACTCGAGAGGATCGCCGCCGAATCGAGACTCAACCGCTGTGCGGCAAAGTTGGCGAGCTGCAGCAGCAGCGCCTTCTTGTTGCCACCCGGAAGGCTGGTCTTGATACCCTCGAAATCAAGAAACTCTGAAAGGTGCATGGTTTGAGACTCGCCACCGGGATAAATCGGTTCCACCGACCAGCCAGAACGGAAATTCTAGCCTGCGCGCGGCTCGACCCAGCCAATATTTCCGTCTTCGCGGCGGTAGACCATGTTGAAGTCCCCCGTTGCGCTATTCTTGAACAGCAACGCATTGGTGTTTCTAAGGTCCATCAGCATGACGGCATCGGAAACACTCGCTTCGGGGATGTCGACCCAGAGTCTCAGCCACGATCGTTGGGTGGGCGGCCTCCTCTTCGGAATTTTCCAGCGCCGGCGACAGGATAGTATAGCCCGCATCCTCCACGAAATTCTGCGCTTGCTCGTCGACCTTGTGATCCTTGAGGCGCCGCATATACCGTCGGAGCTGCTTCTCGATCCTGTCGGCAGCTCCGTTGAAGGCCATTTGTGGCTCGCGCGCACTGTGCGAAGCTTTAAGGACCATGCCCTGAAGCACCGGTGCGATGATGTCGCAGCTATAGCCATTCTCGGCATCGCGACCGAACGTCACATTGGCACCCACGGAGCGGGAAAAATATTTCTGAGTGATCTCGGCCATGCGCTGCTGCGCATATTCATGCACCGATTCGCTTGTATCGACTTGATGGTTCGCGACCCGAACGTCCACGTGACCTGCTCCTTTCGATCGAGGGCCGCTTAGGACCGTCGAAAAGCCGCCGTCAACCGACGGAAGCGAAGCGCGCCCAGAGCGGATTGACGAGTTGAGCAATAAACGCGCGATGGCGCTCCAGTTCCTCCACAGCGGCGAAATGCGGACGGGCCGGACGCGGTTCGCGGGTCGTGACAGGACCGCTCGATGCTTTCACCGTGACCGAGCCAGCTTCGGCAACCAGCCCAAGGCCGATCTGCCGTCCTCCGGTCAACTCGACGTAAACCTGCGCGAGAAGCTGCGCGTCGAGCAAGGCGCCATGTTTGATGCGCTGGCTGCGATCGATCCCAAACCTGACGCATAAGGCATCGAGGCTGTGCTTGGCGCCCGGATGCCGACCCCTCGCCAATGTCAATGTGTCGACCATTCGGCCGATCGCCACGTGCGGCCTTCCGCAGCGCTCAAGCTCGTGGTTCAGGAATCCGAAGTCGAAACCCGCATTGTGAGCGACGAGCGGCGAATTCTCGAGGAATTCGAGAAGTTCCTCAACCCTTTCGGAGAAAAGCGGCTTGTCGGACAGAAAAGTGCTGGTCAGCCCATGCACCATCTCCGCTTCGAAGGGCATGTCGCGCTCGGGAAAGAAATAAGCGTGGAAGTGGCGGCCCGTCTCGACACGGTTGAACATCTCGACGCAGCCGATCTCGACCATTCGGTCGCCGCCGGCTGGGCTCAGGCCCGTGGTTTCAGTGTCGAAGATGATTTCCCGCACGGTTCGATTCTATTCACCGCGATCGATTCCAAGGCAATTCAGAATGTCGCTCACCTGGTTCTGAGTTGTGGATAGGTCACCACCGGTCTCGACAACGAAGTCGGCGCGACGCCTCTTCTCTGCGTCCGGCAGCTGGCGGTCGAGGATCGAATTGAGCCGCTCGAGGGTCATGCCTTGCCTCGCGAGCACTCGGACGCGCTGGACATCGGCGGGTGCGGAGACGACGACGATCTTGTCGAATTCCTTTTCGCCGCCGGTTTCGAACAGCAGTGGAATTTCGAACAGCAGTGCAGGGGCACCGCGGTGATTCTCAATGAACGCTTGTCGCCAATCGTGCACTGCGGGATGGACGATTGCCTCGAGCAATTCGAGTTTCGAGCGATCCCCGAGCACGATCTCAGCCAAGCATTCGCGGTCGAGCGTGCCACAGCGAACGCAACCTGGAAACAGCTCGCCGATCTTCGCAATGAGGGCGCCGCCGGGTCCTTGCAAATGCCGCACCACAGCGTCTGCGTCGAACACCGGAATCCCTGCCAACTCGAACATCCGGGCGACGGTCGACTTTCCCATTCCAATCGAACCGGTGAGCGCGATCTTGATCATGCTTGCAGCAGCCGACGCGCTCGCAATGCGCTCAAAAGAGGAATCAGCGGCATTCCAAGGATCGCAAAATAGTCGCCCTCTATGCTGTCGAACAGCTGCACGCCGCGAGCTTCGAGCCGGAACACTCCGACAGTGTAGCCGACCTCGGGCCATTCAGCATCGAGATAGTCGGCGATGAACGCTTCCGAGAGGGGCCGGACCTTCAGCCTCACGGTCTCCGAGTGCGACCAATCGAGTTCTCCTTTTCGCGCCAGCGCGACGGCGCTCGTCAGGCGCATGTCCTTGCCCGAAAAGAAGCGCAGATGCTCGGCAGCGTCATCACGATCGACGGGCTTGTTAAACATTCTCCCCTCGACGCACACGACGCTGTCGCTGCCGATCACCCAATCCCCTTCAGCGCTCCGGGCTTTCGCAATCGCCAGTTGCAATGCGATTTCGGTCGGCTCGAAAAATTTCTGCTTGAGCGAATCCTCATCGACGTCCGAACGAACAGAGTCATAATTGACGCCGGCCACATCCAGCATATGCCGGCGGATTGAGCTGGAAGAAGCGAGGATCAGGTTCACCGAACAACCTTGTGGAAAAGGAGCGAACCAAGCCTAGCGCGATGCTGGGGACCATCTCAACCGGCCTTTTCCAAGCACTGAGCGACAGGCTTTTCGAAGATTCATCCACGGGGACGGAATCCGTCCCCAGCTTGTGAATCATGGGCGTGAATCAATGCAACTCGTGCAGCTTAAAGGGACGGGTTCGGGGCGCGCTTGTTGGCAACTTCGGGAGCAGCGCCTAAACCCCGCGCTCCACTGCCCAATCACATCATCAATCTTAGATTCTAAATATAAAGGGAGAGAAGAGGGGTGGCTTGCGTGCCTGCCGACCTTCTGGACTTGCATTCTGACAAGCCGTTGCTTTCGGTGCTCATGGGCGAACGTCGCGATCCTCCGCCAATGTGGATGATGCGCCAGGCCGGCCGTTACCTTCCCGAATACCGCCAGCTTCGACAGGCCAAGGGAGGCTTTCTCGATCTGGTCTTTGATCCCGACACCGCCGCGGAGATCACTCTTCAGCCGCTGGAGCGGTTTCCCAGGCTCGACGCCGCAATCCTTTTTTCGGACATTCTCATCGTCCCCTTCGCGATCGGACAGAATCTGAGCTTCGTAACCGGCGAAGGGCCCATCCTTAGTCCGACGCTGAAGGATTTCGAGCTTGGCGATCTGACGCCATGTCCAGCGCGCCTGGATCCGATTTACGACACCGTGAGAAAGGTCCGCGAGCGTCTCGGGCCGGACAAGACGCTGATCGGCTTTGCCGGCAGCCCATGGACAGTGGCGACATATATGGTCGCAGGCCACGGCAGTCGCGATCAGGGCGAGGCGCGGCGCCTCGCCTACACCGATGGGTCGCGCTTTAGCGAAATCGTGGCGCGTATCGAAAAGGTCACGTTCGAATATCTGTCAGGCCAGATCGAGGCTGGCGCCGAGGTTATCCAACTTTTCGACAGCTGGTCGGGAAGCCTCGCTCCTGCCCAATTCGAGCAGTGGGTAATTGCGCCGACCGCGCGAATCGTCGCAGCGCTTCGCGAGAGTTATCCGCGAAATCCCGATCATCGGCTTTCCCAAAGGCGCAGGAGGCAAGCTCGGCGCTTATGCGCAGGAGACGGGGGTTTCCGCGATCGGCCTCGACGAGACCGTCGACCCGGTTTGGGCTGCGAAGACGTTGCCGGAAGGGCTGGCGGTCCAGGGCAATCTCGATCCGCTGGCGCTGGTTGCAGGCGGCGAAGCGATGGAAACCGCCGTTCGTCAGCTCCTTGACGCCTTCGCCGAGCGTCCTCACATCGTCAATCTCGGGCACGGTATCCTTCAGGACACGCCTATCGAGCATGTCGGGGAGCTGATCGCCCTGGTTAAGGGGGACAGGTGAGCAATTGGGTTGGCTTTCTTGGCCCCGCTTATCTCTGGGTCAAAGCGGCTCACGTGACATTCGTGATCTTCTGGCTCGCCGGCCTGTTCCTGCTCCCGCGCCTCTACGTCTACCATCATGAGACGACGGTCGGATCTCCGGAGGATCGAGCATGGATCGAACGCGAGTCCCGTGTTCGCTCCATTATCCTGACGCCGGCGATGATCGTCGTCTGGATCCTCGGGCTGATGCTCGCTTTCAACGTCGACGCCTGGAGCCAGCATTGGTTTCACGCCAAACTCCTGTTCGTGATCCTCCTCAGCGCCTATCAGGGTTGGCTCGGCGCATATGGCAAGAAGTTGGCTCGGGGCGAGCGGCCGCTGTCCAATAAGACCGTGCGCATGATCAACGAAATCCCTGGCGTCGTAGCAGCGATCATCGTGGTTCTGGTGATCGTTCGCCCTTTCTGACCAACTCGGCGCTCCGTTTGATCCCTGCTGATTGACACCGGCCCCATCGAGACATACCTCAATTCGCGACGGCTCCCGGCCAGTTCCAACAATTGCCGGCCTGCCGTTCCTATTCGCGGCGTCCTGCCGCCTCGGCTTTTGACCAAGATCCATTTGACGAGCTCGAGCGCAACTCCCCAAGAAAAGACCGATTTATGCATTTGAAAGAATTAAAGAAAAAGACGCCCGCAGACCTTGTCGCAATGGCTGAGGAAATGGGCGTCGAAGGCGCATCGACGATGCGCAAACAAGATCTCATGTTCTCGGTCCTGAAGGTTCAGGCCGAGAACGGGGTCGAGATCATGGGCTCCGGGACCATCGAGGTCTTGAACGATGGCTTCGGATTTCTTCGTTCGCCAGAGGCCAATTACCTCGCCGGTCCCGACGACATTTACGTCGCACCCTCAATCGTCCGGCGGTTCGGGCTTCGCACCGGCGATACGGTCGAAGGCGAGATTCGCGGTCCTAAGGAAGGTGAGCGTTATTTCGCTCTCACCCGGGTCACGACCATCAACTTCGACGATCCGGAGCAGGTCCGCCATCGAGTTCAATTTCGACAATCTGACACCGCTTTATCCGGACGAGAAGCTGAAGCTCGACACGCTCGATCCCACGATCAAGGACAAGTCGGCGCGCGTAATCGACATCGTCTCGCCGCTCGGCAAAGGCCAGCGCGCGCTGATCGTCGCTCCACCTCGCACCGGCAAGACGGTCCTCCTGCAGAACATCGCGCGGGCGATCACCGACAATAATCCCGAGGTGATCCTCATCGTTCTTCTGATCGACGAGCGGCCGGAAGAAGTCACCGACATGCAGCGCTCGGTGAACGGAGAGGTCATTTCCTCGACTTTCGACGAGCCTGCAAGCCGCCACGTCCAGGTTGCCGAGATGGTGATCGAGAAAGCCAAGCGCCTCGTGGAGCACAAGAAGGACGTCGTCATTCTTCTCAACTCGATCACTCGTCTGGGTCGCGCCTACAACACGGTCGTGCCGAGCTCGGGCAAGGTGCTGACCGGCGGCGTCGATGCCAATGCTCTGCAGCGGCCCAAGCGCTTCTTCGGCGCCGCAAGAAACATCGAGGAGGGCGGATCGCTTTCCATCATAGCCACCGCGCTGATCGACACCGGCTCAAAGATGGACGAGGTCATCTTTGAAGAGTTCAAGGGCACCGGTAACTCGGAAATCGTCCTCGACCGCAAGGTCGCCGATAAGCGCATCTTTCCGTCGCTGGACGTCGGCAAATCCGGCACCCGCAAGGAGGAGCTGCTGGTCGAACAGGGCACGCTCACTAAAATGTGGGTTCTTCGCCAAATCCTCATGCAGATGGGCACGGTCGACGCGATGCAATTCCTTCTCGACAAGATGAAGGATGCCAAGTCGAACGAGGACTTTTTCGCCTCGATGAACCAGTAAAAGGTCCGCCCGATGCTGGAGGGCTTCGACTTCGGCGCGATCTTCACCGCGGCGGGGCTCGCCAAGCTCGGGCAGATCGTCATCGGCGATCTCACCATGGCTGGCGACAATGTCGTCATCATGGGCTCGCTCGCGTCCGGCCTGCCACCGCGCGAGCGAAAGCGGGTCTTGATGTTCGGCGTCGGGATGGCGCTGGTCTGCCTCATTGCCTTCGCCGTGATCGCGACCCGGCTCCTGCGCGTGACTGGGCTGGTGTTCGCGGGTGGCCTGCTACTCTTGTGGGTGGCTTACAACATGTGGCGCGAGATTCACCCGCGCTCGGAGATCACGTGCGACGATCCGGAAACGCTCGCAATCGAAGGCCCGCGACAGCGCAAGACGTTTCTCCGGGCCGCGATCGGAATTACGATTGCAGACCTCAGCATGAGCTTGGACAACGTCCTGCTGGTCGCCTCGATCGCGCGGGACAATCCCGCGCTCCTGTTCATTGGCTTGAGCTTTTCCGTCCTCTTCATGGGGTTAGCGGCGAACTACGTGGCGCGTCTGATCGAACGTTACTCATGGCTCAATTATGTCGGACTGGCTGTCATTTTGTGGGTCGCCTGCACCATGGTTTATGAAGGCTGGGTCGGCGGAGAGCATGTGCTGGGCTTGAGGAGCGTGCTCCGGGTCGGCTAGGCGCTCAGGATGGACCCGGGCCTGATCAGCGCCGGCGCGCTAGCCGCCTTCGTCGAGATCCTATTCATCGATATCGTCCTTGCGGGCGACAATGCGATCGTTGTCGGCGCGCTAGCTGCAGGGCTGCCAGCGGTTCAGCGCAAGAAGGTGATCCTGGTCGGGGTGCTCGCTGCGCTCATCTTGCGGATCGCGTTCGCGCTCGTCGTTTCGCAGCTGCTTCAAATTGTCGGCCTGGTATTGGCCGGTGGAATCTTGCTGCTTTGGGTGGCGTGGCGAATGTATCGTGAGCTCCGCCACGAAGACGAGAGCAGCGGCTCATCCGAAGTCGTCGGAGATGAACATTCGGGCGTGAAACCGGCCAGGAGCTTCGCAAGCGCCGCTTGGGGCGTAGCGCTCGCAGATGTCAGCATGAGCCTCGATAACGTCCTGGCAGTCGCCGGAGCTGCACGGGAGCATCCTTATGTCCTGATCTTCGGGCTCGTGCTTTCGGTTCTTCTGATGGGCCTCGCTGCGAACGTCATTGCAAAATACATCGACCGCTACCGCTGGATTGGCTGGGGCGGGTTGCTGGTGATCCTGTGGGTTGCGGCCAAGATGATCTATGAGGGAGCGGCTCACGTCGCGCCGCACGTTGCGACCCTCTTTGCCTGAGCCCCTAATGGCCAGGGACACCATCTTCGCGCTCTCGAGCGGGCGGCCACCAGCGGCGGTCTCGATCATCCAAGTCAGCGGGCCCAAGGCGCACGACGCGGGTAGGCTGATCGCCGGCTCGCTGCCGGAAACTCGGATGGCGGCGGTTCGTGAACTCCGCGACCCACGACAAAATGAGCTGCTGGATGAGGCACTGGTCCTTCGCTTCAACTCGCCGGCCAGCTCTACTGGAGAAAATATCGTAGAATTCCAGTGCCATGGAGGACGGGCGGTAGTCGATGCACTGCTTGCCGCCTTGACGTCACTTGAGGGTTTGCGACTCGCGCTGCCGGGGGAGTTTACGCGCCGCGCATTTGAGAATGGGCGGATCGACCTGACCGAAGCGGAGGGCCTCGCCGATCTCATCGAAGCGGAGACGCAGTCGCAGCGGAAAGCCGCGCTCGCGCTCGCTGAGGGCGGGCTCAGGACGCGGGTCTCGGAGTGGCAGGAGCGTTTGATATCTCTCTCGGCAGAAGCGGAGAGGGCCATCGATTACGACGAGGAGGACGCCGGGGTAGGCCAAGAAATCACACTCGAATGTGAGAGGATGGCTTCGGAGCTGTGCTCTTGGCTCGACCAGCCGCGAGTCGAGAAGCTGAAAGACGGCGTTAGGGTCGTCGTGGCAGGTCCTCCAAACGCCGGAAAATCAAGTCTTCTCAACGCTATAGCTGGAGAAGAGCGAGCGATAGTGACTGAAATTCCTGGAACGACGAGGGATCACATCGAAGTGCCGTTATCGCTCGACGGCGTTCCGATTCTCCTGATTGATACGGCGGGTCTGAGGGACGCGGCTGATGAGGTCGAAGCTATCGGGGTACAACGGTCGGTGCGCATGATTGGGGCGGCCGATATCTTGCTCTGGCTAGGCGATGAGGCCGCGCCGGAGCACCCGCTCACGATCAGGGTGCACCCCAAAGCCGATCTCGCGGAGCGGCAGGTGGGGCCCGAGGGATCGCTCTCGATTTCGTCGCTGTCGGGCCTGGGCATCGCCGATCTATTGCATCAGATCGAGCGCTCGGCGCGGGTGCTGGTCCCTGCCGACGACGCAATCACCTTGAACCGCCGCCACGCAAAGCATATCGGAGAGGCGGCGGATGCGCTGGAGCGCGGCGCCCGCGAAACGGAGGTCGTTTTTGTGGCGGAGGAGCTGGGGCTCGCTCGTTCAGCATTCGATCGGCTGACTGGCCGTGCAGGGGTCGAGGAGGTAATTGACGCTCTCTTCTCTCGCTTTTGCCTAGGCAAATAGTTTCACGTGAAACATTGATCGTTTAGGACGCTGACATGCACGATGTCCTGGTGATTGGCGCCGGCCATGCCGGGTGCGAAGCCGCGGCCGCCGCGGCTCGTCGCGGCGCGCGCGTTGGATTGCTGACCTTCCGGGCCGAGGACCCCGGTCAAATGTCGTGCAACCCATCGGTCGGCGGGGTCGGTAAAGGCCACCTCGTTCGCGAGCTCGACGTATTTGATGGGCTGATGGCGCGCGCGGCTGATCGCGCTGCAATCCACCGGCGGATGTTGAACCGGAGCAAAGGCCCGGCAGTCTGGGGCCCGCGCGTTCAGGCGGACCGGAAGCTGTACGGTGAAGCCATTCGGGAGTCCGTGGCCGCGAGCAGCGTCGTCAGTATCATCGCCGAGGCGACCGGGTTAATCATTGAGAATGGTCGTGTTGCCGGCGTCGAGACCGATGCGGGCACGATTCGCGCCAAAGCTGTCGTGATCGCCAGCGGGACGTTTCTCGATGCGACGATGTTCGTAGGAGAGCAGCTTATCAGGGGTGGTCGTTCCACGGAACGGGCGTCTATCCAGCTCGCTCATCAAATCCGCGAGATCGGCCTTGGGCAGGGGCGGCTGAAGACGGGCACGCCGCCGCGGCTCGATGGTCGGACGATCGACTGGTCGCTGCTCCAGGAACAGCCGAGCGATGGAGATCGCTGGACGATGTCGGCGCTTGATGATGGAGGTTCTCCGCCGCAGCTGCGTTGCGCGATTGCGCGGACCAACGCGCGCACGCATGATATCATCGCCTCAAGCTTTCACCGCTCTCCGCTTTTCGCTGGCGCGATTGAGGGTAGGGGACCGCGTTATTGCCCGTCGATCGAGGACAAGGTTAAGCGCTTCGCCGGGCGCGAATCCCATCAGATCTTCCTCGAGCCCGAAGGTCTCGACGACCCGGTCATCTATCCGAACGGGATCTCCACATCGCTTCCCGCGGATGTCCAACAGGAGTTTGTCCGAAGCATAGAGGGGCTCGAGCGCGTGGAACTTGCTCGGCCCGGTTATGCGGTGGAGTATGAGTTTGTCGATCCCCGAAGGCTCAATCAAACGTTGGAGGTGCGGGAACTGCCCGGCCTATTTCTTGCCGGTCAGATCAACGGGACCACGGGTTATGAGGAAGCCGCAGCGCAGGGTCTGGCTGCCGGCCTCAATGCGGCCGCCGCAGCGCTCGGTTTGGGCGAGGTGCGCTTCGATCGGCGAACCTCTTATATAGGCGTGATGATTGACGACCTCACCCTGCAGGGCGTGAGCGAACCATATCGGATGATGACGGCGCGGGCGGAATATCGACTTTCGCTAAGGGCGGACAACGCGACGTCTCGGCTGGGCGAAGCTGCGCTGGAAGCGGGCTGCGTATCGGAACGCCGCGGCGCTCAGATTAGGGAACAATTGGCGGCCCGGTTGACGCCGGCCTGGGCCGAGACCGAGGAGGGACGGGCCGACGCCCTCTATCGGCCCTATGTCGAACGGCAGGAACATGAATGGGAAGTCGTCCGGGGCGACTCGCGCGTATCGATCCCGCCGGCGCTCGATTATGCGGCGATTCCTGGACTTTCGAGCGAGATGGTTGAACGGCTGATGCGGGCGCGACCCGAAACACTCGAGCAGGCTTCGCGAGTTTCGGGCGTGACTCCCGCGGCGCTGTCCGCTCTCTATGTCGCGGTCACGCGCAGGCTCGCGGCGTGATCGAGCGGCTGGGCCAGGTCGCCAAGCGGCCTGTTTCACGTGAAACATTCGAGAGGCTCGAAGCCTATGTCGCGTTGCTTCACCAGGAGAGCCCACGCCAAAATCTCATTTCTCGCGTTACGTTGTGCGATGTGTGGAACCGCCATATTCTCGACTTCAGCGCAGCTAGCTGGCTTCGAACCACACCCAGGAGCGTCGTGGATTGATATCGGATCCGGCGCCGGCTTGCCGGGAATTGTCATCGCGTGCCTGGTGGAAGGTCCGGTAACATTGGTCGAGCCGCGTCGCCTTCGGGCCGAATTTCTCCACAAGGTGTGCGAATCGCTTTTCCTGAAGGTAAGCGTCCGCTGTGCAAAAGCAGAACGCGTCGAAGGCTCGTTCGACGTAATTACCGCGCGTGCGGTGGCGCCGCTCGATCAACTGCTGAAGATATCCGCACATCTGTCCACAGGAAACACCGTTTGGGCGCTTCCGAAGGGTCGCAGCGCTGATCGGGAACTGGCCGAAGCTCGTCGCACGTGGCAAGGTAACTTCCGGTGCGTGGGGAGTGCCAGTGACGACGAGAGCTTCATCATCGTCGCTGAAGGGGTGAGGGTGAGGAAATGATCCGCATTGTGGTGGCCAACCAGAAGGGCGGAGTTGGCAAAACTACAACCTGCATTAATCTCGCCACCGCGCTGGCCGCCATCGGCTGGCGGGTATTGCTGGTCGATCTCGATCCGCAGGGCAACGCATCAACGGGGCTTGGCGTCGCCGCTTCGCAACGCAGGTTGTCAACCTACGATGTGCTCATTGGCAGCGCTTCGGTCGGCGAGGCGGCGATGGCGACTCGCGTCCCGAGGTTGGATCTCCTACCCTCGACCGTCGATCTCTCCGGCGCGGAAATCGAGATGGTCGGCCTTCCGGATCGGGCGCACCGCCTTGCCAAGGCGTTGAGCTCGGTTGGGGCTGGCCGCTGGGATATCGTGCTGATCGATTGTCCGCCCTCGCTTGGCCTGCTGACTGTGAACGCGCTGGTCGCGGCGCGTCACCTGCTGGTTCCACTGCAGTGTGAGTTTTTTGCGCTCGAAGGGCTCAGCCAGCTATTGCAGACGGTCGAGCGGATCCGCGTAGCTTTCAATTCGGAGCTTTCAATCCTGGGCGTGGCGCTGACAATGTTTGACCGGCGAAACAATCTCTCTCAAGCCGTCGCCGAGGACGTTCGCGCATGCCTCGGGGCGGCGGTCTTCGACACGATCGTGCCCCGGAACGTGCGACTGTCAGAGGCGCCAAGTCACGGCTTGCCGGCGTTGATCTACGATCTTCGTTGTCCGGGCTCGGAAGCGTATGTGCGCCTCGCGCGTGAACTGATCGGCCGTCTGCCGAAGGTGGCGGAGGCGGCATGAGCGCTGATCGGCCCAGCAAGGGTCTGGGAATGGGACTTCAGGCGCTTCTCGGTGAAGCGGCGCGCACGGCAGGCCCGGAGCAGCAGGGTGAAGGTCGTGGGGTTCGTGAGATTGAGATCGCGCGGATTTATCGCAACCCGACGCAGCCCCGGACGCAATTCGACGAAACCGCCCTCGAAGGGCTGACCCAGTCGATCCGCGAGCGCGGGGTTCTCCAGCCAATCCTGCTTCGCGCCGACGGTGACGGCTATATGATCATCGCTGGCGAGCGACGCTGGCGCGCTGCGCAACGAGCGCAGCTGCATGGGATCCCGGCAATCGTTCGGGATATCGACGAAGCGGCAACAGCAGAGTTGGCGCTGATCGAAAACGTCCAGCGCGAGGACCTCAATCCCCTTGAGGAGGCGGAAGGCTACAGGCAGTTGATCAAACGCCATGGCCACACGCAGGACGGGGTTTCGCACCTGGTCCACAAGTCGCGCAGCCACGTGGCAAACCTGTTGCGACTCCTCGAGCTGCCCGATTTTGTGCGCGAGTCACTATTGAAAGGCGATATCAGCATGGGCCATGCCCGCGCCGTCGCCAACGCTCCCGATCCGGAAGCGCTCACGCGCGAGATCATCCGCAGGGACTTGTCGGTTCGTCAGACCGAAGAGCAGGCGCGGCGCGAAAAGCGGCCGGGCGGAGATATTGTCCGTAGAGGCGGGCGGGATTCTGCAGCGGCAGCCCATGCCGATCTCGAAGCGCTCGAGCGACAGCTCGGCGATATGCTGGGACTGAAAGTGCAGGTGAGCCACAAGGGCCAGGGTGGCAGCGTGACGCTGCATTATTCCAGCCTCGATCAACTCGACATGATCTGCCAGCGTCTGTCCGGAGAACCGATCTAATCTATTCTATGGCCTGACGCTGCTGGCTTTTCGAGCGATCGCCAGAAAGGCCTCGCCCAGGGATTCGCGCTCGGGCATTTTGGAAAACATCAAGTTCCGCTCGAGCTCGCCCGCGCGTTCCGAGACCCGCGCCAGATCATTTGCCGTCCATTTCGCAAGCATGTTCTGGACCGACGCTTTTTCCTTCCAAAACAAGGTCTTACCAAATGACGCCATGACGGCGTCCATCCGCTCGCCACGTTCCAGGCGGGCGCGAGCAGGAGCGAGGACGAGCACCCGCCGCTGGAGCGACCGGATCGCCGGGATTGCTTCCGATCCGGTCGGCGAAAGGCAGGCGACGACTTCAGCGACTTCGCTCGTCAAACCCAGCAGCGCCAGATCCGCGAGCCGCATGAACCCGGCATCGCCGCTCGCCGCGCCGACAGCATCCACCGCGTCATGCTCCAGCTCTTTGGGGGAGTGCGGCGATGCGCTGAGATAGAGCGCAAGCTTCTCAAGCTCCTGTCCCACGATCGCCTGGTCATTGCTGCAAGCTTCAGCGACGCGCGCCGCGACCGACGAACTGATCTTCAGCCCGACACGCCGGCCGAGATCGACGACCATTCGGGCCGCCTCGCCGCCCTCGAGCGCGTAGGCGGTGAAGGCCAAGGCAAGTGGCGATCCTTCGGCGAGTTTCAGCAGCGGGGACGATTTCGGTAGAGCATTGGCGATGGCGGCCACCGGGCTCTCAATCGACGGGGCAGCGAGCAGCACTTCAACGCCTTCGAGAATCTCGGAACCGGCGGGTTCGACCCAGATCAGCCGGCGCTCGCCGAATAGATTGAGCGCCGCTGCTTCATCAGCCAGAAGCGCAGGATTTGCTTTCACCGCCGCGCCTGGAAGTCCGAGCTTCGAAGCACCGCCGGCAGCGAGCAGGCGCGCAGCGAGCGCTCTTGACTGTGCTTCGTCGGGGCCCAGGAAAAGGTAAAATCTGATCTTCGAATCGGGGCGGTCGACAGCACCGCCGATGGTCGTCTTGCTCGCTTTCACGACCGATGGCTTGTCCGCGACGCGTAGATCGCGAGCCGAGCGACGATCTTGTCGGCAACGATCCCGGCGAGATTCTCTAGCGAGGTTTGCTCGGCCGCGACGGTCGCATATTCGCTGCTGACGACATCGATGCTCGCGTCCGATCCAGCCGTCTCGTCAAGGACCACCGAGCCGTCGGTGAGATCGACCAGCTGGTAGCGGGCGCGCAACGTTCTGCGCTCTTGAGTTGCGGCACGATCGGCGGTCAGGCCATATGAGGTGATATTGTCATCCAGGGTCACGTCCAGGCGGTAACGTGCCGGCTCGGATCCCAATTCACCGAGGCGGTCGAGCAGCTTGGTGCGGACAAGCCAGCCCTGCTGGCCCGAAATCGAAGCCACTTGAACTGTCCGAAGAAGCCCAGCCACAGGGCTGGCGGTGCCGCCGCCATAAAGCGGATGAAGACCGCACGCCGAAAGCACCAGGGCCAAAGCCGCGATGAGGGTGCGCCGCGTCATGCGACGATATTCACCAGCCGGTCGGGAACCACAATGATCTTGCGAGGGTGCGAGCCGGCGAGCTGGCGCTGGACGTTGGCCGAAGCGAGCGCGAGCGCTTCGACCTCGGAACGATCCATGCCGCGCGGCGCGCTGAGAGTGTCGCGAAGCTTGCCATTGACCTGAACTGCGAGCGTGACCCGATCGTCCACCAGAAGCGCGGGATCGAAGCCCGGCCAAGCCGCATCGGCAATAAGCCCGCTCTCGCCCAGAGCTGCCCAACACTCCTCTCCAAGATGTGGCGCGGCTGGCGAGACGAGCAGGACCAGAGCGCGAATCGCTTGATGCCGGGTCTCCGATGGCTTGGCCTTTTCAATCGCAGTGGTGAGTTCGTAAAGGTGGGCGATCGCCTTGTTGAACTGAAGTCCGTCGATCGCCTCGCCGACCGCGGCGATGGTTCGGTTCAGCTTCTTCTTCAGCAGATGGTCGTCGCCCTCGGCCGGAGCGGATCCGATCACCAAGCGCCAGACCCGCTGCACGAATCGCGAAGCGCCTTCGATCCCGGCTTCGGACCACTCCAGATCGCGTTCGGGCGGGCTGTCAGACAACATGAACCAGCGCACCGCGTCGGCGCCGTATTTCGCGAGGATCGGCTCGGGGTCGACCGTGTTCCGCTTGGACTTGGACATTTTCTCGACGCGGCCGGTCGTGACTGGATGGCCGCTCTCGATATGGATCCAGTCGTCGCCATCGCGGCGGACCTCGTCCGGGCTGAGCCAGCTGCCGTCGCCTGCTCGGTAGGTCTCGTGAGTCACCATGCCCTGCGTGAAAAGACCCCTGAACGGCTCCGAAATATCGAGCCGGCCGAGCCGTTGGAAGGCGCGGGTCCAGAAGCGCGCGTAGAGCAAGTGCAGGATCGCATGCTCTACGCCGCCGATATATTGCGCAACGGGCAGCCATTTCTCCGCTTCGTCGCGATCGAACGGCCTGTCCGCTGGCTGACTTGCGAAGCGGATGAAATACCAGCTGGAATCGACGAAGGTGTCCAGCGTGTCCGTCTCGCGGACGGCTTCTCCGGAGCAGGCTGGGCAAGCCACATGCTTCCAGCTCGGGTGGCGGTCGAGCGGGTTTCCGGGCGTTTCAAAGTCGATATCGTCCGGAAGGACGACCGGCAGCTTATCGCGCGGCACCGGAACCGGCCCACAGGCCGGGCAGTGAATGATCGGAATCGGAGTTCCCCAATAACGCTGGCGCGATACGCCCCAGTCGCGCAGGCGATATTGTATCGTGCCCCGGCCCCAGCCGGCTTCCTCAGCCCGTCGAACAACCTCCGCCGCTGCCTCTTTGGTCGCAAGGCCATCGAGAAAGCGCGAATTGACCGCAATGCCGGGCGCAGGCTTCGAATTCCGCACCGATCGGCTCCGAAGCGAAATCCGCGCCCGCCGCCACCACGCGCCGAATGGGCAAATGATATTGCTTCGCAAATTCGAAGTCACGCTGGTCGTGCCCGGGAACTCCGAACAGGGCGCCCGTGCCGTACTCCATGAGTACGAAATTCGCGATGTAAATGGGCAGGCGCCACTCTGGATCGAGGGGGTGGACGACCTCGAGCCCGGTCGGATAACCTTTCTTCTCCGCGGTCTCGATTTCGGCGGCGCTGGTACCTCCCGCCTTGCATTGAGCGATGAAGTCGGCAGCCTTGGCGTCGGACCTCGCGACTGCCTGCGCGATCGGATGGCCAGGAGCGACGGCGACAAAGCTCGACCCGAAGATCGTGTCGGGCCGGGTCGTGAACACTTCGATCTCGCCAATGCCGTCGGCGGGCTCGGCAAGCCGGAACCGGAATTGCAGGCCGCGGCTCCTGCCGATCCAATTTTCCTGCATCAGCCGGACCTTATCGGGCCATTGGTCGAGAGTCCCCAGACCGTCGAGCAAATCGTCGGCGAAATCGGTGATCTTCAGGAACCATTGCGAAAGCTTGCGCCGCTCGACCAAGGCGCCCGAACGCCAACCTCGGCCGTCGATTACTTGCTCATTGGCAAGCACGGTCATGTCGACCGGGTCCCAATTGACCTCGCTCTCCTTGCGGTAGACAAGGCCGGCGTCAAAGAGGTCGAGGAACAGGGCCTGCTCGTGACCGTAATAAGCGGGATCGCAGGTTGCGAGCTCCCGGCTCCAGTCGAGCGCAAAGCCAATGCCCTTTAGCTGCTCGCGCATCGCTTTGATGTTCGCCCAGGTCCATTCGCCCGGGTGGACCTTGCGTTCCATCGCCGCATTTTCGGCGGGCATTCCGAAGGCGTCCCAGCCCATCGGGTGAAGCACTTCGTGGCCCTGCATCCGCCGGTACCGAGCGATCACGTCGCCCATCGTATAGTTGCGGACGTGGCCCATGTGGATGCGTCCCGACGGATATGGGAACATCTCGAGCACGTAGGTCTTGGGCTTGCTGCTGTCGCTATCGGCCCAGAAACAATCCTCTTCAGCCCATCGCGCCTGCCAGCGCCGATCGGCGGACTCCGGGTCGAAACGCCCGCTCACTGCAGAACGCCCGCTCAGCCCGGTACGGTCGAGCGGCGCAGGTCCCTGGCCCGGGTCAGGATGATATCCTCGAGCTTCTGCACTGTTGCCGCGGAGACTGGGGCATCGACCCAAGTCCCGTTCTGATTGACCTGACGGGCAGCGGATACCCGCAGCGCGTCGGCGCGAAGATCAGGATCGAGGACGGCGACGGTGAGCTTGACCCGCTCGCCCGGCGCCTTCGGATTGCTGTACCAGTCCGTGATGATCACTCCGCTGCTGGGATTAGCTTGGAGAAGCGGAGCAAAAGATACAGTGTCCACTGCTGCGCGCCACAAATAGCTATTTACCGCAATGCTCGTGACTTTTGCCGGGGCGAGCTGGGTCGGCAGGTCCCGGTTGCGTGCGCAGCCGGAGCCGGCGAGGGCAATAACCAGAAGTGCGGCAACGTTTTTGTGCAGGCGATTCATTGGCGGTCCTTGTCAGACGAACTTTTTTGGGGCGTTATAGTGCTCGCCTTTGTCTCGCAAGCGGCCCGGCTCGGGACAATTATGTGCTTCCAGCGCAACAGGGGATGAACGAATCGACTCCGCTCATGGAACCTTCAGGTTCTAACGTCTATATCGACTCGCAAACAGGGAGATTGATGCTTGTTGAGACTCGCGAAGAGCAGGGAAGCCAAGGTGGCGGCGGCACTCGCCGCTGCCGGCCTCGCTCTGACTCCCGCGTTCGCGACAGCTGACGGCAAGAAGCGCCCGGCCGCTGTCTCGCTGACCTTCGATGGTCTCTCCTCGTTCACACCGGCCAATGCCGATCCGAAACTTGCAGCCGCGCTGGCCGGCAAGTCGCTGTCGCTGAACGACTTCAAATTCACGCCCGCTCCGGCCAAGGGTCGACCGTCGCAGGTCCGCGTTGCGGTTCGCGCTCGCGTGGCCGAGCCGACAGAGGCCGCAGTCCAGCAAGCGAGCGCGCCCGAGACCACGGTCACTGCGCTCACTCCGACCAGCTATAACCTCGGCGTTGCGGTCGGATGGCGCCGCTTCGCTGTTTCCGGCGACGTATCGAAGGTGAAGAGCGCGGATCCGGCCTTCGGTGGGCGCGAGACGGCGATTGTTGGTGTCAGCTATTCTCTCAACAGCAAGCTCAGCACGCGCGTGGCGGTCGGGGCCGATCGTCCGACAGGCAATCCGGTCGCGGGCCTTCGCCAGGGTAATAATGTCTCCCTTGACGTGGGCAGTTCTTATTCACTGTCTGGGCATTTAGCATTGACCGGCGGTGTCCGCGTCAATCGCGAGCGTGATCGTCTGACAGCGCTGCAGGATGACCGCCGCGACAGCCAGGCGGTCTATGTCGGAACTGCGTTCAAGTTCTGAACGCCGAAATTCCGGCCCAACCCTGAAATCCCAAAGTTCTGATTCGCGCGAATTTCCGCGCGTCCATCCCACCTAGCGCGAACAGCTCGCGCCGGCACAGCCGAGCTAGCGCCGCAGCCCGCATGCGCGCGATCGGCTTCCAGTCCGGGTGAGACTGCGTCGGGTAAAGGGGAGAAAGAAGGATCATTGGCGTTCGCCGAAGCCTAGCGCGTGTGAGTTCGCGAAGATCGTGCACGCGCACGGCGGAATGCGGATTTTCCCGCACGACCACGAGCGAACGCTGCCGGGCCAGATGGCGCAGACAGCGCATCTCCCTCGCCGAGAAAGATGCGAGCACAAGAACGCCGCAATGGAGCGGCATTTGTCTTGCCGCGCCGATCGCGCCGCCGTCTTCGATGATAAGCCACTGGCGCGGTATGGTCTGGCGAGGCCGCATCTGCGTTCCTATAGCGCCTGTCGTGGGCAATGCCGCAGAGAGACGGGGGCAAATCCTCAGCCGCATCGAACGTGCCGCGCTGCTCGCTAAGCGCGATTTGGCGGAAGTTTGCCTGGTCGCGGTAAGCAAGGGTCGCTCGGCTGAGGAGATTGAACTGCTGATCGAGGCCGGTCAGCGGGACTTCGGTGAGAACCGGGTGCAGGAAGCGCTCGACAAGTGGCCGGCCCTGATGGCCCGCCATCCCGACGTGAAACTGCATGAAATCGGTCGGCTCCAATCGAACAAGGGCGCAGACGCGATCAAGCTCTTCGACGTGATTCACTCAGTCGACCGCAGATCGCTCCTCGAAGCGCTCGTCAAAGCGTCCGAAAAGCTGCGCCGGCCATCACTCTATGTGCAGGTCAATATCGGCGACGAGAAGCAGAAGGGCGGGTGCCCGATCGGCGAGGTGGGCGAACTCGTCGGAGCCGTTCGCGCCTCTCCGCTGCCACTTGCCGGACTCATGGCCATCCCCCCTCTCGGCGTAGAGCCCGCACCTTATTTCGCGCTCCTCGCCAAACTTGCCCGACGCCATGACGTCGCAGGTTTAAGCATTGGAATGTCTAGCGATTTTGAAGCCGCCGTAATGCTCGGAGCAACTGCAGTCAGGGTCGGAACGGCCCTGTTCGAAGATTCGTGATCGAGTTCGACGGGATCATTTTCGACTTCGACGGAGTGCTCCTCGAGAGCGAGCTTGAGCTCAATCGGCTAACCGCTGAGCTCCTCACCGGTCTCGGTCACCCGACAACTCTTGGGGAAGCGCTCGAACATTTTACCGGGCTGGCCGGCAAGGACATGCTGAGCGTGATGGAGGGAAGGATCGGTGGACCCGTGCCACACTCCTTCCACGAGGCAATGCGCGAGGCGAGCAAGCGCGCGCTCGAGAAAGGAATTGAGCCTATCGCGGGCGCGATCGAGTTCGTTGAGGCGCTCGCGCCGGACCTGCCCAAGGCCGTCGCATCGTCGAGCTCGACGCTGTGGATCCGCACCCATCTCGACCATCTCGGCCTTCGCGAGGCGTTCGAGCCGCATCTCTACAGCGGCAAGGAACATGTGATCCGAGGTAAGCCAGCGCCCGATCTCTATTTGCATGCGGCAGAAAAGCTCGGCGTGAATATCGCTCGCACCGTCATCCTCGAGGATTCGCGGGTAGGAGTGCAAGGCGCGGTGGCGTCGGGTGCGACGGTTATCGGGGTTGCCGTCGGCAAGCACTGTCTCAGCGGTCATGGCGAGGCGTTGATCGAGCTTGGATGCAGGCACGCGGCGCACAGCTTCGATGAGGTTAGGGTTCTGCTCGGCGTCTAATTAGATGAGCAGATGGCCGCTCTTCTTCCGTTTGGTCGTGAGATAGTCAGCATTGTGTGGGTTGGCCGGCATCTGGTGTGAAACCCGCTTCAACACTCGAATCCCCTCCGCTTTCAGTCCCGCAACCTTCAATCGATTGTTTGTCAGCAGACGGACGTCACTAACACCGAGCCCCCGCAACATCGCCGCCGCGTGCGCATAATCGCGCTCATCATCCCCGAATCCGAGGCGCTGGTTGGCATCGACCGTGTCAATGCCGCGGTCCTGGAGAGCATAGGCGCGAACCTTGTTGGCCAGACCAATACCGCGTCCCTCCTGCCGCATGTAGAGGAGGTTTCCGCCGCCCTCGGCGCCAATGATCTTCAGCGCTTCCTTGAGCTGCGGACCGCAATCGCATTTCAGCGATCCGAACACGTCGCCAGTCAGGCACTCGCTGTGAAGTCGAACGAGCGGCGGCTTGCCGCCGAACGCTCCGACGACGAGCGCGACATGCTCCTGTCCGTCATCGTCGGCGCGGAAGGCGACGATCTGCGTTGGCGGCATGTCGTCCAGCGGCAGCTTGGCCCGCGCGACGATCTCGACCGCTGGCTGCGCCCCTCGCGCACGATCTCGTCGAGCGAGACCGCGGGATCGGCTTCAGCGCGTTCGAGAATCCACAACGCGGGAGCAATCCCGCCGACCGTGCGAGCAAAAGAGCCGCACGGCTCGCCTCGACCGACGCCGGCTCGACCGGATGAAAGCGGCCGCCGGGCCCGGTCGAGGTCACGACCGGGATCGGCGAGCGCGAACGCCGGTCGCGACGTCGAGCCATGGCGCCCGCTCGATTGTGACTGCCGATCCAGGGTCCGCCGCGTCGCGTTCGTTGGCGAGATTGAGGGCCGCGGCGCGATTACCGCTGATCATCAGCCGTGCCCGATGCTCGGGGTCGCGCAGGTCGAGCAGCTCCTCGGTCGTGGTCTCCACGGCGCAGACGGTCAGCGCCTGTGTAACCTCGATCCGCACCGGCCGGCCAGTTCGTAGCAACGCAATCGCTAGGCGTGCGCCGTCGCGCTCAAATCTCGATCTCGCAAATCAACGGAACATGATCGGAGGGTCGCTGCCAGTTGCGGCAGGACTCGAGAACCTCGTGCGCCTTCACATGGCAGCCGAGCTCGGGCGAGCACCACATATGGTCGAGCCGCCGGCCGCGATCGTTCTTGGTCCAGTCAGGCGAGCGATAGCTCCACCAGGTGAATTCCGCTCGGGCGCGGGGATGAACTGGCGACCGATATCGACCCACATGCGCTTGCTGGAGACGGGCGAGCGCCTCGACCTCGACTGGCGTATGGCTGACCACGGTCAGCAGCGCCTTGTGGTTCCAGACGTCGCACTCCAGGGGGGCGACGTTGAAATCGCCGACGATGACCGTCGGCTCGGCTAAGCGACTCGGACCAGCGGGTCATTCGTTCCAAGAAGTCGAGCTTCTGCCCGAACTTCAGGTTGACGGTCCTGTCCGGCGTGTCGCCACCGGCGGGAACATAGACATTCTCGAGCCGGATTCCGCATTCCAGGCGGATTCCGATGTGCCGCGCTTCGCCATTGTCCTGCCAGTCGTGCTTCCCGGCATCGCGCAGGGGTACCCGCTAAGAATCGCTACTCCGTGATGCATCCGCTGACCGTTGAGCTGGCCGGTGGAGGTAACCGTGCGTTCGAACAGATCAGGCGGAAAGATGTATGTCCAGGACCTTGGTTTCCTGAAGGCACAGGATGTCGGGCTGATGCTCGGTGATCAGCCGCTCGACGAGCGGCATGCGCGCGCGCACCGAGTTGATGTTCCACGAAGCGATTTTCAGCCTTTTGCCCACGTCCGCTCGCTTAGCCCGACTGCGCCGATATGAAAAAGGCCCCCGCTCCGGGGGCATGGAGCGAGGGCCGACCAAGCGTTCGTCACGCAAGGGATCCTGCGGCCCGGGTAACAGGGGGAAACCCCAAGCAATTGCAGAATCGAGCTTCTATCTAAGCGCGCTACCCTGACGGCGCGATGAACGGGTCGCAAATTGAAACTTTCACCGACTATTTTTTCCTGGGTTCGATGTAGGAGAAGGCGCTTTGCGCGATGCTTGCGACTTGTAGTGCACGTCCGATAGCTTCACGGTCGTGCGCCGATTCTGTCCATCGATCGCCGTCCATCCGTAAAGCTCGAGCCCGCCGGGCGCCGAACCATTCCGCAGGAAAACGAGACTCGAGCGAACCATATTGCGATGGATCGCGGGCGCGTACCGAGACGACGTTGGGATTGTCGCTCGGAACGATCTGCGCGCGGCCCTTGAGGTCTGGCGAGTTCGAGAGAAGCACTCCCAGCGGCGTACGGCTCAGAGGCCAGCTCGATTTTTGCCCGACCTGGTAGTCGATCGAGAGTCAACGTTCTGCCGTTGGCGACGAGCAAAAGGTCTCCGCTGCTATACTCGAACCTAACCTTTCCCGGTCGCTGCATCACCATCTTGCCGTCACCGTCGACCCCGCGAATCGATCTGCATGGAAGCTCGGCGGTCATCGTGTGGACACCGCCGATGTGCGCCTTCAACCGCGTCATGTCCGCGGAATCGGCGGCCGGCGCCGTCGTGGCGACGGCGACGATCGCCGCCGGCACGAGCGCGCGCGCGAATTTCGTCGGGAAAGTCATTCGATGTCTCCTGGGATTTCGCGCCGAAAACTGGCGTTTTCCCGTTGAATGCGCACTGAACCTTGCGGGTTCCGGGCCTCTGGCGGCTCACATACGGGTGGCCGTCGGTGTCGATCAGCACCTCGCGCCGCCCGACATGATCCGGCTGCCCGACGAGTCCGGCCTTCTCCATCCGCTCGATCAACCGCGCGGCGTTGTTGTAGCCGACTCGAAGCTGCCGCTGGAGGTATGAGGTCGAGGCCTCTGACTCTCGGCGACAATCTGCATCGCCTTGCGGTAGAGTTGCGTCTCGGCATCGTCCTCGCCGGTCGGCTGGCCGTCGAACAGGTAACCGCCGTCCTCGGGCTCCTCGGTGACGGCTTGGACATAATCGGGCGCGCCCTGCTTGCGCCAATGCTCGGCGACCGCGCGCACCTCCTCGTCCGATACGAACGGCCCATGGACGCGGACGATCTGCTTTCCTCCAGGCATGTAGAGCATGTCGCCCTTGCCCAGCAGCTGCTCCGCGCCCTGTTCGCCGAGGATAGTCCGGCTGTCGATCTTGCTCGTCACCTGGAAGCTGACGCGAGTTGGGAGATTTGCCTTGATCACGCCGGTGATCACGTCGACCGACGGGCGCTGAGTCGCCATGATCAGGTGGATGCCCGCCGCGCGCGCTTTTTGCGCGAGCCGCTGGATCAGAAACTCGACCTCCTTGCCCGCGGTCATCATCAGATCGGCGAGCTCGTCGACCACAACCACGATCTGAGGCAGCACCTCGTAATCGAATTCTTCGTCCTCATAGACGGGTTGCCCGGTGTCCGCGTCGTAGCCGGTCTGGATGCGGCCGCTTCAGCTTGGAGCCTTTGCCGCGCGATTCGCGGACCTTTGCGTTGAAGCTCGGAAGCGCTCGGACCCCGAGGTTCGCCATCTTTCGATAGCGCTCCTCCATCTGCTCGACGGTCCATTTCAGCGCTCGGATCGCCTTGCCGGGCTCGGTGACCACTGGGGAGAGCAGATGCGGTATGTCATCGTAGATGCTCAGCTCGAGCATCTTCGGGTCAATCATGATGAGTTTGCACTCGTCCGGACCGTACCGGTAGAGGAGCGACAATATCATGCAGTTGAGCCCGACCGACTTGCCTGATCCCGTCGTTCCGGCGACGAGCAGGTGGGGCATCGGCGCAAGGTCCGCGATCACCGGATCGCCGGCGATATTCTTTCCCAGGATCAGCGGCAGAGCCATGTTCTGATCCTCGAACGCCTGACTCCCGATCAACTCGGACAGCGACACCATCTCCCGCTTCGAGTTCGGGAGCTCGATCCCGATGACACTTCGCCCGGGATCGTTGCGACTCGGGCTGACAGTGCCGACATGTTGCGGGCAATATCGTCGGCGAGCGCGATCACCCGACTGGCCTTGATCCCACTCGCGGGCTCGAGCTCGTACATCGTGACGACAGGGCCCGGCCGGACCTCGATGATCTCGCCGCGGACGTTGAAATCCTCGAGTACCGATTCGAGCAAGCGCGCATTGCGCTCCAGTCCAACTCGGTCGATCTGCTGCCGACCTTCCCTCGGCGGCGGCGACAGGAGGTCGATAGTCGGAAGCTCGAAATTGTCGCCCAGCGCGAGGCTCGTTTGCGCAACAGCGACCTTGCGATCCTTCTGCCGCCCTGCGGGGACGACCGCTTTAGCCGGTTCGGACACTGCCACAGTCGGTCTCGAGCGAGGCGGCGCTATGGGCGCTGGCCGCTCCTCCTGAAGCTGGGTAGCCCTGGGCGCGGCCCGCCGCTCGCGCGGTTGACGACGGAAGATCGCACCGATCCAGCCGCGCTCGTCGGCGGTAAGGCCTAGCGCGAGATAGCCAAACGCCAGCCCGGCGATCGCAAGCAATAGCAACGTCGCCAGGCGTGCCGGTCCGGCTACCTGCGGATTGTGGATCATCGCGAACCCGGAATTGATTCCGTGCGCGGCAGCGAGACCGAACGCTCCGCCCCATCCTCCAGGAAGCCCGGAAACGGCGGAGCCGCTCGTCAGACCCAGCGCGGTTCCAAGCAGAAAGGCGCCGACGGCAGCAATAAACAGGCCGCGCCCGGTATGGCCCGTCGGCTTAAGCTGCAACATCCTGAAGCCGGCAACTGCTACGACCGGAACGAACAGCATCGAACCGATGCCGAAGAGCAGCAACAGCGCATCGCTGAAATAGGCGCCAGGGCTTCCGATCCAATTCGCGGGCGGTCCGCCAGCAGCGGTGCTGAGCGAGGGATCGGTCGGATTGTGTGTGGCCAGAGCAGTCGCGGCCGCCAGGCTCAGCAAAACCAGCATCGCGCCCCAGGCCCGAATCGCAAAGCGTCGCACTGCGGCAGCCAGCGCCTCGCGCCAGTCAGGTGCCAAATCGCGCTTCGGCGCGCGCGCGGCTACGGTCGCCATGTCCCACCCCCAGAAGGTCTTCCAGCGTCAGAATCCTCCACGCGGAGTCCCGGGTCAAGCGAAGTCGTGGCGTCATTGCGACGAACGGGTTAGTGGCGCCGCGATGGATCGTTCAGACGTCATCATTTTTGGCGGCGGCCTGATCGGGCTCGCGCTCGCTTCGGCGCTTGATTCGAGCGGTCTCTCGACGATCGTTGTCGATCCCGCCGATCCGACGCTCCGCGGTACCGCGGCATTCGACGGGCGAACCAGCGCCGTCTCGTCGAGCTCGATGCGCATGCTGACGGCGATCGGCGTTGCCGACTATCTCGCTGAGACGGGATGCCCGATTCGGCGGATCGCTGTCGCCGACGGGCTGCAGCCCGGCGGGCTGCATTTCGATCCGGACGATGACGAGCCTCTCGGCTTCATGCACGAAAACCGCCATTTGCGCGCCGCGCTTCACCAGCGAGCGGAGGCGGGCAAAAATGTATGGCTCCTTTGGAAATCGCGCGTTGCGAGCGTCAACCGCGACGAGAGCGGGGTTGCGATCGCACTGGAAGATGGTCGCAGGCTCAGCGCTCCGTTGCTCATCGCCGCCGACGGCCGCAATTCGCGAACTCGGGAAGCGGCCGGGATCAATGTCGCGCGCTGGAAATACGATCATCAGGCGATCGTGTGTGTCCTTCGTCACGAGCGCGCTCACGAGCATGTCGCCTATGAAATTTTCTATCCCAGTGGCCCGTTCGCGCTGTTGCCGATGAACGACGATGGAGTGGGACATCGGTCCGCCGTCGTGTGGTCGGTTCCCAATGGCGACTCGTCGGGCTGGCTGTCGCTGAATGACGAAGACTTCGCCGGCGAGGCTGAGTGCGCGATGGGTGGCTTCCTCGGCAAGATCGAGATGCTGGCGCCTCGCTCCTCGTTCCCGCTTGGGTTCCATCATGCCGCGCAGATCACTGCACAGCGCTTGGCATTGGTCGGCGATTCTGCGCACGCGATTCATCCAATCGCCGGGCAGGGGCTCAACCTCGGTTTCCGCGACGCCGCTTCGCTTACCCAGGTTCTCGTCGAAGGGGCGCGCCTCGGGCTCGATCTCGGCGACAGGCAGCTACTCGAACGATACCAGCGCTGGCGTTCGCTCGACGCGCTGTCGGTTGCTTTCGCGACGGACACGCTGACCCGCATTTACGGCGTTCCGGGCAAGACGGCTTCCGCGATTCGTCGCTTTGGAATGGGCCTAGTCGGTCGGATTTCGCCGCTGCGCGATCGGCTGATGAGTGAAGCTCGGGGCACCAGCGGCGAGCTTCCGCTGCTGCTTCGAGGACTTTCGATCTAGATTGGTTATTGAAGAGTTGGCTCGATCTCGACGCCGCCGGACACCGCCGCGCGTTGGAATTGCATCAGCTGTACCAGCAGGTCCGCTCGCCCAGCTAAGGTCTGCTGCTCGAGAAGTGCTTGTTTCGCGCCGATGTCGAACGGCGCGACCTGCGCGATCGCGTTGACTATCATCTCGTCGTCGAGCCGGTTCACGGCCGCCCAGTCCACTGCGAGGCCCATCGCGTCGCCGAGCCGACGCGCCTCTCTCTCGACCTCCGCGCGTTGGCCAAGTGACAGCGCTGGCGGCTCGTCGTCTTCGAACGCGGTGATGTCGACTTCCGCGCGACGGTAGGAAGCATCCGCGTCGATTTCCCGAATAAGCCGGAATCGGTTCGACCCGAGCAGCATGATATTGAAGCGTCCGTCCTCGAGCTCCTCGATACTGACCAGCTCGCCGACGCAACCGACGCTGTAGAGCGGGGCCTGATTGTCGTCGTCGAGCCGGTGCGGCTGGATTATCGCAATCCGGCCCGGCCCGTCGATCGCGTCACGCACCATTTCGCGATAACGCGGTTCGAAGATGTGAAGCGGAAGCTGCGAGCGAGGGAACAGGATCGCGCCCGGCAGCGGGAATAGCGGAACCCGAACTGATCGGCTCATGTGAAGAGAACGGACGAGAGGCGGCGGCGCTGGGCGCTGGACCAAGGGTCTTCCAGCCCCTGCGCTTCGAGCAGCTGAAGGAAGCGTTGCCGCGCTGCGCCGTCGTTCCACTCACGGTCGCGGCCGATGATCTCGAGCAATGCATCGGCGGCGCTATCGCGATCGGACGCCATCTTCGCGGTGGCGAGCTCGAAACGAGCCTCGTGGTCCTCGGGATTCGCAGCAAGTCGCGCCTCAAGCGCGCTCGTGTCGACGCTTGGCGAGGCAGCAACCTCAAGCGCCGCACGAGCACGAGCGATTTCCGGCTTTCTTGCCTGATCTTCATCCAACCCGTTCAGCAACTGACGCGCTTCTTCAGCTTCGCCCGATGCGATCAGCGCTCGCGCCAATCCGCCGATCACGGCGGCATCCGCCGGGGCCATCTCGCGAACTTGACGAAAGATGTTCACAGCGCGCGCGCTATCGCCTTCGACGAGCACCTGCTCGCCCATCGCAACAAGCGGCTCGATCTCGGCCTGTGGCGTAACGCCCTCGCCTTCAATCTTCAGCTGGGCGAGCAGCTGGTCCAGGGCCTTCTTGAGCTGGCCTTCGCTGCGGTAGCTTGTAAGGTCAGCGACCGGCTGCCCGCGGTGGATGGCGTAAACCGTCGGGATCGACTGGATCCGAAACTGTGTGGCGAGGAGTTTCTCGGCGTCGACGTCGATCTTGGCTAGCTTAACGCCCTTGTCGGCATAATCGACGGCGACCTTTTCGAGGGTCGGCGAGAGTTGCTTGCACGGCCCGCACCACTCCGCCCAGAAATCGAGGATCACGAGCGCCTTCATCGACGGCTCGATCACCTCTTTTTCGAACCGCTCGACGGATTCGCGTTCGGCTTCGGTCAGACCCAGCGTGGCCACGGCAGCATAGCTCCTCCTGTCGGGGCAGCCCATATGGGCCGGTGGCGATCGGCTCACAAGCGCAACCCCGAAGCTAAGAACCGCTTAACCATGCTGCGCTACGACGTCCGGTGATGGAACGGCGCGGCCAGCTCAGGTGGTGGGTGGCGGTGAGCGCAATTGCGCTCATCGGCCTCGCACTGCGCTTATTCGCCGCGCGCGGCGGGCTTTGGACGGACGAGGCGTGGTCGGTGATCTACGCGGCCCAAGCGCGCGATCCGGTCGGGGTATTCCTGCGCATCAACCACGACAACAACCATCATCTTTATTCACTGTGGCTGCAGGCGATCGGGGCCGCCGCCCCGCCCATGCTTGCTCGCGCTCCGTCGATCCTCGCCGGAACCTTGTGCGTCTTTGTCGCCGCCCTGCTTGCAGGACGGCGTTCGAAGGTTGCCGGTATCGTCGCGGCGCTTTTCTTCGCAATCACGCCAGTGTTCGTGGTCTTCGGTTCAGAAGCGCGGGGCTATGCGATGATGTTGCTCGCGGCGCTGACGATGCTGCTGCTAGTTGACGACGCGCTTGCCGGGCGGCCCGCGAAAGGCGCGTCCTGGTGGATCGCTGTACTCGCTCTCCTTGGAATGTTTTCACACATGACGATGGCGGCCGCGGTCGCGATCGCGGCACTTTGGGTCTATCTCGAATGGCGCCATGAGCGAGGTCCGCGCCAAGCATTGCCGGCGGCACTGGGACTGATGGGGCCGGCACTCTTGGCAACGGCCGCCGTGATAATCTTCGTTTTCACTGCCGCTGAACTGAGTCCGACGGGGATGCGCCTCGGCGGCTATGAGCCCTTCTCGGCGGGAAGTTACGCCGCGGCGCTCGACGACCTCGCTCTCTGGTCTTTGGGATTTGGAGCGCCGTGGCCATGGCTTCCCCCGATTTGCCTTGGTGGCCTGGCGCTGCTGATCGGCTTTGTGCGGCCCGTTTGGCTCGGTCCCCGGGCGCGTCTGTACGCGTTGCTGATCCTGCTCGTGCCAACGGGAATCTTTGCAGTTCACGCCGGCAATTCGAGCTTCGCCAGATATTATCTGACGAGCGCCATCGGCTTGCTCCTGCTGCTCTGCGATTGGATCGCGAGGGCGCTCGGTGGACGGCCGGCGATGCGCATCGGCGCGGCCGCGCTAGTGGTGACGCTCCTCGCCGTAAGCCTGTACCGAGATTGCGTCCTGATCAGGATCGATCGTGGACGACCCGCCGCGGCGCTCGCCGATATCGCGTCGAGTTCTCCCGCCGGCGCGCGGATTGCCTTCGCCGAGCCTCGTCTCAAGGCCGTAGTTGCGGTCGCCGCTGATCGCACGGGCTATCCGGCGCACTTTGCCGGGGGCTGTGCGCCGGCTGACTTCTTCCTCGCCAGCCGATCACCGGGGGTGGTAGCCCCAAGGTCCATCGAGCGCTGCGGAGTTTCCATGGAGGCGATCGATTCGTCGTCTACGATTTCGCTCACAGGTGATTCCTGGGTCCTCTACCGAGCGAGAACCTTGCAAAGCCTTGGGGTGGCTGATAGCGGGCGCGCTCCAGCGGCGGGAAATCGCCGCATCTCCGGCCGAGCGGGCGTAGCTCAGGGGTAGAGCACAACCTTGCCAAGGTTGGGGTCGAGGGTTCGAATCCCTTCGCCCGCTCCAGCCGGCATTTGCACCTTCTGAGAGAAGGGTCGCGTTGGATAACGGGACATAGGTTACGCCCGAGCGCTTAGCCCAATGCGTTCCTGGCACATGGGTCGTATAGCGGAGCGCGTCAGTCGGTTGGGCTCCTAATTACATTTGCCTGCCGGGTCGTCCCGCGGTCAACATAACCAGCCGCTGGACGGAGCTTCGCAAGGGGACGAACCGCCCGATCCGCTCACTCACTGGATTGGACCCATGCATCGCATGTCGCGGAATGCTCATTTATCTCGATTGCGGGTCAAAATGGCTGACTGGCAGTTGGTGTGCTGGTAGCTCGAGCCTATGTGGCTCCGGCAAGGAGATGCGCCATGGCCGAGCAAGCTGAGCTTACCCGCCCCGAAACCGGTCGGAAGGTCGATACGATCAATCCGGCGACCGGTCAGCCAGGCAAGAGTTACCCGGAAACCTCACTCGATGACGCTAGTGCCGCAGCCGCGGCGGCGCACCAAGCATTCCTTAAATGGCGGCGCACAAGCTTCGCCGATCGCTCGGCCGTAATTCACGAAGCCGCCGCAATCCTCCGCACCCGCAAGGACGAATTCGCGCGACTAATGACCGAGGAGATGGGCAAGACCGTCACCGACGGCCTCGCCGAAGTCGAAAAATGCGCTTTTCACTGCGACTGGTTCGCCGACAATGCGGCGAAATATCTCGCCAACGAGCCCGTGGACTTCGGCGGCGAAGAAGCCTTTGTTACCTTCAATCCGATCGGCATCGTGCTCGCGGTGATGCCGTGGAACTTCCCCTTCTGGCAGGTCTTCCGTTTTGCCGCGCCGGCGTTGATGGCTGGCAACGGAGCGCTTCTGAAACATGCGAGCAATGTGCCCGGCTGCGCGCTCGCGATTGAGAAAGTGCTCCATAAGGCCGGCGTGCCCCGCGACCTTTTCCGGACTACGCTCCTGCCGAGCAAGGAAGTCGAATCCCTGATCAAAGACGATAATGTCGCCGCGGTCACGCTAACCGGCAGCGTCGCTGCCGGGCGCAGCGTCGCGACTGCTGCAGGCTCAGTGCTGAAGAAATGCGTGCTCGAGCTGGGGGGCTCGGACGCATATGTCATCCTCGAAGATGTCGACGTCGAAGCTGCAGCAAAGATCGCGGCGACCGCACGAATGGTGAACGGCGGCCAGAGCTGCATCGCCGGCAAACGCTTCATCGTCGTTCGTTCCGTGCTCGACAGCTTTGAGAAGGCGCTGGTGAGGGTAATGAGCGGCTATTAGATGGCCGATCCCACGAAAAACGACACGAAGCTCGGCCCGATGGTCAGCGCCAAAGCGCGCGAGGATATCCACGAGCAGGTCACCAGGAGTGTCGAAAAGGGCGCTCGGTTGCTACTGGGCGGCAAGATGCCCGACCGGCCTGGCGCTTGGTATCCGGCAACGGTGCTGGCCGACGTTCAGCCCGGCCAGCCAGCGCACGACGAAGAAGTCTTCGGGCCCGTTGCGGCGATCATCGCAGCCGAAAACGAAACTGACGCGATCCGGATCGCCAACGACAGCGAATTCGGGCTTGGGTCTGGCGTGCTCACGTCCGACCTTGATCGAGGTCGACGCATCGCGGAGGAAGAGCTCGAGGCGGGCATGGCCTTCGTGAACGAAAATGTCCGCTCCGACCCTCGCGCTCCGTTCGGCGGCGTGAAGCATTCCGGCTATGGCCGCGAATGTGGCGCCTTTGGGATCCGCGAATTCGTCAACATTAAAACGGTCCATGTGAAGCCGCTCGGCCGCAGCGGCGATAATCGGAGGAGTAAAGTCCATCGGGCGTGCCGCCGTCACCATTGGTCAGGACATTTCTTGCGACATCGGTGCCTTCAGGTCCCCTTGTGCTGCCGAACTATCGGCGGCGAGCGGCGCTGTGCCCGATTATAATCGATGTCATGCTGGGCGATCACTGCCTCGACGACATTGTTCATCAGAGTCATGCGCACCGGCAGCGGCGTCGAGGTCTTCTTAATCATCACCGCAACCGAATAGCTCTTGCCGTCCGGCGCAGTGAGGATACCGATGTCGTTATAGCCTGCTTGCACGCCGCCGAGCTCTTGCCCGGTGCCGGTCTTGTGGCTGAGCGTCCAGCCAGCGGCGAGTCCGCCTTTGAGGCGGTTGGGACCGGTATGGGTCCGGCTCATCACGTCGAGAAGGCGGGCGGTCGATTTGGGCGACAGCAGCTCGCCGCTCTTCAATTTCGCCAACGCGCGCACGATCGCGGCCGGGGCGGCGCCGTCATAGGGATCCGCTATATAAAGATTGAATGCGGCGCTCCGGACATTGATCGGAAGCGCATCGCGCACCTCGAAGAACTTGCCCCCGATCGAATAGTCCTGCGACCAGGCGAGTCCCGCGATTTTGCTCTGCATCGAGCGCTCGCCGTTAGCGAAGCGGATCGAGCCCAGATGCTTGCGCGCGATCATCGAGCGAACTGCCGCTGGCCCCCCGACAGCACGCATCAGCTTGTCATTGGCAGTATTGTCGCTCGTTGTGATGGCGCGCTCCATCAAGTCGCCGAGGGTCGTCGTGAAGGTCCCGCTCTTTAGGATCTCATCGGCGATCGGCTGGTGGAAAAGTGTGAGGTCGTCCCTCGTCAGGGTCACGCTGTCATCGAGATTGACCTGTCCCCGGTCGACTGCGTCCAGCGCGGTGATCGAGACCCATAATTTGCTGACGCTTTGCTGCGGATAGAGCTCATGATCCTTCCAGCCCGTTTCCCACCCCTCATCGATCGATTGGACTGCGATCCCGATGCGGCCGTCGAAGCCTTGGCCGAGCGCATTGATGCGGTCTCGGATCGATTGCGGAGCTGGAGTTGCCGCCTTCGAAGCTTTTTTGGAACGCACCGAGCCCTCGGGATCGTGGGTCGGGACTGACGCTGCCGATGCGCTGACCTGAACCGTCGCAAAGGCGATCAGCCCAAACCCCATGCACTTCCCGACTGACGTCATGATAGCGTTTCCTCCCCCGAGCTTCCGCCCGCTCCCAAGGGCTTAGCCGAACTCAGCTGAACCGGCGATGTTCGTTGCGTAGAGACCCGCATCGCTGCGGGTCGCTTGCCAAGCCTTCGCTCAGCGGGGCGGGTTGGGTTGAGGAAGAAGAGCCGCGGATTCGATTTCGTCGAGCGCTCTGTGGGCTGCGATGTAGCGCCGGGCCTTTGCGACCCAGTCGCCCGCGCGCGATGCGCCCGGAAGCCGCATCGTCTCGACCAGCGCCTGATCGACATCGCCCGACGCAAGGCGCTGGGCTGCATGTTGGTAGCGGGCCTGGGGATTGGCTGGCCGGGCGCTCGACCGAGTGCACCTCAACGAGTGAGCCAAGCTCCCTCTTGAGGTTCGTCCACCAGCTATCCTGCGGCCCGCCGCGGCGAAGGTCGGGGCCAAGTGCATCATATTCGCCGATGAGGTCGTCGAGGCTCACGGGCTCATGCGAGACCGTGATGACCGTCGCGACCGCTGCGCGGTGCTCCGTCCCAAAGCGGTCGACGAGAAGGTTCTCGAGATAGCCGAGCGCGACCCCGCGATCGATTGCCCGGCGCGCTGCGAAAGCGACAACCAGAGCGTCGGCGCGGCCGGCGGAGCCCTCCGCTCGTTGGGTAGCATTCTCGACCGCTGCAACCCTGTTCTGTAGGTCCTCGATCTCTTGATCTTCCTGCCGCGCGGAGACTTGTGCCTGCGGCTGAGCCGAGGGACTTGTGACAATTGGCCGCGGAGCAAGCATGATCGGCTGTTGCGCCGGAACGACGCCGAGGAACCGCGCCGCAGAGCGATAATGGGCAAGTCCCCAGGTTGCGGCGGCAGCCCCGGCAATAATGAGCACGAGCGCGATCAGCAGCCCTCCGCCCCAGCCCATCTTGCGAGTGCCGTTCATTTCGGGGCCGGTTTCTTGCACAGCCGGGCCGCGAGGGCCAGCAATGCTTCGTCGTCCGGCTCGGAGACCGCTTCGACCGCTTCCCACCCTCCTCCGACGGCAGCTGCTGCGGCGCTGCTGATCGCGGCGATGGCCGTCGATCCGCGGTCCTTCACGAGCTCGCGGAAGCGACGGCCCGCTCTTGGAGAATGGATCACGGCTACCGAATCGGGGACGGCGCTGAGATCGGGGCGTTCAACGAGCTTGGAGTGATAGACCGGTAGAGGCGTAATACCCTGCCGGTGATCCGATGGTTCACGCCGGTCGCCGCCGCAAAGATGGAGGAGATTGAGGTCAAGCTCGATCGATCCCAGCAGCCGGTCGACTCCCTTGTCGCCCGTTGCGGCAATGTCGAAACCCGCATCGCGCGCCGCCATCTCGGTTGCCTTGCCGACGGCATAGACCGACAGCCCACGTAGCTTTTTAAGACCGTGGCCGGCGCAGCGCACCGCATTCGCACTGGTCAGAAGGAGGCCGTCGAAGCTTGCAGCATCCGGCAGCGCCCAAGTGACCGACTCGATCTCGAACAGGGGAATGGCGACCGCATCGAGACCGAGCGCTCGTCCACGTTCGACCGTCGCGCTGGCGCCCGGCTCCGGCCGCAGGACCACCAAACGCCTCATTCGGTAGCGAACAAGCTCCGGATCGATTGGGGGGCTTTCCCGAGCAGCGACCTTGCAAGCGCTTCAGGCGTCTTAAGGTCTCCGCAATCGAACACGGCGCGATCCTCGACCATGTCGCTGCCGTCCTCGCTGTAGAGCTGTCCGCGCATTCTCAAGTCGCCGTCTTCGATGACGCAGAAGGCCGCGACAGGCGATGTGCAAGCTCCGGCGAGAGCGCGCGTGAACGCCCGCTCCGCCATCACGCAATCATAGGTGATCTGATTGTTGACCGTGGTCAGCACGCTCTGGGTGCGCGTGTCGTTGGTGCGGCATTCCATTCCAATCACTGCCTGGCCCGGCGCTGGCAAGATCGTTTCGGTCGGAATTGCGGTGCCCGCGCTGATCTCCAGCCGTTTGAGCCCCGCAGAGGACAGCAAGGTCGCGTCGATCTCTCCCGATTCTACAGCCTTGAGCCGCGTTTCGACATTACCGCGCAGAGGCACGATCTTGAGGTCGGGACGAAGTCGGAGCAGCTGGGCCTTCCGCCGCGGAGCCGAGGTCCCGACCACAGCACCCTGTTTCAGCTCGTCGATCGAGGCGCCGCCGACTAATCGGTCACGGACGTCGCCGCGAGGCCTGACGGCCGCTATGTGGATCTCCCTCGGTCGGATGCTTTCGACATCCTTCATCGAATGGACGCAGAAATCGACGTCGCCTTCGAGCAGTGCGCGGTCGAGCTCCTTGGTCCACAAGCCCTTGCCGCCGATCTCGGCGAGCGGCCGGTCTCTCACCTGATCACCGGTCGTGGTGATCTCGACGATCTGCACCCAGCCGTCGGGCCAGCGCTGCGCTGTCTCGATCGCCGCTGCGACCTTGCGTGCCTGAGCCAGCGCGAGCGGCGATCCGCGAGTCCCGAGGCGAAGTCCCTGCATAGCGCCACCCCTAGTGCAACTGTGGATGATCAGGCAAAGGGCCGGCAGTGAAATGACTTTAATCCTCGGCCTTGAGAGCAGCTGCGACGATAGCGCGGTGGCGTTGGTGACGAGCGACCGGCAAATCCTCGCGCAAGCGGTGGTCGGTCAAAATTCCGCGCATCGGCCCTATGGCGGAGTTGTTCCGGAGATCGCGGCGCGCGCGCATGTCGAGATCCTGCCGGATCTCATTGGACGCGTTCTTCGCGATGCAAAGCTCTCAATTCACGAAGTCGATGCGGTCGCCGCCACAGCGGGGCCAGGCCTGATCGGCGGAGTGATGGTCGCGCTGCTCGCCGGCAAGGGCCTGGCGCTCGCCGCGGGTAAGCCGCTGATCGCCGTCAATCATCTCGAGGGGCATGCGCTCAGTCCGCGACTGGTCGATCCGGATCTGAAATTTCCATATCTCCTCCTGCTCGTGTCGGGGGGTCATTGCCAGCTGCTCGAGGTGCTCGGGATCGGCGATTATCGGCGGCTCGCGACGACAATCGACGATGCTGCGGGCGAAGCGTTCGACAAAGCAGCAAAGCTCTTGGACATGGACTATCCTGGCGGCCCCGCGATCGAACAAAGTGCGATTGGCGGAAATTCGAATGCCGTCCCCCTACCGAGGCCACTGGTGGGATCTGGCGAACCGCATTTCTCTTTCGCCGGACTGAAGAGCGCGGTGCAGCGTGCAGTCGCATCCGGGGATCATGCACGCGAGGACATCGCAGCCTCGTTCCAGCAGGCGGTTGTCGATTGCCTCGTCGATCGCACGCGCCTGGCGCTAGCGGCGAGTGACTCTCCCGCCCTCGTCGTCGCCGGCGGAGTTGCGGCCAATCAAGCGATCCGAACCTCCCTTGCCAAGCTTGCTCGCGAAAATGGCCGTCATTTCAGCGTCCCGCCCGCGTGGCTGTGCACCGACAATGCCGCGATGATCGCCTGGGCCGGAGTGGAACGACTCGCTCACGGGCTGACGGACACGCTATATGCGCCGGCTCGCGCGCGCTGGCCGCTCGACGAAGGTGCAGAAAAAGTGCGCGGTGCAGGCGTGAAGGCATGAAGCTTGGGATCGTCGGAGGGGGCGCCTGGGGGACCGCGCTTGCCCAGGTCACATCCGCAAATTCTCAGGACGTCCTGCTGTGGGCGCTCGAACCCGACGTCGTGACGGCGATCAACGGGCGTCGCGAAAACCCGCTGTTCCTTGCAGGGGTCGAACTCAATGGTTCGATCCGAGCGACCGGCGATCTGGGCGCCTTGTTGGAATGCGAGGCGCTTCTCGTGGTGACCCCGGCTCAACACACACGTATCCTGCTCGAGCAGCTGCCCCGTTGGGACAAACCGCTAATTCTCTGCGCAAAGGGCATCGAAGAGCGCAGCGGGAAGCTGCTCCACGAGGTCGCGGAAGAATCTTGCCCGGCTGCAGCTGTTGCGGTGCTCTCCGGGCCGACGTTTGCGCACGAAGTTGCCAAAGGTCTGCCAACAGCGGTCACCCTTGCCGCTGCGGACGTTCAGCTCGCCGAACGGCTGCGCGAACGAATCGCTCGAGCGACTTTCCGCACCTATGTGTCGGATGATGTCACCGGCGCCGAAATCGGCGGCGCGGTCAAGAACGTGCTCGCAATCGCGTGCGGAATCGTCGAGGGCAAAGGTCTCGGGCAAAATGCGCGCGCCGCGCTGATTGCGCGTGGCTTTGCCGAAATGCGGCGCTTTGGACTGGCCTGCGGGGCGAAGCGGGAGACTCTGTCCGGGCTTTCCGGGCTCGGCGACCTCGTGCTCACCTGCTCGTCGACCAGCTCACGCAATTACTCGCTCGGGGTGGGCATTGGCGAAGGTCGCCCGGCGACCGAGCTGCTCTCCAATCGAAGGACCGTCGCCGAAGGCGCCTTCACCGCGCCCGTACTCGCTCGCCTGGCGTTGGAGAAGCGGATCGAAATGCCGATCGTGAGCGCGGTCGATGCGCTGGTCGCAGGGCGCGCGAACGTCGATCAAGTGCTCGATCAATTGCTGTCGCGGCCTCCAAAAGCCGAAACGGCCTAGAAATCGACCGCGATCCCGTTCTTTTCCCAGTCGCCGTAGCGAGTTGGATCGAGCCGTCCCTCCTCGCCGGAAGGCGGCGAAGTGTCGACGGAGTGTGGCTTCGGGACCGGCGGAGAGGGCCTCAGATAGAGCGGCGCCTTGACGTGCTTCGGGCGTTTCACACGGCCAAGATGAGAGACATAAGGTCAAATGCCAAGCGTTGAGGGCCTGGGCGCCCGCCGCGCCGCCTTGCAGATGCTCGACGGCGTGCTTCGCCGTGGTCTGACGCTCGATGCTGCAGCAACCCATGTTCGCAATCTGTCGCCGCCCGATCGCGCGCTCAGCGTCGCGATCGCGGGAGAGGTGCTTCGCCGGATGCCGGATCTCGACGCGCTGATTGACGGCGCAACGCGGCAACGACTGCCGGACGACAGCAAGGCGCGGATGGTGCTCCGAATCGCGCTGGCTCAGAAGATCGGGCTCGGCACCCCCGAGCACGCGCTGGTCTCGACTGCACTTCCGCTAGTCGATGGAGGCCCGCGGCGCCTCGTTCACGGCGTTCTTGGAACCCTTCTTCGGCGCGGCGTGCCATCGATGGACGCTCCGCATCTCCCGCTCGGCGTGGAGGAACGCTGGAATGGCTCATGGGGCGACGAGGTGGTCCGGACAGCCCGTCGCCAGATCGCAAGGCGACCGTCGCTGGACCTCACATTCGCGGACGATTCTGAGGCACAACAATACGCCAAGGATGGCGGAGTTTCGCTCGCACCAAGGCATGTCCGACTGCAAAGCTCATCCGTGGCTGCGCTACCTGGCTTTGACGAGGGACGCTGGTGGGTCCAGGACCTCGCAGCCTCGCTTCCGGCGCGCCTGATACCTCGAAAGTGCACGAGACGTGCTCGACCTTTGCGCCGCGCCGGGGGGCAAGACGATGCAGCTCGCCGCTGCCGGCCACTCGGTCACGGCGGTCGAATTCCGCGAAAAGTCGTCTCGGACGACTTCGCGAGAATCTCGATCGAACGCACCTCAATGCGACGCTTGTTGAGGCGGATGCCCTCTGCTGGCAGCCGCACAAGAAGTTCGACGCAATTCTGCTTGACGCCCCGTGCTCGGCAACGGGCACCTTTCGCCGACATCCCGAGGTCCTCTACCGCGCGCGTTCGCAAATTATCGAGGGCGCCAGCAAGCTTCAGCGCAAGCTCCTCGATCGGGCGGTCGAATGGCTCAAGCCCGAAGGATCGATCGTCTACTCGGTCTGTTCGCTCGAGCCGCAGGAAGGCGAGTGCGTCATTGCCGACTTCCTCGCTGGAAATTCCATCATGCAAAGCCATCCGGTGAACCCCGGCGAGCTCCCTCGCTTCGCGACCGCTGCTTCGCAAGGTTGGGTGCGGATCTTGCCCGGCACCCTCGAAGCCGACGGCGGGCTCGACGGCTTCTTCATCGTGCGGCTTGTCCGGCGCGGTTAATCCCGTCTAATCGGCTTCATGGCCGCGCCCATCGTCTCCCCTTCCATTCTATCAGCCGACTTCGCGAGGCTCGGCGAGGAAGTGTGCGCGGTCGATGCGGCCGGCGCTGACTGGATCCACATCGACGTGATGGACGGGCATTTCGTGCCCAACCTCACGATTGGTCCGGGCGTGGTGAGAGCGCTCCGGCCGCACAGCGCGAAGCCGTTTGACGTCCATCTCATGATCTCGCCGGTCGACCCCTTCCTCGACGAGTTTGCCGAGGCTGGCGCAGATACCATCACGGTCCATCCGGAAGCGGGACCCCACCTCCATCGCACCGTCCAGCAGATCAAGGCGCTCGGCAAGAAAGCCGGCGTGTCGCTCAACCCGGCAACGCCGCCCGATGCCCTCGATTATGTGCTCGATATGCTCGATCTCGTGCTTGTGATGAGCGTCAATCCCGGTTTCGGTGGCCAGAAGTTCATCTCGAGCCAGTTGAGGAAGATCGAGGCGATTGCTGGCCTCATCGCCGGGCGCGGGCTCGACATTCAGCTAGAGGTGGACGGCGGCATAGATCCCGGGACGGCCCGACAGGCGGTGGACGCCGGAGCAACGGCGCTCGTTGCCGGCACCGCGGTATTCCGCGGCGGAGCTTCGGCCTATGCCGACAACATCAGGGCGCTCAGGGGCGGCGCATGAGCGCCGACGATTCGGCGGCCGAACGCGAGGTCGTCAGCAAGCTTGCGCGTGGGTCGCTCCTTTCGCGCCTGAAGAGCGGCAGACGTCCGCTCAAGCTCGTCGCCGTGCCGCGCGACCATGTCCACGGCGACCGGCAGCGCGGCGAGGCGCTGCTCGCCGGCAACTTCACTGTCGGAAGCCAGACGATTTCACTCAAAGATCTGGATTTTGCGAGCGTCGGGGTAACCGGTGCTCTTGCCGAAGAACTGCAGGATTTCTCGTGGCTTCGCGATCTCGCTGCTGCGGCGTCGCGGGAGAAGGGCGCGCGCTTTGCAGAAGCGGTGGTCGGCCGCTGGCTGCTCGCGCATGGAACGAAGGTCGACGAGGCCTGGACGCCGCATCTCTGGGGCGAGCGGATCCTCTATTGGACAGCATATGCACCTTACATCCTGTCGAGCAGCGATGGCGGCTATCGCTCTGCGCTTCTCAACACTCTTGCGCGCGGCGCGCGCCATCTCGAAAGCCATGCCGACAAGGCTCACGCCGGGCTCGACCGGGTCACCGCCTGGTGCGGCGTGGTTGCTTCTGGCCTGCTTGTGCAGGGCGGCGTGCCGCGCGTGGCCCGAGGCGAAGCGGGATTGTCGCGGGCACTCGGTTCGGCCCAGTTCGACGATGGCGGGCTGATCAGTCGTTCGCCATTCGAACAGGTTTTGCTCGTCGACCGTCTGGCGCTCCTGCGCGCTTGCTACCAGGCAGCAAAGCAGACGATTCCTGAAGGAATCGAGGCCGCGGCGCAGGCTGCGCTGGCGGCGCTTCATGGCGTCACGATGGGCGACGGGGCCTTGTCGAGCTGGCAGGGTTGCAATCCTGGAGAGGCGGCCCGCCTCACCGCATTGATTGAGGGCTGCGGGTTCCGAGCGAGGCCACTGCGCCAGCCGCGGGGCTGGGGTTATCACCGCATGTCGGCGCTCGGGACCATCCTAATCGTCGATGCCGCTCCACCGCCGCTGCAGAAGATGGCGGAGCGTGGGTCGGCCTCCACCCTGGCGTTCGAGCTTTCCGACGGGTCGCAGCGAATCGTCGTCAATTGCGGTGGGCCCGGCGTGTTGCCCGCGGACCTTCCGGACGACCTAGTGGAGGGACTCCGCACCACCGCGGCTCACAGCACGCTCGTCCTTTCAGACACGAACTCGACCAACACGGTTCCGGGAGGGTCGCTCGGAAAAGGCGTTGAAGATGTGACGATTACGCGCACCGAGGACAATGACGCGAGCCGTCTCGAAGGGCTGCACGACGGCTATGTTCGTCCGTTCGGGCTGATCCACAAGCGCAGCCTAATGCTCGGCAATGACGGCAAGGAGTTGCGCGGCGCCGATCAGCTCATTCCGAAAGGCCGTAAGAAGATCCGCGAGTCTGCGCCCTACGCGGTTCGCTTTCACCTCGGTCCCGGCGTCGAGGCGACCATCACGGCCGACGGGATGGGCGCGATCCTGCTGGCGAAGGGAACGCCGCCCTGGAAATTCCGTTGCCGAGGGGCAATCTTGGACTCGAAGAGAGCCTATGGATCGATGGTCGTGGGCAACCGCACCCGACAATCCAGCTCGTGATCGCGGGCGAGGTATCGGCACTGGGCGGCGAAATCGGCTGGCAGTTTCGCCGCACAAACTGAAAAAGGTGATCGATGACTGACTTGGTGCCCGTAAGGCGCGCGCTCATTTCCCTTTCCGACAAGAGCGGGCTCGACGAACTGGCGGCCGGCCTCGTCCAGCACAAGGTCGAGATCGTTTCGACCGGCGGCACAGCCGCGAAATTGCGCGCGTTGGGGGCTGTGGTCCGCGACATCTCCGACCTCACCGGATTTCCCGAAATGATGGACGGCCGGGTGAAAACCCTCCATCCGAAGGTGCACGGCGGCCTCCTCGGAGTCCGCGACAATGCGGGGCACAAGGCGGCGATGGAGGAGCACTCGATCGCGCCGATCGATCTTGTCGTCGTCAACCTCTATCCCTTCCTCAACACCGTGATGAGCGGCGCCGACCGGGATACGATCATCGAGAATATCGACATCGGCGGGCCTTCAATGGTCCGCTCGGCGGCAAAGAACCACGCGTACGTCGCGATCGTCACGGATCCTTCGGACTATGCGGCGCTGCTCGACCAGCTCGCCAATGGCGGGACGACCATCGAATTTCGCAAGGCACTCGCCGCCAGGGCCTATGCTCTCACTGCCGCTTACGATTCGACCATCTCGCAATGGTTCGCCTTTGCCGATCAGCACGAACGCTGGCCCAAAACATGGACTCGCGCGAGCAAGCTCAAGATGCCGCTTCGCTACGGCGAGAATCCACACCAGCAGGCGGCGCTCTACGAACCGATCGGCCCGAATGCTCACGGCATCGCCCAGGCCGAACAGGTCCAGGGGAAGGAGCTCAGCTACAACAACCTCAACGACGCCAATGCAGCGCTCGAGCTCGTGTCGGAGTTCCGAAACGGCGAGCCTACGGTCGTGATCGTCAAACACGCCAACCCGTGCGGCGTCGCGACGCGCAGAACCTTGATCGATGCCTGGCGCCAAGCGCTCGCTTGTGACGGCGTGTCGGCGTTCGGAGGGATCGTTGCTACGAACCGTGCGCTCGATGCGGAGACTGCGGAAGCGATCACGCAGATCTTCACCGAAGTCGTGGTCGCGCCCGATGCTGACGAGGAGTCGAGAGCGATCTTCGCGCGGAAGAAGAACCTGCGCCTGCTGCTTGCCGGCGAGCTTCCCGACCCCTCTCGGCCAGGCCAGAACATTGCGGTGATCACCGGAGGAATCCTCATACAGGACCGGGACAACCGAATGGTCTCGCGCGACGACCTCAGATGCGTGACGAAGCGTCAGCCGACCGAGCAGGAAATCCAGGACTGCCTATTCGCCTGGACCATCGCCAAGCACGTGAAGTCCAACGCGATCGTCTACGCGAAGGACGGCGTCACCGCCGGCATCGGCGCGGGCCAGATGAACCGGCGTGACAGCGCGCGAATTGCGGCAATCCGGGCAAAGGAAGCCGCTGACGCGAATGGCTGGCCCGAACCGCGCACGGTCGGTTCAGCGGTCGCGTCAGATGCCTTCTTCCCCTTCGCCGACGGGCTGCTTGCGGCCGCCGAAGCGGGAGCGACCGCAGTGATCCAGCCTGGCGGATCGATCCGCGACGAAGACGTGATTGCTGCTGCTGACGAGGCGGGGCTCGCCATGCTCTTCACGGGCATCCGCCATTTCCGTCATTGATCAGATGATGTCATCGGCGATCTGATCTCGCGCCAGTGCGGCATCCTCCGCCGCGCGAAGTTCCTGCACGTCGGACTTGCGCATTCGGAACAGCTCGCGATCCTCGGGCCCGAATCCCTTTGTCCAAAGCACCGCTCCGAAGGCCGCTAGAATTAGCGGAACGCCGATAACGAGCTGCAACGTCTGCGGCAGGACGAAGCGGACAATCGCACCGGCCGCGACTCCGGCCGCAGTTGCCCAGGCAAGGTCCCAGCGCCAGCCCGACACCCGCTCTCCCAGCTGACGCCGAAGCAATCGCGACTTGGTAAGCGAAGCGAAGGCGAGCGCAATGCACAGTCCGATCGCCGGGCCGGTCGCCTGGAACGCTGCGGGCAGGCCTTGTGCCCGCATGATCAAGATAAGCGAGGCTGCGATGCCTGCCTCGAGCGCGAGCATGACGAGACTGAGAAACATGTTCCGCTTGCGCGCGACATAGATCAACGCCGCTTCGCTGACGAACGCCGAAGCCGCAATGACCTCGGCAGCAAGGAGGAAGCCGAGCATAGCGGTGCCGCCGGTAAAGCCCGAGCCGACCAGCGCCATGACAGAGCGTCCCGGAATCCCCAGTGCAAGCGCGATTCCGAGCTGAGCAGCGATGATCCAATAGGTCACTTGCCGGACCTGCTTGGCGACGGCCGCGCGGTCGCCCACTGCGATGCGCCTCGCAATTGCCGGTCCCAGCACCGGCTCGAAGCTGGTCTTGAGCTTGGCAGGCAAGGTCGCGACCTGCTGCGCGACATAATAGATGCCAACGAAGGCCGCGGGCATCAATGCGCCGAGCACCGCGAGGTCGATTCGGCGCGACGCCCATTCGACGGCGTCGGCAGCAGCCACTGGCACGTTGCGCCAAGCTGTGTTCATCGACTTGGCGAGGTCAGGCTTCCACCCACGCGGGAGTCCGTAACAGCGAAAGAGCGGGATCAGCGACGCGATCATCGCTGCGACCATCGAGAAAACGTAGGAGATGATCAGTCCGTCATCGATCGAAATGTAGGACCAGATGAAGGCGACAATGCTGATCGTCCACGGTTCGACGATGGAGCGAGCGCGAACGGTTGAGACGACGTCGTCGTGATAAGCGAGCGCGGCGAGCGCGATATCGGTCCAGCTGATCGCGATCACCGTAATCGCAAGCAGCCGGTCGAGGCCATGGATCTGCGTTGTCGGGTACATCGCGCGGGGAAAGGCAAATAGGATCGCCATTCCGATCGCCGAACCGACGGCGGCGACCAGCAATGCGTCGGCGACGATGCACGCCTGCGGCTTTTTCGCATTGGCCAAAAGCTGCGCCAGCCCGCGCCTCAGGCCCAGTGCCGCGAGCTGCGCCGCAAACTCGACCGTCAGCACCGCATAGGCAAAGCGACCCAATTGGGCCGCTCCGTAAATTCGTCCGGCGATGAACAAGAAGGGCAGCCGCGCTGCCAAGCGAAGCACGAAGCCGAAAACATTGAGCCGCCCGCCGCGCGCCAGCGTCGCCATATCCGCATCGGGCGCCGCTCCAGCAGCGGCCCCAACCGGCCCCTTGGTCAATGCGCTTCGCCCCAATGAGCTCCCCAGCCAACCTCGACATCGAGCGGCACGTCGAGCTTCTGTCCCGGTTCCGCGGCATTTGCCATCACCTGCTTGATGATAGAAGCCGCCTCTTCCTCCTGGCCGTCGGGCACTTCGAATACGAGCTCGTCATGCACTTGGAGGAGCATCTTCACGCCGCCGAGCCCCGCTTTTGCAAGCGCATCGTCCATCCGCGCCATGGCGCGCTTTATAAGGTCGGCGCTGGTTCCCTGGATCGGCGCGTTGATCGCGGCGCGCTCGGCGCCACCACGGATTGAAGGGTTGGGCGATCGAATGTTCGGCTCGAAGTGAGTTTTGCGCCCGAACAACGTGCGCGTGAAGCCGTGTTCGCGGACGAAACCCAGCGTCGAGTGGATGTAATCCCGAATTCCGGGGAAGCGCTCGAAATAACGGTCGATGATGGCCTTGCCCTCGTCCCTTGGAACTCCGAGCCGTCCAGCCAGCCCCCAGGGCGAAATACCGTAGAGGATGGCGAAATTGACCGTCTTCGCCTTTCCGCGCGTGTCGCGATCGACGGTTCCGAACAACTCCTCGGCGGTGATCGAATGGATGTCCTCGCCAGCATTGAAGGCTGCCTTCAGCTGCGGAACGTCGGCCATGTGAGCGGCGAGGCGGAGCTCAATCTGGCTGTAGTCGGCACTGAGCAATTTGTGGCCTAGTCTGCGATAAATGCGTCGCGGATCTTGCGCCCGACCTCGGTACGGATCGGGATGTTCTGCAGGTTCGGATCGTTCGACGACAGCCGCCCAGTCTGGGCGCCGGTGAGGCTGAAGCTGGTGTGGACGCGGCCCGTCTCGGGATTGATCTGCTGCTGGAGCGAGTCGCTATAGGTGCTCTTGAGTTTGGCGAGCTGGCGCCAGTCGAGAACCAAGGTCGCGCACTCGACGCCCTCCGAAGCAAGTCGCTCAAGCTCGTTCACGTCGGTTGAATATTGCCCGCTCTTGCCCTTGCGGCCGCCCTTCAGTCCGAGCCTTCCGTAAAGCACTTCGCCGAGCTGCTGCGGGCTACCGATCGTGAACGGCCCGCACGCCGCCTCGTAAATCTTCTCCTCGAGCGTCTGGATGTCGCGCCCGAACTCGGCCGATAGGCGCGCGAGATAGTCGCGGTCGACCTTGATCCCGCGGCGCTCCATCCGGCTGATCACCGGCACCAGCGGCTTGTCGACGCGCTCGTAGACCCGTGCCACATTCTCCTTAGCGATGCGCGGTCGCAGCCTAAGCCACAACCGCAGCGTGATGTCCGCGTCCTCGCCGGCATATTCCGTCGCTGGACCCAGCGGGACCTTGTCGAACGTGACCTGCCTCGCGCCCGTTCCGCAAAGCGACTTGTAGCTTATGCACTCATGGTCGAAGTGCGCCTTGGCGAGATCGTTGAGGCTGTGGCCGAAGCTCTTTCCCGCATCGAGGTCGAAGCTCATGACCATGGTGTCGTCGATCGGCTCGACATTGATCCCGGACTTGTCGAACATCACCCAGTCATATTTGAAATTGTGTCCGATCTTCAGCACCGCAGGGTCTTCGAGCAGCGGTCTGAGCTTTTCCAGCACCAGCCCCATCGGCAGCTGGTTCGGCGCGTCCGACAGAAGATCCGCGCCGCTATGGCCAACTGGGATGTAGCAGGCGCGATTAGGTGCCGTCGCCAAGCTCACTCCGGCCAGCTTCGCGATGATGCAATCGATGCAGTCGGTCTCGGTATCGACCGCGACATAGCCCTGCGCAGAAGCCTCCGCGATCCACAGGTCGAGCGTCGCTTCGCTTGTCACCGTCTCATACTTCGACCGGACGATCTCGATCTTCTCGGGCTCGGCTGGAGCAGGGCTCGGCTTCCTGTCGAGCGCCGCCATGACGTCATTGCGAACCGTCGCGCCGGTCTGCGTCGGAGTTCCGCCCATCAGCCGGGCATGCAGGGTCTTGAAACCTTGGTCGGCGAGGAACTCGGCGAGTGGCTCCTTTGGGATATGCCTCATCGCCAGCCCTTCGAGCGGTTCCGGCAGCTTTGCGTCGCACACCAGCCGCACCAGCTCACGGCTCAGCCGCGCATTTTCCGCATGGTCTATCAGCGACTGCTTCAGCTTGGGCTTGGTGATCTGGTCGGTCGACGCGAGCACGGTTTCAAGATCGCCATAGGTCTGGATCAGCTGGCTCGCCGTCTTCGGCCCGATCCCCGGCACGCCCGGCACATTGTCGACGCTGTCGCCCATCAATGCGAGCACGTCGCCGACCTTCTCCGGCGGAACCCCGAACTTTTCCAATACCTGCTCCCGCCCGATACGTCGGTCGTTCATCGTATCGAGCATGTCGATCCCGGCATCCTCGTCGATCAACTGCATTAGATCCTTGTCCGAGCTGACGATCGTCACTTTCCATCCCGCCGCCTTGGCGGCCATCACGTAGCAAGCGATGATATCGTCGGCCTCCAGCCCCGCGACCTCGATGCACGGGATGGAGAAAGCGCGGGTGGCAACGCGGATCAGCGGGAATTGCGGCACGAGGTCTTCGGGCGGCGGCGGACGGTGTGCCTTGTACTGGTCGTACATCTCGTTTCGATGCGTGTGCTCGCTCGCATCGAGGATCACCGCCATGTGCGTCGGCCCGTCGGCCTTGGAGAGCCCGTCGGCAAGCTTCCACAGCATGGTCGTGTAGCCATAGACTGCGCCGGCAGGCAGGCCATGCCGGTTCGTCAGCGGCGGAAGCCGGTGGTAGGCGCGGAAGATATAGCTCGATCCGTCCACCAGGTAGAGATGGCTTTGGGTGGCGGCAGGCGTGGAAGCGTCGGGCATGACCGGGGCGGTTTAGCAGTATGACGGCGGGAAGGAAGCTGAATGGAATTGAGGGCGAGGAGGCCCGTCTTCCCCTTGATTTTCAGTGTTTCGGAAGCGCCGAGCTCCGGAAGCCAGCATGGATATGCCTGAGAGGCAGAAGGTCACCTTGGAATTTCGACCTGACCGAGCATGGTTCTATTGCCCATTCCTGCTTTCCACCTCGTCACCCAAGAAGATTTAAGGACAGGATCGCTTTCCCGCACTCTGCTCACGAGAGCCCCGCCGACCGTTTCGTGGAACACAATTGCCGCCAAGCCATTCCGTTCGCAAAACGAAGGAGATTCGCGCATGAAGGCTCATCCATTCGCGCTCGCAGTCGCTACGGCTGCCCTGCTGTCGGTGGGCGCTTGCAGCAAGAGCAATGGTGGCAACGCTTCGACCAACGCCCAGAGCCCGCAGGCCCAGAAGGTAGCGGGCACCAAGACGATCGCCGCCGGACTTCCGACCAACGGCAAGTTCATGGCCGCGGCCAAGACCGCGGGGCTGGACCAGACGCTCGCAGGTCCTGGACCGTACACGGTCTTCGTTCCGACCGATGACGCGGCTGGCAAAGCACCGGCTGGAACGTTCGAAGCGAACCCCGGTAATCGCGCCCAGCTGACCGGGATCATCACCAACATGATCCTTCCCGGGACTGTACTCGTCGCGGACATCGACAAGGCGATCGATGCCGGCAAGGGCAAGGCGACGCTCGCAACGATGAGCGGCGGATCCCTGACTGCGACGAAGGACGGCAGCAATACCGTGCTCAGCGATTCGGCCGGGGACAAGGCCACTATCACCAAAGGTGACGAGCAATTCTCGAACGGCGTGGTCCACGAGGTCGACGGCGTGCTGATGCCCGCGAAGCAGCCTGCGGCCAACGCTTCAGCGGTCGGACAGAAGGCCGGCAGGTAGGGCTTTTCGCCCGATCCCTCGTCGGAACTCTCAAACTCCCCACTTCCGCGCGGCGAGCGGCTCGCTATAGTCGGGCCCTTAACAGCGTGGACGATGGGGCTTTGAAGCGATGAAAGCGACGATTGAGCGGGCGGTCCTCCTGAAGAGCCTTGGCCATGTCCAGTCGGTCGTGGAACGGCGAAATACGATTCCCATCCTCTCCAACGTGCTGCTGGAAGCGCGCGAAGACGGGTCGATCCGGCTGATGGCCACCGATCTTGATCTGCAGGTCGACGAAAGCGTACCCGCCAACGTCTCGCAGCCGGGCGCGACCACTATCTCCGCGCACACTTTATTCGACATCGTGCGCAAGCTCCCCGAGGGCAGCCAGGTCGAGCTTACCTCTGCTGAAGGGAAGATGCAGGTCGTCGCCGGCCGTTCGCGCTTCAACCTCTCGACGCTTCCGCGCGACGATTTCCCGGTGATCGCGGAGGGTGAGCTTCCGACGCGGTTCGAGCTTCCCGCGGCTACCCTTCGCGAAATCATCGAAAAGACGCGTTTTGCGATTTCGAGCGAGGAGACGCGCTATTATCTGATGGGGATCTTCTTCCACGTCGTCGACGACCAGATGCGAGCGGCTGCGACCGATGGGCACCGCTTGGCGCGAGTGACGGTGAGCAGGCCTGACGGCGCCGACGGAATGCCCGACGTGATCGTGCCTAGGAAAGCGGTTCAGGAACTCTATCGCTTGCTCGAGGAGCTCGAAGGGACGGTCGAGGTGTCGCTTTCCCCGACGAAGATCCGCTTCGGCCTCGGGAACGCGATCCTGACCAGCAAGCTGATCGACGGCACCTTCCCCGACTACAACCGGGTCATCCCGACCGCGAACGACAAGCTCTTGAAGCTCGACCCCAAGAGCTTTTCTGCAGGCGTTGACCGAGTTTCGACCATCGCGAGTGAGAAAACGCGCGCGGTCAAGATGAGCGTCGACCGCGACAAGGTCACACTGTCGGTGACGAGTCCCGAGAACGGGGTCGCGACCGAGGAGTTGCCGGCGGATTATGGCGCTGACGGGCTCGAGATTGGCTTCAACGCGCGCTACCTGCTCGACATCCTGAGCGAGATCGACGGCGATACGGTCGAGGTCCATCTCGCCGATGCCTCGGCGCCGACGCTTCTGCGCGAGAACGACAAGTCGAACGCGCTCTACGTGCTGATGCCGATGCGGGTCTGATGATCTGCCGTCTCTGGCGCGGCCGGACCACGCCGGAGGATGCCGAGACTTATGAGCGCATTGTGCGCACTCAAGTCATTCCCGGAATTGAAGCGCGAAGGATTTCGGGCTTCCTGCACATCGACCTCATGAAGCGCGACCTCGACGGAAAGATCGAGTTCCAGACCTTGATGTGGTTCGACAGTCTCGAACTCAATTCGCGATTTCATGGGCGAGGACTATACCGCCAGTCATGTGCCTCCGGAGGCTCGCGCCGTTCTCGACAGCTTTGACGACCGAGCGGCACATTATGAAGTCATCGACCGAAGAGAACAGTAGCGGCTAGACCCACGCTCGTGCCTGTCAGCCGTCTCACGCTCACCGACTTTCGGTCCTACGCATCGGCGACAATCGAACCAGGTTCCGGGTTTGTCCTGCTGTTCGGTGAGAACGGAGCGGGCAAGACCAACCTGCTCGAGGCCGTATCGATGCTCGCCCCCGGCCGAGGCCTACGCGGAGCTTCGCTGTCCGACATGGCTCGCAAAGGTGGAAACGGAGGTTGGACGGTGGCTTCCCGTCTCGCTGCCACGGACATCGGCAGCGGCACTCTCGCAGCAGCGCCGGAGCGGCGGCAGGTTCGAGTGAACGGCGCATCGGCATCGGTGAATAGCCTGTCGGAATGGCTCTCGATTCTGTGGCTGACGCCGGCGATGGACCGGCTCTTTACCGGAAGCGCCGGCGAACGGCGGCGCTTCTTGGACCGGCTGGTCCTCGCGCTCGAACCCTCTCATGCGCACCACACATCGCGCTACGAAGCGGCGATGCGGTCGAGAAACAAGCTGCTGGCGGAGGAGAAGCGGGACGATGCCTGGCTCAGCTCGCTCGAATCGGCAATGGCCGAGCATGGCGCTGCGGTCGCGGAAGCCCGAACGCGCACTATCGTCGCCTTGGATGAGGCTCTCGCTGCGGTTCCCGACGGCGAATTCGTCCGCGCAGCGATCGTACTGGAGGGCTGGGCCGATGCAAATCTCGAAGCGCAGCTGAGAGCGAATCGCCAACGGGATGCTGCCGCGGGTCGAACGACCGACGGCCCGCATCGCCAGGATCTTGCCGTCTTTCACCGAACGAAGAACTTGCCGGCGGCGAGCTCCTCGACCGGGGAACAGAAGGCCCTTCTCCTCGGACTCGTCCTTGCTCATGGCGATCTTGTCGCCGAGCGTCGGGACGAACCGCCGATCCTGCTTCTCGATGAGGTCACTGCTCATCTCGATCAAAAGCGCCGCGCTGCGCTCTTCGCCCGGCTTGAAGGACGCGGCCAGGTGTGGATGACGGCAACCGAGGCGGCGCTATTTGAAGGCATCGGCGAGGCATCCCGTTTCCATGTCCAGCCGGGTGAGATCGGGGTCGACTGACAGCGCAGGTGGACATTTTTTCCGCGACGCTCTATATTGCACTGCAACACGAGACGCTTTTCTTTAAGCGGCGTGAACGGTCTTTAGGATCGGCCCGCGTCTCGATTTTCTTGCTCTCCTATTCACGCGGGGCGCTTTTTGACCCCGCTCGTGGCCTGCGCAGTCCTGTGCCGGCCGCGCGCTCAATATTGGAATATATTAATGTCATTCATGTCCCTGGGGCTCTCGAAGCCCCTGCTCGATGCGCTCGCGGCGAAGGATTATTCGCAGGCTACGCCGATCCAGATTCGGGCCATTCCGACCGTCCTTACTGGCCGCGATCTTCTCGGGATTGCCCAGACCGGCACCGGAAAGACCGCAGCATTCATGCTGCCGTCGCTCGACAAACTCGCCGCAGCCGGTAAATTCCCAAGGCCTGGCCATGCCCGGATGCTGGTCTTAGCGCCGACCCGTGAGCTTGCAGCTCAGATCGCCGTCAGCGCTGAAGCCTACGGACGATTCATGCGCCTGTCGGTCGGCGTGATCTTCGGCGGCGTCCCCAATTCGAAAAGCATACGCACCGTTGCGCGCGGTGTCGACGTCCTCGTCGCAACGCCCGGCCGCCTGCTCGATCTCATCGATCAGCGCGCGCTGTCGTTGCGCGAACTGGAAATTCTCGTACTCGACGAGGCTGACCAGATGCTTGACCTCGGTTTCATCCATGCGCTGAAGCGGATTGTCGCGCTGGTGCCTCCGAAGCGGCAGACGCTGTTCTTCTCGGCGACGATGCCACGGGCAATCAAGGAACTCGCCGATCGCTATCTCACCAATCCCGCCGAGGTTTCGGTGACTCCCACCGCGACCACGGTCGAGCGGATCGAGCAGGGCGTCACCATGGTGAACCAGAGTGAGAAGGCGGCCCTTCTCGCTCTTCATCTCAAGGATCCGGCGGTCGAGCGCGCGCTCGTCTTCAGCCGAACCAAACATGGCGCAGACAAGGTCGTTCGGATGCTTGAGGCCGCCGGCATTGCCGCGGCTGCTATCCACGGCAACAAGAGCCAGGCGCAGCGTGAGCGCGCCATCGCAGCTTTCAAGAGCGGCGAGGCGCCGGTGCTGATCGCGACCGACATCGCGGCGCGCGGAATTGATATCCACGGCGTCAGCCACGTCTTCAATTTCGACCTGCCCGAGGTGCCGGAGCAATATGTCCACCGGATTGGCCGAACCGCGCGCGCTGGTGCCGCCGGCGTCGCGATTGCCTTCTGCAGCCCCGATGAACGTGGCTGTCTTCGCGATATCGAGCGGACGACGCGCCAGCGCATCCCTGTGGTTCCGCTTCCGACCGACTTCATGGCGAGCGCTGAAGCGTTCAAGCGATTGAAGCCGGCTCCCAAAGCTGCGCCGCAACGCCATGAACGGTCCTCGACCAAAGCCGACCGACGCCGCGACGGTCAGCGTCGCCAGGACCGCAATGCCGGCCATCAGCGGCAGCCGCAGCGCAGCGGCGGCCATTCTGGGCAGGGGACCGAAGGCGGGCATAACGGCAAGCCGGCCCAGCAGCGACATCCGCAGCGCAGCAGCGGCCATCCCGCGCACCGCCCCGAAGGTGGACAGGGCAAGCCGAAATTTCGCGGACGGCGGCGTCCCGACGGCCTTAGTCGCGTTCGCGGCTAGGGCTTTCGAACTCACGCGCGTGCGCCCGTGCGCGCGCGTGACATCGCCCCTAAATTCCCTATATCTGGACCATGGCAACGACCCCCGAAAGCAGCGCCAACAGCAATTCCTACGACGCCGAGAGCATCAAGGTCCTCAAGGGCCTTGACGCGGTTCGAAAGCGTCCCGGCATGTACATCGGCGACACCGACGACGGCTCAGGTCTTCACCATATGGTGTTCGAGGTCAGCGACAATGCGATCGATGAGGCGCTTGCTGGCCATTGCGACCGGATCCTCATTCAGCTCAATCCCGACGGTTCCGTGACCGTTGAGGACAATGGCCGCGGAATCCCGACCGGAATCCATTCTGAGGAAGGCGTGTCGGCGGCCGAAGTCATCATGACCCAGCTTCATGCTGGCGGCAAGTTCGAGAACACCAGCGACGATAATGCTTATAAGGTTTCCGGCGGTCTCCACGGCGTCGGCGTCAGCGTGGTCAATGCACTCTCGGAATGGCTCGATCTGACCATCTGGCGCGATGGCGAGGAGCATTTCATGCGCTTTCGCCACGGCGAGGCCGAGGCGCCGCTTAAGGTCGTCGGCACGACAGCCGAGAGCAAGAAGGGCACCCGTGTGACCTTCCTGCCGAGTCCCGACACGTTCAAGATCATCGATTTCGATTTCGAGCAGCTTGAGCATCGCTACCGCGAGCTTGCATTCCTGAATTCGGGTGTGCGGCTCGTCCTCGCTGATGCGCGGCATGACGAGCGGGTTGAGCACGAGCTGTATTACGAGGGCGGAATCGCCGCTTTCGTAAAATGGCTCGACCGGGCCAAAATCGCCCTATTTCCCGAGCCCATCGCCATTTCGGCGGTGCGCGACGGCATCGGGATCGACGTCTCGCTCGAATGGAATGACAGCTATTACGAGAACGTCCTGCCGTTCACCAACAACATCCCGCAGCGTGATGGCGGCACCCACATGGCGGCTTTCCGCGCAGCGCTCACTCGAACGATCAACAATTATGCCGAGAAGTCCGGAATGCTGAAGCGCGAGAAGGTTTCGCTGACTGGCGAAGACATGCGCGAAGGGCTCACCGCGATCGTCTCGGTGAAGCTGCCGGATCCGAAGTTCAGCAGCCAAACCAAGGACAAGCTCGTCAGCTCCGAGGTGCGCCAGCCCCTCGAAAGCCTGATGAGCGACAAGATGAGTGAGTGGCTCGAGGAGCATCCCGCGGATGCGCGCTCGATCATCCAGAAGGTGATCGATGCCGCCGCGGCGCGCGAGGCCGCTCGCAAGGCTCGTGAAGCGAGCCGAAAGTCGGTGATGGGAATCGCTTCCTTGCCGGGCAAGCTCGCCGACTGCCAGGAGCGTGATCCGGCCTTATCCGAGCTTTTCCTGGTCGAGGGCGACAGCGCAGGCGGTTCGGCCAAGCAGGGCCGCAACCGCAAAAACCAGGCCATCCTTCCGTTGAAGGGCAAGATCCTCAATGTCGAGCGCGCGCGTTTCGATCGGATGCTCGGATCGAAGGAGATCGGAACTCTGATTCAGGCGCTCGGCACGTCGATCGGTCACGAGGAATTCAGCCTCGAGAAGCTCCGCTATCACAAGATCGTGATCATGACGGACGCCGACGTCGACGGGGCGCACATCCGGACGCTCCTCCTCACATTCTTCTACCGGCAAATGCCACAGCTGATCGAAGCGGGGCATCTCTTCATCGCGCAGCCGCCGCTTTACAAGGTAAGCAGGGGGCGTTCGGAGGTCTATCTCAAGGACGATTCGGCGCTCGATGACTATCTCGAAGAGGCGGGCCTTGAAGGCCTTGTCCTCGATACCCGCGAAGGGCAGCGTGGCGGCAACGATCTCAAAGCCATGGTCGATCACGCGCGCCGAATGCGAACATTGATGCGCTACGCGCCGCGCAAATATGAGCCGACCCTCATCGAGGCCCTTGCGATCAATGGAGCGCTGAAGCCCAACCTTGGCAGGGAGGACAAGGTCACGACGATCGCCAAGGTGGCGGACTGGCTGGGCGCCGGAGATTTGGAAGCCGAATGGTCGGGCGAGATTTCCGCGGAGGAAGGCTATCTATTGCGGCGTCTGTGGCGTGGAGTGACCGATGCGCATATCGTCGAGCCGAGCTTTCTGGTCTCCGCCGAAGCACGCAAGCTCGACACGCTCGCCAAGGAGCAGGCGGCCGCTTACGCCGAGCCCGCGACCCTGCGCACCCTCAAGAAGGGTGCCGCGGCTGAGCAGGAATCCGCGCCAGCAACCGGCGAAGGCGAGGCGACGACAGAGGATGTGGCAGCCGACACCAAGGGCAAGCCGGTTGCGGTCACCAGGCCGTCGGACCTGCTCGAGGCGGTTCTCGCCGCAGGGCGCAAGGGCTTGTCGATCCAGCGCTACAAGGGTCTTGGAGAGATGAACGCCGATCAGTTGTGGGAGACGACGCTCGATCCGGCCAACCGCTCGCTGCTGCGGGTGGAAGTCGCTCAGGCGGACGTTGCCGACGAGATCTTCACGCGCCTGATGGGCGACGTGGTCGAGCCGCGCCGCGAGTTCATTCAGGACAATGCGCTCAGCGTCGCAAACCTGGACGTTTAGGAACCATTCCGCTGCGACGGCCATTGGCGAGGGCATGATCAGCCCCCCGTGTATCACGTTGGCGAGCTATAACATGCACAAGGCTGTCGGGCTCGACGGCCGACGCGATCCGCATCGCATTCTGCGCGTTCTGCAAGAGATCGACGCCGATATTGTCGCTCTTCAGGAGGCTGACAAGCGCATCGGTGGGCGCGGATCGACCGTTCCCCACGAATTGATCGACAGCCACGGCATGTACAAGCCGGTGCATCTTGGCGTTCGCCACAAACGAGTGCTGGAGCGAGCGCGCAAGCACGCCGACCGGATCCTCAAGGTCAGCACTCGCAACATCGGCTGGCACGGCAATGCGATTCTCGTGAAGCGAGACATCGGCGTGATCGGCTGCGCTGCGCTTGACCTGCCAACCCTGGAACCGCGAGGCGCAGTCATGGCCGAGCTGTTGATCGGCGATCGTCCGCTGCGGGTGATCGGAATGCACCTCGACCTGTCCGGACTTTGGCGCCGACGCCAGATGCGCTCGATCCTCGCCGCCGTCGCACGGCGTCCCCAAAAAATGCCGACCGTGCTGATGGGCGATACCAACGAATGGCGAACAGTCGCTGGCTGTCTCAACGACCTCGGGCCCGAGTTCAACATCGCGCCGACCGGAGCGAGTTTCCACGCCCGCCACCCGGTGGCGCAGCTCGACCGAATCATCGTCCACAAGGATCTGAACATCGAGGCCGCCGGTGTGCACATGAGCCCGGCCGCCCGCCGCGCGTCGGACCATCTGCCGATCTGGGCTCGGGTGAGCGCCTAGCTAGCCCGAAATCTTCCGCAAGCGGCGCCGCTGGATCGAGGACCCGATCCCCATCGACTTACGATATTTAACGACGGTCCGACGAGCGACATCGAAACCCTTGTCCTTGAGCATGCCGGCGATCGAATCGTCGCTGAGAATCTCGGACTCGGCATCGATGAGCTGCCTGATTGCAGCCTTCACTGCCTCGGCGGCTGCGCCCTCACCCTCGGCCGATGGGACTCCCGAGCCGAAGAAATATTTGAGTTCGAAAAAGCCGAGGTCGCAGAGCAAATATTTGTTCGAGGTCACTCGGCTGACCGTCGATTCGTGCATTCCAATCGCCTCGGCGACCTGGCGCAGGGTCAACGGCTTCATCGCCGAGACCCCGCGCTCGAAAAAGCCCTGCTGCCGCCTCACGATTTCCGAGACGACCTTGACGATGGTTCGTGCGCGCTGGTCGAGTGCTTTGACCAGCCAATTGGCACTTTGAAGGCACTCGCTGAGCCAGGCGCGCGAATTCTTGTCCTGCGGACCGGACTTGAGCTCCTGATAATAGCGGCGATTGACCAGCAGCCGCGGCAAGGTCGCCTGGTTGAGCTCCACTGCAAAACCCGTGCGGGTCGGGCGAACAAACACATCAGGCGCGACCTCAGCAGATGCGGCGGCTGAAAACTGGCATCCGGGCTTCGGATCGTAGGCCCGAAGCTCGCGGATCATGTCGGCGAGATCCTCATCGTCGACCCCGCAGATGCGCTTGAGATCGTTAATGCGACCTCTCGACAATAGGTCGAGATTGTCGATCAGTCGCGCCATCGCCGGATCGTGCCGGTCTGCGGCCTTGGCCTGCAGCGCGAGGCATTCGGCAAGCGAACGCGCGCCGACCCCGGGCGGATCGAGATTCTGGACCACTCGAAGCGCCTCTTCGACACGGCCGAGCGATACCCCGCAGAGCTCTCTAATCTGTTCCAGTGGAACCGTGAGATAGCCAGTCTCTTCGAGTGTCTCGGCGATAATCCGCGCGAGATCGCCGACTTCTCCCGATTGGCCATGAAGCTGGTTCTGCAAATGCTCTGCAAGAGATGCGGCAGAATATTGAATCCGATCAAAATCAAAGGCTTCGTCGCCGCCAGATGACGTCACGACGTCAGAAAAGCTGTCGGTTTCAAGCGCTTCGGACTGCCAATCGACGTCGAGCGGACGATCGTCGTCGGCCTGGCCGGCGATGAGGTCGTCTGCGCCGGGATCGTCCGCTGGCTCGTCGCTATCGGCGTCCTCGCTGACGAAATCGCTGACCGGCTGCTCATCGGGCTCGTCGGTCCGGGCTTCGAGCAAAGGATTTTTGGAGAGCTCCTCCGCCAGAAAGCCGTCGAGCTCGAGATTGCTGAGCTGGAGCAACTGGATCGCCTGGCGCAGCTGGGGCGTAAGGACCAGCTGTTGCGATTGGCGGATGCTTAAAGAGGGGCCCAGGCCCATGTCGATGGTCGTTAGAGAGCGAAGCTCTCGCCGAGGTAGAGGCGCCGGACCTCCTGGTCTGCGACCAGAGCTTCGGGCGTACCTGCGAACAGAACCTGGCCGTCGTAGATGATGCAGGCGCGATCGACGATATCGAGCGTCTCGCGCACATTGTGGTCGGTAATGAGCACGCCGATGTCGCGGCTCTTGAGCTCGCGCACCAGCCCACGGATGTCGGCGATCGAGATCGGGTCGATTCCCGCAAAGGGTTCGTCGAGAAGCATGATGGTCGGCTCCGCCGCGAGCGCGCGCGCGATCTCGCAGCGCCGGCGCTCGCCGCCCGAAAGTGACATCGCCGCCGACTTGCGAAGGGCGGTGAGCCCAAATTCGCCGAGCAATTGCTCGAGCCGTTTGCGCCGCCGCTGGCGGTCGGGCTGGGTCACCTCGAGCACGGCCATGATGTTCTGCTCGACAGACATGCCGCGGAAGATCGAGGTCTCCTGCGGGAGATAGCCGAGCCCGAGGATGGCGCGCCGGTACATCGGAAGCTCGGTGATGTCCTGCCCGTCGAGGAAGATCCGGCCGCTGTCGGGCTTCACCAGCCCCATGACCGAATAGAAGCAGGTCGTCTTGCCGGCTCCATTCGGTCCGAGGAGGCCGACGACTTCGCCCCGATGGATATCGAGCGAGACGTCGTGGAGCACGGCGCGGCGGTCATAGGATTTGGCGATGGAGCGGACTTCAAGGGCGCCGCTCACCTGCGTCGCCTCGTTTGATGGGCGGGCCAGGGTGACTGCCTCGTTCATGCCAACTCTATTTGGACTGCTGCTTTTGGGGAACGGTGAAATGTCCGGTCACCCGGCCGCCGATCGAATTCACGCCAGCTGGTCCTCCGTCGACCACCGCTCGTCCCGAATTAAGATCGATGACGAGCCTTGCTCCATCCACGCGGTTGTTGTCGCGCGTGAGCTCGACGTTGCCGATGAGCGTGATGAGCTTTTTGTCCAGATCGTAGATTCCAAAATCGCCTTTCGCAGTTTCCGATGGATCGTGCACGACGACTCCGCCCGCAGCGTCGAGGCGGTTGATCTGGACGTTGCTGTTCGCCTGAGCGGTTGAATACGCGACCGTCAGACGCTCCGTATCCAGCGTCAGATCGGCCTGTGTGACATGGACATTTCCGCTGAAAACGGCGCGGTCCGCACGCTCCTGAACCTCGATTTGTTCGGACGAGACATCGACTGGCGCATTGGTGTTGTGGCCCTTGAGCGCAGAAGTCGGCTGCTCCTGCTTGACCTGTGCTGAAGCGGTCACGGCAAGAGCCAGCGTCCCCAGGAGGCTAGCAAGGATGATGCCAGAAAGGCGCACGCTCATCATCTGACCGCCCCTTGAACGATTTTCAAGCGAGCACCGTGGTCGAGCACGACGGTTCGGTCGCCAAGGTTGGCGCGCAGCTGGCCAGCCTCGAACTGTCCAAGCCGCATCGCGCCGGTCACCGGCCCGGCGCTCGCCATCTCGCGCTGTTTGAGATCCACGGCGACGTCGCGCGTTCGCAGTCGATAGCCGTCGGCCCCCGCGACGTTGACCGGTCCGTCGATCAGAACCTTCTGCAAATCGAGATTGTACCGCCCGCGATTGGCAACGATCATCACTGGGCCCTTGTCCATATTGAGTTGCGCCGACATTCCATTGATGTCGACGACCGGAACATCGGAGCTGCGCTGGATCGCACGATTGGCGAGGATTTGGAATTGCTGGCCCTTGTTATCGGTACCGAAGTACCGGGCCCGCTCGACACGCATCCTCTCGGAAGCGTTCTGGACCTTTTTCTTGTCGAGGATGAAGCTCACGTCGGTCTTCTTCCCTAGCGGCGCGAGCGCGAGCAGGACGAGCAGAACGCCGACGGCGCTCGGCAACCCGATCTTGAACCAGCGGATAAGCCGGTCGTGCGCGCTTCCGGGGACCGCCCAGCCGCTCTTGGTCGAGCGCGACGCAGCCGCTCGGCTATCCATCGTGGTCCTCAACCGTCATGGGCGAAAATGTCCTGCTCGGGCCAGCCGGCGAGATCGAGCAGCGCCCGCGCCGGAAGGAAGTCGAAGCATGCCTGGACCAGACCGGTTCGCCCTTCGCGCGCAAGGCGCTCGTCGAGCCTTGCCTTCAGATCGTGAAGGTAGCGAACGTCGCTCGCTGCATATTCGCGCTGCGCGTCGCTGAGTTCGTCCGCACCCCAGTCACTGGTCTGCTGCTGCTTCGACAGATCGACGTTGAGCAGTTCCTTGACGAGGTCCTTGAGGCCGTGGCGGTCAGTGTAGGTGCGCACCAGGCGCGACGCCGTTCGAGTGCAATAGAGCGGCGCCGCCATGATCCCTAGATAAGCCTTCATGATCCCGACGTCGAAGCGGGCGAAATGGTATAGCTTCAGTCGGTCCGGATCGGACAGGAGCGCCTTGAGGTTCGGGGCAGAATAGTCGCTGCCATTCCTGAAACGAACGAGGTGCTCGTCGCCGTGCCCGTCCGACAGCTGCACGAGGCACAGTCGGTCACGTCCCGCAATCAGCCCCATCGCCTCGGTGTCGACGGCGATCGGCCCGTCCGCGAATTCGACGTTGGCGGGCAGGTCTTCCTCATGGAAATGGATGGCCATTCGAGCTCCTCGGGAAAGCGTGGTCAAAGCGCTTTAGTCTTCCTTGCGCCTGCCTTGCCAGCCCTCAACGGGTCCGCCGACCGGAGTCACTAGAGCCGCTTCGAATTTTCCTGTAAGGGCCTGCGCCGTGCGTGAGTAGCAATCGCACAGGACCGGATGCGCCTCGAGGCCCAGCGCGTTGGTTTGATTTATTGGTTGGGGCACACGGAAGTTAAGACGGAATGGGTTTCGATAGAGGGCGCAAGGGCGAACGCGGCGGGCGCGGTCGCGATAAACGCGAAGGTTTCGGCGACGACAAATTCGCAGGTGATTTCGGTGGCGGTGGCTTCCAAGAACGCGGCGGCTACGGCGGCGGCGGCGGGAGCCCCGGCGGCGGCGGCGGACGCGGCGGCTACGGTGGTGGCGGCGGTTTCGGTGACCGTGGCGGCTTCGGTGGTGGCGGCGGCGGCGGCTACGGCGGCGGGGGCGGTGGCTTTCGCGGCGGCGGCGGCGGCGGTGGCTTCCGTGGCGGCGGCGGCGGCGGTGGCGGTGGGATGCCCCCGCAGGTCGTCGGCGAAGGCAAGGGTGTCGTAAAATTTTTCAACCCGCAGAAGGGTTTCGGATTCGTCGTTCGTGATGACGGCGGCGAGGATGTGTTCGTTCACATCTCCGCTGTCGAACAAGCTGGCCTGTCCGACCTTGCGGACGGTCAGCCGCTCGAGTTCACGCTCGTCGACCGCGGCGGCCGGATCTCGGCGACCAACCTTCGAATCGAAGGCGAGCCGATGGCGGTCGAGCGGGCCGAGCGAGGGCCGCAGCGACAGCTGACCGGCGAGAAGGCCACGGGCGTCGTCAAGTTTTTCAACTCGATGAAGGGCTTCGGCTTCATCCAGCGCGACGATGGTCAGCCGGATGCATTCGTGCACATCTCCGCTGTCGAGCGCGCGGGAATCCCGACGCTCAACGAGGGCGACCGACTCGAGTTCGAGCTCGAAGTGGATCGGCGCGGCAAGACCGCAGCCGTCAACCTTCAGGCAATCAGCTAAAGCCCAGTTGAACAAGGGGGCGAAAGCGCCCGTCCGGACCAGTTCCGGACGGGCGTTTTTCTTGGCTAAAGAGCGCTCGCGTAAAAAGCGGAAAGGTCGGCCTTCAGCTGCCGTGCCGATATCGGGTCGACGTACATCATGTGTCCGGCGGGATAATATTCGTAGCGGATGTTCGCCTGCAGCTGCGGCTCAAGCGCCATATGCTTGAACTCATATTCGGCGCCGTGGAACGGGGTCGCGAGATCGTAATAGCCGTTCACCGAGAGGATTTTCATCCGTGGGTTCTGCCGGATCGCATTGGCGAGGTCGGAGCTTGTGTCGGCGATCTGCTGCTCGCCCTCTGGCGCCTTGTGCGTGAAATCCCATTTCGATTCGCCGCCGTAGATCCCGTCATAATTGTTCGGACGGTAGGTCAGCGGCGTCTTGTAGCCGAGATCGCCGAACAAATAGGCGTTGAGAGCACCGACGAACGCGCCTGTAATCGCACTCCCCTGCGGGTCGTAGTCGGCGCTTGCCCCGACATTATCGGGCTCGGTCCCGACGTAGCGTGAATCGATTCGACCGATGATCTCGTGCCTGTCGCGCAGCAGCTCGCGCTGAAACCGGTCAGGCGGCACCCGCAAGTTGGAGCGGAGAATGTAATCGGTTGAAAGGCCCGTCAGAAGCGCCATTCGCTGCGCGATCGATTGCCGCTCCTCGTCGCTGAGCTGATTTCCACGCTGGAGCGCCGAGGCATAGGGGCCGCTCGCGAACTCGCGCGCCTGCTGAAGGAAATCCTCGAGCGGTGGCTTGTTCGAGATTTTGCCATGGTACCAGGCGTCCGCGGCGTAGGTTGGAAGAAAGTTGATGAGCGCCTGGTCGCCCTGGAAATCGGCAAAATTGAACACGGTCGAAACGAAGGTGATGCCATTGAGCTGCACACCGGCGTCGAGCAGCGAGTTTGAAAGTCCCGCTGCGCGGGTGGTTCCATAGCTTTCGCCGATGATGAATTTCGGGCTGTTCCAGCGCTGGTATTTGGTCAGATAGCGTTGGATCGTGCGTGTGAATGCGCTGAGATCCTTGTCAACTCCGAAGAAGTCTTTCGGCTCCGCCTTGCCGAGCTCGCGCGAGAGGCCGGTAGTGGGTGCGTCGATGAAGACCAGGTCGGAGACGTCAAGCAGCGTGTCGGGGTTGGGGCCATAGCGGAACGGCGGCCCCGGGATCGTCTCGGAATCGCTGCATCGACCTTGATCGGGCCAAACGAGCCCATGTGCAGCCACATCGTCGAAGAACCAGGTCCGCCGTTGAACAGGAACGTTACCGGCCGCGGGCGGCCGGTCGCGGAGGGCACCGTATAGGCGACATAAAACATGCTCGCCGTCGGCTCGCCCTTTTCATTGCGGATCGTCAGGTGGCCGGGCGTGACGGTATAGGCGAGCGCGTGGCCATGAAACGGAATCGACCGCCGGACGGGCTGTGCATCTTCGTCGACGCTCGCCTTCACGACGTCGGCGTCGTCAGTCTTCTTGTCGGTGTCGGACTTCGCTTCTTTCGGCGGAACGTCGCCGGCAGGTTGGTCGGCAGCATATGTGGCCGAAGACACAAGCAACGACAGGGCTATCAGCGCGCGCATTCTTCTCTTCCCCGGCGAGTTGCGCAGCTTTGGCGCAACAAAAGACTTGGACAGACTAGCCTTCGTTGGACCGCTGTCTCAAGTCACCATCGACCGGAGCGTTGCCAGTCGGTCGGCCTCTGCCGCCGGTTTGTCGATGCGGATACGGCTGATGCGCGGAAAGCGCATCGCGAGACCCGACTTGTGACGCGTGCTCTTGTGAATCGAGTCGAACGCAACTTCGAGCACAAGCGCCTTTTCAACCTCGCGCACTGGACCGAATCGCTGGATCGTATGCGCGCGGATCCAGCGGTCGAGCCATTTCAATTCTTCGTCAGTGAAGCCGAAATAGGCCTTGCCTACCGGGAGCAGCTCCTGCGTCTCCGACCAGCAGCCAAACGTGTAATCGCTATAGTAGCTCGATCGCTTTCCCGAGCCTCGCTGCGCGTACAAAAGCACGCAATCGGCGGTAAGCGGATCGCGCTTCCATTTGTACCATAGACCCGTTCGGCGGCCGGCGACATACGGGCTGTCGCGGCGCTTTAGCATGATGCCCTCGATGCTCGAGTTCGCGCGCGTTGAGCCGGAGGTCTTCGAGCTCCTCGAAATTCTTCGCCTCGATCAGCTGCGAGATGTCGAAACGGTCGGCGTCGAACTCGCCGGCGAATCGCTCGAGCCGGTCGCGCCGCTTTTCCCATGCAAGATCGCGCAGGTCGACGTCGCCTTCGAAGAGGATGTCGTAGAGGCGGACGAACGCTGGGTAAGCGCCAAGCATCTTCTGACTGACGGTCTTTCGCCCGAGCCTTTGCTGGAGCGCGTTGAAGCTTGCCGCGGCGCCGCCATGCTCGTCCCCGAGCCCTTGGTCTGACCCGCGTACCAATAGCTCTCCATCGAGCACGCCCCGCGTTCGAAATGCGTCCGCCACGTCGGGGAAGCTGTGCGAGATGTCGTCGCCGGTCCGGCTGTAGAGGCGGGTCTGCTCGCCTGCATGAACCAGCTGGACCCGGATACCGTCCCATTTCCACTCGGCCGCATAATCCTCGAGCGAGACCCGGGTCGTTTTCAAGCGGGTGAGCGAGCATGAACGGCCGGAAGACCGGGATATCGCGAGCGATCGGCTGCGGCGAGCGTCCTTCTGCCCAATCGAACAGCTCGGCGAACGGCGGCGACAATCCGTGCCAGACTTCCTCGACCGAATCGACGTCGAGGCCGAACGCCTGAGCAAGCGCCTGCTTCGCCAACCGCGCGCTGATTCCGAACTCGAAGTGCCCCGGTCGCGAGCTTGAGAAGCGCGAACCGGCCCGATGCGTCGAGATGATCGAGCATCGAGGCGAGCGTGCGCGGCGCATCGGGCCGGGTGGTGGAGCGAAGCCGCTCGACCGCTTGGGCGATTGTGATCGTGGCATCGTCCGCTTCGGGCACGCCGGTCGCCGATGTGGGCCAGAGCAAGGCAACCGTCTCGGCCATGTCGCCGACGTAGTCGCGGCTCATGTAGAGCAGCACGGGATCGACCCGCTCCTCGGCGATAGCGCGCACTGCAGCGCCTTTGACCGCCGGAATGTCGAGCGTACCCGTAAGCGCAGCAAGGCCATAGCCGCGATCCGGGTCGGGCGTCTCCCGGAGGTAATCGCCGATCAGCTTGAGCTTGGTGTTGCGTGATCGCGTGTAGACGAGATCGTCGAGCAGCTGCGAAAAGGCGCGCATCGCGCCTCAATGCACGAACCGGGGCTTAAGTGTCAGTGCAGGCGTACAGCGAGCGCTGCGAGGATCGTGTCGCAATCGGTCGCTGACTGGCTGTCGAGCGCTTCATCTAGATGCTCGATGCAGCATTCGACCGCGATCCGATGCCCGGGAAGAAGCGCAAGCTCGGGTCGAACAGCGGGCGAGCCCTTCAAGGGTCGACAAGCCGTTGGCGACCGCGAGCTGCCGGATGGCGTCCATCTTCGCATAAAGGTCGAGTGGAGAGATACGGGGGCCCGCATCGCGGATTTCGGCAACTCGGGTCGCGACTTGAAACCTCACGTTCGACAGCGGATCCGATAGCCATAAACTCCCTCCTGTTGAAGGGAGGGTCTCTCAGATTGGTTAAACAGACGTTACGCCGCTGTCTCGGTTGACAGAATCGGCCTGGCTCGTCATGGAGCCGGGCGATTGTGAGCGCTGGGAAGCCGCTCTTCTTATTTCAGATTGGGATTATCCAATGGCCAAGCCGGCAACGGTCAAGATCAAGCTCGTCAGCACCGCGGACACGGGCTTCTTCTACGTGACGAAGAAAAACCCGCGCACGCAGACCGAGAAGCTGAGCTTCAAGAAGTACGACCCGAAGGCGCGCAAGCACGTCGAGTTCAAGGAAGCCAAGATCAAGTAGCGCTAAGCGCTTTCGCCCTGATCCTCATCGCCTGCGCCTGATCGGGGCTCTCCCTCATTCCAACGTCCGTCGGGATTTTCAGCGGGAACGTTGGGTGTAGCGCCGGTTTCAGCCGGCTGATCCGCGGCAGGCTGTAGCAACTCGTCGACCGTTTGCGCGAACTTCATCACCGAAATTGGCTTGGACACATAGGCCTGCGCTCCAGCGGCGCGGATCCGCTCCTCGTCCCCGCGCGCGGAATAAGCGGTGACGGCCATGATCGGCACTTTCGCGAGCGCGTCGTCGCCGCAAATCAATTCGATCAGCTCAAGCCCGCTGACATGTGGCAGCTGGATGTCGGTAATGACCAAGTCGGGAGAGAAGCTGCGGGCGGCGTCAAGCGCGTTGCGGCTGTCGGTCACCGCTTCGGGCTGATGGCCATGCGCGGCGAGCAGATCGCAGAACAACTTGATGTTCAGTGCATTGTCCTCGACGATAAGAATCTTCGCCAATTCGCTTGCCTCTCCCTTCCGGCAGTATCTAGGTGCTTCCCAACCTTAGTCCAGATGATCCGGTCGCTCTTGCCCTTGCCGCTCTTGCGGCAACGCTCGGCGATGAGCGACGGGCGCAGCGGTTCCTCGATCTGACCGGAATCGGGACAGAGGCGCTTCGCGCCCAAGCGGACGATCCGGCGCTTCTTGCCGCATTGCTGCGGTTCCTCGAAGCGCACGAACCCGATCTCATCAGCGTTTCCGGGGCAGCTTGGCGTCAAGCCCGAAGTGCTCGTAAAGGCGCGGCGCGAACTCGAAGGCGGAGACGAATGACGAAAACAATTCTAGTCACTGGCGCGACTTCAGGCTTCGGCGAAGCGGCAGCGCGCAAGTTCGTGGCCAATGGCTGGCGAGCGATTGGGACCGGCCGCCGCGGCGACCGGTTGAAGGCGCTTCAGGGCGAGCTCGGTGAAGCCTTCCTACCGCTCGAGATCGATATGCGCGATCTCCCAGCCGTCGAGAAGTCTCGCGAAGCTTTCGTCGCCCTGGAACGAGATCGACCTGCTGCTCAACAACGCTGGTCTTGCCACGCCCACGGATACTCTGCCGGAAACTGACTGGGAGCGCATTGAAACGGTCATCGGCACCAATGTCACTGGCCTCGTCGCGATAACCCGGGCCCTCCTGCCCAAGCTGGTCGAGCGCAAAGGGCAGATCATCAACCTGTCGTCGGTCGCGGCGACCTATCCCTACAAAGGCGGCGCGGTTTACGCCGGCACGAAGGCGTTCGTGCGTCAATTCTCGCTCGACCTTCGAAGCGATTTCGCGGGCACCGGAGTGCGTGTTACATCGGTCGAGCCGGGAATGGCCGAAACCGAGTTCACCATCGTTCGCACGGGCGGGGACAAGCAGGCGTCGGACAAGCTTTACGCCGGGATGAGCCCAATCACGTCAGAGGATCTTGCCGATCTCTTGTGGTGGCTGGCGAACCTTCCGCCCCACCTTAACATCAACACAATCGAGCTCATGCCGGTCAGCCAGAGCTTCGCTGGCTTTGTTGTCGATCGGGAGTAGTATTTCTTTAGTCTGCGGCGGACGGGGTCAGCTGCCGGGAGCAGAAGTCAAGGGGGCGCAGCGCCGGACCTAGCCAGCCTTCAAATCCTGCGCTCGACGCTTGACCGCCCGCCTCTCCGAGTGCTTGGGCCGAAGCCATGAGCATCGATAACCGCCTCCTGGAGCTCGGCATCACCCTTCCGCAGGCGGCCGCCCCCGTCGCATCTTATGTGCCCGCCGTCGAAGCTGGCGGGCTGCTCCACATCTCGGGGCAGATCAGTTTCGCCGAGGACGGGAGCCTGATCAAAGGCCGCCTTGGCGAGGATACCGAGCTCGACGCGGGCCAGCGGGCGGCGCGGCGCTGCGGCATCATGTTGCTTGCACAAATCAAGGCTGCGCTCGGCTCGCTCGACCGGGTCGAGCGAATCGTGAAACTCGGCGTGTTCGTGAACAGCGCTCCTGCATTCATCGACCAGCCCAAGGTAGCCAACGGTGCTTCGGAGCTGATGCAGGAAGTCTTCGGCGAAGCCGGGCGCCATGCCCGGAGCGCGGTCGGAGTTGCTGTCCTGCCGTTGGGCGTCGCGGTCGAGGTCGACGCGATCGTCGCGGTGAAGGCCTAGTTCATTTTCGGCGGCCTACCCATGTTGTGGCATGGCCGACCGTGAATCCGAGATCATCGCCAAGATAGCCTCGGGCGTCTCGGGATTGAACGCTCGCGCCTGGAACCGGCTTGGCAACGGCCATCCGTTCATCAGCCATGCGTTCCTCGCCGCGCTCGAGGATTCTCATAGCGTCGGACCGGGCACTGGGTGGACTCCGGCGCCGATCCTCGTCGAGGATGAATCCTCGCATCTCGTCGCGGCCGCACCCGCCTATCTCAAGACCCACAGCCAGGGCGAATATGTGTTCGACCACGGCTGGGCAGAAGCGTGGGAGCAAGCCGGCGGACAATATTATCCGAAGCTTCAGGTGGCAGTGCCGTTCACCCCCGTGCCAGGACCGAGGTTCCTCGGATCGCGGCCGCAGCAGTTGCTGGCCGCGATCGAGGCCGTGACGGTACAGAACGATCTTTCGTCGGCACATGTCACCTTTGTCGATGAAACGGGCGCGGAAGAGGCGGCGCGGCGCGGGTGGCTGCTGCGTCACGGGGTCCAATACCATTGGTTCAACCGCGGCTACGCATCATTCGATGATTTCCTCGCAACGCTGAGCAGCCGGAAGCGCAAAGCGCTTCGCAAGGAGCGATCCGCCGCCGTCGATGGTCTGGAGATTCGCGCCCTTCGCGGGCGCGAGATCGAGATCGAAAACCTGGAAGCGATGTGGATTTTTTATCAAGATACGGGCTCGCGCAAGTGGGGCCGCCCGTACCTGACCCGCGAATTTTTCGATCTCGCTGCCGAGCGTATGGGGGAGCAACTGCTCCTGTTCCTCGCCTGCCGGGATGGTTTGCCGATCGCCGGCGCACTGAATTTCATCGGTCCGGACACGCTCTACGGCCGTTACTGGGGAACGATCGAGGAAGTGCCATTCCTCCATTTCGAGCTCTGCTATTATCGCGCGATCGAATGGGCGATCGATCATGGGCTGAAGTCGGTCCAGGCGGGCGCCCAGGGCGAGCACAAGGTCGCCCGCGGATACGAGCCGGTGATCACGAAGAGTGCTCACTTCTTGCCCAACCGAGGCTTCCGCGACGCCGTCGCCGACTTTCTTGAAAGCGAGCGTTCCGCGATCACCGCCGAAGCCGAATGGCTCCGGCGCGAACTTCCCTACCGTTCCTCGTCCTCCGAATAGACTTGGACGGTGCGGCCGCTGGCGTCGGCCATGCCGCGATACATTGCAGGAGTAGTAAAGCCCCAAGCGGCATCGCCGTCAGGTGCGACCGCGATCAGTCCGCCTTTACCGCCAAGTCCGGCGATGTCGGCGAGCACAGCATCAAGCGCCTCCTGAAGCGATCGGCCATTGAGGCGGATTTGCTCGGCCAATTGGTGCGCGGCGACTGCACGGATAAAATATTCCCCAGAGCCCGTCGCTGAAACCGCCGCGGACCGATTGTCAGCGTAGGTGCCCGAGCCGATCAACGGCGAATCGCCAACTCGCCCCCAGCGCTTCGCGGTCAGCCCCCCAGTCGACGTCGCCGCGGCAACATTGCCTTCAGAATCGACCGCAACAGCGCCGACGGTGCCATATTTCACTTCATCGTCGAACCCGTCATCGGCGAGCAGTTCCTCGAGTTGCCGGCGGCGCTCCGGGATTTCGAACCAGCTGTTATCGACCTGCTCTAGACCATGCTGGCGCGCGAAATCGTCGGCCCCGTGCCCGGAGAGAAAGACGTGCGGGCCATTTTCGAGCAGCTCTCGCGCAAGGCTGATTGGCGCTCGCGTCGTCCGCAGACCCGAGACCGCGCCCGCCGCGCGTTCGCGCCCGTCCATGATGGCGGCGTCGAGCTCGATGCAGCCGCTCGCAGTCAGCACGCTGCCGCGTCCGGCGTTGAAACAGGCATCTTCCTCGAGCACGCGAACCGCCGCCTCGACGGCGTCGATCGCGCATTCGCGCCGCTCGAGGACTTGAGCCCCCGCCTCGAGCGCGGCTTCCAGCCCAGCCCGCGCACATCGATCCTGTGCAGGATCGAGGAGCGCGCTTCGCATCGCGCCCGCACCGCCGTGAATCACCAGCCGCCAACGTGCTTCCGTCATGCTCGAGGCCATAGCGAGCGGTCTTCGATGATGCCAGTTGACCTATTCGCAGCGGCATATTATTATGATATCAAATTAAAGGAGAGCGGAAGTGGCTGAAAATAAGGTCGTCGCACTCAATGCGACCAGCGAACGGCGAGCAGCAACAGCGAACGGTTATCCGTTGCTCGTCGTACTTTTGCTAGCGATCCTCGCCGACGTTTACGGGATTATGGGGGTCTCCAGTCGGCCGCACACGACGAGCGAGTTCATCATCGTCGGCGCCACGATCGTCTTCATCTTGACGATGCCGGGCTTCTACATGCTTCAGCCCAACCAGGCGGCGGCGATCACCTTGTTCGGGGAATATCAGGGCACCGATCGATCGACCGGGCTGCGCTGGACGTGGCCGTGGATGGGCAAGAAAAAGCTGTCGGTTCGCGCCAACAACTTCATTTCCGAGAAGATCAAGGTCAATGATCTTCGCGGCAATCCGATCGACATCGCCGCCCAGATCATGTGGCGCGTGGTCGACACCGCGCAAGCTCTGTTCGACGTCGACGATTACAAGCAGTTCGTCCGCGTCCAAGTCGAAGCTGCAATCCGAGCGATCGGTTCTCGTTACCCTTACGACGATTTCGCTCACCAGGAGATCACTTTGCGCGGCAACCACGAGGAAGTTGGCGCAGAGCTTCGCAAAGAGCTCCAGGCCCGGCTCAACGTCGCGGGTATCACGATCGACGAGTGCGGTTTCACCTATCTTGCATATGCGACCGAGATCGCCGGCGCGATGCTTCGCCGACAGCAGGCGCAGGCAGTTGTTGCTGCCCGCCAGACGCTGGTCGAAGGCGCGGTCGGGATGGTCGAGATGGCGCTTGCTGCTCTGTCGGAAAAGAATGTCGTTGAGCTCGACGACGAGCGGCGTGCGGCGATGGTGTCCAATCTGATGGTCGTGCTGTGTGGGGAGCGTGACGCCCAGCCCGTCGTCAACACCGGCACCCTCTATCAATAAGGAACGATCGGCGTGCCCGATGCCGAGCGCAAGGCCTATCCGCTGCGCATCGATCCCGCGCTTTGGGCGGCAATCGAGCGCTGCGCGGCCGCCGAGATTCGAAGCGTCAATGCGCAGATCGAATGTCTCTTGCGGGAGGCGCTGCTTGCGCGCGGCGTCAACCTAAAAGCGCCCAAGCCACGCAAGCGCGGGCGACCACCGAAGGAATGAACGAATGAGCGAAAACGAGTGGTTCGCACCGAAGCGATACGGTTACGGCGCCGGCATTCCGATCCGTTGGCAGGGCTGGGCGCTGACCATCGGCTATGTTGTCCTGTGCGTCGGTGCGGCGATGGTGTTTGCGCGCAAGCCCCTGGTCATGGTCGCGCTGCTCATACCGTTGACCGCGACACTTATTGTTATAACCGCGCGCACCACGAGGGGCGGTTGGCGCTGGCGCTGGGGAGACGAGGAATGATTATTGATCTTTTGTTGGCGGCAGCTGCAACAGCTGCAATTCCAATGACTGCGCCCGGGCCGCAGGGCCCACTTGCGGGAACGTTCGAGGATTCAGGCAAAGGGGCGCCCGTCGTTCTTATCATTCCCGGCTCCGGTCCCACCGATCGCGACGGCAACAATCCGCTCGGAGTCACTGCAGCGCCTTATCGGCTGCTTGCCCAGGCGCTCGCTGCGAAGGGCGTCTCCAGTGTTCGGATCGACAAGCGGGGATTATTCGGAAGCAAGTCCGCGATCCCCGATCCCAACAAAGTGACGATCGCCGACTACGCTTCGGACGCCCACACATGGGTCGCGACCATTCGAAAGCAGACGGGGGCGAAATGCGTCTGGCTGCTCGGCCACAGCGAAGGCGCCTTGATCGCGCTCGCCGCTGCACAGAATCACCAAGGAATTTGCGGCGTGATCCTCGCCTCGGGCGCGGGGCGAAAGCTCAGCGACGTGATCCGCGAGCAGCTTCGCTCTAATCCAGCGAACGCGCCGGTTCTCGACTCGGCATTGACTGCTCTGGCCTCGCTCGATCGTGGCGAGCATGTCGACGTGACGAACATGAACCCTGCGCTGCTCAAACTCTTCGCACCTCAAGTGCAGGACTATCTCATCGACATGTTCCGCCAAGATCCGGCGAAGCTCGCAGCGTCGCTAAACGTGCCATTGATGATCGTGCAGGGCGAACGCGACATTCAGGTTTCGACGACCGACGCCAAGGATCTCGCAGAGGCGCAGCCGAAAGCCAAGCTCGTGCTGATCCCGGCGATGAACCACGTACTGAAGGACGTCGCCAGCGACGACCGAGCGGCCAACATCGCCACTTACTCCGATCCCTCGCTTGCCGTCGATTCGTCGATGGTCGATGCCATCGCCGACTTTGTGAAATGATACTCTAACCGACCGACAGATCGCGCTGCTGGTTGACCAACCGCCACTCGTCGAGGTCAGCGAGCATGATTCGCCCGGCCTGTTCGGCGAGATCCGCGGCGCGCGACAGGCCGACGTCCTTGCGCAGCTCGGCATCGATCTGCCGAAGAGTGCTTGCGGTTGCCATCGATCGAACCGCGTCGCCGCCGAAGTCCGCTTGAAAACGGATTCCGAACACCGCCGTGCCGAGCGCTGGAAAACCTGCCGAAACCAGAGTGAACCAATTGCCGTAGAAATTGATGAATGCGGCATCGACTGCGTAGGCGAGGATCGTTGCCAGAGAGACCAGGAGAGTCGCTCCGAACAGGATTGTCCCAATGGATTCCAGCCGGTGGTCGAGAATCTCGATCTGAACGGCATGGCGTTCGTGATAAGCGATCTGGGGGAAGACTTCGTGGTCGGCGATGGCTTTAGCAAGTTCGTGCGCGCAATGCGCATCGATCGCGCCCGAGGGGCAGCCCATTTCGCGCCAGACGGCACTTGCATACCAATCGAGCCAGCGCTTTGGCACCGGGTTCGTTTCCGTGCCCGGCGGATCGGGGGCGGCGATTCCGAGCAGCTTTAGCGACCGCATCGGCCGAAGCCGTTCCGCGAGCTGGCGATAGTCGAGCCAGCGCCGGTGCCATTCCTGGCGCGTGCCGATCTGGGCGTTGAGGATGATCGCAAGCGCGATCATCATCTCGAGAATCGCTTCCTCCAACTTGAGACGCGGCGTCATGAAGGCGCTCAGACCGAGACAGACGGCGACGCCGCCAAGCAGGAAGTTGAAGATATGCCCGCTGCGATATGTCTGCGCGAAATGAGTCGCGAGCTGATCGGCCCAGCTATAGGCCTCCTCGAGCAGCCCGATCGGGGCGGATATTCGCAAGGCATCGACGCAGCCTCGGCGATATCGCTTCCATTCGGCGCGATTCTGAGCTTCGCAATGCTTGTTCGCGAAATCCTTCGGGCCGATTCGGCACACTCCAGCCACGGCCAGGAGCAAAGGATATTCGATGCGCGTTCGGATGCGGTGCGAGCGCTCGCTCGTGAAGCGCTTGAGAAAGCGCAGCTCCTGCTGGTTCGGCGGCGGCATCAACAGCGCCTGCAGAAGGTCGTCCATTCCGTGACGGTCGAGCGGCCGTTCCGCGCCCGGCTCGTCCGCGATAGTCAGCACTGCAGGATCGAACGCGCTCCACAGCAAGCGGCCGGGGACATCGGGTTCGAGTGACAGATGCATCACCGCCGTTCCGCGGGTGATTGCAAACTGCACGACCTCGCCGGTGCCTCCGCGGCCACGCGGGGGAAGTCCGTCCCAGACCGCGATCAATGCTTCGCAATGGGCGACCGTTGCCCGGCCCGTCATGACATAAGCATCGATGAGCCGCTCGCTGTGCCCCGGTAACTCAAGGACCGAGCTCGCATGGCCAAGCAAATCGTCGAAGCTCTCCCTGGCCCCGTGATTGGCGAGCGTCGAGCGATACTCCGAGCGCGCGAACGGGAGGACGACCTGAAGCTCCCAGCCGAGCTCGAGCGCCACCTCGGCCGCGATCTGGTCGGCGCCATCGGCGATTGGCGACACGAAGCGGAAGCGGGGCGGATCGGGTGCGAAAAAGTCGCACTCGCGTTCGAACAACGATCGGGCGGAGTCCGAAACAAGCTGAAGGACGTCGTGGATTCGCTGGCGAAGCAAATCGGTGCTTCCAGCAGGGAGGCTGTCTGCGCGATGGCCAGTAACTCCGACCGACACAACGAAAGGCAATCGCGGCGGGCACGCACGAATGCGTCCCGCCGCAATGGGTTCAAACTCTGTCTGGGCTAAGTTCAGGTGATTGGCCCGGTGTTTCCGCCGTTCTTGATAATCGGGTCAAACGGCAGGACGGTTAAGGGAGCATCGCAGGTGAAGTTCCACTGGTAGCTGACGTTCATTTCGCCGTTGATCGCCGGATTGTTGTTCTTGTCGGTGAACGCCGCGGTCTTTGATTGGTTATTGTGGCTATTGTTGTGCATCGAGATGCCTTCGATCTGACTCGATTGGTTTCCCGAGCCGGTTTCTGGACAGGTATCGATGTTGTCGCACGTATCAAGGCTCGCGAACTTGACGTTCGCGCCAGACGTGTCTTCCAACGTGAAGTTGAAGCGCGTCGCAGCCTGATTCTGCTTGCAAGTGTAGCCCCCGCTGCCGTCGATGCTGATCGTGTTGCCGCTGACACTGGTCGTCAGCGTGATGTCGTTCTTCGGGTTTCCAGGATCATCTGTCTGTTGATGAGGGCGAGGCTCAACTAGCGTGTCGTGGTCATGTGGTGGGCTCATCATGTCCTCCTTATACCCGGGGTTCATGCACTCCTGAATTCGGGCTCCCGGTAGCCCATGGCTGAAAGTCTTCTTGCAAGCACGGCCGCCTCGGCCGTCCTTCCTAAACGCTGAAGCAGCATCTTATGCTGACCCATTTCCATCGGCCGCTCGGAAATGTGCTGCGGAATGGAATTCAGTCCTGCCGTCCATGCGGCACCCGCTGCGGCGCTGTTTGCCATGGCGCGCTGGGCGTCTCCGAGAAGTCTGTAAGCGCGCGCGAGGCCGTAGCGATCCTGGATATGGTCGGTGCTTTGAACTGTCCGGGCGGCGGCAACTGCTTGAGTGGCGAATGAGAGCGCTTGGGGCCTCGAGCCAGATGCGGCAGCCAGGTTGGTTTGCGCTTCGAGACAGTCACGATGGAGGGCTCGCCAATCTGCCATGCGTGAATCGCGCGAGAAGAGTAACGCAGCAAGACGACAGCCGCTCGCCGTTTCAGTCCCTGCCTGCTGCACTTTACCCTCCGCAAGCAGATAGTCGGACATGTCCAAATGGGCCTGGGCCGAGCGCTGGATCCAAACGCTGTTTCCCGGCTCGATCGCAAACAGGCGCTCGGCATGATCAGCCGCTTCCTGGACCTCAGTGATCGCGCGGCTCATCTGCCCTCGAGAGGCATATAACCAGCCCAGCACCCGATGAGCGATGATGAGGTTCAGTGCGAATTCGGAATTGCGCGTTCGCTCGAGCAGGCGGTCATTGAGGGCCACATCGCGTTCGCGTGCGGCAATCGCCTGATCCAGCCGACCTTCGGCCAAATATGCATCGGCCGCCCAGGCGACCGATTCCACCAGAGACTTTTGATAATCGATGTTTGTCGGTTCGGCGCGCACGATCCCGTCGATCGTCTTGAGCGCCTGCTCGAATTGCGTTGTGGCTTCGGCGAAACGGCGCTCGTTGTAGAGCATCACGCCGAGATTTGCGTCGGCGTTCTGAACCTCCATCCGCCATTGAATGTTGTTGGGATCGAGCGAAACCTCCTTGTCGGACAAGGTTTCGTAATCCCGAAACTCGGCCAATGCGGCCTTTTCGTCACCACGCTGGAGATAGATGGAGCCGACATAAAAGACGTTCTGGGCGTGGTCGAAATAGCGCTGCGGATCGTCTGGCTTGCGGCTGATCGCTTCCACGGTGCCGGCCATGGCTTCGCGATAAAGTCGCATCGCGCCGTCGATATCGCCGCGCGACGTCGCGACGCTGGCCATCAGCGACAGGGCGCTCGACCGCTGCCTGAGAGACGGATCGGTGAGGTCCTTCGTATCCTGCTTGTGGTAATAAGCGAGGACCTTGGCGCCCACGCCGTCGAGCGCGTCGAGGCGGCCGATCGGTTCGAGCTTGTCCTTGAGGTCTCCAATCATGAAGCTGATGAGCCCTTCGGCCTCTCGCCGCTGGTCGCGTGCCTCGTTGCGCGCCTGGATAGCGGTGACCGCCAGAGTGCTGGTCACGGCCATTCCAGCGAGCGAGCCGGCGGCAAGAAATGCAAGCTGGCGATGTCTGCGGGTCGTCTCTCGCTGGACCAGATCATCGAGACCGACGCCGAGCATCCCGGCGACCAGCTTGAGGAAGGCCAGTCGCTTGCCGTCGCCGCCCTTGCGAAAGTCCGCCGCCAGCGGTTCGGCACGCTTTGCTGTCTGGTGTCCCCGGCGATCAAATTTGTAGCGCAGCGCCGGGGGGAAGCATTCCTCATGCTCTCGTCCGCGCATCCCGCTCGCGAACGGTTCGCCGTCGGCAATCGCAGCGAGCACGCATCCTTCCGGTCGCGTGCGCTTGAACGATTCGATTTCCGCGTTGGTCCATTGCGAGCTGGCGGACCGCGGGGAGCAAAGCACGATCAGGAATTGCGATGCGGCCAGTGCAGCCTTGATGTCCTCGGCGAGGTCGCCGCTTGCGGACAGTTCGTGCTGATCGCGGAATATCGGGGTCAGTCGTCGCGGAATCACGCCATTGGCTGTCAGCCTGCCGACAAGAGCGCCCGGAACTCGAAATCTTTCCAGCTCGCGATGCAGCCAGTCGGCGAGCGACTTGTCTTTGTGGCTGTAGCTCAGGAATGCATGATAGCGGGTGCGAAGGCGGGGAATGTGGATCTTGTCGTGCTGGAGCGCACGCTCTTCGACTGGAAGTTGGGCAAGCTTGGCCATAGGCCACCCCCAGCGAGTCCCGTTAGCGCCGTTATCACAATGCGATAGGAGACGCGATCAACTTTAGACCCGGATCTTGGATCGCTTTGCGCCGGTGGTCCGAGCGCCTATATGGCCGGCGTGTCCATCCGTCCCTGGCGCGATATCGAGCGGCGCAAGTCGCGGCAGATCATGGTCGGCTCCGTGCCCGTGGGCGGAGACGCGCCGATCAGTGTCCAGACCATGACGAACACGCCGACTGAGGACGCCGAGGCGACGATCGATCAGATCCGCCGCTGCGAGGATGCGGGTGCGGATATCATCCGCGTGTCGTGCCCGACAGCGAATGCCACTGCGGCTCTGAAGGAGATCGTTCGGGCGGCGCGCGTTCCAATCGTCGCCGACATCCACTTTCACTATAAGCGAGCGCTCGAAGCGGCGGACGCCGGCGCCGCCTGCCTCAGGATCAACCCCGGCAACATTGGCTCCGAAGAGCGGGTGCGCGAAGTTATCGCGGCCGCTCGGGCGAACGGCTGCACGATTCGCATCGGGGTCAATGCTGGAAGCCTCGAGAAGGATCTGCTCGAAAAATATGGCGAGCCCTGCCCCGAAGCGCTGGTCGAGAGCGCGCTCGACCATATCCGGATTCTCGAGGACCATGGCTTTCGCGACTATAAGGTCGCGGTGAAGGCGAGCGACGTGTTCCTTGCGGTCGCCGCTTATCAGCAACTCGCAAGTGAAGTGGATTGCCCGCTCCATCTCGGCATAACCGAAGCCGGCGGCCTGATCGGCGGAACCGTGAAGTCATCAATCGGAATTGGAAGCCTGTTGTGGGCCGGAATCGGCGATACCATTCGCGTCTCGCTCTCGGCCGAGCCCGAGGAGGAGGTCCGCGTCGCCTATGAGATATTGAAGGCGCTCGGGATTCGCAGCCGGGGCGTGCGGGTCGTTTCCTGCCCGAGCTGCGCGCGTCAGGGCTTCGATGTCATCCGCACGGTCGAAGCGCTCGAAGCGCGGCTCCAGCATATCAAAACCCCGATGTCGCTGAGCGTGCTTGGATGTGTCGTCAACGGGCCCGGCGAAGCGCGCGAGACCGACATCGGAATCACCGGCGGCGGCAATGGCACGCACATGGTCTATCTGTCGGGCGTTACCGATCATCACGTTAAAGACGGCGACATGATCGACCATATCGTGAAGCTGGTGGAAGCAAAGGCCGTCGAGCTCGAAGCCGAGGCCCAACAGCAGACGCTCGACGCCGCCGAATAGTCGGCTAAGCGACGTGGGTGCGCCGCGTCGAGCATCCCTTTCAGGCTTTCACTGCAGCGCTCGGCGCAGTCGCCGTGCTGTCCATCATGGATGCGGTGATGAAGCACCTTGTCCTTGCCATCGGGATCGTCGCCGTAAGCATCTGGCGAGCGATCGCAAATCTGCTGATCAGTAGCGGGCTTTACCTACCGCATCGGCTTCCTTGGCCCAGCCGCAAGACACTCTGGATCCACATCATCCGGAGCGCCGTGGTCACATTGATGGCGGTGCTCTTCTTCTGGGGGATCGGCCGAGTGCCCCTTGCCCAGGGGATCGCTCTTACGTTCATCGCGCCGCTCATCGCCATGGTGCTCGCGCCGTTGTTCCTCAACGAGAATCTTGGCGCGCGATCGATCCTCGGCGCGATCGCAGCCTTTGCGGGGGTGATCGTGATCGTCCTTAGCCAGGCTCAAGCCCAGCTGGGCCCGAAGGTCGTCATCGGAAGCCTCGCGATCATCGCCTCTGCGCTCTGCTATTCTGCCAATATCATCATGATGCGCTGGCAGGCGCTGGCGGCGAAGCCGCTGGAGATCAATTTCTTCCAGGCGCTGGTTGTGTTTCTGATCTGGACTGCCGCCCTTCCGCTGGTCGGAATCCCCGCCTGGCCTCAGGGTCAAACCGGGTGGATCGTTATTGCCTCAATCCTGTCGTCGAGCGGAAGTCTGCTCTTCGCCTGGGCATATGCGCGGAGCGAGGCGAGCTATCTCGCAGTGACCGAATATAGCGCCTTCCTGTGGGCTTCGGCGCTGGGTTGGCTAGTGTTTCGCGAGCCCGTCTCTCTTTACACCATCGCTGGCGCCGTGCTGATCGTCGGCGGCTGCCTCGTTGCAGCGCGGCGCAAGATCGTTGCTCCGCCGGAAATAGACTTCGCATGAAGGGAACGAAGATGCCCTGGCTTTGGCTGATCGTCGGCGGCTTTTTCGAGGTTGGATTCACGACCTCGCTCCGGTTCGTCGACGGTTTCCGGAACCTGCCGTGGACATTTGCCTTTCTCGCGTCGGTAGCGGTGAGCATGGTTTTGCTCGAGATCGCGTCGCGCTCGATCCCGATGGGCACCGCTTATGCGGTGTGGGGCGGCATCGGCGCAGTCGGAACGGTGATTGTCGGGATCCTCTGGTTCCACGAGCCTTCGAGCACGATCCGCATATTGCTCATTCTCGCGATCGTCGCCGCGATCGCAGCGTTGAGGCTCACGTCCTAGCCTAGTGGCTTCGCGGTCTCAGAGGATCGTCGCACTTCCCAAGCCATCAAACGGCCGCCACGAGCTCGCGGTCGAAGTAAAGTAGCGGCCAAGGCGGGTAGTCCGCGGGGCAAACGCGATTGACACGTATGCCACACCGCCGCAGCGTCATCGTCGGGGGCCCTGATGAACAAGAACCGTGTCGAATTGTTCAGCGACGGCGTCTTTGCGATCGTCCTGACGCTGCTGGTGTTGAACTTGAAGGTGCCCGCGAGTCATGGTTTTATGGCGCTGCGAGAGATCACTCCAGCATTGATCGTCCATGCTGCGACTTTCTTCCTGGTGGGTGTAATGTGGGTGGGTCATCACGGCGCTCTTGCTCGTGTGGATCGGATCTCGCACCGAGCTCTCCTGTTTAATTTGCTCATTCTGTTCTGGGTGACTCTGCTTCCGTTTGCAGCGGAGAATGCGGCCGATCGACCGCTGGAACCCCTCGGCCCGAGCCTGCTCGCGTTCAGCTGCGGCGCGTTCTTCCTGTCATATTTGGGTTTCCGGTTCAGTGTTCACTCGACGATCGACGACGTTCCCGAGATGCGACGGTGGAAACAGGTACGAGTCGCTATTGCGGTTGCAATGGTAACTGGGAATTTCGTTTGCGCAGCCTTGGCTTGGGCTTCCCCATGGATCGGCTACGGCGGAGCATTCGCGACGGTGCTTGTGTTTCTTCTCTTGCGAAGCCCGCCTGAGTCTGAGGAGAAGTTCGTTCGCGAGGCGAGGGCGCCCGAGGATCCTCCCTCGCTACACAATCAGGTTTGAAAACGCGGCGTCATTCCTCACGGCGTCCCTTCCAACTGTAATGCCCGTCGCTTGCAGGGCTGGAGCGATCCGGAGAGGACATTCGCTTCGAGATGAGCTACCTTTCGCTTCGACCATGCAAGGAGCAGGCTAATGGCTACAATCAGCGTAGTTTACCCGCGATCGGCTGGCGCTACTTTTGATTACGATTACTATCAGAACAAGCACCTCCCGCTCGCACTCAACCGCTGGGCAGACGCGGGCTTGGTCGGAGGCGAAGCCCTGCTTGGCAAATCCGCGGCGGATGGTTCGGACGCGCCATTTTTCGCCATCGGAATCATCCATTTTCAATCTTCTGAGAAGCTCAGCGCAGCACTGTCGGGCGAGCATGCATCGGAGGTGATCGGTGACATCCGCAACTTCACAAACGTTCAGCCGATCATCCAGATCAACGAGCGGATTGAGCCAAAGAGCTAAGTTGCAAGGTCCATCCGTGGATATGAGCGACGAGTGAGAAACAGCACCAAGGTTCGGGAGAAGCGGGCAGGGTCGATCAGGCGGGATGTCTCAGCCGATCGGCGGCATGACTAGCTTTGGAAAATCTGGCGGGGGCGGCCGAAGATCCGCTCCCAGAGATTCCCTGCCGATGCTCGCTGTCCTTATGACCTTGGGACGCACCCGAGCCGCCGTCGTTTCAGATTTATCCTGCAGTGGTATTCGTTTGAGCGGCGACGATCTCCCCTCGGAAGGGGAGCTTCTTGAGATCCGGATTAGCAACGTGGAAGCATTTGGAACCGTCGTGTGGTCGACGGAATCTCAATGCGGCATCGCTTTTGAGTCCGCGCTGGCTCCGGCTGACATCGAAGCGTTGCGCTCAAGAGCTGGCAAGACCAGCTTATCGAACATGTCTGTTGAAGAACAAATCGCGTTGGACGAATGGGTGCTCGGCGTTTCGCGGTGACGCATTCGGCCCCCTCAATTCACCACGTTGGTGGCGGGACCGCGGACGCCTGCGATTGCAGGCTTATGTAAATGGCGTCAGCGCTCGTTTGGCCGCTGTCCGCGATCGCCCTCGCGCCGGTTGACCTTCCGACGATCGTCTTGCTTCCGATCGTCCTGGCGCCTGTCACCCTCTCGCCGGTCCTCATTTCGCCTGTTGCCCCGGTTTCCATTTTGATCAGCCATCATCTTAGCTCCAGACAGATGATATTCTAATCCTTCGGCAAGGTGATTTGTAGTGTCCGTTTCCCAAGCCGGATTGCCGGTTTCGGGCACCAACGCGCCAGTCCGCCTGCGGTGGACGGGGCTGCTCGGCGGCTGTTAAATTATTGTTAGCTGTCGACAATGATCTGTGCTCTTACCGACGCCGCCGAATGATCGGCGTTAAAGGGGGTCTCAATGAAGACTTTTGTTTTGGGTGCTGCGGGCGCACTCGCAATCGCGTGCGTATATGCTCCGTGCGTCGCCGAGCCTTATGTCGATTACACTCCGCAGAAGGGCTATTGGACGATCAATGCCGTCGAAGTCGATCCGAACCACGTCGACGACTACCTCACCGGCTTGCGCAGCTCGCAAGTTACCGCGTTCGAGGTTCTCAAGCGCCGTGGCCTCATCGACGACTACAAATTCATGGTGAGGAACGGTTATGTGAAGGGCTCACCAAACGTCCTCATCATGACCCATGTACCAAGCACTGCGCTCGACGATCCGGACCAGGCGCGCGACCAAGCGGTGCAGAAGGAAATCTATTCCATGTTCAGCAAGCAGAAGGGTGACGAGGCGGTTCGCGGCTATGAGCACTACCGCACGTTCATCGACAATGGGAACTGGCAGACGATGACGATGAACAAGTAAGATGGCTGCGACCGGTTCTTAACGGATTTGCGCCGTCCTGCGCACGTGCAGGAGCTTATTAGCGAGATCCAGACCGGTCGTGCGGGCTTTGCCGACGGACGCCTCCTTCAAATGGTGTTGCAACACCATCTTGGCACTTAGATGCCTCGGGGGGCGTCCGCCTCGTCACCCATCGCAGGTCCTGGTGAAGACGGAGGCCCGCTTATCTCGGCGCCGGCTGTAGATACGGCGCGAGCTGTGGATCTTCGTCCTCGATCGACTTATAGAATTTGGGAGCCGGGAAGGCTCCACGCGCCTGCTCGAAGGCGTAGCCCAATTGGAGAAGCCGCGCTTCGCTCCATTTCGGCCCGATGAAGCTCAGTCCGACCGGCATTCCCTTCACGAGCGCCATCGGCACCGTAAGGTGCGGATAGCCTGCGACCGCGGGCAGATCGCCGGCTCCGCCGCCGCCGAACATATCGCCATTCACGGCATCAATTTTCCACGCCGGGGAGGCCGTCGGGCCAATTAGTGCGACCACATCATATTGCTTCAGCATCCTGTCGATGCCGTTCGGTCCAGCTGCGCGGAAGCTTGTTTCGCGCGCCTTCTTGTAGGCCGGATCCTCGATGCCCTTGGTCTTCTCGGCGCCCTCGAAATAGTCCTGACCGAACAAGGTCATTTCTTGCTGCGCGTGGGCTTTGTCGAAGGCGATGAGGTCGGCGAGCGATCGCGATGAGATCGCTGCGGGGCTGCTCGAAAGATATTTGGCAAGGTCAACTTTGAGCTCAGTGTGAAGGACTATGTCCTCGCCTTTTCCGACGGCCTTGTCATCGAACTTCTTGATGTCGACGAGGATCGCGCCCTTCTGCTTGAGTATCGCAAGCGCGGTGTCGAAAGCTGGATCGAGCTGCGCCGTCGAAGCAAAGCGAAGCACGCCGATGCGCTTGCCTTTGAGCGAGCCGGGGTCGAGCGCGGCTGCATAATCGGTCTTATGCCTGTCGGCGTCGCGCGTTGCCGGATCGCGGGGGTCGCTTCCGGCGATGACGGTCAGAAGCTCGGCCGCGTCACGGACGTTGTCGGTCATCGGCCCGGCAGTATCCTGACTGTGGCTGATCGGAACGATGTAGGTGCGGCTCACAAGTCCAACCGTCGGCTTCAATCCGACGATGCCGTTGAGCGACGCGGGACACGTGACCGAGCCATCGGTCTCGGTGCCGATGGCGAACCGAACGATACCGGCCGCCACCGCAGCACCGCTCCCACTCGAGCTGCCGCAGGCGTTGCGGTCGAGTGAGTAGGGATTGTGCGTCTGGCCGCCGACCGCGCTCCAGCCAGAAATTGAATGGGACGAGCGGATGTTCGCCCACTCGCTAAGGTTGGTCTTGCCGAGAATGATCGCGCCCGCCGCGCGAAGCCGGGCCACCAGGGGAGCGTCGCGGTTGGTGACATTGTTCGCGAGCGCAAGACTGCCCGCCGTCGTCGGCAGCGGGCCGACGCTTTCGATATTGTCCTTGATGAGAATCGGCTGACCGGCCAGTGGGCTGCGCAAATTACCGCTCTCAACCGCACGGGCCTGCTCGATCGCGGTCGGATCGACGGCGATGACCGAGTGGAGCTGCGGGTCGATCGCTGCGATTCGGCCGAGCGCGGCCCGGACGTTGACCTCCGCCGGTCCGGGGGCCTGAGCGTACGCCGGTGTCGCAATCGCAAGAATGCCAAGTGCTGCCGAACCGATCATTCTCTTACGCATCGCGGCCCCTTTCATCTCGATCAGCGCGGTGCGAGGAGCGCGTCGAGAGTGCCCTCGCCCTTGCCGGTCTTCACCAGCCTCGGATAGCGCAAGCCGCCGTGCCAATCGAGCGCGACGGTGCGGTAGACATCGTCCGCGTGGATCAGCAGCTGCGGCGATGGGCCACCCGCGGCGGCGGCTTTGATTGAGTTCCTTCAATACATCGGTGTCGTAGTTGCGGCCGTTGATCGCGACGATCTGCGCCCCGACCGTCAGGCCTGCCTTGAACGCGGCGCTGTTCCAAAGGACGGATTGGATCTTGCCATCGTTTCCGACCGCGAGGCCGCCCGAATAGGTCAGGTCCGAGCCCTTGCGCAGCTTATCGATATTCTTGACCCATTTGGTGGGTTCCGCGGTGTAGACGAGGTTGTAGCCGCCCTGGTTGATCCCTTCGAGCGGTGCCTTGGGAGCGACGTTGTAGACCCGGCGCTCGAAATAGCTTCGCCAGTCGTACGGCTGGACCTTGTTCAGAGTTCGCGACGAGGTCATCGAACGTATACGTCAACTCGCCATAGTCGCGGTCGCGAACGCCGAAGAAGGCCTTGGCGAAATCGTCGATCGAGCGCTTGCCGCCCGACTGCTCGCGGATGATTCGGTCGACATCGATCCAGATCAGCTGGCCCTCGCTGTAATAATCCTCACTGCGTTGCCAACTGCGCCACGGTTCAGGTTGCCGGCTTGCGACAATGGGGTCGTTGGTCGTGTCGACCAGCGGTCGCCAGTCACGTCCCGGAGTCCCTTCGCTGTAGGAGGCCGCAGTGGCGGCGATGGCGTCGAGCGTGTCCTGTTTCGAAAGCATGCCCGAGCGCGCGCCGAGCACGTAGCCCCAGAATTGAGTCTGACCTTCGTAGACCCACAGCAGGTCGTCCTGCATCGGCGTTCGATAGTCCTGGGTCCACAGGTCGGCGGCGCGGCGAAACTTGCCGTTCCAGCTGTGACTGAATTCGTGCGGAAGCAGGTTGCGGTCGACCAGAGAATTGTCCCAGTCGGTGAAATAGCCGCGCCCGGTGCCGTCCTCCGAGCTGCGATGATGCTCGAGGCCGTTGCCGCCGAGATAATCCGAAATGGTCAGCAGGAAGTCGTAATGGTCGTAGTGCTGAGCTCCGAAGGCCTTCACCGCCTGCTGCACCAGTCGTTTGTGCGCTTCGATCTGCTCGGGCTTCGCGGCAAGCTCCGCCTCGTTATCGGCGATAACGTCGAGCGTGACGTCGGGGCTCAATGGAAAGGCGCGATAATGCACGCCCGCGATGAGCGGAGAATCCATGAGGATCTCGTAGCTCGTCACCGCATAGTCGATACGATTGCCCGTCTGGCCGCTTGGCCGGAGGGCGGTCGCCACCTTCCAACCGGTCGGGACGATCACCGAGGCCTGGACCGGGATGTCGCGAACGAAATAGCCGGCGGGGTACAAGGAATTGGACAGCCACTGGATGCTCTCCAGGTCCGGCGTCGCGAGAATCCGGCCCTGGCTGCCGGTCGTGGGAGTCGCATAATCATAATCGAGGTCGATCGCGCTGACCCCCTGGGGGACGGAGATGTGGAACGCGAACACGTCGAGGTTGTCGCGAACCCACTTTAGCGGCCTGTCCGTTCGCGCTCGCTCGAAATCCAGTCACGCTCTTGATGTCGTTTCGGGGGTTGTGACCGCCAGGAACCCACTTTGGATAGAGCATCACAAAGTCGCCGGCTGCGGGAACGGGCACGTGCTGGTGGATGCGGAAAATGCCGCGAACATTATCGGACGCATCGACGATCAGCTGCATCGTTCCGGGGAACATGACGTCGCGCGCCGGCAGAATAGTATCGGTTTTGGGCGTCGGTTCGGGCTTGCTGTTTTGCGGAGGGACGAGCTGGGCGTTGGCCGCAGTCGCGAGGCATGAAGACAAGAGGATAGCAAGCGCGGCTCGGCGCATCGATGAAACTCCCTACAAGAACAATGAAATGAAAGATGAACTCTAGCGATAATTGCGCCGATCGCACAATGTCTGCCGCACGTTCGCAGATGGCTGTCGGCACTTTGTCGAAGTTCACGGCATTGTCAGCGCTCATTCAGTTCGCCCAACTACCGGAGCGTCGATGAATTGCTGTTCCGCGCTCCTTGGCAGCGCCGCCATCTTGCTCGCCACGCCCGCACTCGCGCAGCCCGCGCCGCAGACAAGCGATCAGCAGGCTCCGCCGTCAGCAGCGAAGCCGCAGCCGGCCAATCCCGCCGCTGCGCAGACGGACCCGATGAATGCTCAACCGCTCGATGAGGATGAGGGAGGCGAGGACGAGATCGTTGTCACTGGCGCGCGTCCGCGTGGCTCGGTCGTCGGCGATATCCCGCCCGAGAATGTGCTCACCTCGCGAGACGTCCGGGCAACCGGCGCGACCAACATCAATGATCTTCTTGATGCGCTCGCGCCGCAGATCGGGAGTGCCCAGGGCCGCTCGGACGGGCGGCCAGTCATACTTCTCAATGGGCAGCGCATCTCGAGCTTCCGGGAAATGCGCGACATTCCGACAGAAGCGATCGAGCGTGTCGAGATCCTTCCCGAAGAAGTCGCTCTCAAATATGGATATCGAGCCGACCAGAAGGTCGTGAACATTGTCCTTCGCCAGCGATTCTATTCGACCACCGCTCAAGTGGGTGCCGGCGTTGCGACCGGCGGCGGCTACTCGAACGGCAACGCCGACCTCACGCGCTTCATCGTTCAGAAAGATGGCCGCACCACGTTGAACCTGCATGCCGAGGGCAGCAGCATGTTGACGGAAAATGAGCGCAACATCGACATCGCTCAGCCGCAAAGCGGGACAATCGAGGATGCGCTCGATGCCCGCTCGCTGGTTCCGAGCAAGCGCGACATCCGCGCATCGAGCACGATCAACCGCCAGGTCATGGGTGATGTTTCGGGGACCTTGAACGGCGAAGTTGAGCACACCGACAGCCGCGCGCTCATCGGGCTCGGCAACACCTTGATCCAGGCGCTAGGCCGCAACACCAGCACCGACACTGCTCATCTGGGGCTGACGCTCAACGGGACAAAAGCCAATTGGCACTGGACCGTTACGGGCAACGGGGACCTGGAGCACGACGTCACTGGAACACGGCGCGATAGCCTCGCGGGCGGCCGCGATCGTGCGCTCGAGACGACCGAATCCGGTGACGTCACGGCGACAGCGAACGGCAACCTGTTCTCGCTTCCCGCAGGCGATGCCAGCACCACGGTGACGCTCTCCGGAAGCACTGTGCACCTCAACGGTCAGCGGGAGTTGCAGACCGACACCAGCTCGCATTCGCTATCAAGAACGACCGGCGAGGCGGCGATGAATCTCGACTTGCCGATCTCGCGCAAGAATTGCAGTTTCAGCGCGCTCGGAAACCTTACCGTCAACGGCAATGTCGAAGTCGATCAGCTTTCGGACTTCGGGACTCTTACCAAGGTCGGGGCCGGGGCGAACTGGTCGCCGGTTGGCCAACTCAACTTTGTCGGCAGCTGGACTCGCGAGGAAGGCCCACCGACGATCAATCAGCTTGGCGATCCGGAGCTCGTCACGCCGGGTACGCGCATCTTCGACTTCACGACCGGCCAGACGGTTCTTGCGACTGTGACCAGCGGAGGCAATCCGGATCTTCAGTCCGACCGGCGAAATGTCACGAAATTGGCGGCATATTGGCAGCCGTTCGAGAAGACCGATCTGAAGCTCCGTGCTGAATATGTCCATCAGGTCATTTCTAATCCGATCTCCAGCCTCACCGTGACCCAGAGCATCGAGGCGGCATTTCCCGATCGATTTGTTCGCGATTCTTCGGGTAATCTGGTCAGCGTCGATCTGCGTCCGGTGAACTTCGGCAGCTCGGAGCGCGACACGCTTCGGGTCGGATTCGATTTCTCGAAGCCGCTGAAGTCGCATCAGCCATCGCAGGCAACCATTGACCAAATGCGCGCCCAATTCCGCGGCCGAGCGCAGCGTGAAGGCGGAGGCGCCGCAAATCCGGCCGGCGGGCAATCTCCTGCTGGAGTGTCATCTGCTCCCCCGCCCTCGGCAAGCGGATCTCCGCCGGCCAGCGGAGCCACGAATAACTCCCCCCCGCCTGCTGGGGCCCGTCCATTTGGCGAAGGCGGATTCGGCGGCCGGAGCGGGGGCGGAGGTCGTGGCGGAGGCGGCGGTGGAGGATTTTTCGGCGGTGGGAATCGCGGCCGGCTGACCTTTTCGCTCACCGATACGATTACCTTCGTCGACAAGGTGAAGATCGGTCCCGGGCAACCTGAGATCGATTATCTTCACGGCGACGCAGCGGGCCAGAACGGCGGTACGCCGCGCCACTCCGTCCAGGCGCAAACGGGTTATTTCAACAACGGGCTCGGAGCGCGTCTCATCAGCAACTGGCGCAGTGGGACGACGGTGAACACGTTGACCGGCGACAATCTCCGCTTCTCGCCGCTCGCGACCTTCGATCTACGGCTGTTTGCTAATCCGGGGGACATTCCCGAGGTCGTGACCAGGCATCCCTGGCTACGCGGGTCCCAAGTCCAGTTTCAGGTCACGAACCTGCTCGATAGCAGGCCGAAGGTACACGATGCCTCGGGATCCGTGCCTCTTAGCTATCAGCCCGGTCTTCTCGATCCGCTCGGGCGGACGATCATGATCAGCTTCCGGAAGCTGTTCCTGCCCAACCCGAGCTGGTTCCGCAGGCAGTTCCAGGACGGCCGGCAGCCGGGGTCGCGCTGAGCGCGGGTTTTCCAGACCTGCCCAATATGCTTTAGCGCGCGGCCATGACGAGGGTTCAGCCCGTTCGGGGCACGCAAAGCTTGCTTGGTGAAGAGGCCGACCGAATTGCTTCGGTGGTCGCCGCTTTCGATCGCGTCCGTCGCTTGCACGGGTTCAAGCGGGTCGAGCTGCCGACGATCGAGCAAACCGCTGTGTTCGCTCGAACGATCGGTGAGACGACCGACGTCGTCTCGAAGGAGATGTATTCATTCGAGGATCGCGGCGGGGACTCGATTACGCTGCGGCCCGAATTCACGGCCGGTATCAGTCGGGCCTACCTCAGCGAGGGCTGGCAGCAATTTGCGCCGCTCAAGGTCGCGACGCACGGTTCGGCCTTCCGTTACGAGCGGCCACAGAAGGGCCGTTTCCGCGAATTTCACCAGCTTGATGCGGAGATCATTGGCGCGGCAGAGCCGCAGGCCGATGTCGAGCTGCTGGCGTTGGCCGACCAACTTCTGAAAGAGCTTGGGATCGAGGGCGCCGTCCTAAAGCTCAACACGCTTGGCGATCCGCAGACGCGGGCCTCCTGGCGCGATGCGCTTCACGACCATTTCCGTGGCCATGCCTCGCAGTTGAGCGAGGACAGTCAGGCGCGGCTCGACCGTAATCCGCTCCGAATCCTCGACAGCAAGGCGCAGCAGGACTGGCCCATCGTCGACAGCGCTCCGGTCATCGATGAATATCTAACGCCGGAAGCCGCAGATTTTTTTGAGCGGGTGACGGAAGCGATCGATGCCGCCGGGATCGCTTGGGAGCGCGCGCCGCGATTGGTCCGCGGTCTCGATTATTATCGCCACACTGCCTTCGAGTTCGTCACCGATCGGCTCGGCGCTCAAGGGACCGTGATCGCAGGCGGTCGCTATGACGGATTGATCGAAGCTTTGGGTGGCCCGTACACGCCCGCGGTCGGCTGGGCAGCAGGGATCGAGCGGCTGGCGATGATGATCGGCGCACCTGAGCGAGAGCGACCAATCGTCGTGATTGTGCCTCTTGGGCCCCGCGCGGAGCTGCAAGCGCAAGGCATTCTTGCTGGCCTTCGCCGCGAAGGCATTGCCGCCGACATGGCCTATCGCGGGAATATGAAGAAGCGACTTGGCCGAGCCAATGAGTGTGGCGCCGCTTACGCGCTGATCATTGGCGACGATGAGCTCGATCGCGGCGAGGCGCAGCTCAAGGATTTGGCAAGCGGCGCTCAACGCGCAGTGTCGCTCGACTTGATTTCGGAAGCGATCGCGCGGTGACTTAGATTTCGTCCGAACGAATTGCGTCGATCGAGGCGCGCCGGCACGAGCTCGCCGAAGCGATGGCGCGAGGCGATCTTGCGCCCGACCAGTTCGTGCGTCTGTCGAAGGATTATGCGGCCATTGAGCCCGTCGCCGCAGCCGCGCGCGAGGTGCGGCGCCTGCGGGCTGAGCTTGAGGTTCTCAATGGCATGATCGCGGACCCGGGCGCTGAGCCCGAACTCAAGGAAATGGCCGCGACCGAGGCCGAGGAAATTCGTGACGAGCTGCCGCGCGCAGAGCGGGCGCTGGCGATCCAGCTGATTCCGCGCGACGCTGCGGACGAACGCGCGGCGATGCTCGAGGTGCGGGCCGGCACGGGCGGCGATGAGGCGGCCCTGTTCGCCGGCGATCTCTTGCGGATGTACCAGCGGTTCGCAGATGCTCAGGGGTGGAGGTTCGAGCTGATCTCGGCGAGCTCCTCCGAGCTTGGTGGTTATAAGGAAGCGATCGCCTCGATCAGCGGCGCCGGAGTGTTCGCCAAGATGAAATTCGAAAGCGGGGTTCATCGCGTGCAGCGCGTTCCGGCAACCGAAAGCGGCGGGCGCATCCATACCTCGGCGGCGACCGTGGCAGTGCTTCCGGAAGCGGAGGAGGTCGATGTCCAGATCGACGAGAAGGACCTGCGTATCGACGTATATCGCTCGTCCGGTCCGGGAGGTCAGTCGGTCAATACGACCGACAGCGCGGTTCGGATTACCCACCTTCCGACGGGGCTAGTGGTGATTCAGCAGGACGAGAAGTCGCAGCACAAGAACAAGGCCAAGGCGCTGAAGGTGCTGCGTACGCGCCTGTTTGAAATGGAGCGTGAACGGCTCGCCAGCGAACGCGCTGGCGCGCGCAAGTCGATGGTCGGGTCGGGCGATCGGTCTGAGCGCATCCGGACATATAATTTCCCGCAAGGTCGGATCACGGATCATCGAATCAATCTCACTCGCCACAATCTCGATGAGGTGCTCGATGGTGCGGGGCTGGTCGAGATCATAGACGCGCTCATATCCGAGGACGAAGCGGAGCGGCTGGCAGGTCTGGAGGAAGCGTGAAGCCGATTGCCCGCGCGCTGGACGACGCCACGCGCCAGTTGATTGAAGCGAGCGACACCTCGCGCCTCGACGCCGAGCTGTTGATGGCGGAGGCACTCCACATCGACCGCGATCGGCTGCTTCTGAAGCCGCCGGACCGGCAGGTGCCAGAGCGTTTCTGGGACATGGTCCGGCGCCGTTCCGAAGGGGAGCCTGTCGCCTACATTACCGGCCGGCGGGCCTTTTGGGACATCGAGCTTCACGTCGGTTCCGGAGTCCTCGTTCCGCGGCCGGATTCGGAAGTCCTCATCGCCTCCGCGATCGAGCATTTCGCGGGGAAAGGTGGCCCCGGGCGGATCCTCGATCTCGGGACTGGACCGGGAACGCTGCTCCTCGCCGCTCTCGACATCTGGCCAGAAGCGACCGGGATCGGGATCGATCTATCGAGGCAGGCCCTCACTTATGCTTCGGCAAACGCTCGACGCCTTGGGTTCGAGGCGCGTGCGAAGTTGATTTAGGGCGATTGGGCGTCGGGCTTGCTTGAGACGTTCGATCTCCTGCTGTGCAATCCGCCCTACATCGCAGACGGCGTCGAGCTCGGTCCGGGGGTCGCGAAATATGAGCCGGACGAGGCGCTTTTCGCAGGTCGCGAAGGCCTCGACGCCTATCGCGAGCTTGCGCCGCAGCTGCCGCGCTTGCTTGCAAAGGGCGGCCTTGCCGCGATTGAGATCGCGCCAGATCAAATCGAGGCCGTGACCGACCTTCTCGCCCGCGATGGACTGGACGCGCGCATTGCGAATGACCTTGCCGGGCGCTCTCGCGCGGTCCTGCTAACCTGGGTTTGAGAGAAAATCGCTTGGCATCCGGACATGCGCGCATTACATAATGGCTCTGGGCCGGGCCCGCTCCCTTAGAAAAGCTGAGCGCATCCCGATCCACCCCCGACGCAATCGGCCGTTCATCTTGTGCTCAGCACAGACCGGAACGAGAGGGTCAGGAGCCGCACCCCGGATCGAATTCGGTGTGGGATCCTGCTCGACTGAGGACCCAAGGGACTAGCGACTACTGCTAAGGATTGAAGCTTGATCAACAATCGTCAGGGCGGCCGCAGGCGCGGTCGTGGGGGGCAGCGGGGTCAGAATCTCGGCGGACAGCCGGGAAACCGCCAGGACAATCGCCAGCGCGGCAATGCCGCGCAGCTCCTTGAGAAATACAAGAGCATGGCGCGCGACGCCCAACTCGCAGGCGACCGCGTCCAGACCGAATATTATCTTCAATTCGCGGATCATTATTTCCGTGTCCTCAGCGAAAGCCGAGCGCGCTTCGAGGAGCAGAATCCTCGTCGCCATCGTGATGATGATGACGAAGATGAGGGCGATGATGATCTCGTCGAGGCCGGCGACAGCGAAATGCTTGAGACCGAGGAGCGCGAAGAGCGGCCGGAAACTCGTGAACGCGAGGATCGCGGTCAGCGTCGTCCACGCGGAGAGCGTGAACCGCGCCGCTTCACTCGTGAAGAGCGCGGCGCGAATGACGAGGATGAACGGAGCGAGGCCCGGCCTCGAGCTAACGGCGGCGGCGACAGTCTTCCGCTCGACGTGCTTCCGCCGGCGATCGGCGCCGACTTGGCCGAGGAAGCCGCGAGCGATGAGAAGCCGGCGCGCCCGCGCCGCACGCGCAGGCCCCGGCCCGCGCAAGGCGACGACGAGATCGCACCGGCCGCTTAAGCCGGGTCGATTGGCCGTGGACGGTTGTCCATGTCCAGCGCGACGAAGGTGAACAGTCCTTCGGTGACCTTTACTTCGGTCGTTCCAAGATCGCGGTGCGCGACGACTTCAATCCGTACCCCCATTGACGTCCGGCCGACGCGCTCGACGTGCGCATAGACCGAAATCAGGTCGCGCAGGTGAATTGGCGCGATGAACTTCATTGCCTCGATCGCAATGGTGGCGACTGGTCCGAGCGCCCGCCGAGTGGCGACAATGCCTGCGGCAATGTCCATCTGGCTCAGCACCCAGCCGCCGAAGATATGGCCGTTGGCGTTGATATCCGTCGGGCCAGGCATCACTCGAAGAATTGGCGCGCGTTCGAGATCGGTCATTCTAGCTCCTTCGATCGATGCCTTCCCTTTGGCGGCGTGAAGTGGGAGTATCAAGCGCACGCATTCCAGCGACTCCAAAGGAGGCAGGCGATGACGATCGCGGCAGTGCTCCAGGGAAAAGGCAGCAGCATCGAAACGATCGCTGGCGACGCCTCACTTCACGAAGCGGTGAGGCGCCTCGGCGAGAAACGGATCGGAGCCCTTCCCGTCGTCGAGGACGGCCGGATCGTCGGGATCGTGTCGGAGCGCGACGTCATCTACTGCCTGCGCGATCATGGACCAGCGGCGCTCGACCAGCCGGTGAGCCGGGCCATGAGCTCACCTGCGATCACGGTGGATTCGGAAACAGGGGTGCTGCGGGCGCTGGCGCTCATAACGGAGCGTCGAATTCGACATCTGCCGGTCGTCGATGGCGGGAAGATCCGCGGCATCGTATCGATCGGCGACCTTGTGAAATATCGCATGGAAATGATCGAA
>CAWBIC010000015.1:0-195241 GCA_963788765.1 uncultured Alphaproteobacteria bacterium | reverse complement strand
ACTATTGCTCCGGCAGACCCTCGGGTCCGGGGTCGGCAACGCCCAGGCGCACACCGCCAGCTGCCACAGGCCCAATGGCGCCGGCCGGCTATGCATGCTCGGTTACGGGCATGCTTGCCTAGCTCGGCCCGTGACCCCAGCATCTCGGCGATATTTCTGTTTCTGCTCCTCGCCCGAGAGGGGTCGAAGTCGGAGCCCCCACCCCCCCCCCCCCACCCTCGAACTTGCGGGTCGGGCTCGGGCTCCTCGGGGCGGTGCTCTCCTCAGGGTGTCCACACGGTGCTCACGCCTGGTATCCTTTCAGGATCAACCAAAGGAAGCGGGACCTCGGAGCGTGACACCCCGTCGTCCCCACCTGGTCCCCCACCTCGGTGTGTCCGGCTCCGCGTACCCGGCTCCGGCCTCCGTGCTCCGTGGTGCTCCGGGTCGGCCTCGGGCACGGCGGACGCTTCCAAGTGTCCGCCATCTTCGCGCCCCGAACCGTTCCCGCACCTATCACAGCAAGCAGATCGAGGAAGCACATGTGTCGATGAGCAGGTGACGCGATAGCGACGCACGAGGCTCCGGATCAACGACCGCATCCGAGCCCGCGAAGGGTTCGTGGGCGGCCGGGAGGGGGAGCAACTCGGCGTCAAGCCCTCCTGGTGGGGCAGTGCCCGCGACCAGCAATTTGATCTGGTCGAGGTCGCGGTCAAACTAGTGTTGCGTGTAGGGGTATCACGGACTACGGCAGGTAATGTTACGAGCAATAGCAGCGGCGACGCCAATCGTTACCAAGGCCACCAAGTCCGGATATTGAGTAATCGAGCTCTAATTTCTTGGATATCATAATTGCTTCCATTTCGACCGGGCTATGACTGCGCGTTGCCTGTCATTATTACATTCGCGCCTCCGCTTCCTGCTTAGCCATGCAGCTTACCAATGAAAGCCGCCCCGAATACTCATCTTCACTGTATGGAATGGATAGTCTCTTCGGTTTATCCTGCTGTTTTTTTCTTCTTCCATGCATTGGATACACGTAGATGTTATTCCGTAGGGTTATAGGCGGAAATTTCGGTCCAAGAACTCAACTTGCTACAAAGCTTCACGCCGAGCTGTTCTAAAATGTCACCGAGGCTAAATTTGCGAACCTAGTCTTTCGCAGTTTTGCAAATGGCCGGAATTTTGGAGTGTTTGCGGCTACTGTGGGTGTGAACGGAGAAATCAACCGGCATTCAATCTGCATCCAGATTGGATGGGCTCGCGGGCACGCTCATCTCGTGAGGAAGTTGACCGGATCGTCGAGCACATAGGCGTAGAGGTGGGGTTCGTCGCCTGACTAGCCTAGATGGATTCGGCTCGGCGAAGATCCCGAGCCGTGGCGGTTGCCCGCGCTCTAGTCGTAGAGGTTTCCGGATGCGTCCTCGCTGGCATAGCGGACGATTACCCTCGCCGCGCCAGCACCGGAGTTGCGGCCGGCCATATTCGTCATAGGCGGTGATCGACACCAGCTTGCCGGCTTGCGCCCTAAACGGTGCGCGTCCACAGGATGCAGGATCGGTGTTGGTCGGTGGGTACAGCCGGTCATAGGCGAACCGGCAGCGCTCGGCCCGGCGGCGCTCTGCCAAATCCGCTTCAACGGGTCGTGGGTCTCGGTCGACGTGTCGGGACCCCTCGCCGCGATCGATGGGTCTGATCGTGGGATGCACGCCACTGAAGTCCGGCAATGACATTGTGCAACTCACCGCAGTGGGGATGTGTGGGAGACGGACTGAGCGTAATGGTGGCGGCTATCCCAATGCGGCTGTTACCTCAGCAATGATTTCGCACAGCTGTCCTGATCTAAGCCAAGCACTTCATAAGTATCATCGTCTGGATGCAGGATCAGGTTGACATAAGGTATCCGTTCAGACGTCGAGAAGCTCACTAGAGATGCCGGTCACGCCCGCCGGAACCCCAAAGAGAACCGGGTATTTGCTGGGTTCCAAAGGGCGGTCTTTCTGAGGAGCCTGTTGCCTTTGTTTCCATAGGTTCATTGCTTATTCGCTCGCTCGCAGTGAACATACCCCGATGCCAACAACTCAGCTGCCAACAATCCCAGCCGACGAATAGCACTCACCTAGCCGCAGCCTTTCCTAGACCCTTTGTAACGATCCAGCCCAACGCCCTGCCGGTTAGCCTTCCGCCGACAAAATGACCGGTTGGTACGCGAAATGGTCCTGCTCCCGGCTTAATTCCTCCAAGGGAGCGCCTTGCCAACGAACTGCCGATTGACTTTCCCTCCGTCACATACGGCTTCGTGCCTGGAATTGGTTTACCGGCTCCGATCAATCCTGCAGCTGTTCCTGAGACCCCTAGGCCGTATTGGTTCAAAGTGACACTGTACAATCCGCTGGACAAGCTTCGGCTTTGGCCGCGGCGCCGCCACAACAAGGTCGCGCAATCGCTAAGGCAACCACCCGCCGGTGGCGGCGTGTAAGCCTGACCAGGCGAACCCGGACCGCTTTCGAAGCATGTCCAGCCGACTTCGGATTTGTTATGTTCCCACACGCCCGCACATGGTCAGTGTGCCCGTGACGAAACTCCAGCCCAACGGATCGACGAAGTTGATCGGATCATCGAGAACATAGGCGTAGAGGTTGGGACCATCGCCCGAGTAACGGCATGGGATCGGGCTGAGCGAAGATCCCGAGCGTGGGCGAGTAAAGCCGCGTCTTGTAATCGTAGAGATTTCCCGATGCGTCCTCGCCTGCGTAGCGGACGATTCTGTTCGACGCGCCGGTGCCAGTCTGCGAACGGCCGTATTCGTCATAGGCCGTGATCGCGACCAAGTTGCCGCTATCGTCGCTGGTGGCGAGGGCCGAACCCGCTCGTCCTCGGCTACGAACCGTCGTGTCGCCGCATTCTGGTCGCGGTAACGGACCACCAGCTCGCCGCTTTGCGACCCGTAAACACTGCGCGTCCACAGGATGCCGTTGGGATCGTTGTCGGTCACCCGGTACAGCCCGTTATAGCCGAACCGGCTTCGCGCTCGGCCCAGCCGCGTTCTGCCATTCCGCATAAAGGGCTCGAGTCTTGGTCGACGCACTGGCCGCTTGCCGTGATCATCTCGCTCTGGCCGTCGTAGGAATAGGCGTAGCCTGTGGCGGCTCGGTCGCACGTTGCCGTTAGCGTCGTAAGTCGTGCTCACTCCGCCGACCGAGACGAGCTGGTTGCGTCTGTTGGTTACCGTTGCAGTGTTGCCGTTCGCGTTGCCCGTGAAGGCATAGAGGTCGTTCGAGCGGGTCGTGCTGACGATCTGCGGAAGCCGGATTGAGGCGTAGCCGATGCTAGGTCGTTCGCCGTGCCGGCGAAGTCGAGGCCGAGGCTGATCAGACGGGAGACTGGGTCGTAGCCAGAGCTCTGAACGACGTCATTGCCGAATGTCGTCAAGGTGCGATTGCCGAGATTGTCGTAGCCGTAGGTCGGAAGCAGGCCCATGCCCGTCGTCGCACCATTCTCGCGCACCTTGGTCATGTCGTCGGTGACGAGATAATCGATGTTGAGTAATCCGTCGCGATAGGTCAGCGTCCGGCGGCCCGCAACGTCCAGGCTGAAGTCACGGTGCCCGTGGCCCCACCTGCGTCAGGTTGCGGCTGAGCGCGTCGTAGGTGAACGACAGTGCGTTGCCGGTCTGCGTGGCGGAGGTCGGCCGGTCGAGATTGTCGAGGGATATGTAACGTCGGGCTCGGTGCCGGGTAGGTTGTTGCGTTACGCGGTTGAGCTTGTCGTAAGTGGTTGATCGTCCGCGCTGCGCGGTTGCGCCATGCCGTGATGTTCCAGTTCGCGTCGTAGGTCGGCTGCTCGTAATCGGTCGCGTTGCGGCGGCCCGCGCCTTTGACCGTGCTCGGATAGCGCGTCTCCGATACCCTTCCACGCCGTCATATTCGAAGGTCGCGAGGTTGTTCTCCGTGTCCTTCAGCGTCACGATCTTGCCGTTGTCGCTATAGGTCAGCGTCCGTTCGTCGGCGGCGTCGCTAGTGCCATAGGCCTCGGTGCCTTGGTCGGCCGCGACACTGCGTCATAGGCCATTTTCGTGATCCGGTCGGCACCGTAACTGCCCTGTGTCCCCAGTGTACAGGCGCTCGCGGGAAGCGAGCCGTAGACGGCGGGGTTCATGCGCACGGCCGCGCAATCGAGCCGGCCCCGATCAAGCTTGCCCTGTGTCAGCGCATAGGTCGTCCCGCCAGCGATGAGCGATTGTGTGACGGGCCGCGCATTCGCATCGTACGCCGTGTCCGTTTCCTCGAGCGAAACGAATTCGCCCATCGGGGTCGGACTGGCTATTGACCGTGCCGAGTCTCCGGTCTTCGTCACCTGTGCGTCGGCATTGTAGGTCAGGCGTACGGCGCGGTTCTTGAGTGATCCAGCGCCGTCCGGATCGGGCCGACGACCCCGATCACTTCGCGGTCGAGGTCCTACCCCGTGCGCCCGTATTCGTGGTCCAGAAGTGCCCGTCTATGTTAGGCCATTGCCGACGGTGTCCCAGGTGAAGGCGCTCGTCGTCGTCATGATCCGCTGCCCGAGCCGCTCGCGACGGAAACCGGCAAGGCATTGGCGGTGCCGTAGCTGATCGTGCTCTTCGTTTCGTCGAGCGCGCCGGTACGCTGCCCAGGGTCTGGCACTGCCAGATCCGGTGAGCCGGGTCACAGGCGTCGGGAAGTTCACTAGGTGCCGCCGCTGAGATACCGGGCGTAGAAGGTCGAGTAGCCAGCGGGTCTCCGGACGCATGGCTCGCTCCCGGCGCGGGCCGCGTGACCTTCGTCAGCACGCCCGCGCCGCTGTCCCAACTGTAATTGGTGACAAAGCCCTTGGCGTCGGTCGTAGCGTTCGGCGTGTCACAGGGACCGCCGGCGTCCGCTCGCGCATTGCCAGGTCTCTGGCTGGATCGCTGGCGGGATAGCTCGCATGGGTGACCACGGGTGACAGCGGTGAACCTGCCTTGGGATTGACCGTCGACTGGGGTGAAATTGCCGCGGCTGTCATACAGACGAAGGCCGCGCTGTTGCCCTCCGGCGTACTATTACGCACGAAAGGAGGCCGGTGCCGGAATAATAAGCGTAAGAGGTGGTCTCGCCAGCTTTACTCGGTCTGATAGCCCAGCCCCGTTGTCGTGTCGGTCTTCTCGACACGAGTGTTGGACCGGGGTCGGCTGGACGGTGGTGGTGAGAACGCTGCCGGTGACTGAATACGTGTAGAGAATCGGCGACGCCGTTATTCGTCACTGAGCGCTGGTGTTCCAGCCGATCGTCTCGTTGTTGCTGTCAAGCGCCCGGGCGCGAGCAGCAACAACGAGACGATCGGCTGGAACACCAGCGGCCTGGTCGGCTCGGTGAACAATAACGGCGTCGCCGATTCGTACACGTATTCAGTCACCGGCAGCGTTCTCACCACCACCGTCACCGACCCCAATTCCAACACTCGTGTCGTGAAGACCGACACGACAACGGGGCTGGTTTCGTCTGACCAAAACGAAGCTGGCAAGACCACCTCTTACGCTTATTATTCCGGCACCGGCCTCCTTCAGACCGTGACTGCACCAGAGGGCAACAGCGCGGCCTTCGTCTATGACAGCCGCGGCAATCTCACCCAGTCGACGGTCAATCCCAAGGCAGGTTCACCGCTGTCACCCATCGTCACCCATGCGAGCTATCCCGCCAGCGATCCAGCCAAGACCTGGCAATGCGCGAGCGGAACGCCGGCGGTCACCTGTAACACGCCGATCACTACGACCGACGCCAAGGGCTTTGTCACCAATTACAGTTGGGACAGCAGCACGGGCGTGCTGACGAAGGTCACGCGGCCCGCGCCTGCGACCGGAGCCGTGCGTCCGGAGACCGCTACAGCTACTCGACCTTCTACGCCCAGTATCTCAGCGGCGGCAGCCTCGTGAACTTCCCGACGCCGGTGACCCGGCTTCCGGCATCTCGCAATGCCAGACCCTGGCCAGCTGTACCGGCGCGCTCGACGAAACGAAGAGCACGATCAGCTACGGCACCGCCAATGCCTTGCCGGTTTCCGTCGCGAGCGGCTCGGGCAGCGGATCGCTGACGACGACGAGCGCCTTCACCTGGGACACCGTCGGCAATCGCCTGACCATCGACGGGCCGCTTTCCGGGACCGCGGATACGACGCGCACGAGGTACGACCTCGACCGCGAAGTGATCGGGGTCGTCGGCCCGGATCCGGACGGCGCTGGATCACTCAAGAACCGCGCCGTACGCCTGACCTACAATGCCGACGCACAGGTGACGAAGACCGAGACTCGGCACGGTCAATAGCCAGTCCGACCCCGACTGGGCGAACTTCGCTTCGCTCGAGGAAACGGACACGGCCGTACGATGCGAATGCGCGGCCCGTCACACAATCGCTCATCGCTGGCGGGACGACCTATGCGCTGACACAGGCAAGCTACGACAACATGGGCCGGCTCGATTGCGCGGCCGTGCGCATGAACCCCGCCATCTATGGCTCGCTTCCCGCGAGCGCCTGTACACTGGGGACGCAGGGCAGTTACGGTGCCGACCGGATCACGAAAATGGCCTATGACGCAGTGTCGCGGCCGACCAAGGCCACCGAGGCTTATGGCACTAGCGACGCCGCCGACGAACGGACACTGACCTATAGCGACAACGGCAAGATCGTGACGCTGAAGGACGCGGAGAACAACCTCACGACCTTCGAATATGACGGCGTCGATCGCTATCGAAGACGCGCTATCCGAGCACGGTCAAAGGCGCGGGCACCAGCAGCACGACCGATTACGAGCAGCCGACCTACGACGCGAACTCGAACATCACGGCATGGCGCAACCGCGCAGCGCAGACGATCAATCTCACTTACGACAAGCTCAACCGGTAACGCTCAAGAACCTGCCCGGCACCGAGCCCGACGTTACATATGCCTACGACAATCTCGACCGGCCGACCTCCGCCACGCAGACCGGCAACGCACTGTCGTTCACCTACGACGCGCTCAGCCGCAACCTGACGCAGGTGGGGCCACAGGGCACCGTGACTTCAGCCTGGGACGTTGCGGGCCGCCGGACCAAGCTGACCTATCCCGACGGTTATTACGTCAACATGGATTATCTCGTCACCGACGACATGACCAAGGTGCGCGAGAATGGTGCGACGACGGGCATCGGCGTGCTTGCGACCTACGGCTACGACAATCTCGGCAATCGCACCTTGAGACATTCGGCAATGACGTCGTTCAGAGCTTTGGCTACGACCCCGTCTCCCGTCTGATCAGCCTCGGCCTCGACTTCGCCGGCACGGCGAACGACCTCAGCATCAGCTACGCCTACAATCCGGCTTCGCAGATCGTCAGCACGACCCGCTCGAACGACCTCTATGCCTTCACGGGCAACGCGAACGGCAACACTGCAACGGTCACCAACGGACGCAACCAGCTCGTCTCGGTCGGCGGAGTGAGCGCGACTTACGACGCTAACGGCAACATGACGACCGACCCGACCACTGGCTACACCTATTCCTACGACAGCCAGAGCGAGATGATCACGGCAAGCGGGCCAGATGCGTCGACCAAGACCTACGACCCTTTTATGCGGATCTGGCAGAACGCGGCTGGGCCGAGCGCGAGCCGGTTCGGCTATGACGGGCTCTACCCGGTGACCAACAACGATCCCAACGGCATCCTGTGGACGCGCAGTGTTTACGGGTCGCAAAGCGGCGAGCTGGTGGTCCGTTACCGCGACCAGAATGCGGCGACACGACGGTTCGTAGCCGAGGACGAGCGGGGTTCGGCCCTCGCCACCAGCGACGATAGCGGCAACTTGGTCGCGATCACGGCCTATGACGAATACGGCCGTTCGCAGACTGGCACCGGCGCGGCGACCGGAATCGTCCGCTACGCAGGCGAGGACGCATCGGGAAATCTCTACGATTACAAGACGCGGGTCTACGCGCCCCAGCTCGGGATCTTCGCTCAGCCCGATCCCATCCGCTACTCGGGCGATGGTCCCAACCTCTACGCCTATGTTCTCGATGATCCGATCAACTTCGTCGATCCGTTGGGGCTGAACATCGTCGTCACGGGCACACTGGGCCCATGTGCGGGCGTTTGGGAACATAACGAATCCGGAGTCGGCTGGACATGCTTCGAGAGCGGTCCGGGTTCGCCTGGTCAGGCTTACACGCCGCCACCGGCGGGTGGTTGCCTTGGCGACTGCGCGACAATTGTTGTGGCGGCGCCGCGGCCAAAGCCGAAGCTTGTCCAGCGGATTGTGCAGTGGTACTCTAAACCAATACGGCCTAGGGGGTCTCGGAACAGCTGCAGGATTGATCGGAGCCGGTCAACCAATTCCAGGCACGAAGCCGTATGTGACGGAGGGAAGTTCAATCGGCAGTTCGTTGGCAAGGCGCCTCCTTGGAGGAATTAAGCCGGGAGCAGGACCATTTCGCGTACCAACCGGTGATTTTGTGGGCGGAAGGCTAACAGGCAGGGCGCTGGGCTGGACCGTTACAAAGGGTCTAGGAAAGGCTGCGGCTAGGTGGGTGCCATTCGTCGGCTGGGGATTGTTGGCAGCTGATGTTGTTGGCATCGGGGTATGTTCACTGCGAGCGAGCGAATGAGCGATGAACGTATGGAAACAAAGGCAACAGGCTCTTCAGAAAGACCGCCCTTTCGAACCCAGCAAATACCCGGTTCTCTTTGGACTTCCGCCACAACGTGCACGCGACCGGCATCTACTTAGTGAGCTTCTGAGACGTCTGAACGGATACCTTTATGTAAAGCCTCTGATGCTGCATCCAGACGATGATCTTTATGAAGTGCTTGGCTTAGATCAGGACGAGCTCTGCGAAATCATTGCTGAGGTAACAGCCGCATTGGGATGGCCGCGACCATTACGCTCAGTCCGTCTGCCAGCCATCCACACTGTCGGTGAGTTGCACAATGTCATTGCCGGACTTCAGTAGCGTGCATCCCACGATCAGACCCATCGATCACGGCGAGGGGTCCCGACGCGTCGACCGAGACCCACGACCCGTTGATGCGGATTTGGCAGAGCGCGGCCGGGCCGAGCGCTGCCGGTTCGCCTATGACCGGCTCTACCCACCGACCAACACCGATCCTGCATCCTGTGGACGCGCACCGTTTAGGGGTCGCAAGCCGGCGAGCTGGTGGTCGATCACCGCCTATGACGAATATGGCCGGCCGCAACTCGGTGCTGGCGCGGCGAGGGTAATCGTCCGCTATGCCAGCGAGGACGCATCCGGAAACCTCTACGACTACGAGACACGGGCTTAAGCGCCACAGCTCGGGATCTTCGCCCAAGCCGATTCCATCGGCTATTCAGGCGACGGACCCCACCTCTACGCCTACGTACTCGACGATCCGGTCAACTTCCTCGCGATCAGCGTGCCCGCGAGCCCATCCAATCTGGATGCAGATTGAATGCCGGTTGATTTCTGCGTTCCACCCACAGTAGCCGCGAAGCTTTCCAAGCATTCCGGCCATTTGCAAAACTGCCGAGGGGCTCGGTTCCGCAAATTTAGCCTCGGTGACATTTTACAACGGCTCGGCGTGAAGCTTTGTAGCAAGTTCAGTTCTTGGACCGAAATTTCCGCCTATAACCCTACGGAATAACATCTACGTGTATCCCAATGCATGGAAGAGCTTCGCCCCAGGAACGGCAGGATACTTCGAAGAGACTATCCATTCCATACAGTGGAGTCAAGTCTGGGGCGGCTGGATTTGTAGCTGCATGGCTGGCCGGCAGCGGAGGCGCGATAATAATGACAGGCAACGCGCATGATAGCCCGGTCGAAATGGAAGCAATTATGATATCCAAGAAATTAGAGCTCGATTACTCGATCTCCGGACTAAAGTGCCCTTAATTGCGTGATAATGCGATCATGAGAAGCGTCGGCACTTGGATCATATTTTTCTGTGTCTCAGCACTCACGTGGGCGCTGGCGGCGGCATATCTCTTTGTTGCGGGGTGGGCTGAGTGCGGACCAACCGGAAACTGTGCGATCAATCGAGCAATTTCAATTTTGATTATCCTATTGATACCCGTAGAAGCGGCGGTAGCCGCTTACATACGGTCGCGACAGGATCGCGATCTTTAGTCGCTATCCATTAGCACCCGGTGTAAATGTCGGCGCATCAGGTTCATACAATCTGCTTGGTACAGACCGCGGGTTTGCCGGCGGAGGCATTGGTCGAGCCGGCACGCCGCTTGGCTACGCGAATTTCGGAGCGAATATTGGTGTTTCAACACCTTCGCTCTACGATTGCCGGTAAAATGACGCGAACTTTTGCATGGCTCTCATTTCTGATTGCATCCGCGGCAATTTCGTACGTTGTCACCCGCTCTTTTGTGGTGGCGGTGGTTGCGTTTTTTGTGATCACCCTTGTGTCACGACGACGTTCGCCAGGAGTGTTTGATCTATTTCTTTGAAACGTAGCCAACAAAAGACAGCAAACACGCAACCGCGTCGAGCAGGAAGCAAACAGCAGCGAGGAGACCAACCACCCAAAATATCACTGGGCTTTCGCGGAAAAGGAATGCGGCGCTGGCGAGCAAACCCGCGGGAATACTGAAGATCAACGGATGAGAGTTGAAAAGTCGATCAAATTCCTTCCAAGGAGACCGGATTGGTTCGAGAATCCATTCTCCTAATAACGTCATGCCATGGAGAAGTGTTGGGCAGATAATCAACAAACATGCCACAACAAGCGTGGTCACCGCGGACACCTAATGGCCTTCGAAATCGCGGAAGTGGATTTATCCGCCACATTCTGGATAGCGACCTTTTTCGCTTTACTGAAGGTTCCACCGAGCGGATTGCTGATGAAACGGCCACCGGCTCCGCGCCAAGCGCCGCTATTAAACCGGCCCACAATCTTACCGGCTCCGAATCCGGCCCCAAACGATGCAACGTCTCCAATGAATGCACCATAGCGATGCTGTGATAGGTCTGCCCCAGTGATCAAAACGGAACCTGCCAAGTTAAGGCCCGCTCCTACCGGAGCTAGAACTACGGCGGCCGGCGGAAAGAAGGCACCGACTATCAACGCCGCAACCTCAACTCCTGCACCAGCGGTTGAGGCAAATTCGCCGACATCCCGCGTCGCATCGGCTGTCGAATATTCGGAAGTCTCGCCGCAAGGTCTCGGTGCGTTGGCCTTTGATTGCGCCGAGGCAACGCTGCTCCCGTCGCCGACACCGGTGCTTCCGAAATTTGGTGACCCGCCGAACGATCCATAAAACGCGCTGCCCGAATAAATTCGACATAGGGTAGCTCCATACCGATCGGCATCTGGGCAATGATTAGGGTCCGGACTCATTAGGGGTTGAGCAGACTGGCACCGGCGCGGCGACCGGAATCGTCCGCTTCGCAGGCGAGGATGCATCCGGAAATCTCTACGATTGCAAGACGCGGCCCTTACGCGCCGCAGCTCGGGATCTTCGCTCAGCCCGATCCCATCCGCTATGTCGGCGACGGACCCAATCTCTACGCCTATGTCCTCGACGACCCGGTGAATTCTGCGGATCCATTGGGACTTAACGAGACCGTGCAGGATTCGTCGTGCTATCTGGGGGAGACCTACATTTGCACGGGGCAGATCCCGGTCACTGGCCAGCGCGGTCCAACCGCGGACCAGATCGATTTCGTAAACCAGTTCTTCTGGAACATATTCCGGGAAGGCACCTCTCAAGGAGGGGCGGGTGGATTCCCGACTGCGACTGACGTTCGAACCCATTCACCAGCCAAACCCGAGCCAAGCAGGTGGTTCTGTGCAACGCAGTCAGGCATGAAAAACGGTGTCTCGCTGTTCCTCGACGCAGCGGCTATTGGAGCCGATGTTGCCTTGAGTCCCGAGTTGGGTGCGGTTGCGGCTCTCGGCCTTGGGGTTGTCGCCATAGGCAATAGCATAGCCTCGGACCAGGTCTCAATTCGTGCTCTCGCCGGCATTGGAATCGCCTATACGGGGCGACACGCCAGCGTTGCAGCGGGTTTGTTCCATGGCCCCCCACGGCTTGCAGCCGAGAAATTTGCCCGGAAGATGCTTGCGATATCAGCCGCTTTCGACATCGCCAATTCCATTACGGACTATAACAACTGCATGAACGGCATGGCGCAGTGAGCATGCATCTATCTGGAAAGGCTCGGGACTATATAGCAGCCCTTCCCTTCGCGGCGCTTCTATTTGTCCTTTGGCCGTTGATCGGCTTGTCTAAGGCCCTGGCCGGAGCGACCATTGCCGCTGTGTTCTCTAGTCTCCTGGAACAGAATTGGGAGCTTCGTCGCGACAAGACTTTTTGGGTGGTCATAACCGCACTTGCACTAATCCATATCGCCGCAGTCTGGTTTATTCCTTTTGGCCGGCCGCAGTCTGGCTTAGTAGCTGTGCCGATCGGCTTTGCCGATTATTACGCGATGTCGCTCCTGCTCCGCTCGACAGCAAAGCATTTTGGCAACCCCGAGCGGACGCGGCGTGGGTGAGAACTATTCAGAGAATCCACGCCACGAATCTGCCTTGAGATTCGTTAAAAAGGCGCTTTTCGCGAGGTGGATCCGCATGAGAGACTAGGCCGATTGGGGCGCCTTGGGCCCTCGCCGATAAATGAGCGAACAAGAATTCGAACCCTGGATTGGCAAGCGGCGTCCGCGCCAGGCGCGCCGCGAGCAGAAGTATCTGAACGCAGTGCTCGCATCGGCAGCACGGTCGGGTTTCCCCGCAAGCCGCGTTCCGGGGCTCGCTTCAAAGGGAGTCGCATCGGGCGGGGCAGCGTGGCCGCGCGGATGCTGGGTATCGGCGACCGTTATGCTGGGCTCCGAGCGCGCCGGGCCATCGTCAAGACGCGGCTGATCAGGCTCGGGGACAAGGCAATTGCGGCGGCTCACGCCCACCTCAAATACATCCAGCGCGACGGGGTCAGTCGCGACGGCGAGCCAGGCCGACTTTATTCCTCCGGTGAGGACGATGCTGACGGGAGGGCGTTCCTCGGACGTTGCACGGGCGATCGCCACCAATTCCGGCTCATCGTCTCTGCCGAAGACGGCGCCGAATATGACGATCTAAAGCCGCTCATCCGTCGGTTCATGCAACGGATGGAGGAAGATCTCGGAACGCGGCTCGACTGGGTTGCGGCCGACCACCTTGATACCTTGCACCCGCACACGCACGTCATGCTCCGCGGCAAAGATGATTTGGGTGAGAACCTTGTCATTTCGCCTGACTACATCAGGCACGGCATGCGCGAACGCCTCGCCGGGCTGTCTCGATCGATCTCGGGCCGCGCACCGATATCGAGATCGAGCAGCGTTTACGCCTGGAGGTCGATGCCGAGCGGCTGACGTCGCTCGACCGAGGGCTGCTGCGTCGCATGGATACGGATCGTGTCGTCACCGCCGAGGGCGGCGAGATGAAGAGCCATGCCCTCCAGACCGGACGGCTGCGCAAGCTCGGCTCGCTCGGTCTTGCGGAGGAACTCGGTGGCGGCAAATGGCGGCTGGCTGAGGACCTCGAGCCGACGCTCGTCCGTCTGGGCGAGCAGGACGATATCATCCGCACCATGCAGCGCTCACTCAAAGCTGCAGGCATCGATCGTCCGCCTGCCGATCAGGTTGTCTACCGCTCGGAATTCCGAAGTGACGGTGACCGGAAGAATCGTTGCGCGCGGACTTGCCGACGAGGCACGTGATCGCCATTATCTCGTTGTCGACGCAATCGACGGCCGCGCTCATTATGTCGATATCGGCAAAGCTGAGCGAACCGAGCCGCTTCCTGACCAGTCAATCATCCGGATCACGCCCCGCGAGCCACGTGCTCGAGAAGTGGATCAGCGCATCGCAGCGATCGCTGCACGTCAGGGCGGCCGCTACAGCGTCGACCGGCATCGTTTCTGCGAGCCCGACGCGAGCATCGAGTTTGCCGATGCCCACGTCCGTCGCCTGGAAGCGGTCCGACGGATCACGGGAAATCTGAAGCGAGATGAGTTCGGCAGCTGGTCGATCCCTCCGGACTATCTCGAGCTCGCAAAGCGCTACGAAGCCTTGCGGGCACGCGAAGCGCCTGTCGACATCCAGATCCTGTCGCCGCTGCCGCTGGAGCGTCTCGCCGGCCATGACGGCGCGACCTGGATCGACCGCGAGCTGATCTCGCCGGAAGCGTTGCTCCGCAACCAGGGCTTCGGGCGCGAGGTTCGCTCGGGCTCAGGCAATGCGGCGCGCATGGCTTGTCGAACAGGGCCTGGGTGCAATCGATGATGGCAGGTTCGCCTACCGGAAGGACATGCTTGCGGTCCTGCAGCGGCGCGAGCTTGCGCGCGTTGCGGCCGACATTGCCAAGGAGAGCGGTCTTGGGTTCGCAGCCGTGGGCACGGGATCGCGGGTCGAGGGGGTCGTGCGGCGTCGGCTCGATCTCGCTTCAGGTCGTTTCGCGCTCATCGAAGGCGCGCATGAGTTCGCGCTGGTGCCATGGCGGCCGGTGCTGGCGCGGGCGCTCGCCCGTCAGGTTTCCGGCAGGGTCGGGCGCGACGGCCGGATCAGCTGGATCCTTGTTCGCGAGCGGGGTCTCGAGCTCTGAACCCAGTCAGCGATGGTGCGAGATTGTCGGAACAGCCGTGGCTGCGTCGAAGAGGCAGTAGTGCCGAACTGCAAATGCTGCCAATCCGTCGGGTCGTCGCCGACCATGGAGTTGGGCATAAAACCAGCGCGGATCAGGAGAGGGGCTGATCCCAATTTTCGGACGAGGCCGTTATGGCACGCGCAGATCAGGTTCGGTACCAGCTTTTCCTTCCGCAGCCGCTAAGCAAACGCTTCGCCGAGCTCGCCAACGCGCCCGGCGCATCCAAATCGGCCATTCTCGTCGAAGCACTGACCGCCTTCCTTAACCGCAAAGGGGATGCGGAGATCGAAGTCCACTTCGCACAGCGTCTCGACCGAGTTTCAAACCAGCTCTCGCGGATTGAGCGCAACGGCAAGGTCGGGCTCGAGAGCCTCGCACTCTTCATCCGCTACATGCTGGCCGTGAACGCACCGCTGCCCGAGCCCGACGAAAGCGGCCGTGCGCTGGGTCGTGATCGCTTCGCAGCCTTCGTCGAGCGGGTTGGCCGGCAGGTTGCCAGCGGGCGCATCACTTTCGCGCCGGAGGATGCGCAATGAGCGCTTTTGAAACCATGGCGCACAAGAGCGATAGGACCGACAAGCTCGACGCGCGGCCAAACGATTACCAGACCCAGTCGCTAAGGAACGCTCACCAGGCCGCGCCCCTCATGAACTGGCAGCCGCCGAAGCAGATCACACCCTTGGCTGTGCGAGTGCCGGAAGCTTGCCGCCTCACCGGTATCGGGCGATCAAAACTTTACGAGCTCATCAAGGCCGGCGAACTCCAGCCGGTGAAGATTGGTGCAATCACACTCATTCCGATGAACAGTCTCAAGGTCCTGCTGGGATTGTCAGAACAGTGACGTCGCAAATGTCAGTGATCACAGGCTCACTGTCTTATGACGCCGCTTCTTTCGGCACTCGGAGCGGCATGCCCGGATAAATATGATCCGGGTCTTCCAGGATGTCCTGGTTCATTTCAAAAATCCTGTTCAATTCGTCCGGGTTTCCAAGCCGATGAAGTGCGATCGACCGCAGCGTGTCTTTGGGAGCAACACGAACAATGTCGAAGGAGCCGGGTGGCGGCGGAAGCGGTATTGGCGGAAGGGCGTCAAGATCCGCTTGGAATGACTTTAGTGGGGCTGGCCGATAGGCTTTAGCTTCCGGCAGCGTGGCGGGCTCACACTTCCATCGCCGCCGCGCCGAGATCGACACCCCGCGGAAGACTGACGGACCCTCCCGGTCCCCGCGCTGCCACAAGGTGTTCGTCACTCTGGACTTCCATCGTTGCCACCAGGGCAACGCGTCCTCGTCGAACGGCGACAACGGGGAATGCGGATCAGGCGAAAGCTCGAAGAGCTTGGACCCGGCCGCCGTGTCGAGTGCAAGCCCCGCTCGCTGGGCTCCTTCCCACACCCAGACCAGCGCTTGATCGGAAAGGCCACGAAAATCGCCGCCACCACCAACTCCGCAATGGACGCCCGGGAACCAGCGCTCCTGATAGGGTGCGAGCGAGCTGTCGGGGTCGGCCCCAGCGCCGCGATTGAGTTCGTCAACATTGGACCACAATGTGGGTGTGAAGTCCCTTCGCCGCTCGTCGATCGCGACCGCGTGGCGTCCCGAGCGCACCATCGGCGAGAGCGCTGTGTCGTGGAACCGAAACCTTCGATTTAAGAACCCGAGCAGCTTGTAGCGGGCTGGGACGCCGAGCGCGCCCACCGTGTCCCACACTCCTAAATAGCAGACCTTCAGAAGTGGCGCTTCGCCGGCGAGATAGCCTGGAACATTCGCCTGTCTCCAGGCATCTTCTCCTTCCTCGACGCAGATCGCGGGCGAAAGCTGCGCTCGGAATCTTCTGCTTTCGAGCGAGTCCGGGGCCTTCGATGGCGACCGGTCGCGGTACCACCGGACCGCTTCCTCGATCCGGCCGGCCTCAGATCTTGCCACGATACCGCAATTTCGGAGCATGCCAACGAACGATCGCGCGGTGAACGCTCCGCGCGAGAAGCCGAAGACGAAGATCTCGTCGCCGGGCGTGTAATTGAAGGTCAGGAAACGATAGGCGTCGCCAAGCTTGTCGACCATGCCCCATCCGAACATGCCGCCACCAAGGTGGTCGAGCGCGGACGTTCCGACGCCTTGATCGTAGAAGATCGCTTGCGCCTTCTTATCGGGAGCCATCGGGAGAACCGTCTCCGCGGTGATTACGACGTTCGTCGGAGTCCGTGCATCTAGCCGGTTCCAGGTGCCGTCGAAGCAGAAGACCAGTCGCTTCGGAGGCGCCGGAGCATTAATATTAACCTCCTCGGTGGTCGTCTTGTCCGATTGAGATGGGACTTCGCTCATCGAAAACCCTCCTTACGCTAACTTGAACTTGTCTGGGGCGCCGGGCAGCGACGCGAGGTTAAGTTCGAGCTTGGTGCCATCGTCGAGAAGCGCTCCGATCGTGAATGCACCGTAGGCATAGAGTACCGAGGGATGCGCGCCCGTCGGTTCCGAACGAGACGGCCCGGACCGTTTTTCCGAAGGTCGGGTGAAGGTAGAAAAGCACGCTTTGACCTGCGAGCTCGCGCTGCCGCTCGGGCGTGGCACCCGCCACGTTCACGTCCAGCTTGAAAATGGTCGGCTGTCCCGGAACGGGTGACACCGCCGCGGTCAGCACCGTGTCGTTCCCGGCAGGCGAGCCCCCGAACACGCCCCTCCATGGGTCGTCCGCATCGGCTCCGGGCTTGAGCGCGTCGGCTCCCTTCTTGGCCTCGCTGCTCGCGTTGCGACGCCCATCGTCGAGGATCGCATCAATGATCTTCGAATAATCGGCGACGAGCCCTTCGGGCGCATCGCTGCCGCCCTGGACACGGCCGTCCTTCGCGGCCTGCTCGCGCTGCTCCTGCGCCTGGATCATCCGGCGCACCGAATTGTCGCGCGCTACCATCTCGATGATGAAGAAGCGGCGGGTCCACATGTATGCGATGATGAATCCGCCAAGGACGTAGGCCGAGACGAGCGAGGCGCCCGGAACATAGCCGCATGGGCCGGACGCTACCGGGCAGAGGAGGTCGTGAGTGACCGTCAGCGACAAGCGATCGAACGCCGCCGACCAGCTTGCGAACTGGGTCAAAGTCAGGCCGACGATGATCTTCGTCAGCCAGTCGGCAATCTGCTCCAGGCTCGTGCTTTCCTCATAGCCGCCGCCGATCGGAATCGCCGCGCCCGGAATCGCGCCGCGCGGGTCGCTCTTGCGCGCGGTCGGCAAGCCGAAAAGGAGCCCGAGGACGCCTCCCGCAAACGTCGAGGCCAAAGCAGTCAGCACCGACCACGCCAGGAAAGGGAAGGCCGCGGTCGGCGCCGAGATCGACCGCGAATGCAGTCATGACGAGAATGCCAATGCCGCAAAGACCCAATACGGCGTAGATGGCCCGCTGTGTCTGGACCGGCGTTCGAAGCGCTTTCAGCGCGGCATCGAGCGTCGTATCGACAATGCCGCCGATGCTGGCCTGCGACCCTGCTCCATCCATTTTTGCTTACTCCTCAACCTAGTCGGCGTTCACCGGCACGTTCACGTCAATTCAGCGGCGCAGCGTGAGACTTGGGCTTGCTCGACTTCTTCCTCGGGCTGCTCGTGGGCGCCGTGCCGCCCTCGAGGAACTGGCGCATTGACGCGTAGAGCTGCGGATCGGCGAGCACGAAGAACATGCCGCCGCGGCCGTTCTGCGAGCTCTTGCACTGCTTGGCGGTCCCGCTGAGTGCTCCCTGCTGGTTCATGTCGCCAAAGATCGTGAACGGCCGAGTTGGGATCGAGCGACACTCCGAGCTTGGCGTGGCTCGCCCCGGCGCTCAGCCCGATCGTCTTTCCCATCCACTTCCCCGTAGTCGCGATCTCGACCGCGCCGGGTTTTCCGAGGCTTTGCCGCCAACAGCCAATTTTCGTGTTCGACGTAGTCGTCGGGATCGGTGGACCGGCACGCCAAGTCGCGGTCCGGAGAGGTACCCCGCCAAGGCGCGCGGAGACCAATTGCCACGGCGGCACCAACAGGTCCGAGGCCTTTGAGATGAGCCTGATCCCGCTTGAAAGGGTGACGTCGGTAACGTCCGTCGCCTGAACGATGTGACCAAGCTGCGAGGCCTTGGCGGCGAGTTGAGGTGGGCCGCCGATCCGGGCGATCTGCGGGTTCTTGGCATCCGTGACCACGGACGAGTGAACCAAGGCATCAAGAACCTGCGCGGTGTCCGCCCGCGTCAGCTTCAAGGCGAAGAAGTGCTGGCCGACGAGGACATTGTCGGTGGCATGCTCGCAGCCGAGTGTATTACCCTCACGGGGTCGCGGGACGGCGCTGGTTCCCGCGCCCGGCCAATCGGGGGTGCTGACCTGAAGGACCATGCCATTGCCGGCATCGTCCCAGGCGAGGATCCCTTTCGAGTGGCCCCACCGGCCCGTACAGTTCTTCCCGCACTTGAGACGCGGGTCGCCGTAGAATTGGTCGTTCCAGACGATGAAATTGAGGTTGCTGTTGTAGACCTCGTTGAACGTGGCTCCGACGGGATCGTCGAGGCCAGTTCCGACGAGCCCAAGCCCGACCAGGAGCGCGGGCAAGCCGGAATTTGCGGACGCGAAGGCGAGGCTCGCCTTCGTTCGAGCGGGCGTGCCTCCGAAGATGCAAGTCGTTTGCCCGCTGGTCGGGAACGAGGCTGCATTGAGCTTGTAGACGAACAGCCAGTTGACAGGATGGCTCGCGTCGAGAAGCGGGGATGGAGCGGGGAAAGTATTCGGCTGCGCAATACTCCCGGTCGGCAGCGCGCCCGCGCCCATGGTCGCGAGGGCTATTGCCAGCTTGAGGGAAATGCCTAAGCGCAGCTTGCGCTTGCTAATCGCTTTCATCGTCTGCCCCCATCCAATAAACACCGAGCTACCCACGCGCCGCAGGCGCACGGATGATAGATCAGTGTCAGATTCGGCAGCTGACGCAGGTAATTATCAGCGGTTGAAACTAGACTTGCAAGGGGCAGGCTCGGTCGCGCTGTTCGAAAGCCGCGCCCACTTGCGCATGCCCCTTTTTTCAAACGGCCCAGGGGGCGGTATTAGCCAGCCAAGAGCTCATCAAGCTCGGTCCCTAACTGAGCGTCCTGACGTTCAAATCCGCTGCAAACTTCGGACCCAAGAACCCTTGCGGAGTCTGCTGATGCGTTAAGAGGGTGAGCGCAGCGGTAGCTGAGTCCGTTCTACATCCGTGGCGGCCCGGCTCTGGGCGAAGATCAGGGCCAGACGCGAGAGCGTTGGGAAACGCTAGACATTAACGTTCTTCATGTTTGGCGCATGCGGTCGTTGCGCAGTCCGGATTGCCGCAGGATGTGAACGATCTCTGCTCTTGAGCAAGTAACATGAATTTTTGTTCACGTCTGAATTTAGTATTGACGAAGAATAATCGACCGATAGCTTGAGCGACGGGGAAACTGTCAAAGCAACGGTAGCTCGGTAGCTGTTGCGGAGAAATCCGCGAGCACTGTGCCTTGTCTTGCCAGTCCATCGGAACTGGGGAGACGGCACTTGTCTGGCCGCTGTAGGCGTATGCGTGTAACTTCGAGTCAGGCCTGGCACCTGAAAGCCGGCGACGCGGTCCGCGCGCTAATGGACGAAAAGTTTAAGCGAGGGACGCCTCTCGCTGTGGCGCCTACGCGCCGCCTCGCTGCGGCGATCACTTCAGCAAAGTCATGAATTCAAACGGGGGCCTTGAATGAAGTCCACGAACTCACGTCGTCGTCTCCGCCCAGCAGCGCTTGCAGGGGTCGCGCTCCTCGCGATGACACCGGCATCTGCGCAAGAGACCGTCAGCTACACGTATGATGCGCTCGGACGTCTCATTGGCGTTAGTCACGGCACGACGGGCCCAAATGCTAACGTTTCGACGGCCTACACGCTTGATCACGCAGATAACCGCACGAACGTCGCCGTCACCGGCAACAGCGTGCCGCCGGCGCCGACATTCGCGATCGGGAGCGCGTCGGCACTGGAGGGTTCGGCACTGAGCTTTACCGTCACGCGGTCGGGGTCAACGACGGGGACTGACACGGTCCAATATTCGACTGCGGATGGAACGGCGACGGCGGGCGCAGACTACACCGCGATCAGTCCGGCGCAGACTTTGACCTTCGCTCCCGGCGTCTCAACTCAGCCGATCTCTGTCACCAGCCTCACCGACAATCTCGTCGAAGGCAACGAGACGTTCCTGGTCAATCTCTCCAACCCCAGCTCCGGCGCAACAATCACGACCGGTCAGGGAACCGGCACAATCAACGATGCGGCTCCGTCCTTCTCAATCAACAACGCTACCGCCGCAGAAGGCAGCTCGGTTTCGTTCGTCGTTACTCGGTCCGGATCGTCCAGTGGAACTTATACCGTTCAATATGCAACCGCGGATGGAACAGCCACGGCCGGTGCGGATTACACCGCCATCTCGCCGGCGCAGACACTGACGTTCGGCGATGGCGTAACATCGCAGCCGATCAACATCAGCGCGCTTTCGGACGCAATCACCGAAGGGTCCGAAACCTTCTACGTCAATCTCACCAACCCGAGCGCCGGGTCCTCGATCAGCAACAGCCAGGGTGTTGGGACGATCACCGATCCGACAACGCTCTCGATCAGCGATGCGTCCGCCACAGAAGGCTCGCAACTGACCTTCACCGTGACCATTTCCGGCCCGCATCCTCAGTCCGTCAACGTCAATTACGCGACCGCGGACGGAACCGCGGTCGGCAGCGGGGCGGGGCGTGACTACAGCCCACCCCCCTCGGGACAAAAGCTGACGTTCCATCCGACGGATACGAGCCTGACTATAAACGTGCCAAGCCTTCAAGACCGAGTGGTTGAGGGGAACGAGGACCTCTACCTCAATTTGTCCTCACCGACCAATGGTGCAACCATCGTCGACGGGCAGGGCGTCGGCACCATCATCGACGACGATTGATGTCGGGCAATTCATTCGAGCTTCGGAAGACAATGGGCGGCTTCAGCCGCAAGGGGGAATGGTAATGACGTCACGCGTTCTGCGCGCCGGTGGTTTTGGAGCGCTTCTCTGGACGACGGCCCTGGTCTCGCCTGCGAATCGCGCAGGAATATCAACCGCCGGCGATTCCGCCGATCCGCGAGACGGTCGACCAGAACGGCGTCGACCTCGTGTCGGGATCACTCGTGGGGCGCACGCACAGCGTCTCGATCGGCGGTCCGGGAGCGATGGGGCTGTCCTGGTCGCGGACGCTCGTATCCGACTGGGAGTACCGGGATTCGACGGCGATCATTCTGTCGGTTTCGGGAACCAAGTATACTGTCAGCGTCGGCGCAAGCTCGGAGAGCTTCACGCTTACTGGGACCGACTACATCTCTGACCAGAAGACCGGGTCGACCCTGAGTCTAAGCGGCACCACTTACACATACACCACGCGTGACGGGACAATGTATACGCTCGTTCCCTGGTCGGCTACCAGGAAGCAGTATCTGGGCACCTACCGCGTATCGACGATCGCCTATCCGACCGGCGAGAAGGTCACGTTCAACTGGGAGACGGTCCAAAACATCTGCCTGTGGAACGAGAAGTACATGTTCTGCGAGTACTTCCCCGGCGAGCGGCTGGCGAGCGTCACGGATACGAACGGCTACCAGCTCCAGTTCGACTATCCTGGCCCGAATGGGAACGGGGACCTTGCTTCTGCAACCTGGGCGATGATCACCAAGGTCACTGCGCTCAACATGTCGGTTGATCCCGCGAGCCAGACCTGGCCGACGCTGACCTTGAGCGGCGTTCCCTTCAGCACTTCCATGTCGTTCACCGACAGCCTGAGCCGGACGACCACATACACGTTCAACTCAACCTACGAGCTAATCGGCATTCAGCGTCCTGGGGCGTCCACTCCCAACGAAACGGTCGGATATAACACGAGCGGCCTCGTCAGCTCGGTCATGCATGATGGTGTTTCAACCAGCTACACCTATTCCGATGTGAGCAACGTGCGGACGGCGACGATCAGCGATGCAGCTTCAGGCGACCGTGTCCTCAAGATTGATCTCACGACCGGGCTGGTCACCTCAGACCAGAACGAGGCTGGGAAGACCACTTCCTACACCTACTACGCAGGCAGCGGGCAGCTCTGGACGGCCACTGCACCTGAGCTCAACAAAGCCACATTCGTCTACGACAGCCGCGGCAACCTGACGACCACCACTTTGACGCCCAAATCCGGCTCGGGTTCAATCGTCACTCATGCGAGTTATCCGGCGAGCGATGGAACCAAGACGTGGCAATGCGCGAGCGGCACGCCTGCGGTGACCTGCAACAAGCCGGTCACGACGACCGACGCCAACAACAATGTCACCAACTATACGTGGGACAGCACGACCGGCGAACCAAGCACGGTCACGCTTCCGGCGCCGACAACCGGCGCGGTCCGGCCGAAGGCCACCTACACCTACTCCACCTATTACGGGCAATATCTCAACGGCGGCTCGCTCACGAATTTCGCGACACCGGTTACGCGCCTGACCGGCATCTCGCAGTGCATGATCAATGCGACGTGCTCCGGCACAGCGGACGAATCCAAGACCACGATCGCCTACGGCACAGCCAACGCGCTTCCGACATCAATGACGAAGGCGGCTGGCGATGGCTCAGTCACAGCGACCAGCACCTACACCTGGGACAATGTCGGCAATCAGCTGACCGTCGATGGGCCGCTGTCTGGAACCACAGATGCGACCCGTACCCGCTATGACGACGATCGCGAAGTGGTCGGGTTGGCTGGAGCGGATCTTGGCACGTTCAACCGTGCCGAGCGCCTCACCTACAATGCGGATGGCCAGGTCACCAGGACCGAGATCGGAACGGTCGCCAGCCAGAGCGATACCGACTGGGCGAATTTCACGCCGCTTGAGACCGTCGACAATGGATACGACGCCAATGGCCGTATGACGACCGCCCAGCTGAGCGCTGGCGGGACGGCCTATGCGCTCACCCAGACGACCTACGATAGCCTCGGACGCGCCGACTGCACGGCGCAGCGCATGAACCCTGCGATCTATGGTTCGCTTCCTTCGTCTGCGTGCACATTGGGCACGCAAGGCAATGACGGACCCGACAGGGTCTCGAAGATGACTTACGATGCGGTTAGTCGCCCGCTCACGCAAACCGATGCCTACAATACCTCGGACGCATCGACGACGAGCATCACCTACAGCGACAACGGCAAAACTAAGACCGTCAAGGACGGCGAGAACAATCTCACGACTTATGTGTACGACGGTTACGACCGCGCCACCGATATGCAGATGCCGATGCCGACGAAGGGCGCCAACGCTAGCAACTCGAGCGACATCGTGCATCTGGTGCTTGACGCTAACGGCAACGCGACTTCGCAAACGCTGCGCGACGGGCGCATGATCGGCCTCACCTACGATCACCTCAATCGCCTCACCGCAAAGGACCTTCCCGGCACCGAGCCCGACGTCAGCTACACCTATGACAATCTCGGCCACATGTTGACAGCATCGCAAACCGGCAACGCTCTGTCGTTTACCTGGGATGCGCTCGGCCGCAACCTGACGCAGACCGGCCCCGAAGGGACCATGAGCTCAGTGTGGGACGCGGCGGACCGGCGGACCAAGATCACCTATCCCGGCTCCGGGCTTTACGTGAACTACGACTATCTCGTGACCGGCGAGGTGCAGAAGGTCCGCGAGAATGGCCAGACTACGGGGGTCGGCGTTCTTGCGACCTATGCCTATGACAATCTCGGCAACCGCACCTCGGCGACGTTCGGCAATGGCGCAGCCGAGACCTATACCTATGACGCGGTGTCGCGGCTCAAAACCCTGACCAACGATCTGTCGGGGACCGCCAACGACCTCACCATCGGCCAGGGGTTGACCCCGGTCAAATCCAACCCGGCGTTCCAGATCACCTCGGCGCCGCGCTCGAACAGCGCTTACTCCTACACGGGCTATGCCGCGAGCAGCCATGCGTTCGGAACGAACGGGCTCAATCAGCTCACCACCAACACCTATTCCGGAACGACAAAGAATTTTGCCTACGACAACACCGGCAACCTCACTTCAGACGGCAGCTCGACGTTCGGCTACTCGTCGCAAAACCAGCTCACGAGCGCGACCGTCAGCGGTGTCACCACCAACCTCAGCTACGATCCCGCAATGCGGCTCTACCAGGTGGCAGGCTCGAGCACGACTCGATTTGGCTACGACGGGGTCAAAGCGATCGCCGAATATGACGGGTCGAACAACCTGCTCCGCCGCTACGTCGATGCGCCCGGCATCGATCAGCCGATCGTCTGGTACGAAGGGACCGGCACAACCGACCGCCGGTTCCTCTCGTCCGATGAGCGCGGCAGCATCATTTCGGTGTCCGACAGCAGCGGCAACAAGCTCGCGATCAATACGTACGATGAGTATGGCATCCCGGGTTCCACCAACCTTGGGCGGTTCCAGTACACCGGCCAGATGTGGCTGCCCGAGGTGGGACTCTATCACTACAAGGCGCGTGCCTATTCGCCGACGCTGGGACGGTTCATGCAGACCGATCCGATCGGGGTGGCAGGCGGAATCAATATCTACGGGTATACCGGCAATGATCCGGTGAACTTTTTCGACCCGCTCGGCCTAAACGAGGCAGCAACCGGGGACGACTTTTGCAACGGCCTGCAGGATGACTACACCTGCGGGGCGGTCAACGGGACAATCTATGTCACGGGGAGCCTCAGCGGCTACATGAACGTCACAGTGAGCGGCCCCAACTTGCTTCCCGGTGGCTTAGCCTGGGGCAATCCTCAACCCAATACTCGACTCAACCCAGTATATTGGTGGCGGGATCGGAGGATATTCGGAAATCGAGGTCACCACGCAAAATCCAAAGCTGGCACAAGATCACTGTGTGAGGAATGCTTTGGCTGAAGGCGCTTTGAGCGCCGCAGTTGACGCGATCGGCCTGATCCCGGAGGGCGGCGGAGCAAAGTCAATCGCGCGAGGGATTGGCCACTGGGCCGGCTATCGGGGGGTCGTAGCGGACAATTTAGGGAAAGCAGCTATTCGAACGACTGGGCACGAGGCAGAAGGTTTCAGTCTTGGCCAGCACGCAGGTGCCGAAGATTGGACTGGCATTGGTCTTGATATTGCCGGTTTCATACCGGGTCTTGGCCAAATTGCCGCTGGAATTTCGATTGTAAAAGACGGCTATGAGACTTGGAGGAAAGTTGGAGCATGTCCATAGGTGATGATGTTAGGAGAGATATCAAGGCTGCAAAGAACATTTGGCTGCCTTGGCGAGTTCTACTACCCCTCATGTTGGCCTGCATACCAGTATTTTGGATCTTCGATTACTTCGGATCGTTTAATATGGCGTTACCGTCGTTAAACTGTGTGGCAGTGTTCGGATTTCTCATTTATTTGAAGAGAGATTTAATTGATCGGGCGTGGTTCTGGATTACTATAGCCGTTCTCGGTGCGCTTCACGCTGCTCTGATTTGGTATGTTCCCTGGACCGAGAATTGGGTCCCAGCGTTGGCGATTGCACTCATATCTTCGGCAGACATTTGTTTCCTATTTTGGGCACTTGCAATCGTTAGGAAGATGGTTGAGACTCGATCGTCTGGGTGAGTGCTGTTGCCACTAGGCAGTGGATCAGCTGCTGCCTCTGCGAGCAAGACTTAAGGCGTCGCACAGTGAAGAATCCGCCTTACCAAACCAAACGCGTGCGTCACGACCAAGCTGCTGAGATTTCTGCGCAAATTCCGCTTGGAATTGAAAATTAGCTGACGCACAATCGGGTTGCCGAATTGTTTCGGGGGAAATGCCATCATGGAAATCCGTGCTCGCGCCGCGTTGGCGGCGTTCGCCTCCTTTGTGGCCGCAGCGCCGGCTATTGCTCAGGATTCTTACTCTGATCCCGCGGGGTCAGGCGTGCTCGTATCAGCGATGGGTTGGCTGCAAGGAACCCTGCTCGGAACTATCGCCACTGTCGCCGCTGTGATCGCCGTTGCCGTCGTGGGCTTCATGATGCTCACCGGTAGGATCAACTGGCGTTACGGGGTGACCGTCATCCTCGGTTGCTTCATCCTGTTCGGCGCCTCAAGCATCGTCGCAGGAATTCATTCGACGGCGACGCTGGGACAGTGAGCGTCAGCCTCGAGCGCGACACGTTATTCGTTGGCCTGACTCGTCCGCAGATGTTTGCGGGCGTCACCTACAGCCTGTTCGTGACGAACGTCGTGATCGCCACCGAACTATTCCTCATCTTCAAGTCCGCCTGGGTGATCGCCGCAGCTCTGCTTCTGCACGGCGCCGCGATGCTCCTGTGCCTCAGGGAACCACGCTTCTTCGATCTTTGGCTGGCACGCGTGTCGAAGTGCCCGCGCATCAAGAATTATCAGGTGTGGGGATGCAACTCCTACCGGCCCTGACTAAAGATTCCGCGGCCGCCGCGCGCGAGCAGCCTGCCGGCAAGCACCTGCCGTACGCACGTCACGTCGATGATCATACGATCGAGACCCGCGACGGACTCCTCTGCCAGATCATCCAGGTTCGCGGCCTCCTGTTCGAAACCGCGGACTCCGACGAGATCAATTACCGGAAGCAGCTTCGCGATGCCGCGCTGCAGGCGATCGGATCCTCGCGCTATGCCGTCTATCATCATATCGTCCGCCGCGAAGCCGAGGTGTCGCTCGATCCCGATTATCGCGACGACTTTTCTCGAAAGCTCGACAGCTCATGGCGCGCCAGACTTTCAACACGTCGCCTCTATATCAACGATCTGTTCCTGACGCTCGTCCGACGACCTCTGCAGGGGAAAATCGGATCGGCCGATCGCTTGCGGCAGCGCTTCGGCAAGGTTGTCGAGCGTCTCGACACCACGCGGTACGAGCTTCAGCAACTCAACCAGGCGCGCGACGCGCTGATCGCCGCGCTCGGCAATTATGAGCCGCGGCTTCTTGGCGTTTACGAAACGACCAGGGATTGTGCTCCGAGCCGCTCGAGTTCCTCTCCTACCTGCTCAACGGTGAGATGCGGCCGGTGCTTCTGCCGATGCAGGACATTGGCGACTATTTGCCCTACCGCCGCATCAGTTTCGGACAGGACGCGATCGAGCTCGGTCGTGCCGGCGCGAGCCCTCCGGCAATTCCTGGGGCTGGTCTCGATCAAGGATTATCCGGGACAGACCGCGCCAGGAATGCTCGATCAGCTGCTGCGGCTTCCGTTCGAGCTGACGGTCTCGCAGTCCTTCGGGTTTGTGGAGCGGCAGGCTGCGCTCTCGCGCATGAACCTTGCACTTCGGCGCATGCGCTCAGCCGAAGACGAAGCGCTTAGCCTTCGCGGTGAACTCACCGATGCCAAGGACAATGTCGCCGCAGGCCGGGCGGCATTCGGCGAACATCATATGACGATCGCGGTTCGAGCGAGCTCTCCGCAAGAGGTCGACGAAGGTATCGCCGAAGTGCAGGCCTCGCTCGCGGATCTCGGCATCCTGTCGGTTCGCGAGGACATTGCGATCGAGCCGACCTTCTGGGCGCAGTTCCCGGGCAACTTCAAATATATTGCGCGGCGCGGGCTTGTATCGACGTCCAACTTCGCCGGGTTCGCGAGCTGCCACAATTTCTCGCTCGGCAAGCCGAACGGCAATCATTGGGGCGAAGCGGTCACCCTGCTCGAGACGACTGCTGCGGGGCCCTATTTCTTCAATTTCCATCAGGGCGATCTCGGCAATTTCACGGTGATCGGACCCTCGGGCTCGGGCAAGACCGTCGTTCTCAATTTCCTGCTCGCGCAGGCGCGCAAGTTCACTCCGCGAATCATCTTCTTCGACAAGGATCGCGGCGCCGAACTCTTCATCCGCGCGATCGGCGGCCGTTACGATGTCCTGCGCCCCGGCTTTGCGTCAGGACTTAACCCGCTGCAGTTGCCCGACACGCCCGCGAACCGCCAGTTCATCATCGACTGGATCAGCGTTCTCGCGGGCGGTGCTGACGGCGAAGAGCAGGCGCGAATCCGTGACGCAGTCGATGCCAATTACGAGCAGCCCGTCGAGCATCGCCGCCTTCGCTACATCGTTGAACTGTTCCGCGGCGGGCACCGTCCGCACGGCAAGGATCTGTGGTCCCGCCTGGCGCCCTGGTGGGGCGAAGGGGAACGCGCCTGGCTGTTCGACAACGAGGCGGATCTGACTGACATCGCCGCTGAATCCGTCGGCTTCGACATGACTCAGGTGCTCGACGATCCGGTCGTTCGCACGCCTGCAATGATGTACCTGTTCCATCGGGTGGAGGAGCGGCTCGACGGAAGCCCCGCGATCATCGTCGTCGATGAGGGCTGGAAGGCGCTCGATGACGAAGTCTTCGTCCGTCGCATCAAGGACTGGGAGAAGACGATCCGGAAGCGGAATGGAATCGTCGGGTTCGCGACCCAGAGCGCCCAGGATGCACTCGAGAGCCGGATCGCCAGCGCGATCATCGAACAGGCCGCGACCCAGATTTTCATGTCCAACCCGAAGGCGCAAGCGCGCGAATATATCGAGGGGTTCGGGCTCACGGCGCATGAACTCGAACTTGTTCGCACCATTCCCGACAACGCCCACTGCTTCCTGATCAAGCACGGCAATGACAGCGTCGTCGCTCGCCTCAATCTCACCGGCGAAAAGGAGTTGCTGACGGTCCTTTCCGGGCGCGAGCGCACGGTTCGGTTGCTCGATGAGATCCGGCTCGCGACCGGCGATGATCCCGCTGAATGGCTGCCGCGGCTGCTGGAGGTGGCGTGATGGATATCTGTCCAGCCGTTCCCCCAGCTTCCGGCTTCATAAGTTCGATGACCGGTTACATCGACTGCCAGGCGCAGATGCTTGGCTCCGGCGCATGGTCCGCGCTTGCAGCGCCCGGGTCGACGCTGACGATCGTGCTCACTGGTTTCCTGACGATCTTCATCGCACTGATCGGCTACAATCTCCTGCTCGGCCAGAGCATGACCGTTCGAAGCGGAACCATCGCCTGCCTGAAGGTCGGAGCGATTTTCGCGCTTGCGACCAGCTGGCCAGCCTATCGGACCCTGGTTTACGACCTCGTGACCGACGGCCCCTCGCAGCTCGTTGCCGAAATCGGCCCGCAAGCCGGAATTGTTGGCTCGGATGGTACGCTCGTCCAGCGGCTCGACCTTGCCGATCAGGCGCTGGCTCAGCTTGCAATCCTTGGACCAGGCAACCCGCCGCCCGCTGCCGATGCGCAGATCCCGCCATCGCCGTTCGGCGGATTTGACGCCTTTGCGCTCGGCGGCTCGCGCATCCTGTTCGAACTGACGGCGGTGGCGGGCTTAGGAATTGTCCGAATCATGGCCGGCTTGATGCTCGGGCTCGGACCCTTCTTTATCGCGTTTCTGATGTTCGAGATACGCGGAGCCTGTTCGAAGGATGGGCGCGTGTGCTTGGCGGCGCCGCGCTTGCCGCGATCGGAGTTTCGATTGCGCTCGGGCTCGAGCTTGCGCTGATCGAACCTTGGCTAAGCAATGTGCTCGCGCGGCGGATGGCTGGCGAAGCGCTGCCGACGGTTTCGACCGAGCTGTTCGTGATCGCCTGCCTGTTCGCGATGATCGTGAGCGCGGCGCTTTATGCCTGCGCGCGGGTCGCGCACGCATTCAGGCTTGCGCCGCTGCTGCGGGTTCTTCCGGTCGCCGGTGAGCAGGGTCGAGCAGAAGCATCGGCGGGTGCCGGAGCGAAGCTCGTATCCCGCGAAACTGTCGAAGGTGAGCGCAGTCGCGCGGCAGCAATCGCGAGCGTTCTTGTGTCGATGAACCAGCGGGAGCGCAGCGTTGGTGTTGTCGCGGGGTCCACCGTTCCGGCAGCGGCGGGTCGCGTTCCTGCGCTTACTCCCTCCAATGATGGCGAACCTGCGCGCGCACCGGTTGGGCGATCATTCACGAGGCGTCCGAACTCGAGAGTGTCGTCGATCGCGGCAAAGAGGGATGCAGGCGCATGAACGAGCACAGCCGCGAGGCGCTCGACGCATATTATGCAGAAGCTGCAAGCTGGAACCGCGACCGTGTGCAGGCGGCCCGCTCGTCGCAGCGGATTGCGTGGTGGATCGCAGGGATAGCAGCCGCGATCGCGCTGCTCGAGGCATTGGCGCTGGTACTTCTGACGCCGCTCAAGACGGTCGAGCCCTATACACTGATGGTCGACAAGACGACGGGTTATGTGCAGGCGCTCAAACCCCTCGACCAAGCGAAGATTGCGCCCGACGCGGCGCTGACCCAGTCCTTCCTCGTCCAATACGTGATTGCGCGCGAAGGGTTCGACATGGCGACCCTCAATGCGAACTATCGCAAGGTCGCATTGTTCTCGGCCGATACCGCTCGCAGCTCGTATCTCCAGCAGATGCAGGTCTCGAATCCTCAAAGCCCGCTCATCGCATTCCCACGCACGACGACCGTGGATGTGCAGGTGAAGAGCGTGTCGCCGATCGGCCCGAATGCGGCTCTGGTGCGGTTCGAGACGGTCCGAAATGATGCGGGTGCGCAGGCCCAGAGCCCGGGCGCATGGGTTGCAGTGATCCGCTATCATTATTCAACTGCGCCGATGAGCCTCGAGGACCGGTTCGTGAACCCGCTTGGCTTCCAGGTGACCAACTATCGCAAGGATGCTGAAGTCCTGACGCCCGAGGTCGCTCCCGCCGCGTCAACCGCTGCCGGCGTTGCCCCGCCGGCAGCGGCGACTCCTCCTGGCTATTATGGCAGCGGCGGGCAGCCGGCGCAGGCAACAGTGCCGTGATGAGACTGAACCCCTTGATCGCACTTTCACTTCTTGTGGGAGCGCCTGCCGTCGCGCAGGTGCAGCCCGAGCCCGCCGGCGGCGATCCGCGCCTCCAGCAGATCGACTATGACGCCAATGCGATCGTCCGGCTGCGTGGCTCTCCCGGCTATCAGATGATGGTCGAACTCTCGCCCGACGAGCAGATCCAGAGCGTTGCCGTGGGCGACAGCTCAGCCTGGCAGGTCAGCGTCAACAAGGAGGGCGATCGGCTGTTCCTCAAACCCGCGCAGTCCGATGTCTCGACCAACATGACTGTGGTCACCTCGGTCCGGGTCTACAATTTCGATCTCGCATCGCTGTCCACGCCGTCGACCGACATGCCATACACCGTGCAGTTCCGCTATCCGGCGCCGAAGCCGCAGGTCGAGACCGGTCAGTATGTCGACGTCGCGGCGGTGAATCGGCGGATCAACAAATATAAGGTCAGTGGCGACAAGCGGCTCCTGCCCGCGGGCATGACCAACGACGGACAACACACTTTGATCAGCTGGCCGAGTAGCGCGGCAATCCCTGCCGTCTATGCCGAGGACACGCACGGCCAGGATGTGCTCGTCAACGGGATGATGGGCACCGACGATGTCTACGTGATCGACGGCGTGCCGGACCGGCTGACGTTCAGGATTGACGCCGAAGTCGCGCATGCTGTGCGCATTGCGCCGAAGAAGGTTCGCTGATGCCCGTCACCGAAATCGGCGACCCGAGACTCCAGGCGCTGTTCGGCGCGAACGAGCCGCGCGACACCGGCGTCAGGCCGACGGTCCGGCTTCCGCGGAGTGGCCTTTCGCCTGTCGCGCTCGCAGCCATCGCGATCGTTTTCGCCGTGCTGCTGTTCGTGGTTCTCAATGGCCGGCGCACGGCGCAGGAGGAGCCTTCGCTTCGCCAGGCAGTTCCCGCCGTGGGTGCGGGCAGCTGGCAGGCTCCGCCGCAGCTCTATGCCCCGCCTGAGGCGGCGCCGGTAACGGCACCGCAAGCGGAACAACAGCAACCGGCAGCGCCGGCCGTTGCTGCGCCTGCGCCCGCGCGTATCGCCGCGCCCGCGCCCGTACAGACCGTCTATGTCCCGCAGCCTTTGCCGCAAATGTTGCCGCCCGCTCCTGTCCAGCAACCGCGGGTCTCGTCGGGTTCGCCGCTGGTGATCGACACCACCTCGGCGCCCGCCAGCAGCAGCGGCGGCAGGGGGCCGACGTCGGCCCTGACGCCATCGGGAGAAACCGTGACCCGGATGCGCGCGAGCGCGCTTGCCAATCGCTCGATGACGGTCACCCAGGGAACGCTCATTCCTGCGGTTCTCGAGACCGGATTTGATTCGACACAGCCTGGCTTTGCCCGCGCGATTGTTTCAAGGGACGTTCGGTCGTTTGACGGCACGAACGTCCTGATCCCCCGGGGAAGCAAGCTCATCGGCGAATATCGGTCGGAAGCCGCGCAGGGGCAGAAGCGGGCAGTGATCATCTGGACCCGGCTGATCCGCCCCGACGGGATGACGATCACGATGGACTCTCCCGCGGTCGACACCGTCGGGCGGGGCGGCGTGCCAGCGTCGGTCAACACCCATTTCTTCGCGCGGGTCGGCGATGCCCTGCTTCAATCCACCATCGGAATTGGAAGTGCGCTTGCTCAGCGCTCGGTCGGCCCGGTGGTTGTCGTCTCGGGCAGCACGACAGCCGCCGCCGGGCAGATTGCGCCGGCCACCAATTACACACCGACCCTGACCGTTCCCGCGGGCAAGAGCATCAGCGTGTTTGTCGCCCACGACCTCGATTTCAGCGCGGCCGGTTCGCGGTGAGGAGCGCCGCCGCAGCACCAGTTGCGCCAACAGGTGTCTATCTTCGCTCTTGCCTTGCTCCGTTTGAGCAGGTCCTGTCGCGACCGGACGTCACCGACATCTACGTCAATCGCCCCGGCGAGCTCTGGCTCGAGACACTCGGTGGAGCGATCGAGCGTCATGAGAATTCGGAGATCACCGAGCTGACGCTGGCGCGCCTCGCACGGCAGATTGCGGCGCTGACGCATCAGGGTGTCAGTCGCGAGCATCCGCTGCTTGCAGCCGTCCTGCCCGATGGCGCGCGGATTCAGGTTGTGGCGCCGCCGGCGACGCGGGGTCCGATGGCGCTTGCGATCCGGCGCCAGGTTGCTGCCTCCCTGACGCTGCAGGACTATGCGGCGGGCGAACATTTTGCCGACACTCGAACCGAGGCGTCGGGCACGACCGGTCGACGAGAAGCTGAGCGAGTTTGATCAACAGCCGAACGTTCGCGGAGGCGCTCGCGCTGGCCGTGCGAGCGCGCAAAAACATCATCGTCTCGGGCGGCACCTCGACCGGAAAGACCACGTTCCTGAATGCGCTGCTTCGCGAGGTTCCGGCCGAAGAGCGACTGATCCTCATCGAGGATACGCCCGAGCTCATCGTCGAACATGAGAATAAGGTAGGGCTGGTAAGCGTCCGCGGCGAGCTCGGCGAAGCGAAGGTCACTGCCAACGATCTCGTCTCGGCATCGCTGCGCATGCGGCCCGACCGGATCATTTTGGGCGAGCTCCGGGGACCGGAAGCCTTCGCCTTCCTGCGCGCAATCAACACCGGCCATCCGGGGTCGATGACCACGATCCATGCAGACTCGCCCGATGGTGCCGTCGAGCAGCTCGTGATGCTGGTCCTTCAGGGCGGGACGAAGCTGGGCCGTGATGACGTTCGCCATTATGTGCGCCAGTCGGTCGATGTTTTCGTTCAGCTGTCGCGCATCGGCGGCCGTCGTAACGTCGAGGCAGTGATTTCTGAGCGACAATATCCGGTGAACCCCGACCTTCAGGCTCCCAACGTGTTTGGCGCCGCTATGCAATGGCTTCAGGGAACGTTGCTCGGCACGATCGCGACAGCCGTCGCGGTGATCGCTGTCGCATCAGTTGGCTTTCTACTCATGTCCGGCCGGATCGACGTACGCCGCGGCGCACAGGTCATCTTCGGTTGCTTCGTCATCTTCGGCGCATCGTCAATTGCAAGTGGACTCGTTAATGGACTCATGGGTTCGGGTTCAGCACCACAAGCGCCCGAAGTGATCACGCCAGCGCCAGCTTATCCGCCGGTAGCTGCGCAAAAAGCCGCCCCCGCAACACCTTTTGACCCCTACGCCGGGGCGGCTCTGCCGACACGCTAGGTCGTGCGAGATCGACGGCCAATGATCGTCACATCTAGAAAATGAAGATCTGCCATTCTGATCCATTCTGAAGCAAAAAAAATGACCGAACCGCACTTGATCTGAGTGTTCATCTGTGTAGCTTCAGTTTTCAGGGGGATCTGTCAAAGCAACGGTAGCTCGATTGTTGCAGGCTAAGCCTGCAGCGAAGATCGTTTGATTTGCGGACTCGCGGTGTAAGCGAGGTTTCGAGCATGTTTACTGGTATGGCTGGGTGTTTTAGCGCGAGTTCGCGCAACCCATCTGTGCATCTGCAGAGTCGAGCCTATTCCGGCTGCGATAGCTCTGGTCGCTCGCGGACCTCGGTCACGCATTTGCCGCCGATCGGGCTCGAATGCGTATTTGTCGACTTACGTTGGAAATTTTTCTTGCGCTTTCCATTCCGTCATTCGCTTCCGCGGATACAGTAAGAAATCCGAGCATTGCGCCAAACCCGAAGTCCGCGACTAAAATTCACGGTCTGAGCAAATACGGTCGTCCGAACAAAGGCCGTGGGCCTTCGCTGGTCCACAGCGAAATCATGCCAGCAGTGGTCGCCTTCACCGCATCCAATGTCTGCTTCACTTATGCTTACGATCACAATGGCAATCGCACCTCGCTGACAGTCCTCCCTTACAACCAGACCGGCACATGGGGCTCCGCCCCATATGGCTGCTTTGCCTGGACGGCTCCGTGACGAGCCGTCTCTTGATGATGTCTCAAGTCATGTTCCGGGCGCCACCGGAACAATCGAAACGCAAAGATGGGAAAGAACTGAATGACGAATTTCCTGGAAGCCGTCGGTCGACGGCGTGTTGTGCGGCTGGTCCTATCCGCGCTCGCGCTCGGCGTGGCATTGCACGCGGGCGGCGCTGAAGCCTCCTGCACGGTCCCCAACGCGATATCCAATGGTCAGACGGCCGATGCGACCGTCGTGATGAACAACTTTAACACTCTGGCAAACTGCGCCACGTCGGCGACGGGGTCCCCGACGACCGGTAGTCTCGCGGTTTTCTCCGGCAGCAATTCCGTGGCTACGGGAAATCTCACCGGCGATGTCACGACGAGTGGCACGACGTCGGCTACGCTCGCGTCGAGCGGCGTCACTGCCGGCACATATACTGGCGCAACGATCACCGTGGACGCCAAAGGGCGCGTGACTTCAGCTTCGAACATGGGTCCGAGTGGCGTTGCTCCCGGCACCTATCAGAATTCGACGATCACGGTGGATGCAACGGGCCGCGTGACGGCCGCATTGAGCGGCAATGGCTCGGCGGGCAGTGGCGGGAAGCCCTGGTACCTGGAATCCACCGCTCGCTGGATCCCTGACCTACGCAGGTTACGACAGCAATTCGCCGACGCTGTCCGACGATGCCGACGTCGGCCTCGACATGACATGGTCGGTTCCAATCGCCGGCGATCATCAGCGCATCATGTACCGAACGCTTACGACCCCGACTGGCGACTTTGACTGGAAGTTTCACGCCGGCTGGATGAACCCCGGCGTCAACTATGGGGCATGGCTGTTCGGACTGAGGGAGAGCGCCACCGGCAAAGAAGTCTTCACAGTCGCTTACAACGGCGCGTTGTCGACCAGCGAGGTTCGTACTGTGACGGGATTTACCGGCGCCGGATCCACCGTTGGTAGCGGTTACGCGATACCGGGCACTTTCTCGACCCACGTCAGATGGGTCAAGTCGGGCACTAGTCTCACCCTGTACGCAGTTGCTCGACGGTAAGATCTGGGTCCAGCTTTTCGTCACCTCGACGACTGGGCTGGGTTTCACGCCTGATCAGCTTTTCTTCGGCGTCTCCTACAACCGGTCCACCGGAGTCCCGATCACGGGGTTCGTGGACCGCTTCGATCTCTCCGGGACCGGGGTCTAGCCGTCGATGACCTGGTATCAACTCCGGAGACGGCCCATGCTGCACTCGTTAGCCCTGTGGGCTGATCCGCGTCCACCTATGGACGACGACGTTCTCTGCGTTGCGCGTTTTGGTAGGGCGAAGATGCGAGTCTTCTTTGAAAAGACTCGCCTTATTCCTAAAGCTGGTCCTGACAGCCTGTGTTCTGTTCTCGCTTGCACAGACGGCGAATGCGCAAAGCATCGACGGCACGCTCGGCTGGCAATCTGCGCACTCGATTACAGACTACTATTCGTCAGCGGGCGCAGCGTGCCACGCGCAATGGCAATATTATATGGGCGGGCACGTCGACAGCAGATACATCGGATATAATGCTGACGTCGGTAATCCTAACCGCGTCGAGTGCCGTTGGACCCAGTACCAATATCTTTGCCCCCAGGAGACCGGGGGCGGCATCAACAGTTGCTGGACCATCTTCCCCGCCTGGGCAGAGCTCAAATGTCAGAGCGGGTACGTTCCGGTCCAAGGCCGTTGTGACAAAGATCCCACACCCGAGCGACCGTGCAATGGCAATAACGGGTCATCCAGAAATCCGAAGGTGGGACACCCCATTATCCTATCGAGCTGTTCGAAGGTTCTTCAATCGGCGGATTACTCTAGCGGGGATGGCGATTTCGTAATCAGCCGATCCTATAGATCACTACAGTTCGGCCGAAACGTCAGCTTTTTCAAACCGCTCCAGTGGGGCTTGCGGGGGGCTGGCAATTCCACTTCATGTACGAACTCCAGCTCGCCGGATTCTCGGGATCGCCCTCTACGCCGAACGCCAAGCTCGCGCTCCTCGCGCCGGATGGTAGTGCATTTGACTTTGTCATGCAGTCGGGCGGCACTTGGGTTCCGGACACGACAACCGGTGCATTCTATGCACCAACAAATCTAAAAATCGAGTATCTCGGCACATTACCAAGCGACTTGAGTACGCTCCAGTCCGCAGCGACCCAGTGGCAAGTCACGGACGGCAACGATACCGTTTGGACAATCCAGACATTCGCTCGGCCAAACACGTCTGCGCCCTACGCGGTCGGACGTCCGATCTCTCGCGTAACCCGAGCCGGTTACCGTTGGGATCTGACCTATCGCAGCGATGGCTCGCTCCAGAACATCGTCGATACCTTCGGACGGCAAGCTACGTTCAATTGGTCGATGTTTTACATCTCAAGTTTAGCCACTCCTCCTGCTGGCTCACTGCCTTATCCTGAGGCCGTTTCGAGTGTTTCGCTGCCCGATGGGACAGCGCTCCGGTTCAAGCTACGATCCGCCCCCAGCTACTGGCCCTCCATCCACGAGCATGATCGCACGCTTGGTCAAAGTGGAGTTACTTGGCGCGGGCGGCACGCCCATCGATTCAGTGTCTTATGGATATGGCGATGCGCGGTTCCCATCGCACATTACTTCGATATCCGACTTCAATGGAAATCAGGTCGCAAGCTACACGTATGATTCGCGCGGCAGAGGGATAAGCAGTTCGCTCGCCGCAGGTTCTGACGCTTATTCGATCAGCAACACCGAAACGCCAACGGAACGCATTCGTAGCGTCACCAATCCGCTTGGGAAAGTCACAGAATACCACTTCCAGCTCTTTGGAAGTGGCACGCAGGACATCCGGCTCGCAGGTGTCGTAGGCGAGGCAAGCTCGAGCACGCCCACGAGTACACGGTCGATCACCTATGGCACGAACAATTTCATCGCGAGCGAAACTGACGAAGATGGGCACGTAACGACTTATACTCGCGACACGCGAGGGCGTCCCCTTACAGTGGTGGAAGCATCAGGTACCTCTCAGCAGCGAACAACGACGATCACTTGGGATGCCGCCTTCAACGTTCCTGATCGAGTCACCCGCGGCGGTTTGCAGATCGATTATGCCTATTTCCTGAGCGGCCAATTGCAGAGCCTGACCGAGACCGACACGACTGCCCAATCAATTCCGGTACTCCACCAATGGCCAAACTCGCACTTGGGCTTACACTTGGAGTGTCGGGGGACGCTTGGCTTCGATTAACGGTCCGCGACCCGTCGACGGCCTGGGCGAAGATGACACTCTCACTTACGCCTACGACACCGCGGGAAACTTGCTGACCTCGACCAACGGGCTCGGCCAGGTGACGACGTTCGCGAATTATGACGTGAACGGCCGACCCGGCACGATGACCGACGTCAATGGCACCGTGACCGCATTCACTTATGATACGTTTGGACGTACCAAGACGATCACTGTCAAGCATCCGACGATTCCAGCTTTGGATGCGACCACAAGCTTTGATTACGACATTCATGATCACGTAACCGGGATCACTCAGCCCGCTACGGACAAGCTGATCATGGACTATGACGCGGCAGGGCGCCTTGTTGCGGTTCGCGCCGGATCCGGTGAGCGGATTGATTATCAAACGGACGCGCACGGCGATGTTATCGGCCAGACGGTGAAGCGTGCCGACGGTACAGTTGTCAGATCAATCTCGCGCACCTTCGACGAACTGTCGCGACTGCTTACCCAGACGTTGGGGGCGGGCCATACCGAGACATTTGCATACGATGCGGTTGGAAATCGAAAACTGGTGACGTCAGCTCGGAGCTATACCACGCAGGCTGCGTTCGATCCCCTCAATCGGCTGATCTCAACGGTTGCGCCGGATGGAGGAACAACGTCAACAGGATACAATGATAACGATCTTCCGACATCGTTTACCGACGGAAATCTCCGTTCAGACCACGTATGTTCGCGACGGGTTCGGGGATATTATCCAAGGCGTCTCGCCCGATCGGGGAACAAGCACTTTTTATTACAATGAAGCGGGTGAGCTAACCGCGAGCATCGACGGTCGCGGGCAGCGCGTCGATTATGTCCGCGACATCTTGGGCCGGATCACTTCGAAAACTCCGGCCAGCCAAACGGGTCAAACTGTCACGTACAGCTGGGACACGCCAGTAATTGCCGGATCCGATGGGATTGGACATTTGTCTAGCATCTCAGACAGCACCGGAACGACGAGTTTCGCTTACGACTATCGCGGCAACTTGATCACCAAGCGCCAGACGATCGCTCGGCTCGAATTCAGATCTCGCGTACACGTTACGATCTAGCGAACCGGATAACCCTCATCACTTATCCATCTGGGCGCGCAGTCGCCTACGATCGCGACAGCAAGGGACGAGTTGTCACCGTGCGAACAAAGAGCGCGAGCGATCCGAATTGGATTACGCTCGCGAGCTCGATCGTATACGAGCCCTGGGGTTCGATAACGGCCGCTCAATTCGGCAATGGGCTTTCGTTGAGCCAAACGTGGACCGACGGTCGCGTGACATCCAAGAGGCTTTATTCGACCGCGACCGGCGGAAACTTGTCTTCCCTTGTTTATGCATATGACAACGACGGTAATCTGGGTACAGTTCTGGATCTGCTCGACGATCCCAGCAACGTCTATTACGGTTACAACTCCAACGGTCGAATTTCACTCATCTCACGCATCCTGGACGCGCCGCCGAGCGCCGAAGTCTATTCTTATAATACTGCTACTAACCGCCTCGCTTCACTTACCGATGCGAGCGGAACGCGGTCCATAAGCTATGACAATCGGGGCAATACCGTCAGCGAGACGCGACCAGGCTCGGTAAGTATCAGCGCTAATTACGACGGCTATGGCCGACTGCTGACATATAATCGCACCGGCGACCCTGCGCAGACGAATGCGTATAACGGACTTGACGAGCGAGTACGCGTAACAAGTGGCGCGGCAACCCACTCCTTCGTCTACGATCTCACCGGACGTCTGATTGGGGAATATGCATCATCGGGGACCGACCCGGTCGCTGAGACGATTTGGCTAAGCCCTGATGTCGCTGAGGTTGGTGAGCCGTTTGGCGGGTCTGATGGCGTGGCTGGATACGCCCCACTCGCAGTTGTTGCGAGCTGGGGCTCAAAACACGGCAATCTATTGGGTTCACGGAAACAACCTCGGTGTGCCGATTGTCACCACGGATTCGAGCGGAAACGCGGCCAATCCGACGGGTTATACGGCGCTTGGCTTTCCTGGTCAGACGAAGACGCTAAGCGACATCTACTACAACCGATATCGAGACTACGACTCATCGACAGGTCGGTACATTCAGGCCGATCCGATCGGCCTTCGTGGCGGCTCAAATCCATATCTTTACGCTTTGGGGAATCCGCTCAAGTATAGCGATCCCAGAGGACTCTGCCTCGAGGACCTTTGCATTGGCGAGGCACTGGTCATCGGCTCAGCAGCGATGCTGATCGACTATGCGCTCCAGAAGTGGCTTCACCCGCAATGTATTAATTACGGAGAATTATTCGGAACATTCGTTAGCGGGACGACAATCCCGATAGCAATTGCGGCGTCCGCAGGTGGTGGTGCAGGCTTTGAGCTAGGTGCCGCCGAACTGGGTGCTTCTGATGCGGGCGCGGCCGCGGGAGACGCAGGCGTGGGCGGTGCAGCTCGTGGAGGCGGTGGCGCTCCCATTGGAGGGTCTATGGGAGGCGGCGTAGGTGGTGCTACCGGCGGTGGTGGAGCTGCAGGCGCAGAAATTGGAATGGCAGGAGGTGGGCCGAACATTCTTCCTGCAAGTGGCAACCTTGGTGCGGGCGCGGGGGACTATACCTATACGGTAACCGTCTTAAACAATCAGCTATCAAGACCTTGGATCGGCTCGCGCTTATTCCCACAAGTGATCGAGAATACGGGCTTGGGAGTGCCGGATCCTGGCGGAATCCCAACAGCACTTAGATACGAAGTGCTGGGCTCTTATTCGGGACCAAGCGGGGGGCTGAGCTATGGCACTTGGGAGTTGGTTGTCGACCCGGAAACTAAAATGATCTATCATTTCAACTTCATCAGCCATTGAGAAGGTTATGAAATTCAAGGTCGAATACACGGAAAATTCTGAATATCGCCATGTGATTGTCTATAGAGAGAATGAATTTTCTTTTGATACTGTACAAGGCCGGAAACAGAATTTGCGTCTATTTTAATTGATGATCTGAATTTGGGAGTGGATAAATCAGGGCGTATCATCTCAGTATGGGGTGTTTGCCCCCACACGAGGTGGATACCAAGTCGTCTTGTATCTCCCGAGGCACGCGATGGTCTAGTTCGCGTGGTCACGGAACAGCCGCTTAGGCCTTCAGTTTCGGTCAGAATAAACTCCGGCAACGCATTCCTCCCCACGTTCGTCGACGCCACTGCAGGTTGGGTCAAAGTGCGTTGCGCAGCCGGTACCGGCCTCGCGGTCCGCATTCTGAAAGGAGTGACCTTGGTCATTACCGAACGCGGCGAAGTCTGCGAACTTTGGTTAAGGCCTGCCGCGGAAATGCGACCGCAAATTTTCGTCTAGCTTGCGCCGCAGGTAAAACCAAAGGTAGTTCCGGTTGGCCCGGAAAAAGGCCTCGTTAAACTCACGGACTGACAAGTGATCTTAATTGAAACGAGGGTTCGAAGTTTGGATCAAGCACCGAAATTGAGAGAGACTCATAAGCCAGCCGCCGGGCGACGAGCTGAGCCAGCTTGGATAAACGATGCCCCCTGAGGGTTCGCACTCTGGCGTTCAGGTCCACGGCAAGCGCAGTCTGACCCCGACCGGCGCCATTCATCCCTAAGCCCACGGCAAAGAAAGTTCATTTGTCTTTAGGAGGCGACATGCAAATTGATGACCGGGGGCTTTTTTGGGGGCCCGTCGGTAATTCGAGCAGGTTTTCCCCATGAATATCAATTTGCTAGGGCTTGAGTTTTGGTTCTCTCCTGGCACCATCCTGAGCTAAGCTGTGCTCGCTTTGAATGGGGCGGCGGCAATCTAGCGGAACCCGCGGAGCTAAGAGCTGGTACATCGAAGCTCAGCGAGCTGGCGACAATCCCGACATTGGACCACTTTTGACGTTCGCCCGATCATGACATGTGGCCGCCCGGCCCTTGACGCAGGTCCCCGTTACCAAGCGGATATAAGTCTGGTCGTTGGACGGCTCGTCGCATTGGCGGTTTCTTATTCAGCGACGCTATTACTGCGGTTTCGTCGCGACCGAGTCGGAGCGATCGACGGACTCGCAACAGCGCCGCGGACACGGACGGTCGGAGCAGACCGAGGGCGGTAACGACATGGACACCTATGCGTCGGATGTCGCTGAACTCATTGCGAAACTTGGTCTCAAGAATGCAGTCCATGTCGGCCATTCGACGGGCGGCGGCGAAGTCACACGCTATGTCGCCCGGGCGGAACCGGGCCGCGTCGCCAAAGCTGTGCTGATCGACGCGGTTCCGCCGGTGATGGTCAAGAAGGATTTCGAATCCGGGCGGGACGCCGATCGAAGTCTTTGACGGATATCGAGCGGCGCTGGCAGCCAATCGGGCGCAGTTTTACCTCGATATTCCGACGGGTCCCTTCTTTGGCTTCAACTGTCCTGGCGCGAAGATATCTGAAGGCCTCATCCGCAACTGGTGGCGACAGAGCATGATGGGCAGCGTCCAGGCTGGCTACGAATGCATCAAAGCGTTCTCGGAGACCGACTTCACCGAAGATCTGAAATCGATCGAAGTGCCCGTGCTGGTAATCCACAGCGAGGACGATCAGATCGTCCCATATGCGGATTCAGCACCGCTGACGGCGAAGCTGCTCAAGAATGGCAGGCTAAAGACATATAAGGACCTGCCGCACGGCTGTTGTCAGACGCATCCGGACATTGTGAATGCGGACATACTTGCTTTCATTGCCGGGGACGATGCGAAGCCAGAAATCCACCAGGGCGCAGCGACGCCTGTCATGGCGTGAACCCAGAGGTGCGGGCCCGGTCCCGGCCGGGCCCGCACCAACTTATCGTGCCATCCAATTGGAAAGCGAGCCCGACGCAATGAAAATTGTGGTCGTTGGTGCATGAGAATCCGAACAGGTTTTCCCAATGGATATCAATTCGCTAGGGCTATAGTTTTGGTTCTCTGCTGGTGAAGCGAGGTTGACGAACAACATGCCGCTTTACGCGCTGAATGATCTCTCGCCTCAGCTCGGGCCCTGCAGCTTGGGCCGCGCCGTCCGCCGACCTGATCGGCGACGTTCGGCTCGGCGCTCGGGCGAGCGTCTGGTTTGGCGCGGTCCTGCGCGGCGATAACACGCCGCTGATCCTGGGGGAGAAGACGAACTTCCAGGACGCCTCGGTCGGCCACAGCGACGCCGACTTTCCACTAATGATTGGCGCACGAGTGACCGTCGGGCATCAGGCGATCCTCCACGGCTGCACGATCGCCGACGACTGTCTGATCGGGATGGGAGCGCGCATTCTCAACGGCGCAGTGATCGAGGCAGAATGCATCGTTGGCGCGGGCGCACTCGTGACCGAAGGCAAGAGGTTTGAGAGGGGCAGTCTCATCGTCGGGGCGCCAGCGCGCGCGGTACGCCAGATCACTGATGACGAGCGGCGGATGCTTCGAGAATCAGCCGCGCATTATGCAGAAAAGGCGCGTCGCTATTCGGCGGAGCTGCAGATCATCAGCCAGCCGGAGCGATCGAACCAAGGTTAATTGTTGGCCGCCTTTAGTATACCCGCTTCTTAGGCTTGATGTAGCCGATGTCGTCGGTGAGCGTGAACTCGTGCACTGGGCGGTAGTCGATCTTCACTCCGCCCCCCACACCGCCCCAGCCTTCGAACCAGGCGATGGTGTGCTTCATCCAGTTCTTGTCGTCGCGATCGGGATAATCCTCCTGCATGTGCGCCCCGCGACTTTCCTTGCGATTTTCGGCGCAATGCATTGTCACCACGGCCTGGGCGAGAAGGTTGTCGAGCTCCATCGTCTCGACGAGGTCGCTGTTCCAGACGAGGCTTCGGTCCGAGACATGGACGTCGGCCATTCGGCTGTAGATCTTGTCGATCTTCGCCGCGCCTTCGGCGAGTGTCCGGTCGGTTCGGAAGACGGCGCAGTCAGCCTGCATCGTGCGCTGCATCTCCAAGCGGATCTCGGCGGTCGGACTGGCGCCCTCGGCGTGGCGAAACCTGTCGAGACGGGTGAGCGCCAATTCCGCCGAATTCTCTGGCAGCGGCTCCGGAAGGGCGCCTTTCTTCACCACGTCATTGAGACGGATGCCGGCTGCACGGCCGAACACGACAAGATCGATCAGGCTGTTCGAGCCAAGCCGGTTGGCGCCGTGGACGCTGACGCAGGCCGCTTCGCCGACCGCGAACAGGCCCGGCACCACGGAGTCTGGGATTACCGGCCTTCAGGGTCACGACCTCGCCATGATAGTTCGTCGGAATGCCCCCCATGGTATAATGGACGGTCGGCGCGACCGGAACCGGCTCGCGGGTCAGATCGACCCCGGCAAAGGTCTTCGCGGTCTCGGTGATTCCGGGCAGCCGTTCGTGCAGAATCCGGGGGTCGATATGGTCGAGGTGAAGGAAGATATGATCCTTGTGTTCGCCGACTCCGCGACCTTCCCTTATCTCCATCGCTTCCGAGCGTGAGACGACGTCGCGGCTCGCGAGGTCCTTCGCGCTCGGCGCGTAACGCTCCATGAAGCGCTCGCCTTCCGAATTGGTGAGATAACCGCCCTCGCCGCGAGCGCCTTCGGTGATCAATACGCCGGCGCCATAGATTCCGGTCGGGTGGAACTGGACGAATTCCATGTCCTGGAGTGGGAGGCCCGCTCGAAGCACCATCGCATTGCCATCACCGGTGCAGGTGTGGGCGGAGGTCGCGCTGAAATAGACTTTGCCATAGCCGCCGGTCGCAAGGACGACGGCCTGGCTGCAGAAACGGTGGAGCGACCCGTCGTCGAGGTTGAGGGCGACCACACCGCGGCACGCGCCGTCCTGCATGATGAGGTCGATCGCGAAATATTCGACGAAGAAGTCGGCGTCATGCTTGAGGCTTTGGGAGTAGAGCGTGTGAAGCATCGCATGGCCAGTGCGGTCGGCGGCGGCGCAGGTGCGCTGCGCTGCCGGGCCTTCGCCCATATTCTGCGTCATCCCGCCGAACGCTCGCTGGTAGATCTTGCCTTCGGCCGTGCGGCTGAAGGGAAGGCCCATATGCTCGAGCTCGATGACCGCGGCTGGAGCTTCCCGGCATAGATATTCGATCGCGTCCTGATCGCCGAGCCAGTCGGAGCCCTTGACCGTATCGTACATGTGCCAGGTCCAATGGTCCGGGCCCATGTTGCCGAGGCTGGCGGCAATTCCGCCCTGCGCCGCAACGGTGTGGCTGCGGGTCGGGAAGACCTTGGTGATGCAGGCGGTCTTCAGTCCGTGCTCAGCGGCTCCCATCGTAGCGCGAAGGCCGGACCCCCCGGCTCCGACCACGACGACGTCATAGATGTGATCGACGATCTGGTAAGCGGTCACGCGACCGACCCAAATACGAGCTTGCCGAGGGCAAAGAGCGCGATTGCAGCGCCGCCGATGGCGAGGAACAGAAGCAAGGTGTTGACCACGAAATTGCTTCCCGGCTCGTGGACGTAATCATCGATGAAAACCTTCATGCCATCGAGCGCGTGCTTGAATGCGACGATGATCAAGAGGGCCATCGGGATCGCTCCGCTCGGTGCCCTCAGCCATTCGGTGAAGGTCGCGGGGTCGAGCTTTGGAAGCAGGAGCAGCGAGGCGATAAGCCAGCTCCCAAGCAGCAGGAGCGCAATGCTGGTGACTCGCTCGGTCAGCCAATGCTCGCCGCCCTCGCGCGCCGAGCCGAGGCCGCTAACCTTGCCAAGCGGCGTTGAGCTTTGGCCGATGCTCATGGCCGCACCCCCATCAGCCATGCCCAAATGAGGATTGTGAGAAGGATCGAGCCGACGATGGTCAAGATCGCTGCGATCTTGTTCACCCGAAGCTCAAAGGCTGCGCCGGTGTCCATCACCAAGTGACGGATGCCCGAAAGCAGGTGTTGTAAGAAACTCCAGGTGAGGCCGACGAGGACAATGAGGCCGATCCAGCTGTGCGCGGCCTTTTCGAACGTCGCATAGGCGTCCGGACCCTTCGACAAGGCCGTAAGCCACCACGCGAGGACCGCCAGACCGGCGATGGAGAGCGCGATTCCGGTGGCTCGGTGGAGGATAGAAACAACCATGTGCGGGCCCCAGCGCCAGATTGTGAGGTGGGGTGAAAGCGGGCGGGATCTCGTTGTTGACATGCTGCCGGCGCTTAAGGCGCGGTCGTCGAGGCACGCAAGTTTCGGCGCCGCCCTAACCGGCTCTTAACCATTCATGCGGCAAGACCGGCCTCAATCAGCGCGAAATAACGGAGCGGACGACATGGGTGGCGACACTGCACAGCTGCAGCGGCTGACTGACGGTCAGGTGAGCAAGAGGCTTGCAACCTATAATGCCGGCGGCTCGCTCGACCGCGATCTCCAAATGCTGAATTCGAAGGTCGGCGACCTGATCGAAGCCGAGGTAAATGATCAGTTCGGCCCGACGGCAGCTTCAATCGTGAAGGCGCATTATGCTGGCAAGGTCGACGCCGACTGGATCCAGAACGTCGCCGAGCACGGACGCCGCATCTTCCGCGAGAAGTCATCCGTTCCCGAATATGTTGCTGCGCGCGACCAGCTGCAGACCCGCGTCGTCGCGGGCATCTTCGAGCGGTTCGGCACCGACGCGGATGAGCTACGGGAATGTCTCAGTGCCTTTCAGCGCCTGACGACGATTGAAACGGACATCATTCTTGCTCAGGTCGCGCTGTTGGAAGCGATCGAGGCTGCGGACCTGCGCGGACGCGAGAGCGAGCAGTTCGAGCGTCACGTCAGCGAGCTGGTTCGCGCCAGCACCGACCAGTCGAAGTCGCTGACCGAGCGCACGCGTTCCACAGCCACTTCGGCGCGCGGAATGCTCGGCAAGACGAGCGAGGTTGCTGCTGCGGCGGAGCAGTCGGCGGTCGCGATGCGCGAAGCGGCCCAGACCGCAGCCGGCCTCATCCGAGCGATCGAGGATGCGCGCGCGGAGGTCGAGGTTGCCGCCGGTGTCGCCACGCGTGCCGGCGGTCAGGCGAGCGAGGCCGTGAAGGTCAGCCAGGCGCTCTCGGCGCATGTCGAGGCGATCGAGTTCGATCCTCAGCCTCATCCGCGACATCGCCGGCCAGACGAACCTTCTCGCGCTCAACGCGACAATTGAGGCGGCGCGCGCGGGCGATGCCGGCCGCGGCTTCGCCGTTGTCGCCCAGGAAGTGAAGAGCCTCGCTTCGCAAACTGCTCGTGCGACCGACGACATCACTGCCAAGATCACGGCGATCCAGCAGGCGACCAAGCAGACCGTGGAGGCCAATGGCTCGATCCAGGGCACGGTCGAGGAAGTGCAGAGTTCCGCCGACCGAATCCGCGAGGCGATGGAGCTCCAAGCGCAGACGGTGACGATGATTACTGCCGCCGTTGACGAGACCGCGCTCGCCGCGGATTTGATGAGTTCAACGATCGCAGCTATTCGCGCCGACACCGAAAATGTCGCCAAGGACATCGACCAGGTCGAGCAGGGCTTCAACCGCTTTTCGGACCAAATCGCAACCTTCAGGTCGACCGCGAAGGATTTTGTGAACGGCATGGCGGCCTGACCATCCTCCACTCGATCTCGACAAGGTTTCGAGGGTAGCGAGATCGAGAGGCCCGTCCGCCGAACCTGGTCGGGTCCCCCTCCCCAGCAGCTGCTGGTGAGGATAAGAGAGCCGAATGAACATCCTCATCACCGGGGCGAGCCGGGGCATCGGCGCGGCCGCCTACGCGCTTCTCAGGAAAAGCGGTCATAAGGTCGTCGGTCATTCAACCCGCGGCACGGACCAGCTGATCGCCGGCGACCTTACCGATGCAGCCGCGCCACGAGATATCTGGGATACCGCGCTCGACGAGCTCGGCGGAGAGATCGACGTTCTCGTCAACAATGCGGGCATCTACGAGGCCGTTGCAGACAATGCCCCCGACGATGAATGGAACGCTTCCTGGCATCGAACGATGACCATCAATCTCCAGGCCGCGGCGGACCTCTCGAGGCTTGCCGTATCACACTTCCTCGACCGCGGCGGGGAGGGACGAATCGTCAATGTCGCGAGCCGCGCCGCCTTCCGCGGCGATTCGCCGCAGCACTGGCATTATGCTGCATCGAAGGGCGCAATGGTCAGCATGACGAGAACGATCGCGCGTGGCTATGCGTCCGACGGAATCCTGTGCTTTGCCGTGGCGCCGGGATTCACCGTCTCGGAGATGACAGCCGATTATCTGCAAGGAAGGGGCGGAGCGCAGATCGTTGCCGACATCCCGCTCGGCCGCGTCGCAAGCACCGACGAGGTCGCAGAAGTCATCCGCTGGCTATCTATCGAGGCACCGGCGTCGGCGACCGGCAGTGTCATCGACGTCAACGGCGCAAGCTATGTCCGCTAGTTTCGCGCTCGTTGCCGCCGCCCAAATTCTGCCGGTCGTGGTCCCGCTCGGCCACCCGAAGAATATCGAGCAGCCGCGCTCGCCGATCGAAAGCGCCGGACCACTGTGGGCTTCGACCTGCAGCGATTCGACCGATTATAATCAAGCCGCGCCGCCGGTCCGGATCTTCGGCAATACCTATCTGGTCGGAACTTGCGGCATTTCGTCGATCCTGATCACCGACCCGGCTGGCGACATATTGATCGACGGCGGCACCGAGCAGGACGCCGACCTCATCGCCGACAATATCCGCAAGCTCGGGTTCCAGCCGACCGACGTCCGCATTATCCTCGAGAGCCACGAGCATTACGATCATGTCGGAGGAGTGGCAAAGCTTCAGCGCCTGACCGGGGCACAGGTTGTTGCCTCGCCGGCCGCCGCACCGGTTCTGAATAGCGGCATCGCCGGCAAGGACGACCCTCAATATGGCATCAATCCCGGCTTCCCCGCCGTCCATGTCGATCGAATCGTTGAGGACGGCGAGGAGGTACGGATCGGCAACACGATCGTCATTGCAGCGACGACCCCGGGCCACACTCCGGGTGCTCTGACCTGGCACTGGGGAAGCTGCGACGGCGGCGTCTGCCGGCAGATCGTCTATGCCGACAGCCTGACCGCGGTCAGCAGCAAGACCTATCGCTTCAGCGATCATCCGGCCTATCTGGCCGCCTTCCGGGCGAGCATCGCCAAGGTAGCGGCGCTGCCGTGCGACATATTGCTGACTCCCCACCCGTCGGCGAGCGACATGTCCAACCGGCTTCTTCGAGCGCAGGTCTATAATCCCGACGCCTGCAAGGATTATGCGGTTACGCGGACCAAGGATCTCGACGATCGGCTGGCGAAGGAGAAAGCGGGGGAATGAGCTTCCGCGCCACGCTCGCTTGCAGCCGCGCCCAGGGCGAGGCCGTGGCGCAGGCAGACGGGCTGTTCTCCGATCATTCGGATCCGCCCGTGCTGGTGGCCGACGAGCCTGACGAAAGCCGGCCTGACGATTGGTTGATCCACGCTTATTTCGAGCACGCGCCGACTGCTTTCGAATTGTCACTGCTGCGCACGCTCGGATCGGGCGAACCGCGAATTGAGGAGCTTGGCGAGGCAGATTGGGTGACGATGAGCCAGGCCGGGCTGCAGCCGATCCGGGCCGGCCGCTTCTACGTGCACACGCCGATGTACCGAAGCGTCCCGCCCGGTACGATCCCGTTCGAGATCGACGCAAGCCTCGCGTTCGGCACGGGCCAGCATGCGACGACCAGCGGCTGTCTCGAAGCACTCGACCGCCTGGAGCTCGAGGGCAAGCGCTTCGCGAATATCGCCGACATCGGATCGGGCACGGGTCTGCTCGCCTTCGCGTCGCTCGCTCTATGGCCCGAGGGAAGGTGCATCGCGACCGACATCGACGCCGTGGCGGTGGAAGTCGCTCGAGACAATGCAGCGATCAACGGCGTAAAGCTCGGTATGCAAGCGGGCGAGCTGCTGCTGGCGGCCGCTGATGGCATGGATTCGCCCCTCATCTGCGCACGGGCGCCGTTCGACCTCATCATCGCCAACATTCTGGCGGGACCATTGACAGAGCTTGCACCCGAATTCGCGAAATCGCTGGCGCTGGGCGGAACCGTGATTCTCGCAGGGCTGCTGGACACGCAGGCCGACGCGGTGACGGCTGTCTACGAACAGCTCGGCTTCACGCTGACTGACCGAAGCCCGGGCGAGTGGCCAGTCCTGGTTCTCATCGCGATGTCAGCGTGAAGCGGGGCTAATCGGCCCAAGCCGCCGCAACGATCTCGGCCCATTCCGCTTCGTTGACAATGCGAATGCCAAGATCCTCGGCTTTCTTGAGCTTCGAGCCAGCGCCTGGCCCGGCGACGACGAGATCGGTCCTCGCGCTGACGGAGCCCGAAGCACGCGCGCCCAAGCGCTCGGCCTGCGCCTTCGCTTCGTCGCGGCTCATGGTTTCGAGGCTACCGGTGAAGACAATGGTCTTGCCGCTCCACTCGGTCTGCTTTGAGTCGCTGGTCAACGGTTGCGGCGATGTTTCGGAGAGGAGGTCGTCGAGCGCTTCGCGATTGTGTTGCTCATGGAAGAAATCGACAAGCGCTTCGGCGACGACGGGGCCGACGCCCTGAACTGATGACAGCTCGCTCTCGCCGCCTTCGGCGAGCGCGCAGCGCCGAAGCTCATCGATCGTTCCGAAGCATTTGAGGAGGTCGCGGGCGGTGACGATGCCGACGTGGCGGATGCCGAGGCCGAACAGGAGCCGCGGACCCTCCGGCTGGCGCTTGGCCTCGATCGCAGCGAGGAGGTTTTCGACGGATTTTTCCTTCCATCCCTCGCGTCCGAGCAGCTCGGCGCTGTGATCACTCAGTCGGAAGATATCCGCGGGCGAGCTCAGCCAGCCGAGCTCGATGAACTCGGCAATGCTCTTTTCGCCAAGCCCCTCGATGTCGAGCGCGCCCCTCGAAACGAAGTGCCGGAGTCGTTCGAAACGCTGGGCCGGGCAGACGAGGCCACCGGTGCAGCGGACATCGACCTCGCCTTCCTCGGCGACAGCTTCGCTACCGCATTCGGGACAATGTTCGGGGAAGACGTAGGTCGGCCGTGGCTCGTCGCGGGTGAGGTTTTCGATCACTTGTGGGATGACGTCGCCGGCGCGCTGGATTCGAACCCGGTCGCCGATGCGAAGGCCCAGGCGCTCGATCTCGTCGCGATTGTGGAGTGTGACGTTGGCGACGATGACTCCGCCGACGCCGACGGGCGTGAGGCGGCCGACGGGCGTCAGCTTGCCAGTGCGGCCAACCTGGATGTCGATCGCCTCGAGCGTCGTCTCCGCCTTTTCGGCAGGGAATTTGTGGGCGAGGCCCCAGCGCGGAGCGCGGGCGACAAAGCCGAGCCGCTCCTGAAGATCGAGGCGATCGACCTTGTAGACGACACCGTCGATGTCAAATGGCAGGTCGGCACGAGCTTTCTCGATCGCTCGATAATGGGCGAGCATTTCGGTAATGCTGTCGCACCGAACGAGGAGTTCGGCGACGGGAATCCCAAAGCTTTCGATTCGCTTCATCGCCTCAAATTGCAACCCCGCGAGCGGCTCGCTGAGCTCGCCCCAGCCATGAGCCAGGAAGCGAAGGGGACGCTCGGCGGTGACGCTCGGAATCTTCTGGCGAAGCGAGCCGGCCGCGGCGTTGCGCGGATTGGCAAAGATCTTGCCGCCGGCTTCTTCCTGCCGTCGGTTGAGCGCTTCGAAGTCGGCCTTGGACATATAGACCTCGCCCCGCACCTCGAGCACGTCGGGCGCGGTCGCGATTCGCTGCGGAATGTCACCGATGGTTCGAACATTGGCGGTCACATCCTCGCCGAGCGCACCGTCGCCGCGTGTCGCAGCGAGGACCAGCTCGCCCTTTTCGTAGCGAAGCGAGCAACTCAGGCCGTCGATTTTCGGCTCCGCAGTGAATGCGACAAGAGCATCCACGGGAAGCGAAAGGAAGCGCTTTACCCGTGCGACGAACTCCTCGACCTCTTCGGATGAGAAGGCGTTCTCGAGGCTGAGCATCGGTCGTGCATGCGTGACCTTGGCGAGCCCGCTGGTGGCTACGGCGCCGACCTTCCTCGACGGCGAATCCGCGCGAATGAGGTTCGGGAAGCGCTCTTCCAGCTCCCGATTCTCGCGCACCAGCAAGTCATATTCGGCGTCGGAGATCTCCGGCGTGTCCTGGTCGTGGTAGAGCCGGTTGTGCCGGGCGATCTCCCTTGCCAACCGCATCAGGCGGTTGGCAGCATCGGCCTCAATGAGCTCAGTGGCCATTCGCGCCGAACAATTCCTCAAGCAGATTGACGAAGCTCGTCCACGACCGCTCGGCCGCGAGCTCATTATAGGCGACGCCTTCGATTTGGAGCGAGCTTGCATGAGGGTTGGTGAAGCCGTGGCCGACGTGGCCATAAGCGTGAATCTGCCAGTCACAGCCCGCCTCTGTCAGCTCCTCGCCGAGCGCCACTACCTTCTGCGGCGGTACCATCGGGTCGTCCCAGCCGTGATAGGCGACGACCTTGGCGCTGATCTTCTGCGGCGGCAGACCCGGCGGATCGAAGAGCCCATGGAAGCTCACCGCAGCGACGATGTCCGCCCCGCTCCGCGCGAGATCGAGCGCGCACTGGCCGCCGAAGCAATAGCCAGAGATGACGATCTCATTCTTGCTGACTTCCCTCTGCTCTCGCGCAATCTCGAGCACGTGTTGGAGCCTGCGACGGAGCGCGGCTCGATCGCTGCGGAGGCGAGTCATCTCGCCGAACATCGTGTCGCGCGACGAGCCGTGAAATTTCTTGCCGAAGAGATCGACGATCAGAGCGTTGTAGCCGAGCTCGACCAGCTGCCGGCCGAAGCTTTTCTCAAGGTCGGAAACGCCCATCACCGTCGGGACCATCAATATTGTCGGAAGCGATTTGCCGTCGCGCCTTCCTATGAAGACACTCTCCAGGCCCTCGCCCTCGAATTCGTGCGAAATCGGCCGTTCGTTGCTCATGCCATCTCCCTTGCGAGCTCCGCGAGCTTCGCGACTGTGTTCATGTTGCGCGCAGTCCCGGCTTCTGCAGCTGGAATGCGCAAGCGCGACTTGCCGATACCTCTTTCGCCATAGGCGACAAAGACCTCTCTCGGGCCGACCTCGATCAGCTCGTCATCCGCCCGATTGCGAATGGTCGAAAGCAGTTCCTTAGGTGGCGGCCCGTTCATGAAGAAGACCTGGACTCGGTTGCCTGGTTGGTCAGTGAAGGGGTTGGCCTTCACCACCCCGGCCATTTCCCTCGCCGTGCGCAACATGACCCGCACATCCTTGCCCATCAGGGCCTGAAGCGCATTCTCAAGCCTTCGCCTCAGGGCCTCCTCGGGATGATTGCTGATAAACAGGAGATTGCCGCTCGCGATGTAGGTCCGAGCGGAGCCGAGCTCCAGCTGGTCGGCGATCGCCTTGAGGTCGCTCATCCTGAGCGTGCTCTTGCCGATCAAGTTGACGCCGCGAAGGAGCGCCACGTAGCTCGTCACGCGGCGTCCAGCAGGCGCGACGCCTGAGCCCGCGCTTCCTCGGTGATCGAAGCGCCAGAAAGCATTCGAGCGATCTCCTCGCGCCGCTCGTCCGCCGAGAGCTTGCGAACCGTGGTCACAGTCCCGCTCGGGCCGTGACTCTTCTCGATGCGATAATGATGCGAAGCGCGTGCCGCGACTTGCGGCGAATGGGTTACGACCAGCACCTGCAATTCCTGCGCGAGCCGGGCAAGTCGCTCCCCGATCGCGCTTGCGACCGCACCCCCGACACCACGGTCGACTTCGTCGAAGATCATCGTCGCCGCGCTACCGGCTTCGGCGAGCGCGACCTTGAGCGCGAGAATGAATCGCGACAGCTCGCCGCCCGAGGCGATCCGCAACAGCGGACCGAACGGAGCGCCCGGGTTGGTGGAAACTTCGAACTCGACGCGGTCGCTGCCAGAGGGGCCAGCCTCGGAAGCGGCGATGCCGGTGCGGAACCGCGCCGAATCGAGCTTCAGGGGTGCGAGCTCGGCGGCGACGCTGGCATCGAGGCGCGCTGCGGCATCGCGGCGTGTCTTGGTGAGGAGATCAGCCGCTTGGCCGTAACGCTCGTGCACGGCTACGAGCCGCTGCTCGAGCTCCTCGATATGCTCGCCGCCAGCCTCGATCGCCGCGAGCTGGGTTCGCATCTCTTCTCCCAGCGCTGCGAGGGCATCCGGTTCGACCCGGTGCTTTCGAGCCAGCCCGCGAATATCGAAGAGCCTGGCCTCGGCCTGCTCCAGTCGCTCTGGATCGAACGCCAGAGCTTCGGCTGCGCGCGAGATCCGGTCCTCGGCCTCGCTCGCCTCGATCAGCGCTCGGTCGAGCCCGGCGAGTGCTTCTGCGAGTAAAGGATGGCCCGCAGCTCCGCGCTCGATCCGCCGCGCCGCCTGCCTCAGCAGCGATAGCGCGCCCTCGGATCCACCGAGTAGTTCGTCGAGGCCGCTAAGCGTTTCACCAGCTTTCACGCTTCCCTGTATCGCGGCGCGTTCCTCGGCGAGTCGGGTCTCCTCGCCTTCCTCGGGCGCCAGCGCTTCGATTTCGGCCGATGCATGCGTGAGCCAGTCTCGGTCGCGATCAGCCGCGGCGAGCTCGGTGCGTGCGTCTTTAAGCTCGGCCTCGATCCGAATAATCTCGTTCCACGCCAATTCCACATCGCGAGTCTCAATCGTGCCGAAAGCATCGAGCAGCGCGCGGTGACCCTTGGGGTTGAGCAGCCCGCGATCATCGTGCTGCCCATGGACCTCGATCGCGAGCGCGCTGACGTCGCGAAGAAGCCCTGCCGGCACGCTGGTTCCCCCGAGGAAAGCGCGGCTTCCGCCATCACTCTTGAGCGTTCGCCGAACGATCAGCGGTTCGCCCGGGGCGAGGTCAATCCCTTGTTCCTGGAGTAGCAAAGCGACGGCATGGTTTCGCGGCAGCTCGATCTCCGCCGAAACTACGGCCGAATCCTCGCCCGCGCGTACAAGCCCGGCGTCGGCGCGGGCTCCAAGGGCGAGGCCCAGCAAATCGAGGAGGATCGATTTGCCTGCACCGGTCTCGCCCGTCAGCACGCCGAGGCCGAGCTCGAACTCCAGCTCGAGCTGTTCGACCAGCACGACGTTTCGGATCGCGAGCTGCCTCAGCATGCGAGCCCGCCCATGCTGGATATTATTGCTTCGGGGGCTTGCGACCCTGCGGATAGCTGGTCGCGCTCGGGCGGTCCGAATCACTGCTCGAGCTCGCCGGCTTGGATGCTTTGCGCTTTTTCGCGGCCTTGCCGCCCGGATAGCTGGCCGAGCTTGGATAGCCCGCCGCGCTCGCGGCCTCGGTCGCCCCGCCGGGAACCTGCGTTTCGCCGGCGACCGTAAAGGCATGGCCACCGGTGTGCCTGCGTTCGGCGATCAACAGGCGGAGTGACTGGCGATACCAATAGGTGCCGGCATAATTCTTCCCAAGCACCGCAGATGCCTTCCACGCCTCATCGGGAATGCCGAGCGCGAGATAGCATTCGACGAGGCGCTCGAGAGCCTCGGGTGCGTGAGTCGTGGTCTGATACTGGTCGACGACGTTGCGAAAGCGGTAGGTTGCCGCGAGCCACTGCCCCGAGCGCTGATAAAAGCGTCCGACATCCATCTCCTTGCCGGCGAGATGGTCGGTGATGAGGTCCAGCTTCAGCTTGGAATCGATGGCATATCGGCTGTCGGGATAACGGCGGATCAGCTCATTGAATGCCTCGGATGCTTGGCTCGTCACGGTCTGATCTCGAGCCACGTCCGGGATCTGCTGATAATAGCTCATCGCGAGGATATATTGGGCGTAAGGCGCTTCTTCGCTGCCCGGGTGTATGGTCAGGAAGCGCTGCGCCGAGCTGATCGATTCAGTATATTTGGTGGCGAGATAATAATTGAAAGCGCTCATGATCTGCGCATGTCGCGCCCAGATCGAATAGGGGTGCTGGCGCTCGACCTCGTCGAACAGCTTTGCAGCCTGCTCATAGTCGCCCGAATTCATAGTGCGTTGGGCGGCGCCATAGAGCGAGCTTACGTCTCGGGCGACATAGGCCGTATCTGTCTTGTTGGTTCCGCCATGCGCGCAGCCCGCGAGCGGGGCGATGACCGCGGTGGCGGCGATGAGGGCATGGAGACGTGAGATTTTCAGCATTCGGACCTCATTAGCGTGGCCGCCAGAACAGGCCAAGCGGCGCATGGCGATGAAAAGCTTGGCCGCAGCTGAACGGAACTTTTAGCCAATTTCAGTCTGACCGACCTCTTTGTCGTCGGACTTGAGAAAGCTGTCGGGCTTCACTCCAAGCCATACCAGCACCGGCGCGGAAATGTAGATCGACGAATAAGTGCCGATCAGCACGCCCAGAAAGATCGCGATCGCGAGGCCGAAGATCACCTGTGGGCCGAACATCATCAGAATGCCAAGTGCAAGGAGTACGGTCAGCGATGTCACGACCGTCCGTGCCAGCGTTTCGTTGAGTGACAGATTGATGAGCGGCAGGATTGCCATCTTGCGGTACTTCCGAAGATCCTCGCGGATCCGGTCGTAGATGACGACAGTGTCGTTGAGCGAATAACCGAGAATCGTCAGGAAGGCGGCCACGACGTTCAGATCGACCGGCAGGCGGGTGATGGCGAAGAAGCCGAGCGTCATCGAGATGTCGTGAGCGAGCGTGAGCAGCGCTCCGACGCCGAACTGCCATTCGAACCGGAACCAGATGTAAACGGCTATCCCAAGCATCGCCAAGGCAACTGCGAGCGCGCTGTTGTCGGCCAGTTCCTCGCTGACCTTGCCCGAGACTGATTCGCCAGCGTCGACCCGTGCGCCGGGATATTGCTGTGGGATCGCTGCTCGAAGCTTGCTCACCTCGGCATTCGAAGCGGCCTCGGGGCCGGACGGTTTGGGGAGCCTGATCTGGTAGGTCCGGTCGTTGCCGAGCGCCTGGATGCTGGCCTCTCCGACTCCGAGGCGATCAACTCGCGAGCGCAAGTCATCGATGTGCACGGGCTGCGCGAACTCGGCGCGAATGACCTCTCCGCCGACGAAATCGATGCCGAGATTCAGGCCACGATAAATCGTGTAGCCGATGGAGGCGATCGTCAGCAGGGTTGAAATCACCAGCGCGACGTTGCGCCAGCGCATGAAGTCCAGGTTGGTATTTTCAGGAACCAGCTTGAGCAGCTTCATCGCTTTGAGGGCCTCAAATATGGAGCTCGCGCGGGCGGGCGCGGCGAATCCACAGCGCGACCAGCATGCGAGTAAAATAGACGGCGGTGAACACTGAGGTGAGGACTCCGATCAGGAGCACTACGGCGAAGCCGCGGACTGGGCCTGAGCCGAAATAGGCCATGATCGATGCCGAGATGACGTGCGTGACATTGGCGTCGAAAATCGCCCTGAAGGCTTCATGATAACCGGTTTCGACGGCATCGATGAGTTTCCGGCCGCGCCGTATCTCCTCGCGTATTCGCTCGTTGATCAAGACGTTCGCATCAACTGCCGCGCCGATCGTCAGGATGAAGCCGGCGATCCCCGGCAGCGTCAGAGTGGCATTGAAAATCGCCATGATGCCAAGGATCAGAAAGGCATTCACGATCAAAGCGACCGTCGCGTAAACCCCGAAGCGGCCATAGGTCACCAGCATGAAGATGATCACCGCGACGACCGAGACGATCGACGCGATCACGCCTTTGTGGATCGAATCCTGACCGAGCTCGGCGCTGACCGTACGTTCCTCGATGACGTTGAGTTTCACCGGCAACTTGCCCGAAGCGAGGCTCACTGCGAGGTCGTGAGCGCTCTGGACCGTGAAGCTTCCAGCGATCTGAGCCCGGCCGCCGAGGATCGGTTCGTTGATATTCGGCGCTGACAGGATCTTGTCGTCAAGGATGATTGCGAACGGCTTGCCGACATTCTCCTGCGTCACTCGCCCGAAGCGGCGAGCCCCGGCGGTGTTGAAGGTGATATCGATGTCTGGCCGACCGTCCTGGTCGAAACTCTGCTTGGCGTCGGTGAGCTGGTCGCCCGACACCATCACTCGACGCTTTACGGCCATGAAGCCATTGCCGTCGGCCAACGGGAGAACCTGGCCGCCTGGAGGGGCATGCCCCTGCTGAACCTCTTGCGGATTGGCCGACAGGTCGACGAGCTTGAACTCGAGCCGAGCGGTCTGGCCAATCAGCTTCTTGAGCGCTTCCGGATCCTCAACACCCGGGACTTCGACCAGAATACGGTTGCCGCCTTCGGTGATGACGGTAATTTCCTTCGTTCCCGAAGGGTCGATCCGGCGCCGGACGACATCGCGCGCGACGCCCATTGCATCCTTCAGCGCCTGAGCGGTTCCGCTCGGCGTCGGAATCATGACGATCCGGGTCGAATCGACGACCTGGACGTCCCAGTCGCGGTTCCCGGTCAGGGCAACCGGCTTGGTCAGGTTGCGGAGCCGTTCGACCGCGGCATCGACCTCAGTCGCGTTGCGAACCATGAATGAGAGGCGTCCTCCCGCGATCGAGATGTCGCCGATATCGATCCGGGGGTCGCGCCGAAGCTCGGTCTGGACCTCGTCCTCCATCGACTGGACGCGTTGCTTCATGGCATCGGATGAGTTGGCTTCGAGCAGCAGGTGGCTGCCGCCGGCAAGGTCGAGCCCAAGACTGATTTTATATTGCGGCATCCATCCCGGCCAGCCGCGCGCGGCCGGAGTTCCGGCAATCAGGCTGGGAATGGAAAGGATGACGCCGATCGCGATGACGATCCCGATCAGCCAGATTTTCCACCTGGGGAATTCGAGCATCAGTCGTTCGCCGGCTTCGACTTGCCGCTTACGACGGCGGTGAGGGTCGATTTGACGACGCGGATCTTCACGCCCTGCGCAATCTCGACCTCGGCCTCATCGTCGCTGACCTTGGTAACCCGTCCGCGGATTCCGCCTCCGGTGATGACCTCATCGCCCTTCTTCACTGCCGCAATCTCGGCCTGGTGCTGCTTCACGCGCTGCTGCTGGGGCCGGATCATCAAAAAGTAGAAGATCACGAAGATCAGAAGCCATGGCGCAATGCCCATTATCATTGCCGCAGCTCCGCCCGAGCCGGTGCTCGGCGCAGCCTGCATCAACATCAAGATCGGAGGGCTGGACATTGGGGAATGGTGACTTTCTGATTGAAAAGATGATGGTCGGGGCGACTGGATTCGAACCAGCGACCTCCACACCCCCAGTGTGATGCGCTACCAGGCTGCGCTACGCCCCGACGGCTGGCGCATCTAGGCAGCCCTTCTAATCTAGGCAAGGTGCGACGGGAGAGCAGATGGCTCGGCGGAGGCGAAAAGGCAAAGTCGGCAAGTGGGTCGGGCGGCTATTGAGCGCCCTCATCGCGGTGCCCGCGCTGTACCTCGCCGCAGCGCTCGTCGGCTCGCTGCTACCCGTCAATCGCGGCTGGACCGAGCCTGTCGAGGGTCCCGCCGTCTACATCGCCGATAATGGCATTCACGCAGATATCATCGTTCCGGTGAAATCGCAGGGCCTCGACTGGACGCCGCTTCTTCCGATGGGCGATTTCGCCGCGCCTGACCCTCAGGCGCGATGGATTGCATTCGGCTCGGGCGAGGAACGCGTCTACCTGAACACGCCGACCTGGCGGGATATCTCTCCCGGCACGATCTGGTCCGCGCTGAGCGGCGGCAAGCGCGTGATGCACGTCGAATATGTGTCGAGCCCGGCCTACGCTGCGCGGCAGATCCGGCTTCGACCTGAAGAATATCGCCGTCTCTTCGCCGCGATCCGCGCCGATTTCGCGCTCAGCGCTCGCGGCCGCCCAATCCGAGTCCGGCACCCGGGATACGGACCGTCCGATGCCTTCTACCGAGCGGTCGGAAAGGAGAGCGCGTTCCGAACATGCAACACGTGGGTCGCGCGCTGGTTTCGACTTGCCGGGGTCAAGACCAGCCTGTGGCCGCCGTTCGTCAACGGACTGACCTGGCGATACCGCAAGGTCGCGGCTTAACTCGGCTTCTTGGGCGGCTTCGACTGTGCTGTTCGCGGTGCAGCTTTCTTGGCGCTCGAGTCCAATTCTGCCTTGGTCATGTTCATGACCAGGCCTTTGTCATTCTTGGCGAAGCTCGAGACGGGAATTTTGGCTCGAGCGGCGCCCGTGTCCACGACGGCATTGGCGCCGCTGACTGACTGGATCTTGCCGACGAGACCGCCCTTGGTGTCATAGACCGAGACGCCCACCTTCACGTCGGCCACGCTCGCGGCAGCGGTCGCTCCCGCGGTGGTTGTGGTGGTCGTGGTCGTGGATTTCGACTTCTCGGTCGGCCCGACCGGCACCCCCGTCGCGCTGTCAGTGGGGGTGGTCGCCGTGCTTCGTGTCGTGGTCGTCTGGGTTTGCTGCGGCGTCACCTCAGTGCCCGGGGCCGCCGTCGTCGTGCTGTTGGTGGTCGTTGTTTGAGTTTGGGTTGGCGTTTGCTGGGCGGTTGTCGAACTTGTCTGCTGGGCCTGCGCAACAGCGGCGCTCGACAAGAGAAGCGCAATGCCGCCCGCGGCACAGTTCAATCCGAATCGCATGATCGTCTCCAATCTTGGGGAAGTTAGAGACGAAACGAAGCGGCCTCGGCTGAGCTGCAACCTCATCGGCGAGCTGTGTCGCCTGGCGGACGGATTGCTGATGATCGTTTAGAGCACGTAACGACTAAGGTCGGCGTTCTTGGCAATTCCGCTGAGCTGCTGCTCGACGAAGGTCGCGTCGATAACGAGGCTTTCGCCGCGTCGGTCCTCGGCTTCGAAGCTCACATCCTCGAGCAATTTCTCCATCACGGTCTGAAGCCGCCGAGCGCCGATATTCTCTAGCGCTTCGTTGACCTCGGCGGCGATTCGGGCGAGCGCGATTATGCCGCCGTCGGCGAACTCGATCGTCACTCCTTCAGTGCCGAGCAACGCCCGATATTGCTCCGTCAGGCTCGCTCGGGTTGCCGAGAGAATTCGGACGAAGTCTTCCTCCGTCAGGGCCTTCAACTCAACCCGGATCGGAAGGCGGCCCTGGAGTTCGGGCAGAAGATCGGCCGGCTTGGCGGTGTGGAACGCACCCGAAGCGATGAACAGGATATGGTCCGTTTTTAGAGGGCCGTATTTGGTCGCGACCGTGGTTCCTTCGATGAGTGGAAGCAGGTCGCGCTGGACACCCTCGCGGCTGATTGAGCCGCCGCGGACGTCGCTGACCGCGATCTTGTCGATTTCGTCGATGAAGACGATTCCGTTCGCTTCCGCATCGGCAAGGGCGACCCGATTTATATCGTCGGGATCGACGCGTTTGTCGGCCTCTTCTTCGGTGAGGCGAGCGAACGCATCGGGCACCTTCAGCTTGCGGCGCTTTCGGGGACCTTGGCCCATAGCCTTGCCCATGATCGACTTGAGGTCGAAAACCTGAGCGCCCATCCCCGGGATTTCGAAGGGCATGGAGCCTGCTTCATCGACCTCGATCTCGACCTCTGCCTGGTCGAGGCTGCGGTCGGAGAAGCGTTGGCGAAAGCTCTGCCGAGTAGCTTCGCTCGAACCCTTGCCGGTCAGTGCGTCGAGCATCCGCTCCATCGCGGCTTCCTCGGCAGCAGCGCGCACCTTGCTGCGGCGGCGATCGCGTTCCAGCCGTACTGCTTCCTCGACGAGATCGCGGGCGATCTGCTCGACGTCGCGGCCGACATAGCCGACCTCCGTGAACTTGGTCGCCTCGACCTTCACGAACGGCGCGTCGGCGAGCTTCGCCAACCGCCGGCTGATTTCGGTCTTTCCGCAGCCAGTCGGGCCGATCATCAGAATGTTCTTGGGCGTGACCTCATCGCGCAGTTCCGGCGAGAGCTGCTGACGGCGCCAGCGGTTGCGAAGGGCGACCGCGACCGCCTTTTTCGCGTCGTCCTGGCCGACGATGTGATTGTCGAGCGCAGCGACAATGGCCTTTGGTGTCAGCTTGTCCTGTTGCACTTTAGCTTGCTCCCCGCCCTGGGGAATAGAGGTCTGATAATTCATTTCGCTAAGGAATGTCGGGAGCGCACTCAGGCACTTCAAGCGGTGCAGCGGAAGTTGCCGAAGAAGCGCTTGTGGTCGGCAATGATGCCGGCGATCGCCGCAGGCTGGGGTGTTGGATCCCAAATGTCGAATTCGAAAGTTCCGCCCAAAAGAATTCCGTCGGCGCGTGGAAACATATAGCCCGAGCTCCCGGTGTAGGCGTAGCGAATCGCGGGCTGGGGTTCGAGGATGGCGAGCTGGCCGCGGACCGGCTGGAGCTCCTGGTCGCCGAACAAATCCCGACTTCCAAGGCCGGTGCAGTTGAATACCAAGCTCTCGGGAACCGCGCCGATATCGGTTACAGCCGCGAACTTTCGCACCTCGATCCGGCCTCCGGCGATCTGTACGTCGCGGATCATCTGCCTAAGATACCGGCCGGTCTCGACATACATCGTGTCGTAACGAAGCACGCTATCGACCGGAAAGGGATGTTCTGCCCGGCTGAGCAGGCGATCAAAGGGGGGGAAGGTAGCGAGGAGCCTTGCTTCGGGAGTATCCGTCTGGACATAGGTCGGAAGCCAGTGAACCCCGTAATCGTCCCCGACCATGATCTGAAAACGCCGCCAACTATAGTCGAGCGCTCGTGTGAACTGCGCTTTGAACTCGTCGCTGGCGAACCGCGCGTTGAAGATGGCGAAGGGATGAAATTGCCCGCCGGCGATGTTCGAGGTCGTTTCGGGAGGCATCGCAGCGGTGTAGATCGTGACCGGGAAACCCGCTTCCTGCACCAGCCGAGCGGTCGAGACGCCCATGACCCCGGAACCGAGGACGGCGACCGGCCCGAAATGCCCCTGGAGGCCGAGCTCGGTCGCTAGTTTGGAGCTTCCCCAGCTCAAGGTAATCCCACCGCCGCCGTGGCCGTAATTATGGACCAGCCTCTTGTCGCCGAGCGGCTCGGCGCGAACCACGAAACCCGAGCGGCGGTACGGGCGCAAGCCTGCGACCGTGCGAATGACGATGCTTTCGTCGACGTTTACCGGAACGAGCGGAGTGCAGCCCTTGATGGTTCGAGCGCCAAGAGTCGCGCAGCCCGAAAGCAAGGCAGCGGAACTGGAAGCAAAGGTCCGACGGCCGATCAACATGCCGCCAGCCTAGCCGCTTAGGCTCAGCCTTCAATCACTTCGAGCGTCAGCTGATCGTTGGTGAAGACGCAAACTTCCGACGCGATCTTCATCGCCCGGCGTGCAAGCACGTCCGGGTCCTGCTCATAATCGGCGAGCGCACGCGCCGCCGACAAAGCGTAATTTCCACCTGAGCCGATCGCTGCAATTCCGCCCTCGGGCTCGAGGACGTCGCCGTTCCCGGTGAGAATCAGCATTTGCTCGGAATCGGCGACGATCATCAGCGCTTCCAAATTGCGGAGGTATTTGTCAGTCCGCCAGTCCTTGGCTAGTTCGACTGCGGCACGAAGAAGCTGGCCATTATATTGTTCGAGCTTCTTCTCGAGCCGCTCGAAGAGGGTGAAGGCGTCTGCGGTCGCGCCCGCGAAGCCACCGATGACCTTTCCTTCGGCGCCGATGCGCCGGACCTTTCTCGCGTTGGGCTTCATCACCGTGTTGCCCATCGTCACCTGGCCGTCGCCGACAATGACGGTCTTGCCGCCCTTCTTGACGCCCAGGATCGTGGTTCCATGCCATTGTTCCATGGCCGACATGTGGGAAAGCCCAGGAACGGCTGCAACTAGTCATTCTTCACGAAGCGGCGGTCGGGGATGATCCAGACGATCGAGATCGTCACATAGATTGCGATCGAGAAATAGGGCGAGATGAATGCCAGCGGCACCGAAAGGACGTAGCCGGCAAAGCTCGCCCACTCCTTGAAGCCGTGGCCGAGCGCCCTCTGAACGCCCGAGCCCTCGCCCTCGGCCGCGATCAGCGCGCGTTCGAGAAGCACATAAGCGACCGCCGCTCCGACGAGGACGACCCCGAACGAGGCGACGGGCCAGGAGGTGATTCCTGCGTCGTCGATCCACCGGATCATCAGTGGAAACAGGGTCAGGCAGAAAAGCAGGCCATGGTTGGCCCATAAAACCGCGCCCGTCACCTTGTGGGCCGACTGCATCATGTGATGATGGTTGTTCCAGAAGATGGCGACGTTGACAAAGGCGAGCAGGTAAGCGGCGAGCAGCGGCAGGACCGCAATGACCGCTTGAAGCGTCGGCTGGGCCGGAAACTTCAGCTCCAGCACCATGATCGTAAGGACGATCGCGATCACCCCGTCGGTCAGGGCATTGAGCCGCTCCGGCCTCAACCGATGAGCCTCTCGAAACGCTTGTCGGGGACCAGCCAGAGCGCCGCGACAGCGACATAGATTGCGACTGACAGCCATGGCCAGACAAAGGCGAGCGGGATTGCCAGCAAATAGGCGATGAACGTGGCGATGCCCTTCCAACTGCGTCCCGATGCCTTGACAATCGGAGCGTCCGCGTCGTTCGCGGCGAGCAGGGCTGCGCGAAGCAGGACCGACGACAGGAAGCAGAGCAGCATGATCACGCCAAACGCGATGATCGTGTCCCGAGTGATCCCTGCCTCCCCGACCCAGCGTACGACGAACGGCACCAGGCTCAGCCAGAATAGGAAGAAAAGGTTTGTGAGAAGGACCTCGCCATTCACTCGGCGCGCTGCGGCGAGCATGTTGTGATGCTGCGACCAGTAGATCCCGACCTTGACGAATGACAAAGCATAAGCGGCGAACAGCACGGTCAGCGGCGCCAGTGCGGCCATTCCCGGTGCCTTCGGCACGGGCAACTCAAGCACCATGATCGTGATGATGATCGCGACCACGCCGTCGGTGAAGCTGTTGAGCCTGTTCGTATTCATGCAGCGCCCCCACCAGTCACTGCAGAAGAGATTAAGCGACGAAGCCAGCCAGTTCCAGCGTGGTCAGTCTCGCACTCCTCGCCACCTAAGGCCAACACGTACCTGAGTTGATCGAGAGTAGATCTCTGGGGAGATTAATCATGGACCTCCCCCAAATGGCCAAATCCCTATGATTCACTCTGGCCTGGTTACCTCGTCATGCAACCACTCGCTTCCTCGGATGTTGAGAGCAGTCACGGGGGCGTATGCCCGCGCTTTGCGAAGAAGGGGCGGCTGCGTTTGGAGGCGGACCTGCACGAAGTGGATGCTGTGAAGTCCGATCCCTTCAGGCTGCTTGTTCAGTCGATCGTCGACTACGCTATCTACATGCTTGATCCGAAGGGCTTCGTAACCAGCTGGAACGCGGGCGCAGAACGCATCAAGGGCTTCCAGACCGAAGAGATCGTCGGCAAGCATTTCTCGACTTTTTATACCGAGGAGGACCGCGAGGCGGGCATGCCGCGAAAGGTCCTCGAAACCGCGCGCTGCGAAGGAAAATATTCGGGCGAAGGCTGGCGAGTTCGCAAGGATGGATCACGTTTCTGGGCGAGCGTCGTCGTCGACAGGATCAACGACGAAAAGGGCAAGCTGGTCGGCTTCGCCAAGATCACTCGCGACATGACCGAGCAACGCGAAGCACAGCAGGCGCTGCTCGAAGCTGAGCAGAGATTCCGGATCCTCGTCCAGGGCGTCACCGATTACGCGATCTTCATGCTCGATCCCGAAGGACGGGTCGCCAACTGGAATGCGGGCGCGCAGCGGATCAAGGGTTATCTGCCGGACGAAATCGTCGGCGAGCATTTCAGCCGCTTTTATTCGCGCGAGGATTTCGACGCCGGTGTTCCTCACCGGGCGCTGGAAACGGCGCGCGAGACGGGGCGCTATGAGGCCGAGGGATGGCGGATTCGAAAGGACGGCACACGCTTCTGGGCAAGCGTCGTGCTCGATGCGATCGAGGATGATTACGGCAAGCTGATCGGTTTCGCCAAGATCACGCGCGACATGACCGAAAAGCGCGAGGCGCAGCTGCGGCTCGAGGAGAGCCGGGAGCAATTGTTCCGGTCGCAGAAGATGGAAGCTCTCGGTCAACTGACCGGCGGCCTCGCGCACGACTTCAACAATCTGCTGACCGCGATCCTGGGCGCGTGCGAGCTGGGTCTCAGGAACATCAGTGACGAAAAGAAGGTGCAGCGGATGCTCGAGGGCGTGCGCGGCTCGGCGCAGCGGGGCGCCAACCTCACAAAGCAGCTGCTCGCCTTCGCCCGAGCCCAGCCGCTCGAGATCAAGCAAATCGACCTTCGGCAATTCTTCGGTGACGTCGCGACACTCGTTCGGCCATCGTTGCGCAGTGACATCGACGTCGTCACGGAGATTTCGGACCAGCTGTGGCCCATCGACGCCGACGCAGGAGCGCTCGAGCTGGCGCTCCTCAACCTCGCCTTCAACGCGCGCGACGCGATGAAGGAGGGCGGAACGCTCAAGATCAGCGCACATAATGAAATACTTCGCGGGGACCCCGAAGGGCTGAAGGGCGCGCACGTCGTTCTGCGGGTCTCCGATACCGGCAGCGGAATGTCGCGCGAGGTTATCGAGCGCGTGTTCGAGCCCTTCTTCACGACCAAGAGCTTCGGCGAAGGGACGGGGCTCGGCCTCAGCCAGGTGTTCGGATTCGCCAAGCAGATCGGCGGCGCTGTCACCGTTAAGTCAAGGGTCGGGGAGGGTGCTGCCTTCACCATCTACTTGCCCGCAAGCCGCGGTTCGGACGCCGAGCACAGCCCGATGAATGGCGCTCGCTCGCTCGGCCGGGTCCTGGTCGTCGAGGACGACACCTTCGTCGCTGAGCTCGCCGCCGACATGCTTGCCGAGCTCGGCTTCGAAAGCACCATCGTGCACAGCGCCAAGGAAGCTCTCGAGCAGCTGGCGGCAGGTGACAAGCCAAAGCTCGTTTTCACCGACGTCGTGATGCCGGGCGGGATCACGGGCATCGAGCTTGCCCGCAAGTTGCGCGAGCGCTTCCCCGAGCTGCCGATCCTAATCACCACTGGCTATAGCGAGCAAGTTGGAGCGACGCAGGACTTTCCGGTCCTTCAAAAGCCCTACGAGCTGACTTCGCTTGCTGGCGCTCTAAGCGAGCTTCTGAACCAGGAAATCGACGGTCGCTGAACGCTTTGCCCGAGCGGCATTGACACGATCGTCAATTGAGAGCCTCATCGGGCAGCTGTGCACGACAAGGCGCAGCTCGGAGGGGGAAATCCGATGGCAGCGATAGCTCAAGGCCGCACGCCGATGCACCTGTGGATCGTCGGCGTCCTGTCTCTCTTGTGGAACTGCTTCGGCGCGTATGATTATACGATGACCCGAACCCACAATTTGGAATATCTCAAGGCCTCCATGCCTGGCGTCGATCCGAATGTGGCGCTCGCGTGGATTGAGGGCATGCCGATGTACGCGCAGATCGGCTGGGGTCTTGGCGTGTGGTTCGCGCTTCTCGGTTCAGTGTTGCTGCTCTTCCGCAGCCGCTGGGCCGTGTGGTCGTTCGGAATCTCATTGCTGGGCGCGGTGCTCAGCCTCGGCTACCAGCTGGTGCTTGCACCCCCAATGCCGGGATCGGGCGACAACCCGATGATGAAGGCAGTGCCGGTCGTAATCATCATCGTTGCGATCGCCTTGTTCTATTACGCTCGCGCGATGGAGAAGAAGGGCGTGATCGGGCTGGGCTGATGGGGCGAGCGTGACCCGCTGCAGCGAAGCGCCGATGTCAACGGCGCTCGGCCGCGACAGAGGCCGCAGACCTAGCGCTTTGCGCCGAACCTAGTCCGCTGCTGCTTGCCGAAGCGGCCCTTGCGAGTTCCGGGTTTGCCCTCGGTCGAATTGCCGCGCGGTCTCGGGGCGACGCGCTCGAAGTCGGGAATTCCGAGATCGTCTTCCTCGAGCCGGCGAATTTCGTCGCGGAGCCGCCCGGCTTCCTCGAACTCGAGGTCGGCGGCGGCCTTTCGCATCCGCTCCTCAAGATCGGCGATATAGGCCTTGAGGTTGTGGCCAACGAGATGCGGACGCTCCTCATCGCCGGTATCGACGAGAACATGGTCGCGTTCGGATACGTCAGCGAGAAGGTCGGAGATGTTGCGCTTCACGCTCTCCGGAGTGATCCCGTGCTCAACATTATATTCGAGCTGCTTCTCGCGGCGGCGGCCGGTCTCGGCGAGCGCGCGTTCCATCGAACCGGTAACGGTGTCGGCGTAGAGGATGACCCGGCCTTCGACGTTCCGGGCAGCCCGCCCGATCGTCTGGATCAGTGAAGTTTCGGAGCGGAGGAAGCCTTCCTTGTCGGCATCGAGGATCGCGACCAGCCCGCATTCCGGGATGTCGAGGCCTTCGCGCAGGAGGTTGATACCGACGAGCACGTCATAGATGCCGAGCCGGAGCTCGCGGATCAGCTCGATTCGCTCCAGAGTCTCGACGTCCGAGTGCATGTAGCGGACCTTGAGACCGGCTTCGTGGAGATATTCGGTCAAATCCTCGGCCATTCGCTTGGTCAGCGTGGTAACGAGCGTCCGGTAGCCCTTCTTCGCGGTCAGCCTCGCTTCGTTGACGAGGTCGTCGACCTGATCCTCGACCGGCTTGATCTCGACCGGCGGGTCGATGAGGCCGGTGGGGCGGATCACCTGCTCGGAGAAGACGCCGCCAGTCTCGTTCATTTCCCAACGGCCGGGAGTCGCCGAGACGAAGGTCGTCTGCGGGCGCATCGCATCCCATTCGTTGAAGCGGAGCGGGCGATTGTCGATACAACTGGGCAGGCGGAAGCCATATTCGGCAAGGGTGATCTTTCGGCGATGGTCTCCGCGCGCCATCGCTCCGATCTGCGGGACTGTCTGGTGGCTCTCATCGACGAACAGCAGCGCATTGTCGGGGAGATATTCGAACAGCGTCGGCGGCGGCTCCCCGGGAAGGCGGCCGGTGAGGAAGCGCGAGTAATTCTCGATACCCGCGCAGGATCCGGTCGCAGCGATCATCTCGAGGTCGAAATTCGTCCGCTGCTCGAGCCTTTGCGCTTCCAACAGCCGCCCCTCGGCAGTCAGTTCCTTGAGGCGCTCGACGAGCTCATGGCGGATCGCCTCCATCGCCTGCTTGAGAGTCGGGCCGGGCGTCACATAATGCGAATTCGCATAGACCTTGATGCCATCAAGCGAAGCAATGGTCTTTCCGGTCAGCGGGTCGAACTCGCTAATGCCCTCAACCTCGTCGCCGAAGAAGCTGACCCGCCAGGCCATATCCTCATAGTGGGACGGGAAGATCTCGAGATTGTCGCCGCGGACTCGAAAGCTGCCGCGAGTAAAGGCCTGGTCATTGCGCCGGTACTGGAGCGCCACCAGCTTGCGGATGACTTCGCGCTGGTCGTCGACCTGACCCTTGCTGAGGCTGAAGGTCATCGCTGAATACGTCTCGACCGAGCCGATACCGTAGAGGCACGACACCGAGGCGACGATGATCACGTCGTCGCGCTCAAGGAGGGACCGAGTCGCCGAATGGCGCATCCGGTCGATCGCTTCGTTTACGCTCAACTCCTTCTCGATGTAGGTATCGGTGCGCGGGACGTAGGCTTCGGGCTGGTAGTAATCGTAGTAGCTGACGAAATATTCGACCGCGTTGCCGGGAAAGAAGCTCTTGAACTCGCCGTACAGCTGCGCGGCTAGAATCTTGTTGGGTGCGATCACCAACGCCGGCCGCTGAAGGATTTCGATGACCTTGGCCATGGTGAACGTCTTGCCCGATCCGGTAACACCAAGGAGCACCTGGCTCGCCTCGCCATTCTCGCTGATTCCCTCGACCAGTTCGCGGATTGCGGTCGGCTGGTCGCCGGCAGGTTCATAGGCGGCAACCAGCTTGAAGGGCCTTCCGCCTTCCGCCTTGTCGGGACGCGCGGGCTTGTGCGGGACGAAGGTTGCGCCCGTCTCGGGTTCTGCCAACGATGTCCGGATTTGAATCGCCATCATGACCTATATGGTTGGAGGTCTTGGAGCGAACAACTGACGAACGCTGCTGGCTGTGCCGACGAAAGCTTGGCCGCCGGATCGGAGAGCACTCGAGCCGGCCCGTTCCTGGCCTGGATTGCGAGCAACGAACCCGACTTCGATGCCGCAACCCACCGGCGCCGCTAGTGCAGCGGCCCACCATTGCGTATGGTCGGATCGCCAAATGTAGGGGGCTTCATGAAAAAGACGATGATTTTGATCGCCGCCGCGAGCGTGCTTGCATCGTGCAACAAGGGGCCGGAGGTGAACGTCAGGAACGCTACGGGCAACCAGGTCAGCGAAGCTGTGAAGCAGTCCGGCATCATGACCAGTGGTGCGATAGTCGAGCCGGGCCTGTGGGAATCCAAGGTGACGATCCAGGAAATGAGCATCCCCGGAATCCCAGCGCAATATGCCGCCAAGATGAAACAGTCGATTGCCGAACATCAGCAGCAGGCCTCGAAGCATTGCCTGACCGAAGCCGAAGTGAAGAAACCCAAGGAGGACTTTTTCGGCGCGGACAAGTCATGCCGCTACGACCATTTCACGATGGGCGGCGGAAAGATCGACGTCGCCATGGTGTGCCATTCGGAAGAGACCACCCAGAACATGAACATCAGCGGCAGCTACACTCCGACGAGCTATTCCATCGATACGTCGATGACCGGCTCGGGCGGCCAGCAGCAGGGCATGTCGATGAAGATGCATGTCGATGCGAACCGCGTCGGCCAGTGCACCGGCAAGGATGACGAGGGATAAGCTGCAGCTGCTGACGCGTTAGCGCTTCGAAATGTCCAATATTGTAGTTCTGCTCAACCGCGGCGGCGGCGCAATTGCGGCTGATGAAAGCCTCCCCGATCGAGTCAGCGACGCTCTCAGGTCGGTGGGGCTGGACGGAGAAGTCGAGCTCAGCGGTGGCAGCGACTGCGCCGTTCGCTGCCGCGCTATTGCTGAACGAGGAGATCCGCTGCTGATCGTCGGTGGCGGCGACGGGACGATCAGCGCGGCAGCCTCGGCGCTTGCCGGAACGGAAACCATTCTTGGGATCCTGCCTCTCGGAACCCTCAACCATTTTGCGCGCGATCTCGGCATTCCGACCAATCTCGACGAGGCGGCAGCGGCTGATTGCCGCCGGCAAGCACCGAAGCGTCGACATCGGCCAGATGGACGAGCACATGTTCATCAACAACAGCGCGATCGGGCTCTATCCGCTGATGGTCGTCGACCGTGACCTGCAGCGAAAGCGGCTCGGCCGAAGCAAGCGAGTCGCGATGATCGTCGCCTCGCTCAGAACCCTTTTTCGGTATAATCATCATCGGCTGACGCTGACCGTGAACGACGATCGCACCGGCCGCGTCGATACGCCGCTGCTGTTCGTGGGAAACAACGATTACCGAATCGACATCGGAGCGCCGGGCAAGCGCGAAAGCCTCGACTCCGGCGAGCTGTGCGTGCTCGTGATGCGCAAGAAAACGCGCCGTGGCCTGATCGCGGCCAGCATTCGAGCCCTCGTCGGCCGCAGCCGTCCGGACGACATGGTGAGGCTGGAAGGCGTCGAGAAATTGCTTGTGGCGGCGTCGCGACCGCAGTTGATTGTCTCGCTCGATGGCGAGGTAGTCCGGAGCGAGCCGCCTCTCGAATATCGGATCCGCAAGCAGGTGCTGCGAGTGATCACGCCCTGATTGCTTGTTTCCGGATTTGGAACAGAAACCCCTGCTTTCGGGTTCGCGACAAGAGAATGAAGGGGCACGACTTGGCTACCCAGGCCCATCGACCGCTTTCGGACCGGACCCGTTCGCGCGGACTGCGTGTCGCAGCCATCGCGATCATCCTTCTCAGCGCCGGCGCGCTTCTACTCCCGGCCGGCAAGCGAATCTCGTCCGACATGATCGGAGCGTTGCTCATCGCGGCGGGACTGATCGAGACAATTGCCGGGTCGCTACGGCGCGAAGTACGCACATTTGCAATGGCCACAGGCGGTGTGACGACGCTGGCTGGACTGATTTTCATCCTCAACCGTCAAACGCATTTCTTCCCGACCGCCACGCTCGTCATCGCCTGGCTCTTGATCCGCAGCGTTGTCCTCGCGATCGCCAGCGTGGAATCCCGGGGGTCGGTCCGAACCTGGACGGCGATCGCCGCGGCGACGGACTTCCTGCTTGCGTTCGTCCTGATCGCGGGCCTCTCGATCACGACCATCGTCATCAGCTTGTTCGGTCCGACGCCTTGGTTGATTGCGACATTCGCGTGGTTCGTCGCGGTGAGCTTCGTCGTCAATGGGCTGCTCCTGCTCGAGGTCGCCAGCTGTGAAAGCGCGGAGGGACCTTCCTGAGCTTGCGGGATGGCGGGCCGCCTCCGATAAGGCGAGGCCATGTTCGAAGGAACGAGCTATCTCTCGGTCAGCACGGTTGCGGACGTGGTCCGGATCGCTGTCGCGCCGGTCTTCCTGCTCAGCGGCATCGCTTCGTTCGTCAACGTCTGCACGACCCGTCTGTCGAGGATTGTCGACAGGTCGCGCGAGATCGAGCCGATGCTGCTAGCGAGCCGTGGGACCGATCACGATCGCTGGATCAGCGATCTCAAGGTTCTCGATCGCCGAATGTCGCTGGTTAATTGGGCTACGGGCCTGTCGGTGGTTTCCGCGCTTCTCATCTGCCTCGTGGTTGTTCTCCTGTTCGCCGCAAGCCTCTCGCGCTTCCATTTCGGCAGCGAGATCGCTCTGTTGTTCATGGCCTCGATGCTTGCGATTGGCGGCGGGTTCGCGGTTTTCCTCTACGAGACGACGGTAGCTGCAAGAGCCGTCCGGATCCGCTCCGAGCTCCTCCAGCACAGGGTCGACGAGGCCAGCTAGCCGGCCCATCGTTCGCCTCCTCACAACCACAACCCTCGCTTCTGGAGGGCGTGCATCGCGCAAAGTCCGTGAGCACGGCCGAGCGCATCGTCATGAGCGCGAGTAGAGGGAAGGTGCGCCGGGTATCCACAGAATATCGCGACCTTGAGCGGCGCGGCCACTAGACCACTAAACCGCCGATCCATAACTTGGGGCAATGCAGGCGGCGCTGAACATCGAACGATCCGTCACCGGGCACGCGTGGCGCTGGCGTCGGCCACCGGACGACAGCCTCGGAATGGATGCGCTGGTCGACGAGCTGTTGCTCGCCCGGGGCGTCGAGCGTGAGGACCTGGCACGCCACCGCGAGCCGAGGATCCGCGACTTCCTGCCCGACCCGAGCTGCTTCAAGGACATGGACAGGGGCGCCAAGCGACTCGCCGACGCGATCCAGGCTGGCGAGATCATCGCCATCTTCGGAGACTATGACGTCGATGGCGCGACGAGCGCGGCGCTCCTGACGTTGCTGCTCCGGCGTCTGGGTGCTGAGCCAATCGTCTACATCCCCGACCGGCTGATGGAGGGATATGGGCCTTCCGGCAAAGCCCTGATCGAGCTGAAGACGAGAGGCGCAAGCGTGGCGGTGTGCGTCGACTGCGGAGCGCAGGCGTTCGACGCTCTCGGTGAGGCGCGCGCCGCCGGGCTCGATGTGATCGTCGTCGACCACCACCAATGCGCGAGCCTGCTTCCCGTCGCCTATGCGCTGATCAATCCGAACCGGCTTGACGAGAGCGCCGACGGTGCGGCGCACGGGCACTTGGCGGCGGTGGGGATGGCTTTCCTGCTCGGCGTGGCACTGATCCGAGAATTGCGCGGCCGGGATTTCTTCAAGACGCTCGAGGAGCCGAAGATTTTCGATCTGCTCGATCTGGTCGCGCTTGGGACCGTTGCTGACGTCGCCCGCCTCAAAAGCCTCAACCGCGCCTTTGTCACTCAGGGCCTGCGCGTGATGGCCACAGGGCAGAATGTCGGGCTTTCGGCGCTGGCAGAAGCGGCGCGGCTGGTGAAGCCGCCGAGCTGCCGCGATCTCGGCTTCGCGCTTGGGCCGAGGATCAACGCCGGTGGAAGGGTTGGCAAGTCGGACCTCGGAGTGCGGCTTCTGACGTCTACCGATCCCGAAGAAGCACGCACCATCGCCGCCGAGCTTGACCGGCTCAACGAGGAGCGCCGGGCGATTGAGATGCTGGTGTGCGAGCAGGCCGAAGCGCAGGCGCAGGACCAGCTGGATTCTCCCGTGATCGTGGTCATGAGCGCCGGCTGGCACCAGGGCGTGATCGGAATCGTCGCCGGACGCATCAAGGAACGGTTCGGACGTCCGGCCATTGTCATTGCACAAACCGAGGACGGCACCGGCAAAGGGTCGGGTCGCTCGATCTCGGGCGTGGACCTTGGCGCAGCGGTGCTCGCCGCCAAGGACAGCGGGCTATTGGTCGCTGGCGGCGGCCACGCCATGGCCGCGGGCCTGACACTCCCGTCAGGCGGTCTCGATGTCTTTCGCGATTTCATCAACCAGCGCCTCGCGCTCGATGTCGATAAATCGCGCAGTGACCAAGCGCTGCTCCTCGATGCGTTGCTTGCGCCGGGTGGGGTGGCAGGCGGCCTTTGCGACGCGCTCGACGCAGCAGGTCCTTATGGCGCGGGCTGGCCGAGCCCGCGGGTCGTCGCCGGGCCGGTCCGACTGTTGAAGACCGGCGTCGTCGGCGACGGCCATGTCCGCGGGATCGCGTTGGGCGATGACGGCAAGAGCTTCAAATGGATCGCCTTTCGAAGCGCGCGCAATCCGCTCGGGGACGCACTGCTCGCATCGCCTGCCGATGCACGCTGGTGGCTCGCGGGTTCGATCCGCCGCGACGAGTGGAACGGAGGAAATGCTGCCGAGATGCATCTCGAAGACGCCGCGCTTGCTTGACGCTTCGGGACCTCTCGCCTAACCGGCGGGCCGCTTCACGGCCCCATCGTCTAGCGGTCTAGGACGTCGCCCTTTCACGGCGAAAACACGGGTTCGAGTCCCGTTGGGGTCACCATTGATTTCAATGGCTTAGCAGCTCAACACCCAACATGCCCGATCGCTTGACCGTTGCCTCACTCGCCGCTTTTGAATGGAAAGGGCGAGATTGACTTGCGCGTGCAGTCAACGGCCAGCATGCGTCCCGCGGGGGGAGTTGCGCGGTAGGCACAGTCGACGCGCGGGCACACAGCGCAAGCCGGTCCGACTGGAGTGACGGGCGCGTTCGAAAGATCGTAGACCTCGGCGCAGGCAAGCTTGTGCGCGTGGCGGATGTCACAGCCGAGGCCGATTGCGAGCAGCCCGCTCTGAAGCTCGGCCTTGATCGGGCGCTCGATCGTCCGCGCGACCGTGAAATAGCGTTGTCCGTCGGGCGTTTCGATGATCTGCGTGGTCACTTGCCCGGCGGTCTGGAAGGCTGCGTGCAGGTTCCAACGCGGACAAGTGCCGCCGAACCGAGAGAATGGGAAATTTTCGCCGGCGTAGCGTTTGGAGATATTTCCAGCCGGGTCGACCCGAAGCATGAAGAAGGGCACGCCGCGAGCCCCGGGCCTGGATAAGGTCGTCAGCCGGTGCGCCACCTGCTCGACGTTGGCGCCATATTCACCGGATAGGCGATCAATCGAGTAACGATAATTTTCGGCACTCGCGAGGAAACGCCCGTAGGGCATCATGATTGCGCCCGCGGCATAGTTGGCGAGGCTCATGTGCAGGAGCTGGCGAACGCCCTCGTCGGGCGGACGAGCTGCCGTCACCATTCGCTCGATCAAGTTCGCGAACTCGATCAGCGACAGCTGGTAGGCGAGGGCGAAGGTCCGGTTCTCGGGCCTCAGCTGCGATGAAATCGAGAGAATTCGCCGATCATGATCGTAGAGCTGGCTGACATTGTCGAGCTCGGACTGGGATACGACCGTAACTGCAACCCCCCACGCCTCTCTCAAACGGCGCTGCAGCGGGACTGCCATGGAAAGCGGATCGCTCAAGGCACCGCCAAGCGTTTCGGCGGCTTCTTCGAGCTCCGGGTAATGATTGCGGTGCTGCTGGATATAGTCGCGCACCCAATTCTCAGGGGTGACGAGAGTCCGCGCGTCGCCGCCACTGGCGAGCGTCGGATGGCGTTCGGCTTCCTTCACAGCGGTGTAGAGCCGAGCGATCGCATCGGCGACCGCGGGCGTATTATTGGCTAGCTCGACGAGCTCGTAGCGCGGTACGCCAAGATCGCTCAGCATTTGATCCGAGAAGATCTCACTCAGCGCTTCGGGGCTAGTTCGCGTTCCGCCGCCGGCGGCGAACGCCCGAACATCCACATCGTAGAGCTCCGCCAGCTTCAATAGCAGCCCCGCCGTCACAGGCCGCTGGTTGCGCTCGAGATGATTAAGATAGCTCGGGCTAATTCCCAGCGACTGCGCCATCTCCGTTTGCGACATTTCGCGGTCCCGGCGCAGCCGCCGCATTCGGTTACCGACAAAGAGCTTCGTCGTCATCATTGGGCAGACTGTCAATTCAGGCCCAAAAGACAAGTAAAGTTGTGACAAATGTACACTTTTTGACGAGCCCAATCGATTCAGGTGATGTTTTGTCTCCTCTGAGAATTGGTTTAGCTCCGGCGGAGAATGGCATGGCAAGTTTTGACGAATTCGTTCCGGCGCCTTCGGGTCGTTTCCACGGAATAGATCGCCCTTTTTCGCCGCAAGACGTCGCGCGACTGCGCGGGTCCAACCCGATCGAGCATAGTCTTGCTCGTCGGGGCGCGCTCAGGCTTTGGGAATTGCTTCAGGAAGATGAGCCGGTACGGGCGCTCGGCGCCCTTACTGGAAACCAGGCGATGCAGATGGTCCGCGCCGGCCTGGATGCCATCTACCTCTCCGGGTGGCAGGTCGCAGCGGACTCCAATGTCGCCGGCGCGATGTATCCCGACCAGTCGCTCTACCCGGCCAATTCCGGTCCCGAACTCTGCCGCAAGATCAACCGGACTCTGCAGCGCGCCGACCAGATCGAGCATCTGGAAGGCGGCGGGCAATTGAATTGTGTTGGGCGCGACTGGTTCGCGCCGATCGTCGCTGACGCCGAGGCCGGCTTCGGCGGGCCCTTGAACTGCTTCGAGATCATGAAGGCTTATATCGAAGCGGGTGCCGCGGGCGTTCACTTCGAGGACCAGCTCGCGAGCGAGAAGAAGTGCGGTCACTTGGGCGGAAAGGTGCTGATCCCGACCCAGGCTGCGATCCGCAACCTCGACGCCGCTCGCCTCGCCGCAGACGTCTGTGGAGTGCCGACGGTCCTGGTCGCCCGAACCGATGCCGAAAGCGCCAAGCTCATCACCAGCGACGTCGATGAGCGCGACCGCGCGTTCATCACTGGAGAGCGGACCCCTGAAGGCTTCTATCGACTGAGGGACGGAACAGGTCTTGACCATTGCATCGCGCGCGGGCTCGCTTTCGCAGCCCACGCCGATCTATTGTGGTTCGAGACGAGCCATCCGAACCTCGACGAAGCGCGCGCTTTTGCAGAAGGCATTCACGCGCGCTTCCCGGGCAAGCTGCTCGCCTACAATTGCTCGCCCTCGTTCAACTGGAAGGCGAAACTTGGCGACGAGGTGATCGCCCGCTTCCAGAATGAGCTCGGGCACATGGGCTACAAGTTCCAGTTCGTGACGCTCGCCGGCTTCCACAGCCTCAACCATGCGATGTTCGAGCTGGCCTCCGATTACCGCGATCGCGGGATGGCGGCTTACTCGGAGCTGCAGGAAGCCGAGTTCGCGAGCGAGCTTGCGGGCTACACTGCGACGCGACACCAGCGCGAGGTTGGCACTGGCTATTTCGACGCAATCGCGACCGCCGTCGCTGGTGGAGAATCGTCCACAATTGCTCTTGAGGAATCGACCGAAGCTGCGCAGTTCAGAGCGCAGGAAGTCCTTGCTGCGGAATGAAGGAGGAACCGATGGGACAACGTTATTGGGTCGTCGGCGGCGATTATTACGACTGCCGCTTCAAAGATCTCAAGCCCGGGTCCGAAATGGTCAGCGGACCCTTCAATGACGAGCTGAAGGCACGCATGGAGTGGCAAAGGCTGACCTTCCGCGACCGCTGCAGCGCGACCGAACGCTACTCGATTTGCGTGGAACCGAAGCTACAATGAACCCGGTGATCGACCATTCCCGGATCATTGCTGAACCGTCCCGAACCCGGGGCTCGGACCAAGTCTTGACCGAGGCCGCGCTCGATTTCCTGGCGGTGCTCCACGAACGTTTCGACAGCCGTCGTCTTTCACTGCTCGAGGCGCGCGAGGAGCGGCAGGACCGCTTCGATTCCGGTGAGCTTCCGGACTTTCCGCAAGATACGCTAGAATTGCGTGAAGCGGACTGGACCGTCGGACCCATCCCGCACGATCTACTCGATCGCCGGGTCGAGATTACCGGCCCGACCAACGCAAAAATGGTGATCAACGCACTCAACAGCGGTGCCCAAGTGTTCATGGCCGATTTCGAGGACGCGACCTCGCCAACCTGGGAGGAGCTGATCGAGGGTCAGGTCAACCTCCGCAACTACTGGCTTGGACGGCTGGCCTACACCGATCCGGACAGCGGCAGGCATTATTCGGTCGGCGAAGATCCGGCAGTTCTGATGGTTCGTCCGCGCGGCTGGCACCTCCCCGAGGATCACGTGACCTTCGGCGGCGAGGCGGTCGCCGGAGCGCTGTTCGATTTCGCCATCTATCTTTGGAGCAACGCCCGGGCGGCGTTGGCCAAAGGCTCTGGTCCGTATTTCTATCTCCCCAAGCTCGAGAGCCGGCACGAAGCTGCGCTCTGGAGCGACGTCTTCGCATTCGCGGAAGACAGGCTTCGCCTCGAGCGTGGAACGATCAAGGCCACGGTTTTGATCGAGACGATCCCAGCGGCGTTCGAGATGGACGAAATTCTATACGCGCTTCGCGAGAATATCGTCGGCCTCAACTGCGGCCGTTGGGATTACATATTCTCCTATATCAAGCGCCTCGGCCGAAGCTGCGAGCGGCTGACCCCCGACCGTTCCTTGATGACCATGGATAAGGCCTTCCTCGCTGCTTACTCATTGCGGCTGGTCGGGATCTGTCACCGCCGCGGCGCTTTCGCGATGGGCGGAATGTCGGCCTTCATACCGGTCAAGGGCGACGAGGAGAAAAACCGATCGGCTCTCGAAAGAGTTCGCGCGGACAAAATTCGCGAGTTCGGCAACGGCCACGACGGCACCTGGGTCGCGCACCCCGCTCTGGTTCCGATCGCAAAGGAAGCGTTCGAGCCGATGCGCGGTCCCAATCAGCTCGAAAAAAAGCCTGAGCACATCCCCGGCCGCGAGGACATGCTGAAGCTTCACGAGGGGCCGCGAACCGAAGCCGGCGCGCGCGAGAATATCCGCGTGGGTGTCCAATATCTCGCTGCCTGGCTTGGCGGCAAAGGCGCTGTGCCGCTCTACAATCTGATGGAGGACGCCGCGACGGCCGAGATCTGCCGCACCCAACTATGGCAATGGCTGAAGTTCGAGGCTCCGCTCGAGGACGGACGTCGATTTACTCTCGACCTGTTCGATCAAACGTTCAGTGAGGAAGTGGGCCTGCTTGCCGAGGTTCCGAACATCGCCGAAGCAGCGCGCCTGATGCGCGACATGATCACCTCGCCGAACCTGGTCGAATTCCTGACTTTGCCCGCGTACGAGTTGCTGGACTGAGGCTCTTCAAGGAGCTCGCCAGCTTTTGGGGTTGAGGGCTTTAATCGATCAGTTTGAGTGGCCGCGTCACATCAGGGACTGGCAAATTCGCAACCATGGTGGATCGTCGAACGGGCGCGGCTTTGTTGTGAGCTAGGAAGCGCCACCCTCGCTTACCCGAACGACGAAATCACCGAAGCGTTCACCGTCCATGCGCGCCTCGGCATAGGCTTGGAATTTGGCTTGAAGGATCTCGAGGATGCGATCTTCACCAATATTTTCGGCGTAAAGCAGCCCTAGGCGCTCGCCGTGGAAGCCGCCGCCGAGATAGAGATTATATTTTCCCGGCGCCCGCCCGGTGAGCGCGATCTCGGCGACATAGGGACGCGAGCAGCCATTGGGGCAGCCGCTCATGCGGATCGTGATCGGCTCGCCGATAAGGCCGTTGACTGCGAGGATCGCCTCGATCTTGTCGACGAGGGCGGGCAGATAGCGCTCCGCTTCCGCCATCGCCAGCGGGCAGGTCGGAAACGCAACGCAGGCGATCGAATTGGCGCGAAGGGCGCTCCCCGGGCCATCGGCCAAACCGTGCTCGGCAAGCAAGGCCTCGATCATTGGTCGGTCTTGCGCCGTCACTCCGGCAATGATCAGATTCTGGTTGGGCGTGAGCCGAAAATGACCCCGATGCACGTTAGCGATGGCTCGCAGCCCGCTGATGAATCGAGCGTCCGGGCAGGTCGCTGACCCTTCCGTTCTGGATGAACAGGCCGAAATTGAACAGGCCGCGGTCGGTTTGGCGCCAGCCGAGCCGGTCGCCGTTCGATGTCAGCTCGAACGGGCGCGCCGGCTCCAGCGCCGCACCCATCCGCCGCTCGATCTCGGCCCTGATGAACTCGAGCCCCTTGTCGTCGATCGTATATTTGAACCGGGCGCGCGCGCGCTCGGCACGGTTACCGTAATCGCGCTGAACGCCCATGACCGCATCGGCGCACGCAACCAGCCGGCTCTTCGGGATGAAGCCGATGACATCGGCGAGGCGCGGATAGGTGCTGGGCTCATTGTCGGTGCGGCCCATCCCGCCGCCGATCGTGACATTAAATCCCTCGATTCCGGCATCTCCGGCGATGGCGATGAAACCCAGGTCCTGGGTGTAGACGTCGATGTCGTTCGACGGCGGGATGACGAAGCCGATCTTGAACTTTCTCGGCAGATATTGGCGCCCGTAGAAGGGCTCCTCGTTTTCGCTCGTCGCAACACGTTCCTCGCCGTACCAGATCTCGTGATAGCCACGAGTCCTTGGAATGACGTGGTCGCTCAGCGATTTGGCGAGCGATGCAATCTCGGCGTCCGCATTCGAATCGCCAGGATCGCTAGTCGCCATCACGCCGCGGGCATCGTCGCCGCAGGCCGCGATCGTATCGAGGAGCACCTCGTGTAGGCCCTGAATTGTTGGTCGGACATCTTCCTTCACGACCCAGTGGAACTGGAAGGTTTGCCGAGTCGTCAGCCGGAGCGTGTTGCTGCCATGGGTGCGGGCGAGTTCGTCGATCTTGAGCCATTGCTCAGGGCTCGCGAGGCCGCCCGGCAAGCGCACTCTGACCATGAAGGTCAGCGCCGGCTCGAGCTTTTGCCGACGACGTTCGTCACGAACGTCGCGATCGTCCTGCTGGTAGATGCCGTGAAACTTCATGAGCTTGTTGCTCTCGAAGGTCACGCCGCCGGTGATCCGATCGATGAGGTCGACCGCGATCCTGCCGCGCAGATAGTCGCTGTCGAACTTGAGCCTTTCGTCGGGACCGAGCTTGTCGAGCGGTTGCGAAAGGTCAGTGTCCCGGTCGATTGCGTGGCTGCTCATCGGCGGGCTCTCAATAGACATCGCGCTGGTAGCGATGCTCGGCGGCCAGTCGCGCGACATAAGCCTCGGCTTCCTCGCGCTTTAGTCCACCCTCGCGTCCGACAAGCGCGATCAGGGTCTCGTGAACGTCGCGCCCCATCGCTTTCTCGTCACCGCAGACGTAGAGACTGGCGCCCTGCTCGAGCCATGCGTAGAGATCGCGAGCCTTCTCCAGCATTCGCTCCTGGACATAGACTTTCTCGTGTCCGTCGCGCGAAAAAGCGACATCGAGACGGCTCAGTACCCCATCCTTCAGCCATTGCTGAAGCTCGATCTGGTAGAGAAAGTCGCTGCGCAGGTTGCGTTCGCCAAAAAACAGCCAGGACCGGCCCGCGGCAGCTCGGGCCTCGCGCTCCTGGAGGAAGGCGCGAAATGGAGCGATCCCGGTGCCGGGACCGATCATGATGATCGGCACTTCATCGCCGGGTAGCCGGAAGTGCGGGTTCTCCTGGATATAGACGGGGATAGTCGCGCCCATTTCCAGTCGGTCGGCGATCTGGGTGGACGCGACGCCGGCGCGCGGAGAGCCGTGAAGCTGGTAACGGACCGGAGCGACGGTCAGGTGCGCTTCATCACCCACAGCCGCTTGGCTCGAGGCGATCGAATAGAGCCGCGGCTGGAGCGGTCGGAGACAGGAGAGCAACCGTTCGGCTTCCACCCCCTGCACCGGAAACCGTCGGACGATGTCGACGACGTGATGGTTGTGAAGAAATTTGACCCGCTCGGCCGCGGCAGAAGAGGGCAGCAGCGCTTCGAGCTCTCTTGAACCGCTCAGCTTCGCCCATTGCTCGAAGAGCCGCGGGCTTGATGTCGTAATCTCGAAGCGGCTGGTCAGCGCGGAAGCAAGCGACATGGAAGAGCCCTTGACGCTGACTTCGGTCGCGCCCTCGACGCCCGCGGCGGCCAGCAATTCCTCGACGACGTGCACCCTGTTGGATGCCGCGAGCCCGAGTGAATTGCCGGGAATGTAGCTAAGGCCCGAGCCCGACAGGTCGAGCTCGACATGGCGTGTTTCCTTCGTCGAGTGACGGCCGACGATAGGGATATTCTCGAGCACCGTCGCGGCGAACGGATTGCGCTTGTCATGCACCGCCGAAGGACGGGCCGGGCGGACGGTGGCCGGCACAAATGTCGCCGATAATGCGCTGGAATTCTCAGCCAGAATGTCGGTGAGAGCGGCGCTCCAGACAGCGGCCGGCTCCTCATAATCAATGTCGCAGTCGACTCTCGGCGCGAGACGCGAGGCGCCAAGTTCCTCCAGCCGGCGATCGACGCGCTTGCCCGCTTCGCAATATTTCTCGTAGGTCGAATCGCCAAGAGCGAGCACCGAATAGCGAACGCCCTCGAGCTTGGGCGCTCGTGACCCCTCGAGAAATTCGAAGAAGCCGACCGAAGGCTGAGGCGGGTCGCCCTCTCCATAAGTGCTGATGACGACCAGGATGTCCTGTTCATCCTTCAATTGACGTACTTTGTAGTCGGACATGTCCGCGACCGTCGTGGCGAGCCCGCGTTCGCGAACGGAGGCGGCGAGGCCCCGGGCAAGCTCACGGCAATTGCCGGTTTCGGTCCCATAGAGGATCGTGAGCGTTCTTGCCCGAGGCGCGGCGACCGGGGCGATTCCGACGCCGCCGGAACGCAGCAGGCCGGCGTCGAGTCCCGCGAAATAGCCGCTGATCCAGCGCGCCTGCTCGGGCGACAGGCTGGTCGCCAGGCCTTCGACATGCTGCCATTGCTCGAGGGTCAGGATCCCTTCCTGCAGCGGGAGCTGCACGGTCATTTCGCCGCTTCTCGGGTGCGTGGGGTCAGATTACCCATTCTTCACCTGCATTCGGATCGGTCTCGGAATTGATGCGCGTGCCGGGATATGCCTCCTCCGGAGCTGCGCCGAGGGTAACGAGAACAATGGCGCCGGCCTCGGCGAGGAGGTGCGCGGCGTGTCGCGCCACTCGGGTCAGATCCGGCGCTCCGAACGCGACCAACGCGGCATGGTCTAGGATGACGACTCGATGCCCCTGCGCTCTGAGGCGCTCCGCGGCTTGAGCTGCCCAAGTGCATCGCCTTTGTCCCATCACCCAGCGGATGGTGCGAGGCGGCTCCTTCGAAGCGAGCTTTGGGGCGGCTGGGAAACCGTCGATCAGGCCACCGGCGACGGTAGCCTTGGTCAAGGTGTCGATCAGGATGAAGCCGCCAAGCTTGCGATTGTGCGCATAGCGCACCGCAGGGATCGGACGATCGAGATCGATCACGACCCTGCCGACATCATTCAGTCCGATCTTGGCGTGAGCGAGCTCATCAAAGCTATTGACGTCGATGACCGAGCGGACCTTGTCGATCCTTGCCGAGATGGTCTGGGATCCGATCTTCAACCAATAGGCTCGATGCGGGATAAGCTCGCTCTGCGACATCCAAACGAGGCTAGCGTCGATCCTGGTAGTCGTGTCGGGAACAGCGCCCGCCCAGACGATCACGTCGCCCCGCGAGCAATCGATCTCGTCAGTGAATGTCAGCATCACCGACTGGCCGGCTCTCGCCTCGAGGAGGTCGCGTCCGCCAGCGATAATCCGCTCGATCGTGGTTCGACGGCCGGAAGGAAGAATTACGACAGGATCGTCGCGCCGCAATCGGCCACTGGCGATGCGCCCTGCATAGCCGCGGAACGTGTAGTCGGGCCGGCTCACCCATTGGACCGCCATCCGGAAATGGTCGTCTTCCTCCTGACGGAGTGCGGCGGGCACGCTTTCGAGATGCTCGAGCAGGCTTTGCCCCGGGAACCAGCGCATCCGCTCCGACCGGTGAGTGATATTATCCCCCTCGAGGCCGGAGAGGGGGATCGCCGTGAAGAGGTTGATCCCGGCTGACGAAGCGAAGGCCTGATAGTCGCCAACAATCCGACGGAAGACGCTTTCGTCGTATCCGACGAGGTCCATCTTGTTCACGGCGAGGACAATGTTGCGGATGCCGAGCAGGTGGACAAGGAAGCTGTGGCGCCTGGTCTGGGTCAGGATTCCCTTGCGCGCATCGACCAGAATCACCGCGAGGTCGGCGGTTGAGGCGCCGGTCACCATGTTCCTCGTATATTGCTCGTGACCCGGCGTGTCGGCGACGATGAACTTGCGCTTCTCGGTTGCGAAGAAACGGTAAGCGACGTCGATGGTGATACCTTGCTCGCGCTCGGCCGAAAGGCCGTCGACAAGCAACGCAAAGTCGAGACCGTCGCCTTGCGTGCCGTGCTTCTTGCTGTCGCTCGTCAACACCGAAAGCTGGTCTTCAAGAAGCAACTTGGAATCGTAGAGCAGGCGCCCGATCAGAGTTGACTTGCCGTCATCGACGCTGCCGCAGGTGATGAAGCGCAAGAGCGACATGCCTTGCGTCGTCTCGATCCAGCGCTCGAGCTGCTCGCGTGCTGTCTCTTCGGGAAGGACCGGTTTGAGGAGTGTCGCCATCAGAAGTAACCGTCCTGCTTCTTCTTCTCCATGCTGCCTGAGCCACCATCCTTGTCGATCACCCGTCCCTGTCGCTCCGAGGTCTTCGCGACGACCATTTCCCGGATGACCTCGGGGAGCGTCGTGGCTTCGCTCTCGATCGCTCCGCTCAAGGGGTAGCAACCAAGCGTTCGGAAACGGATCGAGCGTTCGACGACCTTTTCATCGGGAGCGAGCCGGAATTGCTCGTCATCGACCATCAGCAGCGTGCGATCGCGGATCACGGTTGGCCGCCGGGCGGCCAGATAGAGGGGAACGATCTCGATCCCTTCGGAAAAAACATATTGCCAGATGTCGAGCTCGGTCCAGTTGGACAGCGGAAAGACGCGGATCGATTCTCCCGAGCCTTTCCTGACATTGTAGAGCGACCATAGCTCAGGCCGCTGGCTCTTCGGATCCCAGCGATGATTCCCATCACGCAGGCTGAACACGCGTTCCTTCGCGCGGCTTTTCTCCTCGTCCCTGCGGGCACCCCCGAAGGCGGCATCGAACTGGTGCAGGTCGAGCGCCTGCTTCAGGCCTTCCGTCTTCCACATGTCGGTGTGGAGCGGGCCATGATCGAAAGGGTTGATCCCGAGCCGTTCGGCTTCCGGGTTCCTGTGAACGAGAAGGTCGATCCCGGGTTCGGCGGCAACCTTGTCGCGAAGGGCGTACATGTCCTTGAACTTCCAGCGCGTGTCGACGTGAAGAAGCGGGAACGGAAGAGGGCTTGGAAAGAAGGCCTTCCTGGCGAGGTGCAGCATGACAGCGCTGTCCTTGCCGATCGAATAAAGCAGCACCGGCCGCTCAGCTTCCGCGGCGACCTCGCGGAAGATCTCGATACTCTCCGCCTCGAGCTGTTCGAGATGGGTGAGGCCCGCAGTTTGAAACTCGACTCGCGCATTCATGATGCAACAGCCCTGCGGAAGGGGAGAATGGATGAAGCGGGGACGAGCCTGCGGCCGACCCACCCGATGATCACGGTGACCGGCGCGCCGGCGGGAAGAATTGCCAGCGCGCCGATCTCGGCAACTTTCCCGGCAGCGTGCGTCTCATCGGGAAGGGTTGCCGATGCGATGGCGATTGCCGGAGTTGCCGGGTCGAGACCTTTTGCAAGTGCTTTCCGAACGAACTCGTCGAGCGTTCGGCGGGGCATGTAGAGGACGGTGGTGGCGGCGCGGTCGGCGACGCTCGCCCAGTCGATGTCGGCTGGAAGCTTGCCGTCGGCGCCATGGCCGGTGACGAACTGAACCCGGCGCGCATACCGCCGCTCGGTCAGTGACAGCAGTAGCGAAGCAGCTGCGCCCTGCGCCGCTGAAACCCCAGGAACGACGCTGACTTCGACACCTGCCGTTCGACAGGCCTCGATCTCCTCTGCAGCCCTCCCGAAAATCATCGGGTCGCCGCCCTTCAGTCGAACGACGGTCTCCCCGGCGAGTGCGAGCTCGACCATCATCTTATTGATCTCTGCCTGCTTGCACGAGGGCCCGTGGCCGGTCTTTCCGACCGCGACCCGGCGGGCCTCGCGCCGAGCGAGCTCGAGGATTTGAGGTCCGACAAGATGGTCGTGAAGAATGACGGTCGCCGATTGAAGCGTTCGAACCGCCTTCAGAGTCAGCAACTCGGGATCGCCGGGCCCGGCGCCAACCAGGATGATGCGCCCTTTGTGTGCAGGCGCACCCTTAGCGAGGCTATCGAAATCGTTGTCCGAAGGAATCCTGTCCGGATCGGCCCAAGCCGCTGCAATGAAGCGCTTCCAGAATGCTCGGCGCTCGCCGAAGTCGGTGACCGAAAGCTTGAGCCGCAAGCGCCACCGGTTCGCGGCCTCCGCCCAGGCCGACAGTCCCGCCGGCAGAACGCTTTCGATGCGCGTGCGGATCGACTGGCCGAGCATCGGCGCTGCTCCATCGGTCGAGATCCCGATCACCACCGGCGAGCGATTGACGATCGTTCCGAACCGGACGTCGCTGAGTTCCGGCCGGTCGATGATGTTGACGAGGGCGCCTGAGCGATGGCCCGCGTCCGCAAACCGGCGCGCCTCCTCATCGTCCGCAAGATCGGCAACGACGAGCGCTGCGCCCGCAAGCTGCCCTGTGGTCCAGGCTCGCCCGATGTGCAGAACATCGGCCCCTGCGGCGGTCAGCAGCTCGGCCTTCCACCCGGCGGCTTCAGAGCTGCCGAAGACAACGACCTTTCGGCCTTCGAGATCGTGGAACAGCGGAAGGTTCGCAAGCGCCGCGATGCGCGATGATCCAGTCATGCCGCTTGGGTCCTGACCAAGCGGCCGGAGGAACCGACATGCAGGCCGCACTCCTTGGGCTGGTCGCGTTCCCACCACCAGCGGCCGGCGCGCTCGGGCTCGCCGAACCGGATTGCTCGAGTGCACGGCGCACAGCCGATCGAGAGAAAGCATTTCGAATGGAGTTCGTTCACGGGCACTTCGAGCCTCGCGCACTCGGCGACAACGCGGGCGCGATCATAATCGGTGAGCGGAGAAATCTTGATCAGCAGGCGATCGGAATCCCATTGCGCAAATTCCATGTCCGAGCGCTGTTCCGACTGGTCCGAGCGGAGGCCCGTGATCCAGGCCGACGCGCCGGCGAGCGCCCGGCGGAGGGGCTCGACCTTCCGCACCGAGCAGCAGGCAAGACGCATGTCTTTCGAATGGTAGAAGCCGTTGATACCCTGATCAGCGACGAGAGCGGCGATCGCGTCGGAATTGGGATAAAAGGCGCGGATCCGAACCCCGTAGCGCTCCTCGGTCTGCTGCCAGAGGGCGTAGGTTTCGGGGAATAGCCGGCCAGTATCCAGAGTCACGACGTCGATTGGCAGCCGCTCGGAAAAGACATGATGTGCGATCAACTGGTCTTCGATGCCGAAGCTGGTCGTGAAAACGATGCGCCCGTCGATGGTGTCCGCAACCGCATGCAGGCGATCGGCCATGCCCTCGCCGGACAGCTCGACCAGTCCTGCCAGGTTCGGCGCGGCCCCCGTCGCGAGTGCAAAATTTACTTCGCTCACATCAGCTCCATTAGAAAAAAATTCTAATTCGACAGTTGCGGCACGCGCAAGGCACATTGACCTTCGAGAAGCCGCCGCTTTCGGATCGCAGAGCGACAATCAAGGGTCAACGGATCGGGCGAAGAAAAAAACAATGTTGCAATGCAACATGCAATATGTAGAAGATAATTCTAATTTCTGTCGGAGGAACGAATGGACTTGATCGACCGAAAAATCCTCGCGGTGCTCCAGGAGGACGCTTCGGTCTCGGTTGCTGACGTCGCAAGACGCGTGAATCTCTCCCAGACTCCATGCTGGCGGCGAATCCAGAAGCTGACCGATAACGGAGTGATCCAGAAGCGGGTCGCTTTGGTCGACCCCGATGCCATAGGCCTTGGGCTGACGGCCTTCGTTGAGATCGAGACCGGAGATCATTCGAAAGAGTGGCTTGAGCGCTTTTCGAAGGCGATCGCGCAGATGCCCGAGATCATGGAAATCTACCGGATGGCGGGCGATGTCGACTATATGTTGCGAATCACCGTTCCGAGCATGGCCGCCGTGGACGATTTCTATCAGCGCCTGATCGCTATGGTGCCGCTGAAGAACGTTACCTCGCGTTTCGCCATGGAACGAGTTCAAATATACCACCGCTTACCCGCTCGAGGGTGTCTAAGCCGTGAGGGATAAGGCGCCATCCGCCGCCCAGCGCATTCAATTGGCCAGCGACGGGCTCCGCGAGGCTGGCGTGCCGTCCTCTCGGGCCTTGGATCTGGTCCGCGCGTCGGGCCGGATCACGCTGAAGATCGGCTCATCATTGCTAGTCGACGCCGACCAGGGCGGCGTCCGCCAGACCTGGCTTCGAGCGCTCGCGGAGGATATCGCCGAGCTTCGAGCGCAGGGCCGAAAGGTGGTTGTCGTCTCGTCGGGTGCGGTGGCTCTTGGTCGACGACGCCTGTCCCTCAAAAATTCGATGCGCCTCGCCGTCAAGCAGGCGGCTGCAGCGGCCGGTCAGCCACGGCTCATGCAGGCATGGGAAAATGCCTGTTCGGAGTGGGGGATGGAGAGCGCTCAATTGTTGCTTACCCTGGACGATACAGAATCGCGTCGGCGCTGGCTCAACGCCCGAGCGACGATCGAGGTGCTGCTTGCGCAGGGCGCCCTACCAATCATCAATGAGAATGACACGGTCGCAACCGAAGAGCTGCGCTATGGCGACAATGATCGCCTGTCCGCCCGAGTTGCGCAGATGATCAGATCGGACGTCCTGATCCTGCTGTCCGACGTCGACGGCGTTTATACCGGCGACCCGTCAAATGATCCTTCAGCCCGGCACGTCCCGAGGATTGGCACGATCACTCCGGAGGTCGAGGCGTGGGCGGGTGGGGCGTCACCCGCCGGGATCGGCTCGGGCGGAATGCGCACCAAGCTCGCAGCCGCGCGGGTCGCTCAAGGCTTCGGCTGCGCGACGATTATCATGGCCGGCCATGAGAATGGTCCCTTGCGTCGCCTCACGAATGGGAGCGCCCGAGCCACGATCATCGAGGCCGCCGGAACTCCCGCAAGGGCCTATAAGCAATGGATCGCCGGAACCCTGGTTCCGGCGGGCAGCATCACGATCGACAAGGGAGCCGAGAGGGCGCTTATTGCCGGGAAGAGTCTGCTCCCCGCGGGTGCGACTGCGGTTGACGGCGAGTTCGAGCGCGGGGTCTGCCTCAGAGTATTGGATGATGGAGGGCGCGAGCTTGCGCGCGGAATTACCGCTTACACGGCCGCAGAAATGCGATTGATCTGCGGTAGGTCGAGTAGCGAGATCGGCTCTCGCCTGGGCTATCGCGGGCCGGACGAACTTATCCATCGCAACGATCTGGTGTTGATGTGAGCCTTCGCCATGACATGGAGGCAATCGGCTGCGCTGCACGGGCGGCTGCAAGCGTGCTTCAAACCGCGCCGGCCGAGCAGCGGAGCGCTGCAATCCGAGCCATCGCGCTCCAGATCCGTGCCCGCTCAGCCGAGATCCTCAATGCCAATCGCGAGGATGTCGCCGCCGCCACCACTTTGATCGACCGGTTGATGCTTGACGAAGGCCGGCTCGAGACGATCGCCCAGGCGCTCGACGAGATCGCCGATCTTCCCGATCCCGTCGGCAAGGTCATGGATTGCTGGGTCCGCCCGAACGGCCTTGAGATCAGTCGCGTGAGGACCCCGATCGGCGTCATCGGGATGATCTACGAAAGCCGCCCCAACGTTACCGCAGATGCGGCCGCCATCTGCTTGCGTTCGGCCAATGCGGTGATCCTGAGGTCAGGGTCGGAAGCGTGGCGAAGCGCGATGGCGATCGGAAATGCGATCGCCGCTGGTCTTGCCGACGAAGGCCTCCCTGCGGGGTGCGCGCAGGTCGTCCCGACCCCCGACCGCGATGCCGTGGGAATGATGCTCGAAGGCGCGATCGGCATCGACCTCATCATCCCTCGCGGTGGCCGGCGATTGGTCGCGCGAGTGGCGAGCGACGCTCGAGTTCCGGTTCTTGGCCATCTCGAGGGGATTTGCCACGTCTATGTCCACAAATCCGCAGATGCGGACATGGCTGTCGAGATTGTCAGGAACGCGAAATTGCGCCGCGTCGGCGTCTGCGGAGCAGCCGAAACCCTGCTCATCGACGCGGAGCGCTTGCCCCTGCTCGAGCAGATTGCCGAGGGGCTTAACGGGTGCGAGCTTCGCGGCGACGAGCGCGCGCGTTCGATCGTACCCATGGAGGCTGCGACCGAGGCCGACTGGAGGACTGAGTATCTCGCGCCCATCCTTGCGGTAAGGACTGTCGCGGATATCGACGAGGCGATCCTTCATATCCGCCAATTCGGGAGCGGGCACACGGAAGCGATCGTCGCCAATGATGAGGACGCTGCTGAATATTTCCTGCAACGCGTCGACAGTGCGATCGTCCTCTGGAATGCGTCCACGCAATTTGCCGATGGCGGAGAGTTCGGGTTCGGCGCCGAAATCGGGATCGCGACCGGTAAGCTCCACGCGCGTGGGCCCGTTGGTCCCGAGCAGCTGACAACATTCAAATATCAGGTGCGCGGCGACGGCCAAGTCCGGCCATAGGCCCGGCAAGGCCGTTCATGACCGCCGCGGCACCGATCAAGTCATCGAGGAACGACGTTTGCGATGGGGATCGCAAGGCGATCGTGCGCGAACATGTCCGGAGGCGAGCCAAGAGTTCAGGAACGCTCGCGGGCTTGATTGACCAGATTTACGACGGCTGGTCGAAGCATCGATTGGATTTGAGGTTGATGAGTTCGACAAACGCTCGGGCGTTGGCGCTAAAGTCGAATAAAAACTGGCGGGCCGGCCCCGGGGCCGGCCCGCGGATACGTTGGGGAGCTGTCAGAAATTGTAGGCGCGTTCTCCATGCTCGTTGATATCGAGGCCTTCGCGTTCTGCGTCCGCGCTCGGACGAAGCCCGATCAACTTGTCGATCGCGAGGAACAGGAGGAGCGAAACACCGCCGGACCAGACCAAGGTGGTGCCGATCGCCCAGAGCTGCGAGACGATCTGCGCGCTTAGCTCGAACTTGCCGGGCACTGCTGGTGAGACCGTATAATCGATCCAACCCTGGCCGCCCCACGCGGGATTGGCACAGAAGGCAGTTCCGAGGGCCCCGACGATGCCGCCAACGCAATGGACCCCGAACACGTCCAGGGCATCGTCATAGCCAAGCCAGTTCTTCACCTTGGTGACGAAGAAGAAGCAGAAGCCGGAAGCGATGGCGCCGAGAATGATTGACGTGACGGGGTCGGCAAAGCCCGAGGCCGGAGTGATCGCAACGAGCCCGACCACTGCTCCGGTGGCTGCGCCGAGCAGCGAAGGCCTCTTGTGGAGGACCTGCTCAATCAACGACCAGGCGAGCCCCGCCGAGGCGGTTGCGACAAAGGTGTTCATGAATGCGAGGCCGGTCACGCCATTGGCCTCGAGGTTGGAACCGGCGTTGAATCCGAACCAACCCACCCACAGCAGGCACGCGCCGATATAAGTCATCGGCAGCGAGTGGGGTGGCATCAGGTCGGTCTTGTAGCCAAGGCGTTTGCCGAGGACGAGGCAACCCATCATTCCTGCGATTCCGGAGTTGATGTGGACGACGGTGCCGCCGGCGAAGTCCAATGCGCCTTTCCCGAACAGGAAACCATGATCGCCCGGATTTGACGGGAGGAAGTCGGGGCCTGCCCAGGTACCAGACCATGTGCGCGATCGGGTAGTAGACGATTGTCGACCAGAGAACGATGAACAGCATCAGCGGCCAGAATTTGATTCGCTCCGCAAGTCCGCCGACGATCAATGCAGGGGTGATGCAGGCGAAAGTCATCTGGAAGATGACGTACGTATATTCGGGGATGTAGACCTTGTTCGAAAAGGTCGCTGCAAGCGTGGTCGCATCGACCCCCTTGAGGAATGCCTTGCTAAGGCCGCCGACGAACTCGCCTCCCCCGGTAAAGGCCATCGAATAGCCCCAGCCGACCCACATCAGGGTGGTGATGCAGACAATCGCAAGAATCTGCATCAGCACCGAAAGCATGTTCTTGGCTCGAACAAGGCCGCCGTAGAACAGGGCGAGGCCCGGCACCGACATCATCAGTACCAGGGCGGAGCTCACCAGCATCCACGAAGTGTCGCCCTTGTTGACCATGTCGACGGTTGGCTGGAACGCGGCGGCGCCAGCCGGCGCGGTTTGGGCGAGAGCGGGCGCCGCAGCAAGAAGAGCGGCAATGCCGCCAGCGGTCGCCAGCTTCGAGATCTTAGGAATTTTCATCTGCACCTCTTTTAGAGCGCGTCATTGTTCTGCTCGCCGGTCCGGATTCGGACGGCGTGCTCGACCGGGATGACGAAGATCTTGCCGTCCCCGATGGAGCCGGTTCGGGCGACATGCTGGATCGCTTCGACGACTCTCTCGGCTTGGCTCTCCTCGACCACCACCTCGACCCTGACTTTGGGCACCAGGTTGGTCACATATTCTGCGCCGCGATAGATTTCGGTGTGGCCCTTCTGTCGGCCATATCCCCGGGCTTCGCTGACGGTCAGGCCCTGGACGTCGATCGCCCCAAGAGCCTCGCGCACCTCGTCGAGCTTGTGCGGCTTGATGATTGCAAGCACCAGTTTCATGCACCCTCCCCTGTCAGAATGAGACGCCGAGCGACGCGACCACGCCGCCCTTGCTGATGTTTCGGCCCGTCGGGCTGAAAAGCGATTTGTTGGTGTCGACGTAGCTGAGCCCCGCGGTCAGCGCCTTGCGGGACACAGTCGCGCCAAGGCTCCAGTCGCTATATTCCTTGCCGATCGTCAGATAGCTCGGCCCGAAGCTGTGCCCGATGTGAGCGGTCAGACTGACCGGAGTCTTTGGAACGGCGTAGGCGAGGTCGCCGGCGAGGTAGAGATTGTCCTCGCTGTGAATGCCGTCGACGGTCAGGGCCTTCTGCTTGGGTGCGAAGGCCACCGAGCCCGTCAGTGAGACCGGTCCAAGCGCCTGGGTCAGGTGGACATAAGGCTCCGCAAAGTCGGTGTTCGCGCCGCCCGATCCAGGATAATAATAATAGAGCACCCCCACATCGAGCGTCGTCGACTTGAACGCCTTCTTGTAGCCGGCGATGAGGTCGACCTCGGCGTCGCCCCCGTTTGCGACATAATCGTCGATCGAGGACCCCCAGACGGTCGCGTAAAAGCCCGAGGAGTGGCTGATCGTGAACGTCCCCTGGATCGCAAATCTTCTGTCGGTCTGGGAGATCCCGCGAAAACGATAATCGGAAACGAGGGTCGCACCCCCGTTCACGGCGAGACCTCCGCCAAGATCGTCGGCGGCCGCTGGAGCCGCCGCCAGCGCAGCGAGAAACGGAACGGTACGTGCAATCAATCCAAGGCTTCGTCTCATCGAGGAACTCCCAACCCGTTGGTTTCGGTATTCCTCTCCCCTCAACAGTCGCGAAATGGACACATTTATGCTGCATCGCACAACGCGAAATGTTCACTCCGCTCCTTGAGAGTGCGGGTTGGAGACCTTCAGCCCGAAATAAATTGGATCCCGTTCAGGGCGTCAGAGCAGCGAAAGCTCGATCGAGGTCTTGGATCAGATCGTCGGGGTCCTCGAGCCCGGCGGAGATCCTCAAAAGGCCGGGCGAAATGCCGGCTTCTCTCTGGGCTTGTGGCGGCATGCCGCGATGGGTCATGGACGCGGGAGTGCAGATGAGGGTCGAGAAACCACCGAGGGAGGGCGCCAGATTGATCAGCTTGAGTGCGGCGACGAAGCGCTCGGCCACGGCCTTTCCGCCACTGAGCTCGAAGCTGAGCACGAACCCTGGCCCGGATTGCTGCGCTGCAACAATCTCGTCGTAGCGAGAATTACCCAAAACCGGGAAATGGACCGCCTCGACCTCTTCGCGCGTGCCGAGCCAGGCGGCGATCCGGATCGCATTGGACTCCTGTCGGTCGATCCTTAGCGGAAGGGTCCGCAACCCGCGAACGATCTGTGCCGAATCATGCGCCGAACCATTGAGGCCGGCGGCATTCGACCACCAGTCCAGCTCCTCGACCAGGCCCGGGTCCTTCGCAAGCACCGCGCCGCCGAACAGGTCGGCGTGGCCGTTGAGGATCTTGGTTGTCGAGTGAATCACGAGATCGCAGCCAAGATCGAGCGGACGCTGGCGGCACGGGGAGAGGAGCGTATTGTCGGCAACTGTCAGGGCGCCTCGCGCCTTGGCCGCAGCCGCGCGCCGAGCGATGTCCGTCACGCGCAGCAGCGGATTGCTTGGGGTCTCGATCCAAAGCAGCGAGAAATCGCCAGCGGTCGCCGCTTCGAATGCTTGATCGTCGGTCTGGTCAACGAACGTGCAGACGATCTTTCCCTGGCGTTCCAGAGCGTCGAGCAGCCGCCAGGTGCCGCCATAGCAATCGTGGGGCGCAACGACGCGGGCCCCGTCGGGAAGCCGGAGCAGGACGAGGAGAGCTGCGGCCTGGCCGCTGCTCGTGATGGCACCTCCCGCGGCCCCCTCGAGCGCAGCAAGGGTGGCGGCGAGCATCGACCTGTTGGGATTGACCGTTCGGGCATAATCGAAGGCTGGCTTGTCGTCCGGATTGGACCAGCGGAACGCATCCGAGACCCAGATGGCCGGCGCCACTCCGCCATAGGCCGGATCAAGCTCGGGATGCGAGGATGCGACAATGGTCGCGGGCTTGGTGGTCTCGCTCATCGGGCCAGAGCCAGGAACGGCGCAACGATCTCTCCGATCCGAGCCGCTTCCTTGAGGAACATGTCGTGGCCGTAGAGCGAATCGAGGAGATGAAGCTCGCTGGCCCCCGAAAGCTCCTCCGCCAGGCGCTTGAGGTCGTCGGCGAAAACTAGCTGATCGCTGGTCGCGCCGATCACCAGCGATGGCAAGTCAATGCGTCCAGGTTCGATGCAGTGGCGATCGATCGACGCCGACAGGCTGAGGAATCGCTGTGGCGACATGGTCGCCCTGAACGCCTCGCCCCGAGCGCGGAGATAATCCCCGGGGTCGGAGCCGCACAAAGCAGCAGACTGGTTGATTCCGCCGGTGAAGCGCTCGCGGAATTCGGCCGCGCTGCGATAGGTCAGCATGGCCATGCCGCGAGCGATGGCCAGGGCTTCCTCGCCGCGGCCGCACTGGAGCCCGAGCGCGACGACGCGGCGTTGCAGCTCGCGGGCGGCGGTGCTTTGCGGATGTGGCTCAGCCGAACCCGAAATCACAACGAGCCGATCGACGCGATGAGGCTCTGACTCGGCGAGCGCGAGGCTGACCATTGCGCCATAGGACGCCCCGACAAGGCTTGCCGGCCGGTCGATTCCGATGAAATCGAGGGCGATTGCCAGAACCTGAGCCTGCTCGGCCGTCGTCGGTGCCGAAGCGCCGCTTTCGTCAGCTGCGAAACACAATCCGAGCACATAATGGTGTTTCGGATCGATTGCTCGGCCCTCGCCCACCAGGCCGCTCCACCAGCCGTTGCGTCCATCGGCCCTGACAGCCGGGAAGCAATCTGCAGAGATACCGCCGATCGCGACGACCGGAGGCAAGGCGGGATCGCCAAGGGCGCTCGCTTGCACCCTTGATCCGAACTTCTGAAGCTGCCCGCGGAGCGGAACGTCGAACACGACCGGACGCGCTCGCTCGCGAGGGACGTCAACGACGTCGACACCAGCGCTTTGCACATTCCGGCCCTGGGCGAACGACAGCTCCATATTCCTTCTCTCTGGAGCCGGATGATGCCGCCTGGATGGCCCGCTTCGTTGCCCTCTCGGCCGCATCGCCCCGCTCGGGACCGCCACCTTGCCCGGGCGGGCAGGTTGGCGTGGATCCGACAGTTCCCAACACTGTCCGGTCCACTCTTGATGCTCCGCGCCCCCGAAAGGACGCGTTGGATCCCAATTATGCTGCGCTGCACCTAAAGGTCAAGTCATTCCTGCGGGCGGCCGCCCTCCAGCCCAAGCGTTCTCCTGGCCGGAGTTGAGTGGCCTCGCATCAGGCTCTCAGCGACATCGGGCTGACCCGATTCGATCGAATCCACGATCGCATGATGCTGCCGATGGCCGGACATCAGGATCGGATAGATTTCGTCGAGCGGGATGCGGTTCGAGGCGACGACATTGGGTGCGACGAAGGGCACCGAATAGACGCGTTGAATAAGGTCGCTCAACAGCGGATCACGAGCACCGCTCATGATGAGATGATGAAATCGCCCGTTCATCGCCGCGTACGCCTCCTCGTCCTCCTTGACGACGTGGCCTTTGGCGAAAATCCTATCGCCTTCCCCGAGAATCTCGCGGAGCGATGCAACGATGGGGCCACGGTCCTGCCGGGCGGCGAGCTCGCGCGCGGCATAGCCTTCAAGGACGCAGCGGATCTCGGTTGCCCGATAGCTGTCGTCGATCGTGAAGTGCCGAACGGCATAGCCGCGCTTGCCAGCGGGCTCGAGCAGTCCTTCACTCGCAAGGGCCGGCAAGGCATTTCGAACCGGGGTCCTCGAGACGCCAAGGCGCTCCGCGATGCTTGCCTCGGCGACTCGGGTTCCAGGTTTCAGCACGCCTTCGACAATGAGCTCGCGGATGCGTTGCGCTACGCGGCTATCCACGTTCCGCCTTCATCGATGTCCAAGTGAAAATCCCCTCTTTTGCAGTCCAATAGACCCAAGAGGGGAGCTGCGTCCATCAGGCTGCCAGCAACTCCTGCACTTCGGCGACGGCCGGATCGAGGTCCGCAAGCCCTTCGAGCTCGCGGCACAGCGAGGCGAAGTCATTTGCGCGAACCAGGCTCAAGACGTCCTCGAACCGGTCGATCACGAAATAAGTAGGCTGGAAAGCGTCGGTCCGGTAGCGGGTGCGGAGCACTCGCCTGAGATCGAACGCGAGACGGTGCGGCTTTGCGCTTTCGAGCGAATAATGTGATTTGCCGAAGCTCGACAGGATGCCAGCGCCATAGATCCTCCGCTCGCCCCGCTCGAGCGCGAGGCCGAACTCGACCGTGTACCAATAGAGCCTGGCGACGCGGTGCAGATGGCCGGTTCCCAACGCCTCCAATCCGAGGAAGCCGAGCTCCTGCATGAAATCGGCGACCGCCGGCTGAGCGAGAAGCGGCACATGCCCGAACACGTCGTGAAATACGTCCGGCTCTTCGAGATAATCGAGCTGGTTCGCCTTGCGGATGAAATTGCCTGCCGGGAAGCGGCGATTGGCGAGATGCTCGAAGAAGACATCGTCGGGAACGAGGCCGGGAACGGCAACGACGCTCCAGCCCGTGCGTTCACCAAGCTTCACGTTGAGCTCGCCGAAATCTGGGATTCCGGGCCTCGACAGCTGCAGGACCTCGAGAGCCTCGTCAAACGCTTGGACCGCGCGTCCGCGAAGCAGGGTCTTCTGGCGTTCGAACAATGTGTCCCACACCCAATGGTCCTCAGCTGTCAGCTCGTCCCAATGCTGCGGGCACGGTCCAGTCCGCAGCGGCCCCCGGTGGCGGCACGGGCGACGCCCAGGCGCCGTGGCGCTTATTGGCGCGGTCAGGGGTCTGCAATTCGTTCACCTTCAATATTCCTCTTCCCAAAAAAGAACCCCGCCGAAGCGGGGGCCGGGCGGGGTTTCGGACTGTTCGAGCTAATCGTTTAGCGTGTCAGACCGTCTCCGCGCCGGCGGTAAAATCGCGGTAATAAAGGTAGGTCGCCCGAGCGCAGTTGGCGTCCTGGCGCTCAACGTCACCAGGTGTCGGTCTAAACAAGGCGCAAATTCGGTTCATCTGGATCCCAAAAACCTGATTGGGCAGCCCAAGTCAATGGCCGAGACCAAAAATGTATCCCAAAACAACGATTTTCGGCACCTTCACGGGGCCAAGAGCGCGCGCAACCTGCTGTCAGGCTCGGGCGCGGCTTCAAAGAAGAACAGGCCGAAGGCGCAGGCGGCCTGACCAATGAGCATCGTTAGTCCATCTGCGATTGCTGCCCCGCCCCGTCGACCGGCCGCGATGAAGTCCGTTTCAAGAGGTGCATAGACCATATCGAAGAACAAAGCGGTGGGCGCATGTCGAATGAGCTCATCGAGCAACTCGCCAGGCATGGGCGGACCTCCCGACATTCCGAGCGGACTTGCGTTGATGATCACTGCAGGAGACGCGTCGAGAGGCCTCGTCCCGGTCAATGGAAGTATCTCAAGCTGGGTTTCAGGAACGAGCGTTCGGAGCCCTTCGGCTTTTGCCGGATTCCTAACAAGGATGGTCAGGCGGCGCACGCCGCAGTCCCCAAGATAGGCCGCTGCCGCGCGCGCCGCACCGCCTGCGCCAATCATGACCACCGTCGAGCCCTCGAGGTCGATGCCTTGGAGGGCGGTCGCGATCCCGTTGACGTCGCTGTTGCAGCCGGTGAGCCCGCCATCCCTTGGAACGACGATGTTGACCGCGCCGATCCTTCGCGCGTCCGTCTCGATGTGGTCGAGACAGGCAAGAACGGCCTGCTTGTGCGGGATGGTGACGTTGCACCCCCTCCAGTCGGGATCGGAACGGCGTTCAAGGAGGTAGCGGCCGAGCTCGTCCCTTGCGATCCGCCTTTGCCGGTAATCGCCCACGAGGCCGAGCTGACCGAGCCAATATTCATGGATCAGCGGCGACTTGGAATGGTCGACCGGATCGCCGATGACCTCGGCATAGGGAATCATTCCGCTGCGTCGAGGAAAGCGGCAACCTCGCTCAGTTCGACGTCGCGGTCGAGATAGGCCCGGCCAATTCCCTCGGCCAGCACGAAGGGGGTCCGTCCGCCTTCGCGCTTCTTGTCGTGCTTCATGTGGCTCGTCAGCTGCTCGCCCTTCTTGCGAAGATCGAGCTGGCCAAGACTTGTGGGCAGGTCGACCGATCCGAACAGGGCGCGCACCGCCCGGGCGTCTGCTTCATCACAGGTTCCCCGAGCAACTGAGAAATCGAATGCAAGGACGCATCCGAGGGCGACGGCCTCGCCGTGAAGCAGGAAGGCCGAATAGCCGGTCTCCGCCTCGAGGGCGTGACCAAACGTGTGGCCAAGATTGAGAAGCGCCCGGCGGCCGACCTCCTCGCGCTCGTCGAGCGCAACGATCCGGGCCTTGCCAGCGACGGCAGCGGTAATCGCCAATTCTCTCGCATCAGGGTCACCGGCAAGAATCTTCGCACCCTCCCGATCGAGCCAAGCGAACAGCGATGCATCCTCGATCAGCGCATATTTGACGATTTCGGCATAGCCGGAGCGAAGCTCGCGCGGACCAAGAGTGTCGAGCAGCGAAGGATCGATGAGAACCAGCGAAGGCTGGTGGAAGGCGCCGACGAGATTCTTTCCGGCATCGACGTTGATCGCAGTCTTGCCGCCGACCGAACTGTCGACTTGCGCCAGGAGCGTTGTCGGGATCTGCACGAGATGGCAGCCGCGGTTGACGATAGCTGCAGCAAAGCCCGCGAGGTCGCCGACTACTCCACCGCCAAAAGCGATCAGATGGTCGCTTCGCTCGACTTTGTGGGCCAGCAAGCGATCGATCACCGACCGGAGCCCGTCCCAGCTCTTGCTCTGCTCGCCGGGTGGAATGAGGATCGGCTCGACCGACACTCCGGCGAGGCCGTCCTGAAAGCGGCGGCCGAGAATGCCCCAGACATTTTCGTCGCTGACCACCAGAAGCCTGCCGCCACGCGCAAGCGGCGCCAGATGAGCAGCCGCTCGGTCGATCAGGCCATGCTCGACCAACACGTCGTAAGAATTGACGCCGAGCGCGACTTGGACCCTTGTCATTCGGCTAGCCGCATTGCCCGCGGTGGAGGAGCTTCTGGTCGGCAAGGACCAGCGCCATCATTGCCTCGACGATCGGAACGGCGCGGATGCCGACGCACGGATCGTGCCGTCCCCGGGTCGAGATCTCGGTCTCGTGGCCGTGGCGGTCGATGGTCTGCATTGGGGTCAGGATCGAAGACGTCGGCTTGAAGGCTACGCGAACGACGACCGGCTGGCCGGTCGAGATGCCACCGAGGATTCCGCCCGCATGGTTGGACAGGAACACCGGCCCGGCGCGCATTGCGTCAGCATTGTCCTCGCCAGCAAGTCTTGCGGCCGCAAAGCCGTCGCCGATCTCGACCCCCTTGGCTGCGTTGATAGACATCATCGCAGCCGCAAGCTCCGCAATCGAGCTTGGCATAGACGGGCGCGCCCCAACCGGCCGGGACATTTTCGGCAACACATTCGACCACTGCCCCGAGCGACGAGCCTGCCTTGCGCGTGGCATCGAGCTTCGCCTCCCAGCGAGCCGCTGCAGCCCGGTCCGGGCAATTGAGCGGACTGGTTTCGAGAGCAGCCAAGTCGAATCGACTCGACGGTCGATCGCATCGCCCCCAAGCTCAACCAGATAGGCGCGGATCCTGACCTCTGGAACGATGAGCCGCGCAACCCCGGCCGCAGCGACCCGAGCGGCGGTTTCGCGCGCGCTGCTGCGGCCCCCGCCGCGCCAATCTCGAACGCCATATTTGGCGTCATAGGTGTAGTCGGCATGACCCGGCCGGTAGGCCCCGGCCACGTCCGAATAATCTTTCGAGCGCTGGTCCTGATTTTGAATCAGGAGGCTGATCGGAGTGCCAGTGGTCCGGCCTTCGAACGTTCCCGAAAGGATTTGAACCTGGTCGGCTTCGCGGCGCTGGGTCGTGAACCGGCTTGCTCCCGGCTTTCGCTTGTCGAGCCACGGCTGGAGATCGGCTTCCGAGAGATCGAGCCCGGGCGGGCAGCCGTCGATCGACCGCGCCGAGCGCTGGCCCGTGGCTCTCGCCCCAGGTCGTGACCCTCAGCAGTCGTCCGAAGCTGTTGAAGCTCATTGCTGATCTCGAGCGACGATCGCGAAGGTTGTCGCATTGTCCGGGCGGTCGTGAACGTCGTGTCTGAGGATGGCCAGCGCATAGATTGACGCCGCCGCCTCGGACGCCAGCACCGCCCGCCTGGGATTGGTGAGAGCCATGGCTGCGAGCGCGGTGTTGGAGGTTTCCTCGGTTCGCAAGCCAAGCTCGGCAAGGGTCCGCGCGCATTGACGTAGGGCGATGGGATGGCTGACGACTGTCCGGATCTGGTCGAGCCGCGCGCCGGGCCTCCCGAGGAGATGCATGCGCACCGCCAGAACGGGTTCGCTGACGATGCGCAATCCGGAGTTGCCGATCAGCTCGCGCGCGCCGGTCTCACCAGCTTCATTATTGGCGAGCGGCAAAATTCCAAGCTCCGTGCTCGCCAAGTCTGACCGCTGCGACGACGTCCGGGAAGGTCGCAAAGGGTACCGCCTCATGGTCGGCAAGGAAGCGTTGGCAGGCCTCGTGCGAGAAGGCTCCCTCGGCGCCCTGATAGGCGACGCTCATCCGATGCGCGCCCCTAACGACCTCATCAGCGGCAGGAAATCTGGAAAGCTTGTCGCGATCATGGATCCGCTGTCGACCGACACGAGGCGCTCGGTGGCGAGGCCCATGACGAGGAAGCTCATTGCGATTCGGTGGTCAGAGCGGGCGCGGACGATCGCTCCGCCATCGGGCGCACTGCCGCGGCCCTCGACGATCAAGCTATCGCCTTCTTCGTGCGCGTCCACGCCGGACGCGCGAAGCCCGGCAATGATTGCGGCCAGTCGGTTGCTTTCCTTCACCCTCAGCTCGGACAGCCCGTGCATCACGGTTCGCCCGGAAGAGAAGGCGGCGGCAATCGAAAGAATGGGATATTCGTCGATCATCGATGGAGCGCGCTCCGCTGGCACCTCAACTCCGCGCAGTGCCGAGCTGGTGGCAATGACGTCGGCAAGCTTCTCGCCGCCCTCTTCGCGCTCATTTTCGAGACGAAGGCACGCACCCATCTCGGCGAGCGTGGTGATGAGGCCGGCGCGAAGCTTGCTCACCATGACGTTGCGAACCGTCACCGTTGACCCTGAAGTGATGAGAGCCGCGACGATCGGAAAGGCGGCGGAAGACGGATCAGCCGGAATGGGCACCGACGTTCCGGTCAACCTTCGGTTGGCGCCAAGTCGGATCACTCCCTCATGGCTTTCGATGTCACATCCGAATGCCCGGAGCATGTGCTCGCTATGGTCGCGGCTCGGCGCTGGCTCGATCACTTCGACCGCCCCTTTTGCGCGAAGGCCGGCAAAGAGGATTGCGGACTTGACCTGCGCGCTTGCCCGCTCGTTGACGAAACGAATGCCGTTGAGGCCACCGCCTTCAATCGTCACCGGAAGAGCGCCGTTCCTGGTCCGCGCGCCCATCGACCGGAGCGGCGCGAGCACCCGCTCCATCGGCCGGCCGCTTAACGACTGGTCGCCGGTGAAGGTGACGCTGATTGGGAAGCCGGCTACGGCGCCCATCAGGAGCCGCGCGGCAGTGCCGCTGTTGCCGCAGTCGAGCGGATTGGCCGGGCTTCGCCATTCGGCACCTTGCACCCTCCATTCTCCCGCACCGAGACGCTCGACGATTGCGCCGAGGGCTCGAACGGCGTCGGCCGTATGAAGCACGTCGTCCCCTTCGAGGAGGCTGCTGATCCGGGTTTCGCCTTTGGCGAGGCCGCCGAGAATCAGCGCTCGATGCGACATGGATTTGTCGCCGGGAACGGCAATGTCGCCGTTGAGCGAAGCTCCTCGCGAACTCGTGAGAAGCGCTTCGCGCGGCTCTGCAACCAGGGCGCTCATGCGGCGTCCGCGCGCCTATCGGCCCGACGCTCGAGCTGCTCGGCGACCGCCCGAGCGACATCGAGCGCCTGGCCCTCGTTGAGCCGCGGATCGCAATGCGTGAGATAGCGTCGGCCGAGATCCTTGCGAGCGAGGTCCGGGCTTCCGCCAATGCATTCGGTCACATCGGAGCCCGTCATCTCGAGATGCACGCCGCCCGGGTGGACACCCTCGGAAGAGGCGATCTCGAAGAAGCTTTCGACCTCCTTGATGATATCGGAAACCATGCGCGTCTTCAGCCCGTCTACTGTGCAGGTATTGCCGTGCATCGGATCGATGCTCCAGACAATCCGCCGGCCCTCGCTTCGAGTTGCCCTCATCAATCGGGGAAGATGTTCGGCGATATCGGCTGCCCCGAACCGTCCGATCAGGACCAGACGCCCGGCCGAGTTGTCGGGATCGAGCCGGTCGACGAGCCGCAACAGCCCGTCTGGATCGAGACCGGGTCCGCATTTCAGCCCGATGGGATTGCCGATGCCGCGCGCAAATTCGACATGGGCGCCATCGAGCTGCCGGGTACGGTCGCCGATCCACAGCATGTGGCCGGTCGTCGCCCAATATTGCTCACTCGTCTCGTCGAAGCGGGTTAGCGCCTGCTCGTAGTTGAGAAGCAGGGCCTCGTGACTGGTGAACATGGCGACCGGCCGGGACGGCTCGGCGAGGCCGACCTCGCGATGCACTTTGGGTAGGTCCGCGTACGAGGCGGACGCATAGGCATCGAGAAGCTGGATGGTGACCTGAGCCTGGCGATGGGCTTCGAGGAGCCGCTTGGGGTCGGGAGATCGAGCTGCGGCGGTGAATGCCGGTCCGTTCACTGCATCGCCACGGTAGCTCGGCAAGGTGATTGCCCCAATGGTCTCGCTCGGCGAGGAGCGGGGTTTCGCGAACTGGCCGGCGATCCGCGCGAGATGAATCACGTCGCCGGCCCACGAGGCCCTCAGCATCGCCCCCATCTTCAGAAGCAGATTATAGGTGACCCGCACCTTGTCGGCATTGAATTCCGCGAAGCTTTCAGCGCAGTCGCCCCCCTGGAGGATTACAGCTTCGCCATTGGCGGCTTTCCCGAGCGCCGCTCTTAGATGAATGATGTCGGCAATCTCGACCAGCGATTCGGAGCCGGCAAGGCGCCGCTCGACGCGCTCAAGCGCGGCCTGATCGGGATATTCGGCGATCTGCTGGGCCGGGCGCGAACGCCAGCTCGTCGGCGCCCATTCTGTCCGCAGGCTGGAAGGGCGAGGCGGCTCGGTAACCGCCGGCGGGACCGCAATCTCCTCGGCGGCAACCCGGCCCACGGCGTAGGCGATCGGCCGGCCGTCCTCGGATGCAACCGTATCGAACGTTCGAAGCTCGCCCTGCGCCTCGGCCAACGGCTCGGAGACGATGGCAATAGCCTCGCCGACCAAAGCGGAACGGATCGCATGAGCAAGACTTGCTGCCCATCGGATGGGAGCCGCCGAGCCGAAGTGCGAGCGGACCCTGGCTTCCAGTAATTCGGGCTGGTCGGAGGGCGCAAGGATGATCTCGAGTACCGCCTGCGCCTGGAGGCTGTGCGCCATGATCTGGCGCCAGACCCCATCTACCAGTTCCGGCTTGGCCAGCTTGGAGCGCTTCTTGAGCCGCTCGAGAATGGCAGCCTGTCGGCGCGGCCTCAGCATCAGCCGACGATCGCCCTCCGCCTTCTTGGCAGCGGCAATCTCAAGCGACACTGCGAGCCGCCGTTCAATTAGATCGAGGACGTCGTCGTCGATCCGGTCTAGCTGGGCTCGAAGCAAGGCGAGCCCCTGAGTTTGTTGGTGAGTCACGTCTTGTCTCGGTGTTGCCGCGTGTCGTTCGCGGCGGGTTCATGGGTTCAGGTCAGCAAGTCTCCGGCCGCCCGCAGGCGTACCGGCCCATAAACGAGACAGAATAAGGAGTGCCGGCAAGCCAGGTCGGGCGGATCGATCCGTTGTTCTTGACCATGGTCATATCGCAGCTCCCAATGTCCGCAAGGCTGCCGAAAGCTACGTCAACTGTCAACACGGGATCCAATTTTTTTGCAGCGCAGCATTCGATGCGCGTCTGCGTTTGAGGTCCGAATTCGGGCGAGAAACGCGCTTCAGCGGATCGCACTCACTCTTGAAAAGGTTCGCGAATTTGTGCCCCATTGATCACTGGGCTCACCAAAATTTCGATTCCCCTTCTTTTACAGGTTGACCGGTTGCGCCTCTCCGTGCATTTTTGGGATCCCATGACGAATCGCCTGGCCATAACCGCGAAACTTGCGCTCGACAGCGCCGCGATGCCGCGCGCCGGCGCCATGTTCATGATTACGACCATTATGACGACCACGTGGAAACGGGGTGCGAGCGGCTGATAGCGGTCTAAGAACCAGGATCATCCGACCCGCTCCCCGGCACCGGCGAGCGGGTTTTTTTTCGTCAATTTCATTGAATTCGAAAGCGAGCAGCGAACATGGCCAGTCAATCGAATGAGCAGGAAAATGGCGCTGACGTCGTCGCCAAACGGCTCTGTGTCCTCAAGTTCGGAAGCTCGGTCCTCGAGCGCGAGGAGGATTATCCGCGCGTCGTTCAGGAGATCTACCGCCACGTCCGGGATGGCGAAAAGGTCGTTGCAGTCGTGTCCGCGCTTGCAGGCGAAACCGACGCTTTGCTTGCCAAGGCGGCGAGGGTCGGCGGCGAAGCGGCCCCCGACGCGCTTGTTGCAAGGCTCGCACGAACTGGAGAATTGCAGTCCGCGGCGCTCCTCGCCTTGGCCTTGAGCAAAGGAGGTCTCAGGGCCTGGACCCTTGATCCGCACGAAATGGCGCTCGTCGCCGAAGGCTCACCGCTCGATTCCAACCTCTCCGGTGTCGACTCGGCTGCGGTTTGGGCAAGGATCGACGTCAATGACGTGGTCGTCGTGCCCGGATTTATCGCCGACCATAATGATCATGGCGTGGTGACCCTCGGGCGCGGAGGCACCGATCTTAGCGCCGTCTTCTTCGCCGACCGGCTCGATGCCCACCGAGTGCGCCTCATCAAGGATGTCGACGGCGTCTATGACGAGGACCCCGCGTCCAATCATCATGCCGAGCGCTTTTCGCAGATGGGTTATGCCGAGGCGGAGAAGGCAAGCAGCGGCCTCATCCAGGTGAAAGCGATCCATGCTGCCGAGGAGAAGGACGTTCTGATCGAGGTGGCGGCTCTTGGCTCCGCCGAAGCGACGACCATCGCTTGCTTGCCCTCACTGAAGTCGCGGCCGCATCGGCCGGAACGACTTCGGGTCGCCCTTCTCGGGTGTGGCTCGGTGGGCGCTGGAGTGCTCGCTTTGCTTCGCGCTGAACCCGATCTGTTCGAAGTCGGGCCGGTGCTTGTGCGCAGTCCCGAACGCCACCTCGAGCCAGCCCAGTTCACGACCCAGCTTGAGGAGGCTCTGGCCGGCGAGCCGGATGTCGTCGTCGAGCTGATCGGCGGCACCGAGCTTGCGGGGGAAGCGATGCATTCGGCGCTGGCGAGCGGAGCGCAGGTAGTCACTGCCAACAAGGCCGCGGTTGCGAAATATTGGGACTCGCTTCACGCGAGCGCCCTACGCCACGGCGGAGCATTGCGATTTTCGGCGGCCGTGGGTGGCGGGGCTCCAGTGGTCGAGGCCCTGCGCCGGCTCCAGGGCTCGGCAGTGGCTCTCGAAGGGGTGATGAACGGCACTTGCAACTATCTTCTGAGCAAGCTTGGCGAGGGATGGAGCTTCGAGCGGGCGCTCCGCTCTGCCCAGGAGCTTGGCTTTGCCGAAGCCGACCCATCGGCCGACGTCGACGGCCACGACGCAGCCGACAAATTGTCGATCCTCGTTCGCGAGGCGCTCGGAGTAGCACTGCTCCCCTCGCGCATCGCCAAGCACTCGCTTCGTGACCTCGTGCCCGAGGCAGCGCTAGAAGCTCTTGAGCGCGGCGAGGTCCTGAAGCAGGTCGGGCGCTTCCAGCTCCTGCCCGATGGTAGCGTCGAGGCCGAGGTCGAGGTCCGGGCGCTTCCCGCCTCTCATCTCCTCGCGGCGGCGAGGAATGAGGAAAATCGCTTCCTTGTCACCGATTCCAAGGGCAATGTGCACGACATCTTCGGCAAGGGTGCGGGACGATGGCCGACAGCGACCGCGGTGTTCGCCGACGTCATGGACGCGCAGCGGGCGCTGCTCGGCCGCCCGTCGCTCGCAACCGACCGCGCCGACCGACTGAGGGCGTGACCATGATGCGAGGCCCGACCGCAGCCGCAAGCGCTCCGGCAAGTATCGGAAACGTCGGCGTCGGGTTCGACATTCTCGGCCAGGCGTTCGATGCGGCGCGTGATGTCGTCACTGCGGTGCGCGATGACGGGCCCGGAGTGCGGCTGATGCAGGTCACCGGGCTGGTGAACTCGCTTCCAGACAATCCCAGGACGAACACGGCGCTTGCCGCAGCTGAGGCGGTGCTCGATGCCGCGGGCGCTGGCGGCGGAATGCGTCTTTCCATCAACAAGGGTGTGCCGCTTGCCGCTGGAATGGGCGGGTCTGCGGCTTCAGCGGTTGCCGCTGCTGCCGCCGCCAATTCCCTTCTTGGCGAGCCCTTCGCGCTCGACGAACTGCTGCCGTTCGCGCTCGAAGGTGAACGCGCCGCTTCCGATCCACCCCATTGGGATAATGTGATGGCGAGCCTGTTTGGCGGTCTCGTCCTTGCCGCGCGCGAGGAGCCGGTTCTGATCGAGCAGCTTCCGACGCCCCGGGGGCTCACGGCCGTTCTTCTCCATCCGGCGGCATCGATCGAAACCCGAATGGCACGCTCGATCCTTGCTGACACCGTGCCCCTGAAGCTTGCCGTCGAACATAGTCGACGAGTCGCTGCCTTCGTCGCCGGCTGCGCAACCGGCAATCTGGAGCTCGTGCGGGCGGGGCTCGAGGATGTGCTGGTCGAGCCGCAACGGGAACGCCTGCTTCCGGCGCTTCCCGACGTAAAGGCGGCAGCGCTCGAGGCTGGTGCGCTCGGTTGCTCTTTCTCGGGGTCGGGACCGTCGGTCTTCGCCTGGGTCGAGGATGGCTTCGCCGATGCGGTCGAGGATGCAATGGCCCGCGCCTTCCAGCAAGCAGGCATCGAGGCGAATGCTTATCGAGCGCCGATCGCCTCGTCCGGGGTTCGGGTGTTCGGCGCCGACGACGCGCTCGTCGCCGCATGAGGTTCGTCAGCACGCGCGGTAATGCCGCGCCGACGAGCTTGAGCGGAGCCTTGCTCGGCGGCGCTGCACCGGACGGCGGCCTTTACATGCCCGAAGTGGTGCCTCGGGCGAAGCTCATCGAGCTCGCTCCCGGGCATTCGTTGGCCGAGTTCGCAGCGGTTCTCTTGAGACCCTTCTTTGAAGGTGACCTGCTCGAAAGCGAGCTCCCGGCTATTTGTGGCGAGGCGTTCGATTTTCCGGTTCCGATCGCGAGCTCCGACCGACGGCCCTCACTGAGGCTGCTCGAGCTGTTTCACGGTCCGACGGGCGCGTTCAAGGATTTCGGAGCGCGGTTCCTGATGGCTTGCTTCGACCGGCTTGGCCAAGGCGGGCAGCTAACGGTGCTTGCCGCAACCTCCGGCGACACCGGCGGCGCGGTCGGCTGCGCGGCGGAAGGCCGGGTCGGGGTCGAGGCGATCGTCCTCTATCCGAAAGGTCGCGTGTCCCCGTTCCAGGAGCGGCAGCTCACCTGCTGGGGCGACAATGTGCGAGCGATCGAGGTCGAAGGAGACTTCGACGACTGCCAGCGCCTCGTCAAAGCGGCGTTCGGCGATCGACTGCTCGTGCGCCAATTTCAGCTGACGTCGGCCAATTCGATCAACATCGGGCGAGTGCTTCCGCAACTCGCCTATAGCGCCTGGGCTGCTGCTGAGGTCCAAGCCGCTGACGGTGAAATCCCCGGCTTCGTCATTCCCACCGGCAATCTCGGGCATGGACTTGCGGTGCTCCTCGCAAGGGCGATGGGCCTTCCGATCGGGCCGGTGGTTCTGGCGACCAATGCCAATCGCACGCTCAAGGACTGGAGCGAGCACGGCCGGTTCGAGCCGCGAGCGTCGGTGGCGACCCTCGCCAACGCGATGGACGTTGGAAATCCGAGCAATTTCGAGCGGCTCGGGTTCCTTCCGCCAGGAGCTGGGCAGGTCCGGGTCGAGCTCGTCACGGACGATGAGATCAAGGCGCGCATCTCCTCGGAATATCGTGCTGAGCGCCAGCTTCTGTGCCCGCATTCGGCGACGGCTCTCGAAGCGTGGTGGCGCCTCGAGGACCGTGAAGAACGGCCGTGGATCGTGGCCGCGACCGCGCACCCCTACAAGTTTGCCGAGGTCGTCGATCCGCTGGTCGGCTGCAAAGTCGAGCCGAGTGCCGCCCTGGCGGCGATCGCCGGCCGAAGGGAACGGAAGATCCGGATCCCCGCCCGGCTCGATGCGCTCGTCGATGCGCTCGGCGGACGCGCGGCCGCCGCTTCGGATTCTTCGGGCAGGCAATGGCCGAAAGCCGCCCGAAGCGCGGCATTCGGGCCTTTCTGACTTATTAAATCTGGAGACGTGAGATGACCTATCGGGTCGCGGTTGTGGGGGCGACGGGCAATGTCGGGCGGGAGCTTTTGAACATTCTTTCCGAGCGGCAATTCCCATTGGCGGAGGTGGCTGCGTTGGCGTCGTCGCGCTCGACTGGAGGCGAGATCGAGTTCGGCGAGACCGGCGAGACTCTTCGCGTCAGGAACCTCGAGCATTTCGACTTTGGCGGTTGGGACATGGCGCTGTTCGCAGCGGGCTCGGCGGTATCGCAAATCTACGCGCCCAAGGCGGCGGCCGCGGGTTGCACGGTGATCGACAACAGCTCTTTGTTCCGGATGGATCCCGACGTTCCGCTGATCGTCCCCGAGGTGAACCCGGAGGCGATTGCTGGCTACGTCAAGAAGAACATCATCGCCAACCCCAATTGCTCGACCTCTCAGCTGGTGGTCGCTCTGAAGCCGCTTCACGATGCGGCGAGGATCAAGCGCGTGGTGGTCGCGACCTACCAGTCGGTCTCGGGCACTGGCAAAGCGGCAATGGACGAGCTGTTCCAGCAATCGCGCAACATCTTCGTCGGCGATTCGAACGAGCCCGTCATCTATCCCAAGCAGATCGCCTTCAACGTCATTCCGCAGGTTGACGTCTTCCTCGACGACGGCTCGACCAAGGAAGAGTGGAAGATGGTGGTCGAAACCAAGAAGATCCTCGATCGAAGGATCAAGCTGACCGCGACCTGCGTCCGGGTTCCGGTGTTCGTGGGCCATTCGGAAGCGGTGAACATCGAGTTCGAAAATGAGATCAGCGCCGAGGACGCGCGCGAGATCCTGCGCGAGGCGCCCGGAGTGCTGGTTGTCGATAAGCATGAGAATGGCGGTTACGTAACGCCGGTCGAGTGCGTCGGTGACTATGCCACCTACGTCAGCCGGATCCGCGACGATCCGACACTCGAGAACGGGCTCAGCCTCTGGGTCGTGAGCGACAACCTGCGCAAGGGCGCGGCGCTGAACGCAGTCCAGATCGCCGAGCTCCTTGGCCGCAAGCACCTCCAAAAGGCCGCCTAGTTTTGGGGTGATAGAGTGGCTTCAGCGGGGGAGTGTCACCGCACCGTTTGAAGCGGAACCGACCAATGCAGCATATTTCGCGAATGCTCCGGTTGCTTCGGATGAAACCGGCCATTCCAATTCCGGCCTCGCGGCGAGATCGGAATCGGTTTCGACGATCCTTCGCTCGACATCGATCACGATCTTGTCGCCGTCCTGGAGCCGGGCGATCGGGCCGCCGCGCGCCGCTTCCGGGGCGACGTGGCCGACCATGAACCCGTAAGTGGCGCCGGAGAAGCGGCCGTCTGTGATGAGAGCGACATCATTGCCAAGGCCGCGGCCCTGGATAGCTGCCGTCACGCCCAGCATCTCGCGCATTCCTGGGCCGCCGACCGGTCCTTCCCCCCTGATGACGACCACGTCACCGGCCTCGATAGCGCCGCGGGTGACGGCCTCGAATGCCGCTTCCTCGCCGTCGAACACCTTGGCCGGTCCTTCGAACCGGAACTTGCCCTGGCCGGCGAGCTTCACGACGCACCCAGAGGGCGCGAGATTGCCGTAACAGATGCCGAACCCGCCCCGCTCCTTGATCGGGCGATCGGCGGTGACGATCACTTGCTGCCCGGAAGCCTCGTCGGCGTCGCGGAAATAATCGAACAGCGAGCGGCCGGTGACCGTTGGCGTATCTTCGATCAGCTCGGCCTCCATCAGTCGGCGTCCAAGTAGCGGAGTGCCGCCCGCAGCCGACATGTCCGGCGCCATGAAGCGGCCCGCCGGCTTCAGGTCGGCGATCACCGGTGTCGAGCGCGATATTTCGTCGAAGAGGTCGATGTTGAACTCGGATTCGGGAATCCCCGCTTCGCGGGCGATCGCCAGGAGGTGAAGCACGAGATTGGTCGAGCCGGCAGTCGCGGTCCCTGCAACGGCCGCATTGCGCAGACTTCGGGCGCTGATGAGGCTTCGGGCATTGCGGCCGGCAACAAGAGCGTCGAGCACGATCTTGCCTGCCTCGAATGCGGCATTGGCCTTATCCGGGTGAACGGCGGGGATGTCGTTGAGCCCGACCGGCGACAGGCCCAGGAAACTCAATGCCAGCGCCATGGTGTTCGCGGTGAATTGTCCGCCGCAGGCCCCGGCGCCGGGGCAGGCCGCAGCCTCGACCGAGCGCAGTTCCTGGTCGTCGATGCCACCGGCGCTATGCGCTCCGACTGCCTCGAACACATCCTGGATGGTGATAGCCTTCGATCCCAGATGGCCGGGCATGATCGAGCCGCCGTAGAGAATGACGCTCGGCAGATCGAGCCGAGCAGCGGCCATTGCCGCCGCCGGGATCGTCTTGTCGCAGCCGACGATGAACAGGACCGCGTCGAGTGAATGGCCGCGCACCGCGAGCTCGGCCGAATCCGCGATCACTTCGCGGCTCATCAGCGAGGCGCGCATTCCGCGCGTGCCCATGGCGATGCCGTCGGTGACGACGATCGTGTTGAACTCGATGGGAGTGCCGCCGGCGGCCTCGATCCCGCGGGCCGCATCCTGGGCGAGGGTTCGCAGATGCATGTTGCACGGAGTCACGTTCGAATAAGAGTGGACGATCGCCACCAGCGGCTTGGCGAGCGCCGAAGCGTCGAACCCTGCCGCGTGGAGCATCGCGCGCGCTGGCGCCCTTGCCGGGCCCTCGACCATCTCGCGCGATGGAAGATGCTTTGAGTTCATCGTTGATGCCCTGCTTTTGGATACAATTCCTCCTCTCAAGCACGACCGGGCGAGCCTGAGAAGAGCCGAATTTTAGGTGCCGTTAGTATTTAACGCTTGCAAGCTATGTCGCATTGCAGCATAAATCGAGTTGAAATGGGATCCCAATGAGGGAACCCCAAGGGGCTTAACGGTACATGTCTTCCTATTCGAAGCTGGCTGGCAAATTCATGGTCGTGACGTCGCTCGACGTGCGCACGATGTTGCCCAGCCTTGTACTTATTAGCCGACATAGGGGAGCGGACTAGGTCCATCGGGTCGAACGACCGGAGAACCAAGACCCCCGCTCCCAGCCGGAGCGGGGGTTTTCTTTTGCGCGAAAGGAAAACTCGACGTGGAACGGATTTATGCTGACGATGATGCGAGGCCGGAGTCGCTGGCGGGCGGGACGGTCGCCGTCATCGGCTATGGCAGCCAGGGCCGCGCGCATGCGCTGAACCTTCGCGACAGCGGCGTTGCCGTGATCGTGGGCGCCCGTGCTGACGGAGAGGCCGGACGAAAGGCCAGCGCCGACGGGTTCGAGGTTTTTTCTCCAGCCGAGGCGGCGAGGCACGCGAGCCTGGTGTGCCTTCTAACCCCCGACATGACTCATCGCGAGGTCTATGCGCGAGACATCGAGCCCAACCTTGCGGCGGGAGCTGCGCTCCTCATCGCCCACGGCTTTTCGGTACTCTACGGCGAGGTGAAGCCGAGGGCCGACCTCGACGTGATCCTTGTTGCGCCCAAGGGCCCAGGCGACCTCGTTCGGCGCGAATTTGAGATCGGCCGCGGTGTCCCGTGCCTGTTTGCGGTGCATCAGGATGCGACCGGGTCTGCGCGCGACAAGGCGCTTGCTTATGCACGGGGCATCGGCGGGACTCGTGCCGGAGCGATCGAAACGACGTTTCGGGAGGAAACCGAGACCGATCTGTTCGGCGAACAGGCGGTCCTTTGCGGTGGCGCGACCGAGCTGGTGGCGTCCGGGTTCAGGACGCTTGTCGATGCCGGCTACAAACCCGAAGTCGCATATTTCGAGTGTCTCCACGAGCTGAAGCTGATTGTCGACCTGATGTACGAGGGCGGCTTCGCCAAGATGCTTCACTTCATCTCGGAGACTGCGAAATATGGCGACTTCGTCTCCGGCCCGCGGGTGATCAACGAGGAAACCCGGGCGCGGATGAAAGAGGTCCTGTCGGACATCCAGAGCGGCGCCTTCGCGAGGCAGTGGATCGCCGAAAGCCAGGCCGGCAAACCCGAATACCAAAGGATGTGGAAGGAGGATCTTGCCCAGCCGATCGAACAGGTCGGCGCTGAGCTCAGGAAGCATATGGCGTGGCTGAAGCGCGAGCCTGTTCATCAGGAGCGCGCTGAGCGAGCGCCCCAGTCCCAACCCCAGGCTGCATGATGTCGAGCGCCGCCATCCTCTCCTCATCCAGCCAGCCGAAGCCCGTTCGGGGCGCCCAGCTGGTGGTCGAGGCGCTGGAGCGCGAGGGCGTGCGCCACATCTTCGGCTATCCCGGCGGGGCGATCATGCCGGTCTATGACGCGCTGACCGGCTCGTCGCTTCAGCACATCCTCGTTCGCCACGAGCAGGCGGCCGCGCTCGCGGCCGATGCTTACGGGAGGGTCACCGGCAAGCCCGGAGTCTGCCTCGCAACTTCAGGGCCCGGCGCGACCAATCTCGTAACCGGGATCGCCAACGCGTTCCTCGACAGCGTTCCGATGGTCGCGATCACGGGCCAGGTGGCGTCGCCGCTGATGGGCACCGATGCCTTCCAGGAAGTCGATATTTTCGGGATCACCCTTCCGATCGTGAAGCACAGCTTCCTGATCCGAGACACCGCCAGCATCCCGCGGATCTTTGCCGAGGCGTTCGAGCTTGCTCAGTCGGGTCGGCCCGGTCCCGTCCTCATCGACCTGCCCAAGGACATGGGCGTCAACGCCGCAATTCCCGAGCCGTTCGAGCGGCCGAAGTTCCCGTCGCTCATACCGAGCCGGGAACAGATCGCGGCGGCGAACAGGCTGATTGCCGGGGCGTCCGCGCCGGTCATTTATTTCGGCGGAGGAATCGCGATCGCTCGGGCCGAGCGGGCGCTTCGCGCCTTTGCTCAGCGAACCCGCATTCCGAGCGTGGCAACTCTTAAGGGGCTGGGCGCAATCCCGACCGACGAGCCCAACTTCCTTGGGATGCTCGGCATGCACGGGTCACGAGCCGCCAATCTCGCGATCGACAATTGCGACCTTTTGATCTGCGTCGGCGCGCGCTTTGACGATCGGGCGACCGGCAAGCTCGACAGCTTCGCGACGCGCGCCCGAGTTATCCACATCGACGGCGACCCGGCCGAGATCGGCAAGCTCAGAGCCCCCGAGGTCGCGCTTGCCGGTGATGTCGAGTCCATTCTCGATGAGCTCGACGCGACCCCGGACGTTAGCGACTGGTCCGGACGATGCCGCGCCCAGAAGAAGATGTGGGCGCCGGTTTATGATGCGCCGGGGCAGGGCATCTATGCGCCGGCCCTGCTCAAGGAGCTGTCCGAAGCGGCAGGCGACAATGCGATCTTCACCTGCGACGTCGGACAGCATCAGATGTGGGTGGCGCAGCATTGCCGGTTCGTCCGCCCGCAGGCTCATCTTACGAGCGGCGGGCTGGGGACGATGGGATATGGCGTTCCTGCCGGAATCGGGGCGCTTCTCGCCGACCCGGCCGCAACCGTCATAACCGTGTCCGGCGATGGCTCGTTCATGATGAACGTGCAGGAGCTGGCGACCATCCGTCGCTATCGCCTGCCGCTGAAGATCGTGCTCATAGACAATTCGCAGCTCGGCATGGTCCGCCAGTGGCAGGAATTGTTCTTCGACGAGAATTTCTCGGAGATCGATCTCAGCGACAATCCAGATTTCGCCGAGGTCGCACATGCCTTCGGGATCGAGGCGTTCACGATCGACCACCGCTCGCAGGTCAACGACGCGATCCGCCGGCTGCTCGCCACGGATGGACCGATCCTGTGCCACGTGCGGATCAATCCGAGGGAGAATGTGTGGCCGCTTGTCCCTCCCAACAGCTCGAACGTGCAGATGATCGAAAGGACCTGGTGAACATGCAATTGCTGATCAGCTTCAGGCCTGCCGAGGGGGCCCTCGTCCGTATTCTCGGTCTGATCGAGCGGCGCGGGTTCATGCTCCAGGGACCTTGCGGTGCGCGACGAGGAAACGGACGGATCCATTGTCGTCGACCTCGCCCCGCGCGACGGCGCGCGCCATCTCGACATTCTAGCCAGGCAAGTGGGCCGGCTGATCGACGTGAAGTCGGTCTCGATCGGAACTCCGCTCGCGGGGCCTTACGCATGAACCAGATCAGGATCTTCGACACGACGCTTCGCGATGGCGAGCAGGCTCCGGGGTTCTCGATGACGCCCGAAGCCAAGCTGCGCATGGCGAAGGCGCTTGCCGCTCTTCGGGTCGACGTCATCGAGGCCGGTTTCGCAGCATCGTCTCCCAAGGACGCGCAGGCGATCATGGAAATTGCTGCAGCGGTCACCGGCCCAACAATCTGCTCGCTTGCCCGGGCGACGCGCGGCGACATCATTGCCTCGGCGAGCGCGCTCGCGCCGGCGGAGCACAAGCGCCTGCACATCTTCATCGGAACCAGCCCGCTGCACCGCGAAGCGAAGCTGCACATGGATCGCGGTCAGGTGCTGGAAGCGATCCGCTCATCGATCGCCTTCGGGCGCGATCATTTCGAGGATATCGAATTCTCGGCCGAGGACGCGATCCGGACGGAACGCGACTATCTCGCCGAAGTCTTGTCCGCCGCCGCCGCCGAGGGTGCGACGACACTCAACGTGCCGGATACGGTCGGCTACACCACCCCCGAGGAAATCCAGGAGCTGTTCCAGTTCCTGGACGGCGCCGTCGACCGGCCGGCGGGGGTGATCTTCTCCACGCATTGCCACGATGACCTTGGAATGGCCGTCGCCAATTCCCTTGCCGCGGTTCGCGGCGGTGCTCGCCAGATCGAATGCGCGGTCAACGGGATTGGCGAGCGCGCCGGCAATTGCGCGCTCGAGGATGTCGTGATGGCGCTCCGGACCCGCGGCGACGTTTATGGCGCGACCACCAACATTGACACAACCAAGATCATCCCTGCGAGCCGGACGCTCGCCCAGATCACCAACGCGCCCCCGCCGCGCAACAAGTCGATCGTCGGGGCCAATGCATTCGCTCACGAGTCCGGAATTCACCAGCACGGCATGCTCCAGAACCGCGAGACCTATGAAATCATCAAGCCGGAGGATGTCGGTCTCCAGGTGGAGGGTATCGTGCTCGGAAAGCATAGCGGCAGGCACGCGCTCGCGGCTCGCGCCAAGGCACTTGGCCATATTCTCGAAGGCGCGCAGCTGGAACGGACCTTTGCGGAGTTCAAGGCTGTCGCCGACGAGGTTGGGATCGTCGACACGGCCCGCCTGGTCGCGCTTCTGTCCGAGGCCAAGGGCCATCGCAAGCAGGACCTCTGGAAGCTGTCCAAGGTTGACATTCGTGCGCCCGTCGCCGCGACCGCCTGGCCGGTTGCCCGGGTCGAGCTCCAGCATGGCGAGCGGGGCAGGGTCACCGATATCGCAAGCGCACCCGGCGCTCTCGACGGCGCTTTCGCCGCGGTCAGCCAGATGATGGGCGTTGAGGCGCGCGTCGATAGCCTTGAAATGCAATATATCGCCGCCGACCCCGACGAACCCGCAGCCGACGGGCAGGGAGCGAATGTCCTCGTCGAAATGACCATCGAGGTGGACGGAGAAATCTTCGCTGGACGGGCGCGAGCGAGGGATATCCTGCCCTGCTGCGTGTCGGCCTACATCGATGCCGCGAGCAACGCCCAGGCGGTTCGCGAGCTGCGCGTCAGAAACATGAGAAAGGTGGAAGCCGCGTGACCAAGATCGCAGTCCTGCCCGGTGACGGAATCGGGCCCGAAGTCATTGCCGAGGCGATCGCCTGTCTCGAGATCCTGTGCCTCGAGCATGATCTCGGCCTGCGCTTCACGCGCCACCATTTCGGCGGTGCCGCGATCGACCATCATGGCGATCCGCTGCCCGCAGAGACACTCGAGGCATGCCTCAGCTCGGACGCCGTATTTCTCGGCGCGGTTGGCGGCGACCAGTGGGATTCCGCGCCCGTCCAGCCAGAGGCGGCGCTGCTTCGCCTGCGCAAGGAATTGGGTCTGTTCGCCAACCTTCGCCCGGCGAAAGTCCTGAATTGCCTTCAGGACGCTTCGCCGCTCAGGCCCGATATCTCGAAGGACGCCGACATCGTCGTGGTTCGCGAGCTCACCGGCGGCATCTATTTCGGTGAGCGTACGTCGGAAGCCCATTCGGCTTCGGACCTGTGCACCTACAGCCGGGTAGAAATCGAGCGGATCGCGCATGTCGCCTTTCGCACCGCTCGGCAGCGCCGGCGAAAGGTGACCTCGGTCGACAAGGCCAATGTGCTCGCGACCTCACGACTGTGGCGCGAGACGGTCGTGGAGCTTGCCTCTCAATATCCCGACGTCGAACTCGAGCACATGTATGTCGACGCGTGCGCGATGGCGCTCGTCACCAATCCGCGTCGCTTCGATGTCATCCTCACGGAGAATCTCTTCGGCGACATTCTTTCCGACGAGCTCTCGGTGATCAGCGGCTCCATCGGACTGCTCGGCTCGGCGAGCCTTGGAGAAAGAGGACCTGGCCTGTTTGAACCGATCCATGGCTCGGCGCCCTCGATTGCCGGGCAGAACGTCGCCAACCCGGCAGGAGCGATCGCGAGCGCGGTGATGATGCTTGACCAGCTCGGTTTTGAGGACACCGGCCGAATGCTGTCGGACGCGCTCGATGCGACCTTGCGCGAAGGCTGCCGGACGATCGACCTCGGTGGATCCGCGACCTGCTCGGAGTTCGGTTCGCAGGTCCGGCGCAATCTTCAGATCGGACTCGGCCGATTGAGCGCATTTCGCGAGCTGATCGCAATGAACCGCGGTTGCTGCGGATGAGCGGACGGCCACAAACGCTTTATGAAAAGATCTGGGACGCGCACGTTGTATCGCGGCGCGACGATGGCACCTGCCTTATCTATATCGACCGGCACCTGGTTCATGAGGTGACGTCACCCCAGGCGTTCGCCGGATTGCGCAACGAGCGCCGGAAGGTCCGCCGCCCCGACCTCACTCTGGCGGTCGCGGACCACAATCTGCCGACGACCGCGCGCGCCGATGCCGATGGTGAGGCGATCCCGATCGACGATCCCGACAGTGCCGCCCAGCTCGCCGCGCTCGAAAGGAACGTCGCCGAGTTCGGCATCCCCTATTTCGAAAGTATTTCGCCCGAGCAGGGGATTGTTCACGTGATCGGGCCCGAGCAGGGTTTCACCCTCCCGGGCACCACGATCGTTTGTGGCGACAGCCACACCGCAGCGCATGGCGCGCTCGGCGCGCTCGCCTTCGGGATTGGAACGAGCGAGGTCGAGCACGTCCTCGCGACCCAGACCCTGTTGATGAAGCCATCAAGGACGCTTGAAATAAGGGTCGAAGGAAAGCTCGGTTTCGGCGTTTCGCCAAAGGACCTCATTCTCGACCTCATCGGGCGGATCGGAGTCAACGGCGGTATCGGTCACGTGATCGAGTATCGCGGAAGCACGTTTGAAGCGATGAGCATCGAGGGCCGGCTGACCATTGCCAACATGTCGATCGAAGCCGGTGCCCGCTCTGGCCTGTTCGCGCCCGACGAAACCACCTTCGCCTACCTGCGCGGGCGCCCGATGGCGCCCAAGGGCCAGCGATGGGATCGCGCCGTTGAGCAATGGCGGGCGCTGGTCACGGACGATGGGGCCGAGTTTGACCGGTCGCTGAGGTTCGACGCGGGCGAGGTCGCGCCGACCGTGACCTGGGGCACAAGCCCGCAAGACACGGCGCCGATCACCGGCGCGGTGCCGGATCTTGAGAGTTTTGCCGAAGAATCGAGCCGAAGCGCCGCCCGGCGCTCGCTCGACTATATGGGCCTCGCTCCGGGCCAACGTCTGCTGGACGTCGAAATCGATCATGTCTTCATCGGCAGCTGCACCAACAGCCGGATCGAGGACCTGCGGGCAGCAGCAAAAGTTCTCATCGGGCGCAAGCGGAGCGACCGGATAAAGCAGGCCCTGGTCGTGCCCGGGTCGGGTCTCGTCAAGCGACAGGCCGAAGTGGAAGGTCTCGACCGGATCTTCATCGAGGCTGGGTTCGAGTGGCGCGAGCCGGGCTGCTCGATGTGCCTTGCGATGAATCCGGACAAGGTGCCCGCAGGAGAGCGTTGCGCATCGACTTCAAACCGGAATTTCGTCGGGCGCCAGGGCCCTGGCGCGCGCACCCATTTGATGTCGCCGGCGATGGCCGCTGCGGCCGGTGTGACCGGCCGGCTGACCGACGTTCGCGAGCTGCTCGACAGCGATCCGGGGGAGCTTGCGGCATGATCCCGCTGATCCAGGTCGAGGGGCGCGCCTTTCCGCTTCCCCTCAACAATGTCGATACCGACCTCATCATTCCGGCAGCATATCTCAAGACGACGCACCGTCAGGGTCTTGGCCAGCACGCTTTCGAGGCCCTTCGCGGAACCGCCGGCAATCCTTTCGAAGGCGCCTCTTATGAGGGTGCCCTCATCCTTCTCGCGCTCGACAATTTTGGTTGCGGCTCGAGCCGGGAGCATGCCGCCTGGGCGCTCGCGGACCTCGGCATCCGGGTCGTCATCGCGACGAGCTTCTCGGACATCTTCTCCGGCAATGCGTTCAAGAACGGAATTGCGACGGTCGAGCTCGAGCGGGCCGAAGTCGAGCGCCTCATCGAGGCCAGCCTCGGCGGGAGCAATTATCGGCATCGACCTCCACGAGCTGACCGTTTCGACCAGCAGCGGTGACCGGTTTGAATTCACGATGGATCCGTTCCGCCGCGCCTGCCTGATGGCCGGGCTCGACGAGATTGCGCTGACCTTGGCCTGCGAACCTGCGATCAGCGCCTATGAGCAAAGAGTGGGAATCTAGAATTGATCGCTCCACCTCCACCGCAAGGACTTTACGATCCTGCCAACGAGCATGATTCGTGCGGCGTCGGTTTCGTCGCCAATATCAAGGGCGAGAAGTCGAACGAGATCATCCGCGATGGACTTCTCATGCTCGCCAATCTCGATCATCGCGGGGCACGCGGCGCCGATCCCCTGGTCGGCGACGGCTCAGGCTGCCTCATACAAATTCCGGACGAACTGTTCCGCGACTGGGCGCTCGAAAATGCGATCTCCCTGCCCAAAGCGGGCGACTATGCGGTTGCGATGTGCTTCCTTCCCCGGGAGCAGGAGAGCCGCGATGCGGCGACCGCCCGGCTCGAGCGGTTCATCGGGATCGAGGGCCAGGTTCTGCTCGGCTGGCGCGACGTGCCCGTTAATACCGCGGGGCTCGGGACCGCGGTTCTGGAATCGATGCCCGTCATCCGCCAGGCGATCGTCGCACGAGGTCCGAGGGTAACCGATCAGGAGGCGTTCGAACGCAAAATCCTGACAATCCGCAAGCAAACCCAGAACCCCTTGCTCGAGCTGGCCGAGAAGCGCGAGCTTCCGGGCCTTGCCGAATTCTACATCGCGTCCTTCTCGACCCGGACGCTCGTCTACAAGGGACTTTTGCTCGCAACGCAGGTCGGGTCTTTTTATCGCGACCTGGTCGACCCGCGAACCAAGTCGGCGCTTGCGCTTGTCCATCAGCGCTTCTCGACCAACACCTTCCCGAGCTGGAAGCTCGCGCATCCCTATCGCTTCATTGCCCATAATGGAGAGATCAATACGGTTCGCGGCAATGTGAACTGGATGAACGCGCGCCGGCGGACCTTGGAATCCCCTTTACTCGGCGCCGATCTCGACAAGATGTGGCCGCTCATCCCGCACGGTCAGTCGGACACCGCCTGTCTCGATAATGCGCTCGAGCTGCTGGTAGCGGGAGGATATTCGCTTCCCCACGCGATGATGCTGCTCATTCCCGAGGCATGGTCGGGGCATTCCGAGATGGAGCCGAAGCGCCGCGCATTCTATGAATATTATGCGGCACTGATGGAGCCATGGGACGGACCGGCGGCCATCGCTTTCACCGATGGCCGGCAGATCGGCGCGACGCTCGACCGAAACGGTCTGAGGCCAGCGCGTTTCTGCGTAACCGATGACGACCGGGTGATCATGGCGTCGGAAAGCGGCGCATTGCCGCTTGCCGAGAAGAACATCACCCGCAAATGGCGCCTGCAGCCGGGCCGGATGCTGCTCATCGACCTCGAAGAGGGCCGAATCGTCGAGGACGAGGAGATCAAGTCGCGTCTCGCTGCTGAACAGCCTTACGGCGATTGGCTTCGCGAAACCCAGTTCAAGCTCGAGGAGCTTCCGCCGGCGCCCGAAGCCGGAGTGTCCGGGCGAGAGCCCGACGCTCTGAAGCGCACCCAGCTGGCCTTTGGATACACCGAGGAGGATTTCAAATTCTTTCTCGCGCCGATGGCTGCTGCGGGCGACGATCCGGTCGGCTCGATGGGTGTCGATACGCCGGTCGCTGCATTGTCCGACCGGCCCAAGCTCCTTTACGATTATTTCAAGCAGAACTTCGCGCAGGTTACCAATCCGCCGATCGATCCGATCCGCGAAGCGATGGTAATGAGCCTGGTCTCGATGATCGGGCCCCGCCCCAATCTGCTCGGGCACCAGGCCGGAAGCCACAAGAGGCTCGAGGTCGCTCAACCCATCCTCACCGACGAGGATCTGAGCAAGATCCGCTGCATTCACGACATGCTCGATGGGGCGTTTCGAACGCAGACGCTGGATGCAAGCTGGGCCGGGGGGAGCGGCCAGGGGCTCGAGGCGGCGCTGAAAAGATTGTGCTGGGAGGCGACCGAAGCGGTTCTTGCCGACATCAACGTCCTCATCATTTCGGACCGCGCCGCCGGCCCCGACCGCGTTCCGATCCCCGCCGCGCTTGCGACCGCGGCGGTCCACCATCACCTGATCCGGCAGGGCCTGAGGATGCAGACCGGGCTCGTGGTGGAAACCGGCGAAGCCCGCGAAGTCCATCATTTCTGCGTGCTTGCGGGCTATGGCGCAGAAGCGGTCAATCCCTATCTCGCCTTCGAGACGCTCGCCGCGATCCGCCAGCAAGATGGGCTCGACCTGCCGCTCGCGCAGCTGCGGGGGAATTACATCAAGGCGATCGGCAAGGGCATGCTCAAGGTGATGTCCAAGATGGGCATCTCGACTTTCCAATCCTATTGCGGCGCCCAGATCTTCGATTCGATCGGGCTCTCGAGCAAGGTCGTCGAGGCCTATTTCACCGGGACGTCGACGAGGATCGAAGGCATTGGCCTCGACGAAATTGCCGCCGAAGCGGCGCTCCGACACGCGCGCGCGTTCGCCGACGGAGCACCTGCAACCGACGTCGGCGGGATGTACGCCTGGCGAGTAAGCGGAGAAGCGCATGCCTGGAGTCCGGACACCATCGCTAGCCTGCAGCATGCCGTCCGCGGTAACCTGCCCGACAAATATCGTGAATTCGCCGCCGGGGTGAACGAGCAGAACCGCCGGCTTCTCACTCTTCGGGGCCTGCTCGAACTTCGTCCCGCCGGTGATCGGGTGCCGCTCGAGGAGGTTGAGCCGGCAAGCGCGATCGTCAAGCGCTTCGCGACCGGCGCAATGAGCTTCGGCTCGATCAGCCGCGAGGCTCATTCGACCCTTGCCATCGCGATGAACCGCATTGGCGGCAGGTCGAACACGGGCGAGGGCGGCGAGGAGCGCGATCGCTTCAGGCCGCTTGCGAACGGCGATTCCATGCGTTCGGCGATCAAGCAGGTGGCCTCGGGGCGTTTCGGAGTGACGACCGAATATCTGGTCAATGCCGACGAGCTTCAGATCAAGATCGCTCAGGGCGCCAAGCCCGGCGAGGGCGGGCAATTGCCGGGCCACAAGGTCGATCGGCACATCGCCGCGGTCCGTCATTCGACCCCCGGAGTCGGGTTGATCTCGCCGCCGCCGCATCATGACATCTATTCGATCGAGGACCTCGCTCAGCTCATTTTCGATCTTAGGAACGCCAACGAGACCGCGCGGGTCTCGGTGAAGCTGGTCTCGGAGGTGGGCGTCGGCACTGTCGCTGCCGGGGTCGCCAAATCGGGCGCCGATCATGTGACCATCTCCGGTTACGAAGGTGGAACCGGGGCGTCGCCCCTAACCTCGCTCACGCACGCCGGCCTGCCGTGGGAAATCGGCCTTGCCGAAACCCAGCAGACGCTCGTCCTCAATCGCCTTCGCGGTCGGATCGCCGTGCAGGCGGACGGGGGTTTGAGGACCGGCCGCGACGTTGCCATCGCGGCCTTGCTCGGCGCTGACGAGTTCGGCTTCGCGACGGCTCCGCTGATCGCTGCTGGCTGCATCATGATGCGCAAATGCCATCTCAATACCTGCCCTGTCGGGATTGCGACGCAGGACCCTGTACTTCGCGAGCGCTTCACTGGAGCGCCCGAGCACGTGATCAACTATTTCTTCTTCGTCGCCGAGGAGCTGCGCGAGATCATGGCCTCGATCGGAGTCCGCTTCGTCGACGAGATGGTCGGGCGGACGGACCTCCTCGACGTCCGATGTGCGGTCGATCACTGGAAGGCGCATGGGGTCGATCTCAGCCGGCTGCTCTACGCACCTCGCGTTCCTGACGAAGTCGCGCGGCGCAATTCCGAAGCCCAGGCCCACGACCTCGACGCCGTGCTCGACCGCGATCTCATCGTTGCGGCGAAGGCGGCCCTCACCAGCCGCAGGCCGGTCGTCATCGAGCGTGAGGTGTGCAACGTGAACCGCAGCGTTGGAACCATGCTTTCGGGCGAGGTCGCCCGCAGGTTCGGTCACGAAGGCCTTCCGCAGGACAGCGTCCTCGTCAGGTTGAAGGGCACGGCCGGCCAGAGCTTTGGCGCCTTCGCCGCGCACGGTGTCACGCTCGAGCTAACAGGTGACGGCAATGACTATGTCGGCAAGGGACTTTCAGGCGGCCGTTTGGTCGTCCGCCAGCCCGACGAGGCCGAACGTGACCCAGGGGATAATATCATCGTCGGCAACACCGTTCTCTATGGAGCGATAGCAGGAGAAGCCTATTTCCAGGGCGTCGCTGGCGAGCGCTTCGCGGTTCGCAACTCCGGAGCGATCGCCGTGGTCGAGGGGGCGGGCGACCATTGCTGCGAATATATGACCGGCGGCACGGTGTGCGTGTTGGGGCCCATCGGCCGCAATTTCGCAGCCGGAATGTCGGGCGGGATCGCCTACGTCTACGATCCCGATGGCGCGATGCGTTCCCAGTGCAATCTTGAAAGCGTCACCCTCGAAGGGATTGCGCCGCCAGGAAGCTCATGGGGGGAGGGCGCTCCGGTGCAGCGCGGAACGAGTGTTCACGATTGTGGCATGGGCCACCCGCTGCGCTACGATGCTGAGCGCTTGCGCATTCTCCTCGAGCGGCACCAGCTTGCAACGCGCAGCGCGCGGGCGGCAGAGCTGCTCGCCGACTGGCCGGGCGCCTTGAAGCATTTCATCAAGGTCGTTCCGAGCGAATATCGCCGGGCGCTCGCCGAGCCCCAATCGGGCGATCAGGCAGTTGCTGCTGAATAGGAAATTAGGAATGGGCAAACCGACCGGATTTCTCGAAGTCGAACGGCGTGACAGGACCTACGCGCCGGTCGTCGATCGGGTGAAGCACTGGCAGGAATTTACCAAAGAGCCGGGAGGCGAGGAGGTCGCCGCCCAGGCCTCGCGCTGCATGGATTGCGGAATTCCGTTCTGCCACTCGGGATGTCCGGTCAACAATCTCATCCCCGACTGGAACGAGCTCGTTCACCGCAACGACTGGAAGTCGGCAATCGAGCAGCTTCACCTGACAAACAACTTTCCGGAAGTCACTGGGCGGATCTGCCCGGCGCCGTGCGAGGCGGCGTGCACCCTCAACATCGACGAGGCGCCCGTCACCATCAAATCGATCGAGGCGGCGATCGCCGACCGGGCGTGGCGCGAGGGATGGATTGAGCCTCAAGGCGCGTCGCGGGGAAGCGGCAAGCGGATAGCGATTGTCGGCTCTGGACCGGCCGGGCTGGCCTGCGCTCAGCAGCTGGCTCGAATGGGTCATGCGCCGACCGTGTTCGAGAAATCAGACCGGCTCGGCGGGCTTCTTCGCTACGGCATTCCAGACTTCAAGCTCGACAAGTCGATCATCGAACGGCGGATCGAGCAGATGGCTGTCGAAGGCGTCATTTTTCGGACCGGCTTCGAAGTCGGCGTGACGGTGTCCGTCGATCGCCTGCTCGACGATTATCATCTGCTGGTCCTTGCCGGCGGCGCCGAGCAGCCGCGGGACCTCGCAGTGCCCGGACGAGATCTCGACGGCGTCCATTTCGCCATGGATTTTCTAACCCAGCAGAACAAGCGCAACGCCGGGGACGGCGAGGAGCGGGCCTCGCCTTCGGGGCAGATCAGCGCTCTTGGCAAGAATGTCGTCGTGATCGGCGGCGGTGACACTGGCTCGGACTGCATCGGTACCGTCTTCCGTCAGGGGGCCGCATCGGTCACCCAGCTTGAGATCATGCCGAAGCCGCCGCTTCACGAGAACAAGGCGCTGACGTGGCCGTACTGGCCGATGAAGCTGCGCACATCATCCTCGCAGGAGGAAGGGGCAGAACGCGAATATTCAGTCCTTACACAGGCTTTCGTGGATCGGCATGGCAAGGTCGCGGGGCTGCATTGCGCCCGCGCCGAGCTGGTTCGAGGAGATGACGGCCGATTGGTCGCCGAGCCGGTTTCCGGCTCGGAGTTCGAAATCGAGGCGGAGCTGGTCCTGCTTGCGATGGGCTTCCTTGGTCCCGAACGGTCGGGCGCGCTCGATAGTGCTGGCGTTGCTTTGACCTCCGCGGGCAATGTCCGGGCGGACATGAGCGACTATCGAACAACGAGGGATCGGATCTTCGCTTGCGGCGATATGCGGCGCGGCCAGTCCCTCGTCGTCTGGGCGATCCGCGAAGGGCGCGAGTGCGCCGAGGCAGTCAATGCATATCTGCAGGCCGAGCGAAAAGCGGAAGCGCTGGTGCGATGATCGGAAGGATTGCAGGCGCGCGCGCGGCCCCCCTTGCAATTGGCTGGGCGGTTGACCAGCAAGCTATGGCATAGCATGGTGGAGGCAATGGCTAAGGTTCGCATTGCAACGATCTGGTGGTGGCGCTGGTCCCCAGCCATGGATGCGGCGCGCCCAGTGAACTTATAGCCGGAAGAGCTCGAGAGCCTCCCCCAAGTTCCAGACCCGCCGCGCCCCGGCGGGTTTTTTATTGCCCTCAATCGAGAGAATTTTCGACATGATCATCGTCTTAAAGCGCGAAGCAACCGAAGAAATTGCCCGGGAGATCCTGGACCGGATCGAGGAAAAGGGGCTGAAGCCCCTCTACATGCCCGGCACCGAGCGCGTTGTACTCGGTGCCCTTGGCGACGAGCGGGTGCTCGCCGAGCTTGGACTCGACGGCCATCCGATGGTCGAGTCCCTCAAGCCGATCTTGTCGCCCTACAAGCTGGTCAGCCGCGACATGCACCCGCACGACACGATTGTCCGCTTCGGGCGAGCCAATATCGGTGGCACCGGCTTTGCGGTCATAGCGGGGCCTTGCGCGGTCGAGACCGAGGACCGGCTCAAAGCGAGTGCCGTCGCGGTTCGCAATGCTGGCGCAATTGGCCTTCGCGCCGGCGCCTACAAGCCAAGGACCAGCCCCTACAGCTTTCAGGGGCACGGCCCTGAAGGGCTCGCGACGTTGCGCAAAGTTGGCGACGAGCTCGGCCTGCCGGTGGTCACCGAAGTGATGGACACCGCCGACGTCGAGGCCGTCGCAGCCAAGGCCGACATGCTCCAGGTCGGCGCTCGCAACATGCAAAACTACTCGCTGCTCAAGGTCGTCGGCCGGACCGGCAAGCCGGTGCTTTTGAAGCGCGGGCTGGCGGCGAAGGTCGAGGACCTGCTTCTTGCTGCAGAATATCTGATGGCTGAGGGCAACGAACAGGTAATCCTGTGCGAGCGGGGAATTCGCACGTTCGAGACGGCAACTCGAAACACGCTCGACCTCAATGCCGTCGCCTACATGAAGCAGAAGACACATTTGCCTGTACTGGTCGACCCATCTCACGGAACGGGGGTACGCGATCTCGTCGCGCCGATGGCGCTTGCCGCGGCGGCTTGCGGCGCCGATGGAATTCTCGTCGAGGTCCACGAATGTCCGCCCGACGCCTGGTCTGATGGGGCGCAGTCACTCTATCCGCACCAGTTCGAAAGCCTGATGGCGGCCCTCGCGCCGGTGCTCGCCGCCGTCGGCCGGGAGCTTGCATGAACGCCTTCACTCAGGTTGCAGGAGGGAGCGCCCAGGCAATCAGCAGGCGGCTGCCGGCAAGGGTCGACCTGCTCGCCCTTTATGCACAGCTGAGCGAGGGTGGGACCCGCCCTGATACGATGCTGTTCGAGACCAATGCCGGGGCGAGCATCATCCTCGACCAGTCAGCTGTTCGGATCGAATGCCGCGGCGGCGAGGTAACGATCGAAGCGCTAAGTTCGAACGGCGAGGCCGTGATCGAGCTCCTCGCAGACCATCTTTCCGAGCTCCTCCCGCACCGGTCCGACCGGCGTCTTGTCCTCAATTATGAGCGGACGAACGAAGTCGACGCGAAGCAGCGGCTGCTTGCGCCGTCGCCCTTCGACATTCTTCGAGCGATCCGGGATCTTTTTGAAAGCGAGACGACCCAGGAGCCGTTCACACTGTGCCTTATCGGCGTCGTGGGCTTCGACCATGTCGACCTGTTCGAGGACATTCCGCAATCAACAGACGATCCAATCGAGTTTCCGGATTTCATCTTCTGGCTCGCTGAAAGCATGGTCATCGGCGAGCAAAGGCTAACTCCGCGCCTGGTTTGCACGAGCTTCGGCGGCGCTTCCGAGCAGGCGAGGAAGCGCGGTCATTTTTCGGCCGTCGAACGGCTATCGGACCTTGCCCATCGTGCCTCGAACGTCCGGCCGGTCGAACCCGCGGATCCGGTGCAGACGAAAGTTGAAGTCGACATGGAGGATGAAGCGTTCGAAACCGTCGTCACGGCTCTGAAGCAGCATATTCTCGCTGGCGATGCCTATCAGATCGTCGCGTCGCGGTCGTTCAGCGCTGCCTGCCCCGATCCGCTCTCGGCATTTGCCCGGGCGCGGTCGATCGACCCGAGTCCCTACATGTTCTTCGTGTCGATGGCAGATTGCTCGCTGTTTGGCTGCTCGCCGGAAACGTCGGTCCGGGTGTCACTCGAAGACCGCCGGCCAATCGTCGAGGTCAAACCCATCGCCGGGACTCGGCCGCGCGGTTCGGGCAGCGACGAGGACGATCGGATGGAGGCGGACCTTCGTCTCGACGCCAAGGAGGCAGCGGAGCACATGATGCTGGTCGATCTTGCCCGAAACGACATCGCTCGGATCAGCGAACCTGGAACGCGGCATGTCGCCCAGCTCATGGGCCTGGAGAAATATGCACGAGTCATGCACCTCGTGAGCTCGGTGAAGGGTGTGCTTGCCAAGGATTTTGATGCGCTTCACGCGCTCCAGGCCTGTCTCAATCCCGGCACCTTGTCCGGAGCGCCCAAACTCAGCGCGACAATCCTCATCAGGCGATATGAGCGGACCCGGCGCGGTCCTTATGGCGGAACGATCGGCTGGCTGAGCGGGGAGGGCGCGATGGATTCAGGGATCGTCATTCGCTCGGCAGTGGTGAAGGACGGCATCGCTCATGTCCGTGCCGGTGCCGGGATCGTGCATGATTCACAGCCGGCTGCCGAGGCCGATGAAACCCGGCGCAAGGCTTCCGCAATCCTTTCCGCCATCACCGGAGCAGGCCGATGAGACGCCAGGTGCTGATGGTCGACAATCACGACAGCTTCACCTTCAACATCGTCGAGGCGCTCGAGCGCCTAGGAGCGTCGGTCATGACCGTGCGCAACGAGATCGACGCCGACAATGCCTTTCTCGAGGCGCGGAGAAGCGATGCGCTGATCCTGATTTCTCCAGGTCCCGGACGGCCCGAGGACGCCGGCTGCTGCCTTGACCTGATCCGCCTTGCGAAGGGCAGGATCCCCTTGTTCGGAGTGTGCCTCGGCCAGCAGGCAATCGTGCAGGAAGCCGGCGGCGAGGTCGTTCGGGCGCCGCTCGCGGTGCACGGCAAGGCAAGCCTGCTCGACCATGACGGCACCGGCCCGCTGTCCGGAGTGCCAAGCCCATTCAGGATTGGCCGCTATCATTCGCTCTGCACTCCCAATCCGCCGCCGCGCTTTCGCATTCATGCGTCGCTGGACGGCATGGCGATGGCAATCAGCGATCCAGAAGCGCTCCAGGTCGGGGTCCAGTTTCATCCGGAATCGGTGTTGACCCCAGCTGGCCAGATCATCCTTGCGAATGTTCTTGGAGGGCTCGGCCACGCCGGGCTTCGGGCCTCGTCGCGTCCTTCATGACAGCGACGAAGTCCCTGACCGCCGTGATCCCCTGTTCCGAAGCGAGCCGAACAATGGCCGATCCGCAAATGACCCCGGCCGCGCCCGCGGCGAGCGCCTGGCGGACCTGGGGCGGCGACGAAATTCCAAACCCGAGCACGGCGGGCGGCGCCTCGAGAGTACGAAGCGTCTCGAACAAAAGGCCGTGGTCGAGCTCGAGTGCACTGCGCTCACCGGTTACGCCGGCGCGCGCCACGCAATAAGTGTAACCACAGCAAAGTCGTGAAATCCGGGTCAGCGTCTGACCAGGAGTGTTGGGCGCCGCGATCATCACCAGGTCGATTCCGGCCGAGCGCGTCGCCTCGGCATAAGGTCCCGCCTCGAGCGACGGGACGTCGGCGACAAGAAGGCTGTCGACCCCCGCATCGGCTGCATCCGCCACGAACCTGTCGCGGCCGCGGGCGGCGACGAGATTGGCATAGGTCAGGATGCCGAGCGGAGTGTCACCATCCCGAGCGCGAAATTCACGAAGCAGGCGAAAGCAGTCGCTGACCCGCGTGCCGGCGCGAAGCGCTCTCCCTGCGGCGGCCTGAACCACGGGGCCGTCAGCTACGGGGTCGGAGAAGGGTATTCCGACCTCGATCATGTCCGCGCCGCCCGCGACCGCTGCGTCGAGCAGCCTTGCGCTCGTCTCGAGATCGGGATCGCCAAGCATGAGGAAGGCTCCAAACGCCCCTTCGCCAGCCTGGTGCAGTCGCTCGAACATGGCGGGATAACGGCTCATGCTTTGTCCCCGAGCATGGCCTTGGCCTGGGCGACATCCTTGTCGCCCCGGCCCGACAGACTGACAATCAGCAATGCGCCCGGCTCGGCCGTCTCCGCCATCTTCAATGCTTCTGCCAGCGCGTGGCAGGATTCGAAAGCCGCAATAATCCCCTCGAAGCGCGCAAGCTTCGCGAACGCATCGAGGGCGTCCTCGTCGGTGCAGCCGACATAGTCGGCCCGCCCGATATCATCGAGATGCGCATGCTCGGGACCGACGGCCGGATAATCGAGGCCGGCAGACACCGACCAGGTGTCGCGCACCTGTCCATCCTCGTCCTCCAGCACCAGCGTTTCCGCGCCGTGAAGAATGCCATGGGCGCCACGCTGGATTGTCGCGCTATGCTCCTCGCCGTTCAATCCGCGGCCCGCGGCCTCGACTCCGATCAGCCGGACCGTTTCATCGCCCAGAAAATCGGCAAAGATGCCGATGGCGTTCGATCCGCCGCCGACGCAGGCGAGGACCGCGTCCGGCAATCGCCCTTCCGCTTCCAGAAGCTGTGCCCGCGCCTCGCGTCCGATCACTCGCTGGAACTCGCGAACCATCGTTGGAAAGGGATGCGGTCCGGCCGCGGTGCCAAGGAGATAATGCGTATCTGCAAAGCTCGCGCTCCAGTCTCTGAGGGCCTCGTTGATCGCGTCCTTGAGGGTCCGTCCGCCGCTTTCGACGGCGATCACCTCGGCTCCCATCAGCTGCATCCTGAAGACATTGAGCTCTTGCCGCCGGACATCCTCGGCACCCATGTAGACTCGCGTCTTGAGGCCGAAGAGGGCGCCCGCGATCGCGGTCGCCACCCCATGCTGGCCGGCGCCCGTCTCCGCGATCAGCCGCTCTTTTCCCATGCGCTTTGCAAGAAGCGCCTGACCGAGCACCTGATTGGTCTTGTGCGCTCCGCCATGGAGCAGGTCTTCCCGCTTCAGATAGATGCGTGCGTTACCGCCGAGGTTGCGGCAAAGGGTCAGCGGCGTCGGCCGTCCGGCGTAGGTCGCAAGCAGGCCGTCGAGCTCAGAGCGGAAGGCCGGATCCTGCTCCGCGTCGAGGAAGGCAGCTTTCCAGCTGCTCGAGCGCCGGGACGAGGATCTCGGGCACGAAACAGCCACCAAATCTTCCAAAGCGGCCGTTCAGGCGCATGATGCGGATCTCCGGCATGCCGGGCGGAGCGCATCGAACAAGGCCTTGATCCTGACCGGATCCTTGCTTCCGGGCGACAGCTCCACTCCCGAGCTGACATCGATCCCAAAAGATCCGACGCGCTGCGCCGCGGCCGCATTCAAAGGCCCGATCCCTCCGGCAAGGAAGGCTTGCGGCAGGGCGGGACGGCCGCCCACCAGGCTCCAGTCGAATGTCTTTCCGGTCCCTCCGCGGTGAGCCCCGCGCGTATCGTAGAGGATCCGGTCCGCGCCTTCGCGCTCGGGTGCCGCTTCCGATCCGACATCGCAGGCCGCCCAGATCTCGCAGCCGGTCGGAAGCCGACCCCTGAGCCGGTCGAGGTCGCTCTCGGTCCCGTGTAGCTGCACGGCTTCAAGGCCGAGCTCGTCCGCAGTTGCTGCGACAAAGTCCATATCCTGATTCATGAACACGCCGACGGGTTGAGCGCCGCTGCGGCGCGCACGGGCGGCTATTGCGAGCTCCTCGCCGCGCACCCGGCGTGGGCTCGCCTCGGCGAAGATCATTCCGATATGGGTCGCTCCGCTCCGAGCGGCGAAGGACGCGTCCGAGCCTCGGGTCACACCGCAGATCTTCACCCGCCCATGCACCATCGCTCGCACTGCTTCACCGATTCGCGGCGCCGCCATCAGTGAAGATCCGACCAGGAAAGCATCGACCTTCTGCGCGAGGCGCTGAACATCGCGGCGATCGGCAATCCCGGACTCGCTGATCACGAGCCGGTCCTCCGGAACCTTCCCGGCGAGCCGCTCGGTGACGGAGAGCTCGGTTTTCAAGGTTTGAAGGTCGCGGTTGTTGATCCCGATGATTGGAGCGCCAAGAGCGAGCGCGCGCTCGAGCTCGGCTTCGTCATGGACCTCGACGATCACATCCATGTTGAGACGGTGGGCCTCGGCCATCATTGCCAAGGCCTCGCGATCATCGAGGATCGCGAGTATCGCCAGTCACGGCATCGGCGCCATGCAGGCGTGCTTCGGCGACCTGGCGCGGATCGACAATGAAGTCCTTTGCAAGAACGGGTCCGTCGAAACGTTCTCGAACGGTGCGCAGATCTTCAAGAGAACCCCCGAAGTCAGGCGCGTCGGTGAGCACGCTGATCGCATCGGCGACAGGCGCATAAGCTCTTGCGGCGGCCCTGACCGAAAGTGCGCTTCGATGACCTGACGGCGAGGCTTTCTTCACTTCCATGATGAAGCGGGCGCCGGGCTGTCGAAGCGCATTGGCGAGGCTGCGAGGGGTTGGAACGGGGTCCAGGCTCGCCCCCGAAAGCCGCTGCGCGACGTCGCGCCGCTTTCGCTCCGCAATCTCTGCGAGAACGCCCTCAGCCATGACTTGCCTCGACATAAGCGTCGAGCAATGCCCCTGCTCGCCCGGAGTCCAGGGCATCGCGGGCGATTTTCGCGGCTCCAGCGAGGTCGGTGGCCTTGCCCGCGGTCAAAAGCAGAGCGGCAGCGTTCAGGATTACCATGTCCTGCTCGGCCGACGAGCTCTCGCCATTCATCAGCGCTCTCAACCGTGCCGCATTCTCGGCGACATCGCCGCCGGTGACGACCTGCAAAGGCGCCCGCTCGAGACCCGCATCTTCAGGCGTGATCGTGAGTTCGCTGAGCATGCCTTGCGAAAGCTTCACTGCGCGCGTTTCGCCGTGAAGCGCAACCTCGTCCAGCCCGGAGCCGTGGACGACAAGGGCTTCGGCAACCCCCATTGCATCGAGGGTCTGAGCAATCCGGCGAAGCATCCTTGGATCGGCGACGCCCAGCAATTGCACCGGCGGCCGGGCGGGATTGATGCATGGCCCAAGCAAGTTCATCACTGTCCGAACCTGCAATTGTCGCCTGACCAGCGCCGCGTGCTTCATTCCCGGATGATAAGAGGGCGCGAACAGGAAGCAGAAGCCGATCTGATCGAGAAGCTCGCGCGCCTTGGCCGGATCGACGTCGATTCTCGCACCCAAAGCCTCGAGAACGTCGGCCGAACCGCATCTGGAGCTAACGCTCCGGTTTCCATGCTTGGCGACCGGCAAGCCCGCGGCGGCGGTCACAAATGCGACGGCGGTCGAGACGTTGATCGAGCCCGAGGCGTCGCCGCCGGTTCCGCAACAGTCGGCGAAAAGATAGTCGGGCCGCTCGAACGGGACCGCTGCAGCGAACAGCCCCCGGGCCGCGCCCATCATTTCCTCGGCGGTTTCGCCCTTCATCCGCAGCGCGACGAGCGTTCCGGCGATCTCCGCCGGCTCGAGCCTGCCGAGCACCAGCCGTTCGAAAAGATGTTCCGCATCCTCAAGCGGCAGATCTTCGCCGTTAAGCAGGCGGGGGAGGGGATTTGGTACAGGCCCGGTGTCGCTGACCGGGTGGCGGACGGGCGGTTCCGTAATCGATTGAGACTGAAGCATGTAAGGTTTCTCGCGGACAAAGAAAAACCCGCCGGAAGGCGGGTCGATGGTCGGTTGGCGTCGGTTTGACCGATCAGATCACCAGCCGCGCCATCGCGCCGCAAAAATAGCCTCCCGTTGCCAGGTCCAGCCGGCACATGCCGTGGCGAAGAGGTCAGTAAAGATCATTAAGAACAGTCCTCACGCTTGGGATCCCAAATGTCAAGCATCCATGAATTGAGGTGGTGCTGCATTTTGCGGCAGCAAGATCGCGGCAGTCCTGGGGGTCTTTATTCTCGATCCAGATCAGCGCCGCGTGCGCGCGGGAACGCTGACCCGTGATGCCGACGGCGGCGTCTCGTTCGTTGTTAGCGAGGACTACCTGCGCGATCCGAACCGGCCGATCCTAAGTCTGGGCTGGTATGACACAAGGTTCGACGAGAACAGCCAAAAGCGGCTTGCTAACCGCCGCGACAAAATAGCCCTGCGAGGCGGAATTCGGCTTCGGGCAATCCCGGATAGGGCTTTGCGGGTAGCTTGATGATACAGCGTCCGCTCGCGCCATGACTCGGCAGGGTCAGTCGGTCGCCGCTAAGGTCGCGGGTCAGCTTTAGTTGCACGCCCGCTAGGGAAATTTGACCATGCCCTGAGGTTCGGCGGTCGTCAGACCCCGGACTTTTTCGAGGTTGAACGAACTCCCGTTGGTCACTGAGATCCGCGCGCGGTGAGTACCGCACTAAGAAATTGCAGCCAGCTCTCGAAAAGGACAGCCGTTAGCTCGCGACTAAATCCACGTTGATGTTAGTCTCCGTGACACGCCTTTGAAAATCAGTCACCAGCTGAATTGAAGATCGGGTCCGCGGCATTCACGTCGCGAAACCTCGATGCTGCGGTTTCGGGCATGGCCGATAGCGGGCGAGTTTTGGCCGCGAGCGCGCCCGCAGCAACCACGCGAGCTGCGACAAGAGAAGAATTCAAAGGTTTCTTCGCGCGTCCCGAGTGAAGATCGGCTGGACGCCCGATCCCATACAAATCGTCCGATCTGAGGAAATTGGATATTCCAGCGGAAGCTACACGATGAGCTGGAGGGATAAGCAAAAGTTGCTCAGCGATCACGGCAGGTAGGTCGCCATCTGGAGGAAGCAGCGCAACCGACAAGATGCTGGTCGACATCTTCAACTCCGACCTACCCTCACATTGACACATTCCCGCTCGCAGTTGCATCGCAAAATTTGAGCTTTCGCTTCGCGGGCGCGCCTGTGTTGCATCGCACAACGGTCTTGCCCCGACCGCCCGTGCTGCCCTAGCGGTCAGCAGATGGAAGACGATCAGCCGAGATGAACGAACATTGGCCGGGATCGGCAACGGCATCGCGGCTGGTGGATGTCCTCCGACACCGTGTCGGCAAGGACGAGCGTGCGGCCAGAAAACATGATTGGTTCACCGCTGCGGTCCTGACCATCCGCGACGACATTATCGATCGGTGGATGGAATCGACCCGCCGCACCTACGCCGAGAGCGGCAAGCGGGTCTATTATTTAAGCCTCGAATTCCTGATCGGCCGGCTGATGCGCGATTCGCTCAGCAATTTGGGGCTGACAGGAGAGATGGCGCAGGCATTGCGCCAAAATGGGCTGGATCTAGCTGAGCTCGAAGACCTTGAGCCCGATGCGGCGCTCGGAAACGGCGGCCTTGGCAGGCTCGCGGCCTGTTTCATGGAAAGTCTCGCGTCGCTCGACATCCCTGCTTACGGTTATGGCATCCGCTACATGAACGGCATGTTCCGCCAGCGGATCGACGACGGTTGGCAGGTCGAGCTTCCTGAAACCTGGCTTGCGCACGGCAATCCGTGGGAGTTCGATCGACGCGAGAGCGCCTATCGGATCGGCTTCGGCGGCGAGGTCGTGGCGAAGGGCGAGGGCGTCATTTGGAAGCCGGCCGAAGAAATCGAGGCGTCAGCGGTCGACACGCCAATGGTGGGCTGGCGCGGCAAGAGGGTCAACACGCTGCGGCTGTGGACGGCGAGCGCGCTCGACCCGATCCGGCTCGATGCGTTCAACGCCGGCGATCACGCGGGCGCGCTGACGGGACAAGTGCGCGCCGACAGCCTCGTGCGCATCCTCTATCCGGCGGACTCGACGCTGGCGGGTCAGGAGCTGCGTCTCCGACAGGAATATTTCTTCACCGCCGCATCGATCCAGGACATCGTTCGCCGGCACATGCAGCATATCGGGGATATCCGCTCCCTGCCGGACAAGGCTGCGATCCAGCTCAACGACACACACCCGGCGGTTGCTGTGGCGGAGCTGATGCGACTCCTGATCGATGTCCATGAGGTCGATTTTGGTGAAGCCTGGACCCTCACGCAACGGACCGTTGCCTACACCAATCATACGCTTTTGCCCGAGGCGCTGGAAAGCTGGCCGCTTCCAATGTTCGAGCGGCTGCTTCCGCGGCACATGCAGATCATCTACGCCATCAACGCGCGAGTCCTCGCCGACGCGCGCAAGGCGGGCCTCGACGGCGGCGAGCTTTCGTCCATTTCCGTGATCGACGAGAATGGCGATCGACGGGTACGGATGGCAAATCTCGCCTTCGCCGGATCGCATAGCGTGAACGGCGTGGCGGCGCTCCATACCGAGCTGATGAAGACAACGACCTTCGCCAATCTTCACAAGGTCTACCCCGAGCGGATCAACAACAAGACCAATGGGGTCACTCCGCGCCGGTGGCTGCAACAGTGCAACCCGGGGCTGATGGCGGCGATCTGCGAAGCCATTGGCGACGATGTCCTGGACGATTCCGAAAAGCTGGCCGGGCTCAATGCGCTTGCGGAAGATTCGGCCCTCATGGATCGTTTCGCTGAGGTCAAACGGGCCAATAAGGTCGCATTGTCCAATTGCCTGCGGAACCGGACCGGCGTTCGCATCGACCCCGACTCGCTTTTCGATGTCCAGGTCAAGCGCGTCCACGAGTATAAGCGCCAGCTTCTCAATCTCATCGAGACAGTCGCTCTTTACGACGAGATCCGAAGCCATCCGGAGCTCGACTGGGTGCCCCGGGTCAAGATATTCGGAGGCAAAGCGGCATCGAGCTATCACAACGCCAAGCTCATCATTAAGCTCGCCAACGATATCGCAAGGAGGGTCAATAGCGACCCATCGGTTGCCGGCCTCCTGAAAGTCGTCTTCTTTCCCAATTACAATGTTTCGGGCGCTGAGGTGATCATTCCGGCGGCGGACCTGTCCGAGCAGATCTCGACCGCGGGCATGGAGGCATCAGGCACCGGTAATATGAAGTTCGCGCTCAATGGGGCGCTGACCATCGGCACGCTCGACGGGGCGAATATCGAGATCCTGGAGCGGGTCGGACAAGAGAATATCTTCATCTTCGGGCTCACCGCCGCCGAAGTCGCCGAGAAGCGAAATAACGGTTACTCGCCACGTGACGTCATCGGTCGGTCGCGCGAGCTCGCCCAAGCGCTCGAGGCGATCGCGTCGGGGGTGTTCTCGCCTGACGACCCCGGGCGTTATGCCGACCTCATGGGGACCATCTACGACACTGACTGGTTCATGGTCGCGGCCGATTTCGACGGCTATGCGGAGACTCAGCGCGCCATCGACAGGCGTTGGCTTGACCAACGAGCTTGGCGGACCAGTGCAGTGCGTAACATCGCCAATGTCGGATGGTTCTCGTCCGACCGGACAATCGCGGAATATGCGCGGGAGATTTGGGGGGTGCTTTGAAGCCATCCAAGTCGGCCATCGCCGCACTTCTGGAAGGCACTCACGCCGATCCTTTTTCATTACTTGGCATCCATCAGGGCCCGAAAGGTGCCTTTGCCCGCGCAATCCTTCCTGGTGCGTTCAGCGCTTTTGCCGAGGACCTTGCCGGAAATGACCTCGGAAAGCTCAAGCGAACCGATGAACGCGGCTTGTTCGAAGGCTCGGTCACGGGAGCGCGACAACCGGTCAGGTATCGCTGCATCGCTGGAAAGCACGAATGGCGGGTGACGGATCCCTACAGTTTCGGCCCAGTGCTGGGGCCGGTCGACGATTTCCTGATTGGCGAGGGGACTCACTACCGACTGTTCGACAAATTGGGCGCTCACCTGATCGAACATGAAGGCGCAAATGGCGTCCATTTCGCGGTCTGGGCGCCCAATGCCCAGCTCGTGTCGCTGGTCGGCGACTTCAACGACTGGGACCATCGGAGGCATCCCATGCGACGGCGGGCCGACACCGGCGTGTGGGAAATCTTCATCCCCGATATCGGGGCAGGGCGAGCCTATAAATATCGGATCGTCGGGATTGACGGAGAGATCCAGCCGCTAAAGGCCGATCCTTGCGCCTTTGCATCGGAGCTGAGGCCGAAGACCGCTTCGGTCACCGCCATCCCTGCCAAACCGGATTGGGGCGACGACGCGCATCGCGCCTTCTGGGCCAAAGCCGACCCGCGCCGCGAGCCGATCTCGATCTACGAGGTCCATCCAGGCTCATGGCAGCGGGACGAGAATGGCTGGTTCCTGAGCTGGGATCAGCTCGCCGAGCAGCTGATCCCCTATGCGACCGAGCTCGGCTTCACCCATATCGAGTTCCTGCCGGTCTCCGAATATCCCTACGACCCGAGCTGGGGCTATCAGACGACTGGCCTCTACGCGCCGAGCGCGCGCTTCGGAGACGTCGCGGGCTTCGCCCGTTTCGTCGATGGAGCCCATCAAGCTGGTTTGGGAGTCATCATCGACTGGGTCCCGGCGCATTTCCCGACCGACGAGCACGGGCTGATCCGCTTCGACGGGACCGCGCTCTACGAGCATGAGGATCCGAGGCTCGGCTTCCACCCCGATTGGAACACCGCAATCTATAATTATGGGCGGCGCGAGGTCTCGAGCTTTCTCGTCAACAACGCCTTGTTCTGGGCCGAGCTCTACCATGTCGACGGGCTTCGCGTGGATGCGGTCGCCTCGATGCTCTACCGCGATTATTCCCGCGAAGCTGGCGAATGGATCCCCAATGAGCAGGGCGGCAACGAGAATTGGGAGGCTGTCGAGTTCCTGCGCGAGATGAACCGGGCCGTATACGGAAGCTGTCCTGGCGTGATCACCATCGCCGAGGAGTCTACCGCTTGGCCCGGAGTGACGCTCCCGGCGCACGAGAAGGGCCTCGGCTTCGGCTTCAAGTGGAACATGGGCTTCATGCACGACACGCTTCAGTTCATGGCACGTGAGCCGGTCCAGAGGCGCCACCATCACAACGACATCACCTTCGGGCTAATGTACGCTTTTTCCGAGAATTTCGTGCTTCCGCTCAGTCATGATGAGGTGGTTCACGGCAAAGGCTCGCTGCTCAATAAGATGAGCGGGGACGATTGGCAGAAGTTTGCGAACCTGCGCGCTTATTATGCGTTGATGTGGGGCTATCCAGGCAAGAAGCTGCTGTTCATGGGACAGGAGTTCGCCCAGCGCCGGGAATGGAGCGAGGAACGAGCGCTCGACTGGGAACTTTGCAACGCTTCGGCCCACGGCGGCGTCCGCAACCTCATCCGCGACCTCAATCACTGCTACCGCGAGAGACCCGCGCTTCACGCGCGGGATTGTGAGCCTGAGGGCTTTGAATGGCTGATCGCCGATGACGAAGCCAATTCGGTCTTTGCATGGTTGCGCAAGGCGCCCGGCGCTCCGAGCGTGGCAGTGATCAGCAACCTCACCCCTTCAATTCGGAATGACTATCGAGTTCCACTGCCCGCGGACGGGAGATGGAAGGAAATAATGAACAGCGACTCTTCGGTTTATGGCGGGAGCGGACAGGGTAATTCAGGTGCGGTGGTGGCCGCCGGCGGGGCAGCGCATCTGACGCTGCCGCCGCTTGCGACGATCATGCTGCAGTTTGAGGGGTAAAAGCCGCGAGGAGAGAATGATGCGTCAGTCCTACGGACAACCGCTTGCTCGAGACGCCATGGCTTATGTCCTGGCCGGAGGAAGGGGCACTCGTCTCAACGAACTGACCGACAATCGCGCCAAGCCGGCGGTCTATTTCGGCGGGATGAGCCGGATCATCGACTTCGCGCTCTCGAACGCGCTCAATTCAGGCATCCGGCGGATCGGCGTCGCCACTCAATATAAAGCGCATTCGCTGATCCGGCACATGCAGCGCGGGTGGAATTTCCTGCGCCGTGAGCGGAACGAGAGCTTCGATATTCTGCCGGCATCGCAGCGGATCTCCGAGCTTTGGTACGTAGGCACCGCGGACGCCGTGTTCCAGAATATCGACATCATCAGCTCCTACATGCCGCGCTACATGGTCGTCCTTGCCGGCGATCACATCTACAAGATGGACTATGAGCTGATGCTTCAGCAGCACGTCAACTCGGGCGCTGACGTGACCGTTGGAGCATTGGTCGTTCCGCGCCAGGACGCGAACGGCTTCGGAGTGATGAAGGTCGACGAATCCTCGACGATCACCGACTTCGTTGAAAAGCCCAAGAACCCGCCACCGATCCCCGGGGACAAGGATCATTCGCTGGCTTCGATGGGAATATACGTCTTCGAAACGCAATTCCTGTTCGACCAACTTCGCCGCGACGCGGACGATCCCAAGTCCAACCGCGACTTTGGCGGCGACATCATTCCCTACATCGTCAAGCACGGGAAGGCGGTCGCTCACCGGTTCAGGGACAGCTGCATCCGAGCGGCGGAAGAGATCGGGGAATATTGGCGCGACGTCGGAACGCTCGATGCTTATTTCGACGCGAACATCGACCTCACCGACGTCGTTCCCAAGCTCAATCTCTATGATCGGGACTGGCCGATCTGGACGGACCAGATCATCGCTTCGCCGGCAAAGTTCGTTCATGACGAAGAGGGGCGGCGCGGCTGCGCCATTTCCTCGCTGGTTTCGCAAGATTGCATCGTCTCGGGGGCGATGGCGAACCGGAGCTTGCTCTTCACGGGCGTGAAGATGGGCAGCTACTCGAGTGTCGAAGAGGGAGTTATCCTTCCTTATTGCAACATCGGCCGCCATGCGCGGCTCCGCCGCGTGATCCTCGATTCGGGTGTTCGAATCCCCGAGGGTCTCACGGTCGGGGAGGATCCGGAGCTCGACGCCCACCGGTTCCGTAGGACGGATAATGGCGTCTGCCTGATCACCAACAGGATGATCGAGCAATTTCAGGACCAGGCGTGACTCTTCGCGTACTCTCGGTCGCGTCCGAGGCTGCTCCACTCGTCAAGACAGGAGGACTTGCGGACGTCGCCGGCGCGCTTCCACGAGCAGTCGCACCCCACGGCATTTCCATGACGACACTCATTCCAGGTTATCCGTCCGTGATTCGGGCGTTGCGGCGCCCCCGTGAAATCTACCGCTGGCATTCCCTGCTCGGGGAGACGGCGCGGCTCTTGTCGGCCAAGCTCGGCGACGATCGCTGGCTGGTTCTCGACGCGCCCGGCTATTTCAAGCGCGACGGCGGTCCTTATTCCGATCCTTCCGGCAAGGACTGGATCGACAATTGGCGGCGCTTTGCGGCCCTCGCCCGAGCCGCGGCCGATCTTGCCGGAGGTGTCGCCAAAGCTGGGTCCTTTCGACCTTCTCCACGCTCATGATTGGCAGGCCGGCTTGGCGCCAGCCTACCTCCGCTTCGCCCCCTTCGGCGGCCACAATGTTCCGTCCGTCATGACGATCCACAACATGGCGTTTCAAGGGTTCTTCCCGGCATCTATCTTCTCGAGTCTCAAGCTTCCGCGGAGCGCCTGGGCAATCGAGGGCGTCGAAAGCTATGGCGGGGTCGGGTTCCTCAAGGCGGGATTGCAACTCGCTGACCTCGTGACGACCGTCAGCCCCAGCTATGCGACCGAGATCAGGAGCGCGGATTTCGGAATGGGCCTCGAAGGGGTCGTCGCGGCGCGCGGGGACCGAGTCGTCGGAATCCTTAATGGAATCGATCCAGCCACCTGGAGCCCGGAGACGGACGCCGCGCTCAATTCGAACTATTCGACACGGTCAGTCGCGTCGCGAACTGCCAACAAGCGAGCGCTCGAGGCCGAGTTTCACCTGGAGCGGGATGACGGGCCGCTCTTCATCGTCGTCAGCCGGCTGACCTGGCAGAAGGGGATGGACGTGCTTCCGGAGGTTCTGGACCATCTCGTCGGCAACGGCGGCCGCCTGGCTCTGCTCGGGTCGGGCAATTCGGCGATCGAAGGCGCATTGCGCGAGGGGGCGGCGCGTCATCCCGGTCGGATCGGTCTTCGCTTCGGCTATGACGAGGCCTTGTCCCATCGCCTCCAGGGTGGCGGCGACGCAATCCTCGTGCCCAGCCGTTTCGAGCCGTGCGGCCTGACGCAATTGTACGGGCTCGCTTATGGCTGCGTGCCGGTGGTGGCGCGCACTGGCGGGCTCGCTGACACGATCGTCGACGCCAATGTCGCCGCATTGGCAGCAGGGGCTGCAACCGGAGTTCAGTTCAGCGGAGTCGATTATCATGGGCTGGCAATTGCGATTAGCCGAACGGTCAGTTTGTACCGAGATCGCCGAACCTGGCGAGCGATCCAGAGGAACGGGATGAAGGCCGACTTTTCATGGACTCACAGCGGGCAGGCCTATGCGGCACATTATCGCCGACTTGCGAAGCAAGAGAACGATGACTGAGGTCCAAACCAAGCCGTTCGACGGACAGAAGCCCGGCACCTCCGGCCTTCGCAAGAAGGTCACGACATTCCAGCAACCCAATTACGCCGAGAATTTCATCCAGTCCGTATTCGACGTCGCTCGTCCGTCGCCAGGCGCAACGTTGATCATCGGCGGGGACGGCCGTTTTCACAACCGAGCGGTGATCCAGCAGGCAGTCCGAATGGCTGCGGCCAACGGCTATGGCCGAGTGCTGGTCGGACGAGGCGGCATATTGTCAACGCCTGCAGCCAGCCACCTGATCCGGAAAAATCAAGCGTCGGGTGGCCTCATCCTGTCCGCCAGCCATAATCCTGGAGGCCCTGACGGGGATTTCGGGATCAAATATAATATCGCCAACGGCGGGCCAGCGCCGGAGGGCGTGACCGATGCAATCTTCGAGCGGACACGAACGATCGAATGCTGGCGGAAAGTCGAATCTGAAGACTTCGATCTCGACCGTATCGGAATGGTCGAAATTGGGGGAATGACGGTCGAGATTGTCGACCCGGTCGCCGATTATGCCGAGTTGATGGAGCGCTTGTTCGACTTCGACGCGATACGCCAGGCGATCGCAACGGGATTTTCGGCAATCTTTGATGCGATGAGCGCCGTGACTGGGCCTTATGCGAAGGAAATCCTCGAGCGGCGGCTCGGACTCCCGCCAGGCGCAGTCTGGAATGCATTGCCGCTCGAGGATTTCGGCGGCCACCACCCGGATCCCAATCCCGTGCATGCAAGGGATCTTTATGCGAGGATGATGGAGCCCGACGCACCGGATTTCGGCGCTGCTTCGGACGGGGATGGCGACCGCAATTTGATCATCGGCAAGGGGATCTACGTGGCGCCATCGGATTCGCTCGCCATCCTTGCCGCGAATGCTGAGCTGGTGCCCGGCTATCGATCCGGCCTCAAGGGCATCGCCCGGTCGATGCCGACCAGCGGCGCTGCCGATCGAGTCGCCGCTGCGCTCGGAATCCCGTGCTTCGAAACTCCGACCGGATGGAAGTTCTTCGGCAACCTGCTCGATGCCGGACTTGCGACCATATGCGGCGAGGAGAGCGCAGGCACTGGGTCGGATCACGTCCGCGAGAAGGACGGATTATGGGCTATCCTGTTCTGGCTCAATATCCTTGCGGAGCGCCGTATATCGGTAAAGCAGCTCGTCTCGGAGCATTGGATGCGGTTTGGCCGCAACTATTACGCTCGGCACGATTACGAGGCGATTGAGACGCACCGCGCCGATGGCCTGATGACGCAATTGAGGTTGCGGCTATCCGGAATGGCCGGCCAGGTGATCCACGGGCTCAAGGTCGGCGCGGCCGACGACTTCGCTTACTCCGATCCGGTCGACGGCGCCGAAAGCTGCAATCAGGGCGTGCGAATCCTTTTCGAGGGCGGCTCGCGGATCGTCTTCCGACTTTCGGGCACCGGCACCGAAGGCGCGACTTTGCGTGTCTATCTGGAGCGTTATGAAGCGCCCGGCGGAGACCTCGGCGGCGCCGCCGGCGAGATGCTGGCGGCGCTTGCAAGCGCCGCGCGCGACATTGCCGACATAGAGCGTCACACGCGCCGGACTGCGCCCGACGTCGTTGCGTGACAACATTGCTCGGCGCGATTGTCGGCGACGGAACGACTGGGTTCGCGGTCCGGTCTCCTCATGCCGCAGCTGTCGACCTCTGCCTGTTCGACGGCGAGCTTGAGGCACCCCAGGCAATGGAACGCCGAGGCGACGTCTGGTTCCTGGAAATTCAGGGAGATCTGGCCGGCGCCCATTACGGATTCCGAGCGGATGGAGAATGGGCCCCGGATCGCGGGCGCTGGTTCGATAGATCGAAGCTCTTGGTTGATCCTTATGCGCAAGAGCTTGACCGGAGGTTCGTCCAGAGCCCCGAGCTCGGGCTCTTGGGGGCAGACACGGCGGGGATCGCTCCACGCGCAATTGTTCCTGAGCCCGTTTCCGACTTGCCGAGCCAGCCGCCATTGTTCGCTCGGAGTGGGCTCATCTACGAGCTGAACGTTCGAGCGTTCACCATCCTTCACCCGGACGTGCCCGCGCAGCAGCGGGGGACAGTCGCGGCGCTCGCTCATCCCGCAATTCTCGCTCATCTCAAGAAACTGAGAGTCACAGCGATCGAGCTCATGCCGATCATCGCGTGGATCGATGAGCGGCACTTGCCGCCGCTCGGGCTGGTGAACTCGTGGGGTTACAATCCGGTCGTTCCGATGGCGCTCGATCCAGGCCTTTGCCCGGGCGGTCTCGCCGAGCTTCGTGAGACGGTTGCAGCGCTCCATTGCGCGGGGATCGGCGTCATTCTCGACATTGTCCTCAACCATACGGGCGAGAGCGATATTGATGGCGGCACGCTGTCGCTTCGCGGGCTCGACAATGACGTCTATGCGCACGAACCTGACGGAAGCCTTGCGAACTTGACTGGCACAGGCAACACGCTCGATTTTTCCAATATCACCGTCCGGACGCTCGCCCTCGAGACGCTGAGGCATTTCGTCCGCAAGTGCGGAATCGATGGATTTCGATTTGATCTTGCAACCGTGCTTGCGCGCGGGCCGGAGTTCAGAGCCGATGCCCCGATTTTTGCAGAGATCGACGCCGATCCTTGGCTAAGCGACAGGATAATGATTGCCGAGCCCTGGGATATCGGGCCTGGCGGCTATCGCCTCGGCCAGTTTCCGCCCGGCTGGCTCGAATGGAACGACCGCTTCCGCGACGATGTCAGGAGGTACTGGCGCGGCGACAGAGAGGTCGGAAGCGGCGCGCTCGCGACTCGAGTAGCCGGATCTTCCGATCTGTTCGGTCCTGTTACGAGAAGCGTGAACTTCCTCGCGGCCCACGATGGAATGACCCTAGCTGACGTGGTCGCTTATGACCGGCGGCATAATGAGGCCAATGGCGAGGGCAACCGTGACGGCCATCACGACGATTGCTCCTGGAACGCCGGGAGCGAAGGGCCGTGCGACGACGCGGATGTCCGCTTCCTTCGCCTTCGAGATCTCAAGGCCATGTTGGCGACTTTGTTCGTTTCCACTGGCACGATCATGCTTACCGCCGGCGACGAATTTGGGCGGACCCAGGGTGGCAACAACAATGCTTATTGCCAGGATAATGCGACGACGTGGCTGGACTGGGCCAATAGGGACAAAGCGCTCGAGGATTTCGTTGCAAGCCTGGCGAGAGAGCGGGCGTCCCATCTCGATTTGTTCGCAAGCTTCCCCGAAGATGCCGAATGGCTAAGCCTCGAGGCTTGTCCTTTGACTGGTGACGACTGGGAATCCGCGTCGGCCGTGGGCTTCGTGTTGCGCACGACTTGCAACGGCGAGTCCCTGGCTTTGAGGGTTGATCGATTGGAAAGAAATGTCTCAATCGCGTTCGAGGGCCGAGCCGCCCATCATTGAAGGTTCCACCGCGACAACGCCCTTTCGCGAAGGTCCAGGCGCCCGCGAAAATTTGCCGGCGACCCTCCCGGCATAGGACCCGCAAGCAAAGGAGAGTATAGGCGTCCGACCTCATCGGGAGGATGACATGAGCCGCAAATATATTGATTGCCGGGAATTCCCGGCGAGTCCCAGTGCACGGTTGCGATATCAGCCGACAGCGAGGACGAGCTCATTGATGCCGCAGCTCATCATGCGGTGCAGGTTCACGGGCACCAGGACAGTCCTGATCTCCGAACGCATTTGAGAGAAGCGGTCAAATCAATGGAGCCGACGGCCTAGGTTTCGCCATTGCAGACGTCCGCGTTGCGCTTAGAACGACCGCATGTCGTATCCCACTGCGATCGCCTAGCCGATGGATGATGCAGCCGGGCTTGCGGCTTTTGCACTGGAGCTTGCCGAGGCGGCGCGTGCCGAAACCCTGCCGCGGTGGATCAAGGGCTGTCCTGTCGAGAACAAGGGCAATGGCGCCTATGACCCCGTGACCGACGCCGACCGCGAGGCTGAGCGGGTGATGCGCCACCTCATCAAGGAGCGCCATCCGGACCATGGCGTGACCGGCGAGGAATGGCCCGATGCCCCAGGCAGCAGTTCTTGTTGCTGGTCGCTCGATCCGGTTGACGGCACGCGCTCCTTCATCTGCGGCCTGCCAACATGGACCACGTTGATCGCTTTCATGGACGATGGCCAGCCGCTGCTGGGCCTGGTCGATGCTCCCTGTCTCGAAGAAACCTATGTGGGGTTCAACGAGCAGGCAATGATGCTTCGAAAGGGCGAGCAAGCCGCGATTTATGCGAGCGCCTGCACTCGCATCGCGGACGCGCGGCTGTCGACGACCGACCCGTTCCTGTTCGACGATGCGGCAGCTGAGGCGTTCGACCGATTGCGCCGCGAGGTCGTGACCGTGCGTTTCGGGCACGACGGTTATGCTTATGCACGGCTCGCTGCCGGGAGCCTCGACCTGGTGGTCGAAAGCGGCCTCAAGCCGCACGATTACCGCCCCATCATTCCGCTCGTCGAGGCAGCCGGCGGAGTGGCGGGTGACTGGCGGGGCGGAAAGGATTTTGCATCCGGCCGGATCATCGCCGCAGCGACCCGTTCGCTGTTCGAGGAAGCGGTCTATTATTTCGAAAGCGTGGAGTGACGTTTCCGAAGGCGAGCCACGACATCGTTCCAGCCAAAGCCTCTTGCCTCCATGAGGACGCTCGACATGGTAGAGGAGGTCGGCGACTTCATCGACGCAGCCGTCATTGTCGCGGCCAACCGCCGCGAGCGCGACCTCGACGCCTTCCTCGCCGATCTTCTGGCCAATCCGCGCCGCGCCTTGCTCGAGGAGCTTGCGGGTATAGCTGGAGGAATCGCCCGAGCGGGCGCGCTCGGCAATGATTGCCGAAAGCGTCGCGAGCCAACCGGCGCTTGGCGCTGGAGCTTCGAAACAGCTCGCCGTTCCAAGGTGGCAGACTGGACCGGTGGGCTCGGCGAGGACGAGCAGGGCATCGCCGTCGCAGTCGGTGAAGATGCCGCGAAAGTGTATGCTGTTGCCGCTGGTCTCGCCCTTTTGCCAAAGCTGTTTCCTTGACCGGCTGAAGAAGGTGACGAGGCCGCTTGCGAGTGTCTCGCCCAACGCCTCTTCATTCATGTAGCCGAGCATCAGGATCTCACCGGTGCGGCTGTGCTGCACCAGCGCTGGAAGAAGGCCGTCCATCTTGCCCCACGACAGCGTGGCGACGTCGGCTCCGGTCAGCGGCGCACTTCGATCCCGCATCCTGCGAGAAACTCCTTCAACTGAGGGATGGTGATCAGCCGGTCGTGAAAAATGGTCGCGGCAAGCGCCCCGCTGGCGCCCGCCTCGAACGCGTCGCGGAAATGTTCCGGTGCTCCAGCCCCACCCGACGCAATGACTGGGACGCTGACCGCCTCGACGATATCGCGCGTGTGAGCGATGTCGTAACCATTGCGAACGCCGTCATGGCGCATGGCGTTGAGGACGATCTCCCCAGCGCCGCGGTTGACTCCTTCGCGGACCCAGTCGAGCGTTCGGCGCCCGGTGTCGCGGCTCCGGTCCGCCGCCCCCGTATATTGATAGACCATATGATCCCGGCCGCTTGCGAACGTGTCCACGCCGAGGACGACGCACTGGCTTCCGAATTCGCGGGCGAGCTCGGCGATCAGCTCGGGGCGCTCAAGCGCCGGCGAATTGACCGAGACCTTGTCGGCTCCCGCTTCGAGGCACCCGGCGGCATCCTCGCGGCTCCTGAGGCCCCCCGCAACCGTGAACGGGATGTCGATGATCGAGGCGATCTTGCGCACCCAGTTCCGGGACAGCGTCCGGCCTTCCGCGCTTGCCGTGATATCATAGAAGACGAGTTCGTCCGCGCCCTCGTCGCGATAGCGCATAGCCTGCTCGACGATATCGCCAGCGTCACGGTGGTCGCGAAACTGGACTCCTTTCACCACACGACCGTCCTTGACGTCGAGGCAGGGAATGATCCTACGCGCGGGCAAGGCCGAGCGCCTCCTCGAGCCTGATCCGGCCCTCCCACAGGGCCTTGCCGACGACCGCCCCGTCGGTGCCGAGCCGCCTCAGGTCATCGAGCGACGATATCCCGCCGGACGCCTGCACGGCCGCGTTGGGCAGTCGCCGCGACAATTCCTCATAGAGCTGGAAATTGGGCCCCTGGAGCATTCCGTCGCGGCCGATATCTGTGATCAGGAGATGCCTTGCTTCGGGATAATCGGCGGCCACGTCCCATAAGCTCTTGCTGCTGTCTTGTGTCCAGCCGGCGATGGCGACGATTGGAGCTTCATCGACCAGTCGAACGTCGATCGACAAAGCGATACGATCCGCTCCGAACTCCGCGAGCCACGCCCGGACCGTCTCGGGCTCGCGGACGGCCAAGCTTCCAACGATGATCCGGTCGATGCCGCGATTGAACATCCGGGCGAGTTGCTCGCGCTCACGAAATCCGCCGGCGACCTGGAGTTGGAGCGATGCGGCCGATGCAAGACTTGCGATGAGATCGTGCTGGACCGGCTGCCCGGCGCGTGCCCCATCCAGATCGACGACGTGGGCCCAGGTCGCGCCCGCGGCTTCAAACTGCCGGACCGCGTCCAAAGGTGTCGGCAAATAAGCGCTGACGCTGTCGAACCGGCCTTGCTGGAGGCGCACGGCGCGGCCGCCGATCAGGTCCAGCGCGGGATAGACGATCATATGAGGAAGGTCTTGAGGAAGCGCGCGCCCACGTCGGCCGAGCGCTCGGGATGGAATTGCACGCCGAGCCAATTGCCGTGGCGCACCACGGCCGGGATTTCGCGGCCGTAGAAGGTACTTGCGACCGTCGCCGCGCCGCCATCACAGGCAAAACCGTGGGCGAAATAGACATAGTCGCCAGTCTCCAGGCCGACGGTTGGGTCCGCGACCGCGAGCTTGCTCCAGCCCATGTGCGGGACGGGCATTCCCGGCGCCGGATCGAGCGCCCGCACCTCACCCTTGAGGATTCCAAGGCATTGGGTTGTCGCCTCCTCGCTCCGCTCGAACAGCAATTGCATGCCAAGACAGATGCCGAGCGCAGGTTGGGTGAGCGAGCGCAGGCAATCCTCCAGTCCGGTCTCCTTGAGGCGCTCCATTGCATGTCCGGCGGCGCCTACGCCGGGAAGCACTACCCGCTCAGCGGAGCGGATCCGTGCCGCATCGGCAGTGACGAAAGGCTTTGCTCCAAGCCGCTCGAACGCCAGCCGGATCGATCCGATATTCCCATAAGCAAGGTCGACGATCGCAAGGTTCACAGAACCCCCTTGGTGCTTGGAAGCGCATCTCCCTCGCGCCGGATCGCGTCCCTTAGCGCCCGCCCCAGCGCCTTGAAGCAGGCTTCGGTCTTGTGGTGGTCGTTGTCGCCCTCGACCTTGACGTGAATCGAAGCGCCCATGCTGTCGGCGAGTGAGCGGAAGACGTGAGCGGTCATCTGGGTCGGATAGTCGCCGATATGGGGTGCGGCGAACTCTCCCTCGAAGCTGCAAAACGGGCGGCCGGAGAGATCGATCAAGACCTGCGCCTGCGCTTCATCCATCGGCAGGGTGAAGCCGAAGCGGCGAATTCCGCGCTTGTCGCCGAGGGCTCGCGACAGCGCGGTCCCAAGCGCGATCGCGCAATCCTCGATGCTGTGGTGAAGGTCGATCTCGAGATCGCCCTCGCAGCTCAGGAGCAGACTGAAGCCGCCGTGCGCAGCGACCTGATCGAGCATGTGGTCGTAGAAAGGCACCCCCGTATCGACCTTGCGCGGCGCTTCCCGGTCGAGGTCGACGGCGACTGCAATTTGCGTTTCGCGAGTATCCCTTACGACATTGGCTTGACGCCCTGGCAAAGCCTCGACCTCGAGCCCGAAGGCACGCAACAAAGCGTCATTCTCGGCCCCCGTCCCGATTGTCACGCGAACCCCTCCCGGCGCCGCATTGGGCCGGAACCGCACCCGGATTCCGAGCGCTCGCAACCGCGCCGCGAGCGTTTCGGGGAAGTCGACCTCGAGAAACAGAAAATTTCCGCCGCCGGATCGCACACATCGCACTGAGGGCGCGCCTTTGAGGCGCTCCGCGATGAGTTCGCGGTCCGCCTTGATCCGGGCAATCCGCTCTTCCTGGACGGCGCGGCGCGAGGGCGCCAGCGCTGCGAGAGCTGCGTCCACCGATGGGCTCGGCATCGGATAGGGCGGGAGCGCGCGGGCCGCCATTGCGATGGTCTCGGGGTCGCCGATCGCGCAACCGACGCGCGCCCCGGCGAGGCCGAACGCCTTGGAGAGGGTCTTGAGTACCACCAGGTTCGAGCGCTCCGCCGCTTCTCCGGCGAGGCTCGGGGTCGAGGCGAAATCGAGATAGGCTTCGTCGGCAACGATGATCGTCTCGGAAAGACTGTCCGCAACTTTGAGGATCAGCGACGGGTCGACCTCGTTTCCGGTCGGATTGTTCGGGGTGCAAATGAAGGCGAGCTTCAGATTGTCATCGCTCGCTACTGCACCGAGGAAGGAGTTGGCATCGAAGTCGAAGGATGGGCTGAGTGGAACATCGAGAAGCCGGGCGCCCTGGAATCTCACAAAATGCGCATAGGCCGAAAAGCTTGGGCTGCAGACCGCGACGGCATCGGTCGAAGGACGGCAGAAGGTCCGGATCAGCATGTCGATCGCATCGTCCGCGCCGCGAGTGACGACCAGATTCTCAGGGGCCACGCCGTAAAGCGATGCAAGCGAGGCCCTGAGCCGCGTCGGCTGCGGTTCCGGATAGCGATTGACGTTCGCTGCCAGCGCGCCCTCGACGAGGGGCGGGTAGGGATTTTCATTCGAGTTTGAGCCGGATCGCATCCGGCGCCGCGAGCGCATTATTGGCCGCGATGTCGAACGGCTCGAGAGCGACAATTTCGGGCCTCGCGAGGCGCTCGGCGAGCGCGCTCATGCCGCAATCCCGAGGCGCGCATCGGCGGCCCGCGCATGTCCCTCGAGTGCCTCCAATCGGGCGAGGGTCGCGGCGGGCCGCGCCATCCGCCGCGCGGCCTCGGGCGTGACCTGCTGAACGCTCATCGCTTTTAGGAAGGTGTGGACCGAAACTCCGCCCCAGGCACGGGCCGCCCCGTCGGTCGGAAGGACGTGGCTGGAGCCAGCGAGATAATCTCCGAATGTCTCGGCGGCGAGCGGTCCGGCAAAGACTGCGCCCGCATTCCTGATCCTGCCGATCAGCGGGTCCGGCTGACTGACGGCGAGCGACAAATGCTCGGGCGCATAAAGATTGGCGATCTCGATCGCCTGGTCGAGGTCGGCGGCAATGATGATCCTCGCCTGCCTGAGCGAGATCCCTGCAATGTCGCGGCGGGGCAGGTCTTCGAGCTGGAACCGGACTTCGCGCGCCACGGCTCCGGCAAGCTCACGGCAGGGGGTCACGAGAAGGACCTGGGCCGCCGGGTCATGCTCGGCCTGGCTCAAAAGGTCGGCGGCCACCAGGCGGCTGTCGGCAGTATCGTCGGCAATGACCATCAATTCGCTGGGACCTGCCGGCATGTCGATGGCGGGACCTCCAGGAAGGCTGGAGACCAGCCTTTTGGCTTCGGCGACCCAGGCGTTGCCGGGCCCGCAGATCTTGTCGACCTTCGCAATCTCGCCAGCTCCGAAGGCCAAGGCGGCGATGGCCTGCGCTCCGCCCAGAGTCCATATCCGCTCGATCCCGGAAAGCTCGGCGGCGAGCGCGATGAGAGCGTCAAGTCCGCCTCCAGGCCGGGGCGGAGTCACGGTGACGATTTCGGTCACGCCCGCCGCGCGGGCGGGGATCGCCAGCATCATCAGTGAGGAGAAGAGCGGGGTCTTCCCCCCGGGGACGTAAAGCCCGATGCGCTCGATCGGACGCCAGGTCTTGGTCACCCTGAGGCCTGGCGCCGTTTCCATCGTGAAATCGCTCGGGCGGCTCGCTTCCTGGAAGGCGCGGATGCTCGCTGCAGCAAATTCCATCGCCTCGACCCCAGCGGCCGGGAGCCGTCGCCGCGCCTCGATCGCGAGCGGCGCGACGTCGATCTCGAGCGGTCCCTGGCCGTCGATCCGAGCCGCGATTTCGGCAAGCCCGTCCCATCCATTGCGCTGCACTTCAGCAACGATCGAGCGAACGCCAGCCTTGAGGCGGGCATCGCTGCGCTGCATCGGGCGGTCCAGCGCCTGGCGGCGTCCCGATGCCTTGAGATTGTCCCACACCAGGTGCTTCACAGCATCATCTTTTCAATTGGGACGACGAGGATTGCTGACGCTCCCGCGGCCTTGAGTTTCTGGAGTGTCTCCCAGAAGACCGATTCCTGACAGACGGCATGCACCGCGAACTGCCCAGGCCGCCCATGCAGCGGAAGGATGGTTGGAGCTTCGGCGCCCGGAAGCAGGTCGGTGATATTCGTCAGCGCCTCGCTCGGTGCATTCAACATGATATATTTGGATTCCTTGGTGGCGAGAACGCCTCCGATCCTGCTCAAGAGCTGCTCGGCGATCGCCGATCGGCCTTCGTCGAGCCGCTTGCGGGTCCGGATGAGCAGGGCCTCGCTGTCGAGCACGGTGGCAACGGGCCTCAGCCCATTGGCTTCGAGAGTTGCTCCGGTCGAGACGAGATCGCAAATGAAGCTCGCGATCTCGAGGCGCGGCGCAAGCTCCACCGCGCCTTTCATCTGGACTACCTCGGCTTCGATGCCCTCGTCGTCGAGAAAGCGCCTCAGAAGGCGAGGGTAAGAAGTTGCGATGCGCTGGCCCGAAAGGCTTTCCGGCCCGTCATAGGTGAGGCGATCGGGAGCGGCGATCCTGAGACTGCAATGACCAAAACCGAGCTCGGCGATACGTTCGAATCCCGGCTCGGATTGTCCCAGTGCGAACTCCTCGAGTACGTTCTTGCCGACTATGCCGAACTCGCATGCTCCGTCGCTGACGAAGGTTGGAATATCATCGTCGCGAACGAACATCAGGTCCGCGGGAAAATTGGCCGCGCGCGCTGTCAGGCTGTTCTTTCCGGTTTCGAGGCGAAGGCCCGCCTCGCGAAGCAAGTCCTTGCTCGCATCGGACAAGCGGCCGGACCGCTGAAGGGCGATGTGGAGGCGGCTTCGGTCAACCGACATTGCCGGACTCCATGGCATCGATCGTCCGGCGATACCCCTTGTTCGGTTCGTCGCGGAGAAAACGGCCAACGCGGACGATGGTCGTGGTGCTGACGCCGGTCCCCTCGTGAATGTCGCGGTAGGAGAGGTCGCTCCCATCCAGAAGTCGCGCAACATGCCAGCGCTCCGCAAGCGCCCGGATTTCCGAAGGGGTGCAGAGATCGCGAAGAAGCTGCCGCATTTCCTCGCTCGAGCGCGGGGTCCGCAATGCTTCGCAAAGCTCGTCCAGAAGGAGGTCGAGATCGCGAGTTGGACGAAGGGGCATCGGCTTCTTTCTTGTTACAACGTGTTAATACGTTGTAGCGTATCTAGAGGGGAGCCTGAAGGAGTCAATGGCGTTGAGCCTGCAGACAGTCAGTCGAGCGAATCGACAATCTGTCGGACCGAGCGCTCGGCGTCGTCGTCGGTGATGATTTGGATCTGTGCCTCAGCGTAATGCGCCCGCCTTTCATTCCACAAGCGTCGGAGCTCGGCGGGATTTTTCCCAGCGGCCAGCGGCCGCCTGCTCGACCGGGCGAGGCGTTCGAGAATGAGCTCGAACGGCGGGTCGAGCCAGATGGTGATTGCATTGGCCCTGGCAAGCGCGCGCGTTTCGGGATCGACAAATGCGCCGCCGCCAAGAGACAGGATTCGCGGCTGGTCGATGAGGTGCCGAGCGATCATCTCCCGCTCGCAGGCCCGGAATGCCTGTTCTCCGTGACGTTCGAAAATCTCGGCGACCGAAAGGCGAAAAGCCTCCTCGATCACCCGATCCGTGTCCAGGAATTCAAGCTTCAGGCGCCGGGCCAGTTGCCGACCAATCCTCGTCTTTCCCGACCCCATGAAGCCAATGAGGACGATCGGCTTCGTTGAGGGAGCAGCCTTAGGGATAGTCACTGCGACCGATGAGATAATGAAGCGCAAGGGCATAACCCGCGGTGCCCAGACCGGAAATGACCCCGACTGCGGCTCCGGTCGTCAAAGTCTCAGCTCGCCAGCGTTCCGCTCTTGCGTGAACATTGCTGATATGGACCTCGACGATCGGGGCAGTGCACGCTTTGAGAGCGTCGAGCACAGGAACGGAGTAAGAGCAGCCGGCTGGATTGATGACGATCCCGTCCGAGCCACGCGCCGCCTGAATTTGATCGATCAGCACGACTTCACTGTTGGTCTGGCTGAACGTGAGACCAATATCTTTCTCATCGCACATCGTACGGCATAGCCGCTCGACGTCAGCGAGCGTTTCGGTGCCGTAGATTTCCGGCTCGCGCTCTCCCAACAGGTTGAGATTGGGGCCGTTGAGAACATGGAATTGAAGCAACGTCGTGGTCCTTGAGCTCGCTGAGGCCGTCCAAATCTATCGCCGCAAATTGCAGCCTCGCTCCCGAATGGGATCCCATTGTCGATCATCAGTCCAGCATTGGCAACGGAGCGGCTTGAAAATGATTCCGCGCTTGCGAACAAAGATCGGCTGTGCGTTTGGGCCCATCATGGATCATTTCCACCTCCGCGATGGCGAGCTTTTTTGCGAGGACGTGCAGCTGGCGAGCATTGCGTCCTCGGTCGGCACTCCGGCCTATGTCTATTCCACCGCGACGATCGTCCGCCATGTCGAGGTTCTAAGATCCGCGCTGCGTGATCTTCCAGATGCGCTCATCGCTTATGCCGTGAAGGCCAATTCGAATTCGGCGGTGCTGGCGGTGCTTGCAAGGCTCGGAGTTGGAGCGGACGTCGTCTCGGGAGGCGAGATCCGCCGGGCGCGGGCGGTTGGCATCCCTGCCGACAAGATCATCTTCTCGGGAGTCGGCAAGACCGTCGCCGAAATGCGCCTCGCTCTTCTTGAAGGCGTATTCCAGTTCAATCTCGAATCGCTCGAGGAAGCCGAGACCTTGTCGGCGGTTGCTTCATCGATGGGGCTCGAAGCCCCGGTCGCCTTCCGCGTCAATCCGGATGTCGCTGCTGGAACCCATGCCAAGATCACCACCGGGACTGCTGAGAGCAAGTTCGGGATCGCGATCGATCAAGCGGTCGAATCCTATGCCCGGATCGCCGACCTTCCCGGCCTCGCAATCCAGGGCGTAGCGGTCCATATCGGCAGCCAGCTTACCAACCTCGCGCCGCTCGAGCAGGCTTTCGCAAAGGTTGGCGAGCTGATTGGCGAGCTTCGGTCGCGGGGACATCGGATCCTCGTCGCCGACCTCGGGGGCGGGCTTGGAGTGCCCTATAATCCCGAGCTTCCGGCTCCGCCCGCTCCTGCTCAATATGGCGACATGGTTCGGCGAATCACGAGAGATTGGGATGTTCGGCTAGCGTTCGAGCCTGGCAGGCTGATCGTTGGAAATGCGGGCGTGCTCTTGTCGGAAGTGATCAGGATCAAGCCCGGATCGAAGCACCCGTTCGTGATTGTCGATGCGGCGATGAACGACCTCATGAGGCCCGCGCTCTACGATGCCTGGCATCAGATCGACGCGGTCCGGCCAGCGCATGGCCAATGGACTGCAAACGTCGTTGGGCCAGTCTGCGAAATCGGGAGACACTTTCGCAACCGCTCGGCACATGGACCGCGTCGGCCCCGGAGAGCTGGTCGTGTTCAGGACCGCCGGCGCTTATGCGGCAGCGATGTCCAGCACCTATAATTCGCGCCCGCTAACTCCCGAGGTACTGGTCGATGGAAGTCGCTGGGCAGTGGTGCGCGAGCGCAAGGACATCGATTCGATGATCGCCGCTGACCATGTGCCGGAATGGCTTGTCGGCTCTTAAGATTAGACTGCGCAGGATAGGGCGATTCCCGCGCTATGCCGCCTTGCTCAGCGCTGTTTTTCGGTGAAGGAGCTCGAGCGCGTCGCCAACCGTTGCGCAGGCTTCGCTTTCATCGTCGCCGATCGAGATGTTGAGCGCTTCCTCGAAACGCATTGCAAGCTCGACCATGTCGAGCGAATCCGCCCCGAGATCGTTCGCGAACAGGGCATCGTCCTGAACCTCATCGATGCCAACCGCCAGATGATCCGCAATGAGAGAACGGGCAGCATCAATCTCCATTCTCAAACTCCATAGATGGGACCCCCTGGTTCCCGCGGATGCGGGGAGGGTCGATCGCCCCGATTCGATATTGGATCCCAAATACACATTTGTGCAGATGCGAAGAAAGATTGTTGCGGCGCGAAATATTCACTCGCTGGCAGGCGTCGGCGCTGTCAGGGACAGGCCTGGCGTGGCCGGTTCGAAGCGATCGTGCTGCGCCGGGGCTGACAAGATGCCTTGAGCAAGGCCCCTGGTCGTTGACAATTTTCGCGTCCGTCGTGCACTAAGCGCCGTTCCATCGAGACCGGCTGAGGGACAGGCCCGAGGAAGCCGGGGCAACCAGGAGCGGTCACGAGATCCGCGCCAATGGTGCCAAGTCCTGCGGGGGACCTCTAAAGGTCCGCCGGCAGATGGTTGAAGCTCACCGGCCTTGGTGAGCGAAGCTGTCCGTCCCCCCGCACGTCTCGCTGGAACAAGCTTTGGGGATGACGACACATGCCGAATGATCGAACTCTCGCTTTCTCGACCCGGGCGGTCAGGGCCGCCATCGATTCCGACACGGCCTTTGGAGCGGTCGTTCCGCCGCTCGTCCTGTCCGCCAATTTCAGCTTCGAGGGGGTCGAAGGGAAGCGGCGCTACGATTATAGCCGAAGCGGAAATCCAACCCGCGACCAATTGGGAGATGCGCTCGCCTCGCTCGAGGGCGGCGCTGGCGCGGTCGTCACGGCCACCGGAATGGCGTCCGTCGCACTCGTCCTCCATGCGGTCCTCGAGCCTGGCGACCGGCTGCTCGTTCCGCACGATTGCTATGGCGGAAGCTATCGGCTGTTCACGGCCCTTGCCGCCAAGGGCGCGTTCGAGATCGAGATCTGCGATTTCACCGACACTCCTTCGCTCGAGGCGGCAATTGCTAGGAAGCCGAAGCTTATCTGGGTCGAGACCCCCTCCAATCCTTTGCTCCGGATCACCGACCTCGCGCTGGTCTTGGCCGCCGCCCGAAAAGCTGGTGCCCTCGTCGCTGCCGACAATACCTTCCTGTCCCCGGCCCTTCAGCGCCCGATCGAGCATGGCGCCGACATCGTCGTTCATTCGACGACCAAATATATCAACGGCCATAGCGACATCGTCGGAGGGGCCGCGATCGCACGCGATCCGGCGATGCTCGAGCAGCTTCAATGGTGGGCCAATGCCCTGGGCCTCACCGGTGCTCCATTCAACTCTTATTTGACCCTTCGGGGGTTAAGGACGCTGGAGGCGCGCCTTCGCATCCAGCAGGACAATTGCGCTTCGATTGCCGAACTTCTCGCTGGGGACCCGCACGTCGCAGCGGTTCATTATCCGGGCCTGCCGAGCCATCCGGGACATGTGCTCGCGGCCCGTCAGCAGGATGGTTTTGGAGCAATGCTGTCTTTCGATCTGCAGGGCGGTTACGAAGCGGTCCAGAGGTTCACTGCGGATTTGAGCTGCATCACGGTCGCGGAATCCCTAGGCGGGGTCGAAAGCCTCATTGCCTATCCCGTCACCATGTCCCACGCTGCACTGAGCGAGCAGGAACGCGCGCGAGCGGGGATCGGCGAGGGCTTGCTGCGGCTGTCGGTCGGCATTGAAAATGTCGAGGACCTCATCGCCGACATTCGTGAAGCGCTCCTGCGCATAGCGGATGCGCGGTAGCCGGACCAGAATGCCGTCTCGGCCGGATTTGCCCATGTCAGGGCATCCGGATGCTGGTCGCTGACATTACCAATGGCCTTGGACGATCCGATCACGCGCCCATTTGGCGGAAGCGTAGCGGCTAATGAGCTCATCTAGGCGTTCTGCATATCTTTCGGCAGGCACTCGGCGGCAATCGCGCGAAGGAACATCGTCAATCCGATGCGCGGCTCGGCACCAAGCATCCGATTGATCAGTTGGCCAAGCCGTTCCTCGACCCGTGACCAAAGGGCAGCAACGCGGGCTATGCAGCAGGCGAGCTCCGGGCGTCGCTCGAGCGGCCAGCCTTTTCCGTCGGAAATCTTGGATTCTTGAGGCAGTGGGCGAGGCATTACGACTCACCGATCGCGACCCCTGTAAGCCGGTAATCATAACCCCCGACGCGGCTTCAAGAATAGCAAAATCGACCCAACGACACGCGCAGTCAGCGGTGTCGGCTTCAGGATTCCCCGCGATTGCAGCCAAGCAAGCAATTCGGGCATCAGCATTGGTACTTGTCGTTCCCGGTGCGCCCATTCCAAATCCATGGCTTCCGCGCTCGTAGACGTGAAGTTCGACCGGAACGCCGGCCTTGTGCCAGTCATCGGCGATTGCAAAGCCCCGGCCTCCAAACAGCGCGTCGCCCATCGCCAGCGCTGCGAACATCGGTGGCGCTCCGGCGGGGATGGGCACGTCCTGCATCGGGCCATAGATGAAGCCGAGGCTGCTGATCTGGTCAGGGGGGAACGAGGCCGAACTGCTCGAATGTGAAATCGAACCTCTCGAGCGAAGGACCCGCGGCGAAAGCGGTCAATTTCTTGTCCCGGAACCGAAAGTGCCAAGATCCTTCCGGATAGGGTACGGGCCGCTGAAAAGCGCGCGGATCGATGAGCGCCACGTTGGCGCCCCTTCCCTGATCGCGAACGGACTCATAGCGGATAAGCTGAGCTCCCATGGATCGTGCGTGGATCGCGAGCCGTTGACATGGTTCATAGTCCCGATCGCTTGTCCAAAGCGCATGACCTCGATTGAGTGGCGGGACGGTGAGGTCGATCGCGCGTTCGACTGCTATCGGAATGCTGAATCCGAAGCGCTCGATGGTTGTGGCGGGAAGCCTGACACCTGGCGCTGCCGAGAAAAAACGCATCGCCAAATAAGCAGTTTCGGCGACCGCGGTTGGTTCGGTTTCGGAGGCATAAAAAATGCCGGGACGCTCATTTGCGCGTCTGAACCGTGACGCCTTCCAATATCCGTACCGAAATGGCGTTCCGAGAAGGTGATGCAGTGACCTTGCTGTCGCTGGCATCGTCGGTTTGACCTCTTCTACCAGACGCTCGAGCACGTCCTGCTCTGCCGGCCCGTCAGTCAACCGGTCAGTAGAAATCTTATATTGCTCCTCAACGATGCGGAGCACCTGGTGAGAGTATCTCCGTAAATCGTCAGCGGATGGAGAAGGCTCAGATGCGTGCGCGGAAGTCGTCGACATAGTTTGACACTTCCGCAAGGCCCTTCACGGTCTTGATGAGGTCGATTGGCCGACCACCCAAATCGCTGTTCTCAGTACAAAGCCAGGAGATTGCAGATCCATCATCGCTGCCGGTGAGGGCATCCAACGACCGAAAGACCCGGACGAAATATTGACCCAGCTCGAAGGGCTTTGTCCCCCGCACGAGCTTCTTCTGACCCGAACGCAGCCTGGATGCCGTCGGACCAGAGACTCCAATGATCCTTCCTAAGGTCGCGTTGGTAAGTTCCCACAGACCGGCTGCACGGGAAACGGCGAGAGTGAGAATGCGCTCCTCATCCGGCAGCGCGCTGACCTTTTCGATCGCAGGAGCTTCAATCATATTGTTCTCTGGAACATTCTAATAGCATGATGTTCTTTGGAAAACAATTGGGTCGATAGATCATGTCCGGGGCGAGCCGCACGGCCTAAATGTTCCTCGATTTCAAGGGAGCTTCCTGTGCCGATTGGCCCCAGTTACGGACACTTAAGGGTCGGCCCGTAAATCCTACTGTCGGCCTCTCTTTGTGACAAATCTCAACCTTTGGAACCCGCGCGCGTCGGCGTTCGTCTAGGGCTCAACCGGAAAAGCGACGGGGCTCGTGAACATAGCTGGCCGGAAGAACTGGAAGATTGAGGCGGGCCTTGCCGCCGCCACGAGCCTAGCCTTGACCGCCTGCAATCGCGGAGTGCTCGATCCAGCCGGCCCAGTCGCTGGTGCTGAAAAGCAGATTCTCATCAACTCGACCGCGATCATGCTCGCGATCATCATCCCGACGATGATCGCCACGATCGCCTTCGCCTGGTGGTTCCGCGCCGGGAACAGGAAGGCGATTTACCGGCCGGACTGGGAATATTCGGGAGCGATCGAGATGGTCGTGTGGGCGATCCCCGCTCTGACCGTCATGCTGCTCGGCGGGATCGCCTGGATCGGAAGCCACGACCTTGAGCCGAGCACCCCGCTCAAGTCAGCCACTCCGGCCCTCAGGATCGAGGTCGTCTCGCTCGATTGGAAATGGCTGTTCATCTATCCTGACCAGGGGATCGCCACGGTCAACCAGCTCGTCGTTCCGACGGGAGTTCCGGTCAGCTACGAGCTTACGTCGGCGACCGTATGGAACAGCTTCTTCGTGCCCCAGCTTGGAACGATGATCTACACGATGCCGAGGATGACGACGCGCCTTAACCTCAGGGCTGATCGGCCGGGCATCTATGACGGCATGTCCTCGCATTTCAGCGGTGACGGATTTTCGGGAATGAGGTTCAAGGTGGAGGCGATCCCGGCCGGGAAGTTCACCGCCTGGGCTGAGGCCGCACGCGGCCAGGGACAAGCCCTCGATCCCAGGGGATATGCCGAGCTCTCGAAGCCAAGCAGCTACGTCAAACCGATCACCTATGGCGCCGTCGTCCCCGGACTATACGACGCCATCGTCGCGAACCGGGTGCCGATGCTGCACCTTCCGCAAGCCGCTCCTCCGGAGGTCAAGGCTACGGCAGTGCCGGCGGGGGGTTGAGGATGTTTGGAAGACTCACCTGGAGTTCGATCCCATTCAACCAGCCGATCCCGCTGATCACCTCGATCGTGGTTCTGCTCGCGGTGGTCGCGGTCGTCGCCTGGATCACGATCAAGGGGTGGTGGCCCTATCTCTGGAACGAATATGTGACGTCGACCGATCACAAGAAGATCGGGATCATGTACATCGTGCTGGCGCTGGTCATGTTGGTGCGCGGCTTTGCCGATGCGATCATGATGCGCGCTCAGCAGGCGGTCGCGGTGGGCGCGAACCACGGCTATCTCCCACCCGAACATTACGACCAGATCTTTTCCGCTCACGGCACCATCATGATCTTCTTCATGGCGATGCCGTTCATCATCGGGCTGATGAACTTCGTCGTTCCGCTGCAACTCGGCGTTCGCGACGTCGCCTTTCCTACGATGAACAATGTCAGCTTCTGGTTGACCGCCTCGGGCGCGCTTCTCGTCAACATCAGCCTCTTTGTCGGCGAGTTCGCGCGGACCGGCTGGCTGGCATTTCCGCCGCTCAGCGAAACTCAATTCTCGCCCGGGGTGGGAGTGGATTATTATCTCGTGGCGCTGCAGATCTCGGGCGTCGGAACGCTCCTGACCGGAGTCAATTTCGTGACTACGATCCTCAAGATCCGCGCCCCCGGGATGAGCTATTTGCGAATGCCCGTGTTCTGCTGGACCTCGCTCGCTGCAAATCTGCTGATCATCGCCGCCTTCCCGGTGCTGACCGTCGCCCTCGGGCTATTGATGCTCGACCGCTACCTCGGCTTCCATTTTTTCACGACCGACGGCGGCGGCAACTCGATGCTTTACATGAACCTGATTTGGGTCTGGGGGCATCCGGAGGTCTACATTCTCGCCCTTCCGGCGTTCGGAATCTACTCGGAGGTCGTCTCGACCTTCTCCGGCAAGCCGTTGTTCGGTTACCGATCGATGGTTTTTGCTACGCTCGCTATCTGCATCATCTCGTTCATGGTCTGGCTGCACCATTTCTTCACCATGGGAGCCGGCGCCGACGTCAATGCGGTGTTTGGAATCGCGAGCATGGTCATCGCCGTTCCCACCGGTGTGAAGATCTTCAACTGGCTGTTCACGATGTATGGCGGCCGAGTAAGGTTCACGGTCCCGATGCATTATGCGATCGGGTTCATGCTGACTTTCGTGATCGGGGGCCTCACCGGAGTTCTGCTCGCGATCCCGCCAGTCGACTTCATCGTCCACAACAGCCTGTTCCTGATCGCCCACTTCCACAACGTGATCATCGGTGCGGTCGTGTTCGGAGTGATGGCGGGCTACACCTACTGGTTTCCCAAGGCGTTCGGGTTCACGCTCGACGAGCGCTTCGGAAAGATCATCTTCTGGCTGTGGTTCTTCGGCTTCTATTTGGCCTTCATGCCACTTTACGCGCTCGGCCTGATGGGAGCGACGCGCCGGCTCCAACATTATGACGATCCGAGCTGGCAGCCTTATAATATCGTCGCTCTTGGAGGCGCGGTCCTGATCATGCTCGCGATCGGACTGACGGTCGTCCAGCTCATCTATTCGATCCGGACGCGAGACCGCCGCCTCGACATTACCGGCGATCCGTGGGACGGCCGAACGCTCGAATGGCTGACTCTGTCACCCCCGCCGCACTACAATTTTGCGGTGCTTCCGGACGTTCATGGGGAAGAAGCCTATTGGACGCGCAAGCAGACCGCGATCAAGATGGACCGTTTGATCGACGAGCCCGATTATCAGCCGATCGAGATGCCGGTGAACACGCCGACGGGCGTGATCGTAGCTTTCTTCGCCTCGCTCTGCGGCTTCGCGCTCATCTGGTATATCTGGTGGCTGGTCATCCTCGGGCTGATCGGCGCCTTCGCGATCCTCGTCTGGTATTCCTGGCGCGACGAGCATGAGCATATCATTCCTGTCGAAGAGGTCAGGGCGAATGCACGCGAGCGGCGCCGCATCCGAATGGAACACCTCCACAATCTAAGCCAGTCGACATGACGGGCGGAACCGAAGCACCGGCCATCGGCCTGACCCACGGCGGGTCCGAAGACACTGGCCTTGGCAACCGCGGGCCGCAATCGAAGAGCATCGTCGTTCCGTACGGCTTCTGGCTCTTTGTCCTTTCGGACATGGTGCTCTTCTCGGCGCTGTTCGCGACCTACGCGTCGCTCGTTCACGCGACCGACGGCGGGCCGGTTACGAGTTCAGCTATTCGACCGGACGACGGTTGCGATCGAGACCCTGGCGCTTCTGATCTCGAGCTTCATCTGCGGTCTCGCGATAATCGCGGCCAAGCAGAAGAACATGCTGTGGACACAGCTGGCGCTGCTCCTCACCGGCTTGTTCGGACTGATTTTTCTCGTCCTCGAGCTGACCGAATTCGCGGGCATGATCCGAATTGGCGCGGGGCCGCAACGCAGTGCCTTCCTGTCGTCCTTCTTCACGCTCGTCGGCTGTCATGGCGCTCACGTCACCGCAGGCCTGCTGTGGATCGGGACCATGATGGCGCAGATCTGGGCCAAGGGCTTTCAGCCGCACGTCACGAGGCGGCTGCTGTGCCTTAGCGTCTTCTGGCACGCGCTCGATATCATCTGGGTCGCTATCTTCACCATCGTCTATCTGATCGGGACATTGCCATGAGCGAGAATGACGATCGCGAAGCGATGAACGTCGCTCCCGGAGAGCCGCACGATAATATGCTGAGCGAGACGGTCAGCTACATCGTCGGCCTGGGGCTGGCGCTGCTTCTGACCGGCGTGTCCTTCTGGGTCGCCTCCACATCATCGATATGGGGTCCCGGGGTCGCGACCGGCCTCGTCGTCCTGGCCATCGCTCAGATGGGCGTTCACCTCGTCTTCTTCCTTCACATCACTAGCGGCCCCGACAATACCAACAACGTGCTGGCGCTCGCCTTCGGAGTTCTGATCGTGTTCCTGGTGATGATCGGGACGATCTGGATCATGGCTCATATGAACACGAACATGGGCGTCAGTCCGGAGCTGATGAACCTCCAGACCCAGCGCGGATGATCAGAGCTCAGTCCAGGCGAGCCCGATCATGATGGCGAGTGCTGCGACGCTCGAGCTCATTGCGATTGCTGCGGAGAGGCCCTTGCGCCGTGCATAGACGAGGGTAATCCCGATCTTCACCGTCATGTTGGCGATTGCAGTTCCGCTGATCGCCATCGCTGCGAGCAAAGGCGAGATCGAGTCGGGTGCGAGCGTGCCGAGTGTCACGATCGCGACATCGACGTCCATGCTTCCAACGATCAGCAGGAGGACGGCAATGCCGCTCTCGCCGAAGCGTCCCTGCGCCCAGGCGGCAGCAATTGCAGCGACCGCGACGAAGGCGACAAAGCCGAGCGCGGGAAGAAGCGCGATGGGGTTGCCGGGGGGGCTCGGCGCGTCGCTCTTCGGCGCCTTTCGGTAGAGCCAGAAGCCGGCCCCCCAAGCGACGATTACGGCGGGCAGGAGCAAGACGCAGATTGCGGGCAGAACCCGGGTCGCGAGAATCGCAATCAGGATCGGTACCCGAAGGTACATGACCGCGGTAGCAAATGCGATCGCCGCCGGTTCCGCGCCTCCCTTTTGCTCGTGGCCGAGCCGCTGCGCGAGCGCCAGAGTGACTGCAGTCGAGCTGTAGGCGCCACCGATCAGGCCGGTAGCCACCGTCCCGTGCCGTTCGCCGAAGATCCGGTTGGCGACATAGCCGAGGAACGAGAAGCCGGTCACGAGAACGACCACCAGCCACAACCGCTGCGGATTCCAGGCGCCGAGCGGGCCGTAGCGACCGTTGGGAAGAAACGGCAGCACTGCTCCGGCGATGACGGCGTAGCGGGCGAGCGCCTTGACGTCCTCCTCGTCGAGCCGCTCGAGCAAACCGTGAAGCTCCGCTTTGAGTGCAAGCAGCAGAGTGACGAGCGTTGCCCCGGCGATGGCGAGGCCCGGCTGTCCGAACCCGGCGACGAAGCCCAGTCCAAGCGTCACCAACGCGGCGATCGGGGTGGTCGCCTCGGGTCGCTTCGCGAGGTTGGGACGATTGGCATATCCAACCGCGAGGATTGCGGCAGCGCCCGCGATCAAAGCGCCGCCGGCGAGCGCCTGGCCGTTCGCTCCAATAAGCCCGGCAAGTCCCGACACCAGCCCCAGCAAGGTGAACGTGCGAACTCCGGCAACGCGAGTGCCGGCACGTTCACGCCGCAAGTCGAAGCCGCGCTCGATCCCGATCAGGAGGCCGCAGGCGAGCGCCGTCGCGACGGACAGCGCCTGCCAATACCAGCCAGTGTTCAGTTCAATCTCTCCGCATGCCAGAGCAGATGATCGGCCATGAAGCTGGAGATGAAATAATAGCTATGGTCGTAGCCGGTCTGCGTCCGAAGGGTCAGTGGAATGCCGGCATCCGAGCAGGCGCGATCGAGTAGCTCCGGCCGAAGTTCCCGCTCGAGAAACTGGTCGGCTGTGCCGACGTCGACAAGCAGCTCCTTCACCCGCGCGCCATCCTCGATCAGTGCGACCGCGTCGTGCCTGCGCCAGCTTGCAGGGTCGGCGCCGAGGTAACCGTCGAGGGCCTTCTCGCCCCACGGCACCTGGCTGGGCGCGACGATCGGAGCGAACGCCGAAACGCTTCGAAATCGCTCGGGAAAATTGAGCGCGACCGTCAACGCGCCGTGGCCGCCCATCGAATGGCCCATGATCCCCTGCCGATCCATGTCGGCGGGAAATTCGGATTTGATCAGCTCGGGAAGCTCGTCGGTGACATAAGTCCACATTCGGAAGTTGCGCGACCACGGCTCCCTGGTCGCATCGACGTAGAAGCCCGCGCCCGTCCCGAAATCATATCCCTCGCCGTCAGGGATATCGTCGCCACGGGGGCTCGTGTCCGGCGCGATGAAGATCAGGCCATGGCTTGCACAGGCGGCGCGATACTCACCTTTCTCGGTGACGTTCAAATGCGTGCAGGTCAGTCCCGAAAGATACCACACAACCGGCTGCTTTCCGCCGCGCTCGGTATGGGGGGGAAGGAAGATCGAAAAGGTCATGTCCGTCGACGTTGCCGACGATGCATGCTTGACGACGAGTTGGCGTCCGCCATGCGATCTGTTCTCGCTGACGATGTCCACGCTCACTCGGTCGGCAGTCGATGCAACCCGCACAGCTTGTTGCCGTCAGGATCACGCAGATAAGCAAGATAAAGCGGCCCGAAAGTCCCCTGGCGGATGCCCGGCGGGTCTTCGACCGACGTGCCGCCAGCAGCGACGCCGGCGTCGTGCCAGGCTTTCACGCGCTCGGGACTGTCAATCGAAAAGCCGATCGTCGAACCGTTGCCGTTGGTTGCCGCCTCGCCGTTCCGCGGCGGCCGCACCATGAACAAAGCGCCATTGTGCATGTAATTGACGCCTTTCTCGTCCTGCCGCCCCGGCTTTGCTCCGACCGCATCGAACAAAGCGTCGTAAAAGCCTTTGGATCGCTCGATGTCGTTCGATCCGATCACGATGTGACTGAACATTTGGCCTCCTTAGTAAAGCACGACGGAACGGATGCTTGTCCCTGCGTGCATCAGGTCGAAGCCCTTGTTGATATCCTCAAGTCCAAGCGTGTGGGTGATCATCGGGTCGATGGCGATCTTCCCGTCCATATACCAATCGACGATTTCAGGGACGTCGGTTCGGCCCTTGGCGCCGCCAAAAGCGGTGCCGCGCCAGTTGCGCCCAGTGACGAGCTGGAACGGGCGAGTTGCGATTTCCTTGCCTGCTTCGGCAACTCCAATGATGATCGAGGTGCCCCAGCCCCGGTGGCAGCATTCCAGCGCTGTTCGCATGACCTCGGTATTGCCGGTCGCATCGAACGTATAATCGGCGCCGCCGTCGGTCAGCTCGACAATCCTCGCGACGATATCCTCGCGGCTCATGCCCTTGGAATTGAGGAAGTCGGTCATCCCGAACTTGCGGCCCCATTCCTCGCGGTCCGGATTGATGTCGACGCCGACGATCCGTCCAGCGCCCACCAGCCTCGCGCCCTGGATGACGTTGAGACCGATCCCGCCAAGCCCGAACACCGCGACGTTCGCGCCGGGCTCGACCTTGGCGGTCTTCACCACCGCGCCAACGCCGGTCGTTACGCCGCAGCCGATGTAGCAGCTGGTCTTGAACGGCGCGTCCTTGCGGATCCTGGCAAGGGCGATCTCGGGTAGCACCGTGAAGTTCGAGAAGGTCGAGCAGCCCATGTAGTGGAAGATCGCCTCGCCCTTGTAGCTGAAGCGGCTGGTCCCGTCGGGCATCAGGCCCTTGCCCTGAGTGGCGCGGATCGCGGTACAGAGATTGGTCTTGCCGGAAAGACACGATTTACACTGCCGGCATTCGGGCGTGTAAAGCGGGATGACGTGATCGCCCGGCTTCACGCTGGTGACCCCGGGGCCGACCTCGCGGACGACGCCCGCGCCCTCGTGGCCGAGGATCGATGGGAAGATGCCCTCGCTGTCGAACCCGTCGAGCGTGTAGGCGTCGGTATGGCAGATGCCGGTCGCCATGATCTCGACCAGGACTTCGCCGGCCTTGGGCCCGTCAAGGTCGACCTCGACAATTTCCAGCGGCTTTTTGGCTTCGAACGCGACGGCGGCGCGGGTCTTCATCTGAAATCTCCATCGAGGAAATTGCGAATCCAGCCGCCGACCACCTCATTGTCGTTGGGAGCATCGAGCGAGGCTATCGCAACGTCGGGATTGGGCACGCTGTCGTAACGCTTCTCGATCAGCGCCTTGGCGAAGGCCGGTGTGAACTCTGGGTGGAACTGGAAGGAGATCGCAGGTCGGTCGGTCCAGGCGAGGCCGGCGAAAGGCGTGAAGTCCGATGCGGCGATCACCTGGGTGTTGGGTGGTTGAAGCACGACCTGGTCCTGATGGGAGGCGGGGATTGCAATCGTCCCATCGCTGTCGATCCACGGCTCAGGATGCGTGATCCTATAACGATGAAGGCCCGCGCTCCAGCCCTTGGCGGACTTCTGGACATGGCCTCCGAGCGCCTCGGCCATCACCTGGTGACCAAAGCAGACGCCGACCATTTTCGCGCCATCGGCCGAGCGGATGAAGTCCATCAGCGGCTTGATCCAGGGTCGCGGCTCGTAGACTCCGGCAGGAGAACCAGTGATCAGAAAAGCGTCATGGCCGTGGAGCTCCGGAAGCTGTCCGTTCTGCACGTCGAACGGCTCGATCTCGAAGCCTGGCCCGAGCAGCCGCTCGAACATCATGGGATAATCGCCGAACTCGCCGGCAAGCTTGCCCGGGGGATGGCCGGTCTCGAGGATCGCGAGCTTCATTGCGCCGCCTTGCCACCTCATTGCCGTTCGGCCAAGACGAAGCGATGGGCAGAGCGCTCGATGGATGTCATGCGCTGATCACCGGCGGAGGCACCGGAATCGGCGCCGCTGCCGCGCAGCATCTCGATGCGGCCGGTGCGAAGCTCTCTTTGCTTGGTCGTCGGCTCGAGCCCCTTCAGGCGGTCGCCGACGAACTCGGCGGCACTGCAATCCAGTGCGATGTAACCAATCGGGAGCGTCTTCGCGGCGCCTTCGATGGAGCGCGTGCGATCAACGGCCCGATCGATCTCTTGATCGTCAATGCCGGCATCGCCGAGAGCGCGCCGTTTCACAAGATGACCCGTGAAAGCTGGGACCGGATCATTGCTACCAACCTCACCGCCGCATTCGATTGCGCGCAGCTGGCGATCGGCGACCTCCTCATGAGCGCTAACGGACGGCTCGTTTTCGTGGCCTCGGTCGCGGGCCTTCGCGGAATCGCCTTCGCAGCTCATTATGGCGCATCCAAGCATGGCGTGCTCGGGCTGATGCGCTCGATGGCACGCGAATATGCAAAGACGAACCTGACTGTGAACGCGGTCTGCCCCGGCTTCGTCGACACCGCGATGACCGATCAGTCGATAGCCCGGGTCTCGAAAGTGACCGGCCGAAGCGAAGAGGATTCCCGCCAGGCGATCACCAACATGAATGCGAGTGGTCGGCTCGTAGATCCGGGTGCGATCGGCGCCGCCATCGCGATGCTCTGCTCTCCGCTTTCACGTGACATCAACGGTGCCGAGATCACGATGGACGGAGGCACGAGCGCATGAGCTTTGATCCCTCGACGTTCAAACCCGCGCGCTTCCTTTGGGAATTCGAGAACGGGGTCGCGACGATCACTTTGAACCGCCCTGAGCGAAAGAATCCGCTGACCTTCGAGAGCTATGAGGAACTGCGCTCGACCTTCTATGCGCTCGACCACAATTATAAGGTGAAGGCTGTGGTTCTACGCGGCGCGGGCGGAAACTTCTGCTCGGGCGGCGACGTTCACGAAATCATCGGTCCGCTCGTCAAGATGAGCAGCCAGGGCCTGCTTCAATTCACGCGCATGACCAGCGATCTCGTGCGCGCGATGCGGCATTGCCCGCAGCCGATCATCGCCGCAGTCGAAGGGGTGTGCGCCGGGGCAGGAGCGATCATGGCGATGGCGAGCGACATCCGCTTCGGCCAGCCGGGTTGCCGGACCGCGTTTCTGTTCAGCCGAGTCGGCTTGTCTGGAGCGGACATGGGCGCCTGTGCGATCCTGCCGCGAATCATCGGACATGGCCGAGCTGCCGAGCTTTTGTTCACCGGCCGCGAGATGACGAGCGAGGAGGGGCTTGCCTGGGGATTCTACAACCGCCTGGTCGAGGATGTGATGGGAGAAGCTTCTGCCCTTGCCGCCCAGCTCGCCGCGGGACCCTCGATCGCCCATTGCATTACGAAGCGACAGCTCGACGCGGAGTGGGACATGGCGATCGACCAGGCCCTGGAATCGGAGGCGCGAGCGCAGGCGCGGTGCATGGAAACGAAGGATTTCCACCGCGCCTACGAAGCATTCGCAAATAAGCGCAAGCCGATCTTCGAAGGCAATTGATGACCGAGAGAAGCTTTCTCGCCTGGCCCTTCTTCGAGCCCAAGCACCGCGAGCTCGCATCTTCGCTTTCGACTTGGTGCGCGGACAATCTCGCCAGCGGCCACTCTGACGATCTTGATAGCGAATGCCGGATGCTCGTTCGCCAGCTCGGCTTGGCGGGCTTCCTGAAGCTATGCGTCGCAGAGCGCGACAGGCGTCCGGATGTGCGCAGTCTCGCGGTTGCTCGAGAAAGCCTTGCCTATCATTCTGCCCTGGCTGATTTCGCCTTCGCGATGCAGGGCCTCGGCTCCGGCGCGATCTCGCTCTTCGGTACGATCGAGCAGAAGCGTGAATGGTTACCGAAGGTCGCGAGCGGCGAAGCGATTGCCGCCTTCGCAATGACCGAGCCGGAGTGCGGTTCCGACGCTTCAAACCTTCAGACGTCTGCGATGCGCGACGGCAAGGAATGGGTGTTGGTCGGCGAGAAGACGCTCATCTCGAACGGAGGAATCGCCGATTTCTACCTGACCTTCGCACGAACCGGCGAAGCGGAGGGCGCACGCGGCCTCAGTGCCTTCATCGTGGCCGACGAAAGCAAAGGTTTGAGCGTGGAGGAGCGGATCGAGGTGATCGCTCCGCATCCGCTTGGACGTCTCAAATATGACAATGTCCGAATCCCGGCCGACGCGATCGTCGGTGAGCCTGGTGAGGGGTTCCGCATCGGAATGGAGACACTCAACCTGTTCAGAGTGACGGTAGGCGCAGCTGCGCTCGGGTTAGCGCGCCGCGCTCTCGACGAGGCGTTGAGCTTCGCGAAGGCACGGCGTCACGGAAGCGGAACGCTCGCGGACAATGCGGTGACACAGGCCAATCTTGCGGAAATGGCGCTCAAGATCGATGCGTCGGCGCTGCTGATCTATCGCGCCGCCTGGCAACAGGATGTGGGCGGTTTGGACAATCGGCGTGCCGCGGCGATGGCCAAGCTTCACGCGACCGAGGCGGCAAGCGAAGTCATCGACATGGCGGTGCAGATGCACGGCGGCGCGGGCGTCACTCGCGGAGTCAAGGTCGAAGAGCTTTACCGCGACGTCCGGGCGCTTCGAATCTACGAAGGCGCGAGCGAGGTACAGCGCCAGATCATCGCCCGCGATCTGCTGAAGGGAGCAGCGCAATGAAGATCCTGCAGCCGTCCAACTGGCCACGACCCAAGGGCTATTCGAACGGCATCTCAGCACGCGGCCGGATGGTCTTCACCGCCGGCATAGTCGGCTGGGACGAGCGGGAGGCCTTTCCCGATTATACGCTTCACGGCCAGTTCGCGCAGGCTCTTCGAAACACTCTGCAGATTCTCGCCGAGGATGGCGCTGGACCTCAGCATATCGTCCGAATGACCTGTTACGTCACCGACCGCCACGAATATGTGAACTCGCGCGACGAGATTGGCTCCGCGTGGCGCGAGATCATGGGACCCAACTATCCGGCAATGGCGCTCCTCGAGGTCAAGGGCCTCGTCGAAAGCGCGGCCAAGGTTGAGATCGAAACAACGGCGGTCGTGGAGGACGAGTGACGTACGATAGCTTCGTGCGTGACCGATTGCCGCTACGCAAGCTCTTGCCCGAGTTTCGGTTCGATCTTCCCGACCTGCAATATCCCGAACGACTGAACGCTGCCGCTGAGCTGCTGAAAGGCGGCACTCCGGACTCGCTTGCCGTCGTCAACGAGCAGGGCCGATGGGTTTATTCGGAGCTCGACGATCTCAGTGGACGAATTGCCCGTCTTCTGGTCGATGAAGAAGGGCTGATGCCCGGCAATCGCGTGATCCTTCGCGGGCCGAACAGCTGCATGATGCTCGCTTCATGGCTCGGAGTTCTGAAAGCTGGCGGCGTGGTCGTGGCAACCATGCCGCTCTTGCGCCCGGGCGAAATCGCGACCGTGATCGAGCGCGCGCAAATCTCGCATGCGATTGTCGACAGCCGTTTCATCGGCGACTTTCGCCAGGCCGTCGACCAGACGCATTTCGTCAAGCGAATCGTCAAATATGACGGCGACTACGGCCGCGGCGAACTCGAGAAGCGCGCAGCTACGCTCGACCCGCTCGTGCCGGCAGATACCGGCCGCGACGATCCCTGCATCATTGCCTTCACCAGTGGCACGACCGGAGTGCCAAAGGGCTGCGTGCATTTTCATCGCGATGTGCTCGCGCCGTGCGACACATTCGCCAAGCACCTGGTGAGCCCACGTCCCGGCGACGTCTTCATGACCTCCGCTCCGATCGCCTTCACCTTCGGTCTCGGCATCACGCCATTGTTCCCGCTGCGCTTCGGCGCTGCCTGCGCGACGATCGAACAGGCAAACCCGTCCGCGCTTCTGGGTGCGATCGCGAAATTCAAGGTCACGCATCTCGGAACCGCTCCGACCGCCTACAGAGCGATGCTGTCCGAGCCCGCGCTCGACGAAGCCCTGAGGACTCTCCGCTACTGCATCTCGGCGGGCGAGCATCTGCCCGAAGCGACCTGGCGAGCCTGGAAGGAGCGCACCGGCATCGCGATCACCGACGGCATTGGCTCGACCGAGATGATGCACATCTTTGTCTCAGCGGCGGGCTCTGAAATCCGGCCCGGCTCGACCGGAAAGGCCGTGCCCGGATACGAAGCGTGCGTGCTCGATGCCGCTGACCAGCCGATAGTCGAGGGCGTCGGCCAACTCGCGATCAAGGGGCCGACCGGCTGCCGCTATCTCGATGACTTGCGTCAGGCCAATTACGTCGTGAACGGCTGGAATGTCACCGGCGACACCTACCGCCGCGACGCCGATGGCTATTATTGGTACGTCGCTCGAAGCGACGACATGATCGTCAGCGCAGGCTACAATATTGGAGCGCCCGAAGTGGAAAATGCTCTCCTTTCACACAATGCGGTCGCCGAATGCGCGGTGATCGGCGTGCCCTGCCCCGAGCGCGGCCAAAAGGTGAAAGCGTATGTTGTGCTTCGCTCGAAAGCCGAGCCTTCGGCGAAGCTCGTCGCCGAGTTGCAGACCCATGTGAAAGCCGGGATCGCGCCCTACAAATATCCGCGCGAGATCGAATTCGTAGACGCACTTCCAAAGACGACCACGGGCAAGCTCAGACGAAGCGAGCTGCGGGACCGCTGACAGCGGTTTGCAGTCGCGACGATGCGCTTGGTCGATGATTGAGCGCCGACCCTACCGCCGATGCCATTCTCCCGTTAGCAGGCCCTAACCCCGCCCTCTCGAGGAATTTGCATGCGTCCGCGTGATCTTGTTCGTTTCTGCCTTGCCGCTCTGTTCGGTCTTACCGCCGCAGCCGCGGTCGCTGGAACTTACGACCCGCTGGAGACCTTCGCTCCGTTCGATCCCGGCCAGGCGCCAAGCGTCTATCGCTCTGCCGACGGCCGGCCAGGACCGCAATATTGGCAGAACCGGGCCGATTACACGATCAGGGCACGGCTCGACCCGGCGAGCCATGTCATCTCGGGCGCGGTCGAGATCCGCTACACCAACAATAGCCCGCTTGCGCTCGACGTTCTGTGGCTGAACCTTGAGCAGAACCGGTACCGCTGGGATTCGCGCGGCAACCTCTCGGGCGGCACAGCACCCTTCGGTTTGACCGAGGGCATGACGCTCGATTCCGCAAAGCTGGTGAAGAGCAAGAGCAGCGTTGCTCTTCAGCCGCTCATCAGCGACACGCGCGCTCAGATATTGCTGCCGTCTCCGCTCTTGCACGGACGCTCCGCACTGCTTCGTATCGATTATCATTACACGGTCCCGAAGGACCCGTGGGGCGGCCGCACCGGCTGGATGGATAGTCCAGCGGGTCCGATATATTCGGTCGCGCAATGGTACCCGCGAATGGCGGTCTATGACGACATCCGCGGCTGGGACCCGCTGCCCTATCTCGCTCAGGAATTCTACCTCGAATATGGCGACTTCGATTATTCAGTGACGGTGCCTGCCAACTGGATCGTCGCGGGCTCCGGCGGGCTGGCTAACGAGGGCGAGGTTCTCTCGCAGCAACTCCGAGCGAGGCTGGCGAGCGCTCGGCGGAGCGACAAGACGGTGATGATCCGCACGGCGAACGAGCCGTTTGGCTCTCCTTCCGGCACGAAGACCTGGCACTTCACCATGCATGACAGCCGCGACGTCGCCTTCGCCGCCTCGCCGGCGTTCGTCTGGGACGCGGCGCGAATCCGGCTGCCGGGCGGCAAGAGCGCGCTCGCCGAATCGGTCTATCCGCCCGAAGCCAAAGCGTGGGACCGCTCGACCGAATATATGAAGGACGCGGTCGAGCATTATTCGTCGCGTTGGTACCCTTATCCGTGGCCGGCCGCGATCAACGTCGCCGGCCCGGCGGGCGGAATGGAATATCCAGGGATCGTCTTCGACGACATCAAGTCGCCCCCGAAAATTACCTTCTGGGTCGCTGCGCACGAGATTGGGCACGGCTGGTTTCCGATGATCGTCGGCTTCAACGAACGCCGTCACGCGTGGATGGACGAGGGCTTCAACACTTTCATCGATGTCTACGAATCCGACGACTTCAACCACGGTGAATTTGCCCCGAAGCGCGACAGCGAATATGCGCCGCAGGGTGGAAATCCGGTCGAGGACATCGTGCCGCTCCTCGCCGATCCGGATGCGCCGCCGATCCTCTCGCGAGCCGACACGGTGATCGAGAAATACCGGCACCCGATCACCTATTTCAAATCAGCGCTCGGCCTCGTGCTCTTGCGCGAGCAGATCCTCGGCCCGGAGCGGTTCGACCCGGCGTTCCGAGCCTTCATCGCTGCCTGGGCGTTCAAGCATCCGGCGCCAGCCGATTTCTTCCGCTTCATGGACAGCTTCACCGGCGAGGACCTAAGCTGGTGGTGGAACGGCTGGTACGCACACAATTGGCAGCTCGACCTCGCGGTCACCGGGATCAAGCCCTTTCCTGCGAAGACTTCTCTTCCAGGCTCGCTCGTCACCGTTGAAGCGCGCGACAGGCTGATCATGCCGGTCACTCTTCGCGCCACCTTTGCAGACGGTTCGAGCCGCAACATCCGCCTCCCCGCCGAGACCTGGATCAGGGCCGCTTCGGTAGACGTGCCGATCGTCTCGAGCTCGCCGGTCGTTCGCGCAATGATCGATCCCGATCATAAGGTACCGGACAAGGATCGCTCCAACAACGACTTCGCTTTGCATTGAGCACAATAGAGTTGGTGTGTACCGCTGATCTATAGCAGTGAGCACCGACGGCTTTGCCAGGCAGGTTGGGTCAACTGATTGACCAGGAACGTCTTTCTGCCCTGGCACGATTGTTGATTGGTGCTCCGCTGCAGCAGCTCGCTGCGCAACACGGAGCCAGGAGATGATCATAAGTGCAGTATTGACGGTCGCCCTCGGACTAACGCCGGTCCGTGAGACGAACGAGCCCCAGGTGATAAATTTCGATGAGGCGAGGCTTTCGGCGCAGCTCGGATCCTACCAGCAAACGGTCCGCGATGACGGGTCGGTCCAGGTCAGTGGCTTCGATCGGTCCGGCCGAGCTTACAAGCTGACGATCTCGACTTCCGGCCACGTTACCGGAGAGGTCGGCGATTGGGACGTAACGTTCGACTGCGCGGCGTGATCGGAGCCATTGATCCGCAGCAACTCTCCGGTTCGATGGCTGCGCTCTTCGCGTGACACGGCGGCGGCGTATCTATAGCCGATAGATCATGGCCTCCACTGGCGCCGCCTCTGCCCGCGAGATCCTGACCGGTCTCCATGAGATCATGGCGAAGCGCGGCTCCGCGCAAAGCAAGCTCGACCAAGTCGTCGACTTGATTGCAGCGGCGATGGGAAGCGACGTCTGCTCGATCTACCTGCTTCGCGACAACGTCCTTGAGCTGTTTGCGACCCATGGGCTTCGCAAGGAGGCCATGCACGTGACGCGTCTGAGGATGGGCGAGGGCCTCGTCGGTACCATCGCCGCCGAGGGCCGGGTCCTGAACCTCGCGGAGGCGGCTCAGCATCCGGCCTTCGCCTATCGGCCGGAGACTGGAGAGGATCGCTTCCACAGCTTCGCCGGAGTTCCCATCGTTCGCCTCGAAAGCCCGATCGGAGTGCTTGCCGTGCAGAACGCGGAGCCGCGCCGGTATGAGGATGTCGAGATCGAGGCCCTGCAGACCGTCGCGATGGTGCTTTCGGAAATGATCGGCGCGGCACGGCTGGTCGACGGAGCCCGCCGGAGCCGCCTTCGAAGCGCCGGGCCGCTGCGCCTTTCCGGCCTCAAGCTGGTTTCGGGAATGGCGAAGGGCCAAGCCGTCTTCCACGAGCCGCGAATCGTCGTCGAGCATACCGTCGCCGAGGACGTCGAGGCCGAGCGCGAACGCGTCTACTCGGCTTTCCGCAAGATGCGCGAGCAGATCGACAATATGGCGAAGGATGCCGAGTTCGGGACGGCCGGCGAGCATCAGGAGATCCTCGAGACCTACCGCATGTTTGCCTATGACGAGGGCTGGTCGCGCCGGATCAACACGGCGATCGACAGCGGCCTTACTGCCGAAGCCGCGATCGAGCGCGTGCAGCAGCGCACCCGGGCCCGGATGCAGGAAATCGACGACCCGCTCCTCAAGGAGCGGATGCACGATCTTGAGGACCTGTCGAACCGGCTTCTGCGGATCGTGTCGGGACGAATGGGAACGGCTGCCCAGACCGGCCTTGCGCACGATGCCGTTTTGATCGCGCGCAACCTCGGGCCCGCTGAGCTTCTCGAATATGACCGTCGGCGGCTGAAGGCGGTGCTCCTTGAGGAAGGGTCGCTGACCAGCCACATGACCATCGTTGCGCGCGCGATCGGAATCCCTGTCATCGGGCGACTCCACGACATCCGCCACAGCGCCGAGGACGGCGAGAAGATCCTTGTCGACGGCGACAATGGAAGCGTGATCGTCCGCCCGACGCGCCAGCTCGTAGTCGGTTTCGAGCAGCGAATGGCGATGAGCCAGAAGCGCCGCGCCGAATTCGCAGCGATTCGAACGCTTCCCGCCAAAACTCGCGATGGAGTGAAGGTCAGCGTCATGGTCAACGCCGGCCTGGCCGAAGATGCAGCGACTCTCCCGATGACCGGTGCGGACGGGATTGGCCTGTTTCGCACCGAGTTCCAGTTCCTGGTGTCGGCGACGCTCCCCGGACGCGAGCGCCAGCAGCGTCTTTACACCAAGGTGCTCGAGGCCGCGGGCGACCGTCCGGTCGTGTTCCGAACGGTCGATATCGGCGGTGACAAGGCGCTGCCCTACATCACCGACGAGGCCGGGGAGCAGGCCGAGAACCCGGCCATGGGCTGGCGCGCGCTGCGCCTGTCGCTCGACCGTTCGACACTCATGAAAGCCCAGGCGCGAGCGTTGATCGAGGCGTCTGGCGGCAAGCCGCTTCGGGTGATGTTTCCGATGGTTTCGGAACCGTGGGAATATGAGAAGGCGCGTGCCCTCTTCGAAGAGCAGGTAGAATGGGCGAAGAAGGCGCATCGCCCGCGCCCAAGCCGCATCGAATTCGGTGCGATGCTCGAAGTGCCGAGCCTTGCCGAGATGCTCGACCAACTGCTTCCGCGCGTCGACTTCATCTCGATCGGGACGAACGATTTAACCCAATTCCTGTTCGCAGCGGACCGGTCCGATCCGCGGCTCGCGCAGCGTTACGATTGGCTCAGCCCGGCGATCTTCCGCTTTCTGAAGCGAGTCCTTGACCAGTGCGCCGCTGCCGGAATTCCAGCTCGGGTGTGCGGCGAGATGGCGGGGCGACCGCTTGAGGCCATGGCGCTCATCGGAATTGGCGCCGAGAGTTTCTCGATCACGCCGGGGGGGGTGGGCCCCTTGAAGGCAATGGTTCGTTCACTCGATGCCGCTGCGATCCGGGCGCGGCTCGACCAGCTGCTCGCCAAGCCACCCAGGGATATGCGCAAGGCGCTTTCCGATTGGGCAAAGCGCCACTCGGTGACTATCGGTTGACACTCGCGGCACAGGCCTCAAACAGAAGCCATGCCCAAGCGCGACATTGAAAGTGAACCCGTCGACGAGACCCCGGTCGAGCCGGACGTTCCTACCGCTGGAGAGCGGCTCCGCGCTGCCCGACAGGAGAAGAATGTCAGCCTCGAGGACATCGCCGCGCTCGACTCGGATTCCGCAGAGGCATCTCGAGAACATCGAAGCGGCGGAGTGGGACAAGCTGCCAGCGGCGACCTACACCATTGGATTTGCGAAGAGCTATGCCTCAGCGGTCGGCCTCGACCGAACCGAGATCGGCGACCAGCTCCGCGAAGAGATGGGCGGGCAGCGCTTCGCCAACTCTCATTCCGAGGTCATCGAGGCTGCCGACCCAGCGCGCACTATGCCCAAGTGGCTCGTGATTGGAGCGGTTGTCGCAGTGATCCTGCTGGTCCTATTGATGACCTGGATCAACAGCCGCTCGCTTGAACAGCCCGCAGCTGGATCGAACAATGTCACCGCCGCGCCCGAAGCTGCGGCACCGCCCGCCGCGCCTGCGCCTGCCCCGGTCGCTGGCCAGCAGGTGGTGATCACGGCAGCACAGCCGGTCTGGTTCCAGGTCAGCCAGAAAGGTGGCGCCAGCCTTTTCTCGGGCATGCTCCAGGCGGGGCAGACCTATGCAGTTCCAGCGACTGCAACCGCGCCCGTGCTGAAGACCGGCAAGCCTGAAGCGCTTCGGATCTCCGTCGGTAATCAGGTCGCGCCTCCGGTCGGGCCGCCGGCCAAGACTGTCAGCAACGTGAGCCTCCTTCCATCGGACCTGATGAAGGCGCCGAAGTCGGCCCCGGCGCCAACTCCAGCGCCGCTGCCAAAGCCGCGATCCAGTCGCCCTTCCATAAAAGCGAGCGCTCCGCCTCCCGCTATCCCGGCTCCGGCGCCAACGACAACGACGCCCGCGACGACCAATATTGGCGATTGAGATTTATCGCCGCGAAAGGCGTAAACGAGCACAAACGAGTCGCTTTGAGGGTGGGGAAAATCTCGTGAAATCATTCCTGAAGATCGGCCTTGCCGCGCTTTTCGCAGGCGCGCTCGCCGTTCCATCTTCCGTGACGGCCCAGCGCCAGCAGGCAAGTCCTGAGCAGCGGATTGACCGGCTCGAGCGCCAGGTCAATGAGATGCAGCGTCGCCTCTTCCCCAAGGGCCGGCCGGCGGACACCGCAGGCTTCACCGATGACCCCGCCGCCACCCAGTCGTCGGTAATGACGCTCGATCAGCGCCTCGATGCACTCGAGCATCAGATGGCGGACATGCTTCGCCAATCCGAGGAGAACGGCAGCCGGCTGCGCAGCATGGAAGCGAGCGTCGGCCAGCTGAAGAGCGACGAGGATCAGCGCATTTCGGCGATCGAGCAGCGCATCAGCGATGCTGCAACCGCCCCGGCGCCGGCGCAAGTGGCGCCGTCCGAGGCAATTCCGCCGCCCAGAACCAAGTCGGCAACCCAGCCCGCCAAGCCGGCGCCGGCAGGCCCTTCTCCAACAGCTCCCGGCGACTCGGCCGCCGCGGGTCCGGCGATCGATCCTGGCGAGGCCGCTTACACTCAAGGCTTCCACCTCTGGGAGGCGGGCAATTATGATCAGGCGATCGAAGCGCTGAGATCGTTCGTCAACGACTATCCCAAGCACCGTCGCGTCAGCTACGCCAACAATCTCGTTGGACGGGCGCTTCTCGACAAGGGCGACGCGCGTTCGGCGGCGACCGCGCTACTTGCAAACTATCGCAACAATCCCGGTGGCGATCGAGCGCCCGACAGCCTCTTCTATCTCGGCCAGGCGCTGATGAAGCTTGGCCAGGGGTCGCAAGCCTGCAAGGCCTATGGCGAGCTCGATGCGGTCTACGGAGCGAAGATCCGGCCCGACCTCAAGAAGCTCGAGAACGACGCGAGGGCGCAGGCGAGCTGCCCCTGACATTGGCGATTTCAATCGGCAGGGGAGGCGTTGTCATCCGAGCGAAAGCTTGCCGACATGTTGAGCATGGCAGTTGCGCCCACCTCGCGCCGCGTTAAGCGACGCCTTGCAAATGATGGAGCAGCGAATGGCGACGGCCGAGCAAGGCACAGCAACGTCTCCGATCGACCGGTTCAGGCGCGATTTGGATGCGCTTGTGCCAGCGGGCACGCCGATCGGACTAGCCGTTTCCGGTGGCCCCGACAGCCTCGCTTTGCTGCTACTTGCTGTTGAAGCTCGACCGCTTGGTGTCGAGGCGGCGACCGTGGATCATGTCCTTCGCCCTGAAAGCCGGGCGGAGGCAGAGAGCGTGGCCGCGCATTGCGAGCGGCTTGGAGTTCCGCACAAGATTTTGACTGTGAAATGGGCGGAGAAGCCCGAAAGCGCCATCCAGGAACGCGCTCGGCTGATGCGCTATCGCCTGCTTGGCGATTGGGCTCGAGAACGCGGACTGACATCGCTTGTGACGGCACATCATCTCGACGATCAGGCGGAGACTTTTCTGATGCGCCTTGCCCGCGGATCCGGAGTGCAGGGCCTCGCGGGCATGCGGCGCGTGAGCCGGGTGCAAGGCGCGAGCGTCGCTGTTGTTCGCCCCTTGCTCGACTGGCATCATTGCGAATTGGAAGCGATTTGCGCCGCTGCGGGTGTCGATGCGATCGAGGATCCGAGCAACCACGACGATCAGTTCGAGCGCGTTCGGGTCCGGAAAGCGCTCGCCGCCGCAGATTGGCTGGATCCCGACGCTATCGCACGTAGCGCCACGAACCTTGCCGAGGCCGACGGAGCTCTTACCTGGGCGACTTCGCTCGAATGGCAGCTGAAGGTCAAACAAAGCGGCGGCGAGCTCGTCTACAATCCGAGTGACTCGCCGCGTGAGATTCGTCGACGGATCATCCATCGCGCGATCGTGGCCCTCGCGAGCGAGGGCGCCGGCGCGGAACTGCGTGGTCGTGAGCTCAACCAGATCCTGGCGGCCTTGCGGACCGGCAAGCGGGCCACGCTTCGCGGAGTGCTTTGCGTCGGCGGCCCGGAATGGCGATTTAGCCGCGCGCCCGCTCGTCGACGCGCGCAGCGCGAAGTCTCACCGGAGGTTAGCGCGGTAGAAGGGTAGGAGCTCGGCCCACGCCCTTTCCGCCTGTGCCTCGTCGTAAGTCTGGCTGCCTGCGACCGTCCAGCCGTGGTCTGCCGGATAGACCTCGACATCAGCGCGTCGATGCGCCTTTGCGAATGCTGTATCGAGATCGGCCTTCTCTTTGGGCATTCGCTCGGCGTCGTTCCTCGCGATCAGGACGAGATAAGAAGCGCGCGACTTCGGGATCAACAGGTGCGGACTTGAGGGTTGGTCGGTGACCAGAGCGCCGGGATGGAAGGTTGCGACGGCGCCGATCCGATCAGGGCGAACGGCTGCCGTCCGAAAAGAGATCGGTCCGCTCATGCAATAGCCCTGGACTGCGGCCTTGCGGTGCCGGTCGGTCTGTTGCTGCGAATCGAGGAAAGTGATGAATGCGGCGGAATCGCGGTCGACCATCGGATCGCTCAACCCGCTCTTGAACGCCATGATCCTCGCCATGTCGTCCTTGCTGTTGAAGTCGAACGCGCCTTCGACGATCGGCGCCTTCCTCGAGCGGTAATAGGGGTTGGGCACAAGCACGATATAGCCTTGAGCGGCGAGCCTCCTGCCCATCTCGCGGAATACCGGCCGCAATCCCAGGATGTCCGGCCACATCAACACCGCCGGCCAGCGGCCCCCGCCCGCAGGATAAGATAATGCAGCATCGGCATAGCCATCCGAAGTTCGGACCGACACGTCCTTCTCGATCACCTTCCGAGCGCCCGATTCCATTGCCAAAGCCGCGACCGGAACGCCGCCTGCTGCTGCGCTTGCGCTCATTGCAAGCAGCAAACTCCGCCGCGTAACCGAGATGTCACAGACGAAGCCTTGATGATTGTCGGATCCGCACATCCCCAAGCTCCCCGTCAAAATTGTGCCCGGCCCATGCTCCCGAACCGCCATTCGCTCAACCCCGACTCATTGACGCGCTAGCCGGTCAACAATGATTACAGAGGCTTAACGATCGTTCATCTCGGCTTCAGCTGCGATCCACTCTAGGCCGGTCTTCTCCCGGGGGTTCAATGGAGCGGCGGCCGCCGCTTTCATCCCTCACAGAACCGCTCGTTTGTGTTCGCGCCAGTGTGTCCTGCGCGGGCTTGCGGACTTCGCACGTCAACCGAACGGCGGCAATTGCCGCCAAAGCAAAGGGGTTTCGAATGCGCTCGCTTCTTGCATCCACTGCTCTTGGCACCTTGTCACTCGTGCTGGGCACATCGGCGGGTGCCGAAACCGTCATCAGCACAGCGCTCACCACGCCCGTGCTCACCAGCTCCTCGGGCGATATTCACATAACGTCGGCGGGATCGGTGAAGCCGACCGCTGGCGCAGCTGTGACCATCGACAGCAATAATTCAGTGAAAAACGAGGGCTCCATCGCGATCCAGGGCGCGAACGGTGCGACCGGAATCCTCGCCAACACGAATCTCGCCGGCGGAATTACCAACAGCGGCACGATTACCATCGACGAGAATTACACTCCAACCGACACCGATTCCGATGGCGATATCGACGGCCCGTTCGCTCAAGGGAGCAATCGCTTTGGAATCCATGTGCTCGGGGGCGGCACCTTCACTGGCGCCATTCTCAACAGCGGCACGATCACGGTCGAAGGCAATCAGTCAGCAGGTATCGCGATCGACAGCGCGCTGGTCGGCTCGCTGACCAGCACCGGCAAGGTCTCGGTTCTCGGGGACAATAGCGTCGGTGTTCGAACCTCGGCGGTGAGTGGCGACGTGACCATCGGCAGCGGCAGCTCGACGACTGTCCAGGGCCAAAACTCAATCGGCGTGCTCCTCGGCGGCGATATCGGCGGCGCTCTTGTCATCCAGGGAACGGTCAGCTCGACCGGCTATCGCTCGACGACCGCTCCGGCGGATGTCTCCAAGCTCGATTCCGACGACCTCCTTCAAGGTGGCTCAGCGATCGTCATCGGCGGAAGCGTCGCCGGCGGAATTCTGCTCGATTCGAAGCCCGTCGATACCGATCCCAACCAGACCGACGAAGATCATGACGGCATCCCCGACGCGAATGAGACCACGGCGTCGGTCACGACCTTCGGCTCCGCGCCTGCACTGGCGATCGGCTCGGCGACTGAGGACATCGCCATTGGCGCCGTCCAATCTTCGACCTACGGTCATGGGCTCGTGATCAAGGGGAGCGTCAGCGGCCAGGGCGTTTACGATGGAGTTAGCGCAACCGGCATTTCGATCGGCGGCACCGGCCATGGGGTGAACGTCGCCGGCGGAATGAGTATATTCGGCACGGTTTCGGCAACGGCGCAAAATGCTGCCGCCACGGGCGTTCACATCGGCGCCGGGGCGACGGTTCCGCAAATCGTCGTCGGCGGTTCAGTGACGGCATCGAGCGGTGGCGACGGAGCCCAGGCGAGCGCGATCCTGATCGACAGCGGCGCAACCGTGAACGCACTTTACAACAGCGGGATCATTGCCTCGACGCGCTCGTCAGACAGCGGCACGGCAGCTGCCATCGTCGATCGCTCCGGCACCCTCGCGCTGGTCCAGAACAACGGCGCGATCGGTGTGACCAACACCGACCTTGGCGATTCCGGTATTGCCATTGATCTTAGCGCCAACACCAGCGGCGCAATCGTCCGCCAGATCGCAGCCTCTTCAGGTCGCCCCGACCCGACGATCTATGGCAAGATTCTCTTCGGCACCGGAGCCGACACGCTCGACATCCAGGCAGGGAGTATTGTTGGCAACGTCGATTTTGGCGGTGGCGCCGATGCGTTGAGCTTGAGCGGCGGATCAGTGTTCCGCGGAACGCTTGCGAACAGCGCTGGGCTTGCGGTGACGATCGGGGGTGGCTCCACTCTCGACGTTCAGAATCTGGGCACGGTCGAGCTCGGCTCGCTCACCGCCGGCTCAGGTTCTTCCCTCGGCGTCAGTATCGGCGAGACCAGTCACACGCTCTACAATGTGGCGGGTAAGCGAGCTTCGGAAGCGGATCCAAGATCCTCGTCACCCTCGACCACGTAGGGACCGCAGCTGGAACCTACACGATCCTCGATGCCGGGAACTCTGACCGGCGCCGAAAATCTTACCAGCTCGATCATCACCCTTCCTTTCCTGTTCAACAGCAAGCTGAGCTCGGACGCTTCGACTGGCCAGGTCATGCTCGAGATCGACCGGAAGGATTCGGGATCGCTCGGCCTCAATCGGGTCGGAGACCTCGATCCTCGATGCCGCGCTCGATGCGGCCGATGCCAACAAGGCTTTCTCGGCGGTGTTCCTGAACGTCGCTGACAGCGCAACGCTCAAGGCCACGCTGCAACAACTTATGCCCGATCATGCAGGAGGCGCCTTCGAGGCCGCGACCAAGGGCTCCCGGCTTGCCGCGGGGATCCTCAGCGATCCGCGCCCGATCTCCGGCCTCTGGCTCCAGCAAGTTGCTTGGGGATCGAGCAAGTCGATCGGCAACACCTCGAGCTATGACGTGACCGGCTGGGGCGTGACGGGCGGGTATGACGTCGCGCTCGGCAATGTCGCCAGCATCGGAGTCACGGCAGCCTATCTCTGGAGCAATGACGGCCACCTCGCTAACGTGCTCATGAGCAACCATTATGAGGGCGGTGCATATTTGCGCGTGGGACCGGGTCCGTTGCGCGCCTGGGCGCGTGCAACTGCAGGCCTGATCAACTTCGACAGCAAGCGCAACTTCAACTCGACCGTTACCGGCCAGACACTGTCCGCTGTCGCCGACGGTTCGTGGAAGGGTCACCTCTATTCTGGAACCGCGGGCCTTTCATATGAGGCGCGGGCGGGAGCTCTCAGCATTCGCCCGAATGCCTCGATCGAATATTACAAGCTGACTGAGCGCGGCTACACCGAAACCGGAGGCGGCGACGCCTTCGACCTGACGGTTGATGCGCGGACGAGCGACGAGACGGCGGCCAATGCGCTCGTCGCTATTGGCTATGACTTCATGGGAGTCCCGGGACAGAATGACAGCGGTTGGGCGCGCGTGGAGCTCGAAGGAGGACGACGCCAGATCCTCAGCGGCAAGCTCGGTGACACGACCGCTTCGTTCAAGAACGGGAATCCCTTCACGCTGTCGCCCGAGCAGCGCACGAGCGGATGGCGTGGAGCGCTTCGTTTTGCTGCAGGCGGCGCGGGCCTCGGCTTCGTCGCCGAAGTGAACGCCGAACAGCAGCAAGGCGACATGTCGCTCGGCGGGCGCGCAGGCCTGACGCTAGGTTTTTAGTCGGCGATGCAAAAGACTTACGGCCCTTAGTTTCGGGGGGCGAGGGCAGATATCTTGCCGGAGGTGGCAGGATGCATCGGTGGCCGAGGCTGATGAAGCCTTTCGCGCGTACCCGCCCCCCGATCCTCTGGAGATGCGAGCGGGGTCAATTGCCAGCCTAGAAAGGGTCAGTCAGCTGGTGCGGGTCTCGTCTCGCTCAGATTTGCGCAACGCGGCGATCAAACGGGCGACCTCCGTCGCTTCAGAATAATGAAGATGAAACGCGGCCGAGCCACGAACCAGGCGGGCGAGGGCTCCCATCGTCTCGACACTGCATGCCCCCGAGGTGGATCGGCTCTCGCGAAGGAGCTCGCCAAGCGCCTCGTGCGAGCTCATCGGACGCAATTCTGCCGATGCTCCATCCTTTCGGTGAAGAGCGACAATCGTCCGCACCGCGCCGGAGGGAACGATTTTCTCAGCGACGATCTGGGCGAAGCGAATGCGGTCGGCCGTCAGGACGCATCTGTGCCGGCTCAGATAATTGGATCCCGATCTCTTCGGCGATCGCCCAACTGCCCTGCTTCATGCCCGGCGCAAGCGGCAGTCCCGTGACGGTCCCGTCCGGGTTGACCAGGGTGACGTCGTCCGACCCATAATTGTAGCCAGCGCGGATCAACATCAGCGCCAGGGTCGACTTGCCGGCGCCTGGCGAACCCAGCATCAGGATGCCGCCGTCGGCATCATTCACCAGCCCTGCGTGCAGAGCCGCGACCTGGCTGCGGCAAAAAATCCGTTCGAGGAGAACGGACTTTGAGACGAACGCCAGCCATATCGCGCGGCACAAGGATTGCGTTATTGCTCATTTTCCCGGATTGCGATGAGGCCGCCCCCAAAATCGGAAATTTGAAATTTCGCCTCAGCGAAGCCTGATTCCCGTTCGAGGTGAGCGAAGATCGATGCGAGGCCATTTCTCAAGCTCGTCGGTCGAGTACTAAAGTTCGACCTCAAAGGAGCCAAGCTCGAGCCGTTGGTGATGCTTCGGGCTATCCTCATCGCAGCCGACGACTTGCAATAGGGACAGGATCGCAAGCTGATGAACGAATGAGATCGTCCACTCTTCCGCGGCATCTGCCTCAAGGCCCCCGCTGGCGAGCTTTGCAGCCAGTTCGCAAATGGTCGCGCCGCGCTCAAGCATCGGCGCCAGGAGAGTGCTGGCACCCTCAAGTCGGCTGAGTTGCTGCTCCTGCCCCGAAAAGAGCAATGCCCCGTCGTCGAACTGTTCGAGCGAGCTATTATCGGCAAATTGAAGAGTGGCGCTCGGAAATCTCCGAAGCGTCTCAAACGCAGGCGCTTCGGACATTCAGACCTCGCGGGGGTTCGAGCACCTGAAGTTCTTCAGTGCCGCTCAGCGATTACTTCCGTGCCGACCGCGCCCTTAGTGATGGTGGAAAGACGGCGGTTTTGGATGGTGGATGTTGTGCTTGTCGATGTATTTGATCTTGATCTGCGGTGGCGGGCCGCCGCCGCCTCTCCTCCACCCCCGCCGATGCCGCCACTTCCGCCGATGCCGCCAGATCCGCCAGTCGAGGCAGCAATTGCCGGCGAAGACATCGAGGTCGAAAGCAGCAAGGTGACGACCGGAGGAGCCACGATCGCGGCCTTGCCGAATAGGTTGAGAAATGCGCGGCGATCCTGCTCGGCGCCGGGTTCAAGCTCATAGCCAGGCATAATGCGCTCCTCGTTAACAACGCATTTAACAAAATCTAATACAATCGACGTTACCCAGGCACAGAGGCGCAAGTTTGACTGTCCTTTACAAATTGTCTGTCGGCCTTTTCAGCAGGTTCACCCGTTCCTAAGGCGCGGATTGTTATTGGTCGGGATGAGCCTATTTTAAGGATAAGCCATTGGTGCGCCGAGAGACCACGAGATGAACGATAAGGACAAGAAGCCCGGAAACCCCTGGACGAAGAGCCTGCTGATTTGGATCGGCGTGATCTTCGCAGCAGTGCTGCTCGTCCAAATGATGGGCGGAAGCTCGAGCGCTACGACAGGTCAGGCGATCCCTTATTCCGAATTCGTGCACCAGGTCGGCCGATGGCAATGTTCGCTCGGTCACCATCGCGACGGGAAGCACTGGCAACAGCGCCATCAGCGGAAAGCTCGACAATGGCCAGATCTTCAACACCGTTGCTCCTGGCGACGCGAACGTGTCCGACAAGCTCATCCAGAAAGGCGTTGCGGTCCAGGTCAAGGCCGAAGAAGGCTCGAGCATCTGGCTTTACATGCTCTACAACTCACTGCCGTTCCTGCTGATCGTCGGAATCAGCTTGTTCGTGATGCGGCAGATGCAGAAGAACGCTGGCTCGGGCGCGATGGGCTTTGGCAAGAGCCGCGCCCGGATGCTGACCGAGAAGCAGGGCCGAGTGACGTTCGCTGATGTCGCTGGCATCGACGAAGCTCGCGAGGAACTGCAGGAGATCGTCGAATATCTGAAGGACCCCGGCAAATTTGCTCGCCTCGGCGGCAAGATCCCGAAGGGCGCGCTGCTCGTCGGCCCTCCGGGCACCGGCAAGACCTTGCTCGCCCGCGCCATTGCGGGTGAAGCTGGCGTTCCGTTCTTCACCATTTCCGGCTCGGACTTCGTCGAAATGTTCGTCGGCGTCGGCGCAAGCCGAGTCCGCGACATGTTCGACCAAGCCAAGAAGTCGGCGCCCTGCATCGTCTTCATCGACGAGATCGACGCCGTCGGTCGCCATCGCGGCGCCGGCCTCGGCAATGGCAACGACGAGCGCGAGCAGACCCTGAACCAGCTCTTGGTCGAGATGGACGGCTTCGAGGCGAACGAAGGCATCATCATCATCGCCGCGACCAACCGCCCGGACGTTCTCGATCCGGCGCTTCTGCGTCCCGGCCGCTTCGATCGGCAGGTCGTCGTTCCGCGGCCCGACATCGATGGCCGCGAGCAGATCCTCGGCGTGCATATGAAGAAGAGTGCCGCTGGCGCCTGACGTCGATGCGCGTGTGATTGCCCGCGGAACCCCCGGATTCTCGGGCGCTGACCTCGCGAATCTCGTTAACGAGGCGGCGCTCCTTGCTGCGCGCAAGGGAAAGCGCCTCGTTGCGATGCAGGAGTTCGAGGAAGCCAAGGACAAGGTCCTGATGGGCAGCGAACGCAAGTCCATGGTGATGACCGAAGACGAGAAGCGAATGACCGCCTACCACGAGGCCGGCCATGCCATCGTCGCGCTCCATGAGCCGGCGTCCGACCCGATCCACAAGGCGACCATCATCCCGCGCGGTCGAGCGCTCGGCATGGTCATGCGTCTGCCGGAGCGGGACAGTTACTCCTATCACCGCGACAAGATGTACGCGAACCTTGCCGTTGCGATGGGCGGCCGCGTCGCCGAGGAAGTCATCTTCGGTTACGACAAGGTCAGCTCGGGTGCTTCGTCGGACATTCAATACGCAACCCAGCTTGCGCGCGACATGGTGACTCGCTGGGGCATGTCGGATGCGCTTGGACCCCTCCAATATGCCGAGCCCGATGAAGAGGTGTTCCTGGGCTATTCGGTCAATCGCAGCCGTCAGATGTCCAACGAGACCGCGCAGGCCATCGACAAGGAGATCCGCAAGGTCGTCGAGGACGGCTACACTCGCGCCAAGCATCTATTGGACGAGAATCGTGCCGAGCTCGAGAGCCTCGCCCAGGCACTGCTCGAATATGAGACCCTGTCGGGCGACGAGATCAAGAAGGTCCTTGCTGGCGAGCCGATCGACCGCGGCGGCGCCAAGGGTCCGCCGATCCCGTCGGCGGGCTCGTCGATCCCGAAGGCCAAGCGGCCTACGGCGGGACCATCGGTGGTCCGGCAACAGCCGGCGCTTAGTCCAATGCTCCGAGCGCGGCCATCGCCACGATGAACGCGCTGAGGACCACCATCGCGACGCATAAGCAATACGCTCGTTCGCCACAGCGCGCCCCAGCCGCTGCAGCCATAAGCGCCGCGAAGCTGCCGGTACATGTGCCATGGCGCCACAAGCATCGTCAGTCCCGCGACAGCGCTAAGTCCGACCGCCGAAAGCAGCGCGCCGATGGCGACAAGCAGGCTCATGAACGCGACCGAATAGGTCACGAATACGATGTGATCGTAGACTTTGAAGCGGCGGCTGAACGGGAACATCAACCAGATGAACGGAACCGACAGAGGGATAATCGCCCAGCTCCATTTGTAGCTGTTGCTCTTTAGTTTGTAGATCAGCAGGTCCGGGTTCTGCTTGGCTCTCTGGAAGGCATCGTTGAGCCACGGAATTTCGCTGTCGAAAGGCGAACCTTTGTCGAGCACAGCCGAGGTGATGCCGCGTTGGCGAAGCATCGTGATAACCTCGATCTCACCCTTGGCGTCGCCGATCCTGTCGTCGATCTGAGCTGTTGGAAGCTTCTTCGCGACGAGTTCGGAGCGCGCTTTCTGAAGTCCTGCCAACTTGCTTTCATCGTCGCGCTGCTGGGCCGCAAGATCGCTGCTCTTCGCGAAGTGTGGGTTCGAATGTCCGGTTGCGCTCAGCACGCCGAACATCAGGAACACCGAGAAGAGAAACAATGCGATCGGCGACACGAAGCGAGCGCGTTGACCATCGACATAACGCCGAGTGAGCTCGCCAGGCCGCCACGCGAGCATTGGCAAGGTCCGCCAGATCTTGCCTTCGAAATGGAGGACGCCATGAGCGAAATCGTGGAAGAAGGCGCCAAGTGTCCGGTGAACGTGGGAATGCTGCCCGCATTCGTGACAATATGGGCCGCTGAGCTTGCACCGCAGTTCAGACATTCAGTCTCCGTTGTATGTCCCGGTGCCGCTTCACCAGCCTTCGGCTCGACCGCACGGCCGAACATGCCGCCGGTCACCGCATCTCCGATCGCTTCGAAAGTCCCGACCATCAACCACCCCGTGGCGAGACATTAGGCTCGGCGCCGGTCGCGTGATAGCCCTTCGCCAGCATGGCGCGCATCGGTCTCCTCGGCGGCTCGTTCAACCCGGCGCATCGCGGTCATCGGCATATCAGCCTGGAGGCGATGCGCGCGTTGCAGCTTGACGAGGTCTGGTGGCTGGTCTCGCCGGGAAATCCGTTGAAAGAAGGGGTCGCGGACATGGCGCCCTTTGCGGCTCGCTTCGCGTCGGCGAAACATATGGCACGCTGCTCACGGATCCAGGTCAGCGACTTCGAACGAAAGGAGCGCTGTCGCTACACCGTCGACACAGTCCGCCGGCTGAAGCGCCGCTACCCGCACGACCGCTTCATTTGGTTGCTTGGAAGCGACACCATGCCAAATTTTCACAAATGGCGTGATTGGAGGGGTTTAGCGCGTGAAGTGCCGGTTGCCGTGATTCGCAGGCCCGGTTATGATTTCGCTGCCCACGCGGCGCGCGCGATGGGTTGGCTGAGGCGGTTCGTCCATCAATCCAGCCAGGCAAACCAGTGGACGGAGTGGAGTGCACCGGCGATCATTTTCCTTCGCCTGCCCCCCGACCCGACGTCCGCAACCGCCATTCGCGCGCATAATCCCAGCTGGCATCGCCGATCGCTTCCACTCGCAAACGCGACAATCCGCGCGGCAACGCCCTTGTTCGCCAGGAGACCACTTGACCGAACATCCCGCTGAAGCCGCCGCCGGCGATGCCGGCCGTGCACCCGTGAGCGTCGAAGACCTCCACAAGCTCGTTCTTCAGTCGCTCGACGACGACCAGGCCCAAGAGATCGTGTCAATCCCGCTGGCGGGCAAATCGAACATCGCCGACCACATGGTGATCGCCTCGGGCCGCTCGACCCGGCAGGTCGCGTCGATGGCCGTTAAGCTTGCCGACAAGATCAAGGAGCGATTTGGGAGGAGCGTTCGGATCGAGGGGCTCCCGGCCGCGGATTGGGTGCTGATCGACGCCGACGACGTCATCGTCCATCTTTTCCGTCCAGAGGTAAGAACTTTTTACAATTTGGAGCGGATGTGGGCATTTGGCGATGAGGCAAATCTGAGCGCGGCGCGCGGGTGAGGGATATGCGGTTCGTTGCGGTATTTCTGTCGCTTTTGGCGTTCGTCGCGGCACCCGCGGCCGCGGCCGCTTCGCCCGACCTGGTTTCGGTTGAGCAGCAGCTCGGCTCGCTTCTCGCCGGAAACTCGGCGGACGTCGGCGTTGCCGCACTCGACCTCAACACGGGCGAGAGTATCAGCATCAAGGGCGACACGCCGTTCCCGATGGCGAGCACGGTCAAGGTTGCAATCGCCGCGCTTTATCTCTCTCAGGTCGACCATCATCAAAAGACGCTCGACGACACCATTCACGGTGAATCGGTTCGCGGCCTCATGGGCAAGATGCTCATCTATAGCGACAATCGCGCGGCAGACGTGCTCTTCAAGGATGTCGGGGACCGCACGCGGTGCGCCACTGGCTGGTTCAGAATGGCATCCAGGGCGTGCATGTCGACCGGACGATCGCTCAGCTTCTGGCAGACAAGCGCGACCTTTGGGACACCCGGGATTCCAGCACCCCCAAAGCAATGGTCGACCTCTTGAAGCGCCTCTACAGCGGCAATCTCATCTCGGCCGACAGTCGCGACTACCTGCTCGGCGTGATGGCGAAGTGCCATACCGGCAAGAACCGAATGAAGTGGCTGCTCCCGGCGGGCACGCCGGTCGAACATAAGACCGGAACATTGGACGGGCTTGCCGACGACGTAGGCTTCATCTCGATGCCCGACGGACACCGAATCGCGGTCGCGATCTTCGCGCGCGGTGGGTCGAACCGGCCAAAAGCCATCGCCGAGGCGGCGCGGGCGATTTACGACGGGTTCAAGTCGGTATTCACCTGGCCCTATCGTGGGGCGCTGACGACCGCGCAATAGGGTGCTTCTCCACCTTGTCGCGCGAGGAAAAATCGGACGCTCCCCCGAAGCCGATCTCGTCGAGCGCTATTTGAAGCGCGTAACCTGGCCGACCAAGGTCACGGAACTCGCCGACTCTGCAAAACTGCCGGCGCTGAGAGCGGGTGCGGTGACGATCGCCCTAGATCAGCGCGGCGAGCCATTTTCCTCGGTCCAGCTGGCCAAAACGCTCGAGCGCTGGCGGGATGGCGGAAAGCGCGAAGCCCGTTTCCTGATTGGCGCCGCGGACGGCCACGGCGAAGGGGATCGGTCGGTTGCCGATCTGTTGCTCTCCTTCGGTCCCGCGACCTGGCCGCATTTGCTGGTGAGGGCGATGCTCGCGGAGCAGCTGTTCCGAGCGACCTCGATCCTCGCGAGCCATCCCTACCATCGGGAGGGCTGAAGGATGCGGGCGCTTTTGATCCTTGCAGCGCCCTTTCTTCTCGGGGCGAGCGCAGCTCGAGCAACCTCAAGGGCCGACGCTTGAGCAGGCGCTTCAGCAGGCCAAGTCGGAACAGGCGTCCGCGCAAAGCGAGACTGCGCGGCTCGAAAGCGCCGCGAGCTCTGCGCGAGGGGAAGCCGAGCGCCTTCACGCGCAGCAGATTGCAGCGGCCCAGGCGATCGAGGCGGCCGAGGCCAGAATCACTGTCGCCGATGCCCAATACCGCCTCGCTTCGGCCAACGTCGAGGCCCAAGAGGCCCAGCTTGCGCGCGAGCAACAGCCCGCCTCCGCGCTGCTGGCGGGGCTAGCTCTCATGGCACGACGCCCTCCGCTTCTGGCAATCGCAGATGGCGGCGGGTCGGATGAGCTGGTGAAGGTTGGAGTGCTGCTCGATGCGACCTTACCGGTCGTCCGAAGCCGCACGAACGCGATCTCGACCCAGATCGCGCAAACGCAGCAGCTGGAGGGCGCCGCTCGGGCCGCCCGTGCCGAGCTGGTTCTCAGCCGCCAGCAATTGGGCGTGAAGCGGCAGGAATTTGCAAAGCTGGAGCAGCGTGCGATCGATCGGTCGATCGCCGCCGGCGGCCAGGCGCTGAGCGCCGGCGACGTCGCGATCGCTTCCGGCGAGGAAGTCTCACACATCCAAAATGATGAGGCCCGAAGCCGCGACGAGCGGAGGCTCGCCGCAATGCTGGCGGGCGTCGAGCCGGCTCCCAATCGTCCACTGGGTCCGGTCGGTCCTCAGCAGACGCCGCCTTTTCCTATCTACTTCCGGTGAATGCGCCCGTAACCGAGGGTCTTGGCGCAGTGAACGACAGCGGCGTCCGCTCGCGCGGAATCCATTTCGCCACCGGCCGAGGGGCGCAGCTCAGCGTCCCAGCCGATGGCACCGTGCGTTTTTCGGGTCCGTTTCGCGATTTGGATGGAGTTGTGATCCTCGACCATGGTCGGGGCTGGACTAGCCTGATCGTCAACGTCGGCTCGCCGCTGAGGCCCGGAACCACGGTCCGTCTCGGCGAGCCGCTCGGACGTGCCCTTGGTCCGATCGACGTCGAGCTGTGGCAGAACGGGCGCCGCTACTCACCGGCTCTCATCGCAGGTTCATCTCAAACTCTGTCAAACGGCGTGAAAGGCGGCTAGACGCTCGCGACATATGCCTAAAGCCGCCGCGCAGATGGGATGCGTGAAATGAAACCGATTGCCAAGTTCCTTCCGCCGCTCGCGCTCGCTGGGGCGCTCGCCCTGGTGCCGGTGACCGCCGCCTCCATGGCTGCGCCGGACACGACCAATTACCAGGAGCTCGAGAAATTCATGAGCGTCTACGAGCGCGTGAAGGCGAACTACGTCGAGCCCGTCGACGATCACACGCTCATCAAGGGCGCGATCGACGGCATGCTCGCCGCGCTCGACCCGCATTCGAGCTATGAAGAGGGCGCCGAATTCGATCAGCTCAAGACGACCACTGACGGTAATTATGGTGGTCTTGGACTGACGGTC
>CAWBIC010000014.1:0-326555 GCA_963788765.1 uncultured Alphaproteobacteria bacterium | reverse complement strand
GGAACCTCTAAACGTGCGTGCAGTCAACGACATCGCCGTTGTCCATCGTGCGGTGGTTCTCTGCAGCTGATTGTCCGTTTTGGGTGGTTTTCGCGGCGGCGATCATCTGCGTGAAGCGCACATCATCGCGGAGGCTATCAAGATTGGGATCGTTCGCCTGCCAACCGAATGATGTTTGGCCCAGCGTTGGCCAGACACCGGACGCAACATTTCGATTGCGGCTTCTTTGTCATTGAACACCTTATTTAAGACCCCAGGCGAAATTGTAGCGCATCATCAAATTGTCTGGGTCAACGAGCAACCCGCGCTCGATCCATTCCTTGGCCCTGTCCATTTGCCCCAATGTTGCGAAGCCTGATCGCGCCAAATGCGAGCGCCGCGCCGTTGTCCGGGATCTTGCAGGACTACGTTTTCAACCTGCTCGATGATCCTTCGCGCAGTCCGCTCCGCCGCCGCTCCCCGTCATTCTGCGCATTGTAGTAAGCAAACAGCATGCCGAGCCCGTGGAAGTCAGTTTCCATCAGTTCGATGGCTTTCTCCAGGTGCAGGGCTGCCTGCTCGAGCCGCCTCTGGCGATAGAAAGAGCCGCGCTGATTTCTTATTCACCTCCCATGAGTTGGGCCCCAACCGAAGGGCAGTTGCAATTTCCGCGTTCGCTACGTCTTGCCAGACCCTAGCTCCGACAAGCGCCACGCTTTCGGAAGATGCGCCTCTGCGATCGCTCGGATTGAGGCTGAGGCCCGTCGGCCGCGGTGAACCATCTTCTAGATCCTCGTTCCCCGAGAACCGTACCGCAAGTTCGCCTGAGCGAGCGCCATCAATGCCCATGCCTGCGGGTAATCTGGATCGACCTTCGTGGCCCGATCGCAATGCGAATACCTTCTGTTCGCGGCGTTCGTCGCCGAAATCGCCTAAGATCCAGTATTGCCGCGCCATTAGATATAGTTGTAGGCTTCGACATGGTCGTGCCCCGGTGCTCGATTGCCTTCTTCTCCTCAGGCAAGAGCTTGACCTTGAGGGCAGCGACGATTGCCTCGCTGATCTCGTCCTGGATCGCAAAAATATCCGTAAGGTCGCGGTCGAACCGTTCAGCCCAGATGTGATCTCCCGTTTTGCCGTCGATCAACTGGGCAGTGATTCTGAGCCGGCTTCCGGCCTTGCGGACGCTTCCTTCAAGAACGTGGCTCACCCCGAGATCGCGAGCAACCTGCCCACGTCGACGGCCTGTCCCTTCAACGTAAATGCCGTGTTCCTTGCAGTCACTGAAAGCGCGGCCACTTTCGACAGATCTGTGGTGATGTCCTCAGTGATGCCGTCACTGAATATTCCTGTTCGGCATCGCCGCTCATGTTGACGAAGGGCAGCACGCATATTGAGCGCTTATGGACATGCGTGTTCTTATCTCAGTCCGTTTTGGGGGGCCAGCGAGTGCGACCACGCTTTCGATTACCTTCCGCCATCTGTGCGCCTCTGGGTTTCCGTCCCATTCTTGCAGGCCCGCACATTGAACCTGATTGAAGGGCACCGGTGGAATGGTTCCGTCCACTGTGGCTTGCACCAAGATACCCGCGGAGCGCGCGGCGTCGGCTTCCGCCCTCACCCACTCAGATCTTACGGCCTCGGTTGTCCAAAGAACCACCACCGCCTTCGCGGACTTAGCCGCTCCGCAATCACATCCGCATAGGCGCGATGCGCTGGGAGCTCATCATCGCGCCACACCTCATAGCCTTTGGCCCGCAGCATTTCAGTCGCGCGTTGCGCTTGCGGCTCATCCGGCCGTGCTAAGAGACGAATGTATCCGACATGACCCTCGTGTGGCTATCAGGACTTCACGGGAGACTCATTGCCACGCGCCGATCTGCGCTTAAGGATGGCGGAAGGGTTCAAGTGCCATTGTCGAACGTGCACTTTGGCGAAAGCAGACGCTCCTCTCAGATTCAGCTCTGGGGTCAAAACCGGCCACTAACGCGTTTCAGAATGCGGCTCACAGTTGAGGTGAGGCATGTGGAAATCTGTCACTTTTGTCATCAATGCATGAAGCGATGCCGCATCGGCTAGATCAGCCGCTTGGATCGGACATAAACTCAATCCCGTGCCGCCGACAAATCGCCGGTATTTCCCGAGGTCGCCAGGTGTTCTTCGGGACCTGCTCGCTGATTTCCTGAAAGAATTCCGACCCGTGCGCGGGCACGCGAAGATGAGAACCCGGGCAGGCAATGTGACCCACCCCCTGAAGCCATGGATGGTCCCGTGGGAAAGATAAATTGGAATCACCCCAGCAGGATCTCAGCGGGTCTCCATCGATCGCAAAGTGGAGCTCGCCATGGTGTGTGACTAATAGGCCTCGTTCCAGTCATGCGCATGGGCGGGCCGGCCCATTCCAAGCGGTAGACGATAGTTGCGGCTATCAGTTCGCCTCCTCGGATGGCCCAATACACCCGCGCAAGGATTTTTCGAAACCCGCTCTCTCTCACGTCAGCGACTGGAGGAGTTCGTCCGGCAGTCGCTGCGCCCAGCAATCAGCACCGTCACCGACTGGCTATCCCGGCTAGGTTGCGACAGTCGGTGTATAAATACCGGCGCGCATTTTGGCCGAAGCCATTCGCCCGGTGGAGCGTTTTGTCCGCGTCGACCAAGGAGAGTCTTTATGCCGGCGAAATCCGCAGCACAGCAGAAAGCCGCTGGGGCGGCCCTCTCAGCCAAACGCGGCGACATCCCGAAGAGCAAGCTAAAGGGCGCATCGAAATCCATGGCCTCCTCGATGAGCGAGAAGGAGCTAAAGAAGATGGCGTCCACCAAGCCGTAAGGGCAAAGCGCAGCACAAATCGAAGTAATCAAGTGAGCCTCAAATCGGACAGCTTTCCGTCCGCGTACTGACAACAGTTGCTGCTGCCAGCCGCGGCTCTGTTGCAAAGCGGCCGCGGATGTTGCCCAATCATCCAGAAATGCCGGATCCCTAGATGATTAGCGGTTTGTCGATGAACGACGAATATGGCACGTTACTCTCGAAGGGGGATCTCCGGTGGAGATGGTCGTTTATGAAGGTGCCTCCGGGTCGTTCGCCGCATCGCTCGCAAAACGGGGGCACCATGTTGTTTATCGCGCAAACGCGGCGAACCACTGGCCAGGATGCGGCCGCTCACAATGGTATATCGGACGGCTTACTGCAGAATGTGGGTTTTGCGGCGCGGCCGTGCACCTCGCCGAGACTTCCTGGCAGGAGGTGAGTGCAATCACATCGCAGCGCGCCGTTGCCGGTTCGCCGAGCAGCGACGGTTTCCTAGATTCCGCTCCAACGGACGCTGAAGCTTCTCATTGATGGTTCGCCCACGAACTTCGCAATTCACAACATTTCAGAAGGGGGCGTCATGGGCGACCGGTTGGGGAACTCGTCCCCGGCGCAAAGGTCCAAGTACACTTCGAGGGGGTTCTCGTTCCTGCGGTCGTTAAGTGGAGCGACAACGGGCACATAGGTCTGGCCTTCAGTAATCCAATTATTCTCGATCGGTCGGACCAGCCAAACCACTGAGGCGTGGCGGTCAGCCGCCATGACGTACAGCTCGGGTCTGGTTGGGCCGGGCGCTCCTTTGGGTTCAATGGGAGAGCGGCGTGGGCTTGTTGGCCTGCCCACGTCTCGCAAGCGATGAGCGCTTCTCTTGGCCTTGCTCCGAAGCGATCGAGGGCGGTGCGCCGAGACAGTTTCGGCTCGACGCGCAGGATTGAACCTTGGCGCGCCGAGCCGGGAAACACCCGAATACGTTACCCCCGGGGTCTCCGCAAATCGTCTAACTTAACGCGTGTTAAGCCCAGCTAAAGAACGTATTAACGGCAGCGAAATGGGCGGCCCTCGACGGAAGGCCGCCCCGGTCAAGGCTCGCTCGGGGCAACGTCGGCGACTCGCACCTCGCCTCTACTCCGAATTCGGTGCTACGACATTGAGAAAATGTGCTTCTTGCGAATTTCGTCCGCGTTCCGCGGCTGGCAATCCTACGGTTCGACTGTGATGGTCGCGCTTCTCATCGCTCCCGTTATACCAATCGCCGGGTTTACACTTCCCGGTAGGCTGTCCAGCAAGTTGCGCTTCAAGGGCGCTTCCCGCGTCGTTGAATCGTCATTCGGCGAATAACGCCTACGAAATCCGAGAAGCACTCCTCCTGGTAAGATACGCATTAGCAAAGTCGAGTGGCTTGATCCGATCGTGTCGTTTTTGCGGATGTGTTCGACAACTTGAATGTCGGCTCGGCGGTGCTGCAGCGCACGACGGTGACGTTCGATCAGGAAAGGAAGCTTGTTCGCTTAACGAAGCAAAGATAGCTGGTCGGGAAGGGCATGCCTGACGCGAGCGAGTTGCGCCGGCAGTTGTCATAACGTCGCTAATTGGCCTTTGGATCGGTCATGGAACCGGCCGCCTGCTTTGCCGAGAATATCGGCGGGTCTAGCCAATACCACCAACAGGATCTTTGCCGTCCTTGTTCCATTACCGGATTCTAGGCCCGCCGCTCCCCGCAGGAAGCTTATGATAGCAGAATGTCTGTGATGATCTGAGAAGCTGGTTTGACCAATTCACCGCGCGAGCTTTGATGGATTCGCCTGACTTCCACATAGCGAGCATGGTCACGGCCAACTTGCGTGAGACTGCGGTGCGAGCACGCAGCTTACCGACCCGCTCAGCCAAGGTCTCGCCCCAGGCCTGGAGGTCGCTCTTTCCATATCGAAGGTGCTGCATGGCCGCCGTCCCCAAATGTCCCCTCGTCATCGAACTTCCCATTTTGCTGATCCGAAGTCGCACCAGGCGTTGGCCAGATTGGCGGTCTTCGGGTAGTCCCAGATAGGCGCCCACGTCGGCATTTCGACTGAAATCGGGTAGGTTCTTCGATCGCGCTGTAGAACGATAAGGCGCAGATGGGGCCGACGCCTGGTATCTCCATGAACCGCTCGCAAACAGGGTGCGACTTCGCGACGGAGGCCAATTTCTTATCCAGAGCGCCCAAATACGTGCGCATTGCTTCGCATAGTGCAAGGAGTGGCATCACTTCGTCAGTCAAATCGATCTTTTCGGCCTTTCGAAGCCGACCCAGCTCACTGCGCACATTTTGCCGAAGCACCGCAGCGGACCAGCTACTTTTCAACCGGCCGCCGTTGAGGCGGAACAGAGACCGAATTGTCCCTTGAGGGCGATCCGCAGTCGCAAGAGCTTTTGGCGCGTCGCCAGCGTCGATCTTAGGCGCTGGCACTCAAGGCTTTTTCTAGGACCTCGCTAACATTCTCACCGCGGATGCGCGCCATTTCCGCAATCCCGCGAGCGTCGTTCTTGTCGGTCTTGTTCTGGCGTATGGCCAGGAATTTGCTCGCCTGCCTGCAATCGAACATGGTGACAGGGTAGCCGAGCTGGCGCAACGAACGCGTCAGGTGAATGCCGTAGGCACCGCTTTCTAACGCGATCGTGACGATGCGACGCTTGAACGGCTTAGTGAGACGGTGCAGCTCCCGCGCGCTCGTGGATAATGGCTGCTCAAAGACAACTTCGCCTTCACTACCAATCGCGCAAACCGTCATTTGATCTGCGCCGACATCAAGGCCGACCCACACTGGTCTTCGCGCCATATGCCCCAACCTCGTTCTGAGCTTGGCGGTTTCGGCGTCATTATAATACCAAGGTCGAACTCCGCCTTAATTATTTACTCGACGTCCGATCCGCTGCCGATAGCAGGTTTAGAGCGAGATCAGGGAGTGCCTGTTCAGCTCGCGGCTAGGGCCGGCTCGGCTTGCTGCAAAGGGTCGGGCTCCTTCATCCAGCAGGCGCTCACGCCGAAGCTTCAGTGAGTTAGATCAGCACCAGGCACCCCCACCGGGTAGTGCCCGGATATGCCTCGAACGCTCTTCCTGTCTTCCACATCATAAGCAATACCACAGCGAGCTTGCGAGCTAGTGCCACACGGGCTCGCCGGCTACTCTCCGTCAGCCGACTTGAGGTTGGTCGCCTTCATCTTGCCGCGCTGATCCTGCTCGACATCGTAGGATACGCGCTGGTTTTCGCGCAGCGAGCTCATCCCGGAGCGCTCGACGTCCGAAATGTGGACAAACGCGTCGGCCCCGCCGCCCTCGGGCTCGATAAAGCCAAAGCCTTTGGACAGGTTGAAAAACTTAACTTTGCCTGTGGGCATTTGATAGTTCCTTCTGCTGGTAAATCCGCGCCGAGCGCGAAAAGGGGCGGCCACCATACCTCGGTCAGCCGCCCCTTTGAACGCGTGCCTAATGGAGGGCAATAGCCTTCTGGCACGGCTGCACAACCCAACTCCGATTAATTCGGTTCCAGTATTTAGTAAGGCATCGGTCGAATACTTTGGGATGGGCCGCACGGGAACCTCAAGCCCGTCCACCCTACTCATCGAACGCCGAGCTTTCGGATTGGGGAACGTCGCTCAGTTGATTTCGTTGGCTGTCGGGAGATTGGGCGACTGGAGGATGAAGATGAAACGGATTGCGCTTCTGATCACAACCACTGCTGTGCTTTCGGCCTGTGCAACGACGCCCACGCAAACTTGTGCAGACGGATCGACTGCTGCGGCAGGCCAGCCCTGCGCGCAGCCTTCGGTCTCACCGCCTCCGCCTCCGCCAGCATCTTCGACAACTTGTCCGGACGGAAGCACGGTACCCGCAGGCGCCGCGTGCCCCCCACCGCCTCCACAGTAGGTTCTCGGCGCCCTGACCTTACTTGCAGACAATGGCCGTCTAGCGAATGACGATATGCTGCTAAACGTTCGACGACACGCCTTAAGAGCTGCGGGAACGACCCACCCCGAGGGGTCATGAGTCTTACCGGTAAGACGGACGTCCGATCACCATTGGATAGTCCAGCCCATGGTAGCATGTCCGGGCGTCGCTCATCTGCTCCGAATGGACCATTTTCGCCCGATGTCCTATCGGCGCCGAATGGAAATTCGAAGCGACGCGTGGGTCGCTGACCTGACTCCGATCCTTGAAACGGCACTGGACGCTGTGGTTGTCATGTCGGAAGACGGTCTCATTACGGGATGGAACTCTATCGCCGAAATCACCTTTGGCTGGTCTCGAGCCGAGGCAATCGGACGACAACTCAGTGAGCTCATAATCCCCCACCGTCACCGGGAAGCGCATCATCGGGGGCTTGAGCATTACATCGCCACCGGCGAAGGACCGCTGCTCAAGCGGCACATCGAGATCAGCGGCCTTCGCTCATCGGGCGAGGAGTTTCCGATTGAGTTGTCTATCACCCCTACCGAGCTGTCCGGCGAACGGCTGTTTCTCGGGTTCCTTCGCGATATTTCAAAACGCAAGGCGGCCGAGACCGCGTTGAAGGAAAGCGAGGCGCGGCTTGCCGCGACCTATAACCACGCCTTGGTTGGCATCGCGGAGATTGACCATACCGGCCGCTTTCTGCGCGCCAATGAACAATATTCTGTGATGACCGGGTACAGCCTGGACGAACTGCGCACGAAAACCTTCTTAGATATTACTCACCCCGCGGATGCGGAGAAGGATCGGCAGCTTTTCGAGCAGCAGCTGTCCGCCGCTGAAGGATACACGCTTGAGAAGAGATACATCCGCAAGGACGGCGACATTATCTGGGTTGAGGTAGCAGCCTCTCTCGTTCGCGACAGTGAGGGCGGCGAAGCCTTCGGCGTCCGCATCCTCCGTGACATAACGGATAAGAAGCGCGCGGACGAGCAGCAGCGGTTGTTGCTCCACGAGCTCAACCATCGTGTCAAAAACACGCTTACAGTCGTTCAAGGGCTAGCGCATCAGACGTTTAAGTCAGGAGCGGTGCCAGCGACCCTTCTGCGCTCGTTTGAGGGGCGGCTGAGCGCGCTTGCTGCTGCCCATAATCTGTTGATGAAGCAGACATGGGAAGCAACTCCCATAGGCAGTGCTGCGGAAGCGGCGCTGCGTCCCTTCCAGACATCTAACCGGCGCATGTCGCTTGATGGGCCGGCGTTTCTCCTAACTCCGTCAGCGACGGTCACGCTCACCCTCGCGCTTCACGAGCTAGCAACCAACGCGGCAAAATACGGCGCTCTGTCGAACGACGGAGGAAGTGTCGAGGTGCGATGGTCGATTGAAACGGATAGTGTCACGCTCATCTGGAGTGAGCACGGCGGCCCAGCCGTTACTGAGCCGGCGAAGTTTGGCTTCGGAACTCGGCTGCTCCAGCGCGCCATTGCGAGTGATCTTGGCGGAACGGTCTCCATCGACTTTGCGCCTGCGGGCCTCATCTGCACGATCGTCGCACCCCTGACGCACATTGCACCATGAGCTGACGCCGACTTCATTCGTGACGAAAGCGCCGACCGTCTGAGAAATCAGGCGGAGCGGCTGGGGATCCGCCTTCACCAGGCCGGGAGTTACGGGAACGAAGCGAGATGACTGGCGCGCAGAGAAGGCCCCGAAGCTTTCCTCCGGGGCCCCTATCTTAGTGGCAGTCAGGCGCTTTCAGCTTTGACGCTGATCGTCTGCTGAGAAGCTGGCCCGTCATCGCTGATGCGGCCGTGTTGCGGCCCCTGTTGGGCGCCACTGCCGATGTTGATCTTCTTCGGCTTCATTGTCTCGGGAATCTCACGCATCAGCTCGACCGACAGCAGACCGTCTTTAAGGTCGGCGGAGCGAACCTGGATATGGCCCGCAAGCGCGAATTGGCGCTCGAACGATCGCGTGGCAATGCCACGGTGGATGAAGTTCGTGTCGTCCCCGTCGCGCTTCTTCCCGGCGACAATTAGCACGTTCTGTTGAGCGGTGATGTCGATCTCGTCTCGACGAAACCCAGCCACCGCAAGATCAATTCGATATTCGTTTTCGCCCAGTTGAATCAGATCGAATGGCGGATAGTTTTCCTGATTTCGGGCTGGCGTTGTTTTCCATCATGTCAAACAAGCGGTCAAAGCCGATGGTAGAACGCCGATATGGCGTGAAGTCGAAAGCACTGCGCATGTCATGTCCTCCAATCGAGCGACCTGGACGGAACAAGCCGGCCTTAAGGTGCCTTATTTAGTCGCCGGCCCCGTTAGGCGACCGGCGCCAGAAAATTTAGGAGGCTGAAAAAACCTTTCAAGGCGAGTTGAAAGGAACGTGGCGAGCCAACTCGCGATGTCCGCTTTGGGGTCGTCCGGACGACAAGTTTGGGGTGGAAAGCTTCCACTGAGCCGACGTTCCGGCAATCGTGGTCTACTTGTCCGCGGGAGTGGCTTCACCAGTGCGCCTGCGAGTTTGCCGTCCGAATTGAGCATAACGTCGACGATCACCGCTCCCTTTGCAAACGACACGCGGGTACCTCGTCGCCCCCCGCCATCCCGGCGCCCTCGAACTTAGTCGAACGCAATTCCCGAGTGGCAAGAACGTCTGTCGTAGCATTGGCAGGTGTTCGCGGTTCAAATTCGCGAAATCGGGGGTTATTGAAGCGTTGCGCAGACTTTTCGCGGTCCGGATCGCAAACTCGTCCCTCTCTCGTCAGCGTGCTCGTGACGGACCCGCGATCAGAACTGTACGCGCACAATATTGTGTTAGTTGCGGCGCTCCCAACCGGACGACTACGTCCGCTCTCCGGCCATTGGGGACCGTGGAGCCATTGACGTTACCGTCGCAGCAACCCCGCAGCACGAAGCGCGTCCTCGATCGTATTTTGAATGCGGCCGACTGGCGAGCGCCGGCTGGCGTGGCGGCGCACAGGAGCGTGTGAGACAGCTCTAGATCGCGGCGGCTCGCTAGGCGCCTTCTCCATCCCGGCTCGCGCAGCCTTCGGCTCTTTCGCGGCGATCCCCCAGAAACGTAGGCTATGCTGGGTCGAGGAGATTCCGGCTTCCAGCATGTACGGGCCTGCGGTTTCACGATGATTGGCGCCCAAGGTGCTAATCGGCGTCCCGTGGCTAGCACCGGTGATTACATATTGCTCGATCACCGCGCGGCCGTTGGCGTCATTCCATACGCGATGCGGATAGCCGTCGACGCGATCGGATTTCGAAGGTGCGTCGGCGACGCCGTGCAGCGCGCGCCACTGGGCGAGGATCGCCGTGGCGTTGCTGCTGTCGACCGTCATGTCGCTGGTGCCGTGCCACACCGACAAGGTTGGCCACGGGCCCGCATGCCTCGACGCAGATCTGACCAGGGCGGCGAGCGCCTCGCCGGAGATTTGGCCGTGGCCGCGCATCCGGTCGAACGCCTGAGGCACCGAATTAGCAGTGCCGAACGGCAGACCGGCGATTACGGCGCCGCCGTTGAAGACGTCGGGGTATGTGGCGAGCATCACAGCGGCCATCGCCGCACCGGCCGACAGCCCCGTGACGAAGACCTGCCCGGGATCGGTCCCGTGACGGACCTGCATCGCAGTAACCATCTGGCGGATTGACAGCGCTTCGCCACCGCCCCTTCGCGCGTCCTGGGGCCGGTACCAGTTGAAGCAGAGGTTCGGATTATTTGCGCGCTGCTGTTCGGGGAGCAGGACGGCAAAGCCGTGCATGTCGGCCGCCGCGGACCAGCCGGCGCCGTGATCGTAGCCGTGCGCCGCTTGCGTGCAGCCGTGAAGGACGACTACCAAAGGAGCGCCCTTCGCGAGGCCTTCGGGCACGTACGCCCAGGCATTGAGGCGGCCCGGATTTGACCCGAACTGCGTGAGAGGAACCAAGCGGCTGTCCCCGGGCTCCGCCAAGGCGAACGGGAGTGGGAGCGCTCCGAGGCGGCTGATCGTGTCGTGGAGGCCGCGCATCGAGGTAGCTCCTAAAAGGCCGTTTCAGCCCCAGAGACTCTTAACTAGGAATTATGTTGCAGTGCACAATAAAAGAAATCGGGCTCCCCTCCATCGCAAGTCAACCGAGCTGATGTGCGTCTGGCAGACTTTGGGGGCAGCAACGGCGAGGAGCCTGTTTGCTGGAAAATGCTTCAGCTTGACAAGGTTTTGACCGCTTGCATTTGCATCCGGCGCTCGGCCGCTCCGAGGCCCGGTTACAAGCGGAACGACAGGGCTTTTGACGTCATTTGTTTGCCATTTGTGAAGGCGTAGTTGCTCAATCGGCTCATGGGAACTGGATATGGGAGATGATGCGGCATGGCCAAGCTCGTATTCGGAATGAACCAATCGCTGGATGGATACGTCGATCACATGGCGTTCGCGCCAAGTCCCAAGGTCTTCCGCCACTTCATCGAAGAGACCCAGGAACAGGCGGGCAGCGTCTATGGCCGCCAAATGTATGAGATCATGCGCTACTGGGACGAGGATCATCCTGAGTGGAATGCAGAGGAGCAGGCGTTCGCCAAAGCGTGGCGGGCGCAGCCGAAATGGGTCGTTTCACGCTCCCTGAAGGCGCTTGGTCCGAATGCTACACTTGTCGAGGACAATCTCGAGGGCACTATCCGCAGGTTGAAGGCCGAGCGGGAGGGAGAGTTCGAAGTTGCGGGTCCCACCTTAGCGAGAACTTTGACCGACCTTGGTTTGATCGATGAGTACAGAATTTACCTTCACCCGGTCGTGCTTGGGCAAGGCACGCCCTATTTCGCCGGACCTCGGCCGCCGCTCCGACTTGCGACTCATGACCGCATTGGCGAGGACGTAATCAAGCTGACCTACGTCCCTGCGTAAACGCCGCCCCGACAAAGTCGTCGATCGCGAGAATGTCCCTCTGGGGCGGCTCCAGTCTGCCGACACATTCAAAATGCGAGCTTTGAAGCGCAATCGACTCGTCGCCAGCATTGCACCTAAGCGTCGTTCGGCTTAGCCTTAGCCTCTTCCTCGTCGATCTCGCGCGCTTCAGCTTCCAATTCCTCGGCCATGTCGCTCAGGGTTTGTCGCGATTGGTTGTCACGGGCATCCTTCGCCAGCACACGGCATTGTTTGGCGCGACTGCGGAACCGGTCAGACTCTTCCGCCATGCTCGCGAAACGTCTGTACTGCTGTTTGTGTCCGCAAGGGGTCGGACAGGCGCCCACGCTTGGCCTCGGCGGCAAGATGATGGTCAGGGGTCGCCTTCATATCTCGCGCGCTTGCGTTCCCTCGCGCGATCGAATTGGCTTCACCGCCTGAAGGTTTTTCGTCTCGGTCCGGACGACTGACCAGCGATCTTCTCGCGATAGACGATTTTACCTTTGGAGAGATCGTAGGGCGTCATTTCCACGTGAACTCGGTCACCAACGATGGATCGGATGCGGTAGCGTCGCATCTTTCCGGCAGTGTAAGCAATGATTTCGAACCTGGTTGTCGAGCACAACGCCGAACCGACCGTCGGGCAGCATCTCGTCAATCACACCTTCGATCGTAAGCAGATCTTCTTTCGCCATGAGCCTATGTTTCTCGTTCGCCGATCGCCCCTTAGCGGGCAGCTCGTGGCTAGCTTGCTTTACGGAGGGAGACAGCGCCCCGCGGCGCCTTTGACCGTCGTTAGCGGCTTTAGCTCTCGCCTGATAGACCGATCGAATAGCGAAAGATACGCAGACGAGTGCCGGCAAGACAGCCGCACCAGGATTAAGGGGCGCTGAGCGGCGACATTCTGGCGTCGGGCGAACGAGCCGGCAACCTCAGCGGGCCGGCACGATCCGAATGGCATTGATCGCGCTGGCGCTGGTGCGCATCATATCTGTCGCATCGCGAATTAAAGCCTCGAGCCGCATGGAATCGAACTCCGGAAAGCCTGGCCGCAGCTCCAGATCTGTCTCGACACAAAGGATGACCCGCCGTTGGCCGTCCTCGATTTCCCATTCGTGCCAGGACCGCAACATGGTGCGATCGTTGTCAGCGCTAGATTCACGATTGACGTCCTGGCGCATGGGGAGCCCTTCCTTGGTGTTGGCACCGCAAAAGGCGCCTTCAGCTTAGCTTCTTCAAGGTCGTTAATATCCGCCTCAGCATCAAGGCCAGTCGGGGAAGATCCAATCTCACCACATCGGAGTTCGCGGGCGATGCCTTTCTCTTACGACATCGCCCTCGATCACGCGCGCCTTCAACTTCTGACGGATAAGCGCTGCACCACTGCTGCTCATGCACACGAGCCGGACCCCGCCACTCACCAAAGGTTCGATTGACGACACTCCAACCTCCGCTTCGCGACACTTCTGGGTCACTCCGGCTTCGGTCATAGAAAGCAGCACCACACGGCTCATTGTTTATCTCTCCTCTTCGCGGCGGCTAATGCATCTCCACGCTGGAGTAACAGTAGCTCCCCACAGAAATACGTCCGCCGGCACGCTGTCTTAACGCCGTAGCGGTCAAGCTCCCTCGGGTCGATCTTAAGTCTGTCATTCGGAGAGGCGCTTCGCTCAATGTCATGAGCCGACCGCGCGGGGCGAAAACGGACACTAGATTAAAGATCCGCTTGTCGTGAATACTCCTCCGCATCGAAGTTACCGTTTGATCTCTCGATCAGCCCTGCTTCATTCAGATCCCATTCTTCCCAGCCGCTGATGGTCAGTTCACGTTTGGTGGCCGAGTGTCTTCCGGTGAGCGTCCAGAGATAAACCGCATGGCCGCCTGAAGCGCGCACGCCATCACAGACCAGGCGCATGTCCGGCAAATCTGCGAAGAAACCGGCTGCCATGGCCGCAACACCGTCACGGCCGCGCCAAGGTTCTCCACCGTTGATGGTAATGTCGCCTTCGGGACTGAAGAAGGATGCGACCGCCTCAGCGGGCCCACTGTTCCAGGCGTCGGTGTATCTTGCCGCGATCGAATGCAGATGTTCGACAGTCATAGTCATATTCGCGCCTCCCAACGCGACCACTATACAACCGATGTGTGCATTGGGTCGATTGCGGCGGGAAAGGGTGAAGCTGACATACGAACGGCGTCGAACCCGGACCGACCGGCGCCAGATCGCTGCTCTTCGAGGTGCTCCCCGGTCGCGTGAGTTCAGTCAGAACTTCTTCTCGTCCTGATCGCCGCTGCCCCTCGTGGCTCATCAACGGCGCACGCCACAAAGCCGGAAATGCCGGACGCGATCGCGATTGGATCAGCGATCCGCGCAGTGCAATGTTTTCCAGCGGGGGCTCACGTCACCCTTCCGATCATTCTTGCCCCTGCACTCACAGTTTTCCCAGATCTCAACAGCCAGCAACGTTCACGAATTGTTCTTGTCAGCATATCGAGCGACAATGTCGACCAAGCACGTCCGCACGACAGGTGATCTGCGCTTCGGATGTAGCCTCAGGGTGGATTGTACCTTCTGTGGGAATACTCGTGTGTTTGACGCTCGCGAGGCTGGGCTAGCCTTGGGAAACTGGCCGTTGGAGGGCCTATCGCGGCGATTTCGAAGCAAGCGCTGCGGGTCAAGCAGGCGTCGGCGCGGGTGCTGTCGCCCGTCTAACTTTCAACGCATGCCGCGAAGGATCTGCCCCGGTTAACAACGCGCTGTCCATTTTATTACAAGAAGTTTAACCCAATCCGGGCCCGCTCGAATTGGAGGTGCACCCATGAAGTTGCGTCGCACTTTGGCCGCTTTAACTTTCGCGACCTGTTTTCCATCGGTTGCGGCGGCAACGACCGTCGTCGCCCAGTGGAACATGGACAACACCTTCGGCACGACGATGGAGGACAGTTCCGGCAACGGGAACGATGGCGCCATGTACAACGTGGTCACTTCCGGGGCCGGTTACATATTCGACGGCGGGACTTCGAAGGTCGTCGTTCCGAATTCGCCAATACTCAACCCTGGCACGGCTGATTTTTCTTACACCGTCCAGGTGCAGTTCGACATCATTCCGCCCAGAGCGAGGGACTACGACGTCCTTCGTAAGGGCCTCAGCACGACCGACGGCGGAGACTACAAGGTCGAGATCGTTTACGGTGCCGGCTTGGCCAAAGCCCAATGCGAAGTGACCGACTCCCGTGGCCGGGTCGCATCGATCAGGGGAACGGCGAACTTAGCTGATAATCAACTTCATACGATCACGTGTCAGAAGACCGCAACGAGCCTCATCATGATCGTGGATGGGGGACGGGCGAGGAAGAAAGATGCGTCGATCGGGTCGATTAGTAACACGGCGCCCCTGACCATCGGCGTGAAACAAGCGGACAGTCCCGAGAATGACTTGAAGGATGGGGATTGGTACAATGGTGGTATGAGAAGCGCGACTATTACGGTCGAACCTTAAGGGGGGGACGATCTGCGCGAAAGCGGCTTAGGCGCCAATTCCGAAGCCCCTCAAGGTTTTGCCATCGTCATTTCCATAGTCGTCATTTTGCCTATTTCCGCGAGGTCGAAAGTGGCGAATTGGCGAGGCGGAGTTGCACTGGCCGCACGTGACAACATTCTGGCCGAACTTGCTCGGGCTGCCGTGGAACGGCGGAACGGAGGGACCACATCTCATCAACGAAGGACGTAACTAAGAGAGGATGGCAGCCCATCAACACCCGCGACCCTACGGCGGGAATATCTGGGCACTGACGGCGCGTCCATATCATCGCTAGCGGCAAACGGTCTTGAAACTCAGTTTGCGGAGGCCCGGCCCCCTGTTCGATCCGCGAGCCACGCAAGTGCCAGCAACGCCGGCACCCAGAACGGGAAAACGCCGTACAGCGTGTCGCTGACAGAGTGCGAGCGACCATCTACGAACCAGAAGACTTGGCCGCAAAATGCCAGAGCAAGCACGGTCGCGATCCAGCCGCTCGTTGATACGGGCACAAAAAGAATACCCGCGGGTCTGAACCAATGCATTTTCGCCTCCTGCTCCTCTCTGTTTGCATATCACCGGGAACGGACGAGTGTCATGAGGAACTTGTGAGCATTTGCTCACAGGTGACTATCTCTTTCCGCTACCCGATATTGCGCGGGCGCAGGCTTAAAAAGTTCCTGAAGCGCAGTCGTCTGGGCGAGGTTCGGGGGCTAACACCGCCCGTCAGCTCGGGTGATCGAGCGGCTATTACTGAAGAAACCTTCGGACCCATTCTCTCCGCTCGCTCCGCGACAGTTCATCAGGTCATTGCTCGATTCGAATGGCAGCTAGCGATCCAGGCGATCCCACAATTCCGCCTGACGGTTCCCCGTCACAGTCAGAGAACAGCTCCGGCCAATAAACTCTGCACTCTCGGTTTTCGACTGCCGTGAGCTCCCGACCGTTACGGCCCGGAGTTGCAGCTAGGGACATCCTACGGCGGTTGAGCTGGTGAAGCCTAATCTGCGGAGCGCTGCTCATCTTCGCCGCGCTCGGCTTCCTTATGCTCCTTCCGGACAATCTGGCCGACTATCCGTGAGCCAGAAGACATTGGCTGGGTGGGTTTTGGCTAGGGTTGCTTGGCCTGTTTGCGACACTTTGCTTCTCCGATGCCCGGCGCTTGAGCCGCTCACGGTGGGATCCTGATTGTAGCGAAGTGGTTGTCGTGATTGCCCTGAGGCGTTGCTCATGTTGTCGCGGCGGCCCGTCCGTCTCGTGCTCGCTAGGGAGAAGGGGTAAGGAATGGCTGGAGCATTGCGGTCGTCGGGAGCGGGCCGAACGCGCCGCCGCCAAGAACGCATGCTCAGCAATCGCTCGCGGTATCCACCAGGAATTGGCGCAGGCCTACGCGAATGGGTTCCAATGCGCGAAGTGAGAGCGACCTTAGACAGTGGCGTCGTGTTCCGACATTGCGGTGTGCGTCCTTAGGTATTCCGCTTTCATACGTGCCATGATCAATGGACCTAGTGGGTCCGAAGAGTTGAGCTGGCTACGCTTATCGAGGAGTGCTTCGTTATGCCGCGTGAATTGATCGACACAGGAACAGACAAGAGGTTCGTCCGTCGGGATGAAGACGGCAAATTCAAGGAGTCCGACGACGTCGGCCGCAGCCTCGCGCAAGATCAGAAACGGGATTCGAAGACCAAGCCCAAGCGTGGCGAAGGCGACAAAGGCGATCGCTGACAATGGGGTCGACCAGTTGGGGTGACTACCTTCGGCAAGCGCTAAAGAGCCCTGTAGTCATCTTCGCTCTCGCATTTGGCGTAATCGTAGCAATTGGAGCACCGCTGTTCGCGCTCGGTGATTTGATCAAGTGACCAAATTAAAGAGTCACACGTCCTTCATTCCTCGCCGTTGAGTTTGGATGTGCGGTTCAGGATCGACGTCGTCATTGCGGCGTCGGCTGGCCAAGGCCCGGATTTGGTAGCACGCGTTGCGCTCGGCGATGCGGGCCTAGATTCAGGGGAGCTGCGAACTGCTCGGAAAGCTGCGCGCGGTTTGGCTTTCGATGTTCGAAGCGCAAGCGGACTGGCGGACCAATCGGTTTCGTCGGCGGCGCGACTGCCGCTTACGGGCTGAACGCTCGCGCGCCGACATCCATTCCCTCCCCCGATCCCTGGTTTCACATGTTTGTTGACGCGGCAGCTTGCGCTGAAGCCGCGCGTTACCTCGAAAGGAGGTAGGTGAATGCCCGATCGCGAGCAGATGATTGAACACGAGAAGCGAGTTTCCCCCCTTTCCGGCCGAGAGTTGGAAGAGGCCGACGAGCGGTCGAGCACAACCGCAAAAGTGGTTCACGAGGCTATCCGTCTTGAAGGCACCGAAGAGCTTGAGCGCCCATCGTCCTCGATCGCATGGTCGGGCCTTGCCGCCGGGCTGACAATGGGCTGTTCGATGCTAGGCGATGAACTCTTGCAGGCCGCGCTTCCCAATGCGGCGTGGCAGCGCCTGCTGACTAGCCTGGGCTATAGTATCGGCTTCGTGTTCGTGACGATGGGCCGGCAGCAGCTCTTCACCGAAACCACCCTCACGGTGATGCTGCCTGTATTGCATAAGACGCACAGGCCGAGCGATGTATTGCGGTTCTGGGGCATCGTGTTTGCCGCTAATATCATCGGTACACTTTTCTTCGCCGCGGCGGCGATGATCCCCGGGCTCTTTCCACCCGAGGCAATGAAGGCATTCACGACCCTCGGAGTGAAGGCCGCGGATCCTGGCTTCGTCATTGTCCTCGTCAAAGGCATATTCGCAGGCTGGCTTATCGCCCTGATGGTCTGGCTCCTCCCGGCTGCAGCCTCGGCCCGATTCCTGGTCATCGTCACTGTGACGTGGCTCATCGGCGTTGCCAATTTCAGCCACGTCATCGCGGGGTCGGTCGAGACGGCATTTGCCGCGATGCGAGGGGCAATCGGATGGGGCGATTACTTTCTCCGCTTCTTAATTCCCGCTGTGATCGGGAACTCATTCGGAGGGATTGTATTCGTCGCGCTTCTGAATCACGCACAAGTAAAGCAGGAGGTCTAGCGATGGTTCGCCGCCAGGGTGTGCGCACGCAGAGTCGGATCCACGGCTCGCTTCTGGCAGCAGTACGAACCGTTTGAGAATCGCCCATGCCGGCTCCCCGTCGGTCGGCGGAAGTTCACCGTGGTGACGGACATGTCTGTCATGTCGTGCTTGAACCGAACGAACCGACGCGACCGGAAATGGCAACGATGGGCCGATTCAGACCTTAGCCCGCTTATATCCCTCGGGAGCGTGCTGTTCAGGCGATAAGCGCCTGTGCAGAAGCAAACTGACCGCTTTGCGGAAACAGGTTCGTCATGACACGCACCGCATCTAGTCCGAAGTGCTGCGAGAGCGCTCCCCCGATTAATGCATCAAGGCGGGTAGTCGGTTTCAAATCGCGGCCCTCATACAGCGCGCCAGTTGATAACCCTGGCCAGCCCGCAACTACTTTGCCGCCGGCCACTGCGCCGCCTACCAACATGGCCAGACCTGCCTCGCCATGATCCGTGCCACCGGTTCCGTTGGGGCGCACGGTGCGGCCGAACTCCGTCGCAACGATCACCAGTGTGTTGGCCCAGTCGGGTCCTAAGCCGGACCTGAGCGATCCGACTATGCCGTCAAGGTTCTTGAGCTGCGAAGTCAAACGACGCCGCTGGCCAGAGTGCGTGTCCCAGCCGTTCGTCTCGATCATCGCGATTCGGGCACCTGATTCGCCCGTGAGGAGCTTGGCCGCGACCGCGCCGATCGCCGCCCCGCTCTGCCCGTCCTCCACTTCCCCGGCAGCCAGTCGGGTCGCGAGCGCCTCGCTCCAAAGACCATGCAGCTGGTGATCCGGCTCATACAAAGCTGACACTCGCTCGAGCAGGTCAGCGCTCGGACCCGCAAGCTTTGACGGAGCGTACAGACGAAACTTCATTGCTGCCACGAAGAGCCATCGGAACGGTGTCGGACAGCGCCAGCGCTTTAAAATCGGCTGCGGGCAGGAGGCCGACAAGCCGGTTGAGCCATCCATCTTTCAGCTGGTAAGCGGCGGAGCCACCGGTCTCGAGCACATTCTGTCCGTCGAAGTGCGATCGATCTCGGTATGGCGATGCGACTGCGTGGACGAACAGCGCCTGCTTCTCGGCGTACATCTTCGCCGTCTCGGCAAGAGCAGGATGAAGGGTGAAAAAGCTGCCAAGCTTCGGTCCGCCGGCGAGATCCTGGTCGAAGGTTTCGCGGAAGCTTGCATATTGCGGGTCGCCTGTCGGGCCGAGAATCGAAAGCCCGTCGGCCGCGCCCCGCTGGATAATGAACACGAAGCGGCGGCTGGTATTCGCCCGCGCAAAAGCCATTCGCGGCATCGACAATGCTGCGACCGCAGCGCCGCCGGCGGATACAAAAAACCTGCGAGTGAGCATCATCACCTCCTCACAAACTCAGGGCTGACGAGCAGAAGCGCGAGGCCCTCCTGCGGGCTTTCGGCTCGCGCAATCGCCTTACGCGTAGATTCGGTAAGCGAGCCCGGAAGCAATTTCTCTGCGAGGGCGCGGGCGTCGACGGATGACCCGGCTCGGTCGGCCAGCCGTTCCGCGACCTCGACCCGCAGCATCAGTGATTCGGGCGCCGCCCAGCTCGCGGCGATGTCGTCCCATCCCGCGGGCGAACCAGGCTGCCACGTTGGTTGCCCAAGCTGCTTGAGCATTGCGGCGGCCATTCTTGGATCGAGCTCCTTTTGTCCCGTCGCCCGAAGCGCCGACACGGTCCATTCCCACGGAGTTTTGAACTTGAGCGGCACAGCCGACCACGCTTCCGGAGAGGCGATGAGCGCCCGGTACAAGGCCGGCAAGTCGCCGTTATTCGATAGATACCTCCGAGTGAGCCGCTCGACCATCGCTTCGGGGGGATCGTCGCCAGCGAAATGCCGCGCTAGCTTCGTCGAGATGTGTCGCGCAGTGGCAGGGCTGGCTGCCAGATCGGCTAGGACCGTCCGCGCCTGCGCTTCGCCGTGCTGCGCGTAACGCTTGCCCATGATCGTTCGATCGCCGGGCTCGTGGAACGCATCCGCGAAGCGGAAGCTGCCATCGCCGCTGCTGCCAATTGATCGCGCCGCTGGCCCACGTACGATTCCGCTCACCGTCCAGCCGGTCAATGCCCGTGCGAACTCGGTAACGTCGGCCTGGCTGTAGCCTGTGCGCACACCGAGCGTGTGGAGCTCCATGATCTCCCGCGCGAGATTCTCGTTGAGACCGCGCGGCTTGCGTCCTCGCTTCGCGGCGAAGCGTCCGGTTTGCGAATTGGGGCCGATCGACTGGGCCTGGTCGAGATACACGAGCATGGCGGGGTGCTGTTCCACCGCCAGCAGAAGCTCGGAAAAGCTGCCGAACAAATGGGGTCGAATCGCCTCGAACTCGAGAAGTCCCGCCAGTCCGATCACCGGCAGCTTGTCGATCGACACCGCGAAATGATTGGCCCAGAAATGGACCAGCCGCTCCGCGAATGGGCTGTCCGTCGTAAGTGCGGAATTGAGGCGGGCCGCATCCATGGTGACATAGTCGCCGCGGATCGTCTGACGGAGGTAACGCTTAAGCGGATCTGCCTGCTTGTCACTCGGCTGCTCCACCGGGCTGGTCGAAAGCAATTGATCCTGCATTTGACGTTTCGCTCTGGCACCCATGCGCGTTTCCGCACTGTAATCAGCGAGCTGGGCGATGACCGAGCTGCGCGAAGGAACGTGGGCAAGCGCGTCTGGCCGAGGCTGGAAGGAGCTAAATTGGGCGATGAGCCACGCTTTGGCATCGCGTGGCAGCGGGTCGTCCGGGCGAGCGCCAAGACCGAAACGATTAAGCGCGATTGCAGCCTCGAGCATGGGCATCTCCCAGCTCAGAGAGCTCCATCAACTCGGCTGAATGTCTTCTGAAGCCGCCGTTATTTTTTACGAGAGGGCTGTTCGGCTCGTTGGCTAGACGCGGGGTCGTGCTAGAAGCAGGTTTGCGCGGCGCAGTTCCCTGCTAGCAAGCGATCGTGCGCATACTCGGCATCACCCAAACCTGCGATCTCGGCTCGCTCTATCTGCGGCTGATTGGGGACGGTCATGAAGTAAAAGTAACGGTCAGCGAGCCGCTGGCGCACGGGACAATGGCTGGACTCGTCCCTCGAGTTAGCTGCTGGCACACCGAGCTCGAATGGATCCGATCCGCGGGCCCCGATGGCCTGATCGTGTTCGAAGCGGTAGGTTTTGGGGAGCTTCAGGACCAACTACGCCGCGACGGCTTCAACGTGATCGGTGGCAGCTCGATCGGAGACCGGCTCGAAAATGACCGGGGCTTTGCCCTAAATTTGCTCTCGAAGCGCGGATTGAACATCGCCGCAGTGCGTGAATACGGCACCGTTGGTGATGCCCTCGACGACCTGGCCACGCATCCGCGCCGATGTGTGTTCAAGCTCTGCGATTCGGCCGGCGAGACCTTCGTGGGCACATTTGCGGACGGATCGGATGTGGCTGCGCTCCTGCGCGTCCAAGGCGTCGAACACGGCCGGCGATTCATCCTGATGGATTACATTGAGGGCGTCGAAACGGGCGTAGGCGCCTACTTTAATGGCGAGTGCTTCCTTCGCCCGGCCTGTCTGGACTGGGAACACAAGCGGTTCTTTGCAGGCAATATGGGTGAGCTCACTGGGGAAATGGGCACCGTCGCGACATTCATGAATTCGGAGCGACTGTTCGAAGTGGCGCTCGCGCCCCTGGAAGCGCTGTTTAGGGAGGCAGGTCACATTGGTTGGGTGAACCTCAACACCATCATCAACGAAGAGGGCGTCTGGCCCATCGAGTTTACCTGCCGCTTTGGCTACCCCGGATTTGCGGTCCTCGAGCCTTTGCAAGCGATCACGTGGGACGGCTTGTTCGAGCTGCTGTTGTCACGAAGCTCAACCACCTTCCCGCATCGCGAAGGCTTCTCGACGGGCCTTGTGCTGACCACTCCGCCGATGCCGCTTACACGCCGAGACGTGGCGGCGCCCGTCGGCTTGCCGGTGCTCATCGGCGACATCGAACTCGACCACTTGCACTTGGGCGAGGTGGGAGCCTCAGGCGCCAATTTGGTAACCGCGGGGCTCTATGGCTGGACGGCAGTGGTGACCGGAACGGGAGCGACCGTCGAGGAAGCAAAAGACGCGGCTTACGTGAACGCTAGGAAGGTTCACGCACCCAACTTGCGTTACCGGCTCGACATCGGCGACGCGCTTATGGGTGGGGAGTTGGACCTGTTGTTGAAATGGGGGTGGCTGAAGCCGAGCTCTCCTGACCGCATCGCATCGCAGATCGTCCGATAATCGCTCGTAAGCTCAGTTCCTGCCTCGATATCCTCTGCCGCTACGTCGTCACCAAATGCAATCCCTAGTGAGCGCGTATTGGGATTATCGGAATGGTTGAAGTGACGGCCGTTGTCGCCGCACAGAACCCACAAGTTCAATTCTGCGTGCAACGTCGAATAGGTCTTCAGGAAGCTCTTAAGCTGTTCGGGCATTTCCTCCAGCTCGTCGGCGGCGAAGACTTGATCGACGCGACTATCGAACCGCCAGATGAGATCGCCGGCGCGCACAAACGTTTTGCTAAATACCCCAATTCCGTGAATTGGGCTGGCTCGGAGTTCCGTTTCGACCATCATCATAACCACGCTCCACTCGGACAATGATCCCGCAACGAATTCTGCAAAGAAAGGCTGCGCCCGCTGCCGACGGTTGCGCGAATGTCGGCAAAGTGAACTTTAGTCGGCGAGCTTGGCCGGCCTCACACCCACTGCAGTCCAGCGCACAATATGCCTGCGCGATCGACGCCCCGTCGATTTTTCAGGTCCGAGATTCAGCTCTTCACAAGTGCAAAATAGCACAGGTGCGGTCGCCCAGACCCGACATTGGCGTGGTCGTACTTTGCTAATAGATCCCCAAGCTCGTTGGTGAATTTCGCTGCCGCCTGAGCGCTAAGCCTCAGTCTAAGCCAACGTTGAAAGGGGCGTGGCTCGCCGCTCGCCAATCGTCGCATTTGCGGCGCTCCAGCCTCATCAAATAAATAGACCGTATCAGCTGGATTTTTCGGCTCGGCTTGTTCAAGAGCGATATGCAGCTCTTGTTTACTGGCGCCGCCGGGGGTGGTCTTCAAGGTCGGTCAAAGTGCTCGTTCAGACCGGCAACGACCTCACGCGGCGTAACGATTGTAACGGCCGAACGCAGATCTCTGCATCAAAATGGCGCTCGGTGCTGAGCTTCAGCACAGCGCTGCTCACAACATGAGCTTCAGTGGACTGAGGTTCAGAACCGAAATGCTGCTGGCAGCCTCTCCCGCGTCAATCGGCAGGAAGCCGTCAACCAGGTCGCTCTCCGCTGAACCGAGCGTCAGCCGTCGGCAAAATCGGTCTCGACTTTCCGCGTCGGCCCAGCATTCGCGACTTGCCATGGCCTGTAGCAGCCGACCACCCGCGGGCTCGATCGTGCGGCGAAACATTGCCAGTGCATCGAATAGCGAGCGTCCCTGGAAGCTTGGCTCTGTCGCCTCGCTGATCGCCGCAGATCTTCGGCAAGGGCGCCGAGGAAGCAGCGCCAACCACGTTGGTGCGATGCATTGTATCGCATCGGCAAGATCTGAACGGTACCGTCGGCCGCGCGGGTCACCAGCACTTGTTTCTTCGTCCACATGCGTCCCGTCCTGCGACCATCCGTTGCATCTGAAGGTAGCTTTACGGCCGTAAAGTGCGAATGATCGGTTCTCACCGTCTATTTTTCAGGCGCTCGTCGCAACACGCGCTTCAAACCGTTCAACAAGAGCGTAGAACGCATGACCTATCGAGCCTCCCACTTCTGGCTCGGGCGAGCCGTTCCATGTTATTCGGAAGATCGCGCTTTGAGCGACCGACTGAACTGCATTGGGAAGGAGGACGGCGACGCAGGTCCCGCCGGGATTGCTGACTGAGGGGATAAGTAATGCCGTTGAGGCCAGCGACATGGACCTGTCGCGAATGGATGCAAGCCTTGCGTCGATCCTCAGTGCTTTCTAGCACAGCATATCGTCCTAGCAGCCGGTCCGCGCTCTTCGGCGAGGACGACTGCCGGGATAGGCTGGTCTGAAAGGGCGCCCGCTTTGCCGAGTTCCGTTTCTCGTGTGACCCAGGATGAAGGGACTTTCCTTTCGCTCTTGGTACGGGTTCAGCCGGCGACCGCTTACCAGCTGTCGAAGATCTATGCCGAGTCTCCAGTCAGCAACTTTGGGACAAGCAAGGGCAAGATTTATCCAATGATCCGGCGCTTGAAAGAGCGCGGACTGGTGAGCTCGCGCGCGCTAGATGATGCGCGCAATAGCGAAGTTCTGCAGTGCACGGCACGTGGCCGAGCGGCGGTTCGATCGTGGCTGAAGGACATCAGGCCGGTTCACCTGCTGCCCGAAGATCCGCTTCGCACCATGCTTCAATCTTTCGACTTGCTGTCGAAGGACGAGCAGGCCGAGTGGCTTGCCAAGGTTAAGTCGGGTCTTGAGGCAAAGCTTTCCGAGCTCGAGGAATATGGTGCGTCCGTTCACGTTCCCTACAAAGACCAGGTCCACGACAATGCGGTGACTGCCATCAAATCGCGTCTCGCCTGGCTCGATCGCGTTGAAGCGAGCCTGGGGGTTCGTAAGACGGCCGGGGCATAGCGCTTTCTCTGGCGGTCGCCGTCGGCCCATGAGCAGTCGCATTGAGCCCGGTGCAGCGAATGGCACGGCTTTCAGCGTGGGCGGTCGCGCGAAAACTGCCTTCTAAGATCAGTGCCCAGCATTCAGACGCGGGTTCGGCCGATTTCCCCTTCCTGAATAAATGACCGGCCCTTCGTCGGACGTGAGCGTACACGTCACGATTTTACCAAATATCGGCGCTGCTGCGCGATCGAGCTGTCGTCGCAGCTTGCGCGACCGGGAACCCAATAGTATGATTCGCACCATAATTGACAGGACCTCCATCCCTGCAGGTGAAAATGTATCTCCCGACAAGAGCGCCGCCGGCGACCGGCAACGAAGTGCCCCAATCCCTGCAATTGCCACCCGAAGTCGAGCAGCTCGCCTGGCGCGAGCGGCAGATCGCGGCGATGGTCTACGAGCAGCAACTGACGACGGCGAGAGACATCGAAGCTCAGCTCTCCTACTCCCTCACCAACGCGACCGTCCGCTGCTTTCTAAACCGCCTCGTGCGCAAGGGATTGTTGCTGCGGCAACGATGCGAAACTAGCCCAGCGTTCGTTTACGCGCCGGCGCTCACAGTTAGATCTGCTCACGAAATCGCGCTTGGGCGCTTCGCAGACGATTTTTACGGCGGTTCCTTATCATTCCTCGCCGAGGAGCTGAGCGACTTCCAGGCGCGGCCAACCGGATTGGCCGAGCTTGTGGATTCCTTCGATCGTTCGCCTCCGATCGAGCTTCGAACTCTGCCGCCGCGAATGCGGGAGATCGCAACCGTCGTCTACCGCAGTGGGATGGCGACGAGCCGAGACATTCAATCGGGGATCTCGAGACCGCCAACGCAAGCATGCATCCGGACGCTGCTGAGCAGAATGGCGGATCGAGGGCTGATCAGGAAACATCGCAGCGGTCGCCGCTGCGAAGTCGTATATTTTCCCGCTATCGTCACCAGGCAAATTCGCGGCCTCGTGCTGAAGCGCGTTATCCAGGAACGGTTTGGGGATTCGCCGGGCGCTGCGCTGCAAGCCACCCTCAAGCTGATAAGCGCTCGCAAGCAAAGCTGAGCCCAAGTCAGCCAGGCGGCCAATCTGCGTCGAGAAGCGCCGCTTCCCAGCCCCCCGGCGTCCTTGGGCACCTCCAAATAGTCCTATTAGTGCTGTAATGCCGCGATGATTTGCTGACCAGATGATGGCTCGCGGCCCCTTTTGTGCGCGGCATGGCGGGATCCGCTCATTGTTTAACCATCTGTAACAAAGGCAAATATATCGAAGACAGCCGGCCTTCTGTGGCCAAAATATCACGTAGTTTGGCTTTTCGCCATTCCGGCTGGAATAATAGTGCGATGCGGACTAACTGTGCTCAATTCCTCGGCCACGAACGTGGTGTCTTTGGGGAGGGGGAACATGAACGTGTTTGAGGAGAAAATGATGAGCGCATCTTTTGTTCGTTTCGGCCCGATGCTTCGCGCGGGAAGCGGGTTGGCCGCTCTTGCGGTCGCCGGGCTGATGTCGAGTCCGGCCGTTGCCCAGGACCAGTCAGCGACGCAGCCCGTGATACAGCCGACCGCGACGACTCCACCGATCGCGGGCCCCGCCCCAACGGCTCCAACTCCGACCGCGCCGGACGCGGGGCCACCGCATTCTGCCAAGAGTCAGAGCGGCCGCGCCACAAAGGCCGATCAGAAGGACCCGCAGGCCATCGTCATCACGGGAACCGTCTCGAGGCAGACGCAGACCGCGTCGCCGGTCACCGTGGTGAGTGCCGCGAACCTCCAAGACCGCGGTATCACGACTGTTTCTGACGCCATCCAGCTGCTTGCCGCCAACAATGCCGGCACCGCACCGACGAGCTGGACGTCATTCGGTTTCGCAACTGGCGCCAGCGCACCGTCGCTGCGCGGTTTCAACGATGCTTATACGGTCACTTTGTTCGACGGGCTACGAAGCGCTGTCTACCCGCTTGCCGACGACGGTTTCCGAAATTTCGTCGACATCAACACCATTCCGGAATTGATCGTCGACCGCGTCGAAGTGCTTCAGGATGGTGCTTCGGCCAATTATGGCGCGGATGCGATCGCGGGGGTCGTGAACGTCATCGTGAAGCGCCACATCGAAGGCCTGCACCTCAACGGTTCGTATGGGATCTCGCAGCGCGGCGACGCTGGCGAGAAACGCTTCGACGCAACGGTCGGCTACGGCTCACTCGCGGACCAAGGTTTCAACGTCTACGTCAATGCCGAATATCAGAACAACGACGCACTGTACATGCGCGATAGAGGGTACCCGTTCAACACTGCGGACCAGAGCAAAATCTGCGGCCAGTCAATCTATACGTCGGGCACGACCTGCGGATTCAACAACATCTTGAATGGCATTCAGGCGAGCGGCACGTACCGCGGATTCCAGACGACAACAGTCGGCTTTGGAAGACCCTATGATCCTTCAACAGTCGCCGCCGCGGTCGCAGCCGGTACGAACCCGACCGCGCTTGGCCCGTACCAATTGCTCAACCCTGCTGCCGGATGCGAGGGGCTCACCTCCTATACACTGACGCCGGCTCAGCGGACCGCGAGTGCGCCGGCCGTCGTATGCCAACAAGACCTGGTCAACCAATATCAGCAATATGATCCGAGGGTCGAACGCAAAGGCCTCAACTTTCACACGACCGTCAACCTCACGCCGGACATTCAGGCCTATGCGATGGCCAATTGGTACGAAACGAAGACGCAGAGCCAGATCAGTCCGCTCAGCTTCACCGGCCAGACCGCGGCCGGCGGGAAAACTGTTGCGCTCGCCGGCATCTTCCTGCCCGTCTATGTCTGCCCCGGCGCCACACCCACAATCAGCCCTAGCGGATTTGTGACGTTTAGCGGTTGCAACGCGTCGAACGGCGCTCTCAACCCAAACAATCCCTTTGCATCGCAGGGCAAATACGCTCTCCTGTCGGAACGTTTCGACCAGCCGCGCGAAACGTCCACGGATGCGAATACGTACCGGGCATCAGCGGGCGTGAGTGGCACGTTCAGCGGGTTTAACTTCAACGTCGACGCGACGACCTCGAGGGTCGACTTGGAGATTACTCAGAAGAACTCCATTTTCCTCAAGAATCTCCTGAGCGCGGTCGGCACGGGTTTGTACAACTTTGTGAATCAGAGCTTGAACACGGACGCGCAGCGCGAGTTCATCGCTCCGACAAACGTCAATGACTCAACGTCCAAATTGACCCAAATTGAGGCCACGATCGGCCGTGACGTCTTCACTCTGCCTGGCGGTAACGTGAACCTCGCTGTCGGTGGCTCATATCGGCAAGAGTTGTTGTTCAATCCAAGCGCCAATCCAGCGAACGCGGTCGATCCAACTGCTCGCTATTACAATATCAACGCGGTGGGTGCCGTCGGTAGCCGCAACGTTTGGTCGGGATATTACTCGCTCGATGTTCCGGCGTTCACCGACTTCGACTTCAAGGCTGAGGGTCGCTACGACAAATATAGTAGCGGCCAGAAGGCATTCTCGCCGAAGTTCGAACTGCAATATCGGCCGATCGAGGAGATCAAGCTTCGCGGGACTTATTCGCGGGGATTCCGAATCCCAAGCTTCAATGAAGCCTTCGGTCTTCCGACCACCGGCTACGTCAGCGGGACCATCAATTGCAACAGCGCGGCGTTCGCGTCTTTTTGCGCGGCCCACGCGAATAATCCGTCGTACCTCAGCCCCTACATGTACGGCCTGACCTCGATCGGCAATCCCAGCCTCGCGCCGGAAAAGTCGAGCTCGTTGACGGTGGGAACGGTGGTCGAACCGACGAGGATGCTGACGCTGACGGTCGATTACTGGCACACGAAGATCAATAACATCATCATTGCCGCGGTACCGTCGCAGGCGTTGATCGATCAATATTATCAGAATAACGGAAAGGTGACCGCGCCGCCGGGAGTGACTCTCCTTCCAGGCGTCCCCGACCCGAGCAACCCAACTGCTTTGCCGCTGCTCGGATTTGTGCAGGCGTCCTACACCAATGCCGACTCCGAAGTCGGCTCTGGCATTGATTTCAGCGCAACCGCCCGCGTTCCGCTTACGTCCAGCGGAGTTAGGTTGGTCAGCAGCCTCAATGCATCCTATCTCGCGGAGCTGACGCTGACCGATCCAAACGCCGGCAAGCAGGTCTATGCCGGTACGCTCAGCCCCTGTAATATCACCAGCTGCTCGGGTGCACCGAGGTGGCGCGGGTCGTGGGAGAACACCATCGACTTCAACGGTCGTGGTTCGCTCAGCGTTACGACCTACTACACCTCAGGCTATTCAGAGATCTCTACCGACTTCGGAGGAACTTTGGGGGATTGCAACGGGAGCACCGCCACAATGTCGCAGACTTTCGTGGACGGTTCGCCGATCCTGTGCCGCAGTAAGGCGGTCTGGGACGTCGACTTGACGGCGCAGGCCAAGGTCATGAAGAACCTCACCGTCTACGGCAACGTCCTCGACCTCCTCGATATCAAACCGCCATACGATCCGAATGCGGCGTACGGCCTGTATCAGTTCAATCCGGCTTGGGCCGACCGCAATTTCATCGGGCGGTTCTTCCGGATCGGCGCCCGCGTCGACTTCTAGGCGCTCGTCTCGGATTTGCCCAAAGGGGGCGGGCGGTACGATCGTGCCGCCCGCCCTATTTTCATCGCTTCGACGAACAGTAAAACAACCGAATTCTGGGCGCATGCGTTGCACGACGAAGCAACGCACCAGGGGACGAGATAAAGATTGGTCGCTTGCTGCGCCGGGCGCGCCCCGCGCCCGGATCTGAAGTCTTCCAATCTTGCGCTATTTGCGCTCGTTCGTGCTCGCTACAACCCGGTGATGCTCGACATGCAACGGCTTATCGAGAAGGAAGCGCTCGTCGTCTGGATAATATCGAGCAAGCTCCGGTTGAGGTCCTGCAAAGGCTTCAATGGCCTGCATTGATCTCCACCAACTCAACGTAGTCACCTCCGTTGAGCCGTCTTCCAGCCTTCTCATCAGGATCTCCGCTCCAAGATTACCCGCGGTTGCCCTGTAATCGGTGAGCCCTGTAGTCCCCACATATTCCGCATAGGCATCTTCGTCGCTCGTCCGAATACGCGAGGACCAGCGTCGCAAAATAAAGTCTTGGTTCATTGAAAGCCTCGCGTCCTTAAGTTGTTGGCGCATGCCCGAGATCGCTGAGCGATCGTTATTCAGCCTCCCAGCGGATCCGCGTCGGGAATCTCCACTGGCTCAAACCTCACGACGTCTCACAGCGATGCTCCGGTGAGGGTTCTCGCCCGACAAACCGCGGCCGAACGCGTCGTCAACTTTCGCGCCAATCCAGTAACGAGGGGCGTGCTTAGCCAGGCGAGACCGAGAACCGTGAAAAGCCGGCTGGGGGCCGCGTAGAGCCCTGCTGCTGAACAGAGCGCGGGCCCCGCAACAGCGCCGCATCCCCATGCAAACACCAGCGCTGCCGTGGGCGCTGGCCCATCGTGCTGCGCCGCGATGTCGCCCATCGCAATAAGCGCCAACCCATATTGAGAGAATGCCGTGATTCCGAGGAGCAGCGCAGTCACCGTGGTAACCGCCACACCAGATCTTGCGGCCAGGGGAAATGCAATGAGCACCGCTCCAGCCACTGGGCTCAGCCACAGGCCAAGACGGGTGCGGAGCGCGGGTCTCCCGAGAAAGCCCGCTCCGAGCTGCACCGCAAGGGCGCCGAACCAGGCCGCAGCCTGGATGATCGGGACGGCCGTATCGCCAAGCGTGTTGTGGACCCAGCGGGGCAGCAGGAGAAGTGCCGATGAGTTCAGGGCGCCTGCGGCAAAGGCGCAAAGCACCGTTCTTGGAGCAAGCTTCCATGCGGCTCCGACCGTGGACCAGAACTCCAGGCCAACACCATTGGTAGCTGGGTGAGTTCGCAATAGCGTTCGGCCCGGGATCAGCGCCATCCACAGGCACAGAACCCCGTAGATGAGTGTGGGCGGAGAGCTCAGTCGCCCGGCAAACGCGAAGGGCATGACCATCATCGATAAGCGCTCGAACATCACGTAAATACCAATCGCTCGCGAACGGTGCTCGATGTCTGCAGTGTCAAGGACTGCCGTATCTGTTGCGGCGAACAGCATCGCAAAGGCGAAGCCGGCCGCCACTCGGGCGAGCAGCCAAGCCGCTTCGCTCGACACCCAGCCAAGCCCGGCGAGCGGGCAGGCAAGAATGCACGCACAGACGAGCACGCCATATCCGCCAAGCCGCTTCAAAGCGATTGGGGCGAGGGAGGCGCCGGCGAGGAAGCCGGCCGCATGCGCAGCTCCCGTCCAGCCGAACGCGGTTGCAGAGAGGCCGGCCCTTTCGGCCCTCAGCGGAAGGCTGACGTCGAAGATTCCCTGCGCGGCCTGGATGCAGATTGCGGCTGCAATGACAAACTGGAGACTGCCGCGGGCAACGAGGGCATTTGCGCAGGTCGCGGGAACATCATCGATCCTCCTGGTCATGAAGGAAGCGGCCGAAGAGAAAACTGTGGAGGCCCGCCGCGTAGAGTTCTGGAACCTCTCCCCAGGCGTAGCGAACGACACTCAACCGCCGATCGACCCATTCGGAAGCGAAGAATATGATTGAGCATGGCCTCACGTTGGCTGCGGTCGTAGGGGTCGCGCCTGTGCTCGATCAGCTGCTGGAGGAATGCCCGGTCCGTGCCGAACGACCAACCAACAGTCACCGCATCGGTCCAGCGGGTGAGGCTGAGACGGGTCTTCAAGTCCGCAAGCACCGCTGGGTCCATGTCGATGAAGAAGCGCTCGACGCTCATGCTGTACCCCTTGCTGGATGAATGGTCCGCGAGAGCACCCGGTAACATGGCCCCGGATTGGCACCGGAGGAGGAAAGTTCCAATGAGCGGTGTAATGTTACCGACAAATCGGTTAGAAGGTAACATAATGGCGGTCAAGGGACCATTTCGGAAACTTGAAAGTGCCTGAGCATCGGCCGGGCACACCGCAGGCCTACGCCACGCTCGAATCTTTCTTGTGGTGGGATTTTCGCAACGCTGGCGACTGGTCGGAATGGGCCCAGAGCAAGTATCTTGCCTCAAGCAGCAGCGCTGCCCTGCCAGCATTTGGAAGGGCAATGGCATTGCAACAGGTGCTTCGTCGGCTGGAAGCCTCAAACAACGGGCTGGAAGACAATGGTGATGCAGTCGTGAAGTTCAATGCAATCATCGACCGGCTGAAGGTCAGGCCGCAGGTTTCGCCTTCCGGTGAGATTGGTTTTGCCGCCAATCCACGAGCGGCTGACAGCCCGGCTGCGCTGCTCCTGCTTATGGCCCTCGATTCCATGGCCCAGGGCGTCTGGGCCCGCTTTAAACTGTGCCGCGAACCTACGTGCAGCGCCTCCTTTTACGATTTGTCGAAAAGCTCGACAAAGGTCTGGTGCTCGATGGCCCTATGCGGGAGCAGGGACAAGATGCGGCGCCTTCGGGAAAGGCGGAAATCCTAGCCAATTATGAGCGCTCCTGACGCGGTAAAGAAGCGGCCTGCGCCCTTGCTTTCATCAAGCTCCGCTTGACTGTCACCTCAGTTACCATCTAAATATAGACGAAGGTAACTTGCCTACCAAATTGGTTTTTATCCCGTAGGAAGTGAACTGTTTGATCAGTTTGAGAAAGCCGCTCGAGACCGATGCGCGGAGCCTGGCGCGGGCGGGCGATCATCTTGAAGTGTCCGCTACGATGATCTCGATACCGAGCCCATTCACCCTACAGGACGCCAAGGGATGGATCGCCAGCATCGAGAGCCATCCAAATACCGACGGTTACCTCATTTCGCGCGAGATCGACGATTTGGTCATCGGCGCGGCCGAACTGAGAGATATCGACGCTGAGCATCGCCAGGCCGAGGTGAGCTTCTGGCTCACTCCTAAGACATGGGGGTTGGGTTATGCGTCATCCGCGCTTGTTCAGCTGGTGCAGATTGGATTTGAGAGACACCGTCTCAATCGCATTTATGCTTACCATATGGCGCGCAATCCGGCCTCGGGGCGGGTCATGGCCAAATGCGGTTTTCATTTCGAAGGGTGTTTACGCCAGCGCGTGTGGAAGCTCGGGCGCACCGAAGATGCCATGCTCTGGTCGCGTCTCGTGGTTGATCCTGCGCCTCCAATGGAACGTCCTGGTTGAGAGCTCCGCCCAATGCCGGCCTATGCTTCGTTCCTCAGACTTGCTTGGCGCAGGTGATCGTGTCGCCGAGCGCCATTGGACTGTCGTCCCGACTGACTGACCAGTCTACGCTGAGCGACCCGAAGGGGTTCATTCGGTATGCTAATTGCTCAACCTCGCGGTCGTTCTCGCGGCGCGTCCAGGTCAACGTCGATCCGTCCCACCCGGCAGAATCGAACCAGCGCATGCCGCCATGACCGTCTGCGATCGCAGCGTGCAAGCCGCTGCCTTCCTGGGCGTTGCCGGAAGACCATAGCTCCAATGCGTGATATCGCCCGGGTGCGCGGTCGTCATGCCTGACGATGAGCGCGCCCGTTCCGGCGTCACGCTCGAACTCGAGCTGTGATGAAATCGGCTTGCCACTCGATATGAAGTGCCCCTTGCAGCTCCACTGGCCTTCGAGCGGTTGGAAATCGCCGGTAGTGGCCGGAACCTTGGCAAAGGCAAAGGAAGCGCTGGCGGCCGCGCTTGCAATCAACGTAATTCGCAACCGTCCAATCATTGGTCAGTACAGTCCAGCGCGTAAGCGAGGTTTCCTAAATCGGATATCGGACGAACCTTCGGTTCGGCCCGGCTCGCCGCGGATAAAGGCGCGAAACGAGCTTAGGATATTGTCCCAATGCTGATTGACCACGCCTCTCACCGTGGATGCGCGGCCTCCGAGGCGATCGAGTGCGGAGTGGATAATGGTGACTTGTGCAGATCTCCATCGATTCCGCCGGCGAAGAATATCTCGAGATCTGTAGTCGCCCCATCATTTGCCGCGAACTCCGCATTCAGCCGCCAGTTGATGACCAGCGTCCGCGGCCTCACATATGCAACGACATTACCCCACAGCTTCTCATCGCCATTGGCGTGCGTTTCATAGAAGCGGCCATTTGGGCGCGGCTCGAGAATGATCTTTCGCCGAGAATGCATGTGTGGGTCGCGCCCTATCGGCCACCACGCCGCAGTCCTGTGCGCGAACAGGTCGAACGCGCCATCCGGCTCCATACCAACTGTAACGGAACATGCGACTAGCAAAGACTGCCTGCCGGTCCCGAGCATGTTTCGTTGTGTTTGCGGTTGTCTCAGAGACATGCCCGACAACTCTGCTCTTCGTGCAGGCGATAGAATTCGCAAAGCTTGAAAGCCGCGCTCATCCGATGCTCGAGGCGAAAGCGCGCAGATCTGCAGCATAGACCTCGGGCTGTTCCCAAGCCGGAAAATGACCGCCTTTTTCGAAAAGAGTGTAGCGCTTAACATTGTACAGGCGCTCGGCGAGTTCTTTGGGCGCAACGCCGATATCCTTCGGCCACATCCCGATCGCGGTTGGAGCTCGCACATAATCGTTGGCCTGGAGGCGAGGTCGAAGCCTTGATGCATCGTAATAATAGCGGACCGACGAACCGATTGTGTTCGTCATCCAATAAATGGTCAGATTGTCGGCGAGCATCTGCGGCGGGAACACCGAAGTGGGATCGCCCCCGCAATCGGACCAGCCCTTGAACTTTTCCAGAATCCAGCTTGCAAGTCCGGCAGGAGAATCCGCGAGCGCAAAGGCGAGCGTCTGCGGCTTGGACGATTGGATCGCTTGATATCCGCCCTCATCCTGGTCCCAGATTCTGTCCCGTTCATGATAGGCGACCTCGGCGGGCGAGAGAGGCGGATCGCCCGCTCGCGCCGGTCTCTCGACGGGTTGCGCGACATGAACGCCAATGACCTGCTCGCTATTGTGCAAGGCAATTCTGGTTGCGGTTCCCGCACCGATGTCTGTGCCGGCAACAAAGAAGCGCTCATAGCCCAGGCGCCGCATGAGGTCCGGGTAAAGCTTGGCGGGCTCAACCTCGTAAGGCTGTGTCGGACGGTGCGAATAGCCAAAACCCGGGAGGGCCGGGAGCACGACATGGAAGGCGGGATTGCCCTCGGTCAACATGGGCGCGAGCCGCAGATATTCGACAAAGCTCGACGGCCAGCCATTCATGAGGAGAAGCGGCCTCGCGCCACGCCGCCGCGATCGGAAGTGAAGAAAGTGGATGCCGAAGTCGTCGAGATACGCGCGATAATGGGGCAGTGCATTGAGCGCCGCGACCCGGCTCCCCCAATGATAATGGTCGTGCCAATATTGAATGAAGTCGTGAAGAAATTGGGCGTTCGTTCCCTGCGTCCAGCCATTCGTGACCGAGTTCGCCCAGCGAACGTTGCGGAGCCGTTGCTTGAGGTCGGATGCTGCCCGAGGATCAAACGGGATCTTGAAGGTTTCAATGGTGGTTGCACTCGTTGCGCGGACGGGTGCAGCGGCGATGGTTGCAGCCCCGGCGAACAGCTGGAAGGCCTCGCGGCGCGTCACCGACGGTCCAAAAGTGGGAAGCTGTTGCTTCTGCACAGTAGCAAAAGGTTCGGCATCCTCGGGATATGATCGCGCGCGCGACGCACGCAAAACGAACAATGATGACGCTTATGACAAGCTGTGCTTAATGAGAGTGTGCCGACCAAGCTTCCGCCGCTCGAATCGCTGAGATTTCTCGAAGCGTGCGTGCGGCATCAGAACATGACTTCGCGCCGCGCGCGAGCTCGGAGTGACACCCGCGGCGGTAAGCCTTCGCATTCGCAATCTCGAAGCAGAGCTTGTCGCGCCTCTGTTTCTTCGCTCAGGTCCCCGGATCATTCCGACCGATGCCGGAACGGCACTTGCTTTGAGAATCAACGCAGCACTCACGGACCTCGGCGATGCCGTTCAGGCGTGCCGGGAAGCTCCAGCGCGAGTTCGAATCACCGCTGTCCCAACGCTCGCTTCGCGGTGGCTTGCGGACGCGCTGACAGAATATCACCGGATCAATCCGACCGTCGACGTCACCGTCGATTCAACCGACCTCGTGCGGCCTCTTGGGAGCTTCGATCTGTCGTTGAGGCATGGTCCGGGCAAGTGGACGGGGCTTTGTGCCCAACGGATCTTCGGCTCTGACGTTACTCCCATGCTGGCACCGAGCCGCGCGGATCAAGTCCGTACTTGTGAAGATCTCGCGCGATTGCCGCTCGTACCCGATCGCCGTTGGGATGAATGGTTCGAGAAATTCGGAACTGGGCCCGATCGGGTCACCTTTACCGTAGACTATCCAAGCCAGGAGCTCGCCGCGGCTGCCGTAGTTGCCGGTGCGGGCGCCGCGCTTCTGTCGCCTGTCCTGTTCGCCCCGCTCCTTCAAGAAGGCAAGCTGGTTCGCCCGTTCAAGAGAGTTCTGAATGCGGGCGATTCCTATTTTGTCACGATTGCCGAAAGCGAGCGCCGCTCCTTCGTTCTCGAGCTTAGGGATTTTCTGGTTGCGCACGCCAAGGGCAGGCACTGAGCAAAGCCTCTTCATCAGTCATTATTAGGTGCGATCCTGGATCGCCGACTGGACATCGCTTCCGAAATTCACCACCAGCTCGGCCCGTCCGGCGCGTTCGATCGAATGTGCCGCCTACCGACCGGGAGATGGTTTTGAAGTAACATGTCCGCGCGCGCACCAACGCCGCAACGATCTCTTCTCATAGCTGAACGGTAAGCCAAGCGATCAACTATCGCTCTACGCGGCTACGACCCGCACGGCACCCGCTTTCACAAAGACGATAGGAAGACCATGGATCGCCCGAGCTGGACTTTCGACGAGGTTGAGGATTGCTTCAACAAACCGCTGATCGACTTGCTGTTCGAAGCTCAATCCATTCATCGGCAATGGCATCGCGCCAATGAGGTTCAGCTCTCAACACTTCTTTCGATCAAGACCGGTGGCTGCCCCGAAGATTGCGGCTATTGCAGCCAATCGGCATTCGCCAAATCCGGGCTCAAAGCTGAAAAGCTCCTCGCCACCGAGCAGGTGATTTCCGCAGCGCGCGATGCCAAGGCCGCCGGGTCAACCCGCTTTTGCATGGGAGCGGCATGGCGCGAGCCCAAGGACAGGGACATGCCCGCGCTTTGCGAAATGGTGAGCGCGGTGAAAGAGATTGGTCTTGAAACCTGCATGACTCTTGGGATGCTTACTGAAGACCAAGCCCGGCAGCTCGCCGCCGCCGGACTCGATTTCTACAATCACAATCTGGATACATCGGCCGACTATTACGGCAAGGTCGTCACTACCCGTCGGTATGAAGATCGATTGGATACGCTCGAGCGCGTAAGCTCCGCAGGAATTTCTGTCTGCTGCGGCGGGATCGTCGGCATGGGCGAAAGCCGCGAGGATCGCGTGAAACTGCTCGTGACCCTCGCAAATCTTCCTCGAGCGCCGAGCTCCGTCCCAATCAATGCACTGGTGCCAATTGAAGGAACGGCGCTCGGCGACAAGCTTCTTGAAGAACCATCGTCCAAGATCGATGAAATTGAATTCGTCCGAACCATTGCAGTCGCGCGGATCGTCATGCCGCGTTCCGTGATCCGACTCTCGGCCGGGCGCGAATCCTTGAGCGAAAGCACCCAGGCGCTGTGCTTTCTTGCCGGCGCCAGCTCGATCTTCACTGGAGATAAGCTGCTCACGACTTCCAACGCGGGGAGGTCGGCTGACGAAGAATTGTTCGAGAAGCTCGGACTGTCTGCGGCTGGTCCGCCGTTCACCCTTGCTGCCGCCCAATAGCCCAATGCTCGCTCAGCGACCCGCGCTCATCACAGCGGATTTCGAAGAGCAGCTGGACGCCCTGAAGAGCGCGGGGCGCCGTCGGCGCCTGACGCTCGGAATTGGCCACGATTTCGCTTCCAATGATTATCTTGGTCTTGCCAATAGTGCCGAGCTTAAGGTCGCGATTATCGAAGCGCTGTCGCGCGGCGTTCCGATCGGGTCGGGCGGCTCGCGGCTGCTGCGCGGGAATCACCCCGAACATGAGATGCTTGAAGAGGAAGCGGCGCGTTTCTTTGGATCCGGGAGCACATTATTCTTTGGAAGCGGCTATGCCGCCAACAGCGCTTTGCTTTCGACACTTCCGCAACGCGCAGACCTCATTTTGTTCGACGAACTCATCCATGCGAGCAGCCATGAGGGCATTCGCCTCGCAAGGGCGAGCGCGCGCAGTGTCAGGCACAATGATCTTCAGGCTTTCGCGGATGAGCTTCGCATCTGGCGCGCCGGCGGCGCTCGTGGCCGGCCCTGGCTCGTCGTGGAAAGCCTATACAGCATGGAGGGCGACTTCGCCCCTTTGGACGAGCTTTACGCGCTCGCCGAAAAATATGACGGCTTCCTCATCGTCGATGAGGCGCATGCAACCGGCGTGTTCGGGCCTCACGGACGCGGCCTTGCGCATCATCTGGAAGGAAACGAGAATCTGATCTCGGTGCGAACTTGCGGAAAGGCACTCGGCTGCGAGGGTGCGCTGGTTTGCGCTCATCGAACGATCAGGGACTTCCTCATCAATCGCGGCCGCAATTTCATCTTCTCGACCGCCCCGTCGCCCTTGATCGCAGCCGCTGTCCGAGCGGCGCTTAAAATCATCGAACGCGATTTATCGGGGCAAGAACGTCTGAGCGAGCTCGTCGCAATTGCGGCCGGCTGTCTCGATCCGCTCGGAGCCCGGGTTCACGGCAGCCAGATCCTGCCTGTCGTGATCGGCGATGCCACAAGAACCGCCAACATTGCAGCCAGGATTCACAGAGCCGGCTTCGACGTGCGGGCGATCCGTCCGCCCACGGTCCCAGACGGCACATCACGGCTTCGAATTTCGATCAACCTCAACATAGACGAAGCGGCCATTGCAGGACTCGCTCGCGCCCTCGACGAGGTCATCAACTGAAAATTTTCGTAACGGGTACGGATACAAGCGTTGGCAAGACCGTGTTCGCAGCCGCGCTCGCTGGCGCATTGCAGGCCTCATATTGGAAGCCGGTCCAATCCGGCGATCTCGAGCAGACCGACAGCAATACAGTTCAAGCGCTTTCGGGGCTCGCGCCTGCGAAAATCCTCAGTGAAGCTTATCGGCTGAGGACGCCTTGCTCGCCGCATCGCGCCGCCGAGCTCGACAGCACCAAGATCGCCCTCGACGAGGTCGCGCTTCCCGACCCCGATCCGTTGGTTATTGAAGGGGCTGGGGGCTTGCTCGTTCCACTAACTCGAGAAACGCTTCTTGCTGACCTGATCGCGAGATGGGGGGTGGCTACTGTGCTCGTCGCCCGAACCGGGCTCGGAACGATCAACCACAGCCTGCTTTCGGTCCATGCCCTTCGGTGTTGGAAGATCCCGATCCTCGGGATCGCCTTTGTCGGCGATTCACAACCCGACACCGAGGAGACCATTTGCACGATCGGGCGTATCAGGCGTCTCGGCCGCTTGCCTCTTCTCGAAGTGCTCGAACCGCAAAGCCTCGAGCAGGCCTTCCATGCCAATTTCAAGCTGGACGATTTTCGCTGACTTCGCCCGTCTGGCATCCGTTTACGCAGCATGGGCTGAACGAGCCAACGCCGCTCGTCGAGAGCGCTCATGGCGCCGCACTTTTTACGCGCGATGGCAGGCGCATCATCGATGCGATTTCCTCCTGGTGGGTGACAACTCATGGCCACCGGCAACCTGCAATCGTGCAGGCGATCGCCGAACAGACGCAGCGGCTCGACCAGATCATATTTGCCGGCTGGACCCATGAGCCTGCCGAGAGACTGGCGGCCGAGCTGCTCGAGCTCATGCCGCCTGAGCTCGCCTACGTCTTCTTTTCGGATAGCGGGTCGACCAGCGTCGAGGTCGCGCTCAAGATGGCACTCGGCTACTGGCGCAACCTCGGCCAGCCCAGGCATCGCATCATCGTCCTCGAAGGCAGCTATCATGGCGATACCGTCGGCGGCATGTCGATTGGTGCGCGCGGCATATTCAATCAGGCCTATGCGCCGCTACTGTTCGACGTCGACGTTCTTCCTTTTCCTCATCAAGGCCGCGAGCAGGAAACCATCGATGCGCTCGAGAAGCTGTGCACGACTTCGAGCCCTGCGGCGCTGATCCTCGAGCCCCTGATCCTCGGCGCAGGCGGCATGCGGATCTACGCTCCTGGCATCCTCAAGGAGCTACGAAGCATTTGCATGGCTAACGGGGTGCTGTTCATCGCGGATGAAGTGATGACCGGTTGGGGTCGGACTGGAACCCTGCTCGCCTGCGAGCAGGCCGGCATTGCGCCCGACATCCTTTGCCTGTCCAAAGGGCTGACTGGAGGCTCGCTGCCGCTGGCCGTCACGCTTTCAACTTCTGCGATCTACGAGGTTCATTATTCGACCGATCGATCGCGACAATTCTTCCACTCGAGCAGCTACACCGCCAATCCGATCGCTTGCGCGGCAGCGCTTGGTAATCTGAGCGTCTGGCGCAACGAACCTGTGCGCGAACGGATCGCGGCGTTGGAGGAAAACCAGCATTTGCGGATGCGTCGGCTCTCAAAGGCCAGCAACGTGCGCCGGATCGGAACGATCACCGCCTGTGAGATCGGGGATCCCAAGAGCACCTACCTATCCGCTCGAGCGCCCGAGCTGCTCGCGCATTTCGCGCGCAGCGATGTCCTCGTGAGGCCGCTCGGCAACACCATTTACGTGATGCCGCCTTATTGCATCGATGGAGCCGATCTCGATCGCGTCTACGACACGATCGAGGAAGCGCTGGACCTCTTCTGAACGCGGGCAGCACGGACAGCCGCATTCGCGATCGCTTCGGTCGCCGCCGAACTGTTCACGGAAGACCTGGAACACTGCCGGCGCTATGGTGAAGAATGATGCAAGAGGGACCCTATATCGCCGAAGCGGCCTCGCTGATCGGAGATCCCACGCGCGCCAATATGCTGGCGGCGCTGATGGACGGCTGCGCGCTCAGCGCGAGTGAGCTCGGCCTTGCCGCCCGGATCGCGCCCTCAACCGCGAGTGGCCATCTTGCGAAGCTCCTTGAGGGGCGCTTGGTGTCCGTGATCTCCAGCGGTCGTCACCGCTATTACAAGCTTGCCTCGCCGGGCGTTGCACAGGTGCTCGAGAACTTGATGGTGCTGGCCGGCGAAGGCCCGCCGCGCCACCGGCCCAAGTCGCGCTGCGATGAGCAACTGGCCCGGGCGCGCACCTGCTATGACCATTTCGCGGGCAAGCTTGGGGTTGCGCTTGCCGAGAGCCTTGCCGGGCGGGGCCTGGTCCTGTTGAGCGACGAAGGCGGCATCGTCACCGAGCATGGAACGCGCTTCCTGGGCGAGATCGGTCTCGACATTGAAGGCGCCAGGGGATCGCGGCGGGCCTTGTGCCGGCCGTGCCTCGACTGGAGCGAGCGGCGTTGGCACATCGGCGGCGCGCTCGGCGCTGCCCTAACCCGCCATTCGTTCGATGCGGGTTGGACCCGCCGCAGGAACAACACCCGCGCGGTCATGATTACCGCGGCCGGCGAGCGCGCGTTCGCGGAGCTGTTTGGCGTTCGATTGCAAGATTAGGCGGGGCCTCAGTGACCTGCCATGCCGATCGGAAACGTAGGCTTTGCAGCTTTGACGCTCGCGAGCAGCTCGGTCCAGGAGGTTGGGGCGACGTGCATCATAGCGAACGAGCGGGGCTTCAGTCCGTGCCGGTCGACCGCCTGGATCAATTCGCTGACCGCCTGCTGCGTTCGATAGGATCCATCGCCGGTGGCCTGGAAGGGATCGCTGCCGTAGAGGAGCCGTAGGCCGGGCAAATAGGCCATCATCTGCCGTTCGCTCGTTTCCCCCGCGATCGGATAAAGTTCGATCCGGTTTGCACCGGTTCCAAGTGAGAGCTTGCCGCCCACGGTTCTGAAGTGTGGCTCCTTGCGTGAGTGTTGGAGCGCATCGGGGTGCGAGGCATATGAGGCTGCTGCGAGGCGCGCAAGGATCGGTCGGTTGAGGTCGAGGCAATAAACCGGAATTGCGCGCCCGACATAGGCGCGAACCCCCGCGATATGTGGCCAGGAATCGGAGGTTGAAACGACGGCCTTGATCGGAAGCGCGGGGTAGAGCCGCTTGACTTCAGCAATGACGAGTTCGGAATAAGCGTTTGAAATCGGTGCTTCGATCACGACCACGCCGTCGCTTTGGCGCACCAGAAGCACGTTCCAGGGACCGGGAATGAAGGTTACTCCGGGCGCAATGGCGATCGGCGCTTGAAGGGCGAGCTTTGCTGGCGCAGCCGCGGACTTGTCGAAGGCGGCGTGAAGTTCGGGAGAGATGCTCATGTCCTTGCCATCAACGGCCGGATTGATCGACAAGGATTCGATCGCGAAGCTGCTGTCGTGAAGACCGTTGCGATAGACGTCCCACTGCATCGGCAAGCGCACGCCTTCGCCGATCCACCAGTAGCTGTAATAGGTACGCATGGTGACATCGCCGAGGAGGCGCCAGTAGCCGTCTCGCGCCATTGGTCCCGAATAGTCGATCGCGGTCGGAAGATGGGTGTGGACATTGAGGTAGAGCCGGACCGGCGCGCCATCATATGTGAATGAAATGACGTCCTGCGGCACCGATTGGAGAACCACCTGTTCTTGGAGGGCAACGTCCGGTGCCGAGATCGCAGTCAGGAGCAGGCGCTCTGGACTTCAAGGCCAGGGTTTCGCGAGCGCTTTGCAGCCCGTCAATGCTCAATGGACTTGAACCAGATGCGCCGACGCGAACGGCTGCGGTTGAATTGGCGAGAATGCCTGACGAGCCTTCAAATTCTGGATAGATGGCAAAATCGGTGACGCTTCGGATGCGGCCGCGCAGCTGGTCGTGGATTTCGCTGACCTTCCGGAATTCGGGGATATAGGGCCCTTCGGGCCGCTCGGACTGCTCGAGCATGTTGCGGTAGCCGCGCGCCGTCCATTCGATCGTTGAAATGGCCTTCAACGCCGCTTCGCCACCTTGGGCGTCGATCGCTTGGTGAAGAAGGCCGATCGCGCGTGGTTCGGACAGGGCGGAGGAAATGCGCGGCAGCTTCGCTCCCGCTGCAAGATCAACGTCAGCCTTGATCGGTGCGGCCGAGAGAAGCGCGATTGTGGTGATGCCGATAATGCTGATCTTCATGGTTGCTCCTGCGAAGTGGGGAGGAGGCCTAGTGGATTTCATTGCCTCCGCGCATGGGAGCGCCAGGCGGCGCTTGGACGGTTGGTCGAACGAGGACGTGACTTGATCGAACGATCCTCATTTCTGAAGATCGCGCCGGGTGGCTCGCATGGAGCGCTGGCTTACTCTCCCCGGAATGCTCGTGTTGCGCGAGCGCGTCGGGGGCTGGCCGCTAGCCGAGCGCGCAACTCTCATTGCCGATGTCGTCCTTTGTCGCTGGCGTGACCGCGGCTCGAGGTAATGCCCAATTTTTTGGCGAGAGACTCGTGGACTGAACCGCCAGTCGAGTTCCAAGAACGGACCATGTCCAATGGTGGGAGGGGTCTATGCGAGGCGCGCGCTTCCTGACGTTCTTTTCGTGTGTCGCTACGATCTTCGCTGCGCCCATTCCGGTTCGAGCTGCAAGGCCGGGTGCGCATCGCCAAAGCTCGATCCCCTTCATCTACGAGGATGCGCGAATCTACGTGCCTGTCCGGATCGAGGGCGGCGAGCCGCGCTGGTTCGTTCTCGATACCGGGGCGACCGGCACCATCATCGATTCCGCGGTCGCCCGCGCGGCCCATCTAACGACTTGCGGGAGCGAGAGCGTTTACGGCGCCGGCAACGGGGCTTCGCAGCAGACCTGGACCAGGACGGTCCGGCTCAAGGTTGGCGGCGTGCCGCTGCGCCTTACTCAACCGGCCGTCCTCGATCTCGCGCATCTCCTTGGTCCCACCAGCGGACGCGCCCCGGCTGGAATTATAGGCTCGCAATTTTTCGAGGAGCATTTCGTCGCTATCGATTTTGAAGCGAGGCGGATCACGGTTTATCCTCCCGCCGCGGACCGTCGTGCTTTATATTCCTTCGCTGCCCCGCTGACTTTCGCCGACTCAACGCCGCTGACGCACGTCGAGTTGACGCTTCCGGAGGGCCGAACCGTCAGTGCCAACGCATTGGTCGATCTGGGGGCGAAATCGACCTTCCTTATTCCCGAACCGTTCATCGACCGCGATAAGCTTCGCACCAGCTTGCCCAAAGCCGTCGTGACGGGCTTTGGAGCAGGGGTCGGGGAGACACTTTCTACGCCTTCGCTCGCGCAAGCCGGCTCGGCGTTCCAGGGGCGTCTTGGGCCGCGATCGACGGGCCCATCGTCGGGCTTTCGGTTGGGGGAAGCCTGCGCTCGACGTGGAACGAGGGCTTGCTCGGCGCCGAATTCCTATCGCGGTTCCGAGTGGGCTTCGATTACCGCCACCGGCGCCTTCTCCTCGCGCGGGGCCGTTCAACACCCGTGCAATTCGATCGCAGCGGGCTCTTCATTGTCGCTGCTGGACTCTCACTTCGTGAGCTAGTTGTTCGCCAGGTGCTGAAAGGCGGGCCGGGCGATGCCGCAGGGCTGTCGCCTGGGGATGAGATCCTCGCGATCGACGGCAAAGCGGCGCGCGAAATCGGGCTTGCACGCCTTCGGGAGCGCTTGAAGCAATCCCTCGAGGGGATTGTGATTGTCAGCTACCGGCGCGGCGCTGACCAGCGCACCGCGCGGCTCCAGCTTCGCGACCTCGTCTGACTGCAACATCCAACCCGGCTTCCAGTAGCGCCTGCCAAGAAGCTCGAATAGCTGAGCACAGCCCGCCGAGCGATTTGTGACGGGTGCGCACCGCGCGCTTGCGACAGCAAATGACGAGGCCTTGGTCCCACCTTTAGGTGACGGTCGACCTGACGGGGCACTTTTCCTCTCCGCTGTATTCGTTCCAAGCCGCCGCGGTGACGCTTCGGCCGGCGGCGAAACATCGGCGATCCGAACTGCGCTACCGCCCGAGAATGGCAAAAGGAGTGACGAATGCTCGGAACGCGGCGGGACGTGCTTGCAGGAGCAGCGGCGGCTACCTGGATGGCAGCGCGTCCAGGAGCGGCATTTGGTGATCCAGGAAGATCAGACGTGGTGGAGTCCGGCGGACTTTCGATCCATCTCTTCCACTATTCGAAAGAGCCCCGGTGTTTGATCCCCGTCATCTACGTCCATGGGGCGACCTTTCCTTCATCGCTGGCGGTGGCATGGCGCTTCGGCGCGAATTGGTCTTGGGCCGATGACCTTGTCGGCGCCGGTTATGATGTCTGGGGTTTCGACTTTGCAGGGTACGGAGCCTCCGATCGCTATCGCGAAATGGCTGCGGCCCCGGCGCCCGGTCCGCTGGGTCGGTCCGACGAGGCGGTCCGGCAACTCGCGGCGGTCGTCGCAAAGGTTCGGCGCAAGACCGGGTCCAAGCGTGTCATCTTGCTCGCGCATAGCTGGGTACGATCGTCGCTTCGCGCTTTGCCGCCGAGCAGCCGTCACTCGTCGAGCGCCTCGTTCTCTTTGGCCCGATCCTGGAGCGCGAGGGAGGCGAGCTCTCCGGAATCGCCGGGCTTATGGGCTGGGGCCTGGTAACGCCGGACGAGCAGATCAAGAGATTTCGCGAAGACGTGCCTTCAGGCGAGCCCCAACTGATCACGGATGACATGTTCGCGCCCTGGGGTGCGGCCTATCTAGCAAGCGACTCCTTCGCATCGGACCGGTGCCCTCCTGCAGTCGCCGTTCCGAACGGTCCGGTCGCCGACATCATTGCTGCCCGCGCCGGTAGCCTTCCTTACGATCCGGCGCGCATCGTCTGTCCAGTCGCGATTGTGCGCGGCGCATGGGACAGCAGGGTCACAGACAGCGACGTCGCGGGTTTCAAGTCGGCGCTCGCCGCTTGCCCATCCTTCAGTGACGCCAAGCTCGAGCGTGGAACCCATCTCATGCATCTTGAGACGGGACGGAAGCGCTTGTGGACCGCGACCCGCAACGCACTAGCTGAAGCAAAGCGCGCGCCCATCGACACCCACGCAGTCATCTTCGAGGTCAAGCCTTCTGACTCCGGACGCCCCCAATATCTTGCCACCGCTGCAGCGCTTCGCCCGCTGCTTGATGAAGTCGATGGTTTTGGCTCGATCGAGCGCTTCCAGTCGATGTCGCGTGAAGGATGGATCCTGTCTTTGTCGACCTGGGCGGATGATGCCGCGGTTGCTTCGTGGCGCAGTCGCTCTCGCCATCACGATGCGCAAGCCAAGGGCCGGTCCGGCATTTTCGAAGACTATCGCTTGCGTGTCGCCCACGCTCTGTTCGACAGCAGCGTCGGCGAAGACCGCCAGCCACCCTTTCCAAGCACATATAGGGATCCTTCGCGGCGCCGCATTTCCTATCTGGGCCTGGTCGAGGTCCAAGGGCCGCCGCCGAGCAGCCTCAAGCCTCTTCTTCGATCGCAATTCGCGGGCGGTACGGCAGAGACCTTTTCGAGCCTCACCAACCCGGGCAAGACGGCGCATGTGATCGAGCTTGGCAGCCTCAAGATTGCGCAGTCCTGGCGTAGCCGCATCGAAGGAGCGAATGATGCGGCCCCTCCCCCTTCTTCAAATAGGCGCATCCGCGTCCTTGAAGTGCTGCGCGATTATGGAATGTTCGAGAGGGCGGAAGCGCCGCAATATCATCGGCCGGTTCCACCGGAAAAAGCCTCGTGAATGCGACACCATCGTCCTTGGTCGAATTGCGAAGTTCGCGCGCGCCGAGCTATTGCCGTTGGTCGAATACCCAGCGCGCAACCAGTGTAGCCAAGGCTGCACCGCAAAGCTGCGCGAGGATAAATACAGGTACGTCGCGCGGCGCGATCCCCGAAAAGCTGTTGGTCAGACTGCGCGCAACGGTGATTGCCGGATTGGCAAAGCTCGTCGATGAAGTGAACCAATAGGCGGCCGTGATGTAGAGGGCGACCGCTGCAGGAACCTCCTTTGGCCGGTACCGAACAGTGCCCAGAATTGTGAGCAGAAGTCCGAAGGTTGCGATTGCTTCGCCGGTCCATTGTCCGAGCCCGGTTCTCGTTCTTGCGGAGAGCTGCAGTGTCGGCAGTCCGAACATCAAGTGAGCGGACCACGTTCCGAGAACGCCGAACGCAAATTGCGCCGCAATATAGGCACCGGCGTCTCTCAAGGAGAGCTCGCGCCTCGAGGCGGCGACGAGGCTGACCGCTGGGTTGAGATGGGCTCCCGAAATCGGTCCAAAAATGGTGATCAGCACGAACAGGATCGCGCCGGTGGCGAGCGTGTTGCCGAGGAGCGCGATTGCGGCGTTTCCGGAGGCAAGCTGCTCAGCCATGATCCCGGAGCCAATTACGCAGGCGACCAGGAAGAAGGAGCCGAGGCCCTCGGCTGCGACGCGGCGGCCGAGGTCATGGCGTATGATGAAGGTCCTTGCGGCCGGTCGCTCGTGACCGGCCGCAAGAACGGATTTATCGGACTGCGCGCTGCTCAAGCAGCGGCCTTGGGAACGCAACAATTGTTGTCGCCGAGGCTGTCACCAAAGCTGTCAGGCTTGTGGCTATCGCCGTAGTTCGTTGCCGCGCCGTCGGAATAGAAGGTCTCCCACATGACCCCGTCGGGGTCTTTGACCCAGCTTTTCTCGGATTTGGCGTAGCAGCAGGTTGTCCGGCCCTCCTCGAGGATTGGGCGGTCGGCGGCCTTTAGCCGCCCATAGACCTGCGTCAGCTCATCGGTGCTCTCCGCCTGGATGCCGAGATGCTCGATGCCTTTTTGCTCGTTGCGTCTCGAGATTGCGAAATTGACGCGCGGATCCTCGAGCATCCACTTGGCATAATCGTCTTTGAGCACCGCCGGGTCGGCGGCGAAAAGCGTCGAATAAAATCGGACCGACTGTTCGAGGTCGTTGACCCCGACATGGACATGGAGGCGTTTCATGCAGATTTCCTTTCGTCGACCTTAGTGTCGCAAATGATGTTGGGGACGCACTCGACTCCGCCGCAGCAATTCTCGGTCAGAAAGGCGACGAGCGCATTCATGGCCGGATAGTTGGCCCGGTAGATGAGCGAGCGGTGCTGGCGTTCCTGGAGGATCAGCCCCGCATTCCTCAGCTGAGCAAGGTGGAAGGAGAGGGAGCTGTTCGGAACGCCGAGCTTTTCCGCGATTGCGCCTGCTCTCAGCCCCTTATCGCCCGCCTGGACGAGCAACCGGAACAGGGCCAGTCGATGCTCTTGCGCAAGCGCACCCAATGCATCGACCGCGTTTGCCGATTTCATCAGCGGAAGCTCGCCCAGTGGATTTCCCTGGCGCAGCAGGGGGCCGGTGGGGGCGCAGAAAGATACTCCAGGGGCGAAGTGAGAATTTTGAGCAGTTCGATCATTGTTTAGTCCTTTCGATAAAACTCGAAATGACAGGTGATGTGCAGTCTGTCAAGGACCATTCGATAATTATAGAAATGAAGCTGGGAGCATCCGGATCAGCACGTCCGACGGAGCAGGGAATGCTTCAGGTTCGATGAGCACGACGCAGGCGGCTTGACCGGCCGCGAACGCCGAAATGAGTTGCCTCAAGGAGGGCGTTGAAACAGCTATTGCCCGCCGCGGCGGTTCCTCGAACGCGGCGGCCCGCTTTCGACGGGCTGGATTAGGGAGCCGCCGCTCCAATTTGGATGTAATCGTAGGGCTTTCTGAACCATTCGCGCACTAGCTGCGGGTTCCACCTGCAGAAGGTCCTTTCCAAGTGTCCGTGCAAAGCAACCCGCCGAGCGCGGCTGGAAATGAGTCAGAACGGCGCTTCGTCATTTATGCGGCGCTCATTGGCTGCCTTGCTGTTGCGGCGCTGATGCGCGAGCTAATGGCTCGTTCAGGGCTGCTTTCCGGCAAACTGGAGCTATTTTCTTCCGGCTCGGAAATTGCACTCAACGTTCTGCTTGTCCTCGTCGTGTGCGCTGCATCGCCGCAATTTCTTCGGGAGATGAAACGCCGCCGAACGACTGCGCTTGAGGCGCAGCAATCGAGAAGCCAGATTGAGCTCCTGTTCAACATGACCGACATGCTGCAAGGTGCGCTTGGCCACGCGGACGCGAATTCCGTTCTTCGCTCGACAGCATCATCGCTCCTTCCGGGCTTTGGCGGCGCGCTCTACATTTTCAACAATTCAGGCGACCGGTTGGAACTGTCGACTGCGTGGCAATGGCCCGATGGAGTCGCTCTTAACGAAACCATCGCGCCAAGTGATTGCTGGGCGATCAAGCGCGGCAAACCGCACATCAATCTTGTGAAGGAAAACGCGCTTTGCTGCGAGCACCAGCAATGCTGCGTAACGACAATGGAAATTCCGATGATGGCTCGAGGTGAAATTTACGGGCTTCTGCTCGTTCAGCGCGGCGGCAACACAGCCGCGGACGAGCTCGGGAATATCGCAACGGCTGCCAACGCGCTTGCTGACGCCATGTCCCTCTCATTATCGAACCTGGCGCTGCGCGAGCGGCTACGCACGCAGGCGCTCCGCGACGCGCTCACCGGACTCTACAACCGGCGCTACATGGAAGACGCGCTCGGGCGTTGTTCCGAACACGCGGCAAGGACCCAGTCACCACTGTCGATCGTCATGATCGATCTCGATCACTTCAAGAAGCTCAACGACGAACATGGACATGCCATGGGCGACGCCGTGCTCACTGAAGCGGCGTCGGCAATCCAGGGCGCAATCGCTCCATCCGATATCGCGTGCCGTTATGGCGGCGAGGAACTGGTCGTGCTTCTGCCCAATTCTGGGCACGAAGAAGCGATCGCAAAGGCGGAACTTATGCGCGGGAAGATCGAGCGCCTGTCCGAGCGTCACGGCGTTCCGGTCAGCGCTTCGTTCGGCGTCGCGACAATCGCCGAGACTTCAGAGGTAAATGACGTGCTCACCGACGCAGACAAGGCGCTTTACCGGGCCAAGCAAGAAGGCCGGAACCGCGTCGTGGCCGCGCCCAAATCCATTCGGGGAATTGTCGCTGCGCCCGCTCGGAAAGCAGCCTGACGAAGCCATTGGCGAGTACATTTGCGGCACTGGCTTGGCTAGCGACGCTCGCCCCGCTCCATCGATCGTCGCCTCCAGAAACGGCCGTCCGCCCGGTTCGCAGCTAATCCTTGACTTGCTTGGTAGCAGCCTTGCGCGCCCAGGCGAGGATTGGCTGGAAGGGCACCTTCCAGATTGCGTTTCCGCGCGTGAAGTAGAGTTGGCGCTGGTCGGCGCTGAGGTGCACATCTTTGAGATTTTCACGACCGACGGCGGTGTCGGGCAGGCGGCGAGGCTGGGACCATCCGCGCGCCCCATTGAAGCTGATAAACAATGCAGCTCGCCCCGGGGTCTCAGCGCCCGAGCAAAAGACGAGATAGGATTGATCGGGCGCGACCGCCGGATCGAACGTCCCGATGTCCGGAGTCCAGAACAACATCTCCGCGGCTTCGAGATACTGTCCCTTGCGGCGCCTCGCGACATAAAGCCGGAACTTGTCGGTCACGGGATCAGGTCGCATGAAGTACATCGTGCCGTCGGCAGCTAGCGCCGGCTCGAACACCGAAGTGCCGCTATTGATCACTTCCGGAAGGCGCTCGGGCGCCGACCAGCCACCATTCTTGAGATGCTCGACCTTCCAGATGTTGCCGCCATGTCCCGGATAGACCTGCCCGCTCCAGTGTCCGTCGAGCGGAGCGCCAGTCCGGTAGACGGGCCTCGATGAAGCGAAGACGACGGAACGCCCGTCGGTTGAAACGGCCGGCTCGAAATCGCGCCATTTGCCCGAAAAGGACAGGAGTTCGGGAGACGACCAGCCGCTGCCCGACCGTCTCGCGAGCCGGAGATCCCGGCGATCTGCCTCACCGCGTTCAAGGATCACCGCTTCATCGCCCGGGAAGAATGAGGGCGAGGAGACGTCGACTTCGTCCGCGGAGCTTGGCGTTTGCCCAGGTGCAGCACCCTCGCGCCAGAAAAGACTGGGTCCGACCTTGAGATCGCCGGGAGCGCGAGACGGCAACGGGCTCGCCGAGGTCAGGACCAGCGAACACAAAGCCGCTGCCAGTCTGGCGAACCCTGAGCCTCCAGACCCTTTATTCTTCCGGGGTGGCGGCGCCATTTCAGTCCCTCCACTTTGCCGGATCGAAGGCCACGAACCAGATGTTGGAAAGGCCGTTGTTCCACTTTGCAGCCGCTTCGAGGTCGGCCGGCACGTCACCGGTCGGAGGAGCGAGCTTGCGGCTCGCGAAGTAAAGCCGATGATGCCCCTCATCGAGCCTCGGATCGCCAACTCCGCCGGCATTCACATTGGGCCCGAGCGGCCTTGGATCCGACCAGCCGGCCTTGCTTCTGAACGCGATGAAGAGATGATGATCGGGCGGGTCCCGGTCTGACGCGAAGACGAGATACGATCCGTCCCGGGCGATTGCCGGGTCCATGTCGCTGCTGCCCTTGGGTCCATGGAGTTCGATCCGCTCGGCCTTGGCATAATCCTTGCCATCGGTCCGTGCCACGTAGAGGTGGAAACCCTTGCCGTCCGGATCCGCCGACTGAAAGTAGAGGTCGCCATTGGCGGCAAGGCTCGGCTCATAAATCGAGGTGGAGATATTGACACTGGCAGGGAGCCGCAAAGGCTTGCTCCAGCGGGCCCCCGCGCGGTCGACGCGCCACAGCGCGCCGCCTTTCGCGACCTGCACCTTGCCGGAATAAAAACCGTCGATCGGCTTGCCGCCGCTTCGGGCTGGACGATTGGAAGAGAAGACCAGCGACTTGCCGGCGACGCTCATCGCCAATTCAAGGTCGAGCCAACGTCCGGAGAAGGACGCGACCTTTGGCTTCGACCACCCCTTCGCGGTCAATCGCGATCGCATGATCGCGTAGCTCTCGCCGTTGCTGCGCTCGAAATAGGCCTCGCGCCCGTCCCGGGAGAAAGTCAGCGCCGCGTCCGACGAACCCGCGGAGATTGTTCCCGGTGCGAAAACCCTGGCGGGATTTGCGGCGGCGGGCGTCGAACCAAGCGCCGCGATTAACATCAATGGATTTGGTATCATGGCGCGCCGCCTAGCGGCCGCCTTTCCCGCGGCAATCCTCTGACTAGCGCGAATGCTCCGATGTTCGACAAACGACATTGCCGCGTAGATCGGAGGTTGAAAGGCTCGCCGACCCCCACGTCGTTTTGCTGCTGAACATTAAGCGCAGCTTGAAATCACAACCAATATTCCTCGTTTTAAAGGTGCGGGCCGAACAAAAGATAAGCCGCCCAATTCCGGACATGTTTCGTAGCCGGTTCAGCAAGCCGCGTCCGCGGCAGAAGGGCATCCAGATCAATGAAGTTTGTGCATCAGCGCCTCGTGCTCTTCACGGGCGCCTCCCTCTCGGCACTCGGGTTAGCCGCGCCCGCCCAAGCCTCGACCGTGGCCGGCATTGACCATCGGGTTACCAGCGGAAACGTGCAGGACACGCTGACGATCAGCGAAATCGACGATAATTACGTTTTCGGAGTCACGGCCGAGGGCACGTCGAGCGCTTTTGCGAACGTCGGTTCGCCAGATAGCGGCGGCATCGAGCAGATCGGCTTTGCGACGGGCACGCCGCCAGGCAGCGGAAATCTGGTCATGACTGCGACGAATGCAGGCGACATCATGATCCAAGCGATCGCCGATGCAGCCAATAGCGCGGGTGCCGCAAAAGCATTTTCATACATTCCGATCGCAATCGACCAGTTCGGCTATGCTCGCGACGCAAGCTCAGTCACGCTTGACAATAGCGGCACTCTTGCTGCCGCTGCCAACGCAAAGGCCACGGGCACTTCCGCAAGTGCGTCGGCGAACATTCTGTTCGGTATCTACCAGGGCGCAATTCAAGTTACCGCAACGGACGGCGCAGCGAGCGTCGCACTGGACAATGAGGGATCGATTGTTTTTTCGGCGAGCGCCGTCGCAAATGGAGGTCAAATTGCGATCGCCAGTGCGAATGTCCGGACCGGCATTCACCAGCACGCCAGCGCGGACGCAGGCGCCGCCAGTCTTGCGGTAACCAACGAAGGCAACATCGCCCTGAGCGCCGGAGCAGCCGCGGTCGCAAGCAGCGCCGATGCAGGACGCGCAGCCGCCTTCGCCAGCGTTCGTGGGCTCCAACAGACGGCGACGGCCGTAAGAACAAGCTTTACGACCGAGGGGTCGGGAGCGCACGAGGGCTTCTCATACCAGCCCAACGGCCCCGCGTCCGTCTCCTTCGACAATAACGGAACCTTGTCGATAGCTGCGCACGCAGTGGCGAACGCGGGAAGTCAGGCCATTGCTTTCGCCGACGACCTCGGAATCTTCCAGAAGGCGGTGGGAGACGATGCCGAAGCGTCGGTCGACAACAAAGGTCAATTCGATGGCTTTGCGTCCGCGATCGTGACTGGAGGACAAAGCGCTGTAGCTGTTGCATCAGCAGAAGGGATGATCCAGCTCGCGAGTGCCGAGCGGAGTGTGTCGTCTGCGACCGCCTCGGTCAGCGCCTTACACTCTCATCACTTCAAGGGCGCCGCTGGAGCTGCCAACGTGTCGTTGACGAACAGCGGGACAATCTCAATGGTTGCCACCGCGCACGCCCTCGTCACCGATCCTGTCCATTTCGGAAGTGGAGCGGGAAGCGCCATTGCCGAAGCGGAAGCAGGCGGAATCGGGCAGTACGCTTCTCGGATTCACCGCCGATGCCGTGCTCGTTAATGACGGATCAATCACGATCAAGTCGGTCGCGACCGCGACCGGGCCGCAAGGCGCCTTTGCCCGCGTCAGTGGCGACGGTATCGGCCAGCACGCAAGCGCAGTGGCCTCTTCCACATCGTCGAACCGCGGCCCGAACGGCGGCAGCGGCGTGGCGCAACAATTCTTCACCGGCGAGGCATCCCTTCAATTCTCGAACTCCGGAATTCTAGACGTCGAAGGGGAGGGGTCGGCCAATGCCGGTGGGAAGGCAGTTGTCGTTGTAGGCGAGCTGGGCTCGGACCAAGGCGCGAGGGCAAGAATTGCCAATCTCACCCTCGACAATAGCGGAACCTTCTCGGTTGAAGCGATCGCAAATGCGGCGGGAGTCGCGGAAGCTGAACACGTCGCTGCGAGCGGCGCAGTGCAATTCGCGCAGGGCGCTGCGTCTGCGCTACTAAGCGTCGACAATTCGGGTAAGGTTGCAGTCGAGGCGTTTGCGCACGGAACCGCGCAAAGCGGATCGGCATCAAATGTCGCGCTCGCCCAGGGATTTGAGCAATTGCCCTATTCAATCGGCACTGCAACGGCGAGCATGGTCAATAGCGGCATGTTTTCGGTGGGCGCGGACGCAAAAAGCGTGTCACAGGGGATTGCCTTTGCCGGCGCGTTGGCTCGGGGCGTTGCCCAGGACCCATCGTTCGGGACTTTGAAGGCGGTGCTCGACAATCGCGGCGAAATCCTGATCGCGGCGAACGCATCGGCGATCGGAGGCGCATCGGCGTTCGCCTTAGCCTCCGCCAAGGCCTATGTTGTCGATGCCGCTAATGTCGTTGCCGACGTCACCAATAGTGGATCGCTCGCCGCTCAAGCCGCCGCAATAGGCTCTGGCGCCGCAGGGAGCGCGGTTGCAAGCGCGGTCGGCATCAGCATCCTGGCAATGAATCATAGTCAGCGTCACCGCCGCTGCCGGGGCGCTCGACGGCTCGGTCGTGAATGCCGGAAAGATCAATGTTTCGGCAAAGGTCAGATTCGGCGCACAGCGGCACCGTTGGCGCGACCGCTTCAGGCATCCGCATCAGCGCAACGAGGAACAATCTGGTCGTGACCAACTCCGGCACAATCGATGTGCAGGCAGTCACCGGCCATGGCGGCTCGGCAAGCGCCAACGGCGTTCGGGTAATCGCCTCGCCAGCGAGCCTCCCAAGCCGCGCCAGTGACCTGTTTACGTTCACCAACGACGGCGGGACCATCATTGCGCGCCAGTCGACGGACGACGGCAAGACGTGGCAGCGCGGCATGGCGATCGACGTTAGCCAAGCGTCCAACCCGAGCGTGATAAACCTCCTTGGGAATGGCGTCATTTACGGGGACATCGGCCTTCAGTCGGGAGACCAGGTGAACGTCCAATCGGGCACCACTTATTTCGAAGGGCATCATCAACCCGGCCTCTCTCCCTGCTGGAGGAATAAGTTCCGCGGTGCTCGACAGCGGACTTGCCGGCGTTGGAACGCTGAACATCGGTTCGGGCGGCAATCTGGTCCTCGCCGATCCACGCCTGACTGAGCCTGCAGCGATGTACGATGGTCCGTCCTACGGGCTTCTCGACACCTTGAACGTCGCTGCCGATGGGACACTGACGTTCGAACTGCAACCTGCAGCGGGCGGCGTCCAGCCGGTCGGCAGCTATCAGCAGATCTTCGCCAATACCGCAAACCTCGACGGTGAGCTGGTCGCGAACGTGACCACCGCAAGCGGCCTTTTTGCTGACAGTTACAGCTGGGACAATGTCATTGATGCGAACGTTCGAAACGGCACGTTCCACCAATGCGCGCTCGGCGGACCCAACGCAGCTTCGGTGCTGCTCAAATTTGCCTGCTTGTATGATGCGAACCAGAACGTCGATCTCTCGCTCATCCGCGTCAAATTCAACGCCGTCGCAGGCCTGAATGGTAACGGAGCTGCCGTCGGGACGGGTCTCGAAGCCATTTACAACCCCAACATGACAGGCAGCATCGCGCGCATCTTTGGTGATCTTTTCCGGATCAATGACGCGGCGCGCTATGACGTAGCACTCAATCAGCTGGCGGGCTCGGCCTACGCAAACTACCTGAATTCGCTTCCCTCCCTCGGCGTTCAAGAGAACGACCTCCTCGACCATGCGACGATTTGCGGCCTTTCCTCATCTTCCGCATCCACTCTCAACTGCAGGTCCGGTCCCGTACATGTCTGGGGTCAGGCCGCCGAAGACACCCGAAAAGAACGGGGTGACGACGAAGCTGGGAGCAACACCGCGAAGCCGTCCACTCGGCTCCTCGGCATCGATGGCAATTTGGGTGGGTCAGCGATCTTAGGCGTCGACGTGGGCTCAATCACGAACGATCTTCGCGACAGCCAGTTCGGCGACGTCGTTAAGGCTAAGGGTTGGACCGTCGGCGCTTATGCCGTCTACGATCCAGGCCCTTTCTTCTTGAAGGGCCTGACGACCTACACCTCGCTGAACGGCAACTCGACCCGCCACATCGACTTCGCCGGCTTGTCAGCGGGTGTCACATTCAGTGCGAACCCGACGGGCAGTCCCGACGTCAAAATGTGGACTTTCGGTCTCCACGGCGGTGCGCGATTGTCGATGGGCACGAGCTCGGTGTTGAAGCCATATCTGGACCTCGACTATGCGAACGCGAAGCTCGAGGGCTTCAGCGAGCTCAGTGGCGGGCCTGCTGGGCTCACGGTGTCAAGTAGCAAATCCAGCCGCAGCTTCGCCACCGGCGGTGTAAAGTGGGCGACGGACGTGCGTGGCGTGGTTCCCGAGATCAATCTCGGATATCGCTACCGCTTCGGCAACCAGCGCTCGAATACCAACGCCTTCTTCAACGGCTATGCGGCAGACGACTTCGATATTGTATCGTCTGCACAGAAGAGGGGCGCGTTCCTGGCTGGCGCGAGCGTCGGTGGACGGGTTGGACCAGTCGATGTGACGATTGGTTATGAGGGCGAGTTCAACGGAGACGTCACTAGCCACAGTGCGAATTTCAAACTCGTCCTTCCGCTGGGCAGCCATGCGGCTGTGAAACCGGCCAATGTGGCCGTCGCGGCGCCGCCTGCGCCGCCGGCCGAGGTTGAAGCTAATCCTGCTCCTCCTCCTCCTCCTCCGCCGCCGCCGCCTCCCGCGGCGCCGGTCGAGCGCGGGCTTTAAGCGCCAGCGACAAGCGGAGCCAGGAGTATTCCGACAACGTTATTCCGACGGTGGGCCGGCCTGCTTTCTGCAGGTCGGCAAACGTTGAGAAGGCCGTCCATGCTTCCTGCTACAAGGCGGGCGCGCCTTCAGGGCATGGCGCTGCATCGAATGTTCTGGCGGGGAGGGGGTTACCGCTCCCGAGTTCGAGCGCAAGCGCGCGACGCAGCTCTCAATCGAGCGATGCAGTGCCGGGGATGGTTGAACTTTCACGCGAGGCTGAGCGGCGAGAGCACTGGTATCAAGTTCGATTCCAACCGCTACGGGCGGATCGATTTCACGATCACGCCAATCGGCGTGACTCACGTTACCACGACCAACTACCTTCAGCTAAAAATGGAAGCATCGCAACTTCGAGGCGCTCGGCGGCCGAGGGTCCGGTGGCAATCCCCGAACGCTTTCAGATCTGATGCGGCTCCATTCCGAAGCCCCAAACCTACAGGAGACATGAATGTCCGGAATCACCGTCTACGGAATCCCCGGAAGCCCTTTTCTTCGGACGGTCGAGGTTGTCCTTAAGGAAAAGGAGGTTCCCTATCATCTGCACGTGATGGGGCCTGGCGAATCCAAGAGTGACGCGCATCTCAACCGCCATCCCTTCGGACGTATTCCCGCCTTCGAACATGACGATTTCGTCCTTTACGAAACCCAAGCGATTATCCGGTATCTCGACGAAGTCTTCATGCATCCACGGTTCACGCCCCAGTGCCCGCAGGAATCGGCGCGCATGAACCAGATCATCGGCATCATCGAATGGTACTTCTTTCCCAAGGCGGCAGCGCCAATAGGGTTCAACCGCGTGGTCGGGCCCGCTCTGTTCGGGCTGACACCGGACGAAGATGCGATTGCCGAAGCGCTCCCGGTCGCTCGGACCTCAATGGTGACCTTCGACGATCTACTCGGCGAAAAGCCTTATTTGACCGGAACGAGTATCTCCCTTGCTGACATCATGCTCGCCGCGCAGCTCGATATCTTCAGCTTCTCTCCCGAAGGGGCCGCGCTGCTTAAAGGCATGAGGCTTGAACATTGGCTCGAGCAAATGAAGGCACGAACGAGCTTCCTGGCAACCAGGCCGCCCGCAATTCTGCGCGTGGATGCCTGATATGATTCGAACGAGGCGACGCCCGCCTTCGTGTCGAGAATCTCTGGCTCGTCAGCTTCATGCATTACGACATCGGATTTCGATTTGGCAACGAGACCTGCCGCTCGAGCCCTCGACCTAACCCTTTCGGCCCGAAAGTTGTCAACGATGTCTCCGGAATATTTTGTAAGCCATGTCTCGGAACGTACCATGTGGAGCTGGCCCGCTCCGAGGGACTTGAACCCCCAACCTCCGGGTTCGAAGCCCGGCGCTCTATCCAGTTGAGCTAGGAGCGGTCGCTGAGATGTAAGTATTTGACGCTTGCTTTCGACCTTTGCAGAGCTTTCGTCCATCGTGGCCGTTCGTGCCTCGCCGATGATCGCAGTGCGACCTAACAGATGGTCTCTCGCCCACAACAACTAATGTCCAATGGCTGCGGCGACCCATGACCGAATGGCAAATTCTAAAGAATTAATGTTCCGCCTCGTCAGTGGGTTTGCGGCAAAAAGCCCTGTTGAGCCATCCAATCGTAGAATGCGTCGAGCCAATGGTCGACGGGAAGTCCCTGCTTCACTGTGCCGAAGCCATGTTGACCTTTGGCATAAATATGAAGCTCGGCGCTGGCACCGGATGCTCGCCACCGCGCAAAGAGATTCGGCATTGCCGCCGGAAGCGGATCATCGGCAGCTCCGGCCATGAACCCTCGTTTGCGTAGCTCAGAACGCGAAATCCGCCGCCTGGTGCGATGATGACAGCAGTCCCGTTCGCTTTACCGGCCTCGGGCCGGAACACCGTCAGCGTCGGACGGGTGACGTTCAAGACCAAAGTGTCTTGGCTGGGCGGATTAAAGCGAGGATCGGTGACAGGGAGAGCGACCTCTTTTTGGGTCCAGCCCTCAGTCCCCGGTGCGGCGCCCTTGTAATCTCGATGACCTGCGGCGCCTGTTGAGCGCTAAGTCCGCTTTCGGCAGTCATCGCAATGAGTGACGCCAATACGGTTAAGCTGCAGCCTCTCATGGAGTGCATCTGGCCCTCTCCCAAGGTTGGACGCCTATTCTGACGGCCTTTACAGCAGCAATTGAGCGGCAGCGGAAATAGGGATTCTTAAGAACACCATAAGGTGAATCTATGGGTCCTGTGGCTTGACCGCCGATGCGGCTGAATGGGTCGATCGCAACTCTAGAGCTCCGCCCAGGAAGACATTTCACAAGCCTTTGTTGGATAAGCTCGCTAGGAAATCGAGACGTCTGTCCCGAGAATCTCCGACACTAACATCGCTCGGGCCTCGGCGAGGTGCGTCATGGGTCCTGCAGTTGGGGTAAGTCGTGTGCCATCGGAAATAACTGACATTTGTCTTCGGACTCGGGCCGCCGCCGCCCCTGTAATTCTGGTTGCCATCGACGGGCAAAGCGCGGGCCATCAGTCAGTGCGACCAGGAGCAGCGCATGGCTCTTGACGCTCGCATTTCATCGGTCACCGACCGCATCATCGAACGATCCAGGCCTAGCCGGCGGCGCTATCTCGACCTGATGACCGACCAGAAAGATCGGGGCATGCGCCGCCCGCGGTTGTCCTGCGGCAATTTCGCACACGGCTTCGCTGCGTCCGCTGAAGACAAAGACGCGATCAGCAATCTCTCCGGGCCGAATATCGGGATCGTCACGTCTTTCAATGACATGCTCTCGGCGCATCAGCCTTACGGCCGATATCCAGAGCAGATGAAGATTTTCGCTCGGGAGGTCGCAGCAACCGCGCAGGTCGCGGGCGGAGTTCCGGCAATGTGCGACGGAGTGACCCAGGGACAGCCGGGCATGGACCTGTCGCTGTTCAGCCGAGATGTGATCGCAATGAGCACGGCAATTGCGCTCAGCCACGGCATGTTCGACGCGGCAGCCCTCCTTGGGATCTGCGACAAGATCGTGCCCGGGCTGCTGATCGGTGCGCTTCGCTTCGGTCATCTGCCGATGCTGCTAGTGCCGGGCGGACCGATGCCTTCAGGGCTTCCGAACAAGGAAAAGCAGCGAGTCCGCCAACTCTTCGCGGAAGGGAAAGTCGGAAAGGATGCGCTGCTAGAGGCTGAGAGCCGGTCCTATCACTCGGCCGGCACCTGCACCTTCTACGGGACAGCCAATTCCAACCAGATGATGATGGAGCTGATGGGACTTCACATTCCCAATGCGGCCTTCATCAATCCGGGCACGCCGCTGAGGCAGGCACTGACCCGCGCAGCGGTGCATCGTCTTGCTGAGCTTGCGCGCAGTGGCGATCGGCCGCTGGGTCAGGTGGTGGACGAAAAGGCGATCGTGAACGCCATGATAGGACTGCTCGCGACTGGTGGTTCGACCAACCATTTCATCCATCTGCCGGCGATGGCTCGAGCCGCCGGTATCCTGATCGACTGGCAGGACTTCGCGGACCTGTCGGACGTCGTGCCATTGATTGCGCGGGTCTATCCGAATGGTTCGAAGGACGTGAACGACTTCCAGGACGCGGGCGGCATGGCGTTCGTGACTTATGCGCTTGCCCAAGAAGGGCTGATCCATATGGATCGCCTGACCGCTGGAGCGGATTCGATGGACGCCTGGATCGGCAATCCGGAGCTGCACGGCGACGAGCTCGTCTGGAAGAGCGCCGAGGAGAGCGCCGACATCGACATGCTGCGTCCGGCGAGCGATCCGTTCCAGACGGATGGGGGCCTTCGGTTGGTCAAGGGCAATCTCGGCCGCGCCGTGTTCAAGACTAGCGCAGTCGACGAGGAGCGCAGGGTGATCGAAGCTCCTGCCCGCTGCTTCTCCGACCAGAACGAGGTTCTCGATGCATTCAGAACAGGCGAGCTCGACCGCGATTGCGCGGTCGTTGTCCGTTTCCAGGGCCCGCGCGCGAACGGCATGCCCGAGCTGCACAAGCTAACGCCCGCGCTCGGCGTGCTCCAGGATCGCGGATTCAAGGTCGCGTTGATCACCGACGGACGAATGTCGGGAGCGAGCGGGAAGGTACCTGCCGCGATCCACGTCTCTCCCGAAGCGCTTCCTGACGGGCCCCTTGCTCGGGTGCAGGACGGCGACGTCATTCGGCTGGATGCGAACAGCGGAACGCTCGAAGCGTTGGACGTGAATCTTGCGAGCCGCCCGGCTGCGAACTCGCCGCCGCCGCCGATCGGCACTGGACGCGAACTATTCGCCTTGATGCGCGGCGATGTAGACGACGCGGAAGCCGGCGCATCGGCGATGCTCGCGGCAATGGACGAGGAGCATCCATGACAATCGATGACATCATGCGCGCGGCGCCGATCATTCCGGTTCTGGTGCTCGAGGGGGACCAGGACTGGGCGGCGCTTGCAGAAACGCTCGTCGCCGCCGGGCTGCCCGTGCTCGAAGTGACGCTGCGAACGCAAGTGGCGCTCGATGCCGTTCGGCAGATGAGCAAGGTTCCCGGCGCGATCGTTGGCGCGGGGACGGTACTGAATGAAGCACAGCTGGACCAGGCCGTGGAAGCCGGAGCCAAGTTCATCGTCTCGCCGGGCCTGACCGAGCCGCTTGCCCGGGCCGTCCAGCGTTCAGAGGTCGCATTTCTCCCCGGCGTTGCGACTGCCGGGGACATCATGCGCGGACTCGACCTCGGGCTGGACCGCTTCAAATTCTTCCCTGCAGAAGCATCCGGAGGAATCGCCGCTCTGGGCGCTCTCACGGGCCCGTTCGGGAACGTGCGGTTCTGCCCGACGGGCGGGATCAAGCCTGAGACCATGTGGGATTGGCTCGCACTGAAATCGGTGCTTTGTGTCGGTGGCACCTGGTTCTACAAGGCGGGAGATGCGCTCGACGTCGTTGCGGAGAGGGCGCGGGCGGTTGCGCGGGCCTGAGCATCACTGCTTGCGCATTGCGTGAGCGATTGCAGCCTTGGTAATTGGGCGCATGGCGTCGTAGCCTCGCGCATTCGGGTGCACGCCGTCTTCCGAATAATCCTGCTTCATCCCATCATTGCGCTCGACGCGAGGGCCTCCCAGTAATCGGCGTAAACGAGCCTATGCCCGATTGCGTAGGCCTTGAGACGAGCGTTCAAGCTCTTGATCTTCGGTGCCGGGTCGAGACCGCGCCTCCATGGGAAATCCGCGGCCGGCGGAATTGAGGCGAGGATCACCTTGATGTGGTTGGCCTGTGCCAACTGCACCATGCTGACGATATAGCCGAAAATCTCGTCCTCGGTTTCGGGGCCGGTATTCCCCGCAATGTCGTTGGTTCCAGCCATGATATGGACGATTTGGGGCTTGAGCGCGACAGCGTCGGACCGAAAGCGGACCAGCATCTGGGGCGCCGTCTGGCCGGAGATCCCTCTGTCCACGAAATGGGAATTGGAGTGAATGAAAGGCTGGCTTTCCCAGCCTTCGGTGATCGAATCCCCGATGAAGACGACCCGGCGCGAGTTGATAGGCTTCAGGGATTGGTTGGCTTGCCGATAGCGCGCAAGATTGGCCCAATCGCCCGTCTGCGCACTCGCCGGTCCGCTGACGATCAAGAGGAACGTTACGGCCAGGCTGGTTCGAGCGAAGATCACTTGCCTCCTCCATGACGCTCCAGCAGGTGCAGGACATAAGCCCCGGCTCCGTATCCGACCATGGGTATAGCGCCCGTGGGATCACCGATCCTGCCCGGGAAAAGCTCGCATGGGACGGCGACGTACATTTCGGGAATGATGTCATGGTCGTCCGCGGACTTGTCGACGATCCGCTGAAGCATCGCGTCCGCCTCATTGTTTCGGCCGAGGCGCCGGTAAAGTTCCGCAAGGTGCAGGTCGACGAACAGGAACTCCTCCTGCTCGTACCAATATTCGAAAATCTTGGGGTCCGTGTAAGTGCCGCGAACGCGCCGGTAACCGCCCGATGCGACCTTCAAGAGCTTCATCCGCTCGACCGTGTCGCGGACGATCTTTGGGTCGCGGACGATTTCGAAATTGATGATCGGAAGCAACGCACCATCGATATCGTTCTTCACGCCTTCCTCGAGCGTTCCGCGAAGCTTGCCGCCGCGGATGAACGCCGCGTCAAAGCCCTTCTGGAGCAACGCTGCGTAATCGAGCGCCTGAGTGCGTGCGGCTTGGTCGCCGGCGCGTTGTGCGACCTCGGCAAACTCGCGAAGCCCAACGATCGCCATCGCGGTCGAGAAAGCAAAATGCTTCCTGTCCTTCTGCCGCTCTTCCCAGATCGATGTGTCGGCGGCCATGATCAGTCCGCCGCCAAACTTCTCCGTGTTGGCGAGGAGTGGCTTCACGATGAAGTCGCGGGCACTCTCGTATAGTGGCCCGCGGTAGGTGGTCGTCTTAAGCAACGCAGGGTCGTCGTAGTTGCGCACATATTCGCCGAGCACCCAGAGCGCCTCGCCCCAATCGTCATATTCGATGTTGGTGCTGCCTTCCTGGGTGAAGAAAGGTTCCTCCTCGCCGTTTCCGAAATAGCGGACGACCGAAATCTGGTAGTCGGCGCCCCGTACTTCGCTTCGCATTTTGGCTGTCGGTTGAGCGTTGAAATAAGCGAGAAGCGCGGCTCGCGCTTCGGCGCGATGCCCCATTCGTGCGAGCGCAACTGTCGCCCAAGCCATGTCGCGGACCCACGGCGTCGAATAGACGTCGGGCAGCGCCGCAACGATGAGCCCGTTGCCGTGGCGGTCGGAGTGGTTCGGCTCGCGGCTTTGCGCGATGCGCAGCATCGCCTCGCTTTGCAGCCACAGGTGGCGCTCCTTCGCGTTCGCGAAGCGCACTTTGGGCTTTACGCGCCATTGCTGGAACCTGGCGATTTCCCGGCTGACGAGTTGCGGAGCGGATAAGCCTGCACGCCAGCGCCTGAGGTCGCGAATGGCAGGCTCGGCATCACGCTCGTTTTCAAGTGCGACCAAGACCCATGCGGAACTTGCGGCCAGGGGTTGTGTCGAGGAGGCTTGGCGTGCCGTGCCTAGGGGAAAAAGTAGCAGCGGCTCCTCGATCCCGTCGAACCGCAACACCTTCGCTCCGGAGCTCAGAATTTGTTGCGAACGGAGAGGCGAATTCCATTCCACGCGCCATGCAGTCGCAGTTCCACTGATCACGAGTGCAGGCCGATCGAGTTCGAACGGCATGAAGAAATAAGCGGTGCCGTGGGGACGACGCAGCCGGATGACGTGCGAGTCATCGACATAGTCCGCGCTACCTGGACCGCGCTTGTCCCAGCCGAGCGACTTGAGAAAGTTGGCGGTCTCGATGCCTTCGCTCAAGGCGTTGGCCGGATCGGCCCGGATGAAGCTGTGCGGGTGCGGGTAGAACTTCGTCGCTGCACCGCTCTCGGGCGCGATCACCGCGAACCCAAATCCGTTTCCAGTGACCAGGTGAGACGCGGCAGCCGGCAGGCACAATGCAATCCAGACACCGATTGCCGCGACGAAACGTATTGCAATTCTGATCGCCGGATCGAGCATCAGTTTGTCCCCGATGCGCTCCAGACGGCGTCGGGCAAGGTTACCGACACCGCTTGCGGCAAATCGTCGGAGGAATCTCCAAGCATTAGTCGATATTCGCCGGCGCGGATGTGCCAATTATCTCCGGCAGCCTCGTAGGTCGCGAGCAGCCTCGGATCGACCGTCAGCGTGACAGTCTTGCTCTGCCCCGGCTTGAGATCGGTTTTCGTGAATGCGCCGAGGCGCTTGGGGGCTTCCCAACCGGCCTTCTTCCAGTCGGCGGGTGCAACATAGACCTCAGCGACACTCTTGCCTTGGCGCTTGCCGACATTGCGCATCGCAAAACTCACTCGGATTGCTCGCGCCTCGGGCTCTGCGGTGAGGCCGGACAAGGCGAAGCGTGTGTAGCTCAGACCATGCCCGAAGGCGAATAGCGGACGATAGCCTCTGACGTCATACCATTTGTACCCGATCGCTGCGCCTTCGTCGTAGGTGATGTGCGCCGGGGTTTCGTTGGGGAGGCCAAGACCAGGCAGCTCGGCGTGCGCGAATTGGTCAGCGGATGCGGGGAAAGTGATCGGCAGGTGCCCCGACGGGTCGACCTTGCCGGTGAGGATCCGGGCAATCGCGGATCCGCCGCGGATTCCGGGGAAGAAGGCTTCGAGGACAGCCGGGACCTGATCGAGCCAAGGCATGAAAATGGCGCCGCCGCTCTCGACGACGACGACCGTTCTTGGATTGGCTTTCGCAACCGCCGCGACCACCAAGTCCTGATTGTCGGCAAGCACGAGGCTGCCGTCATAGCCTTCGCTGTCGTGCTGCGTGACGAAGACGACGGCCACATCCGATTTCGAAGCGAGCGCGGCAGCGGCGGCTGGATCGGTACCGGGGTCGAAGGCGATTTGCGTGCGCTTGAGTTCGTGCTTGAGCGCGTCGAGCGGCGGGGAGGGCAGGAAGCTATGGTCCTTGATCATGATCGCTCCGCCGACCGGAGTGACGTCAGATGATCCGCCGCCCGCGATCACGCCCTTGTCGGCATTGCCGCCGATGACTGCGATCGATTTGGCGCCCCTCAGTGGAAGCAGGCCGCTGTCGTTCTTCAGAAGCACGAGCAATTCCTCGGCAGCCTTCTGCGATACGAGCGCATTGGCCGGATAGTCGATCGGCGCGGGCTTGATCGGATGGTCGACCGCACCCTTGGCGAAGAGCGCCCAGAGAATCCGCTCGACCATATTGTCGAGCCGCGCCTGCGGGATGGCTCCGGATTGCAGCGCAGCCTTCATCGCGTAGGGGCCGAACCACGGCTTGTCGCCGACGCAGCAGAAGCCGGTGAACTGGTCGAGGCCGTCGTTCGCAGCGTCCGCTGTCGAATGGACGGCGCCCCAGTCACTCATGACAAAGCCCCTGAAGCCCCAATCGTGCTTCAGCACCTTGTTGAGGAGATAGTCGTTCTCGCAGCCCCAGCGGCCGTTGATGAGGTTGTAGGAGCACATCACCGAGCCAGGCCCGCCCTTTTCTATCGCAAGCTCGAAGGCGAGAAGATCGGATTGGCGCATCGCTTCGGCGGAGATCGTCACGTCGAGCGACGTGCGCTGCGTTTCGGCGTCGTTCACCGCATAATGTTTGATCGTCGAGATGATGTTGTTCGACTGGATCCCGTCGATCAGAGCGCCGGCCATGGTCCCCGCAAGCAGCGGGTCCTCACCGGTATATTCGAAATTGCGGCCGTTGCGGGGTTCGCGGGCGAGATTCACGCCGCCCGAAAGCATCGTGTTGTGGCCGGTCGCCCGCGCTTCCGCGCCGATCATTGCCCCGCCCGCTCGCGGAACCTCGGGATCGAAGCTAGCTGCGGTCGCGAGAGAGGACGGTAATGCGGTGCTTGGAATGAAGCTGTTGCGAACGCCGATCGATGCGTCGGTCTGCGTCTGGTCGGGAATTGCGAGGCGCGGAACCCCGGGGACGAATCCTGCCGAGCCCTTGACCAGATGGGTCACGACGTAAGTCTTCAATTCAGCAGGAACGATGTCGTCCGATACTTTGGCGAGATCGGTCAACGCCTGGTCGGAATAGCCGAAGACGAGTCGCAGCTTCTCATCGAGCGTCATCGCCTTGAGCGCGGCATGCGCGCGCGCCTCGGGCGATAGGCTTGGATCGAGCCAGGTGCGGCCGGCCGCGTCGTTCGTCTGTGCTGCCGCAGCCCTCGTACACAGCAACATTGTGAACGACGCCAGCAGCGCAATTGCCTTACTCATGACGATCCCCTGCGTTTGCGTCCCACCAATAGTTAACAAGGACGTTGAAGCGTTCGAGCGCCTCGACGTGATGGTACCACTTTCGCGGAATGAAGATGGCGTCGCCCGGCGCGAGCTCGGCCTCCTGCGCACGCTCGAGCGCGAGGGCGAAGCGCGGGTATCGCTCGAGGTCCGGCGCGGTCACGTGGACCATGCTGATCCGTGCGCCTGCGGGCGTCGGATCATGAGGCCCCATGTAAAGGTCAGCTTCCGCCGATGGTGGGAATAATGTGAAGCGTCGTCGACCCGCTGCGACAACGGCCACGTTATCGATGGAATCGTTATGGGTTGCGACTTTCGCTGCATTGCCGATCCACAGGCGCGGCTCCGCTTCGAGTGGAACCAGAGGCATCGGGTGAGTGAGGGCAAATCCCGGGAAGTAGCGTTCTGCGATCAAACCTTGCGCAGCCATCGCAAAAGGCCGGTAGCTGTTCTCCTGGTCGCGAAGCCCCGCGATAATGCCGGCGACATTGCCCTGCCCGCGTATGAAGTTGAACGTTCGATCGTCGGTTGCGTAGTGGAACCGGCCTTCCTCGACCGGATCGGCCCTTAGAACATTCGTCAAACAATCGTTCGCGCCTGCCTCGAGCAGCGACATGGCTTTGTGAGGATCCTCGAGCGCGGCGATGACCAACGGCCAATCGCGAGCAATTTTGCGCAGCACCGTGGGTTGCCCGCTTGGCAGGATTTCGGCCTGGAATTCCCGTGGCGTTGGAGCAACTCGCTCGGGAACAGGCGCAAGCGGCTTCAGTTCGTGATGAACTCATAAGCGTCCCCCTCGCCTCGCCGGGCATTGATCCCTTTCGCTCGCAGCGCCTCGATGTGCGGCTCGAGCCGCGAATTGAACTCCGTTTCGTCGCGCGGCCCTTTTGGCCGCCATGCGATTTCCGCCAAAGCTAGCATACGCGGAAAGGTCATGAACTGCAGGTAGCGCTCCGTGGCGATGAACTCTGTCCAGACGCAGGCTTCGATGCCGAGGACCTGCGCCGATTGTTCCGGCGTGAAGCCGTCGGGCACCGGTTCCCACGCGAGCATCTTGGCGATCGATTGCGGTCCGCCCTTATTTCCTTCCCATGGTGCGCCGGGTTCGCCTTCGCCCTGGTGATAGTCGAAGTAGAGTTCGTCGGCAGGCGAGATGACGAGGTCGTGGCCTTGCTCTGCAGCGGCCTTCAGAACGTCGGGTCTGTCCCTTCGCCACCATTGGATGACAACGCTCTTTGGCGCCCGGGCGTCGACCTGCTCGTCCCATGCCATCGGGCGCTTGCCGAGACTTTCGATGATGCCGACGACCTTGCGCCCGAAATAGGCCTGGACATCCTGGTTCGTCTTGAGGCGGTGCTTGGCCTTTAAGCGGTCAACGTCGGCCATGCCCTTCCACATCTCGTCGCCAACCTCGTCGCCGGCGAAATCCAGGTAGGGCGCGGGGAACAGGCGTGCGACTTCGGTCAGCATGCCGCGAATGAAATCGTAGGTCTTCGGGTTCGCGGGATCGAATGCGCTTTGGTCGGGGTTGAAATATTGGGGGTAGGATCGGGCCGCGGCTCCCGCATGGCCCGGCATTTCGATCTCGGGCACCACCATGATGTGTCTGTCGGCGGCATATTGAACGATCTCGCGAATGTCGGCGGTGGTGAGATATTGGGGTTTCCCGTCGACCAGCGAGCCGACCTCGGTCAACTTGGGATAAGCAGGGATTTCGAGCCGCCACCCCTCATAATCCGTCAGATGGAGCTTCAGACGGTTGAGCTTGTACGCCGCCATCTCATCGATGATCTTGAAGAGTGCCGCCTTGCCGAAGAAGTGCCGGCCCTCGTCGATCAAGAGCCCGCGCCAGCTGAACCGCGGCGAATCTTTGATGTCGACCATCGGGACGCTCCTCGCGCCGGAGTTGATGGTGACGAGCTGGCGAAGTGTCTGCGCTCCGTAGAAAAGCCCGCGCGGGTCGGATGCCTCGATCACAACATCGTTGCCGTCGGCGCGCAGATGATAGCCTTCGGGATTGGCGATCCTGTTTGCCGGAACGAGCGAGAGCCTGATCCGCGAGGTGCCATTCGTCGCCTGCTTCAAACCCAGTTCCCGAGCGAGGTAGCTTGCGGTAGCCATCGCCTTGCCGCTTCCCTCAACGATCGTGTCGGCGCCGATGCGGACATTGCCGTCGTGCCATGTGATTGAAGACGGAAGGGGAATGAGCGCCGGATGAGCGACGGCTTCAGCGCCGCTGAAGCCCATCATCAGAAGCAACGCGGCCCGTGCGAATCGCGCAAGCCCGGCTCGGAATGAAAGCGCTTCCATTTCGTCATTGTTAGGAGCCAGCTTCCGCTGGTGGCAAGCGTGTTCGTCAACCGTTGCGCAACCGTCAAACGCTTGCCAATTTGCGCGCGTGAGCAGGCTAAACTCGACAATCGACGATGTTGCCAAGGAGGCCGGAGTCGCGCGGGTGACGGTCTCGCGAGTGCTGAACAACGTCCAGAACGTCCGACCCGAAACTCGGGAGCGAGTCCGCCGTGCGGTCGAGGCGCTTGGCTATTCGGTCAACCGCCAGGCGCGCGCGCTCGCCAAGGGCTCGCACGCCCAGATCATTCTGATCCACGCCCACAACCCGGAGCGTGAGCCCAACAGCTTCTACAATGCAGGTCTCGAGCTCGGGGCGCTGCGCGCCTGTTCGTCATTGGGCTTTGACCTTGTCACCCGCGCCATCGATCCGGCAGGGGAGGATCCCTCGCGCCTGCTCGCCTCGATCCTCGAGCACGAGCGGCCGGCCGGGATCGTCGTTTCACCGCCCTTGTCGGACGACCTCGCGCTGGTCGCCTGCGCCCAGCGCGCCGGTGTCAGGATGGTCGCCATTTCGCCCGGAGAGCAAACCCGTTTGATCGTTCCGGCAATCGGTATCGACGATCGCACTGCCGGGCGAACCATTGGCCAGCATCTCGTCGCGCTTGGGCACCGTCGCCTCGGTTTCGTCAAAGGGCCACCCGAGCACCGGTCCGCCGGGCTTCGCTACGACGGTTTCTGCGACGCGCTTCGCGAGTTCGGGATCGATGGCCAGCCCTGGACCGCAACCGGCGATTTCACCTTCCATTCCGGCGTCGAAGCATCGGAGCGCCTGCTTCGCGAGCAAGGCTCGGTAACGGCGCTGGCTTGCGCCAATGACGACATGGCGGCGGGCGCGATGTTGGCTTTGCACAGAGCTGGGCTCGAGATCCCATCGGCGATGTCGGTGACCGGCTTCGACGACACTCCAATGTCGGAGGTGGTGTGGCCGCCACTGACGACGGTCCGCCAGCCGATCAAATTCCTCGCCGAGCGCGCAGTCCATCTGCTCTTCGAGGTCGATCCGGGCCCCAATCATGAATGGATCGACCACGAACTCGTTGTCCGAGAATCCACATCCGTCCCAAATCGACTTCGCAGCGCTTGACAGAAGCTGAGCTTCGGCATCAAATGGAAGCGCTTCCATAGCGATATGGGGCGCGGCCGTGAATGCTCGGGTGTATTCATGGCCGAACAGGGGAGACAGTCTTTGATCCATTCACTGCGCTCGCGCCGTGCACTGCTTCTTGGCGGTGTATGCTGTACGTCGCTATTCGCAGCGGCGCTTCCTTCCGCAGCAGCCGCGCAAACGACGTCCAATCAGACCGATCCGAATGCGCAGCAGCCAGCGACGACGGCTCCCGAAACGCCCGGCAACACCAATGCAACAAGCCGAAGCCGAAGCCGGGCCAGCCGGCTCCCGTTCCCGAAGGGACGATCGTTGTCACGGGCATTCGCCGAAGCATCCAGGACTCGCTCGCGATCAAGCGCAGAGAATCGAGCGTGGTCGAGGCGGTCTCGGCCGAGGAGATCGGCAAACTGCCCGACGTCTCGATTGCCGAATCTATCGCCCGCCTCCCCGGGGTTGCCGCTCAGCGCGTTGCTGGGCGCGCTCAGATCATCTCCGTTCGCGGCTTCTCGCCCGATTTCACGACGGTGCTACTGAACGGCCGTCAGCAGGCAAGCTCGGGCTACAACCGCGGGGTCGAATTCGATCAATATCCCTCAGAACTGCTCGGCTCGGTCGTCGTCTACAAGACGCCGGACGCCGACATCGCAGGGATGGGTCTCGCCGGCACCGTCGATTTAAGGACCATTCGTCCGCTCGAGTATGGCAAGCGAGCAATCGCTCTCAATCTGCGCGGCCAATATGATGAAGGCGGCGGGCGCAATTCGGATTTCTCCAAACATGGATGGCGCGGAAGCGCGAGCTACATCGACCAGAACGAGGACGGCACGCTCGGCTGGATGATCGGCTATGCTCACCTCGACGCGCCGAGCCATGTCGATCACACCAAGAACTGGTTCTACGACAATTACACCTTCCTTCTGCCGGACGGCACACCCTACATCCTGTCGGGTGAGGAAGCTCGCGCCATCAACTCGCGCGACATTCGCGACGGCGTCATGGGCACTGTGGAATGGAAGCCAAGTGACGCCATCCACTCCGTGCTCGACCTCTATTACTCGCAATTCAAACAGCACACTGTGACAACCGGCTTCGAGGGGTTCGCGGATGCCTGGGTCGACGGCGTCACCTATGACGTCAAGCAGACGGCGACTCGCGGCGGCACTCTTTTCGACGTTGCGGATCATGTGAACAATGTCGTTCCGATTCTTCGATGGGATGACAATAAACGAACCGACCATCTCTTCTCCGTGGGCCTGAACAACGATTTTCGGCTTGCGGAGCACACGCACTTGCTTGCTGATTTGTCCTATTCGTCGAACAAGCGCGACGAGACCGACATCGAGATCTTTGGCGGTTACGGCTGCTGCAGCGCGCCGATTCAAAATCCTGATGGTTCAGCGACGCCCACGGGCCGCGTGTTCGACAGCTTCGATCGTGTGATTCCAGCGAACGATTTCCCGCAATTCACGAACTTTGGGCTCGATTACGCCGACGCTAGTCAGGTTTCGCTTGGCGACCGCTCAGCGTGGACCGGCTACGGCTCCGAGGGGCATATAAAATCGCCGCATATCAAGGAAACTCTGGCCTCGGGCGATCTGACCCTGAGGCAGGATCTCGACAACGGCTTCTTGAGCAGCATCGAAGCGGGTTTGGACTATACCCATCGCCATAAACAAAAGACGGTCACCGAGCTCGACCTGTACCTGAAAAACGGCCGTTTGCAGTCGCTGATCGATCCGCAATATCTGACCGACCCAGTGTCGCTGGGCTTCGCCGGCGATATGAATGTCCTCGGCATCGACGTCGCGGACCTCGTCAACAACGGCAATTACTACGACATCTTACCGACGGTGAATTCCGACCATTACGACAAGTCCTGGGACATCAAGGAAGACATCCTGACCTTCAAGGCGAAGGCGAACATCGATTCCGGCGACTTGCACGGCAATGTCGGGATTCAGGTCGTCAGGCAAAAGCAGGAATCTTCGGGCCTGCGCATCAACACTGCCGTTACCCCGATCCAACTCATTCAGGTCGATCAGAGCGCCTCCTACACCGACGTTCTTCCGAGTCTGAACCTTTACTACGATCTGGACCGGCGCAACCGCATACGGTTTACCGCCGCCAAGGTCATGGCTCGGCCGCGAATGGACGACTTGCGGGCGAATCTGGTTCCGAGCTTCAATGGCCAGATCTGCGCAGCCGCCCAGCCGCCATGTATGCCAGGGACTGTGGTTCATCCCTGGTCGGCGTCAGGAGGCAATCCCAGCCTCCAGCCGTGGCGAGCGAAGGAGATTGACGTCGCCTACGAATGGTATGGCGGGAAGGCGACCTACTTCAGCGTCAATGCATTCAACTTCTGGCTCGACAATTACATTTACGATCAGGCGATTCCCGTCGATTTCACCGGCATAACTCCGCCGCCGGCTCAGCTGGGCGCCATCCCGCCCGGGGTCATAGTCAGCCCGATCGGCGTGCTGAGCGCGCCGGGCAACGGCGATGGCGGATGGGTCCGCGGAATCGAAGTTAGCGGAGCGATCGAGTTCGGCAGATTCGCCCATTTCCTCGATGGCTTCGGCGCTCAGGGCAGTATCTCGCGCAGCAAGTACAAGCTAAAGCCTGCGGCAGCGTCAGTGATTCCGGTCCTTCCGGGCTTCTCACCCTGGACTTACGATCTGACGGGCTATTACGAAAAGAACGGCTTCCAGGCGCGCGCGAGCTATCGTTACCGCTCCTCTTTCCAGGGCGAGGTCATAGCGCTCTTCACACAACCCGGCTTCCCGCAAATCCTCGCGGACAAGCAGCTCGATGCCCAGGTTGGTTATACGTTCCAGCCAGGTTCGAGGCTGAATGGGCTCGGCATCCTGTTGCAGGTCAGCAACGTTCTCGAATTCGCCCTATCGGACCTCCTATACCACCGGCCCCAATCAGACGAACACGCTGGAGACGTTCGAGAAATACGGGCGAGAGTGGCTGCTCGGCGCCAGTTACCACTTTTAGCGGTCAGGCAGGTTTAGAATGAGAGCTTTGGCCGGTCGTCCGCGACCGACACTATTGCTGTGCCTGGCGGCCGGGTTCCTGGCGAGCGCATCCACTGCTGCCGAAATCTGGCCAAAAGCGGCGGCGCCTGTCGCAATCGACTTCGCGCTCGAAGCACGTGTTCACGCCATCGTCGCCGGGATGACGCTCGAGCAGAAGGTCGGCCAGATCACGCAGGCCGAAATCCGTTCGATCACTCCGGACGAGGTCCGGCGCTATTACATCGGTTCGATCCTCAACGGCGGCGGTGCGTGGCCTTCGATGAACATGCACTCCAGCGCCGACGACTGGCTGAAACTGTCGGACGCTTATTACCGAGCAAGCATGTTGACGGACATGAAGGTGAAGGTGCCCGTCATCTGGGGCACGGACGCGGTCCACGGGCACAACAATGTCTATGGCGCCACGCTCTTCCCCCATAATATCGGGCTCGGTGCGGCACATGATCCGCAGCTGATGACAAGGATCGGGCATGCGACCGCTGAGCAGGTCCGAGCGACGGGTATCAGCTGGGCCTTCGCGCCGACGCTGGCGGTGGTCCAGAATCCGCGTTGGGGCCGGACATATGAAAGCTACAGCTCGGATCCGGCGCTCGTCCGCTCGTACGGCGAGGCGATGGTTCGGGGTCTCCAGGGACAGCTGGGCTCGCCGACATCTGTCCTCGCAACCGCGAAGCACTATCTCGGCGACGGCGGGACCTTCCACGGCAAGGACCAGGGCGAGACGCGCACCACCGAATCCAATCTCGCGCATACCCATGCCGCCGGATATTATGGCGCGCTGAAGGCGAACGTTCAGACCGTGATGGTGAGCTATTCGAGTTTCACCGACACTTCGACGGGCAAGCGCTGGGGCAAGATGCACGGCGACCGGCATTTGGTCACGGACGTTCTGAAGCGCCGCCTCGACTTCGACGGCCTGGTCGTCAGCGACTGGAACGCGATCGGCCAGCTGCCCGGCTGCACGAACTGGCACTGCCCTCAAGCGATCAACGCAGGCGTCGACCTGATCATGGTTCCCGACGACTGGAAGAAGTTCATCGGCGAAACGGTCGCGGATGTCCGCGCCGGGCGCATTCCAATGAGCCGTATCGATGATGCCGTTTCGCGGATCATCCGGGTCAAGATGAAGGCGGGGCTGTTCAAGGCTTCGCCGGCGACGGGCCCCCATCCCGATGCGTCTGTACTTCATTCGTCGGAAGTTCGAGCGCTCGCGCGCGAGGCGGTCCGTAAATCGCTCGTGCTCTTGAAGAACGATCGCGGCGTCCTGCCACTTCGTTCGGCGGGCAGGATCCTGGTCGTTGGAAAGGGTGCCGACAGCCTTCCGATGCAATCGGGGGGCTGGTCGCTGACCTGGCAGGGCGACAAGACCGAGACTTCCGATTACCCCGAAGCTGACACCCTGCTCTCGGCGTTACGCAAGGCGCGCGGCGCAAACGCGGTCGACTACAGCCCGGATGGGAAGGATGTCGACGTCCGCAAATATAGCGCCGTCATCATGGTTGCGGCCGAAAAGCCCTATGCGGAGGGCGCCGGCGACATCACTTTCCCGGCCTCGATGCGCCATACCAGCCGCTATCCTGGAGATCTCGAGGCCCTCGATCGGGTCAGCGGCAAGGGTGTGCCGGTCGTGACATTGCTCTATTCGGGCCGCCCGGTTGGAGCGAACGATCTCATCAACCGCTCCGACGCGTTCATCGCAGCCTGGCTCCCCGGAACGGAGGGCAAGGGCCTTGCCGACATGCTGCTGGCTCCCCCGAACGGGCGCCCTCCCTATGAGTTCACGGGACGGCTTTCGTTCGACTGGCCCGCCGGTGATTGCCTGCCGAAATCCGGCGGCATCCAGTTCCACCGCGGCTACGGACTGTCCGTCTACAGCCGATCGAGGCTCGGGCGGCTGCCTGAATTGCGCCCCGTCATGGCCTGTCCAGCCCAAAGCCGCTAACCGGCGACGCGATGAAGAAAATTCTGATTGTAGGGGGAGGAACGGCCGGCTGGATGACGGCGGCCTTGTTCGGCAAGCTATTCCAGGGCCTTTACGACATCGAGCTCGTCGAAAGCGAAGCGATCGGCACGGTCGGTGTCGGCGAGGCAACCATTCCGGCAATCAAAAAGTACAACGAGCTGGTGCAGCTCGATGAAGCCGAGTTCATGCGGCGAACGCAGGCGACGTTCAAGCTCGGCATCCAGTTCGTCGATTGGCTTCGCCCAGGTCATAAATACCTCCACGGCTTCGGAATCATCGGCCAGGATTGGGAATGGCTGCGCTGCCATCAATATTGGTTGAGCTCCAACAAGCGCGGCCGCGCTTGCGATTTCGCGAACCTGTCGATCAACACCGCCGCGGCGCTCGCGAACAAGTTCATGCACGCTCGGCCGGACATGGCGGAATCGCCAATCGGGCACATCGCATTTGCATTCCAGTTCGACGCTTCGCTTTACGCCAAATATCTGCGCTGGCTTGCCGAGCAGCATGGCGTCAGGCGGACCGAGGGGCGCATCGTCGATGTCGAAATGGCCGAGAATGGCGACATCGCTTCGGTAACTCTCGAGGGCGACCGCACGATCGCAGCCGATTTCTTCATTGATTGCTCGGGCTTCCGCGGACTCCTGATCGAGCAGACGCTCAAGACCGGTTACGAGGATTGGAGCCACTGGCTGCCGTGCGACCGCGCGATGGCGGTGCCGTGCGGACGCACTGAGCCGCTCACGCCTTTGACGCGCGCGACTGCGCGCGAACCCGGTTGGCAGTGGCGCATTCCGCTTCAGCACCGCACTGGCAACGGGCTCGTTTATTCCAGCAAGCACATCGATGATGACGAGGCCGAGAAGCTGCTTCTCGCGAACCTCGATGGAGAGCAGCTCGCGAACCCGAACCGGCTGCGCTTCACGAGCGGCAAGCGGCGCAAGATGTGGAACCGCAATTGCGTAGCTCTCGGTCTTGCCGCGGGGTTCCTTGAGCCGCTGGAATCGACCAGCATCCACCTCGTCCAATCGGCGGCAATCCGGCTGGTTCGGCTTTTCCCCGATGCAGCCACCGATCAGGCGACGATCGACGAGTTCAATCGGCAGTGCGACTTTGAGTGGGAGCGTATCCGCGACTTCATCGTGCTCCATTATTGGGCCAACAAGCGTGAAGGAGCGTTTTGGGAATACTGCCGCAACATGGAGCTTCCAGGGACGCTCCAGCGCAAGATCGACATCTGGTGCTCGAACGGCCGCATATTCCGCGAGGACGACGAGCTGTTCAGTGAGGAAAGCTGGATTCAGGTGTTCCTCGGGCAGGGCATTGTGCCGCGCGGCTACGACCCGCTTGTGGCGATCAAGAGTGACGCGCAGATCGAAAAATTCCTCGGCAATATCGAGGCGACGATCAAGCGTTGCGTCGACGTTATGCCGGCGCATGAAGAATATATAAGCAAATTCTGCCCGGCGGACGCGATCGCGTGAGGCAGATTGCCGTTTTCGGCCTCGTGGTGCTCGCGATCGGTGGCTGCGGGACCGCTAAGCCGGCTGCGGAAATGTGGCTGACCACCGCAGACCAGGCGCAGAAGCTGGCCATGCAGCCCGAGCAGCCTGCGGCCGGTCCTGCCAAGGGCGACGAAGCGGTCACGATCGACACCTCGAAGCGTTTCCAGAAAATTCACGGGTTTGGAGCCGCGATGACCGATGCTTCGGCCGAGGTGCTGAGCGCGCTCCCGGACGACAAGCGGCGAGCGATCATGACCGAGCTGTTCGGTCGGGCGAACGGCGGGCTCGGGCTTTCCTTCACGCGCCTGACCATTGGCGCGTCGGACTTCTCGACGAGCGATTACAGCTACGACGACACGAGCGGGAACATTCCCGATCCCGAACTTCGCGATTTCTCAATCGAGCCGGCGAAGAAATACGTCCTTCCGCGAACGCGCGAAGCGCTCGCGATCAATCCAGATCTTCTCGTGATGATCAGCCCGTGGAGCGCTCCTGCGTGGATGAAGACCACGCGGAGCCTCATCAAGGGCGAGCTGGTGCCGCAATATTATCCGGCCTTCGCTTATTATCTCGCCCGGACGGTACAGGCATTCGGACGCGAGGGCGTGCCCGTGTCGATGCTGACGATCCAAAACGAACCCAATTTCGAGCCCGACAATTACCCTGGAGAGCGCGTCGATCCACCACAGCGAGCCGAGATCATCGGCCGTCACGTGGGGCCCACGTTCAAGAAGCTGGGGCTCACTACGAAGATCCTCGACTGGGACCATAATTGGGATCATCCCGAGATGCCGCTCGCCGTGCTTCGCGATCCAGTCGCTCGGCAATACATCTCCGGGGTCGCCTGGCATTGCTACAATGGCAACGTTCCAGCGCAGTCGCCAGTGCACGACGCTTTTCCTCAAAAGGACGCGTGGCTGACGGAATGTTCGGGCGGTGAGTGGCAGCCCAAATATGCCGAGGTCCTCGCATGGATGACCGACGAGCTCATCATTGGAGCCGCCAATAACTGGTCGCGGGGAACATTGTTGTGGAACCTCGCGCTCGATCCCATGCACGGACCCCACACCGGAGGCTGCGAGGATTGCCGAGGCGTCGTCACCGTCGATCCGAAGACGGGCGCGATCACTCGCAACGTCGAATATTATGTCCTGGGTCACGCAAGCAGGTTTGTCGTTCCGGGCGCTTTTCGAGTGTCGAGCGTGAAGCGCGGCGATGGGGTCGAGGCGGCGGCCTTCGTCAATCCTGACGGCAGTCGGGTCGCAATCCTCCACCGCAAGTCGGGGCAGGGGCCAATAACGATCGCTCTGGACCACGAGCGGTACGCCGTTGCACTTCCGGCTGGCGCAGTGGCGACCCTGCGTTGGAGCGCGCGAAGCGGAGCCCAGTGACCGCGGCCGGCCGAGCTCGAGACCGAGCTCCGCTTGCCTTCGCGGCGGTAACGGCGCTTTTCTTTGCCTGGGGCTTCATTACGTCGAACAACGATCCGTTGATCGTTGCCCTCCGCGCTGCCTTCCACCTTGATTATACCGAAGCGCTTCTCACCCAGATCGTCTTCTTCCTCGCTTATGGACTGCTTTCTCTTCCGGCGGCGTGGCTGACGGCCCGCCTTGGAGCGGTCGACATGATTCTCGGCTCGCTCGGCGTGATGTCATGCGGCTGTCTCCTGGTGGTCGCGAGCACGGGTGCCAACGGCTTCGAGCCGATCCTTGCAGCCTTGTTCGTGCTCGCCGGTGGCTTCACCGCGCTCCAGGTCGCGGCAAATCCCCTGGCGGCCGAACTTGGCTCACCCCGTCGCAGCCATTTTCGGCTGAACCTTGCACAAGCGCTCAACTCGCTGGGAGTGGTAATCGGCGTCCATTTCGGCTCTTTCGTCATGCTTGGCCGGCCGGCTCTGCGGGCGGGCTCTTCAATGGTCATGGACTCCAGCAGCCGAGCGGAACTGCTCCGCGCCGTTGATCGAGCCTTCCTGATCATGGCCGCTCTCCTGGTGGCGCTGCTCTTTGTCTTCGCGTTCCTGCGGAGGTTCATCAGAGACGCCGCTCCCAATCATCGCACTTTGGCTCCGAGCGGGATGTTCGAAGCGATGCGCTCGCGCTGGGCGATCTTCGGCGCGGTCGCCATTGGGCTCTACGTCGGTGCCGAAGTCTCCATCGGAAGTATCATGATCAATTTCCTCAGCCAGCCGAATATTCTGGGGCTGCCGTTCGACGATGCTGGGGGGTATCTCGCCAACTTCTACTGGGGCGGCGCGCTCGCCGGACGTCTCGTTGGGACCGCCCTCCTCACCAGGATTCGCGCAGCGCGCATGCTCGCCGGCTGCGCAATGGCCGCGGGGCTACTTTGCCTGACGGTCTTTGCGACGCACGGCTCTGTCGCGGGCTTTGCCGCGCTTGCGATCGGCTTTTTCAATTCGATCATGTTCCCGACGATCTTCGCCATCACGCTCGAACGGTCGGGTGTTTCGCAAGAGTCCACCTCCGGACTATTGTGCGTTGCGATCTTCGGCGGGGCATTGTTGCCGCTCTCGGTGGGAGCGATTGCCGACAGGTTCGGACTCAGCACATCCTTCGCCATTCCGTTCGCCGCTTATGTCGTCATCGCCAGCTTCGCCCTCGCCGCGAGAAAGGAAATTGCCGAGCCTGGGATCGAGCCACCGCAGCGCCCTCGCCGATACCCCTGATGGAGAGCATTGAATGATCCCTGCTTTGTTGCTGGCAGCATCCACGTTCACGATAACCAACTCGGTCTACCGGGGGCCGGTGAAGCGCCCGGCCGGAGCCCGCTTGGTGTGGCATGACGAGTTCAACGGCAGAGCTCTCGATCACGCCAAATGGCAGTATGATATCAGCCGCAACAAGACCGGCTGGTACAATCGGGAACTGCAATATTATGCGAACGGCCGGCCGGAGAACGTCCGTGTCGCAAATGGCCACCTCACCCTCATCGCTCGCCATGAAAAGCTCGACCCGCGGCGCTATCCAGACTGGGGCGGTCAGGAATACACTTCGACGAGGATGTTCTCGAAGGGCTCGGGGTGGAAATACGGCTTCTACGAAATCCGAGCGAAACTGCCCTGCGCGCGCGGTACCTGGCCTGCCATATGGATGCTTCCCGCCGACATGAAGAAATGGCCGGACGACGGAGAGATCGACATCATGGAGCAGGTCGGCGCCGAGCCCAACCTCATCTACGCGTCCCTCCACACCAAGCTGTTCAATTTCACGATCAAGACCCAGCGCAGCGCCCAGAAGCACGTTCCAACGAGCTGCAGCGCCTTCCATGTCTACCAGCTCGATTGGCGGCCGGATTCGATCACCATCGGCGTCGATGGCCGCGGAATTTTGCGAGTCTTCAACAACCGCCCCGGCGGCAAGGGCGCGTGGCCTTACTTCACGCCATTCAAGATGATCCTCAATCTTGCGATCGGCGGCGACTGGGCCGGGGCCAAGGGCATCGACAACGCCGCAATGCCGCAGCGTATGGAAGTCGACTATGTCCGTGTCTGGCAAACTCATTCAGGGACAAGGCGATGATCGCATTTATGGCCGCCTCCGCACTTGCTGCGGCTCACGCGCCGCGAACCATCCTGTTCGTCGGAAACAGCTTCACCTTCGGCGCAATGTCCGACGCATTGACGTATCGCAAGGACAGCGTCGAAGACCTGAACGGAGACGGGATGGGCGGCGTTCCGGCGTTGTTCAAGCGCTTCGCCGACGAGGCAGGGCTCCGCTACAGCGTCTCCCTCGAAACTGCCGCCGGTCAGACACTGGCCTGGCACTTGGCCAACAAGCGCGGAGTGATCGACCGTTCGTGGGATGCGGTCGTCCTCCAGCAGTACAGCACGCTCAGCCCCGAGAAGCCCGGAGACGCGGCCGACACTATTCCACCAGCTCGTGCCCTCGCGAGGCTGTTTCGCCATCGCAATCCGCGCTCGGACATCAGTCTCGTCGCTACCTGGACCCGGCCCGATCTTACCTATCCGCCGGGAAAACCCTGGTCCGGTCAGCCGGTTCAACGCATGGCTCTCGACCTGCGAAGGGCTGACGACCGGGTCCAAGTGGCAGTTCCTTCGATCCGCCGAATCGTACCGGTTGGCGAGGCGTTCAATTGTGCGATTGCCAAAAAAATTGCCGACCCCAACCCCTATGACGGACTATCGTCCGGCCAGATCGATCTCTGGGCAAGCGATCATTACCATGCTTCGAACGAAGGCTATTACCTCGAGGCGCTGACGATATTTACCGCGGTCACCCATGCGGATCCGCGGAAATTTGGGGAAACAGAGGAAGCGGCGCACGATCTCAAGATTCGGCCGTGGATCGCTGTCAGGCTGCAGGCCATCGCATTCGAGGTTGCGATGACGGGGCATTGCGGCAAAATCTAAAGGGGGACGAATGAGTCTGATACAATTCGGCCTGGCGAGCGCCCTCTTGTCGCTAGCTGCTTCTGCGCCGCCTGCCCGATCTCAGACGGAGCTGCTGCCGACCGGGCAGGCACTCACTCCATTTTCAGCGCCTGGCGCGCGCTTCACGCCGCTGATTGCTCACACTGGCCCCAATCCCGACTACGTCGTTGATGGCGCTGCGGCGATCGCTCTCAGCCCCGACGGGCGCGAGATGCTGGTGCTGACCAGCGGCTTCAACCGCTACAACAACTCCGCCGGCAAGACCGTCAAGAAACAGTCGACTCAATATGTCTTCCGCTACGCAATCGGCAACAGCGGGGCGCGGCGACTGCAGACCTTGCAAGTGCCCAACAGCTTCGGCGGGATTGCCTGGCAACCCGACGGCCGCGGCTTCGTCGTCGGCGGGGGCGTGGATGATGCACTGTATCTGTTCGAGCGACGCGGGGTCCATTTCTTGAGTGCGGGCAAGATCGGCCTTGGCCACAAGACGGGTCTTGGTGCCGACGTTCAGCCGCAGGCTGCGGGCGTCGCCGTCAATCCTGACGGACGACGAGTGCTGGTTGCGAATTACTACAACGATTCCGTAAGCCTCGTTGACCTCGCAGCAGGGAAAGTCGTCGCTGAGCAGGATCTTCGCCCGGGCAAGATAGATGCTCACAGCTCAGGCGTTCCTGGAGGAGAATTCCCGTTTGCGGTCGTGTGGGCTGACGCGTCGCACGCCTGGATCTCCTCGCCTCGCGACCGCCAGCTCGTCGCCATTTCGCTGACCGACGTCGGACTGCGCGTAACGAAACGCGTATCGACGATTGGTGAACCCACCGCACTCCTGATCGACCGCAGGGCACGCCGTCTCGTTGCCGCCGAAGACAATGCCGACCGCCTCGCGTTTGTCGACACAGTCAGCGGACGGCTGGTCGCCGAGCCGCGGCTCGCCCTGCCGGCAGCCCTCGCTGCCCCGCCGTTGGGCAAAGGCCTCAACCCAAATGGTCTTTCCATGCTGCCCGACGGCCGCCTGCTCGTAACTCTTGGCGGGATCAATGCGCTGGCCGTGGTTATTCCCGACGCGAGCGAAAACGTGGTCGAGGGGCTCATTTCGACCGGCTGGTATCCAAGTGCCGTTGCGACGAGCGCCGGAGGCAGACGCATTTTCGTCGTCAATCGCAAGAGCCCGCCTGGTCCCAACCCCAAAGGCTGCGCGCCCGAGCTCGCAATCTACCGAGGACAACCCGATGCTTGCGGCGGCGCAAACCAGTACATCTACCAGCTCGAGAAGGCCGGGCTGCTCGAATTCCCGCTTCCAGACGACCATGCGCTTGCAGCGACGACCTTGCAGGTCGCCGCCAACATTGGCCTGCCGAGCGCTTCAAAACGCGACGCAGCGGATGCGCGGATGGCGCAAATCCGGGCACGAGTGAAGCACGTCGTGTTCATCATCAAGGAAAACCGCACATATGATCAGGTGCTTGGGGATCTCGCCGTCGGCAATGGCGATCCGCACCTCGCGTTTCTCGGTGGGGCCCTGTCGCCTAACCATCATCGGCTCGCGCGCCAGTTCGTAACCCTCGACAACTTCTACGATTCGGGAGAGGTGTCGGCGACGGGATGGTCGTGGTCGACCGCTGCCCGGGCGACCGACATGCTCGAGAAAACCGCGCCGGTGAACTACGCCGGCCGCGGCCTTGCATATGAAGCGGAGGAGGCCGACCGCTTCATCTACACGCAGCAGTCGAGGTCCGAGCGGCACTCGTCAAACCCGAAACTTTCGCGCGATCCCGATCTGCTTGCCGGGCCCGCGCTCATCGCTGCTCCCGACCCTGACGACGATGACCGCCCCAACCAGGGATATCTCTGGGATGCGGCGATCCGAGCGGGCCTATCCGTTCGCAATTACGGATTCGCCGACGCGAGCATCTACGACAAGGGCGCGGCCGGCGCGGTTCCTCTGGTGCGCGAACCCTTCAAGGAAAAGCGACGCATCTACACTCCTGGAGACAGGCTCCTTGCGAACCGCAGCGACCCGTATTTTCGAGGCTTCGACCAGAAGCTCGCGGATTATTGGCGAGTGCTCGAATGGAACCGTGAATATGACCAGGAAGAAGCTACCGGAACGCTTCCCCAGCTCACGCTCCTGCGTCTCGCGCACGACCATTTCGGCGATTTCGACCAAGCTATCGACGGTGTGAACACCGTTGAGACGCAGATGGCCGACAACGATTATTCGCTGGGCCTCATCGTCGAGCGCATCGCCCAGGGCAAGGCCGCCGATTCGACCCTGGTCTTCGTGATCGAGGATGATGCGCAGAACGGAGCGGACCATGTCGACGCTCGGCGGAGCGTAGCTTTCGTGGTCGGCCCTTATGTTCGCCACAATGCGCTGGTTTCAACGCGCTACACGACGATCAACGTCCTTCGAACGATCGAAGCGGTTCTCGGTCTGAAGCCGCTCGGCCTCAATGATGCGCTCGCGATTCCAATGGCCGACATATTCGATCCGGCCCAATCGAAGTGGAGCTATCGTGCGCAAGCAGCGGACGTGCTGCGGACAACACAATTGCCAATTCCGAGTGGACGCTTCGCTGCGAACCAATCGAGTGCAATGGCCTGCGCCAACCATCCGTCGAGCTATTGGGCGGCGGCGATGAAAGGTCAGAATTTCGAAGTTGAGGATCGTCTCGATACGACCTCGTTCAACAGCGCGCTCTGGCGCGGGCTTGGCAGCGGCCCTGAGCCGCAGGTTCGCGACGGCCGCGACTTGAGTGATGACCGGCGTGATCGAATCCGGAATATCGAGCCGGCGGCCTGCGCGCTGCTGGGCGATTAGATTCCGGACGCAGCGAATGTGTTCCCGCTGGGATCGAGTTCGCGCAGGTCACGACCGCGCGTCTCCTTGCCGAACCAGCCGACCAGCGCCAGCGCCGCAATGGTCGGCACGATAATGCTCATCGAGACCATGCTCAGCGGCGGAATCGTCGCGAACATCGCCAGCAACTGGGCGAACATGCCGCCGGCCTTGGTGCAGGCCGCGACAGTTCCGGTCGTCCTGCCGCGGATTCGCAGCGGGAAGCTTTCGGCGGTGTAGGGAAGAAGCATCGCGATCAGAGCGTTTGTTCCAATGATCAACAGGGCTACCGGCGGCACCGGGCTTCCAGAGCGAGTAAGCTCGAGGTGCAACACCCCGGCGAGACCCCCCAGCGTAACCGCAAGCGCCGCTACGACCGACCATTTCGTGCTCCACCGGCTGTAAAGATAAGCGACGACGAATACGGTGGGAAAAGCGATCAGCGCGGATTCGGCGAGCAGCTTACTCGTCAGCTCGACGCTGTAGCCCTTTGCAATGAGGTCCGCGGGGAGCCACAGCAGCAGGCCGAAATTGATCAGGCTGAAGCAGATCGCCGCGAGGCTGAGCGCGAACAGCTTGCCGAAGAACGCTCGTCCGGTGAGAGCAACCGAAGGTCCGCGCTCAAGCGCGACATGCTCTGCGGGGCGCGTCTTTCGAGCCTTCGACCCGAAGCGCTCCATCACACGCTGGGCCTCCTCCCTTCGCCCCCGCGACAACAGAAACTTCGCAGATTTGGGGATGAAGGTGCCGAGCAGAACCAATGACAGGCCCGTAGGAAGGTTGAGAATCCACAGGATCCGCCAGCCGAAGAAAGGCTGAAGAAGGGCTGAGAATCCGCTTGCCGCGAAATAACCGCCGACCGCGCCGAGGCCGCCGACCAGCACCAATGCCCAGCCGCGGTGCTTGCTCGGCATCATCTCGGCGAGGAGCGCATAAGTGACGGGAAGCATTCCGCCGGCAGCGACGCCCATCATGAAGCACATGCCGACGTTCCAGGCGAGCGAAGGCATCGCGCCGCAGATCGAAGTTCCGACGAACATCACCGCCGAAAGCAGGATCGTTGCCTTGCGGCCATAGATATCCGCAAGCACGCCCCAGATGACCGAGCCGATGACGGTCCCCGACAAAGCGGAGAATGGGAAGGACGACACGGCCGCTTTCGTGACATGATATTCCGACATCATGCCGGGAAGCGTGAATCCCAAGGTCGCGGGCTTCATGATGTCGATGATCAGCGCAATCACAAGGACCGACATCAGGCCCCAGTGGGCAGCGCTGAGCGGCGCGTCCTCGGGCGGAGTGACGACGATGTTCTGCGATGCCGCAAGCTGGCGCGCAATGTCTCTTGGAAGCAGCCCGTAAGCGGCGATTGCGCAGCCGCCGACTATTGCTACCATTCCGACAATCATGTCCCAGCCGATGGGCATTCCGTAGAGGACGAAATGGTTGTGGCGGCCCATGAGAAACATCGGCGCGTGCATCAGCACTCCGCCAGTCACGAGTATGACGCCGAGGACGAACGCCCACATTCCGCGTCGGTCTGCAGAGAATTGAAGTGCTAGGCAATCGTCGTGTTTCCCACGTCCAGTCCGAAATGCAACATCGCAGCGCCTCGATAGACGTCACTATCACAGCTGCTAATTTCGACCGAATGGTCGGCGAGGTTAAATGAGCGTGCTGCGTTCAAGTGCTGGAAGACATCGGTCTGCCGAGCCATCCGGAGGAGCCGGGGCAGCTCGCCTCCGCTTGTTTCTGTTCGCTTCGGGCGATTTCGCCTTCAATCTCTTCTGGCAGAGCATCATGCTCTTCCTGCTTTTCTATTATACTGACGCGCTCAATCTGCCGATCGCAGTCGCAGCAACAACCTACATGGTCGCTTCGGTCTGGGACGGGATCGCCAATTTCGCCGCTGGCGTGCTGGTCGACCGCGGCGCATGACCGCTTCCGCTATGGAGCGCTGATCGCCGCAGGCGCGATCCCGCTCGGGCTGACGTTCGTCCTGACTTATATGCCGCCGGTCCCAGAGCGGCGGCTGGGCCGTGGCATGGGTCTTCGGCGCGCACCTGCTGTTCCGAACGGCTTATGCCGGAGTGAACGTCCCCTATCTCGCGATGTCGGCGCGGATCAGCCCGGACTCCGGGCGACCGCGCCCTCGTCGCTGGGCTGCGCATGCTGTTCGGAACGGCTGCCGCGGTGACAGTCGCGCTTTGCACGGTGCCGGTCGGCCACTGGCTGACCGGTCGGAGCGCAGCTCAAGGCCTATTTCGGAGCAGCAATCCTCTTCGCGGCGATCGGCGCGCTGATCCTCATCATCGTCGGAGCGACCTACCGCGAGAGAGCTGAGGCACAGCGTCCGGTGCCGGCAAGCCTTCGAGCCGCGCTCGCTCAGCCTTGCGCGGCAACCGCGCGTTCATCGCGCTCAACGCCGCTATGATGGCGATGATCGTCGCCATCACCATGCTCAACAAGTCGGTGCTCTATTATTTCAAATATCTGCTCAATGACCCGGATGCGGGCCAGCTCGCGCTTGCGTCGATGGGGCTGGTCGGCGGCATCGCAATTCCCGCTGTGGATGCTCCTCGGACGGCATGTCGGGCTGCAGGGCGCTTTGGCTGATCGCTGCCGGGCTCGGAATGGCAGGCCTGATCATCTTCGCTGCAGTTCCCGTTCGGCGGTGTCCGCGACGATGCAGCTGTTTCTCATCGGCATGCAGGTGATGAGCGTCGGGCTCAACTTCGTGTTCTGGGCGATGCTCCCCAACACGATCGAATATGGCGAGCGCGCGACGGGCCTGCATGTCGAAGGAACGGTGTTCGGGGTCGCGGCGCTGCTTCAGCGGATCGCGATCGGGATTGCCACGGCGATCCTCGGCTGGAGCTTCGCGTCGGCCGGCTATGTCGCGAACGTGCAGCAAAGCGAAGCGACTTTGACGAGCATGCGAATGACAGTCGCACTGGCGCCGCTGGCGTTTCTTTCGCTCTCCTGCGTGGCGATGGCGCTCAATCCGCTCGGACGGCGCTCGAGCGACGCGCCCGAAGTCGCGGGCGCCGCCGCCTAGGCGACGTCGAAGGTGCCGTGGACGCCCTCGGCCTCGGCTGACGGCGCGACCCACAGGTCGAAGGTGCCGGGCTCAACTACCGGCCTGTCCTGCAATCCGTAGAAAGCGAGGTCGTCGGCGTTGAGCGTGAAACGCACGACTTCCGACTGGCCCGGCGCTAGCGCGACCTTGCGAAACGCCTTGAGCTCACGCACCGGCCTGGTGACGCTGGCTGTGCGGTCGTGGATGTAGAGCTGAACGACCTCTTCCGCTGCGCGCGTGCCACGGTTTGTGACCGTCGCCGAAATCTGGACAGCGCCTTTCATCGGCATCGTCGGGACGCTGAGCGCTAGATCTGAATAGTCGATCTTTCCGTAGGTGAGGCCATGGCCGAACGGATAGCGGGCGCTGTTCGGAATGCCTCGGAAATGCGCCTTGTAAGGCTGCAGACCGCCCGGCGGGTTGGGCCGTCCGGTCGGTTTGTGCGCGTAATAATATGGCTCCTGGCCCGACTTCCACGGGAAGCTCGCCGGAAGGCGTCCCGAGGGGCTGTATGCCCCGAACAGAACGTCGGCGATGGCGTTGCCGGTTTCGGTTCCGAGGAACCAGGTGGCGAGGATCGCCTGAGCGTTGGCGACGGCCCCCTCGAGCGCGAGCGCTCGGCCGTGCTTCAGGACAACGATGATCGGTTTGCCGACAGCCGCAACTGCTTCGGCGAGCGCCTGTTGCGGCGCCGGGACCACGATCTCGGTGCGCGACTGCGCTTCGCCAGACATGGTCGCATTTTCGCCGATTGCGAGCACCACGATATCGGCCTGGCGAGCGGCCGCGACGGCCTGCTCGATCCCTCCAGCGAGCGGCGCTTCGACACCCGAGCCTTGGGCGACGATGATCGAAGCGGGATTTCGCAACCGCGCCGCGAACGCCGGTCGCGAGATCGACGGCCTTGGCGTCGTCGCCATAGACCACCCACGGTCCGACAAGGTCATGCTGCCCGGCGGCGAAGGGGCCGATCAGAGCAATCCGCTTGCCCGACCGAGGAAGCGGCAGCAGGTCGCCATCGTTCTTGAGCATGACGATCGCCTTGCGCCCGGCCTCGCGAGCCAGCGCCCGGGTCTTCGGAAGCATCGATCGCGCTGCCTCGCGCTTCTCGTCGATGCGGCGGAAGGGATCGTCGAACAGGCCCAGCATTGCTTTCAGCGCGAGCACCCGGCGGACCGAATGGTTGAGCTTCGCCTCCGGCACGTCGCCGCTCGCGCACGAGGCCAGGCAGATATTGGCGATAAAGCCCGCTCTGCATGCTCATGTCGACGCCGGCGAGGAACGCCAGCTTCGCAGCATCGCGCCCATCCTTGGCGTAGCCGCCGAGGATCATCTCCTCGTCGCCGGTGTAGTCGGACACGACGAAGCCCTGGAATCCCCATTCGCCGCGCAGCAAGTCGGTCATCAGCCAGTGGTTGCCGGTCGAAGGCACGCCGTTGATCTCGTTGAACGAAGCCATTGCCGACAGTGCGCCCGCGTCGAATCCGGCCTTGTACGGCTGCAGGTAAACCTCGCGCAGCCGCCGCTCCGATATGTCGACGACATTGTAGTCAAGGCCCGACTCCGCCGCGCCATAGGCCGCGAAATGCTTGATGCAGGCGAGCATATGCTCGGTCGATTTGAGGTCCGGGCCCTGGAAGCCCTGAACTCGGGCCGCAGCGAACAGCCGGCCGAGCAGAGGATCCTCGCCACCACCCTCGACCCCTCGACCCCATCGCTGGTCGCGCGCGACGTCGACCATCGGCGAGAAGGTCCAGTCGATGCCAGCGCCCGATGCTTCGAAGGCTGCGGCTTCGGCCGTCCGCCGAGCGAGATCGGGTTCGAAGCTCGCGACCTCCGCCAGCGGCACCGGGAAGATGGTGCGGTGCCCATGGATGATGTCGGCTGCGAAGATCAGCGGGATCTTCATCCGCGATTGCTTCATCGCCGCGCGTCTGCAGGATTCGCGCCATCTTCGCGCCATTGCCGTTGAAAACACCGGTCAGCTGGCCCAGGCGCGCTTCGTTGACCTGCTGGTCGAAGTCGGAGCCGGTTCCCGGCGGGTTCAAGCTGAGCGCCGCACCGCCGCCCCAGGCCGACGCCATCAGCTGTAGCTGCCCGGCCTTCTCCTCAATCGTCATCCGACGCGATCAGCTGGTCGACGAAAGCCGGAACTCGACTTCGCCGACTGCCTGGAGAAACGCGCGGGCGGGGCTAGCGAGCCACGCCGCGACGGCTCCGGCACTCATCAGCGCGGCGCGCCGTGAAAACGCCAGGTCCAACATGAACTCTTCCCTCAACCATGCACGGACCGAGCGCAACGATCATTATTTCAGCATGAATTACTCGTCCACTTGACCGTTCGTGTAACCGGTTACATGACCCAGGCGACAAGCAATTGCAATCGCTCCGGTGCGTGACTTTTGCGCCATCTGCTGCCGATAGCCGCTTCCGGGCGGCTTCTATTGAGGAGAGCATGCCCGAAGCCACGATCCGCGATGTTGCTCGTCGCTCACAGCTTTCTGTCGCGACCGTCTCGCGCGCGCTCAACGGTCTCGACAACGTCAGCGACCAGGCGCGAAAACGTGTTGCTGAAGCGGTTCAGGGAGTTCGGCTACGTCCCGCACGCAGGCGCTCGCAGCCTCAGCCTTTCGCGAACCAACGCAATTGGCGTCGTGCTTCCCGATCTTCATGGCGAATTCTTTTCCGAAATTCTCCGCGGAATGGACCGGACGGCGAGCCGGAGTGGTTACCTGCTTCTGCTCTCCAACCTTCACGGAAGCCCGGAACAGGCGTCGCTGGCATTGCGCGCGATGCACGGGCGAGTCGATGGATTGATCGTAATGGCTCCAAACCTGGCGGCCGCGGATCTCGCTGCTGCGCTTCCTCCTGGCATTCCGTCAGTGCTCATCAATACGCGCGACATCGGCGCTGCCCGTCCAACGATCCACCTCGATAATGCTGCGGGCGTCGTCGCCGTTGTGGACCATCTTGCTGCGCTTGGACGCAAGCGGCTGGTTCATATTTCTGGTCCAGAAGGGAACGTAGATGCCGATGAACGAGCGGCGGCCTTTCGATACGCTTGTTCAGCACGAGGTCTCGACTTCGAAATTCTCCGCGGCGATTTCGAGCAAGAGTCGGGCAAGCGGGCCGTTGCCGAGCTCATTCAGAGTGCTCATCCCTTCGACGGGCTGTTTGCCGGCAACGACAATATGGCAATCGGCGCCCTTCAGGCGCTTCGGGCCGCTGGCGTTCGCGTGCCGGCCGATGTCGCGGTCGCCGGTTTCGATGATATTCCGCTCGCAATCCACCTTGGACTGACCACTGTTCGAGTTCGCATCGCCGAACTTGGTGAGCGCGCGTTGTCGCGGCTGCTTTCGTCGCTCTCGAGCGTTGATTGCGGGGGCGAGGAGCTTCACGCGCCCGAGCTCGTGATTCGCAACACCACAGGCAAGGAGAGCCGCGCGTGATCGAAATTCGCCGGCGACAATTGCTCAAGGGAACATCGCTTGCTCGCTGCCGTTGCAGCGTTGCCGAGCAATGCCTTCGCCCGGTTGACGTCCCCGCGATTGCCCGACTTCTATTCAGACATTGAGCGACGAACCTTCCGCTGGTTCTGGGACACTGTGAACCGCAACAACGGGCTGGTCCCCGACCGATGGCCAACTCCGAGCTTCTGCAGCATTGCCGCGGTCGGGTTTGCGCTCCCCGCTTACGCGATCGGCGCCGAGCGCGGCTGGTGCAGCAGAGCCGAGGCACGCGACCTGACGCTGACTACCTTGCGCTTTTTCTGGAACTCCCCGCAGGGACCCGAGCCAAGCGGAAGGACAGGTTACAAGGGCTTCTTCTACCACTTCCTCGACATGCAGGAGGGATCGCGTTTTCGCGACGTCGAATTGTCCACAGTTGACACGACCATCCTGTTGATGGGCGGACTTTTCGCAGGGCAATATTTTGATCGCGATGACTCTGGCGAGCGCGAGATTCGAAAGCTTTCGATCGCACTTTACGAACGAGCCGACTGGAACTTCTTCCGCGCAGACGAGCGCAAGGCAATCTCGATGGGCTGGCACCCCGGAGGGGGTTTGATCCCGGCCAATTGGGTCGGCTTCAACGAGGGTATGTTCGTCAATATCCTTGCGTTGGGATCGCCAACCCATGCGGGCCCCGACGACCTCTGGAAGCAATGGACGGCCGATTATGGTCCGTTCTGGAGAGGGGCGGGCGAGACTCGGCGAATCGCATTCGCGCCGCTGTTCGGGCATCAATACAGCCACATGTTCATCGACTTTCGCGGAATCCGCGATGAGGTGATGCGCAAGGCGGGTTTCGATTATTTCGAAAACAGCCGCCGCGAAACCTATGCGGACCGCGCTTATTGTGCTGCCAATCCGATGCGCTGGCAGGGGTATTCGGACCGGATCTGGGGACTTACGGCGTGCGACGGACCGGGCGACCTCGTGCTTTCCTACAAGGGGGAGCAGCGGGTCTTCCATGGATATTCGGCCCGGGGACCGGTTGGCGAACCCGACGGGCTCGACGATGGCACGATCGCCCCCACAGCCTCGCTCGGATCTCTCCCTTTCGCTCCGGAAATCGTCATTCCTTGCGCGGACTCACTTCGGCACCAGCCGGGCCTGCTCGATCGCTACGGGTTCAAGGACAGTTTCAATCCGAGCTTTACGTTCAAAGATGCCAACATCGAGACCGGCTTGGTGGACGCGCAGCACGGCTGGGTCGCCAAGGATTATCTGGGGATCGACCAGGGGCCGATCCTTCTTCAGGCGGCCAACTACAGGGACGATTTCATCTGGCGCTACATGCGTCGCGTGCCGGCGATACGACGGGGCCTCATCCGCGCTGGTTTCACCGGCGGATGGCTTGGCGGCTTCGGAGAACGCGGCTGAGTTGCAGCTTTGGCAAGGATGCTCTTTGTCAGTTTCCGTGCACGAATAGGTTGGCGGTGAGGCGCCCTCGGCGCGGATCTTCGCTGAAGCTCATGCCTTTGGGGATGATCCCGGAGTGGAGAAGGCTTCCCTGATAGATGATGAGGCGATCCGGGACGGCCTCGACCGCTCCAATTTGCTCAAAGAAACTGTCGGAGCCGTGGATATAGCCGGAGTCTGAAGGGAGCTTTGCAGCTTCCTCTTTACCTGCCCGGACGAACTCGCCAACATTGCCCTCGTCGACCCGCTCGATCCCGGTCGATCGCTGCCTGTAAAAGGCTGTGCCTGATCCCTCCGGGACATGCAGATAGTGAAGGAGGGCCAAATGCTGCTGGTCGGTGGTGTCGAAATGCGGTGCGCGTTGCGGCGAGCTGAGCCTCGAAGGCTCGGTCGTCACCATTGAGAAGCTCGCTTCGATGACAGCGAAGTCCTCGATGTCGAACGCTCCTCCGATGAATGGTGCTGCGAGTTCGCAGGTCTGGACGACATAGCCGTCCGCAGCTTCATCGGAGCTTGAGATTATGCGCCGCAAGCCCGGATAATAGCTCGGGTGAGAAGGGTAGGGCGCGAGCTCGGCGGCGATGTCGATGATTGAATCCACCTCGCCGCTGAATTCGTCGATCACGACGACCGCGCTCTGGCTGTTGCCGATTCGAAGAAGTTTCGGTTGCAATCGCTCGCTCAAAACAAAAGAGGGGGACGTTTCCATCCCCCTCTTCCTTGAAATGCAAGATCGGTCAGAAGGTGAACTTGGCGCCGACCTTGAAATTGCGTCCCTGGCTGGCGACCGAGCCGGGATCGTGTGCATGGGATGGTCCGGGCCCACCAATCGCCTGGAAACCGCCGGTCCACATCGAATAGTTGCGATTGACGAAGTCGAACGCGTTCAGAGCCTGGAAGTAGACCGTGAGCTCCTGATCGCCATTCCACGGCATCTTGAATGTTTTCGTGAGATTGAAGTCCACATTCTTGTAGCCGATCCCGCCGGGCCGATAGATTCCGAAATTGGTCGTGAAACAATCGCTGGCGGTGAGGGTCATTAGCCACCGGCACATTGCACAACACTCCGCCGTAAGACGGGCCCGCCGACAAGGTCACAACCGTCGAAAGCCTGACGTCCAAGGGAAGGCCTACAGTGCCCGTGCCGACGAAACGCCACCTTTCCAATCCGATTACAGGACCCCAGCCTTGTTGGCCGATTTCGGGGGAATCGAAGTTGAAGGGATCGCCGATCTGGTTCGTATCCCTCGTATCGTTCGACTTGGCATTGGAAATCGTCAGCGCACCGCTGAAGCCGTAGCCGTCGGCCTTGGATGTACGGTTTGTCGGCCTGCAGGTAAATCGCGGCATATCTCGCCTTGCCGTCGCTGTTGCCGATGAAAATGCTTCCATGGCCGGGCAGCGGTGCAAGATTTAACGCGCCTGCTCGATAGAATATGCCGCGCGAATAGGTGTCGCCATTGTAGTCGTAAATTTGCGGCGTCGCGAGGCTGTAGCTTCCGTCGGGTAGGCGGTTTCCGACCACTTCCTGGAAAATGTTGTGCGACTTTATGTAGGAGAACGTCAGCGACGTGTTGACCTTGCCAAACCGCTTCCGGATGCCTGCACTGACTTCGTCCGAATAGGGAATCTTTGTGTTATTATTGAGAAGGTGGACCTCGCCTCCATGGATTGCTCCCAATGCACGAAGTGCGTTCGGATCGGTCGGCAATACAGAGACGCAGTTCGGATCCCCCGGAGCTGCTGCGCAGGTATAGATGGTCGCGACCGATTCGTAATAATCCTTGATCGTCTCAATCGCGGAATCGATGAATAGCGATCGGTCGTAATAGCGCCCGAGCCCGGCGAACAGGACGATGTCGCGGTCGCCGTTCACATCATAGGAGACGCCGAGCCTTGGCTGGAACGCCCCAAAGAAGTGCTTACGATTGTTGCCGGTCGAAATGTAATCGTCCGGGTTAATCCCCGCTGCGGCCCAGCCGGGATATGCCCGAAGCGCGGCTGCGACGTCGGCCGGAGTGACGAACTTCTCGTTCCTTGCGTTCGACTCATAATCCCAGCGCAGGCCGGCACTGACCTGCAGGTGGTCATTGGGTCGCCAATCGTCCTGAATGAACGCGCCAATTTCAGTATTCTTCGCGCTTACCGGCTGGACATCTGCGGTATTGATCGTTGCCGCGTAAGGCACCGAAGAGGTGACACCGGTAAAGCTGTTGGCATCGAAGAAATATGTGCCGGAGCCATTGTTGTCCTCGAGCCGCTGCAATCTCGTGAAATTGAGCTTCGCTCCGAATTTGATGGTGTGAGCGTTGGCCGTGATTGTGACATTGTCTTTGAACAGCGTCTGATACTGGTGATCGTCCTGGGCAAAGTTGTTGCCGCCCAAGATGAGTTGTTGCGGATTCCCGATGTTCGGACTCGTTCCGAGCCCGGTGTAGGTGACGACATAAGATGAGCCCGCGACATTGGGGACAGCGCCATTGGCGGCAGCGTCGCGCGAGATGTAGAGTTCGTTGAGCCAATTGGAACCGCGATGGTTCCACCACGCCTCATAGCGGTCTTCATTGTTGCGATTGAGTGTCGAGGCGTCCGTCGTCCTGATCCCTCCGCCGACATCCAGATTTGCCTCGTGGCGGATGAAAGCGCTGACGTTGATCGTGTCGTCCGGAGTTGCGAAATAGGTCAGCTTTCCGAAATAAAGCTTTTCCTTGAATGTCTCCGGGAAGCTGCCGTTATATTGCGACCGGGCCGATTGAGCGTAGCTTTGCTCCGCTGGCGGAAGCGCTGCGACGAGTGCGGCGGATGGAAATACGTTGACGTCGTTGGAGCCGAAGGTCTTGTTCGTACCCTCGAAGTCGAGGAAGAACGTAAGCTTGTCCTTGATGATCGGGCCGCCGAAATCGCCACCAAAATATTTGGTGCTGAAGTCCGGCTTGGATCTGTACGGTTTTGTCGAATTGTTGGAATGGCCGGGCCGATCGTCATAATTCTCGCTGATGAAGGCCTTGGGCTGCCACTCGCCGAATAACTCGCCATGGAAATCGTTGCCGCCGGTCTTCGTGACCGTGGAGATCACGGCTGAACCTGCCTGCTCATACTCCGCTTTGAAGTTCTGCGTTTCGACGTTGAACTGATCGACGGCGGAAGCTGGGAAGGGGTTACCGGACGAATAGTTCTGCCCGACAGTGCCGCCGTGGTTCACCAGGTTCTTGATACTGATGCCGTCGATGAAGGTATTCGTATTGTCCGAATTGATGGCTCCGGCCTGGACCTGACGCGCCTTGCCGCCGAGCGTCGGCGGCGACACGGTGACGCCGGGCGCGAGTGCCGCGAAGTTCAGGAAGTTGCGATCGCCGTTGGGGAGGTTCTCGATCTGGAACCGCGAGACGTTGGTGGTGATCGCAGGGGTCTTGACGTCCTTCGACCGGGATCCGACGACGACGATACCGGGGGTCGTTGCCGCAACGACGCCGAGATCGACGGTAACCGACTGGCCGAGTGGCACCACCACCGTTTGCGACGCGCTGCCGGACTGGACTCGATATGTGCTCGGCGGCAATCCAACGATGTTGTAATTCCCGCTCGCGTCGACCTGACCGGTATCGGAATGACCGGTGTTGAGGTCAGTAACGGTGACCGAAGAACCGGCACCGGCGCCCTGCACGTGACCTCGAATGGCTGACGTCGTCTGCGCTTGTGCCGGCGCCGCCAGACCGAGCGAGACTGCGATCGCAACCGCCGAAATGCCGGCCGAAAGGCGACCCTTATATTGCGTGCTCACTTTCGCCTCTCCCCTATTAGCGACGGTATGTAACCGGTTACATCACAACTTAGAATTCAGTTGTAGTCGGTGATGAAACGCTTTCGTTGTCGCGGTGTCAATCGCGGCCAATCAGCTTTAGTCGCGCTGTGACATTGCGGCCACGAAATCGAGTTCGCTATTCAGTGGTTTCGCCCCGCTCGTAGCGAAGCGCAAAGCTCACATGCGAAGGGACTGCCGACGCTTGCGCCGATGGAGTGTTCGTCGACAGGCTCCTGACGAACTCTCCATGATCCGGCATCCGTTCGGCAACGTCTTGCATCACTTCGGCGATATCACCGAGAAAGTCTGTCAGTTGCTCCTGAGGAACGAACCTGGTGACCGGATCTGCACGCATTTCGAAACCCTGCCCGATCAGGACCTGAACCCAGCTTTCCTCAGCGAACAGCTCCTGCGCATGGCGCTTGAAGAACCGTCCCGACGAACGGAACAGCTCGAACCGTTCCTCCAGGCTGTCGGGCACCTTCATCTCTCGTACATGGTCCCAGAACGGGTCGCCGGTCCGCCGGGTGACCTTGTAGTGAGCAACGATGAAGTCGCGCACATCTTCATATTCGAACAGCGCCTGGCGATTATATTCGTCGATGTCGGCGGCGTTGAAGCCTTCCCCGGGGAACATCGCAAGCAAGCGATGGATGCCGGTCTGGATCAAATGAATGCTGGTCGATTCCAGCGGCTCCAGGAATCCTGAGGAAAGGCCGATTGCAATGACGTTCTTGTCCCAGGATTTGGCTCGCCGGCCCGGCCGGAAGCGAACCGGCCGAGGATCCGCCAAGGGCTCTCCATCGAGGTTCGCGAGCAGCGCTTCGCTCACTTCCTCATCGCCGATCAGGTCGGAGGCATAGACATAACCGTTGCCGATGCGATGCTGGAGCGGGATTCGCCATTGCCAGCCGCACTTGCGCGCGGTCACTCGAGTGTAAGGGGTGAGGGGCTCGACACTGGCGCAGGGGACCGCCTGCGCTCGGTCGCACAGGAGCCACTTGTTCCAGTCTTCGTATGCAATTCCCAGCGCATCACCAATCAACAGCGCCCGCATCCCCGAACAGTCGATGAAGAGATCGCCCTCGATTTGGCGTCCGTCAGCCAGTCGGACATGTCTTACAAAGCCATTCTCGGCGTCCCGGATCACTTCGACGACCCGGCCCTCGATCCGCTCGACGCCCCGCTTCTCGCTTTCGCTTCGAAGGAATCGCGCCACCAGCGAGGCGTCGAAGTGATAGGCATAGTCGATGTCGCCCATCGGCGAGTTTGGATTGCTCCTGTCGGGGAAGGCGAAGCGGTTCTTTTCGCACGCGACGCAGTTCAGCGAATAGTGATCGAAATGCTCGATCGATGCCGGATCCCTTTCGCGCGCAGCGAGCCACAATTGGTGGGGGTGCAGCCACAACATGTCCCGGCCGATTTTTCCAAAGCCATGGACATAGGTTTCTCCGGGCGCTCCCCAATCGACGAAATGGATGCCGAGCTTGAACGTGGCCTTGCTCTCGCCGATCAGCTTCAGGGGATCGACACCGGCAAGAGCAATCAGATTGCGAATATGCGGGATGGTCGCTTCGCCCACTCCGATGATTCCGATCTCGTCCGATTCCACGAGCCTGATCTCGATTTGAGTCAGCCACTTCGACAGGACGGCCGCAGTCATCCACCCCGCCGAGCCTCCACCGATGATCGTCACCTTGCGAACTGGCTGATCAGCGGCGGCCAAATGTTTCTCCAATCACGTCGAGTGCTTGAAACGCTTACAGCAACGCGGGCACTAACAGACAAGGGCGATTGCAAGGAGCGGGCCATGAAAAGCAAGGTCGCGTTGGCAGCGTTCGTTCTTGCTTCATCTTGCGCGGCCCCGGCGCCGGCTCCCACGCCGTCGGGGCCGGCGCATGAGCTCGCCGGACGCACGGCTGGGGCACCTCGGCGCTGCGTGTTGATACAGTCCGATCAGGCGTTGAGAGTTTCCGAAACCGACAACCGCATCCTTCTCTACGGCGCGGGCAGGACAGTCTGGGCCAACCGCATGCAATCAGCGTGCAGCCTGCGCCATGGCGACACGCTGATCGCACGGCCGATCGGCTCCTATCACTGCCGCGGAGATGTGGTGAGATCGATTGACAATATCACTCGGATCCCCGGGCCCTCATGCTTGCTCGGCGATTTCATCCCTTATGGGCTCTGAAAGAAATCAGGAGTGTTGCATTTGCCGTTCGGCAACGGAGTAATCGCGCGTATACGCGAGCGTTCAATCACCGCTCGCACACGAAGGGGAGAGCAGATGGTCGAAGCGAGTGCTGACCGCGCAAACATGGGATTTATTGGAGCGATTGTCGCGGTAGCGACGATCGGCGGCTTCCTGTTCGGTTATGACAGCGGAGCAGTGAACGGGACACAGGAAGGACTTCGAACAACCTTCCATCTTAGCGACAGCGGTCTCGGTTTCACCGTCGGATCCTTGTTGATCGGCTGCTTCATCGGCGCCTTCCTCGCGGGCCGCCTCGCGGACCTTCTTGGGCGGCGCAACGTGATGATGATTGCCGCCCTGCTTTTCCTCGGCGGTGCGCTCACCCAAGGGTTCGCCCATGCCCATGCGCTCTTCGTGACGGCGCGCCTGATCGGCGGCATGGCGGTCGGCGCCGCAAGCGTCCTCGCCCCGGCTTACATCTCCGAGGTTGCGCCGGCATCGGTGCGCGGCCGACTGACGACGCTTCAGCAGATCATGATCATCATTGGCCTCACCATCGCGTTCGTGGTCAATTATTTCCTGGCTGCTGCCGCCGGAGAATCGACGGCGCCCTTCTGGGCCGGAATCGAAGCGTGGCGCTGGATGTATCTAATGCAGGCGATCCCGGCGGCGATATTCGTTCTAGCGCTGACGATGATCCCGGAAAGCCCGCGCTATCTTGTCTCGAAAGGCCGCAACGAAAGCGCGGAAAGCGTTCTAACGAAGCTTTATGGAAGCGGAGTTGCGAGGGGCAAGCTCGATGAAATCCGCGCCACTTTTGCAGAAGACCACCGTCCTCGCCTGAGCGACCTCAAAGGCAGCGGCCTGTTCGGTGTCCGTCCGATCGTCTGGGCGGGGATCATGATCGCGGTATTCCAGCAGCTCGTCGGGATTAACGTGATCTTCTACTACGGCGAGACGTTGTGGAAGCTCGCGGGCGTCAGTGAGCAAGCGGCGCTCGAGCGCAACATCCTGTCCGGCGTCGTCTCGATTCTAGCATGCATCGGGACGATCCTCGTGATCGACAAAATCGGACGGAAGCCGCTGCTCCTGATCGGATCGGCAGGAATGGCAGTGTCCTTGTTCGCAATGGCTTTTGCCTTCCATAGCGGAACCTTGGACCCGAGCGGCAATCTTCAGCTCACCCACAACATGGGCATGGTCGCGCTGGTTGCTGCCAACCTCTATGTGATCTTCTTCAACGGGACCTGGGGCCCAGTGATGTGGGTCATGCTGGGCGAGATGTTCCCCAACCAGATCCGCGGCTCCGCACTTGCAGTCGCCGGATTTGCGCAATGGTTCGCCAATTACCTCATTGCGCAGACATTCCCGATCATGGCGGGTTGGAGCCTCACCGGTTCCTACCTCTTTTACGCGATCTCGGCGGTGATCAGCTTCTTTCTGGTGCAAGGAATGGTGCGCGAAACGCGAGGCAAGGAACTGGAGCAGATGGAAGGTTAGGGCGCTCTACTGGCCTTGATCGTCTGATCCGGCGACGTCAGGGATGTTCGCGCGCAAAGGCTGCGGCGGCGCCGAACAGGCCCGGTTCGGGATGAGTGATCAGCTTGATGGGCGTCTCGTCCATGCGCCGCTCGAACCGTCCCTTGGCGATGAACCGGTCGCGAAAGCCCGATTTCGGTAAATAGTCGGCGATCCGCAAACCGACCCCGCCGGCGATCACGACCGCGACGGCTCCCTGCGCCAGGGCCATATCGCCCGCAACTGCGCCGAGGGTCAGGCACAAGCGGTCGAGGGCAGCGCTGGCGAGGCTGTCGGTTCCGGCGAGGGCTGCCGCCCAGAGATTCTTGTCGTCATGAAAATTCAGCGGTCGGCCTTCGATCGCACCGAGCGCTTCGTAGAGGTTCCACAAGCCACGACCTGACGCGATCCGTTCGACCGACACTCGCCGGAAGTTGCGGCGCAGATTTTCAAGGATCCGATCCTCGAGCTCGTCCAGGGGGGCGAAGTCGACGTGGCCGCCCTCGGATTCAATCACGTGATAATGGCCGGCGCTGCGGAGCAGTGCAGCGACGCCCAATCCAGTGCCGGGCCCGATGATCGAGATGAGGCCCTCCGCGGGGAGCGGCCGATCGGGCCCTCCGATGGTCCGGAAATGTTCCTCGGGCAGGTTGCCGACCGCATGCGCCACGGCGCCGAAATCATTGACGATGGTGAAGCGATCGACGCCCAGGCGCTCCCGCATCAGCGCAGGTCTGATGACCCACGGATTATTCGTCAGCTTCAGGATCGGTCCGCCGACCGGCCCGGCAAATGCAATGGCAAGCTCAGCTGGGAGAGTGATGTTCTTTTGGCGCGCGAATTCCTCCCAGGCTGTCTGGAAGCTCGCATGCTCTGAAGTCTGCAATTTTACCGGGAGATCAAGGGAGATGACTCGTCCGCCATCGATTTGCGCGAGAGCGAAGCGCGCGTGAGTACCACCGATGTCTGCCGCTACGATCTGCCTCATCGCTTCAGCCGCTATGTGCCCGAACTCATTGGCGCCCCGGAAGCATTCTTCCATGTCCGCCAGGGAAGCATGTGATAGCTCACCATGTCAGCAATCTCCCTTGTGAGTAAAGCCGTCAGTGCATCCGCCGGCTCGTCACGCGAGCGGGTGAGCTCTCGATCGGAACCGGCCGCGAACGAATACAGCAGGCTTAGCAGAGCGCAGGAACGATGAAAGCGGTCACCCGCTGATCTGACTTAGGTCGACTAAGAAGGGTGTGGTTGAGACAAACGAAGAGCGATGTCGAGCGAGGTCACTTTACGGGAGAGCTTCCGGCTTTTGGAGCCGCTTTCCCAGCCTCGCCATCATGACGACGACGGACCGACTTACGAATGTTTGCACGGACGAGAGCTGCCAGAAGCAGCAGAGCAGGCGCGATCCAAACGAGTAGAACAACCGTCCATGTTTTCATCGGATCAGCTTAGGTGGTGATTTCGATCGAATTGAAGTGTAGAGAAGGCAGTGTGCCGAATTGGGACTAAGTCCTACTGGCCGGTTCGCATATTGTTGGGGCAACGCACGAGCTCGCGGGGCACTGGGATGCGCACCAATCGACGTGGCTGGTTATCAAGGACTCAGGGAATCCTTCTCGCCTGTGCTGTCAGCGTCCTGCTATGGTTGCTGATCGCATTGTTCCTTCACGGAAAAACACGTTTCTGGTGAAGTTGAGAAAGCGTTCGGATGGATCAGGCCGCGAATTTCCGGGCGGATGATCGCAACAGCTTTCGAGATCCTTCAGTCGGCTCAAATTCGAATGCAGTCAGTTGGGTGCTTGCGCCCGTTCCGCCGCTGAAGCGTAACGCAACGAATTTGGGTGGGGCCGTGATTACCTTGGGTAACATCCGATGCCGTGCGTTGCCGATCGCGAAAAAAAAGCACATCCCACTGAACACATTTTGGGGCTTCCGAACGCTCGCCGGCGAGCAGAGGGCACCGTCGCACCGCTGCAGGGTGCAGCGCTAGGGTTCAACGGTGATGGTCGCGCTCCTCATCGCACCGTTATACCAGTCGCTGCTGGGGTCGTTCTCAGGAGCATCGACCGTTTTCACTCCCAAGAGGAGCGGAAGCGTGTTGCTGATCGATCCGATCGAGGCAGGTTTTGTGGCTGGCGCTCGCGAGTCGATCTTGATGGAGAGACTCGTCGCAGTCTTCGTGCAGGTGATGGTGTGCAGTTGATTGTCGGCAAGGTTCAGCGGCCCCCCGCCATTGATGGTCTTGGAGTGTTTAAGCGAGTCCTTCACCAGGCACAGGGCCTTCGCCTTTCCACTCGCTCTGATCATTTCTATCTTATACTCGCCGCCTTTGGTCCCGACGTTGCCCTTGCGGATCAGGTCGTAGTCCTTGCCAATCGCGGGAACGACGCTCGTCTGAACCTGCACGCTGAACGAGAAATCCGCGCTGCCGGGGTTGAGCGTCGGTGAATCCGGAACGACGACCTTGGAGGTCTCGCCGTCAAAGATGTAGCCCGCGCCGGAAGTCACGATGTTGAACATCGTTCCATCGTTGCCGTTGCCGGAACTGTCCGTCATCGTCGTTCCGAAGGTCTCGTCCATGGCCCACTGGGCAACGACGGTCGTTGCCGCAGCGGCTGACGGAAAGGGAAGGGTGACGGCAAGAACGGCAAGAGTGCAACGCCACTTCATCGCAATTCCTCGTGTCTGGCAGCAAAAACAGAGCGGTGGCTCTGATATACTTTCCGTTAAATTTTTTAACAATGGGCAATTCGCTAAGTTGGAAGCAAGAACTGTTCTCTCGAATCGGAATGCCGCTCTGAGCGGCCGCGCCCACCAATCCGAAGACTCCCCATATATTAACTTTTCGTTTAACGAGTAACCTTCGTTGGATCCTGCCCACTGGGCTCCGGCGAAAAAGCAGGAGCAGTTCGGCAGGGTCACTGCCTGCCGCTTTCCGAAGTCAGGTCGATTGGGGCGGTATGCATCTCGAACTCACCCAACTCTTGTCCGGGCTGTTAGTGGGCCTGATAGTGGGATTCACTGGGGTCGGCGGTGGGTCACTGATGGCGCCCATCATGATCCTTTTCTTGGGCGTGGCGCCGGTAACGGCCGTTGGCACCGACCTATGGTTCGCCGCGATTACAAAGGCAGTAGGTGGGACAGTCCATCATAAGCGCGGCAACGCTGACCTCCGCGTCGTGAAATGGTTGTGCATAGGGAGCATCCCCGCTGCGTTGGTCACTGTTCTTGGTCTCAGCCACTTTCACGGAGGACAAATCAAAGGGGGGCTGGTTACCGAATTGCTTGGCGCCGTCCTGCTGCTGACTGCAATCGCCACGATTTTTCGGAGCCGAATTCGTCAGATTGGAAGACACCTTCGTCTGAAGCGTCGAATTCGCTTCAAGGAGGCCCAGTTCCCGCTGACAATAGCGGCCGGAGCTGTGCTCGGAGTCCTTGTGACATTGACGTCTGTTGGAGCGGGCGCGCTGTGCGCGACGGTACTCGTTTTCCTATTTCCGGTCCGGCTGAAAGTGCACCAAGTCGTGGGCACCGACATAGTTCACGCAGTCCCGCTTACTCTCGTGGCGGGCCTGGGACACCTTTGGCTTGGCAACGTCGATGGATCGCTGCTCGTATCGCTGCTGAGCGGTTCTGTCCCCGGAATTGTCATCGCCTCAATGGCGACTAGCAAGCTGAATGAGCAGACGATCCAAACCGCGCTCTCAGCGGTGCTCTTGATTGTCGGATTGAGATTGATGCTTAGCTGAGCTCATTGAGCTGGAAGTTCTGTCCTGCCGCGCCTTGTCACAAGCAACCGCGCTCATTGCCTTTGGATCACAATCTTGTCCGCTTGAAGATCGGCTCGGGCAGTAGCCGAATGATCATCATGATCGCTCGCCAGACGGCGGGCACATAGATCACGTTCTTCCCCGCCATTTGCGCCCGGAGAATAGCTCGGGCGACCTCATCCGGACCGGCTGTGAGATGCGCGGGCAATTTCAACTGCTCGGTCATCCTCGTGCGAACGAAGCCCGGCTTCACAGTCAGGACTTGGACGCCGGTTTTCCAAAGGCTGTTGCGCAACCCGGACAGGAACGCCGTCAGTCCTGCCTTGGAAGCTCCATAGATGTAATTCGAACCACGACCTCGGTCGCCAGCGACGGAGCTTATGCCGATGATTGTCCCGGACCCGCGGATGCGCATCTTGCTGGCAAGAGCAAGAAGCAGGCGAGCAGGCGCTGCGAAGTTGGTTCGAATGACGACGTCCGCGATCTCAGGCTGAGCAGCGGACTCCTCCTGGATTCCGAGCAAGCCTGCGACCATCACCGCCGTGTGAGGCAAGGTGGGGAGCCTTGCAACGAGGTCTTCAGGGTCCGCCGCCAGAAGGTCATATTCGACCAGCTCGACCCTGACTTGGTGGCGGAGCTCAAGATCACTTCGCAAGGGATCGAGCAACTGCGCCTGCCGTGCGGCGAGGATTAGATCCGCTCCCTCGGCCGCATATGCGCGCGCCAAAGCCTGTCCGATGTCCGACCGCGCCCCGACGATCAGTACCGGCCCTTTGGCGGTTTGCTTCATAGCTCAAGCCTTCGTGACAGATGCGAACTCACATCGGCCTTCAAGATCGTAGCGCCGGCGCACAAGGCGAAACTTATCGAGCTCGGGGTACCCAGCCGCGACCGTCGCCGGCGCGGCGCGGGCATCCTTCGCAAGATAGAGGCGACCGCGATGTTCGAGCATGATCCGGTCGAGCCTGTCCAGTAGACGCAGGTTGCTCGGCGTTGCTGGGAAATCCATTGCCAGCGTGTAGCCCTCGAAGGGGAAAGAGAGATAACCGAACGATTGCTTGCCCATTCTTTTCAATACCGAAAGAAACGACGCGGCGCCGTGGTTGGCGATCTCTGTCAAAATGCGCGAAAGACCCACCCGTGCTTCATCGAGCGGAAGGACGCATTGATGTTGGACGAAGCCGTTGCGGCCGTAGATCCGATTCCATTCCAACAAAGCGTCGAGTGGGTAGAAGTAACGATACAGATCGGTCCGCGTCTCTCCGGGCCGCTGAGAGCGGCGATAAATCGCGTTGAACAGCTTTACAGGCCCGCGTGACAATGCGGCCGACGGGAAGTCGATCGGCACTCGCTTGGGCCTGGGAGCAATCAAATCGAGACCAGGTGAGCGGCCGCCTGGCTGGTCGTCTGCAATGAGGTGTTTGCCCAGGAACACCACCGATCGTCCGATCGCGGCTCCCGTTGCCAGCCCATCAATCCACGCTACGGAATAAGGCTGATCCTGGCTCGCCTCGAAGATTGCAAATGCCTGATCGAGGTTTGCAGCATGGCGCGTCTCCTGCTGAATGAACGGGGTTTCGATGTGGGTCAGTTGGAATGCCGCTCTGACGATCGTGCCGGTCAGCCCCATTCCGCCGCACGTGGCTGCGAACAGGTCGGTGTGAGCTTCCCTCGAGCACCGGACGATTTCCCCGCTCGGCAGAATCAGTTCGACCCAGGTCAAATGATCGCAGAAAGAGCCGGCTCGGTGATGGTTCTTCCCATGAACGTCGGCGGCAATAAGGCCGCCGATCGTCACGAACCGAGTGCCCGGCGTGATTAGCGGGAACCACCCGCGGGGCAGAAACACGGCGATGACGTCAGCCAGGTGAACGCCGCTTTCACAAGTCAGGAGGCCACTCGACGGATCGAAACCAAGCAGGTGGTTCATTCGACGAGTATGAAGAACGCCCGACGCGTTGACCGCCGGATCGCCATAAGCGCGCCCATTGCCGCGGGTGATGAACGGGACACCGCTAGTGTAGAGCTGGACCCCTTCTTCAGGGTCACGCGGGGTCGCCAACGGACAATCGATTACCGGATAACGCCCCCATCCCGACAGACGTGTAGGAGGTGTCCAGGCACCACTCACAGAGCGGCAGCCACGACTACAGCGATGCACGCTCCGGTCGCGAGGCTGCTCTTGTCTGTGAAGGCATAAATGATCGGGTCCTCGTTCAGTCGCCCGCGATGCGACATGATCAACATCCGGCTGATCCAATAGAGGAACAGCGGTTCTATGAGCCACAGGAGGGAAGGGTGCCGATATAGTCCCATCACCTCGGGACTGCTGATGTAAAGCGCGAGGACGAGAGCCGCCGCGTATCCGGCGGCAGCGCCCAATGATGTCACGATTGGCAAGTCGCCAACTCGATATCCACGTCCAACCGAACGGTCCCCGCCGGCCTTTCGAGCACGTACCAGCTCAGAGCAGCGCTTCACCGTCGCAAGAGACATGAACATGAAAAGGCAGATCATGAGCAGCCAATGGGACTGTCGCTCGCCCGTAGCTTCAAGGCCGGCCATGACTCGAATTGTATAAAGGCCGCCGAGGGTGATCACATCCACGAACAGCTTCCGCTTGAGGACCATTGAATAGGCTATTGTCGTCAGCAGATAGATGGCCAACAGTGCAGCAAATGTCGGCCGAAGCAGTTGCGACAAAGCTGCAGCGGAGACGAACAAGAGGCCGCTCAGCACTATTCCTGACGAGATCGGCACGTCCGCCGCGGCGAATGGCCTCAAGCGCTTCCGCGGATGGACCCGATCGGCTGGAAGATCGAGCAAATCATTCAAGATGTAAGCGCTCGATGCGGCCAGGCAAAAACAGACGAACGCCAGCATTGCACTGCCGAGCGATCTTGCGGTGAAGTCGTGGCCGCCAAGGAGCGGGATGAACAGAAGCAGGTTCTTCGACCATTGGTGGGGACGCAATGCGCGGATCAGGTCGCGCGGATTGGTGCGGACGCGCTCGACGATCTCAGCCTCCGGCAGGCGCTTTTTCAACCTTCGCTCGAAAATGCCGTTGTGAGAGACCGCTAGCGCGTGGCGGGCCTGTGTCCAAACCCGGAAGTCGACCGCTCGATCGCCGACATAGTCGAAGCCCTGCTTCCCGAAAGCTGCGACCAGGGCTGTCGCCTTATGCTCTCCGGCAACATTGACCTCGCCTTCGCTCGCGAACACCCCCGCTATTCCTCCGATCCGATCGGCAAGAGCTTTGACGAGAATGTGATCGCTCGCCGATGCAAGATAGACAGGGCGGCCATCGGCTTGAGCCGTTCGGATCAACGCCAGGCTCGCTTCGCGCAATGGCAGGGTTTCGATTTGCGGATCGGTTTTCTGCGCAAGCCTCCTCTTCAACGTTGAGCGGCCCTGCGCCAGCCAGCCGAGCAGGTTCAGCGCCTCGAACGGCCGAGTTGCCAGAAACTGCATCACCGTCTCGTGGAGCAGGTCCCCCTTGAGAAGAGTGCCGTCGACGTCGACGACCAAAGGTATTTCGGATCGGGGGCAGTCTGGCTCGTGCTTGTTCATGATCCCGCCAGTGCCTCAGCCATCTGTCGCCCAAGACGCACACTTTCCGACACACCGCGATCCTCCGGGTAATAGAAGCAGGTATCTGCAATCTGAAGGCCGCTGATCGGAGTTCTCGATGGGCGGTATCTTCTTCGCGAACCCCGGTTCGCAGATGGGCTGCGCATATTTCAGCCGGCCAACTCGAGCATCAATCCGATCTTCGAGCGTCAGCGCAGGCGCGATTTTCTGAAGCGCTCGATACGCTTCATCAATCAACTGATCGTCGCTCCAGCTCCATCGCTCGTTAGTCGCCGGCATATAATAAGGCACGAAGACGATGGTGTCGTCGAACGGACGCAAATTTGAAAACTCGATGATTCCGGGAACAGGGATCGAAGGATCGGCGACGTTCACCCAGAAATGGGGAGAAATGGAGCGACGAAGTTTGAAGACGAGGCAAGAAACGCCCATATTCTCGATTGCATCGTATCGCGCTCGCCAGTCCGCCGGCAGTTCGGGCACCATCCGCGACACGAGCTTTGTCGGAACGGTGGAGATCACATGATCAGCCTCGACAAATCCAGCCGCAGTCTTGACGCCTGTGACCCGACCGTCGGCGACGACTAACCTTAGCGCGGGCCTGCCGCACAATATTTGGCCTCCAGCGGCTTTGATAGCGTCGGCCAGCGCGCTGACGAGCGTTTCGCTGCCGCCTTCAAGATAACCGAGCCGCTCAGCGAAGATGGAATAGCGGGACCGGGCGAGGCGTTTGATCCGAGTCCACATCCAGGCAGCGGAGATATTGTCTGCATATTGGTGGAATTTGAGGCGAAGGAGCGGTTCCCACAGCTTCCGATAGGCTTCGCGCCCCGCCCATCTCTCGATCCAGCGCGCGGCAGACTGCGTTTCAAGCGAGTCCCAGCGATCGCGTTTCGCCGCCACGTAAGCAAAGACGCCGTAGCGCAGCTTGGCGATGAGGCTGAGCCCCGGATAAATCAGCAGCCCAATCGGATCGCCCCAGCGATGCAGCCGGCCATTCGCAAACTGTCCCATGGTGGTTCGTCGCCATCGCAGCTTGTCGCCCAGCCCGAGCTCTTCAAGCAGGTCGAAGGTCGCTTGATCCGACGTGCAAATGAAATGGTAGTAGCGTTCAAGGGACACTCCGCCGAAGTCGAAGTGAGCGGCCATGCCGCCCGGTTCCGAGCCCGCCTCGATCACGATTACATCATGGCCGGCGCGTGCCGCGTGGTAACCCGCGGCCAATCCCATCACCCCAGCCCCGATTACCGCGACGCGCATCTAACGCTTACGTCCCCCGCCAAACAATTTTGGCAGGATAGCAAGCCGTTGAGAGAATTAATATCTGCCAGTGCCGGCGCAGAAGGGATGACGCAGTTGCAGTGCTTTCCGGATTGCGTCCTCATTGGTCGATGAGTTCGAACCGCTGATCAAGGACCCGGTTTAACCGAGCGCCTAGCCTGGATCGGGATAATCGGGAATAACTGGCAGCCCGATCGACGAGCGCCACGACGGGTCACACGCGTCAATCCTCCTCGGTCGCGTTCCTTTTTTTGACCAGATGTGCTGGGCAATAACTTTCGCGAAGTAGTTTGGATATTGGATATGGGCAGGCCTCATTATCACCAACCCACCGAGCACGATTACTCGCAATATGCTGTCCAATTTTCTGAACGGTGAACGCTGACCGGGCTCGATCGTAACCGCGGCAAATAGCCATGCGTTGAGAAGGGCGTAAGATAGCCAACGGCCATAATCGACGGCAACCATTGAAACTACAGTGAATGGAAGCGCCGTTATCAGGGCATAGGGAATGGACTTCTTGAACCGTATCCGAAGCAGCCACGCATAAAGCGCGATGAGCGCCAGTGCGCTGGCGAGATAAAGTGGCGTCGCGGCCCGACCCATGCTTCGGCACAAAGACGTAGCGATCCCTCTCACACCGCTTACGGCTATGTAGGCTGCGAAATCGCGTTTCTCCGACGGCAGTTGGCTCCGAACCACTGCATGGACTATGTCCTGCGTGCTCGCGGTGGTGAAAGCCATCTGGGCAACGGCGATCACAGCAATGCCGCCAATCAATGCTGCCGCGGGTAAAAAAGCGGAGCGGCGTTGGTCCCGCGGGCGAGTGCAAAAATGCACCGCTCCAAGCAGTGGAAATCCGTAGAACGCCGCGTTCTCGTGGGCCAGGAAGCCAAGCAGGATGCTGCCGATCGCTGCCCAGACATATCCGCGCAAGAGAGCGATCACGCCCCACGCCAGGCATCCCTCAACGAACATGTCGATCCGTCCGAGATCCCCGCCCCAGGCCCAGAACAGCTGTGGTGAGGCCACCAAGAGAATGGCGAGCCATGCCGCGGCTTTCCGGTCACGACCGATTGTCCATTTGACCAGTAACGCCAGCGGGATCGTGAGCCAGATTGCTGACAGAAGATGGAACACGAGCAACTCGTCGACGCAACCCGCCAAAGGCGAGCCGGCGATCCCGCGCAGAAGCGTTCCACCAAGGCCACGCCGAATAAACCCGTGTTCGAAATAGTTGAGCGAGAGTGCACCCCGATTGTAAGCGCCTATCGGACCGTGGAGCACCATGTGATTGAAGGCGTCGCAAGTTCGCGGCCGCATGAGCAGGCCAACCAGTAACTTCCGACAGGCGATCGCCGGCAGGAGGACCATCAAGCCAGCAAGAGCGATGTTGGGCAAGGCGTTGGAAGGAGCCTTGCTGCTCACTCCATCAGTTGGTCTCATGAACATGCAAAATTCTGGTGATTGCGCCGATCGAGCCAGGCGTAGAATGGATCGTGGAAAGGATCCTCTCCGATCCGGAGCCTGCTTGGAGCAGGTTTTAGACCGGGAGCGCCTGCCGCAATCCAATCGTCGAAGGCCCCATGGTACTCAGCCCAGTGCTTCGGACCCGCGACGCACGCATATGGCTTGCCGATGACTGCTTTTTCGGCGTTGTCCCAGTCTACCTGCTGCTTGTCGTAGCCTCGTCTCGTGAGATCGGTGACGGTGAAAATCATGGCCAGTGACCAGACAATTGTTGCCCCCATCAAGAAACGGCTGGGCTTTATGTCCCGCAACGCTACCGAGATCGCGAGCAGCGTGAACGGGAGGAGAGAGACAATATACGTATCATTAAGCTGGACGTAGAAAAATGAGGCGGCGAACAGCCCTGCGCCTGTTCCCGAGATCAGCAAAGCAGCAGGCGAAGGCCGCCGCACAGGCAGCAGCTTGTCTCTCGAAAAGAACAGCCAGGAGAGGGGGATGACCCCAAGGAACCCGGCGAGATCCAGCAGCCGCTGGATATGGGGCGTTGCCCAGGGTTGAACGTGCAACATCCAGATCAGCCCAAGTGGAGGCCACGGCCATGGCGTCCTCGAGGGCTCTGGCCGGACCGTCAAACCCGAGTTCAAGATAAGTCCGATGGCGACGAACGCGCACAGCGCGAATGTGAGAATCAGACCTCGCAGGCGCACGCGCGAGGTTGAAGAGCCGATCCGCTTCAGGCTCGCAGCGACCACCAGTGGGGTTATCGGCAAGAGATAGAGAGCGGAATATTGGAGCCAGATTGCCGCCCGCCAGACCGCCTCAATGCCGAGCTCACGAACCGGCCGGGCAAATAAAACGCGCTGCTCGGCCAGTCGGTAGGCCTGGGTGAAATTTGGAGCTGCGGCGCCTTGCCAGAACTGCCATGCGCTGAGCGCGATTGGCAAAGCCACGGCCAGTACCAGAATCCGGAGCGCTGGGCGTTCCTCACTCCTCGCCACCAGGAAGGCGACGAGCCAGCCACCAAGAATTGCGATCCCGATCTGCCGGGTTCCGATGGCGCACGCAGCGGCGATCGATCCGCCGATGATCGGCAGGGCGCGTCGAAGCCTCAGGCCGCGTTGATAAAGGGTAAGCGCAAGGATCAGCCAGGCGAGAAACTGCACGTCCGACATGAACGTAAACGACAGCATCAAGAGAACCGGGCTCGCCACCAGCGCGAGGCTGAGGACGACGGCCTCATCCGGCGGGCTTCCACTCGCCTGCGCCAACGATCGAAACGCGAGCACCAGCACGACCAACAGCGCCATCGTGTCCAGCCTCAGCAGGACGAGCGAATAACCAAAGATCTTGGACTCGAGCGCCGCCAGCGCGATCTGCACCGGAGTGTTGGCAGCGGCCCAATTATCAAGGGCATAGCGGCCGCTCTCGAGCATCGTCACAACGGACCTCGCGTAGGCCCAGCCGTCGTCCCAAGTGAGCAGCTCGCGTCGCGGATTGAGCAGAACCGTGACCGCTGCCAGCACGAGCAATAGGAATGCCGTTCCTCCGGAAGGCCGCCACCGGGGGGCCGCGAGATGAAGGTCTCTCATCTGACCATCAGGGAGCGCCCCTCGTCGAGCTTCCATATACAATCGTCCGCCAGTCCGGGTCGCACTGGTTCATCCAGACATCGAGCTCTGCGTGATCTTGATAGCCGAGGCGCAGCAGCAGTCGGCCGTAAGCACTATTAACATTGTTGTGCCGCGTCGGGCCCATTGCCAGCAGCGCAGTGAAAAGCATCGCGCCCAATTTCATGGCCCGGGAGCTCAGTTGCGCCACAGCCTCGCCCCGAAGCAGCATGAAGCTCGCTATCAGCCAACCATCAAGAACGGCCAATTTCAGCCAGCGTCCGGTGTCGTTGGCTATCACCATCATGAAGATTGCGGGCACCCACATCACGAGTGCCGCTATTGGCAGGTGGCGGCGCAACGGAAGGATCACGCTGTAAGCCGTCATGACCGCAAGGCAGCCGAAGAACTCGGGCCAATATCGCGCTGCCATCTGTGAATTGTAGCAAAGTGCTGTTGTGAGCGCCCGCGGGCCCCCGACAGCCATGTAGATGGCAATATCGCGCCACAATTGATGCTTGGGATCACCAGCGAGGGCGGGCGCCTGGTTGAGCATGTTCCGGGCCGTGACCTCGGGCGGCGCGCTGAGCATTACCTGCAACAGGATAAGGGCGGCGATGCCCAATATTCCTGCGAGCGCCAGACGTATTGCCTCGTCACGACGGAGCGTTCCCAGCCGAAGATCGGTTATCGCCATCGCGGCGAGCAGCGGCAACCCATAGACAACCGCCGTTTCATGAGCGAGCAATCCCAGGAGGATGACAGCCAGCGCCAGCGCCCTCTGCTCTCGCAGCCAAGCCAGCACGGATAAGGCCAAGCAGGCCCCGACTAACAAGTCGGTCCTGCTTGGATCGTGAGACCAGCCGAAGAAGGTCTGCGGCGAAAGCGCCAGGACCAGACCGAGGTAGATCGCTTTACCGGTGCTGAGCCGAGCCGCCAGTCGACGTATGATGAGAGCGAGGGGGACGATGAGTGAAACGAAAGAAACGGCAATGAACAACCAAATGCTGCGATCCCAGTCGCGAGACAGAAGCACCGCCAAAGTGCCGCCAAGACCTCGACGAACGAAACCATCGTTGAAGTAGTTGGAAGCGATAACCGTTCGGCTGTAAGTCTCCGCGTCGGCAATGTAGCGCAAGGTTTTGCCGATCCCGTGATGGATCGCTCGAACCGCATACGGGCGAATGAACACGGCAGTCGCGAATAGCGCGAACAATAAAGGGGCCAGCCAGGTGGCCCAGCTTTTGGTTTCTGACTGGCCCACGCTGCCCCGCATCCAACTCCCTTGATACTAATCCAACGCGCCTGAAGGACCGCATTGCTGCCCGGTAGAAATCAGGTTTCATTCATCGGGGCATGTTTTACGGCGGTTTGCCGCCCGGTCCAGCTCTGGCGGAGCTAGCGAGACATTGGCCAGGATTTTCCTTTACCGGAGAATGTCCCGAACGGTCCGCGGCTTGAAGCGATCATCGCGGGCTTGCGGGGCGACGATCGGCCACAGACGGGAACTCGAAACATGAAGGCCTCAGCCCTAAGGTTCGACAGTGATCGTCGCCCCATCTCATCGCGCCTTTGTACCAGTCGCCGTTTTCGAGATCATTCTCGTTCGCATCGACCGTTTTCACTCCAATCAGAAGCGGCAGGGTGTTGCTGATCAAACCCAAAGAGGCCGGCTTGCTCGCGGGCGGGCGCGAATCGACTTTGATGCTGGGGCTTGGTGCAAGTGATGGTGTGCAGCTTGTTGTCCGCCAAGTTGAGCGGCCCGCCGCCTCTGATGGTCTTGGACAGCTATTTTTAGTGAACGGGCGGCTGCTTACATCTTTCGGTGCGCCTGTCGATGATCTGTCGAGTGAGTGAAGAGGCGTTCGTTCAGCGCCGGCGCTCCGTATGCCGGCTGTTCGGTCGAAAGTTCGCCGGCCGATCGACCGATCGCCGGTGAAGACATGAATGTCGATGGAAGCGCCAAAAACGAGGAGCAGCGAATTTTCGCTGCCATCGTGTTAGCGAACGCCGATCAAGCTCTGAGAATTCATCGTCATCGACGCCTTGTGGGGCGCGAGCGCGATGCGCCGCCCGCTACCATCGCACCTTAAGAACGGCTTGTGCGATGGTCACGGGTAACGAGGTTGCTCAAGCAGGATTCAAACTCGAATTTTCAGCACGGTAACCTGATCGGTTGCAAAAAGCGGGATCGAGATTCCGGCCGCCGAACTCACGACTGCCGAGTTGAACGTTGGCTGATAGATGTCGATCCCGCGAGCAGATGTGCTCAGGTTTACCGTCACCGGAACAGCATATTCGAGGTCCTTCCGGTTCCGAACATCCCAACTGTTCACGTCGAGGTAGAGCACGATCAGAAATGTACCGTCGCTCTTGCTGAACGAAAATGACTTCAGTGACGATGGCGCGTTCGCGACCGTGTAGCCGATCGAAGCTCTGCTCGCCGTAGGGTCCTTCACCAGGCCGACGAGATTTTTCAGGGCATTGTACGCTGGCTTGGGATTTCCTGCTGCATCGCAAAGGCCGAACAAGCTCGATTGATCATCCATGAGCTGGTACATGAACAGCCGCTCGACGCCGTAACCGAACGCGTCGAAGTAATCGCGCAAAACGTATTTCGCTTGTGCTCGAAGGCTGATCGGCCAGTTCCCGCTCGGCGCTTGCCAGCCGCTCTCGGTCATCCAAATCGTCTTGCCAGGAGCAATGATCGACACGTTCTGGAGAGCGGCCTGCATCGTGTCAGTCCCAGACGTGGTTGGACGCTGGCCGCCGGAATAATAGTGGATACAACCCTTATCCACCCATTGCGACACGTCTCCTAACGCTTTGTAATCCGCTAAAATGCGTTTCCATATCGAAGGACCTATCAGCGGGATCGGGTTGTAAGCCGAATCCGCTCTTACCGCGTCATGAAGCCAATGAGTGAAGTCGCGCAGAGTGTTGGCCCAGTTGGCAGGCTCGCCATTGTTGAACTCGTTTGGACCCTCGATTCCAGAAACATGTTGAAGCCCCACGTTCGTCTTCAGGAAGTTCAGGCTCTTCTGGGCTCCTGTCTTATCGAGCGTTCCGTTGTTGCTCTGGACGATGCCGGTGTTGATTTTTCCTCCGTTCGAAAAGAAAGTCTGGAGCTTCTGGACCACTGAGGTGCTCTGGCCCACCTTGCCGCGAATGTTCAGGATTCCGAGATCGAGTAACCGCTGTGGCCACAGGCTATTGTTATACCAGGAATGGGCGTTGAGCCCGATCGAACTGTAAAAATTGGCGAGCGGCACGGTGGCAGTCGCTGCCCACGCCCGTCGCGGCAAGGCGACGGTCGCTCCAATCGCAAGCGAACCTCCAATGAAGGTCCGGCGAGAAATGTTCGGCCCTTTGAGCGCACCAGAAAATGCGACATTATTGCCGCTCTCAAAATCGTTGCACTCAAGGCTTCGGTGATCGTTCGACCGCGCTCCGCGGCCTGCGTCAAAACGCATGGTTCCCTCCCCAACTCATCGCAATCGGACATCAAACCACGGATGCCGAGGCGCCGGAACTATCCCGTAAATGCCAATTCAACGGTCAACGCCAAGTCGTGGCGTTGGCGGGGGGAATCGCCGAAAAGTGGTAACGAATCGCAAAGATTTGTGTACCGCGATTGGACGTCAGCCGACTAATTAAGCACCTTGGTCAGGCCGCGATCAACGATTTTCACCCGGCGACCGCGGCACTTTGCGCGAACAAGCTCCGTTCACCGCCGACCGGATATCCGGGGTGATTCGATCAAACGGTTCGATCTGCCGCTTCTACACAATTAGTCGGTGGCTTGGAGCGGCGCTGGCTGGCGCTCTTGGTTCGTCGCCAAACAGCGCTGCCACGGTTCTAGTGCTCCCGTTAGGCCAAGCGAACAGCTGGATGGTCAATTTGGGGCACCCCACGTCGCTGAGGATTAGCGCTAGGCCTCAACTGATGTTAACGATAAATTAGCGACGACGGATTCGCGCTCCTGCAACCCACGGGCGTCGGGATGAATTATTACGATATACTTGGTCTATCTGAACAGTCTGAACCCGAGGTCATCGAAGCGGCCTATCGGGCTTTGATGAAGAAATATCATCCCGATCGATGGACCGGGAAAAGCGCGGACGCCGAACATCGGGCCAAGCTTATCAACGAGGCCTATACGGCCCTGCGCGACACTCGAAACGAATATGATTGGCCTCTCCCCCCGCGGACGCAAGGCGGCCGGCGGCCCCAGAAATCGAAAACTCCCCCCACCAAGGGGCGCGATCGCGAAGCAGCTCGCAACCAGCCTCGCGGGCGCGTTGAATCAAAGCCACCGCGACGTTCATTCGGGTTCTCGTTCGGCCGATCAGAGCTGATTGGCATAATAGTGTTGTTGATCGGCGTCGGGGCTCTGGCTTTGGCCTTGGCGGGCGGCGCTGCGCGGACGCCCTATCCCATTCAGACAATGCTTTTGCCGCCGCCCCGAGTGCCGCTCCTTGACGGACAACGGCTACAGGTTTTCTGCGTCACGAACGAGACCCTCAACCCGATTCAATACACGATCTATTGGGGCGACAGCCAGGGTCGGAACTATCAGATCAATGCTGGCGCATCGATCATTCACTCGAGCCGCTACAGCGGGCCGCCGACTGTCGAATTCGCTCAACACGACGGCCCCATCGAACATGTTCGCAATAAGGGGATAAGAGCGCGGATCGCAATGGGACCAAGCACATCGTGCGATCCGAACTTTTCGTTCGAATATTTGGACGCCGACATCGCCCGTGTTTCAGAATACGACCGTTTCGGCCTTTATCCCGCCGCAACGCCAGCCCCTGAGCCAGCCTCAGATCCAACCTCTGAGCAATCGAATGAGCTGGCGAATTCGTCCGAACAGCCGCTTAATCAATTGTAGAAAGCCGGTTCGGTCTCCCGCGCCGGGAGTTGATTCCTGTAGCTGAAGCCAATCACCTGGAGCATATAAGATCATTCGACGAACGGCATTGATGCTAGTCGGCGCTGCGCTCGTCATCATCGCGGTCGGCTTCTACGGCTTTTCCGAGGCGGTCCGTGACCCCATCGTGAAAACATCCTATTTGGCTGACGAGGAGTGGCCGCTGGGACAGCCAGATGTCCGCATCGTCCTTGCAGCGGATCTCCACATCCATGGCCCGACAATGACGACGACGCGGCTTTCGCAAATCGTGGCTCAGATCAATGCGCTCCATCCGGACGTCATCGTGCTGGCCGGAGATTTCGTGACCAGCGATTCCATTTCGACGACCGATTACAGCGTCGCCGAGGCGGTGGCGCCGCTGCGTTCACTTCGTTCAAAATATCCCGTTCTGGCGGTGTTGGGCAACCACGATCGCGGCGATCCCGAAAGCGTGACGGCGGCTTTGCAACGCGTCGGCATCGATGTCCTTGAGGACAATGTGGTCGAGCTGGGTCCCTTAGCGATCGCTGGCGTTCATCGAAGGCTTGCACCGGCCCTTCGCGCCCTGCGCCGGTCAAGCGGACTGAAAATCTTGATCGCTCACTCGCCCGACGCATTCAGGCGGCTGCCTGCTACCGTCCCACTGATGCTCGCCGGTCACACGCATTGTGGCCAGATAATCTTGCCCCTCTTTGGCCCAATCAATTCGGGGTCCCGCTTCGGGACGAGGTATATGTGTGGCCTTGTCAGGGAATCCGGAAAGACGCTGATAGTGACTGCCGGCTTGGGTACCACCCGGATACCGATGCGGCTGGGTGCACCACCGGATCTGTGGCTGATCACGGTCGGCGCGCCCCGCTAAAACATGGCGAGGCAAAGGTACGTTGAACAATTTGTAAATAGATGCGAGCCTTACCGCCCCGTTTTTGAGGTCATGGATGAACCGACTACCCGTAGCACTGATTGATCGGAACACTGACCTGACGCTTGGCAAAGCGCTCCGATGGCTATGGCGTCACGCCTTTTCCCGGCGCAGGCGGCTTCAGGGCGCGTTTGTACTTGCACTTATGTTTGTGGGAGCGATCGCCGAGCTGTTTACGATTGGCGCCGTCATCCCGTTCCTCGCAGTTTTTGCTGATCCGGGCGGCTTTCACAAAACCTCCCGCTTCGCCTCCATGTTCGTCTCAATCGGACTTACTCCCAGTCATTTTACGCTCAAGAGCATGGGACTTCTTTTCTGTGGCATCGCAGTCTTTGCCGCCATCATTCGGATCGTTCTGGCGTGGATCAGCCAGAAGTACGTATTCCGGATCGGCTTCGACATCGGGACCCTGCTCTACGGGAGGATGCTTCACCAGCCCTACAGTTTTCACATCAGGATCAACAGCAGCCGAATTATCGCAACCCTCGAAAACATTCAGAAACTGCTCACGGGAACGTTCATTCCGATCATGCAGGCCTGCACTGCGTTTGTGATCGGATCGATGATCGTCATCGGCCTCATCCTGCTGGCCCCGGTTCTTGCGACCGTGGCGTTCGGGGGCTTTCTTGCGATCTATTCATCCATTTCGCTTGTCACTCGGCCTCGACTTCGAAGCAACGCACGGATCATCGAATTTGCCAACAAGTCGCGCGTTCAGGCGGTGCAGGAGGGCCTCGGCGGAATTCGCGATGTTCTGATCGACAATGCGCAGAACATCTACCTGCAGAACTTCTCCAAGATCGATAATCGCCTTCGTCGGGCCCAGGGCGCTAACGCGTTGATCGCTGTTGCACCAAGGTTCATTGCCGAAGCTGCTGGAATGATCCTGCTCATCTCACTTGCCATCATCGCGAGCGATTTAGGCAATGTAACTCGCTCGCTTCCAGTGCTCGGCGCATTGGCGCTGGGTGCCGGACGCCTGCTGCCTTTGATGCAGCAATCCTATCTCGGCTGGGCAAAGCTGATGGGAGACAGTGCGCTGATCATCAATGTCGTAGGATTACTGAAAGAGCCGGTCCAGCCGCGCTTTACCGGGCAAATTGCCGAGGTGCTTCCGCTGCGCCAAGCCGTCGCATTCCGCGATGTGACTTTCCACTACCTGCCCGGCCAGGAGGTTCCCGCACTGGCGGACATAAATATCTCGATTCCCCAAGGGTCTCGAGTGGGTCTGGTCGGGAAAAGCGGCAGCGGCAAGACGACAATGCTCGATCTGCTGATGGGACTGCTCCAGCCGAGCTCGGGCTACATCTGTGTCGACGGTGTCCAACTCGACGAAACCAACATTCTGTCGTGGCAGACGCAGGTCGCCCACGTTCCGCAGCACATCTTCCTGCTCGATGCGACGATGCTGGAAAATGTCGCGTTCGGGCTGCCTCAGGCGGAGATTGACTACGACCAGGTTCGGGAAGCGTGCCGGCTAGCCGAGCTCGACGAATTCATCATGAGCCTTCCCGACGGATATCGGACGAGCGTCGGAGAAAGAGGAGTGAGGCTTTCCGGCGGCCAAAGGCAACGCATCGGAATTGCCCGCGCGCTCTACAAGCGAAAGTCCGTTCTGATTCTGGACGAGGCCACCAGCGCGCTCGACGATGCAACCGAAGCGAACATCATTGAGTCGGTGCAGCGTCTTGGACCGGAATATACCGTCCTTATGGTCGCCCATCGAGTGACGACATTGCGCGAATGCGACGTAATTTATCGTCTCGACCAAGGCCTTCTGGTGGAAAGCGGCACGTTTGCCGAAGTGCTCGGGGTCCGCTCGACTTCCGATTGCAAGGCACTCCTCGCGCCTTTGAGAAAACTCGCAATCCCTCAAAGCATCAATGGTTCGGGCGAGGCCGGCCGGATCAACGGGATGTACGGGGCTTAGCCACATGGGCCACCATCGGCGGTTGATCCTTGTGACGGGCGCCCCCCGAACTGCGACGACTCCTGTTGGCAACATGCTGGCGCGGTGTCGCGGTGTAGTATCTCTGTCCGAACCCTTCGGGCCGACGGGGCTTGCGGCAGTCCCTGAGCGATACCCGATCCTTGGTCGCGGATTGGGCCTGGAACCAAATTCACTTGACGGGTTGCTCGAAGATCTCCGCCAATTGCACCCCGGCAAGCTGAAGCCCCAGCGGCGCCCCGGCGCGCCCGCGAGGATCGCAACCAGGATTTTCGGAAGCCGCACATTGCACAGCTTTAGAATGGCACAGTTGCAGCCGTGGTCACGTATCGTCCTGTGGAAGGACCCGCATGCCATTTTCCTTGCGCCGGATCTTGCTTCCCACGGCGCCGATGTCGACGTCGTCGTCACAGTTCGTATCCCGCGCGCGCACGCGGCAAGTTACAAGCGGCTGGGTTGGCGGTCGAAGGCATCGGAAGTCTATCCCCGCTGGGCAGTTCGGTTCGGCCGCTGCGAGCTTTGCGAACGATTTTTGGATCGAGCCCACGATAGCGTCGTGTCGGCAGCCCTTCTTTGGAGGCTATGCTACCTTCCACTGATCCGAACCGGTGCCCTCTCGAGCATTTACCGGATCACGTCAGAGGACTTGGAGAGGAATGAAGCCGGCACATATCTGGGGCTGATGGAGAAGCTTGGCCTGGAGCCCAGCGCAGCCGTCGATCGGGCATTCACCAACGCTCGACATCATTCGCCCCCACAGGAACTCGGGCAAAAGGGTTCACGACTGGACGCGCTCGGTTTCATCGGTGAACAGCTATTGGAAGCAAATCTTGTCCCCGGCTGACCTCGAAATCGTTGATTTTCTCACCTCCGACATCGTTCCACGGCTTTTCTCATCCGACTAGGAAAGCTGAGCTTGATCGGCCGTTTGGCCAGAATTGGGACGCTTCCCGTCAAACGCCTTGAGTTTCGGGGTTAATCGTAGTTTAACCCCTTTTTCTTGTGCGGATTCTTGAGGGGCAACCACCTGAATCGGTTCAAGTGTGAACGGACCGGTTCGCGAGCACATATGTGCGGGCCGGTTCGCCGTATGTGGGGAGCGTTATGCCTTCCAATTCTTTGACCATTTTCGATCCGGCCAACTCGTCTCCCGCTGAGCTCAACGAGAACCTTGCGCTCGCGAAGCAAGCCATCAAGCGACAGCTTCCGCTCATCATTATCTGCATGATCATCGGGGGCGTTGCGGCATTGTTGTTCTGCGTTCTGCAACAGCGGAGCTACACGGCCACGTCCAGCGTCCAGATCGAACAGCAAGTCGACAATGTCGTATCGGACAACAGCAAGACCAACCCGGCACCTCCAAGCTCAGATGCCGAGCGCCAATTGAATACACAATTGGGCATACTCCAAAGCCGCGCGATGGCCGCGAGAGTCGCGAAGGACCTGGGCCTGGTCGGCAATGCCAAATTCTACTCGGCGATGGACGTCGACCCCTCGCAAATGACGGTGGCCGTGATGGGCTCCAGCCAGGCCTTGTGGAATGTCACTGCAGCTCTGTTGAGCATGAACGTCGAGGTCTCGCTTCCCAAGGACAGCCGCGTTGCAAGCATCAACTTCAGCAGCGGCGACCCCGTTCTCTCGGCTAAGGTCGCCAACAGTTATGCCTATAACCTCATCAGCCTCAATCTCGAGAGGCGCTTTAGAAGTTCGGATTACGCGCGCAATTATCTGAACGAACAGGTGATTGACGCACGATCGAAGCTCGAAGCGTCCCAGCGCCTGCAGAACAGTTATGCGCGCAAGGCGGGCATCGTGAACACCGACAATCCGGCAGGGTTCAACAAGGGTGGCTCCGTCACGGAAGCCAGTTTGGTTCAGTTGAATGAAGCTTTGAACACCGCCCGCGCCAAACGAATTGAAGCTCAGCAGCGGCTGGCTGCGGCCGGTGGTTCTCAGCTGATGTCGGTCCCGGACGTGGTCACCAATCCTGCCGTCCAGCATCTGCTCACAGATCTTGCAACTGAGCAGGAGGCGCTCTCACAAGCCCGCGCTCGATACAATGATGGGTCTGGGCCCGTGGTTGAGGCAAAGTCGAAGGTGCGCGAGCTCAAATCGCAGATTCAGTCTGCTGCGAGCGCAGTTCGAACGAGCCTCGAGGCAAATTATAAAGCAGCGGCTGGTCAAGAAGCCGCCCTTGCAGCCGCGGTTGCATCCGCGAAAGGCCAAAGCCAGGCCGAGCAGGACCGAAGCGTAAGCTATGACACCCTTAGTCATGACGTTGATACCAACAGGACACTCTACGACCAGCTGCTCGAGCGGCAGCGGGAAGTGAGCACTACGGCTGGAGTTACGCTCAACAACATTTCCGTCCTCGACGAAGCATCACCACCCTCTCAACCGTCGTGGCCGAAGACCAAGCTGTTTCTTGTGCTCGGAGTGCTGCTCGGCATGATTGGCGGGGCAGGAATAGCGATTGCCCGTGAGCTCATGGACGACCGCGTCGATGGTCCTGACGAACTTGGGCGCAAATTATTCTTGACGAGCTTGGGCGAAATTCCGCTCGTCCGCCATCTCGAGCCAGAAGCCGCCATCTGCAGCTTGGACGAGCCTGACTCACCTCTGGCGGCCGGCTATGCAGCGTGTAGAACAGCGCTTCAGTTTTCCACCAGGGACGGACTTCCGCAACAGCTCGTCGTAACGAGCAGCGATGCGGGAGAAGGAAAGACGATCTCCGCGCTCGGTGTCGCCCGCTCGCTTGCGAGCGCCGGCAAGCGCGTGCTTCTGGTCGAAGCAGATCTTCGTAACGGCAAGCTCAGCGAATGGATGGACCTTAAGGATTCTCCGGGACTGAGTAACGTGCTGACCGAGCAGGCGAACTTCGAGGACGCGATCCAAGAATCCGTGTTGCCGAATTTGGACATCATTGTAGCCGGTCCGCAGCCGCCCAACCCGCCCGATATCCTTGACCACGACCGGCTCGCCCGACTGCTTGCAGCTGCCGCCCGGATCTACGATTGCACCGTTGTCGATGCGCCGCCGGTCAGCAATCTTGCCGATGCCCCTTTGCTTGCCGCGGCGACCGGACATGTGATGTTCGTGATTGGCGCCGGCAAGAACCATCGTGGGCGAGCGCGGGCAGCGTTGAGGCGGCTGGGCGCAACCAATGCGGTCATCATCGGCAGTATCATCACCAAGGTCCCATCGACGCCGTTTCGGGTTCCGGGCATCAAGCTGCTGCGGCGGTTTAGGAAGCCGTCGGCGCAACCGCTCCAACTCCCCAAAGCTGCCTGAAAGGCGAGGCTCGAAGCCGTTGGATCTGATTGCGAGACCTAACCCAGCACCCGAGACTGACGAGCGATGATCGGCGCTCGAGCGAAGGAGGCACTTCGCCGAACAGCTCAGTGGGAAAAGCGAACGCTTGGCCTCGGCGCTCTGTTGCCGCCCGCTCTTAAGCGACCATTCGCCCGCGCAATCCGCAAGAACCTGCTCCCGGAGGGCCGCAGATTCATCGCCGCTGACAAACTGGAGCAGCTATTCGCTGCTCTCCACGAAACCGGCGCAACTTATGTGGTCATCCGGTGGTTCGAAAAGCTTCCGCTGAACCCAGAAGGCGATATTGATTTTCTCATCGCGGATGGGGCGCTGCCCGATATCGAAGCGCTCCTGAGCCGGAAGCGAGGAGGAATTCCTTGCGATCTCTATAGTGAGTCCGGCCGCCCTGGTTTTCGATATGGAAATATTGCCTATTACCCGCCGTCCCTGGCAGGGCGCATTCTCGAGCGGCGCACATTGCACAAGAACGTCGTGAGCGTCCCATGCCCTGAAGATCATTTCTTCAGCTTGGCCTACCATTGTCTCTATCACAAAGGTCTCGACTGCGGGTTGCCAACTTCACAGCGCAGCCTGCGGCCGGTTTCGCGTCCGAACCATGATTATCTTGGCACCCTTGCGGCGCTGGCGAGCGAGCTTGGCTTGAAAGTCGAGCTCAACATGGAGGCACTCGAAACTCTGCTTCATGCCTCCGGTTGGAGACCTCCCCGTGCGATGCTCGAAAGGCTCGCGATCGATAATGTCTGGATTCGAGATTACCTCGGCGTCGATCCCGCCGGTTGAACCGGTTTTCCGCTTTGCCGAGAGGCGCAATCAGCTTTAGCTGTCGCCCGAAAAGGCCAGTTCGAGGATTGGATGTTTGTTGTAGCGCTGCTCGATTGGCGGGCACTCCATGAAGTTTCCATAAAGGTGCTTCAAATATTCATCGAGCGCGCAAAAGCAGCGAAAGCTCGTATCCTCGAACGGCATTGGAATCAGGTTCGATATCCACTCTTTCTTCAGCGTCTCCTTGTTGAACGCATATGAGCCGCCTATGGCCACAACCCGCTTGCTTTCCCGGCCGCGAAACTTCGTCATGAGCGAGTGCAATCGGCGCTTCGCATAAGGGCCAGCGACAAGCGGCGATATTGCACCGAGCAACAGGTCTCCGAGGCGACGCAATCCGCGCTGCCTTCGGATGCTGTAGCCATATTTGTGTCGAAGCAGGCGTTTCCAGAACTCGAGTTGGAGACGCCAAACATGTTCGGTGGGCGGGTCGGGCACATTGTCGAGGGGAAATATGTCAATGAAAATCCCCTTGTGACCACCGGTGTCCTTGGAAAACTCTTCAATCATTCTCGTGCCGTTCAAACGGATCTTTGTGAATGGAGCACCCATATGCGGGTCCTCGCGCCAATCCTGCACATAGAGGTCTTTCGATAATTCCAATTTGGCTACGGCCAGGAATCTCTCATATTCGTCGCGGACCAGCCCGATATCCATATCGTCATCCCAGGGAATGAAACCCTGGTGTCGGCGCGCTCCAAGCGCACTCCCTGCCAACAGCGCGTATTTGATCTCGTGTGAGTCACAAAGATCTGCCACTTCAGCAGCGATACGAAGCTGTGCCATCTGCAATCTCCGCCGCTCTCCCTGTGAGATCGCGATCATCGGTCTTTTTCTCTTATGCGTTCGATGATCCCGGAAGTGCTGACGCCAGCATGGTAAGGCACGTATTTCATTTCGATGCTTTTACTGTCGAGATAATCCTGTTCGACGCAGATCTGCTTCAGATAGCTGGCGTGCTCCCAGTCGTCGCCGTGGACGATGAGGTTGATCCCATGTTCTTCGATGGCGGGGCGGGCGTCGGGTGAATTGCTGATGAAGGCCAGGTCGACGTCTCTTAGGGATTTAACAATCGCAAGGCGATCATCTTCGGAGAAAATTGGTGTGCGCTTGTATCGCGAGACGAACTCGTCGCCATTGACGACAACGATCAACCTATCCCCAAGCCGCCTTGCTCGCCGCAGGAATTCGACATGCCCGCGGTGGAACAGATCGAACACGCCGATCACGAGAACCGTTTTAGCTGACAACGCCGGCCCGCCAGGTCGGGAATCTCGAGCGCGCGGGGCGACAGATCGAGCCTCGCGCGCTTTGCGGCGCGCGCGCTCGATCCATTCTGGGCACCGCTCCGCAGCAGCCCGATTGCGCGATGCAGGATGCGCGGCCGTCAGGAGAAAGCGCGGTCGTACGAACTTTCCAACACCTCCGGGCTGAGGACATGATCGAGCACGGTGAAGCGACCCGATCTCATTTTAGGGGCGAGCTCAACTGCCCGAAGAAACTGATCTCGGGTCAGTCCCAGCTCCTCCGGGCGCTTCGGCAAACCAAGCTCCGAGACGGTTGAGCGCAAGTCTATCTCTCCGCTGTTTCGGCCAATCTGCCTTCGAAGCTCGAGGCAATAAAGAGTTGCAACTGCGACCTGCAGCCCGTGCGGAGCGGAAATCAAGTTCATGTCGTCAAGGGCATGGCTGATCAAGTGTTCAGCGCCGCTACACGGGAGGGAATTACCGGAAAATGCCATGGATAGGCCCGACAGGATCAGTCCTCTGGCGATCGCTTCCTGACCTTGGAACGATAAGATATCCCGTTCCGCCAGAGGCCTGACCAGTTGAAACGCGGCATAGGAAAGCAGCTTGGCGAATCCGTTGACCACTCCGCGGCCGGCAGCTTCATAATCTTCTGCGTCCAGAAGGGCCGATGCGTTTGAGAGTAGATCGCCAACGCCTGCCTTCGTGAGATGGAGCGGCGCCTTGGTCGTGAGGCTGAGATCCACCACCACGCAGGCCGGGATGCCAGAAGCGAGGCTGCGCTTGCGGCCGGAGCCGTCGGCGAGCACCGAAACCGGTGAGGTTATCCCGTCCGATGAGAGCACCGAGGGAATGCACAGCAAAGCCACTTTGCGTTGAAATGCGACCATCTTTGCAGTGTCGATGATTCGACCACCGCCGATCGCAATCAACAGATCGACCTCAAGAGTGGCGCAAAGGGCATCCACTTCACGGCTTTCTTCAAGGCTTCCGACCGAGATTTCGTGAATGGCCGGAGGACGCTCTAAATCGGGCCTCAGCATCTTGCTGTAGGCCTCGGCGATCGGCCTGGTGCCACCCCCGCTTCCGCACAGGATCAGCAGATTATGCTGACGCTCGCGCATGAACGGCCACGAAGCAGCGATCTTCTCGACGGCAGCTTGCGAGCTGTGAACGACTTCAAATGTTGTCGGCACCTGCAGGACATTGCTGAAATCGCTGAGTTCGAGCTTCATCGAGCAGCTCCTCGCGCCGTGCCGTTAACCAAAATCGTCAAAGCTCAGCGACCTCCTGACTGTCTCTATATGGTAAGGAATGGCCCAATAAAAATCGTTAATAAATCCTTTACTGCGTCCCGCCACATGTGCCAGTGTACGGCGGGGGGCACGCGTTTCGTTGTGGCCTCGAAGAGCTGAAGTCACTTCGAAGGCGTTTGCAAGTTGAAGTTGTTAGACCCAGCGCCGGCCGTGGATGCCTGTTCGGCTCGGGACAGTTCAGTCCCTGAGCATGTGACGGCAGAGCATTCCGCACGTCTCAGAACTTCGGGGGCTGCGGCGATTGTTCAGCCCACGATGACTCCGGCCGGTCGCTTGGGAAGCTGGCACTTGCCGTTCGGACAAACTCTCGCGAGCTTTGCCGAGACCCTCAATCGCGACAATGTGAAATACGTCGTTCTACCGACGTCCGCTGAGGTCGGTGCGAACGGCGAGAAGGAAGCCCTGCTCGTCAGCGACGAAGATATTCCGCGGGTGAATCGTCTGCTGACGCTCGCTCCCTTCGGTACACCGATCGCGGTATATTCCACCACGGGCCTGCCCGGATTCTCCTATCGGCAGCACTGGCGCGATTCCTCCGATTCGACGAACATGGCTGTTCTGACGCCCCATCTCGCCGAGGCGCTACTCAGCCGGGCTCAGAGCGATCCGAGCGGAATCAAGGTCCCAGCGGCCGAAGACGCCCTTTTATGGGTAATCTATCAGGCGCTTTACCTCAGCGGGCGTTTTCAGTTCAATTCCGCCCGTTCCTCCCAGTCCGATCCACTGAGTGGACGATGTGCAAAGCTCATCAAGGAGCTCTTCAAGAAGAACGGCAAAGCGCCCTTTGCGGTGTTGGATCTTGCGACCCTCGATGAGCATCTCTCCGCTGCCGGCTGGACCCCGCCCTACGACGTCCTGCGGCGGCTTTCCCAGTGGAACAGCTGGGCCTCTGAAAAGCTCGCGACGATCGATATGCAGATGCCGGTCGAGGAGCCCGGCCTGGCAGTCTTCCTGGTTCGTGCGGAGGCGGCTGCGCGCGGCTTGAAGGACGATGTTGGCCAGACACTGGAAGCTTGCGGATTCGAGCTCCTCGCGAACCTGGACTTTACGAAGGAGCAAGCTGCCATGATCGCGCGCGAGACCCGCGGCGGCAATTGGGGGCGCGGTAACTCGCCAGTCGACGGGGGTCCGCCGGTCAGCATGTTCGTATGCTTCGATGTCAATCCAACGCTCACCGAACCTGAGATCCTCAAGGATCGGCCCTTTCTCGAGAACGGGCGGATTTTCGATGCGAAGCGCCGTTGCCGCCGGCTTTTGCGAGAGCGCACGTCCGCGCGGCTGTTCTTCAACCCTCTGCACTCAACCGACGATAGCCGCGAAGCGTGGCGAGTGATCCGGATGGTGGCACCATCGCTGGAGCCCCAGGTGCGCTCGACAATTAAGAGCCGTCGGGCCGCTTTCGTTACCAACTTTCGAGTCGTGCGCGACCTCACTCGCCACGGCCATCGAGCAAAGGTCGAGTTGATCGAATATTGCAAAGGGATGGCCGTCAAGAAGACCTTCCGGGAACAGTGCCTTCGGTTCCTTGAACGGGAGGCGGCGTTTCTCGAAGTCGTCTCGAAGGAGCGACCGGAAATTCTGCCGGTTCTCGAACGCGGACACAATTACATCATCACTCCTTATATCGACGCAAGGCCCCTGCGTTCGGCTCTCTTTGGAAAGAGCTTCCCGAAGCTCCTCGAGCTCAAGCACGTTCGAACCGCCTCCGATCTCCTGCGGTACCTGTTTTCGCGGGGCTACGACCCGATCGATATGGCGCCGCACAATTTGCTCGTCGACAAGTCCGGGTCGTTGAAGGTGATCGACTTCGAGTTCGTTTATCATGGGCAGCATCCGATCGAACCGCTGGAATCCGCCTGTCTCGACGGCATCAAGCAGGGCTTTCCAGGAGAATTCGCAGCGGAGGGCCGATGGTGCCTGTCCGATCCCTACAGGGAGCGTTGGTTTGGATATACCGGCCTCTCCCGACGCAGCTTTCTCGAAGGTTCGCCGTGGCGGCAGCAGCTACAGCGTAGCATCAATTACCCGCGATTTATCGTCGGCAAGGCAGTTCGTCGACAAAGCAGTCGCGCCTTTAGTGCCGCCAAGCAGCTATTGAAGCTGAGCATTCCGTTCATCGCTCTGTTCGCCGATAGTCGACGCGGAGCACGTGTCCGTTGATGTGGAATGCGCCTCTACGCGGAGACCCCGGGGCGGCTGCTTCATCGGCCCTGTTCAGGGACTTTCGCGCAGCTTCGACGGATCGGAATGCTGTTCGAATACTCCATATTGCCCAGTCAGTTGCCGGGGGGATCGCATCGTTCTTCGAGGAGCTCGCTCCTCACCAAAATCGTGTATTCGGCGAAGAAAATGTGAAATTCCTGATACCTTGCGGGGGTGAGCAACATCTCCCCGATATCGGTCCTGGCCAATTGCTCTCGACAACGTCGAGCGCTCGCCGATTGCTGCCGCTTATCGAGTTCACGCGTGCGGCGCTTCATACGATCGAGGAATTCAAGCCCGAGATCGTGCACCTGCACTCTTCATTTGCGGGCGCGTTGCGCATGTTCCTGCACGAACATCCATCAAGACCGAAGGTCGTTTATTGTCCTCATGGCTGGGCTTTCGGGATGGATCTGCCGGGCGCCCGGCAGCGAGCATATGCTGCGGTCGAGCGAAGGCTTCTGCCTGCAACGGATTTGGTAGTCGTGAACAGCCGATCCGAATATTCAATGGCCGTGCAGCATGGCATTTCGCCGGAAAAACTTCGAGTCATCCGTAATGGCATATCGTGGATGCCGCACCGTGCCGCGCGAAGAGATAGCCCGGAAATCTCAATTGCCTTTATCGGTCGTCACGACCGTCAAAAGGGCCTCGACATCCTCCTCGACACAATCGCTCGTTTTCCCTCGCCCGGAATACGTTTTCACGTGATTGGAAAGGCGGTCTGCGGCCGCCGACGCGAAGACATCGCTCGGTTCGCGACTCCAGGTTCGAACGTCACTTTCCACGGCTGGCTCGACCGCAAGGCGATTGTAGACCTTCTTCGCAAGGTCGATGCTGTCATCATGCCTTCGCGATGGGAAGCATTCGGCCTGGTCGCGATCGAGGCGATGCGCTCGGGTGTGCCAGTGATCGCCAGCAATCGCGGCGCACTTCCGGAAGTCGTCGAGGACGGGGTGGGCGGATATATTTTCGATCTCGATGATCGAGACGCTTTGGGCCGTCTCTTATCGAACCTCGATCGCAGCGAGTTGCGACGCCTCGGAGTTTCTGCGCGTCAACGTTGGCAGGAGGAATTCCTCAGCGAGCGGATGAATCTTGAGACAGAGGAGCTCTATCGAGGGCTGCTTTCAAGTCCCGTTGTTGGGGCACAGGTAGCTGCGGGCATGCCCTCGGTTGTGGCCAAATCCGCGGGGTGAGGCCGACGTTCATGCTTCCCAACTGGATCATCGCCGGCGCTCCAAAGGCAGGGACGAGCTCGCTCTTCCGTTGGCTCATAGATCATCCCGATGTCACAGGACCGCTCGAAAAGGAGACCTATTATTTCGTCGATCCGGGAACTCACATGTTCCCGTCCCGGCGCAACTTTTATGAGGGTGGACTGGCTGGTTATTCCAAACTGTTCGACTGCTGCGATCGGTCCTCAAAAATCGTCATCGAATTGACGCCTGCTTATTTTTACTCGAAAACAGCCCTTCGAGAGCTTCCTTCACTCCCTGGCGCGCCTCGTTTCATATTTGTCCTGCGGGAGCCGGTCGCGCAGCTGCGTTCGCTCTTCACCTATTTCCAGCAGAACTGGAACTGGATCCCGAGGGATATGAGCTTTGCTGAATTCGTCGCTGCCGCCGATTTGGGCAGTCACGAATTCAAGGGCAACGAACTGGCAACCCATGCCCTCTCCAATGTCTGGTATCCCGAACATCTCCGCCGCTGGCGGGACGCGGTCGGATCCGAGCGGATGTTGGTCCTTCTGTTTGAAGACCTGATCGGTGACACCGCCCAGACAATGGCTCGGGTAAGCACTCGGATGGGGATCGATCCAGGCTTCTACTCTGACTACAATTTCGAGCCGGAGAACCAGACATATCTGGCGCGAAATGGGGCGTTGCAGGACCTCAACGTACTGATCCGCGGGCGACTGCCGCAGGGACCTGTCTATAATGCGGTGCGGCGCCTTTACCGTGCCATCAATACGAAGAAGCCACCTCGCCGGAGCGAGGATGCCGCATCCGAAGCGAGACTGGCCGCTCGCTATGCCGACATGCTTCCCGAACTCGAGGAGGACTATGGACTCGACCTGACAAGCTGGAGGCGGGGTCGAACGGAATTATCAGCAGGCGCGCTCGAAGGCACGTCCCCGGTTCAAAGGTCCCGGACTAAGAAAACTGGAATTCGCGCGGGCCTGGCCGCCGAATGAACGCATTTGTATCACCCGTTCGAAGAGCTGGCGGAATGCCCATCAGCGCGATCATTCTCAACGACCACGGCTGGGTGAATGGGGGCCAAGCGAAAGTCGCGATCGAATCGGCGATCCAGCTGAAACGAGCCGGGCTCGATGTCGCCTTCATCGCTGGCACTGGGCCACTCGACGAGAGGCTCCAGGCGAATGACATCGAATGCCATGTCGTCCGGAACCACGATATTCTGTCGGATCCCAAGCGCCTTCGAGCCGCAGCCAGTGGGGTATGGAACGCCAGGGCCGCTCGTCTCCTTTCCCAATGCGTCGACGAACGCGAAGCTCGTTCGACCGTAATTCATGCCCACGGCTGGGCCAAGTCGCTGTCGCCGAGCATTGGACCAGTCCTTACCGGCTCCAAAGCTGCTCACGTCTACACACTCCATGAATATTTTCTCGCCTGTCCGAATGGCGGCTTTTTCAACTATCGATCGGGGGAAATCTGCCGCAAGCGCGCTCTTGGTCTCGACTGCCTGACGAGCCGCTGTGACGCTCGCAATGACCTTCACAAGGCATGGCGAGTAGCGCGGCAACTAGTCCTCAGAACAGCCGGCCGGCTGCCTCGCGACCTACGCGAGATCATCTATCTTTCGACCGAACAAAAATCGATCATGGCGCCCTACATTTCTTCTGAGGCGCACTGGCATCATCTTCCCAATCCGGTCAGCACGAGGCCAGCTGCCCGAGTGCGAGCGGAGAAGAACGAAACCTTCCTTTTGTTGGACGGCTCTCGCCCGAAAAAGGTGCAGAAGTGGCTGCGCGCGCCGCAAGAATTGCGGGCGTGCCGATAGCCTTTTGCGGAGATGGCCCGAGCCGCGAACTGGTCCGCCAGGCCAACCCCGATGCAGCCATGCCCGGCTGGGTCGGCAGCGAAGATCTGTCAAGCTGGCTCCGCCGGGCGCGATGCATCGTCTTCCCAAGCCTTTGGTACGAATGTTATCCGTTGGTGGTTGCGGACGCGCTCGCACTGGGCCTTCCGATTATCGTATCGAGAAGCTGCGTTGCCGCTTCCATGATCGAACATGGCGTCAGCGGTCTTCACGCAGGAACAGGGGATGTTGAGGCCTGGGCCGAAGCAATGAATAGCTTGCGCTCCGACGAGCGCGTCGAGCGCATGAGTTGAGCGGCGTTCACTGCGGGTCAGGACCTGCTTTCTCAGGACGAATATACAGCGCAGCTCATCCGCATCTACGAAGCCGTGATCGCCCGTAAGCAGGAGGGCGTTGCGCTAGACGCACAAGTTCTCGCGCTATGCTAGCCCTGTTCAACCCCATCACTCTCCTGCTCGCTTCAATATGCGCCGAATGGTTCGCTGTGACCGAGGCAGGCCCGTTCACGATCAAACTCCCTTATGCTGCGCTTTTTCTCGTCATCCTTTACGCAATGACGAGCGCTCGAAGGATCAACTCGTGCCTGGTGTTTGCCCGCCAGAACGTGGCTTGGATCATTCCTTTTCTGATATACATGCTCTTATTGAGCGGCGCTCTTTATGGCTCGCCCGCCCAGAACACAGCGCCCCGCCAGGCCTTCTATTTCGTCGGCTCAATCGCCTTGGGTGGAACGCTCGCAGCGGCCCCGAACCCCAAGACCCTTTGTCGGCTGGGCGCGGGCCTCGCAATCGTGGTTTTCATGGGCGTTGTTGAAATTGCCGCTCACCGGCTCGGCCTAAGCTGGACTGACGCCATCAAGCAATTTGTGACGAGCGGTGATCTTCACTTCGTCGTCTATACCTTCCTGAAAACGGTGTTCAGCTCACTGAATTCCGATGACGTCAACCTCGCCACTTCCGTGAAGAACGCGATCGCGGTCTGTATCCTCGTGTCGGGGCTTGTGTTTCGAAGCGCGTCCTCGAGACCGACGCGCGACTTCGTCGGCATGGGTCACATGGCTGTGGTCTTGGGCCTGATGGTCCTTCTCGATACCCGGTCCGTCATCATCGCCGGCGGAGGAGGGATCTTGCTCGCGATCGGACTGAAAGCGATCAACCACACGGGAAGTGGCGCAGCGATCCTCGGGGTGAAAGCCCTGGCTGTGGTCGCAGCAATGATCATGGTCATCGGATTTACGAATTCCGACGCGGTGACGGGACTGATGGCCGACCGGTTCTCCTTCGAGGACACGTCGGCCGAGGCCCGGGTCGAGCAATATACGGTCGCGATGGATCGCATCGAGCAGCACCCCTGGAAGGGGAGCGGTTATTATCTGATCGATGGCTACCCGGTGCATAACCTTTTCCTCAGCGCGTGGATGAATGCGGGTATCTTGGCCTTTCTGACGGCATTGGCCTTCTATTTAGCGCTCGTTGCGAGGTGGGTCTCGTTCGTGTGGATGCTCATCACGCAGCCGAAGCGCTGGGACTTGCCCCTCGCGCCAGAATGGGTGGCGGCTTTGCCGCTTTGCCCGTTCTTCCGAGTTTGGCTTTCGGGGGCCGGCGGCAATTTGTTTCTGGGAGAATGGGTGGCGATGGGAATTTTCCTGGGATTGCTGTTCGCCAATGAGACCAAGCAGCGAAAAGCTGCAGCGGCCCCAAATCCCCGGGTGACATCAACCCATTCCCCGCGCCGTGGGACACCCGCGGTCTTCCCGGCCCACCGTGTGAGCCATAGCCCCATGGCATCCAAGCGATGAACGAAACACAAGCGATGCGCGCCCGGACGAACTGCTAACATCATGTCGGCGGCCAATGTAGCAAAGGCGTTGAAGCGGAGGGCCAGCTCACTCCTGTGCGGCAATCGGATCGTCTTCCATCATGTACCAAAGTGCGGGGGAACATCCGTCGGAAGGGCGCTTCGGCTGTCCTATCTCCTGTCGCAAGGGACGGTGACTCCGATCGAGAGCGACAAGGCATTCCGCGCGGTTGAAGAGATCGAAGTCGCCGCGTGTCGTTGGGCACGTCTCCGACCTTCGCGAGATGATGCTTCTCTACATGCTTTATAGCGATGTCCGGTGCGTTGCAGCACACATCCCATTCAGCGACGCCAGCTTCGATCGCTTCGGGGGCTCCTATGCCTTCGTGACTTTGCTGCGACATCCGGTCGACCGATTCATCTCAAATTATCTGTGGAGCCATAAACACCCTGAAGGGGTGCAGTACGTGCCCGAATCGCTCGAGGAATTCATCGTTACGGACCGCGCGAAGCGCCTCGGATCAACCTATGCCCGCTATTTCTGCGGCGAGCCGGCACACGAGACGTTCACGCCCGAGCATTCGAATTCAGCCATTCGCAATCTCAAGCGGATGAACCTGGTCGGATTCCTGGACGAGATGGGACGGTTCGAGAGCGGGTTACGAGCGATTACAGGTTGCCGGCTCAAGATCGGCAAAGAGAATGTCGGACACACGAGCAAGGCGCGCGATGAGATTCTCGAAGGGCCGCTCGGGGCCAAAGTCCTCAGCGCCTGCAGCATCGACCTTGAAATTTGGAAGGGCGTTCAGGACTTGCGTTCGCGGCCCTTACCAGAACGATCAGCGGGACCTCGAAAGAAATGACCGGCCGAGCTCGCCCTTCCAGCTCTAATCACCCGGCGAATTCGCTTCTCAATTCATTGTTCCAACGCGCCCAATCCAGGGTCCGGTGCATGGATTTGGGATCAAAATGATCGGCGCCGATCGAACCCTTCAAAATCTGATTGCCTGTTTGACAGGTGAGGTCGGGCGATCACACGATTGGCATCGCTTGTTGACGGTAGCAGCGACAACGCTGACCATCGGGAACGTCGCCGCTGCGGTGCTCGGAGCCGATCCCCCGCTCGACATCCCGCCCGCGGTCAAGGACTTGCTGGAAGACATCCTCAGCCGCAGCCGGGATCGCAATGCACGCATGCGGGAGCAGCTGGCCGAGCTCCTTCCAGTTCTCAATCGAGCGGGCATTGAGCCGATCGTCATGAAGGGCTTGGCGCGACTCCTCAGCGATCCTCGAGAGGAGTTCCGTCTTCTTTCAGACCACGACATTCTCATCCCTCCGGATAGGGAGCAGGCCGCGATCGCGGCGCTAAGGCAACTTGGATATGAACTTGTTGCAGGCGGCGGCGATGGGATTACGCCGGTGTTCGGCCGAACCTGTGATGTCGCGACGATCGACCTTCATTCGTCGCTCAAGCCTCACTATCTGGGATTGGCATATGACACGATCGCGAAGCATTGCGACCGAGCCCAATTGGCCGATGGGACCTTTCTTCTACCGAACGCCACGTGCCAAACCTTGCTCATCGTTGTCCACGACCAGCTGAATGACCGGGATTATTGGCGCGGAGTGATCGACGTCAGGCATTTGATCGATATGGATCGCCTGCTGAAGGATGGAATTGACTGGCCCCTGCTCAGGAGCTTTTTCGAGAAGGGTACTTCAAAACGGGCGCTGGAGGTTCAAATGCGGACCGCCGCGTCCCTATTGAAGGTTGAGATTCCGAACGAATATTGCGGTGGAGTCTGGCCGCAAATCCAAGTCCTGAGGCGGCGCGCACAAACCCGTGCGCCTATGGCGCGCTTCTTGTTCACGCCGCTTACCATCTTGATCGACCCGCCGCGGGCGTCAATTGAGCAGCGCCAATTGCTCGAGTACAGAGTTCGTGACGCGGATTCGCAGGAGAGTGGAGCGGTATTTCTGGGTCTCGCAGCCCGGCAAGTTCTGCTGAACGGTGTGAAGTTGCCGGGGCTGCCAAGCAGTGTGCGATCCGTGCGCGAGCGCGTTTACGCGACTTCAAGCCGAGGTCGTTCCTCTTGCCCTTGATAAGAATAGACATAAAGGTTCGATCGCGAATTCGTGAGATCGAACTTGGTAAGCACTCCGCCGGACACTTTGGCGCCGGCCTGAACTAGACGGCGCAATGCGCCACGGACTTCCGGTAGCCTCGCGCGATCACTCTCCACGACCAACACAGTGTGATCGGCGGCGGCCGCCATGCGCGGGCTGTCGGCAAGGCCGTATACGGGCGGAGCATCAATGACGATCAACTCGAAGCGCCGCGAGAGATGTTTCAAGAGATACTGAAATCGGGTGTCGCTCAACATCGCTGCGGGACTGGGCGGCATCGGTCCAGCAAGCATTACGGACAAATGCGGGATTTCTGTGGGAAAGGTTGCAGCTTCAGGCACGCATAATTCCGCCAGGACCGTGGAAAGGCCGAGTGGCGAGTCGACGTGCACAAAGCGGTCCAAAGATGGCTTGCGCATATCGCCATCGATCAGGAGCGTGTGCTTCCCGCCGCAAGCGAAATCACGGGCAACGCCATAAGCCGCGGTGCTCTTGCCCTCGCCTTGAGTGCTGCTGGTGAACAGAATGCTATGCGGCCCAGTGGGGGAGAGCTGCTCCAACGATGAGCGAAGAGAATAATGCGCCTCAGCAAGCGGTGATGCCGGATCCAGGAGGGCCTCGGCAGGATTGCTGACACGCGGAAGTACGCCAAGGACGCGAAGATGCAGATCGCTGTCGACGACTTCCGGCGAATGGACCCGATTATCGCGAAGGCCGGATATAAGGATCAAGGCCGCTCCGAGCAGGAATGCAATTGCAGCGCCTGCGGCTGACCACAGCAATGGCTTGGGGGAAACTCGCACCGATGGAGGAGCGGCGCGGTCGACGATCGAGAAAGCTTCGGGGATTACCGCGGAACTCGTTGCCAGCGAATTCGAGCGTTGCAGGAGTGCTTCATAGAGTTGCCGATCGGAATCGGCATTTCGCTTCAAGGCGTTATATTTGGCACCCTTTCCTTGGTCGGTCAGGGTTTGGCTCTCGAGATGCCCGACGCTTTGTGAAAGATCGGCCTCTTGGCGACGAGCAACTTGATAGCGATTTTCGATCGAGTCCCGGATGCTTTGCGCCAGAGACTGAATTTGCCGGTTGATTTCGTCGATGTGCGCAGCCGCTGCGACCACGAACGGATTGGTGTCGAGCCGGTGCTGGCGCTGCTCCTGATAGTCTGCCTGGGCTTCCGCTGACTTCTGCTGCAATTGCTGGATCGTGGGATCGTTGATGACCTCCGGCAAGCTCATCAGCGGCGTTCGCTGTGCTTGCTGCCAACGTTGCTCCGCCGCAATCCGGTCGGCCCGCGACTGAGTGTAGGCTTGGCTAAGTTGCGCTAGATTGTCGCTCGATAGGGAGTGAAGCGAAGACCCGCCGCTGACTGAAGAAGTACCGGCGCTCGGATCGATCAGCCCCGCCGCACGGGTGTAATCGATCAGAGCCTTTTCGGAACTGTTCAGTCGCGAGCGGGAGGTCGCAAGCTGCCCGTCGAGCGCCCGCCTCAGCTCATCCGTGCTGTCATATTGTCGCTGAATGCTGCTCTCGATGAAATTATCCAGATAGCTGTTTGCGAGCGCTGCAGAGACCAACGGATCTCGACTATCGAAACTGATCGTCGCCACTCGAGAATCGTCGCTCAACTTCACTTGAACCTGGCTTCGAAGACGATCGACCAGTTCGGAATTCGTGTCTGCCGTGCCGAGCGGGCCTAGTCCAAGCGCATTGGCGATGCGCTTGTTGCGGCTTAAACCTTCGCTCTCGGCGACTTTCTGGGCCAGCGAGTGGCTTTTAACAAACTGAACTTCGGGATCCCCGAACCGGTTCTTCGCTGCCGCTGGCGATGCCTGCTGAAACTCGAGCTGCCCTTGGGCACGATAAATCGGAGGCGTTAGGTATCCGAGCAGAAGTCCCGCAAGGGCGCCGAAGACTAATCCACCCAGAATCAAGACGCGGTTGCGGCGAATGGCCTCGAAAAACCGATTTGCCGGTTCCGGGCGCCGCTCCCATTCCAATGCCGGATCATAAGCACGATCCGTGCTCAGGTTCCGATTCGAATCAACCGGCACCAGGCTTTGTGAAATCGAAGTCATGGCGTCGATTACGGGATTACCGGACCGACCGCGCTTACCGCGCGGAACACACCAAATAGCGGGTTCATCGACATGATGTTCTGCAAGGCTTCCTTATGCCGCGAATGCCCGACAATAACGACATCGTCGGCCAGCAGCAGCGGGTCGGCCGAGGTTCCTCGACGAATGTCGTCAATATTGAAGAGTGCCCCCATGCGTTGTCCGTTCACCTCGCGAAAGACCGCGATCTGATTGGTAGCGGCAAGCTTCGTCTCGCCCTTGGCAAGAGCGATTGCCTGAAGCAATGAGGTCTTGGTCTTGACGTCGAAGATACCTGGGTCGTTGACCTCGCCCTGAACCGTGATCTTCTGCGGCACGGATGTGGATACGGCCACGGTGACCTGCGGGTTCTTGAGATATTTGCGCGCCAGACCGGCAGCGATCACCGTCGCCAGCTGATCGGTCGTTTGTCCCGCAGCAGCGACCGTTCCAAGCAACGGCACGTTGATGTTGCCACTTGCATCAACCTGCAACGGGGCGTTCGCCGCGGTGGACAGATCGGGCTCCTGAAGGACATTAATCGCCAGCGCGTCGAACGGAGCTATGCGATATTCGGCCTGGCCGGCTGGAGCTGCCGGGGCCGCAAGCGCCTGATAGGCGGCCGGACCTGATGGAATATTCGCACCATCGAGCGTTGAGCCGATTGCGCAGGCAGCAAGCAAAGGGGTCAAAAGGAAGATCAGGAGTTTGCGGAACATCGGTACCCTCCACAAATGCAGCTCGACATGATCGAAATATCGCCCGATGCGGGCGTCGGCGTTATCTGTTAATTGGTTTCTCTCACGATAACGCACGATGAATCAATTAAAAATTAACCACTTGGCGGTGAGTTGCCCCGATTTTGGACGCAAGATCGGATTCTCGGACATCGAAATGCGGGGGGGCCGTCGCTTAAAATGGGCCGAATTCGAATTTGGTCACCAGTCGACTGTCTCGAAGCGGGTTTCGACCGCTCGAATATGTAACTGGCATGTAAGCAAAACAGCGCTCAAGAAAGAGCCTCTGCCGGAGATGTGCCCGGACTTAAGTCTCAGTAACCAGGAATAGCCAAGATGCGCCCGATTTCCGCAAAGCGCTTTATTGACTCCGTTGGCATCGACACACACCCGAACAGAACCCGATCCGTTTGGGGTTCATCGGATTGGGAAGCCGCTTTTCTCGAAACCGGTGTCAGGAACGTGCGCGGGCTGATCGGCAGCGGCCGCCCGGGGACGGCAGCCATGGGGCACGTCCGGCGCCTGTTCAGCGCTGGGGTCAAATTGTGCGCCACGGTTGCTCCTGAGCGAGCAGACCTCGATATAAGCACGGTCGGAACCAACCTCGCATTTCTCGCGAACAATGTCGGCGCCGCGAACCTCTGCGGTATCGAAAGCGCCAACGAATACAACAAGCCTTCAACCCGGCCTGACAATTGGGCGACGAGGTTGCGCCAATTCCAGGCCTGGCTCGACGAGAACGTCAAAGCCAATCCGACTTTGCGACAGGTACCGGTTGTGGGCCCTTCGATCTGGGGGCGACTGACCAGCGACATTGTCACGCTCGGTAACCTTGAACCCTATTTGGATGTCTCCTGCCTGCATTATTATACTGGGGGACGACGGCCGACCCAGGCCGGAAAGCCCAACAGCTCGAATGAGGGGGGCGGAAGCACCGAATATACATTGGCCGAAGCGGTCCGGCAGGCAAAGACTCAAGCGCCAGACAAGCCGTTGTATGTTACGGAGTTCGGCTATCCGATCGCGGGTCCGGGCTTGCCGCTAAGCAGTGGCTTCATCACTGAGGCTGCAGCTGCGAAATACCTCATCCGGGGGCTGTTCGACCTGTTCGCTGCAGGCGCGGAAAAGACATTCATTTATAGTCTCATCGACGACACCGAACGCAACCCGCCGCGCTACCACGGGCTGATGTCAGGCTCGCTTGAACGGCGGAAAACATTCTACGCGGTAAAAATTTCCTTGCTGTCATGCAGGATCCGGGATCGTCTCCTGGCGGGCAACCGCTTGAGCTCACAATTCGCGCTCCCGCGGACGTCAAGACGATGCTCTTCCAGAAGAGCAATGGCACCTATCTCCTCGCCATGTATCAGGACGTAGACAGCTACGATCGCCGTCAAGCGCGTGACATCGCCGTCGCTCCAGTGCCAGTCACGCTTTCGCTGGATCGTCCGGCGGCACGCATGGAGGTCTACACTCCCACTCTGGACACGAGCGCCAGGCTCCGCACAACCAACAGCAACCGGCTCACCGTAGCAGTGCCCGATCACGTTGCGATCGCGGCAATCACGATGTGAGAACTTTCAGCTCGAATTCGCCTGGGAGAGTTGGGCCTTCTGCCGTTGCAGAGCAATTTTTTCGTTTTCAGGCTCGTTAATATTCCGTTATATCAACGGGGTGCACGAAGCGAAAAAGGTCTTCATCGCCGCCGCTGTGATGATGGTCCACGGCCCCGCCAACGCCGCCGGGGGAGGGGTGTGGAAAGCCTGCACGATCGATACGGTCACTGTCTGCACTCCTGATGCCTGTGCCTCGCGAAAGCCGGCAATTTCGATCTTTGTCTCGGACTATGTCGATGGTGGGGCTGAACGGGGCGCCTATTATCGCTGCAAACTCCACCTCACCGCCTGTGACCGTTTCCCAGCGACGGTCTATCGCAGCGGAGACTTCATGATATTCTCGTTGCCGGGCGAAAGTGCGTTCGCGAAGCTTGGAGCCGACGATCGAGTGACGGACGTCGCTGTCGTAGGCTACACGGTATTCGTTTCGCGCGGTCGCTGTGCGGAACGGGCCCCGCCCCCCGGTTCGATGTGACCAATGTTCAGCGATCAGCTGCCCAAATTTTGAAGCGTCGGCAACCCGCCAGCCGGCGCTTCGGCGACCGTGAGGCACTGGGCGCGCGCCGGTTCTGATGAGGCAAGCTTGGTCCGCGAAGCGGCGCGATCTCCCGCAACCAGGAACGCACCGAGCGTTGGAAACTGATCGGAATGGCTCTCATAAGCCCGCAAACGATTTTCAAGCGAGGGTTTGGAGTTGTCGCCCCCTCTTGGTGCAGTCGCGAGGTTGAGCCTGGTCCGATCAGCTAAATCGGCGATCCGGGCGAATACAGCTCGGATCGTCTGGTCGTCGACCATTAACGTTGAACGGTCGGAACTGCCGGCCATCGAGGACCCGAGCGCCTCGGTTCCGTCAGTGCGCAACAGGACTTCTGCGGGCTTTGCGTTCGCGAGCATCTCGACCGACAGAACCGAGGGAACCTGATTTCCGATCGACCCGCACCCGGATGGATCGTCAATATTGCCAAGGGTCGTGAGGATGAAGCTTTTTTTCGGGAGCGGCATCCTGGTGTAAACGCTCCAAGATGCTCGAACCATTTCCACTTGCTGTTCAGCAGGAGTGACGATGGACTTGTAAAAGGGCCTATGTCCTTGGAAGAAGCGCATGAAATCGCTCGATCGGGCAAAATCTCCAAGCGCATCCACAAGCGCATTCAGATCCCCATTGTCCGAAGCGATCGGTGTGCCGGAGGGGCCTGGACTTCCCGCGGCCGAGAGCTCGGGGGGCGGGGAATAGTGCAGCAACAGCTGTGCGGCCGACGCTACGAGTTCGGGATTGTCCTTGGTGAGCTTGGCAAAGAGCTGGACGGCTGGATGATTTGCTTGTGAAACAAAATAGGCTTGAACGTCGCGCTCGTAGCGACGGTCACGCTCAGTCAGGCTTGATCGCCCGTCAGCGAGCATTTGAACAACGGACAGCAATTCCAACCTCGGATCGACGTTGACCTCAATGCTTGGATCTGCGCCGGCAAACCGATTTGCCCAAGCATCCCTGTCCAGCATCGCCGCAGTGCGAAGGGTGAAAGGATCCTCTTCGTTTCCGGCATAGCGGCGGGTGAAGGCGCCGGGCTTGCCCCACTCGTTTGGCCAGCGGTAAAAGATATGCGCTCCGACCTGGGCGTTCTTCTCTAGGCTCGAAGCCCAATAGGGCACCACGTAATCGGCGTGATAATGAGTCGCGAGACCGACGGGCTGGAACACAGAACCGTCGAGCGCCGATTCGGCGACGCGCTGTGCTCGGTACCACAGCTGTGGATCGGGTCGTCGAAACAATGAGCCGTCGCACGTGAAGGTGAACTGGCACCCTGTCCTGCGTTCATATCCCTGGAAGACGACTCCACAGATGGACGCTGGAAAGGCTGGATGTCGAACTCGGTTGAGAACGACCTGGGCGACCGCCTCCTGGCCGGCATCGTCCTGATTTGCAGCTTCATAATAGACCGCCATTGAAAGGCACTCGATGGCATGTTCACGAGAGCTCTTGTCACCGCGGAAGCTGAACGGTTTCGCGGGAATGTTTTGGTCGGCCGAGAAGGGAATGCCTGCGTTAATCGCAAGCGCATCGGTGCGCGACATGTTCCGCAGCAATAAAGGCGGCAGCTGAGGAGGCGCTTCCAAGCGCTGAATGCGTTCAGCTGGAGCGATCGTCGTCGCCCTTCCTCCTGCAGCAAGAAACGCGAGCGCTACCGCAATCGAAATGCCGTGAGCCAGGAGCCCCTTGAGGAGTCGCCGCGGCTGATCGAAGGACAATAATGCAAGCGCCAGGAAGAGGCGGAAAGTTAGCGAATTTGATCGAACGAGGGTTTCCACGAAACGGGGCGCCCTTTCGAGTTGGTTATCGCGCCAGTGTCAGTCGTAGCAAATTTTCGTTAACCAGCACAATTCACCACCAAAGATAACATTTCATGGCCCGAGATGTGGCTCGGCGAGACCCAAAAGATTGCCTTCGCGCCTCCGCGTCCGGGTTCTGTTGCACGTCTGACACGGCTGCTGAAAAACGGCGCGAGGCCATTGGACTCTGCGCGGGACATTTGGTTAACAAATTGTTGACAGAGGCGAATCGAAGAGTCCGTTAATGGGGGAAGTCGCAGTCACTGCTGAGCTGAGTGAGGACGCGGCCCTTTTCTCGGCTGCGGCGACCGACGCGGCAGTTTTTTTCGGCCGTGACCAATCCGAAGAGCTCATCGCCGACCATCACCGACCGACCCGCGGCGGAAGTGCACAGCAGCCATTTTCAACCCTGGCTGCATCCCAAACCCTTGGCGCAGCTTCGAGTGCACTCTTACGCAGCCCTCCTGCTGATCGACTTTCTGTCGATCGCATGCGGGTTCATCGTCGCGAATGTGCTTCGTTTCGAAACGCCCTTTGCGACCTCCGGAATGCAATGCATTGTCGCATTCGGCGCAGTGTCGATTGCAATCGCCTTCTCCAGCGGCGCCTACGCAGTGGACGTTCTTGAGCATCCACGAAATGGCATCACTCGAGTGCTGAAGGCGTTCGCACTGGCGGCCTTCGCTCTCTTGCTGGGATTCTTCTACACAAAGACTTCAGCGATCATGTCCCGAGCGATCTTCGGGATCGGAGTGATCGCCGGTGCCGGTTTCGTCGCCACGGCCCGCCATGTTTTCGGAAAGCTCCTCGGCGAGCACCACGGATGGAGGTTTCAGAACGAGGTTCTCCTCGTTGATGGAGCAACTGTTTCAGCGCCTGCTGGTATGGTCCTCTATGCTGAACAAGCAGGGCTTAGCCCATTCGATAACGATCCCAATCTTGCCGATCATGTCGGGGAGCTACTCGATGGAGCAGACCGGATCATCCTCGCATGTAGTCCGGAGAGGCGGATTCAGTGGCTGAAGCTGATCAAAGGCGTCGGTGTTGACGCGGAAGTATTAACTCCGGAGCTCGACCACCTTGGTGCGCTTAGCCTTAGAAGGACTGCAAGCGGTGCTGCGGTATTGGTGGCGGCGGGCCCCCTTTGTCTTCGTGACAGAATGGTCAAGCGCGCGTTCGATCTCTCACTTGGGGTCGTTCTGCTGATCCTTCTTGCGCCTTTGATGTTGCTCACCGCAATGGCGGTCAAGGCGACGTCCGATGGATCGGTGTTCTTCCGCCAGCGCCGTATCGGCCGAGGAAACCACCCATTCGAAGTATACAAGTTCCGAACCATGCGGAGTGAAGCTTGCGATGACAATGGAGCGCGATCGGTTTGCCGCGACGATGATCGATTAACTTCCGTCGGCGCCGTGTTGCGCCACACCAGTGTCGATGAACTTCCGCAACTGCTCAATGTCCTCAAGGGCGAAATGAGCATCGTCGGGCCCCGCCCGCATGCGATCGGCTCGACCGCAGAGGATGATTTCTTCTGGAATATCGACGATCGCTATTGGCAGCGCGGCGCAGTCAAACCAGGAATCACGGGATTGGCGCAGATCCGCGGGCTTCGGGGTGCCACCGATACCCGCAAGCCAGTTACAGATCGAGTTCAGTCGGATTTGGAATATCTGGCCAACTGGAGCTTGTGGAAGGACCTCGCAATCATCCTTCGAACCGTAGGCGTGCTAGTGCACCCCAACGCGTTCTAAGAGAAAGCCTTCTGGTTGGCCGACGTTCGAATGACTTTCAAGAGTGCTTACAGCCGCCACTGTCTTTGACAGCTTCCGGCATTGGGAAGCATCGCCTCGGGTCGGCTTAAGAAGGGAGAACCATCTTAACTTTGTTATCGGCTGTTAGCGCCAAAACGCTCCGTTGCAGCGCCGGAGTCCACTTCCCGATCTCCACCAAAGGCATATCCTTTGAAGGATTTAGGGAGATCAGTGAATGTCTTGGTGCATTGGACGGACCGAAGCGCTTGCGGATCCGCTTGCCGCTCGACGCAAAGCGCTTGCGAAGCTTCGCGGAATGGCAGAGCTCGACGATCCGGAAAGCCTTGTCGTCCCGGTCCTTATCGACGCGATCATCATTGCTGAAAGCTATCGTGGCGCCCGCCACGAGATCACCTTCCTGCCCGAGCTGACGCGAAGCGTCGACGCTCTGATCCGCGAGCTCAACGCCAACGAAAAGGCGAAGGAGTGGGCCGAGCCGGTCACCGCCGCTTAGCCGCGGCGTAACCGACGCTTTAACCACAAATGAAGGGCGTGATCCGTTGGGTCGCCGGCAAGGAAGCCGGCGGCGAGTTCACGGATCGATCAACGCGTCATTCGAGGTTCGGCTGATCCAGACCCGGTAACTCCAACGAACCGCGCTTGCCCAGGGACTTAGCTAGAGGCGAAGCTCGAGCGCCCCTCAAACCCGCAGCGCCGCCGCAGCTTCGGCCTCACGTTTCAGGTTGCGAGCGAGCTGGCTCATGCCGTTGAGATATTGCGGCGGGATGTGAACGTCGCGGTAGTCGAGCTGGGCCGCGGCTCGAAGCGTCCAGAACGGGTCGACGAGATGTGGCCTTGCCAGAGCGACCAAATCGGCGCGGCCGGCAGCGAGGATCGAATTGGCGTGGTCGGGCTCAAAGATATTCCCCACCGCCATGGTCGCAACCTTGCCCTCGTTGCGCACTCGGTCACTGAAAGGCGTCTGAAACATACGGCCGTAGACCGGTTCCTGACCCGCCCAGGTCTGGCCTGCCGAAACGTCGATCAGGTCCGCGCCCTCGCGGGCGAACGCCTCGCCAATCTCGACCGCGTCCTCGGGCGTGATGCCGTCGGCGCCGGCCCAGTCGGTTGCCGAGATGCGCACCGACATCGGGCGGTCGCCCGGCCACTCCGAGCGCATCGCTCCGAAGACTTCGAGCGGATAGCGGAGACGGCTTTCGAGGCTCCCGCCATATTCGTCGGTGCGCCGGTTCTGGAGCGGCGTGATGAAGGCGGAGAGCAAGTAGCCGTGGGCCGCGTGAAGCTCGACCATGTCGAAGCCCGCTTCGAGGCCCATGCGCACCGCAGCGACGAACTGTTCGCGAACCGTGTCCATGTCGGTGCGAGTCATCGCCTTCGGCACCTGATTGACAGGCGACCAGCGCACGTCGCTGGGTGCGATAATCGTCCAGTTGCCGCTATCGAGCGGGGCATTGTCCTCTTCCCAGCCGAGCTTGGTCGAACCCTTGGCGCCGGAATGGCCGAGCTGGAGGCAGATCTTCGCCCTCGAACTGGAGTGGACGAAATCGACGATGCGCTTCCATGCGGCGACATGATCAGCGTTCCACATGCCGGTGCAGCCGCGACTGATCCGGCCTTCCGGCGAGACGCAGGTCATCTCGGTGAACACGAGCCCCGCTCCGCCGAGCGCACGCTCGCCGTAATGGACGAAATGGAAGTCGTTCGGCGCCCCGTCGATCGCCGAATACATATCCATCGGCGAGACCACGATTCGATTCTCGATCTTCATCTCGCGCAACTTGAACGGCGCGAACATCGGCGGCGCCGTCTTGTCCGACTTGCCAGCGGTGGCCCGTTTCCAGAACCATCGTTCGACGCTTTCAAGCCATTCGCGATCGCGGAGGCGCAAATTCTCGTGGCTGATCCGCTGTGAACGCGTCAGCAGCGAATAAGCGAACTGCAGCGGTTCGAAATCCGTGTAGCGCTCCAGCGTCTCAAACCATTCCGTCGAGTTGCGCGCACTGTTCTGGAGCTTCAAGACTTCGAGGCTCCGCTCGGCCTGGTATTCGTCGAGTGCGGCCTTGAGGCTGATGCCCGGGCGATTGAGCACATCAGCGATCTTGATCGCATCCTCAAGCGCAAGCTTGGTCCCCGAGCCGATCGAGAAATGCGCCGTGTGCGCAGCGTCTCCGAGCAGGATGAAATTTCCGCTCGTCCAGCGCTCGCACTTGATTCGGCGGAATCGCAGCCATGCTTCACCGCCGACGAGATGCGACGCGTTCGACTGCAGCTTTTGCCCGTCGAGATATTTGGCAAATAGCTTCTCGCAAGCAGCAATGCTGTCGTCCTGAGACATCGTGTCGAAGCCGAAGCTTCGCCACGTCTCTTGAGAGCATTCGACGATGAAGGTCGAACAGTCTGGAGCGAAGCGATAGGCATGGGCCCAGATCCAGCCGTGCTCGGTCTCCTCGAACGCGAAGGTGAAGGCATCGAAGACTTTCGTCGTGCCGAGCCAGACGAATCTGTTGGAGCGCACGTCGATGTCGACTCCGAACGCCTCCGATGTCGCATCTCGAAAGCGTGAGTTAGCGCCGTCCGAGGCGATGACGAGATCATAATCGCGCCACTTCGGATCCGCGGAATCGCACTCGATATTGAACTGTATCCCAACGCCCAACTCGAGCGCCCGGTCTTGCAGGATTTCGAGCAGGCGCTTGCGGCCAATGCCGATGAAGCCGTGTCCGCCGGAGGTGACGGTCTCGCCGGCAAAGTGGACGTCGATGTCGTCCCAATGCACGAACTCTGCATTGATCCTGTTCGCCGACACGGGATCGTTCGAGGTGATGTTCCCAACTGTAAGGTCGGAGAACACGACGCCCCATCCGAACGTCACGCCCGGCGCATTGCGCTCGAACACCTCGATCTCATGTGCCGGATTGCGAAGCTTCATCGAGATGGCGAAATAGAGCCCCGCTGGCCCACCTCCGATACAGGCGATCTTCACAGGGCCGATTCTAGAAGCTTGCAGCGCATGGTTCGAGCATGGCACAGCTGTGGGTCGGTCGAACAGAATGAAATCTGGGCCGCCAAAATTGCGAACGGCGCTTGCCATTCGGCTTCGCAACTGTATTAATATAGTGACACACTTAAGGGGGCCTTGATGCGTACCATCGTTCTATCCGTTGCCGTTCTATTTTCCACCACCGCCCTTGCTGCCCCCAATTCCGCCAAGGTTCCCGTTGCAAAGACGCCCGAGGTCGTTCCCGATGCGAATGCGCCGAAGGGCAAGTTGCCGGGCACGGTCACTCCCAACGCCTATCGGCTCGACTTCACGATCCTTCCCGAGGCCGATCGATTCTCCGGCCACGACGAGATCGACGTCACGCTGAGCCAACCAGCGAAGTCGATCTACATGCATGGCCGCGACCTTGATGTGGCGAGTGTCGTCGCGATGGTGAACGGCAGGGCCATCGCGGGGAGGTGGACCCAGGTCGACAAGACCGGTACCGCGCGTCTCGATTTTCCGCGGTCAATCCCCGGCGGCAAGACCACTCTCAAGTTCGATTACAGCGGCGCGTTCGGCGATTCCGCCTCTGGCTTGTTCCACGTCAAAGTGGGCGACAAATGGTACAGCTGGACGCAGTTCGAAAGCATCGATGCGCGCGCGGCCTACCCGGGCTTCGACGAGCCCGGGTTCAAGACGCCGTTCACGGTCTCGGTGAAGACTTACCCCGGATACGTGGTCGTTGGCAACGCGCCCGAGATTTCCGTTACAAAGCTTGCCGGCGGCCTGGAGAAGCATCAGCTTGAGGTGACGAAGCCGCTACCGACCTATCTCGTCGCGATCGACACCGGTCCATTCGCTCACAAGACCGGCACGATCGCGACAGATTCGGAACGCTCGACGCCGATGCCGTACGGTGCAGTCGCTACGCAGGCGCAGGCGGCCAAGATGGGCTATGTGATGGCGGAAACGCCGCGCATCGTCAGTCTTCTGGAAAATTATTTCGGCGAGTCCTTTCCCTTCCCGAAGCTCGACCAAATCGGCACTCCGATCATGCCGGGCGCGATGGAGAATGCGGGCGCTGACACCTACGGCGATGACATCATCTACCTGAGACCCGGCGCGACTACGGGCGACAAGCAAGAGTTCGGGATGGTTGTCGCGCACGAGTTGTCGCACCAATGGTTCGGCGATCTCGTGACGCCGGCATGGTGGGACGACATCTGGTTAAACGAAAGCTTCGCCAACTGGATGGGCTACCGCATCGGGAACGAGTGGCGGCCCGAGCTCAACATCGGAGTGGGCGCGCTCGGCGAAGGATTCAACGCGATGAACACCGACGCCCTGGTCGTCGGGCGCCCGATCCACCAGGCGATCACGCAAAATAGCGAAATCGACTCGGCCTTCGATGGCATCACTTATGGTAAGGGCGGTCAGGTCGTGGCCATGATCGCCGCCTATCTCGGCGACGAGAAGTTCAAGCAGGGCGTTCGGCTCCACCTTCGCCGCCATGCCTATGGCAATGCAACGTCGGAGCAATTCTTTGGCGCAATCGCCGATGCTGCGCACGACCCCAAGGTCCTGACCGCCTTCAAATCCTTTGTCGACCAGCAGGGCGTACCCGTCGTCGACATTCGCCGCGACGGATCGAAGCTTGTTGTTACGCAATCGCGCTACGCATTCCTCGGCAGCAGCCCGCAGCCCGAGCTGTGGACGATCCCCTTCTGCATCCGCGCCGGCCCCGCGAAATCGTGCAATCTCCTCGACCAGAAAGTGACGACCCTCGACGCGCCGGGGCCGGGCGCGATCGTTCCGAATGTCGGCGGCACTGGCTATTATAGGTTCGATCTTTCGCCCGCGGATTGGAATGCGCTGATTGCAGCGTCGGCGCAGCTGCCACCCGGCGAAGCTCTTGCGACCACCGACAGCCTGTGGGCCTCGTTCCGTTCCGGCAAAGCCCCCGCGCGGGCGCTGATCGAGGAGGCGCGCGCAATGGCTGCCAACCCGAGCGCAGCGGCGAGCGTCGACCCCGGCAGCAAGCTTGGTGGACTGCACACCGTCGGGCTGATCAGTCCGAAATTGGAGCCCGAATATCGCTCGCTGATGGCTTCCATCTACGGACCTCGGCTCGCAAGCATCGGCTTCGATCCCCAGTTCGGCGCCCATTCGAACGACACGCCGGACCGGCAGAGGCTTCGCCAGCGACTTGTCGGAATCCTTGCGTTCGACGCGCATGATCCCGCCGTTCGAGCGAAGCTGAAGGTGGCTGGTGAGGCCTATCTCGCAGGCGATGAAAAGGCGATCGACCCGGCCTTCATGGGGACAGCGCTCGCGGTCGTGTCAGAGGAAGGCGGGATGGCTGCTGCCAAGATGCTCGTCGAAAAGGGCTTGTCCTCCGAAGATGGTGATGTTCGAGCGAACGAGCTCGGCGCCGCCGCGGCCGGGGGCCATGTCGATGTGGCGAATTACCTGCTCAGCCTCGACGACAAGCGTCTCCGCAGCTTCGACCGCCTGGGAATCATCGGCGAGCTGATCGGAACGCCCGAAACCCGCGCCGTGACCACCGACTGGATCTTCGCCAATTACGGCAAGCTCTCGAGCGGCAACGGCATCTTCATCGCGAGCAGGCTGCCCGGAATGTTCAACAGCCAATGCAGCGCCGAAGCCGCCGACAGGATCGAGCAGAAACTCGGCCCAACGGTTGCGAAGATGAACACTGGCGTGCTCGAATACCGGCGGATGCTTGAGCGGGTTCGCGACTGTGCGATCCTGAAGCAAGCGAAGTCGGCCGAGATCGCCGCCGCACTCTCGGCGAAGTAAGCGTGCCCGTCATTCCTGGGCGGGCGCTTCGGCGCTGCCCAGGAAGTTGCGAACGAGTGTGTTGAAAGGCTCGACTTGCTCGAGGTTGATGAGATGTCCTGCGGCGGGAACGATTTCGAGCGTCGAGTTGGAAATCAGATGGTTCAGTTCCCGCGACAGGTCGGGCGGCGTTACCGAATCGTTCGCCCCGCACAGCACCAGCGTCGGAATCGCGACGTCGCGGGCGCGGTCGGATTGATCGGCGAGCCACACGGCTTGAGCGCCGATGCGGTAGGCGGCCGGATCGATCCGCGCCATGGTCTCGACAACTTCTCTGCGAACCTTTGGATTTGCCGGTTGAGCGAGAAGCATATCAACTCGCGCTTCCGCCATCGCTCGTAGATCGTCGCTGGCGGCGATCGAGCGGTCATAGATGGCGCGGCCCTGGGGGTGGACCGCGAAAGTGTCGGCGAGGATTAACGAGGCGCAGCGCTTCGCGTCTGAGTGGTGGATCGCAATGGCGATGACGCCGCCAAGCGACAGCCCGCAGATATGGGCGCGATCAATGCCGAGCTCGTGCATGGCCGAGATGATCGCCGAAGCATAATCGTCGCGCGTGGTGCCCGCGGGAGCCGGATCGCTCTCGCCATAGCCCGGATAGTCGAAAGCAACCGCGCGCCTCGAGCGACCGAAATCATCGAGTTGGGGATGCCACACGGACTTGTCCGAGCCGACGCCGTGGAGGAAGACGATCGGCAGCTCATCGCCGCCGCCGTTCTCGAAATAGCCGATCCAATAGCCGTTGTTCGTAACGATGCGGGGCATTATGCACATCTTGGCAGGGCGCATGAATGCGCGCTAGCCTAGCAGCGATGACTCGAATGACGGTCAACGGCGAACCAGTCCAATACAGGCTTGATCCCGCCACGCCGCTATTGTGGGCGCTGCGCGAAGCGTCCAACCTGACGGGCACGAAATACGGCTGCGATAGCCGCGATTGCGGCGCCTGTACGGTTATCATCGACGGCCGCGCCGTGGCGAGCTGCGAGGTCACGCTTCTCGAACTCGAAGGGGCGCAAGTGACGACGATCGAGGGCTTGTCACCCGACCGCTCGCACCCGGTTCAGCAGGCGTGGCTTGCCGAACAGGCGACGATGTGCGGCTATTGCGAGCCGGGATTCATCATGGCCATCGCAGCCTTGCTCGACAATAGTTCGAACCCAGTCGGCGAACAGCTCGCGCGAACTTCAGAACATCTGTCGTTGCGGTGCTTATTCGCGTATTCGCAAAGTCATTCAGCGCGCTGCGCAAGGGGCCGCGACAGCGCCGCGTTTACAAAGATGAATATACGGCTCCGAAACGGTTAAGCGATTGCTCAGGTCGATGAGCGCAAAACCCATGCCATACTTTGGAAAGGTCACTGTCATGCGTAACGTTCTAATCGGTTTGTTGCTGGCTGGGGCCGCAGCAACGCCCGCGATTGCGGGTCCCCAAAATTGGTCCGACCGTCAACAGGCGCAACTTCTCACACCGCAAACGATCGCCATCAGGCGCAGAACAATCGCCAGCAGGCGCGCGAAGAGCGTCAACAATCGCACGGCGATGCGCGCTCGGAACGTTCCGACAACCGGCCGGCGTACAATGGTCCCCGCGTCGACCAGCAGTCGCAGGCGCGCCAGCAGGTGTATGACCGTCAGCAGTTCGATGGTTCGCAGCGCCCGGCTGCAGCGGGCCGACGCTTATGCTGGCGGCGCGTGACGCAGCTCAGGCCGAGCGGAACCCCTATGCGGCGCAGCAACGCAACGACCGCGTGGGGCAGATTCGCGAACGCATCGATCAGCGTCAGCAGGACGTGCGCGACGATCGCGATTTCCGTCAGTCAGGCCGGCCTGTTCCGAACGTGATGCGTGACCGCCATCTGCCGGTCGTCAGCAATACGCCGCGTCCCGGGACGGAGCCGCCGCTACGCGGCGACAGTCAGCGCGTGCGGGAACTGAACTGGAATCGCAACTGGCAACACGATGGCGCCATGATTGGCGTCGTTACCGCGATCACCACCGGTCGCTGTTCCACCTCGGATTCTACATCGATCCGTTCGGCTGGGGGTATCAGCCCTACGGGATCGGATACCGGATGTGGCCAAATTATTACGGGAACCAGTTCTGGATCGATCCGGCCCAGTACGGCCTGCCTTACCCTCCCCAAGGGTGCGCCTGGGTCCGTTACTGGAATGATGCGGTTCTCGTCGATCTTTACACTGGCGACCGTCCTGGACGAGATTCCCAGCTTCTTCTGGTAGATTTTGGAAGGTCGATCATCGAAGGGGCGTTGCCGCAATTGCGGCAACGCCCCTTCTTCTTTAGCGCGCGGATCTTAACCGACACTCGGGGGAAATTTTAAGATGAATTGGGCCGGCCCGCTCGTTGCTTCTGCGTTGCTCGCAACATCGCCAGGTGCCTCTGCGATGACGTCAGGCTCGAGCGGCGCCGGCGAGCGCTCACGAACAACTGTTCGAACTGTTCAAGCAGAGCGACGACGCAAACCTTCGCCGCAATCCATTGCAGGCGCTCTACCGCGGCGATCTGCGATTCGCCGATCATCTCGGCGACCTCTACAGCGATGCCCATTACCAGGCCGAGAAGGCCGCCAACGAGCATGACCTCGAAGCGCTGCACGCGATCCCGCGCGATCGCCTGAGCGAGGTCGACAAGCTCGCCTACGACACTTTCGAGTTCCAGGCGAAGGACACGCTGCGCAAGCTTTCGCCCGATCTTCTACCGATCGTCGAAGCTCTTCCCATGAACCACTTTTATGGGCTTCACACGGAGTATCCGACGATCTCGGGCGGAGAGGGAGCCGCGCCGTTCCGGAATGTTTCAGACTATGAGAGCAATCTGAAGCGCAACCGCGAGTTCGCCGCAAACGTCGACGAGGCGATCGCCGAATGGAAGAAGGGCGAAGCAGAGGGGATCGTCAATTCCGGGCTGACAGTCCGCAACATGATCGAGCAGCTCGATAATCAACTGAAACTCAAGCCCGAACATTCGCCCTATTGGGGCCCGATTAAGAACTTCCCGCCATCGATTGCCCAAGCTGATCGGCCGCGGCTAGCGGCCGAATACCGACAGTCGCTAGCGACTGTCGGTTTACCCCGCGCTTCAACGGATGCGCGATTTCCTTGCCAACGAATATCTTGGTCACGCGCGCTCCGGCGATGGCCTTTTGCACACCAAAGGCGGCGATGCTTATTATCGCTATCTCGTTCAGTCGAACACGACCCTTGCCTTTGTCTCCCGAGCAGATCCACCAGCTCGGCCTTAGCGAGGTCGCGCAGGATCACCAAGGGTTTCGAGGACATCCAGCGACAGGTCGGCTTCAAGGGCAGTTTACAGCAATTCTTCGACTATATGCGCACCGCTCCGAGGTTCCAGCCGAGGAGCAAGGAACAGCTCGAGCAGGACTATGCCGCGGTCAAGCGCGAGGTCGAGACCAAGGTGCCTTTGTTTTTCTCGAGCACGCCCAAGGCGGGGCTCGTGATCCGCTCCTACCCACCCTATCGCGAGAAATTCGAGGCAGGCGGGAGCTACGAGCAAGGGACTCCTGACGGCTCGCGTCCGGGCACCTTCTACTTCAATGCCTATGACCTCCCGTCACGAAGCACGTGGGAGGAAACGACATTGTTCATGCATGAGGGCGAGCCCGGGCATCATTTTCAGATCAGCCTCGCGCAGGAAAATCCCATTTTGCCCGCATTCATGCGCTTCTCGAGCGACGACGCAACCTACACCACCGCCTATGTCGAAGGCTGGGCGCTCTACTCGGAGAGTCTCGGTTATCCGATGGGGATGTATACCGATCCATACCAGCGCTTTGGCAACCTCAACGACGAGATGTTGAGGGCGATGCGGCTGGTCGTCGACACCGGCATCCATGCCGAGGACTGGACCCGCGACGAGGCGATCCAATATTTCCTGTCTCACTCGGGTGAATCGAAGACCGACGCGACCGCCGAGGTCGAACGCTACATCGCCATTCCCGGCCAAGCTCTCGCCTACAAGGCGGGCCAGCTGACCATCAGCCGACTGCGCGACGAAGCGAAAGCGAAGCTTGGACCGAGATTCGACATCCGGGCCTTCCATTCACAGGTGCTCGACAGCGGCGCTCTCCCGCTGCCGATCCTGGAGAAGAAGATCGACCACTGGGTTGATGCGAAGTCGGCGAGCTAAGAGCGTCGCGCCCATCTCGACAAAGGGTGCGAACTTGACGCCACGCTTGACGAAGCTCGTTTCGTAGCGACGCACGGTCGCGTCTGCAGTCAGCAATTGCTCGGCCTGGCGATTGAATTCCGCCATGCTCGAGCAATCGAACAAGACGATGAAATCGTAAGGGCCCGAGATTTCGTAGCAGAGCTGAACTTCGCAACATTCGATCAGGCGTTGCTCGAGGGCGGCTTTGCCCGCGATGTCGGCATGCTCGTTGAGCTGGACGACGACGAGCGCACGCAGCCGGTTCTCCGTGAGACGCGGTGAGAGAATGCCAATCGTCCGTTCGATCCAGCCGTCGCCGCGCAGCCGCCGAAGCCGGCGCGCAATCGCCGAAGGCGACAGCGGCACCCAATGGGCAAGTTGGTCCGCAGTCTGCGAATCGTCGCGCTGCACGTGGTTGAGGAGGGCAAGATCGAAGCGGTCGAGCATCGACACATGTCTGCCAAATTTTGGCAAGCTTGGCATCAATATTGCGCGGCAATGGCAAAGTTACGCCCGCGCATCGTTTGTTCATGTTGCTGACAGCCAAGTTGGAGCGAATGCGCACGACGAGACGCAAAAAGGGGTTGGAACGTGTCGTTCGGCTTCGCCAAATATGTAGACCGGGCGCCCGGCGAGGCGCTCAAGCTTCTCGGTGGCATAACCGCGAGAGATGTGGCGCTCGCGAAAACGCGCCAGCGATCAGCCAAGGAGAGCGAACATGCATCGGCGTAACCTGGTTGTCGTATTCATTCTGGCGAGTCTTTGCTCGGCAGCTCCCGTCTCCGCGGGCCAATCAGCCGCCCCCCAGCAATCGAAGTGGAACCACGCTGCCTGCCCGCAAAAGCGGTCAGCCGTTCCTCAATCTCACTGGACCAAGCAGGCGGCTATCGTGATTGCTCCGATCCAGGTTTCGGCCGGGGCCTCCCGTCGCCAGGCCTGCGCCGGTTCACTCCGGACCTCTTGCCTTAGGCGCTCGGCGGAGCCGCGGTCTGCCAGATCGCGAACGCGTACATTCTCGCCAATTGGGCGAGCTCGTCGAAGCGACCCGAAGCCCCCTGGTGACCACCTGCCGTCTCAATGTGTAGAAGCATGGGCCTGCCGCTGGTGGAGCGGCGGCGAAGGTTCGCGATCCACTTGGCCGGTTCCCAGAATCCCACCCTGTCGTCACCGATGGCCGTCGTCGCAAGGGTTGATGGATAAGGCTGCTTGCGAACATTTTCGTAAGGCGAGTAGCTGGCGATATAATCATACGCTTCGGGGCTGGACAGCGGATCGCCCCACACAGGGCGCGTCAGCGGGACCAGCGGGTGGGTTGCGTCGCTCATCGTGTTGAGCATGTCGACGAAAGGCGCCTGCCCGATCACCGCCGACCACAGTTCGGGCCGCATGTTGGCAACGGCGCCGACGAGAAGTCCGCCGGCGGAAAATCCGTGGATCGCAATTCGCTTCGCTCGGGTGTGGCCCGATGCGATCAGCATCTCCGCACAGGCGATGAAATCAGTGAAGCTCGTCTTCTTCTTGAGCTGCCGCGCCTGCTCAAACCAGGAACGCCCCTTCTCCGATCCTCCGCGGACATGCGCTACAGCCCAGATCCAGCCGCGATCGACCAACGCCAGGACGGGGGCCGAATATCCTGTCTCGTAGCTATAGCCGTAGGCGCCATAGCCGGTCAGGAGGAGCGGGGCCGACCCGTCGAGGGGTGTGTTTACCGCACGAAGGACTGTGACCGGAACCATCGTTCCATCACCCGTCCGAGCGTGGACCCGAGCGAGCGCATAATCGCTGGTGCTCGAAGTCCGCTCGGATGCGAGAACCTGCCGAGCGCCCGTCGCGAGGTCGCATCTTGCCCAGCGCGGCGCCATTCGGGGGGATTCGATCGTAACCCACAGCGCATTGTCCGAATATTCGGAACGCTGGACCGCGAGCAGATAAGCCGCTTCGTCAAATTGCGCGGGCTCTCGCGGAACGCCGTCCTCGCGACAAGCAAGAATTCGAAGATTGCCCTCGACTCGCTCGAGCCACGCAAAGTCGTCGACCCGGGGATGCAGCTCGACAATGCTTCGGCCAGGCCGATGCGGCACCCATTCCCGCCACGGCCCGGTCGGAGCTGACATCGGCGACCACAGGAGCTTGAAATCTTCCGCTCCGCCGGCATTTGTGCGCATCACGAAGCGGTCGCGCCAATGCTCGAGTGAATACATTACTCCGGCTTGGCGCGGCGCAACCACAACCGGCACGGTCTCGGGTCGCTGCGCATCGATCCTGCGAACCTCGCTCGTGACATCGTTGAACGAGCGAAGGAATAGCCACTTCCCCGACGCGCTCGCCGTGACTTCCAGGAGAAAGCCTGGGTCGGTCTCCTCGTAAACGAGCGTGTCGGGACCTCCGCTGGCAAGCCTCCGAAAGAGGCGACGCGGCCTGCTGTTGGGATCGCGCCAGATCCAGAACAGAAACCTCGAATCTGCTGAAAAGGCGAAGTCGCCGAAGGCATCGCTTGGGCCCGCTGTTACTGCGCCAGTCGCGAGATCCTTGATCTGGATGACGAATTTCTCTGCGCCGGTCGCGTCCTCGGCCCAGGCGAAGAGTCGGTGGTCGGGACTGTGTGTCGCATTCCGAATCGAAAGAAAGCGCTTGCCCGCGGCGCGCCGCTCCGAGTCGAGCAGGACCTGCTCGACCCCACCGTTTCGCGGTCGTCGTAGATAGGTTGGATTCTGAGCACCCTCTGCGAAGCGTGTGAAATAGGCCCAACTCCCATCCGGGACTGGCGGCGTCGCGCTTGTCTCGGGGACATGCCGCTTCATCTCTTCTACCAGCGCGTGTTGCAGGGCTTGGGTGCTCTCGAGGACCGCGTCGCAGTAACGATTTTCCTTATCGAGATAGGCGAGGATGTGCGGGTCGAGGCGGCTTGGATCGCGCCAGACCTCCTTCCAGTTCTTGGGCTTCAGCCACGCAAAGTCATCGATGCGGGTTCGGCCGAGTTGCTCGATGCGACTTGGAATTCGCGGTGTGACGGGGGGCTTCGGGACTGCGATCCGGGATGCCGCGAGCGATGCCCGCGCACCAAGCAAGGGCAGTGCAGCGGTAGCGGCAAGCAGCTCTCGCCGGCTGATCATGCGCGACGCGCGCGGCGCTTGCCGCTACGCGCCTCCCGCTTTTTCCACCAGGTATAGAAGCCGGTGACGCACATTTCGGCAGTCGAAAGGCCGAGCAGGAAGATCAGCGCGATCCCGAGCGGGCCGGCGACGTCGCCGCTGTGCAGCGGATAGAGCGAGCGGGTCAGCTTGCGACCGAAGCTGTCGTGATAAGGGTCATCGATCTCGACCACGCGACCGCTGTGCGCGTCGATATAGAAAGTGACCGGGCCGAGCCGATGATAGTTTTCAATGCCATTGTCGGTGAAGCTGACGCCGTAGACTTCGAGTTGGGAGTTAAACCGTTCGAGGGCGGGCTTCCATGTCATGCCGTTCGCCTTTGCAGCGGCGGATCCGACTGCGAGCGCTTTTGAAAATCCGATGCGCGGAGTGTCGGGCGCTGCCGGCGGAGCTGGCTTGTCGAACATCGAGGGCTTGGACGGGGATATGGCCTCAACCGTTGGCACGAATGCCTCGTCGAAGAAGTTCATCGCCACGGAGGTGAAGGCAAGCACGGTTGCAGGGATGAGCAGCCAGAGCCCGCTCGAATTGTGGATCTCGAGCATCAGGCGTCGCATCTTGGCCTTGAAGTCGATCTTCCATTTCTTCTTCCACTTCGACCAGAACGGCCGCTTCACTGGGAAGGTCAGATAGAGGCCGACGAAATTGCCAATGAACCAGCCGAGGGCGGCAATGCCCATGATCCATCGGCCCCATTTGCCAGCGACCAAATTCTGGTGGAGCTGGAATATGGCCTCGACAATGTGACGCCGGTCCCAGCCCGGGCCCGACCGGCGAAAGCCCACGATCCGGCCATCGGAGGGATCGACGAACATTTGATCGAAGCCGAGGCTTGCGTTGGAGTCGCTTGACGTGACGTTGAGCTGCAAATTCTGGGCCGGCCGCAAGTTCAGCGGGAATTGAGTGACGACGAGCTCGGGATGTTGATCCTGAATTCGCGCTACGAGAGCCGGCAAGCTCAGCGAAGCGGCCTGCGTTTGTCGATAAAATAGGTCGCTGTTGATCGCAGCATCGATCCGCTTGTCGAAGCACAGGATGCTGCCAGTCACTCCAGCGATAAACAGGAAAGTAAGCATGGTCAGGCCGAGCCAGCGATGGATCTTCGTCCATAACTGCCTAGTGTCGGCGGTGGTCATGCTGAAATCCTGCGCTCCGGGCCTGGTCGAGGAAGACCATTAGTATGGCCTTGTCGGAGCGAAGATGCATGCTGGGTCGAATAACATTGCGAACGGGCCGACGTTCTTGGCAGCCGATTGCCGGCGAACCGTGGACGACATAATTTGCGCCGACCAATTTCAGGAAGGCCGATGAGCAGTCCATACGTTCCGCGCGACAATTCCGACGTCACCAGGCTGGTCGAGGCCTATCCCCTGTGCTGGATTGTCACGGGCGGGCCGGTGGGGCGGCTGGCGACTCCGCTTCCACTCCTGCCGGAGACAGATGACGAAGGCGCAGTCCGGTCGCTCCTCGGCCATATTCCCCGAGCGCATCCGCAATGCGTCGCGCTTGAAAGCGACCCTCGCGCATCGATCCTGTGCATGGGGCCGCAGGGCTATGTTTCGCCTGAACTTGTCTCCAATCCGACCTGGGGTCCGACCTGGAATTACGCGACCTGCCGGTTTGAGGTGGAGATCGAGTTCGTGCCCGATGAGATTGATGCTGCTCTGTCGCGGCTCGCCGAAGCGCTCGAGGGTTCCGACCCGGGCGCTTGGGAGCCCGAGCGGATGGGGCCTCGCAAGGAGCAGTTAAAACTGCGCATCATTGCCTTTCGCGCCCACGTTCGTGAAACGCATGCCCGGTTCAAGCTCGGCCAGGACGAGAATGATGTGACCTTCGCCGAGATTGTCGAGGGCCACGCCGATCCTGAGCTCGCCGGATGGATGCGGCGCGCCCGCCCTCCCGCCAACGGCCCGCTTGCGATGGAAACGGACCCGATGCCGTAACTAGCGGGCCTGCGATTTTGTTACATTTCCATCACGGAACATTTCGGTTGGTAGCGGTCCAAGTCCGCTAGCTCGGAAGGGGGTATCATGTCCGCACGAAGCATCAGGGCTGACCGGCGCACGCGCCGCGCAAACATTCATCTGCTCGCAGGGGTCGCCCTGTTCATGCCTGCCACCATTTTCGCGCAGCCGACCGCGCAACCGGCGCCGCAACCGGACACCGCAACGACCGACCAGCAAAATGCCGAGGCGGTCAAGACCACCAGGACTGATAATGGCGACATCATCATCGTTGCCCGGCACTACGTGCCAGAAGGCGCGGAGACAGCAACCAAGACCGATATCCCGCTGATCCAAACGCCGCAGTCGATCTCGGTCATCACCCGCGACCAGATCGACCTTTTGAATTTCACCGATGCGCAGCAGGCGGTGCGCTATACGGCCGGCGCGTTCGGTGAAAATTACGGACCCGATCCACGCTACGACTTCATCACGATTCGCGGCTTTACACCCAAGCAATATATCGACGGACTCGCGGTCCCGGCGACAACCACGATTTCCGCTGTCGGAGTTGACCTCTACGCCTTCCAGTCGCTCGATATCCTGAAGGGCCCAGCCTCTGTCCTTTATGGAGCGGCACCGCCGGGCGGCATCCTCAACGAAACGAGCCGCCGCGCCTCATCGACCTTCGGGGGAGAAGTCGAGCTCAAGGGCGGCACGCACGATTTCTGGGAAGGCGCGGGGACGATCACAGGACGGGTCTCACCGTTCCTCGATGTGCGCATGACCGGGCTCTACAAGGATTCGAAGGGCGAGATCGATTTCCAGCACAACAAGCGCCTTCTGCTCTCGCCGACCGCGACTCTGAAGCTCGGCAGCAACACGAGGTTGACCGGTCTCTTCTACTATCAGCACGACCACAATCTGGGCGGCAACGGCGGCTTCCTGCCGCTTTACGGCACCCTGCTGCCGAGCCCGACCGGACTGCACATCAGCCGTTCGACTAACCTCGACGCTCCGAAGACGACGTTCAACCGCAACCAATGGGCTGGCGGTTATGATTTCGAGCATCGATTCGGCAAGGGCTTCGCGTTCCACTCGAACACGAAATGGAGCCACTATAATGAAAAGACGCCGATCGGCATCTACAGCGGCGGCGGCTTCATCAACACGACGGATTCAACGCTTCCGTCCTACTACCGGACGCTTCAGCAATATAATTTCACCTATGCCGAGCAGGTGAACAGCTTCACGACCGACAACAGGTTCGATGCAAAGGTCCAGACCGGGCCTGTGACTCACAAGCTACTCGCCGGAATTGATTACCGAAGCGTCAGAAACAAAGCCGCTTATGCCTTCATTTTCGCCGGCCAAATCGATGCTTTCGATCCGGTCTACGATCCTGCATTCGAGACCAGTCCAGGTTTTCCCAACACCTACAACGACCAGAAGCTCAAGCAGACCGGCATTTATGGCCAGGACCAGATGAACATTGGCCAGCTGTTCGTCACCTTGGGCGGCAGGCAGGATTGGGTGAAGACGAGCTCATTCGGCACCAAGCAGAACGAGAAGAAATTCACGTACCGCGCCGGCGCAAACTATGTCACCAGCAGCGGCATCGCGCCCTACATCAGCTATTCGACTTCGTTCGAGCCCGTGCTCGGCAAGGACATCGTCACGAACCAGCCTTTCGTGCCGACCTCGACCCATCAGATCGAAGGCGGCGTGAAATATGACGCGAGGGGGCTGCCGGACAACGTCAAGCTGTTCGCGACGGCTGCGGCATTCAACATCGTTGAAAAGAACTTCGTCGTTGCACAGGCCGGTCCGACGCCAGCCTTCGGCACGCAGGCCGGCGAAGTTAAAGTCAATGGCGTTGAGCTCGAGTTGGTTAGCCGCTTCAACCAGCAACTTTCGGTCAATGCGTCGTATAGCTACAACCACAGCGAGGTAACGAAGAACCCGAACGCTCCTGGCGATGTCGGCTATCCGCTTCCGGTAACACCCAAGCACAAGCTGTCGCTGTTTGCGGATTACACGATTGCTCACGGAATGCTCGCCGGCTTGGGCGGCGGTGCGGGCGTCCGCTACAATAGCTCGAGCGCGGGATCGCTTCCGTCGGGAACGTTCCCGGCAGTCACATTCGGACCGACGATCGTAACCGGCAAAGCGACCCTGTTCGACGCGATGCTGCACTACGATCAGCCGCGGTTCCGGGTCGCTCTCAATGCTTCGAACCTTTTCGACAAGAATTACGTAGCGCGCTGCACGGGTCTCTACGGTTGCGTCTACGGCGCCGGTCGGGAGGTCATTCTGACTCTTACCGGGAAGTTTTAGGAGCAATCGTGATCGATGGGGCGGCGCTTGAGCCGCCCCTTTTTCGTTCGACCAGACTAAAGTTCCAGGGCGTCTCTCACCCAATCGGCGCCGTCGCGGATCGCTCGGCGGGCGACTTCTGCGATCGACATGGCTTCGAGGAAGCTGTGGGTCGCGCCTGGGTAGACAATCGAGCGAACTTCGACGTCCGAGTCCCGCATCCGCTTCGCCATTGCGTGGCTCTGCTCGGTGAGCAGGTCGCACTCCGGAATTGCGAGGAATGCTGGCGGGAGTCGGTGAAGGTCCGCGAGCAGAGGCGCAGCGTAAGGCTCTGGCCGGGCAACGCCCTGCGAACCAAGATAAGACGCATAATAATGGTCCAACTCGGTCCGCTCCAGGACCGCGCCCGGACCACCAAACAGCTCGACCGCTTCGGTCGACGATTTAATGCCGAAGGCGCCATAATTCAGCAGCATGCCCTTCAACAGGTCGGGACTGCCGCGGTCGCGCAATCGCAGGGCCGTAGCGACCGACAGATTGGCGCCTGCGGAATCGCCTCCAATGGCGATCCTTCGAGGGTCGATGCCGAGGAATTTCGCGCCGCCGTCGTGAAGCCAGTCGACGAGTTCGACGATCTGGTTGAGAGCCTTGGGGTAGCGGGCCTCGGGGGACAGCGGATAATCCACGCCGAGCACGGCGAAACGGCCGGCGGCGGCATATTCCCGCATCAGCCGGTCGTGGGTGTCGAGACTGAACAGGATGAATCCGCCTCCGTGCAGATAGATGAGCACCGGAGCGGGAGAGGTAATCCCGGGATCGTAAAGCCTGGTCCTCAACGGCCCGGTCGAAGTCGGAACGAAATGCTCCGTCGTCTGGGCCATCTGGGGTCCGCTCTCCCGCCACGGCGCTCGAACCTGCTCTGCGACGCGCCGCGCTTCCTCGATCGGCAGGGTGGCGAAGGGCGGATGCTTCGCCCAGTCAGCTGACATCCGCTTGACGAAGATTGCAATCTCGGGGTCAAGCTCGGGCCGGTTCATGCGCGCTCCACGCTCGCTGTTCATTGACCAATGATAGAGAAACGCGCTCGTCCTGACCGTTCAGGGCGGACCGGAGACCTCTTCCGCTGGGCCTTTTAGGTTGTTGTCGCGGCCATAATGGCTCGGCGCGACGCCCAGCACTCGATGAAACATCGCAGTGAAGGAGCTTGGGCTCTCGTACCCGACCTCAAAGGCGATGTTGGTAATCGATTGCCCTTCGCCGAGCATCGAAATTGCAGCCATGAGGCGAATTTGCTGCCGCCACATCGCGAATGCCATGCCGGTCTCGTCGCGAAACGTGCGAGTGAAGGTTCGCCGTCCCATGCCGGCGAGCTTTGAAAATTCGTCGAGATCGCGCTGATCGGCCGGGTCGGCGATGATTTGGTCACAAACGCGGCGAAGCCGACGGTCGCGCGGCATCGGCGCCGACAGAGGCACCTGAGGGACGCGGCGAATTTCTTCGATCAGCAATTGGACGATTCGGCCTTCGCGCCCAGTTTCGTCATATTCGTGAGGGAAGGTCAGGATTTCCTGGATCAAGGCCCGAGCTAGCAGCGGCACGTCGAAGACTCGGCAGATGTCCGGCTGACCCGGCAGCGTTGGATCGACGTAGAGAACATTCAAGGACACGTCGCCGCGGCAGGAAACCATGTGGCGGACCCCGGCGGGAATCCAGATCGCCCGGTTCGGCGGAAGCACGAAGGTCGAGCTGTCGGTGACGACCGACATCACTCCGCTGAACGCGTAGGAAAGCTGGGCCCGCTCGTGGTCGTGAAAATCGTCGACGAATCCGGCGGGATAGCAATCGGTCAGTCCGACCACCGGGCGGACCGTTAGCGGAAGATCCGAGCTGCGCTTTATTTCCGTCATGTTCATCAGTGCACGGACTAGGAGGCTAGCTCAAAACAGCCATGTCTTCAAAGTGAGCCGTCGAAGCGCCCACTGCTTTAAGAGGCGAGCGCTTCGGCGATCAGCTCGCGGCTGTTGTCGATTCCGTAGAGCGCGATGAAGCTGCCCATGCGCGGGCCCTGGGCAGAGCCGAGCAATGTTTCGTAGAGTGTCTGGAACCAGCCTCGGAGAGATTCGAATGGATGGCGCTTTCCAACTTCGAAGACCTGCGTCTGGATGTTTTCGGCCGAGGAATCCGCGGGCAGTCTTGCAAGCTCGGAGTCGAGGTCGCGGAGTGCTTCTGCCTCCATTTCAGTCGGCGGCCTGCGCGTGAGCGTCGGAACGACGAAATCGCGCGCGTAATTGACGGCGAGGCCGATCAGATCATTGAGCTCGGGCTCGGTCTCGGGTGAGCTTCCGGGCAAGTAGCGCTGAACGAACCGCCAGGCGACATCCTTGTCCTGAAGTCCAGGCAGGCTGACGAGGTTGAGCAACAGCCCGTAAGTTAGCGGAAGCTTCTGGCTCGGTACCTTGCCGCCGTGGATATGATGCACGGGATTTCCGAGCTTCTGCTCGATCGGCTGGTCCGGGTAATTGCCACGGAACTGCCAATATTCGTCGACTGCGCGCGGAATGACGCCGATGTGCAGGCTCTTGGCGCGCTTCGGTTCACGGTAAATGTAGAAGCTGAGGCTCGGCTCGCTGCCGTAGCGCAGCCATTCCTCGAGACTGAGGCCGTTCCCCTTCGACTTTGAGATCTTCTCGCCCTTATCGTCGAGGAACATCTCGTAATTGAAGCCCTCGGGCGGGCGGCCGCCGAGGATTCGCGCGATCTTGCCCGACTGGATGACGCTATCGATCAGATCCTTGCCCGCCATCTCGTAATCGATGCCGAGCGCGACCCAGCGCGCTGCCCAGTCGACCTTCCACTGAAGCTTGGCGGCGCCACCTAACGCGGACTGCTGGACTCGGCCGCCGTCCTCGTCGTCGAACGCGATGAGACCGGCCTCGGCGTCGATGACCTCGACGGGCACCTGAATGACTCGGCCGCTGGTGGGCGAGATCGGAAGCACTGGTGAATAGGTTTTTCGGCGATCATCGCGAAGCGTCGGAAGCATCACGCCCATGATCGCGTCGAAACCGTGGAGGACTTTGCGGACAACGTCGTCGAAGCGGCCACTGGTGTAGCAATCGGTGGCGGACAGGAATTCGTAATCGAAGTTGTAGCGGTCGAGGAAGCCGCGAAGCATCGCGTTATTGTGATGAGCGAAACTTTCGTGCTCGCCGAACGGATCAGGGATCTGGGTCAGCGGCTTGCCGAGATTTTCCGTCAGCATAGCTCGCTCAGGGACGTTGTCGGGAACCTTGCGAAGTCCGTCCATGTCGTCGCTGAAGGCGATGAGGCGTGTCGGCGCTCCGCCGGTCAGCTCCTCATAAGCGTGTCGGACGAATGTCGTCCGAGCGACCTCATTGAAGGTTCCGATGTGCGGCAGGCCCGAGGGACCGTAGCCGGTCTCGAAGATCACCGGCTCACCTGCCGGCTTTCCGTCCGGCCAGCGCTTCAACAGCTTGCGCGCTTCCTCGTAAGGCCAGGCTTTCGAAGTCATTGCGGCAGAACGAATATTGTTGGCGTCCAAATCCGTTGCTCTTCTGTTCTCTCGGCGGCAGGGTCGGTTGATGGCGGTTCCTTTGCCTCTTCCCGCGCTCCACGCAACCCACGCTGGAATCTGGCTGGTGAGCGGCGAGGGAGAATTGCGTGAGGCGACCAGGGGCGAGGCGATCGCGCGGGCAGCGGAGACTCCGCACATCATCCTCAATGCGCCGCTGGTCGGACAGAGGCTTGGTTATCCGGAGCTGAGCGGGCTCGACCTTCTGGAGTTGTTCGCGTTCGTCCATCCGGCGAAATTTGCGGTTCCGACCGCAGCGGGCCTTAGCCGAACGCTCGGGCTGGAACCGCCCGGCTGGGACTCCGGTTCGGCGGTTGCACTCCAGCGCATCACGGCGAGCTTGCTTGCGGTTCTCGCCGATCCCGACTGGCGCGAGCGGGAAGGTGCGTGGACTTCGAACGCGACGCTTCACCGGCTCGGCTGGGGGTGGGCGCCCCTGATTGGCGCTCGTATCGAGCGACCGGAACGCGGCGAGCGAATGTTGTTCTCGCGGTTGAAACAGTGGGAGGAAGCGAGCGAGCGGCCGCCGCCTCGAACCATATTCGTTGACCCGGCGCAGGCGCGGAGCAAGCTCGATGCGCTCACCGGCCGCGCAGAGGCGCGCGAGGGTCAGCAGGCGATGGCCGAAGCAGTGACCCACATCTTCGCTCCGAAGCGCGCGAAGGGCGCGCCGAACATGGTTCTCGCTGAAGCTGGAACCGGGATCGGTAAGACGCTTGCATATCTCGCGCCAGCATCGCTGTGGGCCGAGCAGGCCGGCGGCGCGGTGTGGGTTTCGACCTTCACCAAGGCGTTGCAGCGTCAGCTCGATGCTGAAGGCCCGAAGCTGTTCGCAGACGCCGAGGAGCGAGCGCGGAAGATCGTTGTTCGCAAGGGGCGCGAGAATTATCTCTGTCTCCTCAACCTCGAGGATGCACTCCAGGGAGCGTTCGCTGGGCGAGCCGCGATCCTCGCGCAACTGATCGGGCGCTGGGCGGCATACACCAAGGACGGGGACATGGTTGGCGGCGACTTGCCGGGCTGGCTTCCAAGCCTGTTCCGGCGTGCCGGATCGGCCGCGCTGACCGATCGCCGCGGCGAGTGCGTTTATGCCGGCTGTCCACACTATCGCCGGTGCTTCATCGAACGCGCCGAACGGGCGAGTCGCGAGGCGGACCTCGTCATCGCCAACCATGCGCTGGTGATGGTCAATGCGGCGCGCGCACGCGAGGATTCGCCCGGACGAATCCTGTTCGACGAGGGGCATCACCTGTTCGACGCAGCGGATTCGACGTTCGCGGTGACGTTCGGCGGTCAGGAAGCGATCGAGCTCCGCCGCTGGATCGTTGGTCCCGAAGGACGGTCACGCGGACGACGACGCGGGCTCGCGGCACGACTGATGGATGTCGCTTCTTACGATGAGGAAGGTTCAATTGCGCTCGAAGCGGCGGTCGACGCGGCGAAGGCACTGCCGTCCGACGGCTGGCTTCAACGACTGGTTGAGGGCTCGCCATTCGGTCCCATCGAGGCGCTGCTCTTCGAGGTTCGCGGAGTAGTTTACGCCCGTTCCAAAGCGCAGGAGGCGGGATACGGGCTGGAAACGGAGCTTGCCGAACCCGACGGCGCACTGGTCACACAGGCGGCCGCGGCCGTCGAACAATTGGAAGCGCTGCAGAAACCACTCGCCGCGCTCGGCCGTCGCCTGGAAGCCGTGCTCGAGGGCGCTCCGGACTGGCTCGACAGCCACGCACGCGCTCGCGTCGAAGGCGCCATACGCGGGCTGTCGTGGCGGCGCGAGACGGTCGCCGCCTGGATAGCCCTGCTGGCGCGGATCGGCGGCGCAGCCGATGCACAGTTCGTCGACTGGCTCGCGGTCGAGCGTATCGATGGTCGCGAAATCGACGTCGCGATCGAGCGCCGTTGGCTCGATCCGACGCGGCCGCTCGCAGCAGCAGTGCTTGCGCCCGCAGACGGCGTGCTCGTGACTTCGGCGACTTTGCGCGGCGGCGATGAATGGTCGGCCGCCGATGCTCGGACGGGCGCTGCGCACCTTCCGCTTCCGCCGCGGCATTTCGAAGCGGAGAGCCCGTTCGACTATGCTGACTGCTCCGAGGTGCTGATCGTCACTGACATCAAACAGGGCGACATCGCGGCGCTCGCGGGCGCCTATACCCGAATGATCGAGGCGGCGCGCGGCGGGACCCTCGGCCTTTTTACGGCGATCCAGCGGCTGAAGGCCGTGCATTCGCGGGTCGCAGACCGGCTTGCGCGCGGTGGCCTTCCACTGCTTGCGCAACATGTCGATCCGATCGACGCTGGCACTCTTGTCGACATCTTTCGCGACGATCCAAGAGCATCGCTGTTTGGAACCGATGCGCTCAGAGACGGAGTCGACGTCCCCGGCGAGTCGTTGCGCCTGGTCGTCATGGAGCGCGTTCCCTGGCCACGGCCGACAGTGCTTCACGCGGCTCGGCGCATGGCGGGCGGTGGAAGCGCCTACGACGACCGAGTGGTGCGCGCGCGGCTCGCACAGGCGTTCGGGCGATTGATCCGCCGGCAAGGCGACTGCGGCGTCTTCGTGATCCTGTCGGCAGCGATGCCGTCGCGATTGCTCAAAGCTTTTCCACCTGGCGTTCCCATTCACCGACTGCCGCTCGACGAGGCGATTGCGCGCGTCGAGCAAAGGTTGAACGCCCCCGCTTGCGCAGTGTTGGAACCAGCGAAGTGAAGCGGCTCACCATTCTTCGTCACGCAAAGTCGAGCTCGGCCGACACCACATCTTGGTGATTTCAAACGTCCGCTGAACGAGGCAGGATGGAAGGCTGCGCGGAATCTGGGCCTTGAGCTGAAACACCGCGGCATCCGTTTTGATTATTGCACCGCGAGCACTGCGGCCCGGGTCCGCGAGACGCTCGAGGGGCTGATCGAAGGTTTGGGAGGGCAGGACTTCGAGGTCCGATTCGAGCCAATGGTCTACGAAGCGACGATGGCGACCTTGCTGGATATCGTGCGCGAATTGCCCCCTCATGTGAAAGCGCCGCTCCTCGTCGGCCATAATCCTGGATTGCAGGGATTGATTGTGGAGCTTGCCCAAGACATCCGCCCGAGCGATCGCGTCGCGCACGAGTTTCCGACGGCGGGCCTCGTGCAGATCGAGCTGCACGCGGACCATTGGAGCGAGGTTCAACCGGGCATCGGCGAAATCGCCGGGCTGATTTATCCAGAGGGGCTGGATTAGTCTTCGAGCGCGTCGGCGAGGCGATTGCGGATCGCGATCAGCTCGAACACGTCGATGACGCTTTCGTTTTCAGCTTCCACCGGCGCCGGCGATGCCGGCGCTCCCATCACCACCGGCTCGGCGCCGCCGCCGTCCTTCTCGCGAAGGAGCTTCTGGACTCCGCGGACGGTATAGCCTTCGTGGTTGAGCAGTCGGTTGATCTTGCGCGCTAAATCGACGTCGCCAGGACGATAGTAACGACGGTTGCCAGCGCGTTGCATCGGCTTCAGCTGCGGAAACCGCGTTTCCCAATAGCGAAGGATATGCTGCGCGACGCCAAGCTGATGCGACAGCTCGCCGATCGTCAGGAGAGCGCCGGGGTCCTTTTCGGCCGGCACCTGGGGCTCAGCCCTTCGCAATCTCGTCGCGCATGATCTGACTGGCGCGGAACGTCATCACTCGCCGCGGCGCAATCGGCACCTCGACTCCGGTTTTCGGATTACGCCCGACCCTCTGGCCCTTGTCGCGAAGAATGAACGTACCGAAGCCCGAGATCTTGACGTTCTGGCCCTCCGACAACGCATGGCACATGTGGTGGAGAACGCGTTCGACAAGGTTTGCCGACTCAGCGCGGCTTAGGCCGAGCCTACGGTGGACGACGTCAGCCAGGTCGGCACGCGTGAGGGTGCCATTGGCGTTCATGTCATTGCTTATCCGCGCGATCCCGAGATCGGCCATATTAATCTCCCGAGTCCACGGCGTCGCCCCCCGCCGTAATTACACGTTCGTAACGGAATAACGTCCTGTCGGCAATTCGACAATCGACGAATATCCCAAATTTTTCAATACCTGAGCACTGCTGCGCCCCATGTGAAGCCGCCACCCATCGCTTCAAGCACGACGACGTCCCCCCGCTTGATTTTGCCGTCCCTGACGGCGGTGTCAAAGGCGAGCGGCACGGATGCTGCCGAAGTATTCGCGTGCCGGTCCACCGTGACCACCACCTTGTCGGGAGGAAGTCCTAACTTTTTCGCGGTCGCATCGAGGATCCGCGCGTTCGCCTGGTGTGGGACGACCCAGTCCACGTCAGCTGCGCTAAGACCTGCTTCCTCGAGCACCTCAGTGAGGACGTTGGCGAGATTGACGACGGCGTGCCGGAACACTTCGCGGCCCTTCATCCGGAGCTTGCCTACCGTGCCGGTGGTCGATGGTCCGCCGTCGACGAACAAGAGGTCGTTGTGCCGCCCGTCGGCGTGAAGTTTGGTTGCAAGCACTCCGCCTTCGGTTTCCTCGGCGCTGAGAATGAGCGCACCGGCGCCGTCGCCGAACAGGACGCAGGTCCCGCGGTCCTCCCAGTCGAGGATCCGGCTGAACGTTTCCGCTCCGATGACGAGCGCAATGTTGGCATTTCCCGCGCGCAGCATCGCGTCGGCGACCGACAGTGCATAGAGGAAGCCAGTGCAGACTGCATGAACGTCGAATGCGATGCAGTCCGATATTCCAAGGCTCGCTTGCACTTTCGTCGCAGATGACGGGAAGGTCTGGTCGGGCGTCGCAGTTGCAAGAACGATGAGGTCGATGTCCGGCGCGCTGATGCCGGCATGTTCCACCGCCCGCCGCGCGGCATCGGCGGCAAGGCTGGCCGTCGTCTCGCCTTCGCCGGCGACGTAGCGGCTATGGATGCCGGTGCGCTCGACGATCCATTGGTCGGACGTATCGACCTGTTTCGCGAGCTCTTGATTGGTGACCCGGCGCTTGGGCAGGGCGCTTCCGACACCGAGGACCACCGAGCGCCTCATTGACCGCCTCCATTGGCGAAGGCGTGCGCTCGGAAATTGTCGAGATCTTCTCCGATCCGGCGCGTAATGTCGTTACGCACCATGCTCGCCGCGACACGGATTGCGTTGGCGACGCCCTTCGGATTTGCGCTTCCGTGGCTCTTCACGACCAGGCCGTTCAGCCCGAGGAAGACCGCGCCATTATGGTTGTTCGGGTCAAGGTGTACCTTCAGCAGGTTGAGCGCCGGCCGCGACAGCGCGAAACCGGCCTTCGAGCGAAGCGAGCTCTTGAACGCGCGTCGCAAGAGATCGGTGACGAAGCGCGCCGTTCCCTCGGCGGTCTTGAGAGCGATATTGCCTGAGAATCCGTCGGTGACGACGACGTCGACGTGCCCACGCGACAGCTGGTCGCCCTCGGCAAAGCCGTCGAACCGAAGCGGAAGGTAATCGGCCTCGCGAAGCAGCGCAGCAGCTGCCTTCAACTCGTCGGTTCCCTTCAATTCCTCGGTGCCGATGTTGAGCAGTTTCACCCGCGGCTTCGAAAGTTTGAGGACCGTACGCGCGTAGGCTGACCCCATGACCGCGAACTGTACCAGGTTCTGAGCGTCGCATTCGGTGTTCGCGCCCAGGTCGAGCATGATCACGTCGGTTTCGCCCAGAGTTGGAAGGAGAGCGGCAAGCGCCGGCCGGTCGATTCCCGGCATGGTTCGAAGAGCGAGCTTTGACATGGCCATCAGCGCACCGGTGTTGCCACCCGACAGCGCCGCATCGGCTTTCTGCTCTTTGACGGCATTGATCGACATGCCCATTGAGGTCGTGCGAGCTCGGCGGATCGCCTGGCTCGGCTTTTCGCTTGGCTCGATCGATTTCGGGCGAATGCACCACCTCCACGCAGGAGCCTAGGTTCTTGTATCCCTTGAGTTCCAACTCGACCTGTCGGGCATCACCGTAGCAGACGAAGCGCAGCGAGGGGTCCTTGCGCAGCGCTCGTGATGCGCCTGCAATCATCGCCGATGGGCCGCCATCGCCTCCCATGGCGTCGATCGCGATGCGGGGGCCCGCGTCCATCGCGAGGCCTCCCGTGGCTTAGGCCTCGGTCGAAACGATTTCGCGGCCGTTATAGTGGCCGCACGCCGCGCACATGTTGTGCGGTAACTTCAGTTCGCCGCAGTTCGGGCATTCCTGGAAGCTCTTGGCCGTCAGTGCATGATGGCTGCGGCGCATGTTCCGCTTCGACGGCGAAGTTTTTCTCTTGGGGACAGCCATTGCGGCACCTTCAACTCAAATGACATCAATAAAAATTGCGACGATCTGCGCCTCGTCTAACGCGGGAAGTCCCGCGGCGGCGGCCGGATCGTCGCGAACCGCCGCCCCTATAGCGGAACCCACCGCGCTTGCAAGTCAGGCCGAAGACAGCGCTCGATCGCCGACGAAGGGGTTGGTCGCACGTTCATGACCAAAGGTCGACATAGGGCCGTGGCCGGGTACGAACGCCGTGTCATCGCCCATCGGCCAAAGCCGGGTCGTGATCGACCGGATCAGTTGCAGCTGGTCGCCGCGCGGAAAGTCCCAGCGCCCCACCGAGCCCCGGAAGAGGACATCACCGACCAGCGCCAGGTTCGATTCGGAATGGTGAAAAACCACGTGGCCAGGCGTGTGTCCAGGGCAATGGCGCACGCCCAGGGTCAGCTCGCCCACGCTCACCTGGTCGTCGTCATCAAGCCAGCGAGACGGCTCGAACGGTCGACCAACGATCCCATATTTCGTGCCATCCTCGGCAAGGCGCTCGATCCAGAAGCGATCCTCCTCATGGGGGCCTTCGATCGGCACGCCGAGCTCATCCGCGAAGAACCCGGCGCCGCCGCAATGGTCGATATGACCGTGGGTCAGCCAGATCTTCTTGATGGTGACTTCGGCCTGCCGGGCGGCATCCTTCAGGCGCGGAAGATCGCCGCCCGGATCGACGACGGCTCCGTGCATCGTCTTCGTGCACCACAGCAACGTGGAATTCTGCTGGAGCGGCGTGACCGGGATGACCGCGGCTTTGAGGGGCGGTTCGTGGGCGCTCATTTCCAAGGATCGGTTGCCGACAAAGGTTCGAGCCGGTCCATCGCCGGCGGCTCGTTCTTCATCGAGGCGGCGACGGCTTCGGCCTGACGCATCACTCGAAGGACATTGCCGCCCGCGAGCTTGGCAAGGTCGCGGTCGCTCCAGCCGCGACGGATCAGCTCTGCGAACAGCAAAGGATAACCGCTGACGCTGTTCATCCCAGCAGGCGCTTCATCGAATCCGATACCATCGAGATCGCCACCGATCCCGACATGGTCCTGACCGGCGACCTTCGCCACATGCTCGATATGGTCGGCGACCAGGCCGACATCGGCCTTGGGCGCCGGATGAGCCTGCTGCCACTCGGCAAGCTTCGCCTTACGTGTTTCGGGCTGTCCGACATAAGCAGCGAGGAGGCGTGCCTGTTCGGCCGACTGCCCGGCGGACCATGATCGGTAGGGCTCGGACAGGTGGCCGAGGTAGAAATTGACCATCACTACGCCGCCGTTTGCAGCCAGCTTCTGAAGGATATCGTCGGGAACGTTGCGCGGGTGATCGGCGAGCGCGCGCGCATCACTGTGCGAGAAGATCACCGGCGCTTTACTGACCTTAAGCGCGTCGCGCATCGTCTCAGGCGAAACGTGGCTGAGGTCCACCAGCATGCCAAGACGGTTCATCTCGTGAATGACCGTCCGGCCGAAGGGGTTAATCCCGTGCCACTTGGGGTCGTCGGTCGCGCTGTCGGCGAACTCGTTGTTCTTGAAATGCGTGAACGTCATGTAACGCGCGCCGAGATCGTAGAATTGTCTTAGCGCTGCGAGGCTTCCTCCAATCTGGTGGCCGCCCTCGATTCCGATCAGCGAAGCAACCCTGTCCGACTTGTGGATGCGGACGACGTCATTGGCAGTGAGCGCGAGCTCAAGGTCGTTGGGATAGGCTTTGACGACCCGCTTGACGGTGTCGATCTCCTCGAGCGTGTCGCGGATCGCGTGATCGCCGGTGACGTCCGACGGGATGTATACCGACCAGAATTGCGCGCCGACGCGACCTTGATGAAGCCGTGCCATGTCGGTCATCAGCGGATGGTCCTTCCGCTTATCCGTGCCGCTGGCGAGCCCATCGACACTCATTGCGTAATTCTCGCGTAGCTGCTCGGCGAGGTCGTTGTGCCCATCGATGAGCGGTGTCGCCTTGAGGATCCGGTCGATGCGCTTCTGGACTTTGGAAGGGATCGACTGCGCACTCACCGCCATGTTCATCGCCAATGCTCCAGCGAGCAGGAGAATATGTCTCATCGCCATGAACAAGGCTTAGAAACAGCTGTGTGTGCGCGCAATCGGAAGGGGCTTGCGCATCCGCCGCCAAGCCGCGAAGCATCGCCCGGCATGTCTCGCGATCTTGAAGTTAGAATGGAATTCGATCCCGAAGAGGGAATCGCCAATCTGGACGAGCATCTCGATGCTCTGAAGACCGCAGCCGAGGCGCAGGGCTTCAGCTTCGACCGGCACGCCGCTCGAAACGAGCTCCAGGCCGCGACCTTCGGAAAGAACCGGCCCGCAATCGCGCGTCTCATGGTGAGCCCGAGCGGCGCGATTGCCATCGAAGTGAAGTCGGTCACCTAGGCAGCAAGCGGGAAGCGCAGCAGCCGATCCGAGACCGGAACCAGCGCCGCCGCGCCGTGTCCGACCGAGCGCAGGATTTCCGGATGATGCGCGTCGAGGCCGCCGGTCAGCGATCCGAATGCCGGCATGATGACCTTGGTCGCCGAAAGTACGAAACAGCGGCGTGAAACCTGCCGGCCCTTGAGGTGCAGTCGAAGTTTGGGATGGAAGTGCCCGGAGATCTCGGGGCGCGATTCGGCTGGGATGGCTTCATGACGAAGGATGATTGGACCGAGCTCGACCTCATCCGCGATGCAGCCGCCGCAATGGTCTGCAAATCCGGGGTCGTGGTTGCCGACGATCCAAGTCCAGTCGAGCCTGGACGTGAGGTCGGTCAGGAGAGCGCGCGCATTATCGGGGAGGCGATCGCAACCGAACGCGTCGTGGAAGCTGTCGCCGAGTAGATAGAGCCGCGTCGCGCCCGAGCGTTCCACCTCCGTCGAAAGCGCAGAAAGCGTGGCATGCGAATCATATGGTGGAAGGAATTGGCCGAGTCGCGCGAACCAGCTCGCCTTCTCAAGGTGCAGATCGGCGACGAGAAGTGCCTCGTGCGCAGGCCAATAGAGCGCGCCGGACGAGGTCGCGCCGAACGTTTCACCCGCGAACGAAAAGGGAACCATTCGGCAGGTCTAACTGCCCGCTGTTGGTCAGACTAGACGGAAAATTACTCGTAATCCCCGCCGGACGGGCTCGGACGCGGCGGAGCAGCAGCGGTTAGGCGCAGTGCTTCTGCTGCCTCGCTCAGCGAAGCGAGCTCTTCCGTCTCGTCCTCCTCGTCGATCCGAACCTTCTGAAGGTTGGTGACGATCGCTTCCTCAAGGTGCTTCGGTTTCACCGTCACCTCGGCGATTTCACGCAGGGCCACGACCGGATTTTTATCGCGGTCGCGATCGATGGTGAGGTCGGCGCCGCCCGATATTTGACGGGCGCGCTGCGCCGCGATCAGGACCAGATCGAACCTGTTCGGGATCTTGTCTACGCAATCTTCAACCGTAACGCGCGCCATTCGTCGCTCCGCAAAGCTATTCAAGAGCTTTGTATATGGGATTTCAGGAAGGCGGCGCCAATAGCTTGTAGCTGGCGTGAAAGTCAACGGAAGGATCGTGCGATTATTGCTGGATTCCAGTGCCCGAAGCGTCCGACCGACCGGATCGTCAGATTGGATCAAGCAGGTCCTGCCGCATTTGAGTGCCGTCTGACCGATCGGGTCTGGACGCCGCAGGTCACCACGATCGCGCGCCGGATGCGTAGGGCCATCGGCCACGCAGTCCTTGCGACATCTGCCTGTGATAGGCACATCGGGAAAATGGCCGACCAAGCCGCCTCGCCGATCAAGAGCCAGCCGATTCGGGCTGAGATCGCTGGAAATCGCCTGGAGCTGATCGAAAGCGGAGAGGAAAGATTCCGGCTCCTCCTCGACCTCATCGCTGGCTCGGAGCGAAGCATCAAGATGCTGATGTACATGTTCAATCCAGACAGCGACGGCGACGCTGTTCGAAAGGCCCTGACGGACGCCGCTCGACACGGCGTCGACGTGAAGCTCCTGATCGACGGATTCGGCTCAGCGGCGACTCCGAAATTCTTCACGGAGCTCGCCCAAGCGGGCGGCGCTTATTGCGTGTTCAACCCGAGCTACGGGCGTCGATATCTGCTCCGAAATCACCAGAAGCTGATCGTGATCGATGAGCAAACGGTGCTGATCGGGGGCGCCAACATCGACGCGGCCTATCTCGACGACAGAAGCGACGAGCGCTGGCGCGACCTGTGGTTGCGCGTCGACGGACCCGAGGCGGCTCTTCCGGGACGCTATTTCGACAGCCTGTTCCGCTGGTCGAAGCGGCCGAGATCGAAGCTTCGCTCGCTGAGGCGATCGGTCGCCGAATTCAATGAATGGCGAGGTCCGCTGCAGTGGAAGTTCTCCGGTCCCTTGAGCATGCGCAACAGCTGGTGGCGAAGCATCGGCCGCGACATGAAGCGCGCTCGGCAGCTCGATATGATTTTCGCTTATTTCGCGCCGCCCGGTGCGATGATCCGCCGGATAGGAAGGATTGGACGGCGAGGGCGAGCGCGAATCATCAACGCCGCCAAGTCCGACAACAATGCGACCATCGCTGCTGCGAGGCACAGCTACAGCCGTCTCATCCGTAGCCATGTGGAGCTATATGAATATCAGCCCGCGAAGCTGCATACGAAGCTCGCGATCGTCGACGACATCGTCCACATCGGCTCGTCGAACTTCGATTACCGAAGCTTCTACATCAATTTGGAAATCATGCTTCGGATCAAGGATTTGGACTTCGCCACGGCAATGCGCGGCTATTTCGAGCGGGAGCTCGCCGACAGCCAAAAGATCACTGCCGAGCTCCACAAGCGGAGGTCAAACCCGTGGCGCCGCTTCAAATGGGCGCTTTCCCATTTCCTGGTCAACATCATCGACTATTCCGTCACAAGACGGTTGAACTTCGTGCGCTAGGCCTTGGGTTCGCCTTTATAGGCCCAGAACAAGGTAGCAGGCGGAACGTTGATCCATTCGAAGCCGCGCTTGATCGGAGCGAAATGCGGCTGGATGAAGTCCCGGACCTTTGGGCTGAACTGATAGACAAGGAACGCGCCGCCCGGACGAATGACTTTCGAGGTCGCTTCGGCAATATCGTCGCCAACTCCCGACGGGAGCGTCGAGAAGGGCAGGCCGGATAGGACATAATCGGCATAACCGAGACCCTGATCGGCCAGGATCTTCTCCACATCGGCCGCCGAGCCGTTGACAGTGATCAGCCGCGGGTCGTCAATCGATTCCCTTAGGTAGTGCGTAAAGTCCGGGTTGGTGTCGATCGTCACCAGGTTCGCGTCCGGTCCGAGCTTTTCGAGAATGGGTCGCGTGAACGTCCCGACGCCGGGTCCATATTCGACGAACAGCTTCGTGTTCGCCCAGTCGACGGGCGACAGCATCTTGTCGATCAGCACTCGGCTGGACGGGATGATCGACCCGACCATCACCGGGTTCTTGAGAAATCCCCTTAGGAACTGCCACTGCGGGCTCGGGCTTCTGCGGTCGCGGTAGCGTTGAAGGCGACGTGATCCTTTCAACGTCCGCGCGGGTGAAGTCGACATGGATGCTCCGTAGGGAAGGGGGACGGGGTGCGTTGGCAAATGCATCGCCGCTTGGCAAGGTTTCCAACGTTGCGCTGCCGTCATGGTCGCAAGGTTGCTGCGAGTGGCGCTTTTTTCGCGACGAAGAGGACGGCAGGCGGCTAGCCCTTCCCGCCTTCGCGCGAATGGAGCATTCCAGGAAGCACGAAGCCGATGCCGCCGAGCGGCCGCGTCGCATCGCTTTTCAGGGTTTCCTGGATCCGCGAATATTCCTCGAGCATTTCCGCGGTAACCGAGGCTCGGGTTTCGCCGAGCGCGACCTCGAAATCGGCCATTGTCACCTTGGCGGCGTCGAGCCCGCGACGAAGCGCGGTAAGGCCCGCGCGGCGCACGAGATCCTCGAGGTCGGCGCCGGTGAAGCGGTCGGTTCGCTGTGCAATCTTTTCGAGATCGACGTCCTCGGTGAGCGGCATGTGGCGGGTGTGGATTGCCAGGATCCGGCGACGGCCCGCCGTTTCGGGGGTGCCGACATAGATCAGCTCATCGAAGCGGCCGGGCCGAAGCAAGGCGGGGTCGATCAGGGTCGGCCGGTTGGTCGCGCCGATCACCACGACATTCTGCAGTTCTTCAAGGCCATCCATCTCCGCAAGGATGGTGTTTACGACTCTCTCTGTGACCTGCGGCTCGCCGAGGCCGCCGCCGCGCGCCGGAACGAGGCTGTCGAGCTCGTCGATGAAGATGATGGTAGGAGCGACCTGGCGGGCGCGATTGAACAACCTGGCAATCTGCTGCTCGCTTTCGCCGTACCATTTGCTGAGAAGGTCCGAGGACTTGGTGGCGATGAAGTTCGCCTCGCTCTCTCGGGCCGCCGCTTTGGCAAGGAGGGTTTTGCCGGTGCCAGGCGGGCCGTAAAGAAGGAAACCTTTGGCCGGTCGAATGCCGAGGCGCTTGAACGCTTCGGGATGCTTCAAGGGAAGCTCGACGCCTTCCTTGAGGCGGTTGGCGGCGTCGTCGAGACCGCCAATATCCTCCCAACGTATCTGCGGCGCTTCGACCATCACTTCACGCATCGCCGAGGGCTGGACGCGCTTCAGCGCATTCTCGAAATCACGCAATTCCACCGACAGCGCGTCGAGGACCTCGGCCGGAACGGTCTCCTCGGAAAGATTGATCTTCGGCATGATTTGGCGGACGGCTTCGAGCGCGGCCTCGCGGCACAAGGCGGCAAGGTCCGCGCCCACGAACCCGTAGGTCCGCCGCGAAAGATCTTGCAGGCTCACGTCGGGTGTCAGCGGCATGCCGCGGGTATGGATTCCAAGGATCTCGCGGCGGCCCGGTTCGTCGGGAACGCCGACAATGATTTCGCGGTCGAAACGGCCGGGACGGCGAAGAGCCTCGTCGAGGGCCTCGGGACGATTCGTCGCAGCGATGACCACGGTATTTTGTCTCGGCTCCATTCCGTCCAGCAAGGTCAGGAGCTGCGCGACGAGCCGCTTTTCCGCCTCGCCGGTGACCTGTCCGCGCTTGGGCGCGATGGAATTGATCTCGTCGATGAAGATGATCGACGGCGCGGATTGAGCGGCTTGCTCAAAAATCTCGCGCAGGCGCCGCTCACTCTCGCCGTAGGCCGAACCCATGATTTCCGGGCCGGCGATATGGAAGAATTTCGCCGAGCTCTCATTCGCAACAGCGCGCGCCAGCAGGGTCTTGCCGGTCCCGGGCGGGCCATGGAGGAGGACGCCCTTGGGCGGATCGACGCCCAGGCGCTGGAACAGCTCGGGGTGGCGAAGCGGCAGCTCGACCATCTCGCGCAGCGCATCGATGGTATCGCGCATGCCGCCCAGATCGTCGTAGGTGACATCGGCGCGGCGCTGTCCGTCGGTTGCGGTGAACTCGGGCAGCAGCTCGACTGTGGTTTTATCATCGATGTGGACGATGCCCTTCGGAGCCGCTGACGCGACGATCAGGCGAAGCTCTTGGAGCGCGAAAGCCGGCGCATTGAGAAGCTGGCGGATATGGTCCGGCATATCGGCATTGATCCGCTGGTGCCCGGTGGTCGCGACCGCGTCCCCTTCGACCAGCGGCCGGCCAGCGAACGTCCGCTTCAGCGCTTCGGCGGAGCCCTGGAGACGGACATTGGCCTGAGCCGGAGCGAACACGACTCGCGTCGCCGGCTTGGACTCGCCCTTGCGCACCTCGACGAAATCTCCGGAGCCGACCCCGGCATTGGCGCGCTGCAGACCATCGAGCCGGATGATGTCGATATTCTCGTCCTCGCCATAGGGGCGGATCGCCCGCGCCGCGGTCGTCCGCTTGCCGACGATTTCGATCACGTCGCCTTCGGACAGCCCAAGCTCGTCCATCAGCTTGTCCGGCAGTCGCGCGAAGCCGCGCCCACTGTCGGCAGGCGGCAGGCTCGCCACCTGGACCTTGCGCGATATCACGCGATCGATCGTGTCGGTTTCGGGCATCACTACTCCTGTCCGGCGCTCATTCCGATAGCGCAACGATGTCGTTGACGCGTCGGTTCACTTGTCGAGTCAATATTTGATCGCTCCGGCGATTTTGCGAACCACCGACCGCGGCGCAAACCGAGTGCTCAAGGCCGTGACCTTGTTCATCCATCCCGTGACCACCACCGCGCGATTGGAATCAAGGCCGTCGAGGCCCGCTTCAACTACCTCTGAAGCGTTCATCGCAATTCTGTCGAACATCCCGTTGCCGCCAAAGCCGGCGACTTCGCCGAACTCGGTTCGCGTGGGTCCGGGACAAAGGCAGGTAACCTTGATTCCATGAGGCTTCAATTCCTCGTGGAGCGCTTCGGTAAGAGACAAAACGAACGCCTTGGTCGCGAAATAAACGGCCATCTTCGGTCCGGGCTGGAAAGCGGCGGTCGACGCAACGTTGATGATTCCACCGGATGTTCCGCTTGATCATTGCCGGCGCAACCGCTCGGCACAGATCGGTGAGGGTGGCGACGTTGAGGTCGATCATCTGTCGCTCGCGCTTCGCATCGAGTTCGGCAAAGCGCCCGATGAGGCCGAAGCCGGCGTTGTTGACGAGGAGATCGACGACCTCTCCATTCGCCTCAAGGTCGGCCATCAACTTCGCCGCGGCGTTCGACTTCGAAAGATCGAGCGCCACGGCGCGAGCCTTTCCAAGCTCCTTTGCAAGTTCCTCGAGCCGCTTTTTGCGGCGCGCGACGAGGACGATCGAATGGCCGCGCTTCGACAGCTCGCGCGCAAACTCAACCCCGAGTCCCGCCGACGCGCCGGTGACGAGCGCGACCTTCTTCATTCAGCTGGCCTTGCTGACGGTCGCCTTGACGATCTTTCCCGGCTCGCGCGGCGGCTCGCCGACGGGAAGCGAATCGACATATTCCATGCCGTTCTCGACCTCGCCCCAAACCGTGTACTGCCGATCGAGGAAGGGTGAATTTTCGGTGACGATGAAGAACTGGCTGTTAGCGCTGTCCGGATTCTGCGACCGCGCCATCGAAGCAATCCCGCGTTTGTGCGATACGCCCGAGAATTCGGCCTTGAGGTTTGGAAGGTCCGAGCCGTGATAGCCGGTTCCGGTAGGGTCGCCGCCCTGGGCCATGAAGCCCGGGATCACTCGGTGGAACGGCACGTTGTCGTAAAAACCTTTGTTGGCAAGCTCGGTGATCCTGTCGACGTGCCCGGGCGCAAGATCCGGACGAAGCTTAATGACGACATCGCCGCCGGAGGAAAGGGAGAGAGTGAGCCGGTCGCCGTCAGTCATTGAATAAACTCCGGATGAAAGGTTCGAAAGAAGCGCGATTTAGGGTCGCGAGGGTGGTTGCGCCAGAGCAGCGGCGCTCATAGGAGGGCATCATCGGGTCAGCAAAGGGGTTTGGGATGAGCGAGAGCGAGCACATCGCCGCGCCGTCCGCCGCCGACCTGAACCCGGCCCGCTACAGCGCGATCGATGAGGAGGACCGGCTCCGCCCGGCATTCGTCGAACAGGTGCTCGATGCGGTCGACGCGGGCGATGACGAAACCGCGCGACGGCTGGTCGAGCCATTGCACCCAGCGGACGTCGCCGACCTGATCGAAGCCGCCGCGCGCGATGAGCGCGAGGGACTGGTGAAGGCGCTCGCCGGGATCGTCGACGCTGACGTGCTCGCTGAAATGAACGACTGGGTTCGCGAGGACCTGCTCGACGAAATGGAGCCGCAGCAGGTCGCGGACATCGCCGGCCAGCTCGAGACCGATGACGCGGTCGCTCTGATCGAAGACCTCGACGAGCGTGACCAGCAGGCGGTCCTCGAACGAATGGAGCCCGACGACCGGGCTGCGGTCGAGGAAGCGCTCAGCTATCCCGAGGAATTGGCCGGTCGACTGATGCAGCGCGAACTCTGCGCTGTGCCGGAGCATTGGAAGGTCGGACAGGTCATCGATTATTTGCGCTCGACCGCCGACTTGCCGACCGACTTCTGGGAGGTTTTCGTGGTCAGTGCGGACCACCATCCCGTGGGCACGTGCAAGCTTTCGACGATCCTCAGGACGCCGCGCAACGCGCTCGTCGCAGAAATCATGGCACGCGAGCAGACCCTGATCCCGGTCGACATGGACCAGGAAGACGTGGCGCTCCGATTCCAGAAATATGCGCTCGTGTCGGCGGCCGTGACCGACGATGCAGGTCGGCTGGTTGGAATGATCACGGTCGACGACGTCGTCCACATCATCCAGGAGGAAGCGGGCGAGGACGTGCTCCTGCTGTCGGGCGCGGGCGGCGAGGACATCAACGAGCCCGTTCAGTTGACTGTTCGCAGGCGCCTCTTCTGGCTGGTCATCAACCTTGGCACCGCGATCATCGCTGCCAGCGTCGTCAGCCTGTTTCAGGGCGAGATCGGCAAATATGCAGTGCTCGCAGTTCTGATGCCGATCGTCGCAGGGATGGGCGGCAATGCGGGGACCCAGACGCTCGCGGTCGCGGTGCGCGCGCTGGCGACGAACCAGTTGACGGAATCGAACACGCTTCGAGCGTTCGGGCGCGAGCTGACGATCGCTCTCGCCAATGGACTGTCGCTTGGCGTTCTCATCGGCATCGGAGTGACGATCATCTTCCACAACCCAATGCTCGGAGCGGTCATCGGTACGTCAATGGTGATCAACAATCTCGCCGCCGGTCTCGGCGGGATATTCGTTCCAGTTACGCTCGACCGTTTCCGAATCGACCCGGCGGTTTCATCGGCAGTCTTCGTCACGACCATCACGGACGTCACTGGCTTTTTCAGTTTCCTCGGCTTGGCGGCCCTGTTCCTCGTTCGCTAAGCGCTTGAAACAGCATTGATTCAGAGCCAGATCGGCGATCGTGCCGAAGCTTCATCTGACCAAGGTCGCGTTCGCCTGCCGCGACGTCGATGTCCTCCGGAACCGGATCGAAAGCCGGGCTGTCGGCGGTGAAGTGCGGGTTGCCACTCGAATGCGCCCGAAGCGTTCGGCGGAGCTGCACGGGGGCAATCTCTACTGGATCATCAAGCATCGGATGGTCGCTTGCATGGAGATCCTGCGCTTCGAGGACCGCGAGGACGGTCGCATCGACATCGTTTGCACTGCCGAACTGATTGCTGTCTCGCCAATGCCACGACGCGCTCATCAGGGCTGGCGTTATCTTGAGGATTCAGATGCGCCGAGCGCCGATGACGACGGAACCGGTCTCGGCGCCCTTCCGCCGCGACTTTACGGCCGGCTTGCGTTGCTGGCTCTGGTATAGTCGACGAGCCGACGTTATCGGCGCTTCCCACACAAATCACGGAGGTCCCCCATGAGCAGCACGTCGTCGATCATTGACTCGAAGGTCGCGGAGCGGGCGATGCTCAATCACCCCTTTTACCAGGCGTGGACCGAAGGCCGACTTCCGATCGACACGCTACGCGCCTACGCCCGCCAGTATTTTCACCACGTCGAAGCCTTCCCGCGCGCTGTGAGCGCCGTTCATAGCGCCTGCGACGATCGCGAGGGCCGAAGCATGCTCGCCGAAAACCTCGCCGAGGAAGAGGGGATCGCTGCGGGAAAGCAGGATCATGCGACTTTGTGGATGATGTTCGCCTGCGGTCTCGGCGAGAGCGAGGCCGCGGTGCGCACTCAGTCGCTCAACCCTGAGACCCACGCGCTGATTGACACTTTCCGAAAGCTTTCCCGACGCTCCTATGCTTCGGGTCTTGGTGCGCTATACGCTTACGAGAGCCAGTTCCCGGCCGTAGCGAGCGCCAAGATCGAAGGCCTGGTCGACCGCTACGGAATTGGGGCCGAGGAGACGCTCCGCTTCTTCCGGGTGCACGCGAGCGCGGACGTCGAGCATAGCGATGTCTGCCGCCGCCTGCTCGACCGCCTTCCGGACGACCGGCGCCAAGAAGCGATTGCCGCCGGCGAGGAGCTGGCCGGCGCGCTCTGGAATTTCCTGTCGGGCGTAGAGGCCCGCGAGAGCGTGAATTAACGGCACCCGCTGACGGTTGCGGAGCCACTCACGCGGAGCGTGCAGGAGGGCTTTCCGCCCAGCCGAACCGTTGCCGGACCGCTCGCATCGACGGTGACGGTGTCGCTGATATTGGCAGCGGCAGTCCCGGACCCGTCGATGCCGAGCGTGGCATCGTGCGAGGATAGCGCGGCCCCGTCGAAGCTCGAGACGCCTCGGATGATCGCCGTAAGCTTCTTCGCCTCACCGGCAAGGCGCGCGCTTGCCGTTCCCATGATGTTGAGGTTCAGCTGATCGACGTCGGCGTGCGCGATCTCGGCGGCGCCGCTGCCCTGGACCGACAGTCCGAAGCTGAGGCCTCGCACGCGATCGATCGACAGGCTTCCCGATCCGTTGAGCCACGCCGCACTGAGATCATGAGTGCCGATGACGACCTCTACCGGTCCGACATCCTTTCCTGGATAACCGCCCCACAAATCGACATTGCCATGGACGATGAGCGTATTGCCTTCGACGTCCACCGCGACCCGGTCGAGGGCAGCGGAAGAGCCATTCGCTCTCGCGAAGGGCGCAACTCCGGTCATCACCGTCACCTTGAATGGGCCGTCGACGCGAACCTTTTCGAAGCTGGTGATCCCGAAGTTGCGCGTGGACGCGCCCGCCGGTGCTGCGATGGCGCAAAGGATTGCGATGTGAAGGATGGTGCGCATGGGCACACCATCCCAGCACATGGTTAAAACCGCTTTAAGAGCATTTGACGCTGCCCGAGCCGGCCTTGTTCACCGTGCATTTTGCACCGCCGGCGACGGTGACATCGCCCGACCCCATGATGCTGACGTCGGCCGTGCCGGTCGCGTTAGCAGCGATGCTCCCGGAGCCCGCGATCGAAACCTTCGCCTGCTGGGCCTGAACTGCGCCCGCTTCGATGTCGCCCGATCCGCCGATCGAATAATCGGCCGATGTCGCTTTTCCGCCTGCCGCCTTGGCGCTGCCTGAGCCACCGATCGAGAGTTTCAGCGACTGGACGTCGACGCTGTCTACGTCGAGCCCGCCGGAACCGGCGACGGTTCCCTCAAAGACTGCGCCTTGGACATGATTGACCTTGATCCCGCCAGACCCTGCGATTGTGGCGCCCGTCAGTTGCGGGACGGTGACGGCAAAGTGTGCGTTGCCGTGCGAGCCGAAGCTGAAGTTGAAAAAATTGTGATGTTCTTGCGGGTGGATAACCAGCTTGTCGCCCTGAACCTCAACGATGGTCCGATCGAGAAGCTTCTGCGAGCCTTGGGCCGAAACGCTGGCATTCGCGCCCGTTCTCACGTCGACGTCATAGGGGCCTGCGACTTCGATCTGCTGGAAGTTTCCGACCGGGAAATTGCGTGACACGCTCGGCCCGCCGTCATTGTCGACCTGTCCGCAGGCGCTCGTCGCTGCGGATGCGGCAGCGATGGCGGCCGCGGCGATGAACTTGCGCATGAAAATTCCTTTCTTTGTGAGGTCCGATAATATGCCGGCGGGGAGCGGCCGCAAGTTCACGAGCAACGGATCTCACCCGAACCGCTCCCGCTGACCGTGCATTTCGCTCCACCGGTGACGCTCACGTCGCCAGAGCCGGTTGCGACAATGTCGGCCTTCCTCGTCACCTGCATCGAAATATCCCCGGAACCGCAGACGGAGACACTGGCCTCCCGAGCGGTCATGTCTTCGGCACTGATATCGCCCGAGCCCGACGTCTCGATCGTCGCAAACGCCGCCTCGCCTTCGCCGATATGGACGTCGCCCGAACCGAAAATTGTAAGCTTGACGTCCTCGACTTCAAGCAACTCCACAGCAAGGTCACCCGAGCCAGTGAGGAGCGCCTCGAACTGGCCACCTGCATAATCTTCGATCAAAGCGTCACCCGACCCGTTGATGGTGAGCTTCAACCTCGAGGTCTCGATTGCGTCGAGCGACAGGTCACCCGAACCCATCATCGCGATTTCGATGTCCGTACCTCGAGCCTTGTCGATCCGGATGTCGCCGGAACCGGAACTGGACAGGCCGAAGTGCCCGAGATCAATCTCGTCAATAGCGAGATTACCCGAGCCGCTGCTCGAGCAGTCGAAGTCGTCACCGCCCACCCGGTCGACCATAACGTCACCCGAACCGCTCGCTCGCAATCCGCGCAAGGCTGGGACGGTGACAAAGACAGTCGCGCCGCCATCGCAGTCGCTGTCGCAGCCGATGAAGAGGCGATCGTCCTGGACTTTGACAGCAAGTGCTTCGAGCGCCGATTCGCAGCCATTGGCTCGGACTGACGCAGTTTCGCCAGTCTGGATTTCGACATCGAACGGGCCGGAGATGTCGATCCGCTCGAATTCGCCGACAGCGAACTCGACGTCGCTCTGGGGCCCATCGGCGACATGTGCAGCGCGATGATGGGAGACGATTACCGACAGGATTTTGAACGCGAGCGAGCGTGGCATCACCGACTCTTCCTATTAGTGTATTACAACACCAATACGCTTGCGCGGCGATGTGCGCAATCGCTAAAAAGAAAAGGGCGCCCGGTGAGGGGCGCCCTTCCTGTCCTTGAAGGGACGCTTACGCGTCCTCTTTGTTCTTGTGATAGATCACGGCAGCCTGGTTGAGGATCTCGAGGATCTTGGCGAGCGCCGATTTCTCATCAGTCTGCTCCATCGCACCGAGCTCGCGCGCCAGGCGCGACGAAGCCGCCTCGAAGATCTGTCGTTCAGAATAAGACTGCTCCGGTGCATCGTCCGGGCGGAACAGGTCGCGAACTACCTCGGCAATCGAAGTCAGGTCGCCCGAGTTGATCTTCGCCTCATACTCCTGCGCGCGACGCGACCACATGGTCCGCTTGACCTTCGGCTTGCCCTTCAGGGTGTCGAGCGCGTCCTTCATTGTCTTGTCGGACGATAGCTTTCGCATTCCGACCGAATCGGCCTTGTTGACGGGAACCCGAAGCGTCATCTTCTCTTTCTCGAACCGGAGAACGTAGAGATCGAGACGGGTCCCGGCGATTTCGGTGCTTTGCAGTTCGACGACGCGGCCAACGCCATGCTTGGGGTAAACAACATAATCGCCAACGTCGAAGCTGAGCGCCTTTGTAGCCATTGCTAACCTTTCCAGTTGCGGCAGCAGAGCCGGCGCATTCGCGTCGCCCCCCAAAACGACCCTCGGCCGTGGCTCCATGCCTGTTACTTGGCTTCCCTATGAACTTAAGGCCGCAGCTGAATCGCTCGCGGCCCCGTGTGACAGTTTTATATCACAACCGGCGTCAAATTGCGAGTCCCAGCTGCTTCGGCGGCTCCGCCGATCCTTCACTTAAGTTATGGAGGCCCAAACCGAGCAGCCGAATGCCCTTTGGAAGTGGGTGGAGAACGGCGAGAAGCGACTGACCTGCAAAGGTAAATGTTTCCAGACGAACAACAGCCGAGCCGAAGCTTTTCGAGCGCGTGATCGTGGTGAAATCCCCGAATTTAACCTTGAGGGTGACGGTCCGGCCGGTGACTTCGGAGCGTCTCACACGATCCCAGGCATAGCCGGCGATTTGTTCAAGTTCAGCCGCGAGCCGGTCCGGGTCGGTCAGGTCTTCGTCGAAGGTTCGCTCGGCGCTCACCGATTTGTACGGACGGTCGGGCTTCACCTCGCGCTCGTCGATCCCGCGGCAAATCCGGTGATACCAGGACCCCGAGGTCCCGAATTGTGCCTCCAGTGCCGGAAGACTCCATTCGCGAAGGTCAGCGCCCGTCAAAATGCCGAGCGCCTCCATCTTCTTCGCGGTAACTGGGCCGATGCCGTGGAAGCGAGCGACCGGCAGCGACGCGACGAACTCGGGCCCGCGCTCGGGAGTGATCACTGTGAGACCGTCGGGTTTTCGGTAATCGGAAGCGAGCTTCGCGATGAACTTGCAGTAACTTACTCCGGCCGAGGCGGTGAGCTCGCATTCCTCGCGGATCCGGCGGCGGATTTCCTCCGCGACGGCTCGAGCGCTGCCGAGGCCGCGACGGTCTTGGGTCACATCGAGATAGGCTTCGTCGAGGCTCAAAGGCTCGACAAGCTCGGTATAGTCCAGGAAGATTGCTCGGATCTGCTGGCTCACCGAGCGGTAGACATCGAACCGCGGCTTCACGAAGATGAGGTCCGGGCACTTCCGCTTCGCCGTGACCGACGGCATCGCCGAGCGAACGCCGAACGGCCGTGCTTCATAGCTTGCAGCCGTCACGACTCCGCGGTGGCCACCTCCGACCGCGACCGCCAAGCCCCTGAGGCTCGGGTCGTCGCGCTGTTCCACGGACGCGTAAAAGGCGTCCATGTCGACGTGGATGATCTTCCGGGAGGGGCGTTCGTCGCTTTGCATCGCAGCCGTGTTCTGATTAAGGCCGCCGCCCATGAACATCCACGAATATCAGGCCAAGGAGCTGCTCGCGAAGTTCGGCGTGCCGATCCCGGCCGGCTATGCCGCAATGAGTGTCGAGGAAGCGGTCGAGGTCGCGAAAAGGCTTCCCGGACCACTCTGGGTCGTCAAGGCACAGATCCACGCCGGCGGCCGCGGCAAGGGCAAATTCAAGGAGCTTCCCGAGTTGGCGAAGGGCGGCGTCCGCCTTGCCCGTTCGGTCGAAGAGGTTCGCGAGAATGCGGCCGAGATGCTCGGGCGTACGCTGGTTACGATCCAGACCGGCCCGAACGGCAAACAGGTCCAGCGCCTCTACATCACCGACGGCGTCGACATCGCGAAGGAATTTTATCTCGCGCTTCTGGTTGACCGCGAGACGGGCCGGATCGCCGTCGTCGCATCGACTGAAGGCGGGATGGAAATCGAGAAGGTCGCCCACGACACCCCCGAAAAGATCGCGACCATCACGATCGATCCGGCGACTGGCCTGATGCCGCACCACGGCCGCTCGGTCGCAGCCGCGCTTGGCCTTACCGGAGATCTCGCCAAGCAGGCCGGCAAGACGCTGGCGAAGCTATACGACGCATTCCTCACTACCGATGCTTCGCAGATCGAGATCAACCCACTGGCGGTCACCGACGAGCAGCAGCTGATGGTGCTCGACGCCAAGGTCGGATTCGACAGCAATGCGAGCTTTCGGCACTCGGAGCTCGAGCAGCTGCGCGATCTTTCCGAAGAGGATCCGATGGAGGTCGAGGCGTCCAAATACGACCTCAGCTACATCAAGCTCGACGGCTCGATCGGCTGCATGGTCAACGGCGCCGGCCTCGCCATGGCGACGATGGACATCATCAAACTCGAAGGCGCAGAGCCGGCGAACTTCCTCGACGTCGGCGGCGGCGCGAACAAGGAAAAGGTCACAGCAGCCTTCAAGATCATCCTGAGCGATCCCGCGGTAAAGGGCATCCTCGTCAACATCTTCGGTGGGATCATGCGCTGCGACATCATCGCCGAGGGCATCGTCGCTGCAGCGCGCGAGGTCGATCTTGGAGTTCCTCTTGTGGTCCGGCTCGAGGGCACGAACGTCAGCCAAGGCAAGGACATCCTCGCATCGTCCGGGCTTCCGATCATCGCCGCGAACGACCTCGGCGACGCCGCGAAAAAGATCGTGGCTGAAGTGAAGGAAGCCGTCCCCGCGTGAGCGAAAAGGTTCGGAAGGGCGGGTGCCGGTGCGGCAAGGTGCGCTTCGAGGCCAATGGCCAGCCAATGCTCAGTCTCGCCTGCCATTGCACCGGATGCCAACAGATGACGGCGAGCGCGTTCGGCCTTACCGACACCTATCCCGCGGTCGCGTTCAAGGTGACACAGGGCGAGACCGTCACCGGCGGCATCCACGGACCGACGCGGCATCATTTCTGCGATTACTGCAAGTCCTGGACCCACACCGAACCAGAGGGTCGGAACGAGATCGTCAATGTCCGCTCCACTCTGTTCGATGAACCTTGCAAGGAGCGACCGTTCGTTGAGATCTTCACCGGCGAAGGCCTGCCCTGGGCGCTAACCGGCGCGACGCATAGCTACCGCGCTGTTCCTGCGATGGATGAGTGGCCAAGGCTGATCGAGCAATTCGCCGGGCGCGCCACCGCCTGGGGCAAAGAGGAATTCAACCCATGAAGATATTGGTCGGCGTCAAGCGGGTGATCGACTACAACGTGAAGCCGCGCGTCAAGATGGACGGCTCGGGTGTCGATCTCGCCAACGTCAAGATGAGCATGAACCCGTTCGACGAGATCGCGATCGAGGAAGCGATCCGTCTGAAGGAAAAGGGCATCGCCACCGAGATCGTCGCGGTCTCGATCGGTCCGGCCAAGGCGCAGGAGACTCTGCGCACCGCGCTGGCGATGGGCGCTGACCGAGCGATCCTCGTTCAGACTGAGGAAGAGGTCGAGCCGCTCGCGGTCGCCAAGATCCTCGCCAAGATCGCAGCCGAAGAGCAGCCGCAGATCATCGTCCTCGGCAAGCAGGCGATCGACGATGACAATAACGCGACCGGGCAGATGCTCGCCGCGCTGCTCGGCTGGCCGCAAGGGACGTTCGCATCGAAGGTCGAAGTCTCCGACAGCGTGACCGTCACGCGTGAAGTCGATGGCGGGCTCGAGACGGTCAGGCTCAACCTGCCGGCTGTCATCACCACCGACCTCCGCTTGAACGAGCCACGCTACGCCTCCCTGCCAAACATCATGAAGGCGAAGTCCAAACCACTCGCGACCAAGTCGCCGGGCGATTACGGCGTCGACGTCGCTCGCCGGCTGGAGACGCTGAAGGTCACCGAGCCGGCCAAGCGCCAGGCGGGGATCAAGGTAGGCAACGTCGACGAGCTGGTCGAACGGCTCAAGGGTTTGGGGATTGCGAAATGAGCGTTCTGGTCCTGGTCGAACATGACGGCAGCCACATCAAGGACGCGACGCTCGCGACCGTGACTGCCGCCTCGCAGCTCGGCGACGTGCATGCGCTGGTCGTCGGTAACAATTTAGATGGCATCGCACAGGCCGCGGCGAAGATTGCCGGCGTTGCCAAGGTGCTTGCCGCCAGTTCGACGGAACTAGAGCATCAGCTGGCCGAAGCGGTCGCACCCATTGCTGCCAAGTTGATGGAAGCTCACGACGCGTTCCTCGCTCCGGCGACGACCACCGGCAAGAATATCGCGCCTCGAGTCGCCGCCTTGCTCGACGTCATGCAGGTCAGCGACATCCTGTCGGTCGAGGGGCCGGACACGTTCACTCGGCCGATCTATGCCGGCAATGCGATCGCGACGGTGAAGTCGAAGGATCTCAAAAAGGTCATCACGGTCCGCACCACTGCGTTCGAAAAGGCCGCGACCGAAGGCGGCTCCGCCTCGATCGAGCAGGTGGACGCGGGCAGCGAATCCGGCGGCAGCAGCTTCGTCAATCTCGAAGCTTCAAAGAGCGAGCGCCCGGAATTGACCAGCGCCAAGGTGATCGTCTCGGGCGGCCGCGCATTCGGTTCGTCCGAACAGTTTCATTCGCTTCTCGATCCGCTCGCCGACAAGCTCGGCGCTGCGGTAGGCGCGAGCCGAGCCGCGGTCGATGCGGGCTATGCGCCCAACGATTATCAGGTTGGCCAGACTGGCAAGATCGTCGCCCCGCAGGTCTATGTCGCGATCGGCATTTCCGGCGCGATCCAGCATCTTGCAGGGATGAAGGATTCGAAGACGATCATCGCCATCAACAAGGACGAGGAGGCGCCGATCTTCCAGGTCGCCGACATCGGCCTCGTCGGCGATCTGTTCAAAATCGTCCCGGAACTGACCGAGAAGCTCTAGAATCCACCGAGGAACTCGGCGACGTTCGCTCCAAGCGCTTCAACCGCATATCCGCCTTCCATCAGGATGAGCGTTGCCAACCCCATCGAGGCAATGCGCCGCGCCATCGAGGCATAGTCGCTGGTCTTGAGCTTGAGATGGCTGATCGGGTCGGCCTCGTGGGTATCGGCGCCATAGCAGATGATGAGTAGGTCGGGCGCTTTCTTCGCGAGCCACTCGAGAGCGTCGGTCAGCGCCGGTTCGTAGCCGCTCCAGTCTGTGCCGCGCGCGAGCGGAATATTGAGGATGTTGGCGCCGTTCTCGTCGGCATGGCCCCAGAAGAACGGGTAATCGGTCGAAGGATCGGCGTGGATCGAGGCGAAGGCTACGTCGTCGCGACCGGCGAATATGTCCTGCGTGCCGTTGCCATGATGATAATCTACATCGAGGATGGCGATCCTCCGATCGCCGGCGCGCAACGCTGCCTCTGCGCAGATCGCCGCATGGTTCAAATAAGAATAGCCGCCGAAATAATCGTGGCCCGCATGGTGTCCGGGCGGCCGAGTGAACGCGAAGGCATTTCGCTCATCGGCGAGAATTGCATCCAAGGCACTCAATGCCGTTTGAGCGCTCCAATAGCATGCGTCCCACGTTTCCGGGCCGATCGGGGTGGATGTGTCGAAGCTATGCTGTCCCAGGCGGGCGTCGATCCGCGAGAGGTTGGGCGAACGGCGAGAGACGATCGGGAAAGTGTACGGGAAGGCATCGCCCTCGCGCCCGACTGCGAGCCATTCCGAATGCGCATCACGAAGAAGGTCGAGATATGCCTGGCTATGCACCCGAAGCAGCGGCTCCATGCCGCTGTCCGAAGGTGCTTCGGTGCTTCCAATCGCTGCGAGGACGGCATCAACGCGCCCCTCGTGCTCAGCTGCGGGGTGAAGCTTGCCGTTGAAGAATTCCGCGGCGGGCTTGTGCGCCCGCTGCCGCTCGTCCCAGAAGCAACGCATGGCGCGATCTAGCGGCTTCACTCGAGGTTAGAAAGAAGCGAGGGAGACTATCGGCGGCCACGATCTCGCCGAGCGCCGTTAGGCCGAAGGCCGGTTCTTTTCCGACGGCCGCAAAGGCCGTAAACGATCCTCCAATGAGTGTCGTCGATAGAGTATCGATTGCCGGCCGCTCCAGCCGATCGGGGTTGTCGACCGCAGAGCTGCCGCTTCTGGGGAAAGTGCCGGTGGACGTTCGGACGCGCCTGTTGGAAGCGTCTCACGTCGAACGTTTTGCTCCCCGCACTGCAATTTTCGGCGGCGCCGAGATGCCCAGGCACCTCCACGTCGTGCTCAACGGGATCGTCGACCTTTCGTGCGCGTACAAGGGCGGCGAGTGCACAGCCTTGATGATGGCCGCCGGCGACGTCTTCATGCCCGCCGCTGCGCTCTATTCGGAGCCCTACCTCATCTCAGCCCGTGCCCTTACCGCAGCGCGCATCCTGATGATCGACGTCGAGGCCTTGAGGCGTGAGGCCCAAAGCTGCAGCGAGCTGGCGGTCGCGCTCGCTCGCATAATGGCCGGCCAATGGCGCGTGGCGCTCAAGATCATCCTGGACCTCAAGTGCCGTTCGCCGTCGCAGCGACTGGCCGCTTTCCTGCTTCGGTTGCACGACGCAGCTCAATCGGCGTCCCCGGCTGAACTTCCGTTCTCGAAGCGCCAGCTCGCGTCGCGCATCGGGATGCAGCCGGAGACGCTTTCGAGAACGCTCCAGACCCTCGCCGGAAACGGGCTTTTCCTGCGCGGCCGGCAAATCATCGTCACCAATCGCTCGGCGGCCGAGGAATTCTGCGGCCCCGACCCCTATCCACTGGGGAGCGAGTATGAGCTTGGAGTGCACGCGCTTTAGGAAGCGGAACGGCCCAAGCTCCTGTTCCGTTGAAGGCCGGAATGATCCGGATTGTCGCACTTCGAAAGGCGATTACCGCCGGCCTCTGCGGCGCTGCCGTCATGGAGGTCTTTGCGTTCGCGGCGGCGAAAGCCGGGATGCCGACGGTGGACATGGTCGCGCAGCTCGGCTCGATTGAATTCCATGCAGTTCCCATCGTTGGAGTTCTTGCAGCAATTGTCGCGCACCTCGGCGTTGGCGTCTGCTGGGCGGTGTTCTACGCGATCTTTTTTTGGGGCCGGTTCCATTGGCCCCCGGCGTTTCAAGGCCTGGTCTTCGCGATTATCCCGGCAACCCTCGCGATCGTAGTGGTCTATCCGGAGCTTGCGCTCATGCGTGCCCCGGTCGACGTCCTGCGAATCGACTTCGAGAGTTTTTTCGCCCCTTTAAGTCCAGGGACGGTCGCAAGCCTGCTGGTCAGCCATGCTTTGTTCGGATTGACGGTCGGCTCGATCTACAAGCGGCCAGTCGGCTATGCCGTTGGACACAAGCCCACTCCGCCTCGGACGCGAAGGGCAGGGAACTCTGCAGCAAAGCGCAACGAAAATGCCAGCGGCTTTATCTTCGCGACTGGAATTGAGTGTAGCTACCCGACGATCGAAGGCGGTCGCTGGCGTCGGGATGAGATGGAATCGACCCGCCACTATGAGTTTTGGCAGGAGGATTTGCGGCTCGCTCGAGCGATCGGCATCACGCACATCCGCTATGGGCCGCCGCTTCACCTGATCTTCGAAGCGCCGGGAAGATATTGTTGGGACTATATCGATCCGCAAATGGAGGAGCTCAGGGAATTCGGGCCTGAACCGATCGTTGATCTCTGCCACTTCGGAGTGCCCGAATGGCTCGGCAATTTGCAAAATCCGGACCTCGGGAGGGCGCTCTCGGAATATGCCGGCGCGTTCGTCGAGCGCTTCCCGTGGGTACGATTCTACACTCCCGTCAACGAGATGTACGTTTCGGCGCGAATGAGCGCGCTCGAGGGCGTGTGGAACGAGCAGCTGCGCGATGAATGTGCGTATGTGCGGGCCGCCTGGAACCTTGCCGATGCGAGCATCCGGATGAGCGACGCGATTGTCGAGCGTCGCGACGATGCCATATTCATCAACAGCGAGAGCAGTGAATTCTACCAGCCCTGCTGCCCCGATCCGCACGTGCAGCAGGCCGCCGACGTCGCGAACGAACGGCGCTTTCTCCCGCTCGACCTGATCTTCGCGCATCCCATCAGCGACCGCATGCATGACCTGCTCTGTTCCCAGGGAATCGCGAAGGACGACATCACCAAGGTCAGTCGGCGTCAGGTGCCCCGGCGCTCGGTCCTGGGAGTTGATTATTACGAGTGGAACGAGCGGCTGATCGATCGACGCGGGCGGCCGCGCGCCCTGGGTGAACTGTTCGGGCGGTACGTGATCGCCGACCAATATTGGCAGCGGTACCGCCGACCCATGATGCACACCGAAACCAACAAGATGGAGGCGGACGGCGCGTCGCGCTGGCTGTGGCGGCAATGGCATAACGTCCAGCTGCTGGCGAAGGCCGGCGTTCCGTTGGTCGGCTTCACTTGGTACAGCCTCACCGATCAGATCGACTGGAGCATCGCGATGAGCGAGGCCATTGGATTGATCTATCCCGTGGGATTGTTCGACCTCAATCGTGAGTCACGCATCGTCGGTCTCGCCTACAAGCATTTGATCGACACCTATCGCGATCAGCCCGCCTATCGAGCCTGCCAGCCGCTGATGGAGCTGATGCAATGATCCGCGGGACTCTGACGCTCACGGCTATGACCCGGGACCGAGCCAAAGGCCGCTGATTGCCGGCGCTATTTCGGGTATTCTCGCGACGATCCCGGCGACCGCTGTGCTGTTCGCATTCGGCTCACTGAAGGTGGAAACGCAAATCCTTGGCACGTCGACCTTAATGTCGCTGGGGGCCGGATGCGTAGTGATGGCGATTGCCGGCGCGGCTTATGCGCGTTTCTTGGGCCGTGCCGCCAACGCAGTCAGGGACGGATGGCTGTTTGGAATGGCGTTCGGTTTTGCTTTGTGGGCCGCCGGCGCAGTGTTCGTCTTGCCCCTGGTCAGCGGTGGCAGGACACCGGCGGGGGAGGCCGCTGCAGGGCTCGCTCTCGCACTGATAATCTGGGGCGTTGCGACCGGGATCCTTGTCCCCTTCGTTCATCGCCCGCTTCATGAAAGTCTGGAAACCGCATCGAAGAGCGCGAAAGTCGGGCCGAACGCTGCAGCGGCGAAGAACGGGCCGATTCACCGACAGCGCCAAAGTACGACGCGCTAGCCGGATCGCCGGTGGTGGAAAGGGCTGGTGATCGCCAGTGCGATCAAAGTGCCGGCGCTAGCTCTGCGGTTCGATATTAATTCGATTGGATTCGTCCCGGGAACGTGCGGCGGCGGGAGTCATGCTTCGACCCACGGATCGACGACCGTGATCCCGCAATCAGCGAAGTCGCGGACGTTGCGAGTCGCCAGGCGCGCGCCCCGCGAGCGCACGATCGCGGCGATCTGCGCGTCGATCTGACTGATCGGCTTGCCGGCCAGTTTCCGTCCGGCGGCTATCTCGGGATAGGCGTGGGCAGCCTCGATATCGAACGGCAGCACGCGCCCCACGAGATCAACATCGAACATCGGACGGGCGGCCGCCACCAGATCATCGCGACGACTACCGTCGGGCAGCAGCGCCAGGCCGTAGAAGATTTCCGCCTGCGTCAGCGTCGTCGTGAACACGCCCGCCATCGGCTGCTCGCCGATCCACGCCATGACCCTGCCATCTGGCTCGCGCCGCATCAGTTCGGAAATGATATTGGTGTCGAGGACGATCATTCTCCGAAGTCCGCCGTCGGCCGAATTGCGTCACGCGGCACCTTCGGGAGATCGACGCCCCCAAGCGCACCGAATTGCTCATGGATCGCTTGTCCGAGATGGCGCGGGCGCGGCAGTTCGGTTGAGAGCGCGGAACGCAGGATGTCGCGTACCTCGTCTTCCATAGAGCGGCCGTGGATCGCCGCCTGGATGCGCAGCCGATTCTTGATTGCATCGTCGATGTTTCGGATCGTCATCACAGCCACGCCGACCTCCATAAGTCAATGACAGCACGTTAGTCGATGAATGCAAAAATTGCAAGATCTGCGGGATGGCGAACGTTCGCCATTGCTTCACCTCACTTCTCATTAGGTAAGGTGTCGCATCGACCTCCTGAGACCACCCGATACACGGGTCGCGCGTGCCACGGTCTTGGCGACGAACACGTTCACGGCACTTGATTCTAGTATGTGTTTTCGACAGGAGGCGGGGGGGCCGTCAGCAGCGCACGAAAACGGCTAATTCCAGCCATTTCTGAGTGGTGGAGAGGGCTGGATTCGAACCAGCGTACGCTTGCGCGGGCAGATTTACAGTCTGCTGCCTTTAACCACTCGGCCACCTCTCCGGAAGATGCAGGCAGGCGCGCCATGTGGCGGCGCTCCGACCATGTGTCAACGCGTGAAAGATGCTGCCGGCCTGCGAAATTAATGCCTCGCGCGGTTCAAAAATTCAGAAGCTCGGCGGACCGTCGAAATTTGGAGCGGGTGAAGGGAATCGAACCCTCGTCGTAAGCTTGGAAGGCTTCTGCTCTACCATTGAGCTACACCCGCATTTCAATGGCTTAGCAACCATCGGACCCGATCTCTTACATCGGATTTTGACGCCTTAGCTTACGACAAGCGCGACCGGCAAGCTCCGGATGTTGGATCTTGAAGGTTGACGCGGACAAGCCGGGGTGCGCTCTTTGAACTCGACTCCACCGATGCGCTGGCGGCGCTCGAAAGCGTTGCAGCATAAGGCGTATTGGTCGGCCACGGCCAAACATTTGACACCTTTCGTAACTTTGCGTCTGCAGGAGGGATCGGGCCAAGGCTCTACGACAAGCTCATCGATGAGGGCCGCGGTCGTCAACGGTATTGCTTGCGTTGTGACTTGGAATGTGTCGCACTTCGCGAGCCTTTTTCCACGTTTGACCGTCGTTGATCCGGCTCAGTTTGCAACAACGCCGGAATTAGCCCGGGCTGTTCAAACTCGGGCTGCCCGGTCCGGGCATTTGGCGCCGTTCCCTCTGCGGAAGGGGGGCATCACCCGCGGCTTAGCAATCACGGAATCTTAGGCACTTGGCCAAGATGTTTCGGAACTGATACGATCTCTCAAAGGGGCAGCCGGGAACGACTCGGTATCGCAATGAATTGAATTGCCCCGCGAAGGAGATGTTTCCATGGCGGCGCGTGCAATCTGGCGAGGTCAAATCCGATTGGCATTGGTGTCGATTCCGATCGAACTGTTTCCGGCGACCAAGAGCGGTGCCCAGATCCAGTTTCACCAGGTCCATGAGCCGTCCGGCAAGCGCATCAAATATGAGAAGGTGGTGCCCGGAATTGGCCCAGTCGACCGCGACGAAATCGTCAAAGGCTATGAAGTTTCCAAGGGCCACTACGTCCTTCTCGACCCCGAGGAGATCGAAAGCGTCAAGCTCGAGAGCCGAAGGACGCTCGATCTTGTCGAGTTCGTCGACGAGGACGGCATCGACTTCGATGTATTTCGACAAGCCCTATTACGTCGTTCCCGCCGACGACCTCGCCGAGGAAGCCTATGTTGTTCTGCGCGACGCATTGAAGGCTGCAAACAAGATCGGCGTTGGCCAGCTCGCCATGCGTGGCCAGGAATATGTGGTTGCGCTCAAGCCTTGCGGTCGCGGCCTTTTGCTTGAGACTTTGCGCTATGAAGACGAGGTCAACAAATCGACCGGCTTCTTCCGCGATATCGGCGACCATAAGCCGGACCCCGACCTTCTCGACATGGCCTCGATGCTCATCGAGCGAAAGGCCGGTGAGTTCGACCCCAAGGAATTCCACAATCGCTACGTCGATGCGCTTCACCGCCTGATCGAGAAGAAACAGAAAGCAAAGGGCGCGAAGATCATCGAGGAGGAGGATGAGGCGCCTCCTAAGGGTTCCAACGTCATCGACCTCATGGCAGCCTTGAAGAAGAGCCTGGGCGACGAGAAGAAGGGCAAGGCGAAATCCGAGCCCAAGAAAGCGCTGGCGAAGAAGGCCACTGCGAAGAAGGAACCGACGAAGGCGCCCGCACGTAAAAGGGCCTAGTTATGGCCAAGCGCGTTCCGCTCGATATCGACACCTATAACCGAAAGCGCGACTTCTCGAAGACGAAGGAGCCCAAGGGCCGAAAGCTCACGGGCAAGGGCGACAGCTTCGTCGTACAGAAACATTCGGCATCGCGGCTCCACTGGGATTTCCGGCTCGAGCTCGACGGAGTGCTGAAGAGCTGGGCGGTTCCGAAGGGTCCAAGCATCGATCCCGGCGAAAAGCGCCTGGCGATGCGGACCGAAGATCATCCGCTCGATTACGGCACGTTCGAGGGTACGATACCCGCTGGCGAATATGGCGGCGGAACGGTGATGCTTTGGGATGTCGGCCGCTGGATCCCGCATCCCGACAAGGACCCCAGCAAGACCATCGAGGAGGGCCATCTCCACTTCACTCTCGAAGGCGAGCGAATGAAAGGCGAATGGGTGTTGTTCCGCCTCAACCGGCGCGAAGGCGAGCGCGGCGAGCCGTGGATGCTGAAGAAGGTCACCGACGAATATGCCGAGGAGGACAATGGCGACGAGCTTGTTGATGATTGCGTGACCAGCGTCACCTCCGGCCGGACAATGGCCGAGATCGCAGCGGGCGAGGACGTCTGGCGCTCGAACCGCAGCGGCCAGGAGGGCGGGCGAGCGAAGAAGAAGTCGGGCAAGGCCCCGCCGCCCTTTGAGGAACCGCAACTCGCAACGCTCGTCGACGACGTGCCGCCCGGCGATGCTTGGATTCACGAATTCAAATATGACGGCTACCGGCTGCTTCTCGCCGTCGGGGATGGTGTCGCAACCGCCTGGACTCGCAATGGCAAGGACTGGAGCGACAGGTTCAAGGCGCTTGTGAAGGCCGCGACGAAGCTGCCCGCCGGAAGCCTGATCGACGGTGAAGCGGTTGCTATCGACGAGAAAGGAAAGCCGAACTTCCAGCTGCTGCAGTCGACTCTCAAGGACAGAAAAGGCGCCAACCTCGTCTTCTATGCCTTCGACCTGCTGGTCGACCGAGGCGAGGATATCAGGAAACTGCCCAACATCGTCCGCAAGGACCGGCTCGCCTCGATGCTCGCGGGCATTTCAGCGCCGATCATATATGGCGACCACATCGTCGGTCGCGGCGAGGAAATGTTCAGGGAGGTTTGCAGGCTCGGCGGCGAGGGGATCGTGTCGAAGAAGGCGAGCGCCACCTATGTCGGGGCTCGCTCGCGCAACTGGCTGAAGGTCAAGTGCATCCAGCGCCAGGAATTCGTGATCATCGGCTGGTCGGAGAGCGACAAGAGGCTCGGCTTCCGCTCGCTTCTTCTCGCGGCGAAGGAGAAACGCAAGCTCACTTATGTCGGCAAGGTCGGGACCGGCTTCAACGCGAGGTCGATTCAGGATCTGGTGGAGCTGATGAAGCCGCTCGCCGTCGACAAGGCGCCGGTCGAGGTTCCTCGCCCGGATCGCAAGGGCGCTCACTGGATCAAGCCGAAGCTCGTCGCTGAAATCGCATTCAGCGAGTTTACCGATGACGGGATCCTGAGGCATCCGAGCTTCATGGGTCTGCGCGAGGACAAGCGAGCATCGCAGGTGATAGTCGAGGTGCCCAAACGCATAAAAAGCGTCATCAAGAAGGCCAAGCCCCAGCCCCAGCCCAAACCCGCGAAAGGCAGGACGGCAAAGCAGGCGAGCGCCGCGGATTTCGGAATCGAGATCAGCAGCCCGGATCGGGTGATTTTCCCCGAGGTTGGCCTGACCAAGAATGACCTGGCCGATTATTATGCGACCCTCGAGACCCCGATCATGGTCGACGCGGCCAACCGACCGATGACACTGATCCGCTGTCCGGGCGGTCGAACCGGCGAGTGTTTCTTCCAAAAGCACGACAAGGGGACATTCGGCCCGCACGTGAAGCATATCCCGATCGAGGAAAGCGACGGCTCTCTCGAGGACTACCTCTATTTCGACGACGTTCGCGGACTGCTCGCGTCGGTCCAGATGGGAACGATCGAATTCCACGGCTGGGGCAGCAAGATCGACAAGGTCGAATATCCTGATCGGCTGGTCTTCGACCTTGATCCCGACGTCGGGCTCGACTTCAACAAGGTGAAGGCTGCGGCCGTCCGGCTGAAGATCTTGCTCGAGGAGCTGGGGCTGAAGAGCTTCCCGCTCCTGTCAGGCGGGAAGGGAATCCACGTCGTGGTACCGCTCGACGCGTCGAAAGACTGGCCGACGGTGAAGAGCTTCGCCGAGCGGTTCAGCCGAGCGATCTCCGAAGCGGAACCGCAGACCTTCACGGCCAATATTCGCAAGGTTCAGCGAAAGGGCCGGATCTTCCTCGACTGGCTGCGCAACCAGCGCGGCGCGACTGCGGTGATGCCCTATTCGGCCCGTGCCCGCGAAGGCGCACCCGTCGCCGCGCCCGTAACGTGGAAGGAACTCGACAATTATGAGAGCGGCCACCACTTCAGCATCCGCGACGCAGACGAGCTGCTAAGACGCGCCAAATCGAAAGAGCTCGCCCTCTGGGGCAAAGCAAAGCAGGCGCTTCCGGACGCCTGACGATCTTACCCCTGGATTTGGCAATTCTTCGACTTTCTGCGGACGATTCCACCATTTGCCGCGCATCCAGCGCCAAGTGGAAAATCGAAGGCTGACGGAGCGTCCCCTTGGCGCTAATCAATTCGCGCCAATCATCACCAAAGCCAACCGAAGCCCAAGCTCAAGCGCTAGATTGTGTTGAGTCAGTCTTGCCGCCGCCGTCGGAGCGACCTAGCCCTTCGTCCATGCGCATGTTCATCCTACCCCTGCTCTTCCTGCTCACCGCCGCAGCCCCACCGGCTGAGCTCGAGCGACTGAGCGCCGAAGCCGGCCGCGTCACCATCAGCCGCGACGATTGGGGCATCGCGCATGTGCATGGCCACACCGACGCCGATGCCGTGTTCGGGATGATCTACGCTCAGGCCGAGGATGACTTCCCGCGCATTGAAGCCAATTATTTGACCAGTCTCGGACGAACCGCAGAGTTGGACGGCGAGAAGGCCATCTGGCAGGATTTACGAGCCCGCTTCTATGTCAGTTCCGCCGAGCTCAGGGCCGACTACGCGATGAGCCCGCCACAGATGCGCAAGCTGATGGATGCCTGGGCGGACGGCCTCAATTACTTCCTCGCCACCCATCCGAATGTCCATCCCAAGGTGCTCACCCACTTCGAGCCCTGGATGGTGATGAGCTTCACCGAGGGCAGCATCGGCGGCGACATCGAGCGGATCAACCTCGATCAGCTAGCCGCATTTTATGGGGGCAAACGGCGAAAACTGGTGTTAGCGGCAAAGGACAGCGAACCGCAGGGCTCCAACGGGATCGCGATCGCTCCCCAACTGACCAGCGACGGCGGGGCCCTGTTACTGATCAACCCGCACACCAGCTTCTATTTTCGCTCCGAGCTGCAGATGTCGAGCGACGAAGGGCTCGACGCATATGGCGCCGCGACCTGGGGCCAGTTCTTTCTCTACCAAGGCTTCAATCCGCACATCGGCTGGATGCACACGTCGAGCGGCGTCGACAATGTTGACGAGTTCGCCGAGAAGGTCGAACGGCGCGGCAAGGGCTATTGCTACCGATATGGCAAGACTTGCCGACCGTTGCAGCCACGACCGATCACGGTCCGCTACCTAACGCCTGGCGGGCGTCTCGCTCGGCGCAGCTTCACAGCTTGGATGACCCACCGCGGCCCGATCATCCGCTCCGAGGACGGCCGCTGGATCGCCTTCGCCATGATGGACCGGCCGGTCCAAGCGCTTCAGCAGAGCTATTTGCGCACCAAGGCGAGTGATCTCGCCTCCTTCATGCGAATCTCCGACCTTAAAGCGAACAGCTCCAACAACACGGTGTTCGCCGACGATCGCGGCGAAATCGCGGTACTCTCGCCGCAATTCATGCCGCGCCGCGATAATCGCTTCGACTACTCAAAGCCCGTAGACGGCAGCAATCCAGCGACGGATTGGCATGGACTCCACGCAGTGTCGCAGCTGCCGAACACGATAAGTCCGCCGAACGGCTGGGTCTTCAACAGCAACGATTGGCTCTATTCGGCAGCGGGCGTGAACTCGCCAAAGCCGCAGAACTTCCCCGCTTATCTCGACATGGCGGGCGAGAGCTATCGCACGATCCATGCGCAGCGGCTTCTGACGGAGCCTGGCATGTGGAGCCTCGAGCGCTTGCAGTCGGCGGCGTTCGACAGCGCCCAGCCTTCATGGGAAATCTTGGTGCCGATGCTCTTCTCGGCCTGGCAGGCTCTTCCAGCATCCGATCCGCGCAAGGCGCGGCTCGCCGAACCGGTGGCATTGCTTGCGAAGTGGGACAAGCGCTGGTCGGTCAATTCCATTCCCAACACGCTCGCAAACTTCTGGGGCGACGAGATCGCCAAGAGGGCTTTCGCGAAGAGCTGGGACGACCATGAAAACCAGTTCCGGCACTTCGAACGGCTGAGCCCCGCGGAGAAACTCGACGCTTTTTCGGCCGCGCTCGATCGACTGCAACGAGACTTTGGTAGCTGGCGAGTGCCGTGGGGTGACGTGAACCGCTTCCAGCGCATTTCGCCAGCGATCGAAGGCGTATTCAATGATTCTGCGCCGAGCGTTCCGGTCGGCTTCACTTCGAACCGCTGGGGTTCAATGGCATCGTTCGGGGCCACTCAGAAGGCGGGCACCAAGCGTTGGTACGGCACCAACGGCAACAGTTTCGTCGCGGTGGTCGATTTCCGGCGCGCCGGAGTTCGCGCCCGGGCGGTCACCGCGGGCGGCGAGAGCGGCCACTCCGATTCACCTCACTTCAACGATGAAGCCGTGCGCTATGCGACCGGTCACTTGCGGGAAGTCTATTTCTATCCCGCTCAGCTCAAGGGGCATGTTGAGCGGACCTACCGCCCGGGGCAGTGACGCTCAGCGGTCGGCGAACTTGTCGGTCGCTCGAAGCAGGCCATCGAGGATGCCCGGCTCGTTGAACAAATGCCCAGCGTCCGGGACAATGTTGAGCTCGACCTCCGGCCACGCCTTCTTGAGTTTCCATGCGGCGACCGGCGGAGTGCAAGTGTCGTGGCGGCCTTGCACGATCACTCCGGGAATGCCCTTCAGCTTCGCTGCATCGCGCAGCAGCTGGCCCTCCTCAAGCCAGCCGCGGTTCGCCATATAGTGATTCTCGATCCGAGCGACCGCGACGGCCACCTCGGGCGCTGTGAAATGCTCGATCGTGGACGGGCTCGGAAGAAGAGTGACGATATCGCCCTCCCACTTGCTCCACACCTGAGCGGCGCGAAGCTGTTCAGCCTTGTCGCTGCTCGTTAGTCGCTTTCGATAGGCCTCGACCAAGTCGCCGCGCTCGTCCTCCGGAATTAGCGCCAGGAACTCGTCGAATTTGTCGGGATAAACCTGACTGGCGCCGCCTTCTTTATACATCCAGTCGATCTCATGCTGATCGAACAGGAAAATCCCGCGAAGCACGAGCTCGGTCACTCGATCAGGATAGGTCTCGGCATAAGCCAGCGACAGGGTTGAACCCCAGCTGCCTCCGAAAACCTGCCATTTCTCGACCCTTGAAACCTGGGTCCGAAGCTTCTCGATATCATCAACCAGGTCCCAGGTCGTGTTGTGATCAAGGTCGGCATAGGGGGTCGACTTGCCGCACCCGCGCTGGTCGAACACCAGGATCTTGTATTTTTCCGGGTTGAACTGGCGCCTGTGCTCCGGTCCCGACCCGCCGCCGGGACCGCCATGAAGAAAGACCACCGGCTTGCCGTTCGGATTGCCACTCAGCTCCCACCACAGCTTGTGCCCGTCGCCGACGTCGAGCATGCCGGTCTCGTGCGGCGCGAAGTCGGGGTAGAGCGAACGGCGCCTTTGCATAGCTATATCCATCAGAAGCTGAATTCTTCGTAGATCCGCGACAAGTCGCCGTCCCAGTCGCCGTTGTAGCGATCGAGCAGGCGATCGGCGGGTGTCATGCCGCTAGCGACGACATCGCGCAATGGATCGAGGAACCCGCCCTCATTGTCGCCGGCGCTGTTGAGCTCGGCGCGTCGAGTTAGTCCGTCTGCTGCGATGTCGAGCACTCGCCCGGCAAAATCCCGCATTGACTTGCCGTCCGGCGTGACCGCGTCGAGCGCGAGTTTCGGCACCTCATGTCGCAGCTTCTCGCGCTCCTCGATCGACCAATGCTTGACCAGGTCCCAGGCAGCATCGAGCGCCCGCTGATCGTAGAGGAGACCGACCCACAGCGCAGGAAGTGCGCAAATCCGGCTCCATCGTCCGCCATCGGCTCCGCGCATCTCGAGGAAGCTCTTGAGACGCACCTCCGGAAAAGCAGTCGATAGATGGTCGGTCCAGTCGGTCAGTCGTGGCTTTTCGCCCGGAAGCTGCGGTAGCTTTCCGTCCAAGAAGGCGCGGAAGCTCTCGCCGGCAACGTCGATGTATTTCTCGTCCCGGTAGACGAAGTACATCGGCACATCGAGCGCATAGTCGCAATATCGTTCGTAGCCGAAGCCATCTTCGAATACGAACGGAAGCATCCCCGTTCGGTTCGGGTCGGTGTCTTCCCAGATGTGACTTCGAAAGCTCTTATAGCCGTTGGGCTTGCCTTCCGTGAACGGCGAGTTGGCGAAGAGCGCAGTCGCGACCGGCTGGAGCGCCAATCCGACGCGGAACTTCTCAACCATATCGGCTTCGCTGGAATAATCGAGGTTCACCTGGATCGTGCACGTGCGAAGCATCATGTCGAGTCCGAGGTTGCCGACCTTGGGCATGTAGCCCAGCATGATCGCGTAGCGGCCCTTGGGCATCACCGGAAGGTCGGAGCGCGCCTTGTCCGGCCACATGCCGAGCCCGAGGAAGCCGAGCCCGAGCCGCTCGCCGACCTCCTTGCACTGGTTCAGGTGGCGCGCGGCTTCTGAACAGGTCTGGTGCAGGTTCTGGAGCGCCGCACCGCTCAGCTCGAACTGGCCCGCAGGCTCGAGGCTGATGTTCCCGTCGGCACCGCTCAACGCAATGACATTGCCGTCCTCGACGACTGGCTTCCAGCCGAATTCAGTCAGCCCCTGGAGAAGGTCGCGGATCCCGCCGTGCTCGTCGTAGGAGGGCGCTCGGCGGTCGGCGATTCGGTAAACGAACTTCTCGTGCTCGGTGCCGATGCGCCAGCTGTCCTTCGGCTTTTCGCCGCGCCCGAACAGCGCCAGCAGGTCGGCTCGACTATCGATCTGACGCGAGTAGCTGTCGTCGGTACGCGTGGTCATGGTCGGCGCGCCCTAGCCGCGGCGATGCAGTCGCGCCAGCGATTCCAGCTTATGAGTTCAATAAGGGCGCCAGTCGCCGGCGATCGCCATATAAGTCGCCAAAGCAGCGAGCGCGGCGGTCTCCGAGCGAAGGATGCGCGGCCCCAGCGAGATTGGGCAAGCGCCGCTGGCGCGGACGATGGCGCGCTCCGCTTCGTTGAAACCTCCCTCGGGGCCGACGAGGATCGCGGCTGGCCCTTCGCAAAATGCATTGGAGACCGGATCGCCGCCGTTTTCGTCCGCGAAATAGAGTCGCCGCGAAGGATTGAGCCCCTCGATGAAGCGTCTTAGCCGAATTGGCTCGCCGATCTCCGGCACGCGCGTTCGGCCGCACTGCTCGGCCGCCTCGATCGCGATTGCCTCGAGCCGCTCCAGCTTCACCCGCTCAGCGATCGTCCGCTGGGTGATCACTGGAATCAGTTGCGCTGCACCGAGCTCGGTTGCTTTCTCGACCAGCCAATCGGTCTGGGATCGCTTGATAGGAGCGAAGGCGAGCCAGACGTCGGGAATGCTCTCGGGATCGCGCGTCTTGCGCTCGACCGTGAGCGTCATCCGCCTCCTGGCGGTCTCAACGATCCGGGCGAGCCATTCACCGGAAAGACCATTGAACACCAGCAACTCAGCCCCAACGCCAAGCCGCATCACATTGCCGATATAGTTTGCGTGGTTCGCATTGAGCTCGATCGCAACGCCGTCGGCTAGCGCCTGTCGAACGAATAGGCGCGGCGGGCTCTTTGGCGGCCAGGCGGGGGTTGCAGGCATCGCCGCCTCCTACTTAGGTGTAATGGTGACTGCCACCACCGAGATCGTCCCCGACAGCGAACGCCGCGGATTCATCGGCGCGCTCCCGCGGCGGCTGCGGCCTTTCGCGAGCCTGATGCGGCTCGACCGACCGATCGGTAGCTGGCTGCTCTACTGGCCCTGCGCTTGGAGCGTGGCGCTCGCAGGTGTTGGCGGCCGATGGACTCTATACCTGTGGCTCGGACTGGGCGCTTGGGCGATGCGCAGCGCCGGCTGCGTCTATAACGACATCGTCGACCGCGATCTCGACTCTAAGGTCGAGCGAACCCGCAGCCGTCCCCTCGCGAGTGGGCGCGTGTCACCCAAATCCGCCTGGATACTGATCGGCCTGCTCTGCCTGATCGGCCTCGTCGTACTTCTCAAGCTTGACCTCGTCGCAGCGATCGTGTCCCTCATCAGCATCGCGCCGGTCGCGGCCTATCCCTTCATGAAGCGAATCACCTGGTGGCCACAGGCCTGGCTCGGAATCGTCTTCTCCTGGGGTGCTCTGGTCGGCTGGCCCGCGGTGACCGGAAGTCTCGCCTGGACTCCTTTCTTGCTGTGGTTTGGAAGCATTGCCTGGGTCGTTGGTTACGATACGATCTATGCCATCCAGGACATGGAGGACGATGCCTTGGTCGGCGTCAAATCCTCGGCTCGCCGGCTTGGCTCCAGGGTGCCGCAGGGGATCGGAATCTTCTACATCATCGCACTGGTCTTGTGGGGCGCCGCAATCTGGTCGGTTCGGCCGGACTGGGTGGCATTGCTCGCGCTCATTCCAGCCGCGCTCCACCTTGCGAACCAGGCCGTTCGGGCCGACCCCGTTGACGGAACGCTCGCGCTCAAGCTGTTCCGATCCAACCGCACGTGCGGCCTGCTCGTGCTTCTCGGGATGCTGGCGGTCGGGCTGTCCAGCCGCTAGGCGGCGGTCCATGCAATCGCCCGACCAAGGCCGCCGCATCGCCGAATCGCTTGTCGCGCGCGGTATCGCCGCCGGCGCGACCGCCGCCGATGCGCTCTATGCAGCAAGCCGCTCGTCCAACGTCGAAGTGAGGCTCGGCGAGCTCGAAGACATCAGCCGCGCCGAAGGCGAACAGATGGGCTTGAGGCTGTTCGTCGGCCAACGTTCAGCGACGGTCGCCTCATCCGATTTCTCCGACGAGGCCCTCCGGGCACTCGTCGAGCGATGCTTCGCGATGGCTAAGGAAGCACCGGAGGATCCATATGCCGGGCTCGCTCCGACCGAATTACTGCTTGGTGGAGAATTACCTCTCCTCGAAGCAGACGACGGGCAAGAGCCCGACCCCGAGGCCTTGCGCGCCCGAGCCTTCGAGGCGGAAGTCGCGGCGCGTGCGGTTCCAGGCGTCACAAACTCGAACGGAGGAGGAGCGAGTGCATCGGCCTCGACGATCGCCCTCGCGACTTCTGGCGGGTTCTCGGGCGCCTACCGAACCAGCGCTCACAGCTGCTCCGCCTCCGTGATCGCCGGGGAAGGCGTCACAATGCAGCGCGATCATGCGTCGCATTGCACACATTATCTCGAGGATCTCGAGGATGCGGAAACGATTGGCCGCCTCGCTGGCGACAGAGCGGTTGCAAAGCTGAACCCTTCGCGGCCCAAGGCGGGCAGATATCCGGTGATCTTCGACCCGCGCGTGTCGTCGACATTGCTCGGCCATTTCTGCGGCGCGATCACCGGCTCGGCTATCGCGCGAAAGACGAGCTTTCTCCAGGATAAGCTCGGGCAGGCAATATTCTCGTCGGGCGTGACGATCGTCGATGATCCGCTGCGGCGGCGGGGGCTGCGCTCGCGTCCGTTCGATGGTGAGGGGGTGCGAGTTTCGCGGCAGGAGCCGATTTCGGGCGGCGTTCTTCGCCAGTGGATCGCGGATAGCGCTTCGGCGCGGCAGCTCGCGATCGCACCGACTGGCCACGCCGCGCGCGGAGTGGGCGGAGCGCCCGGCGCTTCTCCGAGCAACCTGTTCATGGAGCGCGGCAGCCTTACGCGCGAAAAACTGCTGGCAAGCGTCGGCGAAGCGGTGCTTGTCACGGAGCTGATCGGACAGGGCGTCAACGGGGTAACTGGCGATTATAGTCGCGGCGCCTCAGGCTTCATGGTGCGCGGAGGCGAGATTGCGGAAGCAATTGCCGAAATCACGATCGCTGGCAATCTCATCGAAATGTTCGCGAGCCTGGAGCCGGCTAGCGACCTTGAGTTCCGCCGGGGTATCGACGCTCCGACGATTCTCATTCCTGAAATGACTATCGCTGCCGCTTAGGCTTCGGCGCTGATTTTCGGCACTCCAAGCCGCGGAATCTCGATGTGCGGGCAGCGGTCCATAACGACCTTGAGACCAGCGGCTTCCGCTCGGGCGGCAGCTTCCTCGTCAATCACGCCGAGCTGCATCCACACCGCTTTCGCGCCCACCAGGATCGCCTGCTCGACCGCTTGTTTGACAGCGTCGGGTCGACGAAAGATATCGACGATGTCGATCGGAATCCCGATCTGGGCGAGCTCCCTCCAGACGAATTCCCCGAGCACATGCTCGCCAGTGATCTGCGGATTCACAGGGAGCACTCGATAGCCCCAGTCCTGGAGGAACCGCATGACCCCGTAGGAGGGACGGTCCGGCCGGTCGGACGCACCGATGACGGCAATCGTACGAGCCCCCTTCAGAAGCTCGGCGATGTCATTGTCGCAAGTGAGCGGAATTGCGTTGTCCTTTCGCTTTGCTCAATGCGCCACCGTCTCCAACAGTTTCGCGGCAATGGCATCGAATGCCTGAGATTCAGCGCCATTTGTGGCTGCAGGAGGCTGTCCGGCGTCGGAGGCCTCGCGGATCTCGACCGAAAGCGGCAGGCGACCGAGGAACGGTAATCCCATCGCTGCGGCAGCTTTTTCGACGCCGCCGCTCCCGAAAGGGTGCGACACTTCACCGCAATGCGGGCAAGCATAGGTCGCCATATTCTCGATCAGCCCGAGAACCGGAACGCTCATCTTGTTGAACAGGTCGACCGCTCGTCGCGCGTCGATCAGCGACAGGTCCTGCGGTGTCGAGACGATCAGTGCGCCAGTTGGCCGTGAGCGCTGGATCAGCGACAGCTGAACGTCGCCGGTTCCGGGCGGGAGGTCGACGATGAGAAGCTCCGAATCGCCCCAATCGGCGTCCATCAGCTTGGCGAGCGCGCCTGTCGCCATTGGCCCGCGCCACGCGAGAGCGTGCCCGGGCGACACCAACTGGCCCAATGACAAAAATTTAATCCCGTGAGCCTCGACCGGGACCAGCTGATCTCCCTCGGCGCGCGGCTTCGCATCCGTCCCGAGCAAGGTTGGCTGCGAAGGCCCGTAAACGTCGGCATCGATCAACCCGACTTTCTTGCCCATCTTGGCAAGCGCGATCGCGAGGTTCGCCGAGACGGTAGACTTGCCGACGCCGCCTTTCCCGCTTCCGATCGCGATCAGAGTGCGCGACGGTTCTGCCGCGGTCATCGCGATTCGAACTTCGTCGATACCGTCTTTTGCGAGCGCTGCAGAACGTAGCTCCTGCTCGAGCCTCGCGCTCTCCCTGGCGGAGAGGCCCGTCGCATCGACGATCAGCGTCGCGACCCCGCCTGCGACCTTGCGCGAGCGAATGCGCTTGTCACTCGGAAGCTCAGCCAGAAGGTCGCGCTCGTCGGTCATTGGGGAGCACATAGGAAGGGCGCCGCCGCTTGCCACTGTTTTTCGTCTGGACGTTCCCTATAATTGGCGTCGATGAGCAATTTCTTGGGGTGGGCCGGCCGCACGCGCGGCTTCTTCACCGACACCAAGGGCCCTTGGGGTCCGAGCGGGGGCGGCAACGAGCCGGCATCCGATGACGGCCACAACAGCGGGCCATGGGGCGAACCGCCCAGCGGCCGCGGGGCGGGAGGACGCTCGACGATCACCCCGCTCGACGAATTCCTTCGTCGTGGACGGATGCGGTTCGGTGGCGGCGGAGGATTTCCCGGTCGCCCCGGAGGCTCACTGATCCTTTGGTCGCTCGTCGCAATAATCTGCCTCTACCTCCTCGTCACCAGCTTCCACATCATCGCTCCGGAACAGCGCGGAGTTGTGACCCGCTTCGGCCGTTACAGCTACACGCTCGGCCCGGGCGCGGGATTTACATTGCCATCGCCGATCGATCGCGTCCGGAAGGTCGATGTCGAAAGCATTCGCACTGCCGACCTCGGCTCGCAGAGCAGTGAGGACCTGATGCTGACCGGCGATCAGAACCTCCTCGACATCGCTTATTCCGTGCGCTGGAACGTCAAGAATCCAGAGCTTTATCTTTTCCAGCTTGCGCAGCCAGACGAGAGCATCCGGCAAGTCGCCGAAAGCGCGATGCGGTCCGTGATTAGCCAGGTTTCGTTACAGGACGCGATGGGTGACAGGCGCGGCGAGATCGAGCTGGAGGTTTCGGACCGGATGCAGCGGATCCTCGACGGCTACAGTTCGGGAATCGCGATCCAGGGCGTTGCAATCCAGCAGGCCGACCCGCCGGACGAGGTCAACGACGCGTTCAAGGAGGTCACCGCAGCGCAGCAGGACGCGAAATCCTACATCAACCAGGCGAACGCTTATGCGCTCCAGCTGACCGCCAAGGCGCAAGGCGAGGCTGCGGCGTTCGACAAGGTCTACGAGCAATATAAGCTCGCTCCGGAGGTCACTCGCCGGCGCATGTATTACGAGACGATGGAGCAGGTGCTCTCGAAGGTCGACAAGACGATCGTGGAAGCCCCGGGCGTCACTCCCTATCTGCCGCTGCCGCAAGTCCAGAAACAGGCGCAGCAGCAGGATCAGGAGCGCCAACAATGATCGATACGATCCGCCGCCATCCACTCATGTCGGGCATCGTCGCGTTCTTGGCACTCATCGTGTTGCTCAGCGGCTTCCCCATCGTGCCCGAGACCGAACAGGCGGTTGTGGTGCGCTTCGGCAAGCCGGAGCGAATCCTCAATCGGTACGAGCCGGGCAAGCCGATCGGCTCGGCGAGCGCCGGAATCTCCTACCGAATTCCGTTCGTCGACCAAATCGTCTGGATCGATAAGAGGGTCCTCGCCGTGGACATGGAGCCGCAGCCGGTACTTTCGACCGACCAGCGGCGCCTGATGGTCGACGCCTTCGCTCGCTATCGTATCGTCGATCCTTTGTTGATGTATATCCGCTCCAGAAGTCCGGAGAACCTCAGCTCCCAGCTTCAGACGATCCTTCGATCCGAAGTGCGCAATGAGCTTGGCCGGCAGCCCTTTGCGGCGCTCCTTTCTCCCGAGCGCCAGGGGGTCATGGACGATGTTCGAAAGTCGCTCAACGTCCAGGCCGCCAAGTTCGGCGTCGAGATCGTCGATGTTCGGATCAAGAAGACGGACCTGCCGGACGGCGCTCCTCTCCAGTCGGCGTTCGAAAGCATGCGCACTGCGCGTCTCCAGGAGGCCCGGTCCATTCGCGCTCAAGGCGCCAAGCAGGCGCAGATCATTCGCGCGCAGGCGGACGCTGACGCCGCGAAGACCTACGCCGCAAGCTTCGGCAAGGATCCGCAATTCTACGATTTCTACCGTGCGATGCAGTCCTACATGACGACCTTCGTCGGCGACGGTCAGGACAAGCCCGCTTCGACCAACATCGTTCTGTCGCCGCAGAATGACTATTTGAAGGAATTCACTGGACGCACCAAGTGAACCGGTGCGTTCAAATGACGTTAAGGCCGCGGGGACATTAGCGCCCTTGCGTCTCACACCAAATGATGGAGTATCGATGCGCTCGAAGGAGTCCGGAAAAGTGCGCTACGCCTACGGTGTCGCAATGGCCCTATTGCTCGGGGGGACCACTTTCTCTCTCGCCACTGGGCAGGCGGGGGCCCAAGTCGCGCAGAACGCGCCGGGCACCTCTGCGCTCGCCCCGCGCCCGGGTGCGCCGATGTCGTTCGCCGACCTTGTGTCGCGTTTGCAACCGGCTGTCGTGAACATCTCGACAAAACAGCGAGTGCCGGTGCGTGCTCAGGCGGATCCGTTCGAGCAATTCTTCCAGCAGTTCAGCCCCAACCAGCAGCAAGGCAGCGGCCAGGGAGACGGAAGCAGCAGCGGCAGCGGTTCGCAGCAGCGAACGCGCGAAGCGGGTTCGCTCGGGTCCGGCTTCGTCATTTCGCCAGACGGATATATCGTCACCAACAACCATCTCATCCAGGGTCTGACCGGCACTGGAACCGTCGACACTGTCACGGTCACCACCAGCGACGGTCGCGAATTTTCAGCGCGCATCGTCGGTCGCGACGACACGTCTGACCTCGCCCTCCTTAAGATCAACGTGCAGAACCTCGCCTTCGTTCGCTGGGGCGACAGTACCAGGGCGCGGGTCGGCGACTGGGTCATTGCGATCGGTGATCCCTATGGCGTCGGAAGCACCGTCACCGCGGGAATCATTTCGGCGCTTCATCGCGGAATTACCGGGAACGGTGCCTACGACCGCTACATTCAGACCGACGCCGCCATCAACATGGGCAACAGCGGCGGCCCGATGTTCGACCTCGACGGCAATGTCATCGGTATCAACTCGGCGCTGATCTCACCGACGGGCGCATCGGTCGGAATTGGCCTCGCTATCCCTGCGGAACTCGCCAAGCCCGTCATTGACTCGCTGATGAAGGGGCAGCGTCCGGTTCGGGGCTATCTGGGAGTCGGCCTCCAGGCGCTCGATGAGGATCTGGCACCCAGTTTCGGACTTCCAAAGGACAGCGGCGAGATCGTCCGCACGATCGTCCCCAACGGTCCGGGCGCTCGCGCCGGCATCCAGCAAGGCGACGTCATCGTGAAGGTGAACGGCCAGCAGGTCACGCCCGACCAAACCGTATCCTTCCTAATCGCGAACAGCCCCGTTGGTCCTCGCGTTCCGGTCGAGATTGTCCGCAACGGCAAGCGAGCGACGGTCTATGTGACGCTCCAGGACCGGCCAACCGAAGCCGCACTCAACAAGATCGCCGGTGGCGACAGCGCGACGCCGGACAATGGCGGCGGGGCAGCGGTGACGGCGCAGAAGGCGCTGGGACTTTCGCTCGCGGTGCTCACGCCCGAGCTCGGGCGCGCAGCCAACCTGCCTTCGACGGCGCAGGGCGTTATCATCACTGCGGTCGATCCGAATTCGGACGCGGCCGAGCAGGGTCTGCAGCGCGGCGATCTCATCCTTTCCGTTAATAACCAGCCGGTGAGGTCGCCTGCGGAGGTGATTGCAGGCGCGGATGCTGCGCGCAAAGCCGGCCGCTCCAGCTTGCTCCTGCTGATCAAGCGGGGCAATTCGCCAGAAGCGTTCGTCGCTGTCAGCCTGACGAAAAAATAGAGCTTCCCGCTAGTACTTGCGCTCTGACGGCCGCTGCGCAAAGGCGTAGCGGCAGGAGGCCAGCTTGAACCACGGCGCCATTTCCCTCGTGGCTGACCTCCGGGGCTGATGCGCGGGAAGCAATGATCCTCGCTGCTGCTCTTCTAGCGACAGCCTCGCCGTCGAAGATCGCGGGGCTGTACCGGGCACAACAGGTGGAAGTCGGTGCCGCTCTCGAGCTCCAGAAGAACGGCCATTTTCGTTATGAGCTCGACTACGGAGCGGTCTCCGAGCACGCCGAGGGCCACTGGACGTTCGACGGAAAAGCGGTGCGGCTCACCACCAAACCGATGCCCAAATCGCCAAGCTTTGAGTTGGTTCGCGACGATTCTGCGCCGCCGGGCGAAGTGGTGATCACTCTGGAACCACCGGGATTTGGCGAAGAGGGCTATCGTCTCGACGCCATCGGGACGGATGCCGGGTCCGGCGAGAAGGGGCTCGTCACTGCTGACGACGATGGCCGAATAAATTCCGGCGGCCACAAGCTCTCGGCGGTTGACCCGCTCGTTCCGGTCTACGGAACCGTCGGTGGCCATTTTGCCATCAGTCCCGACCGCGGCCACCATTTGCTGCTTCGGTTCCACGCAAACGACCTGGGCTGGGCAGCCTTCGACCGCGAACCATTTGGGTTCACGCCCCAAGGACTGATTTTGAGACGCTATGACACGGAGATTCGCTTTGTCCGCGTTCGGCCTTAAAGAAGCGCTGGGAGAGGAGAAGGCGTGGCCGGCAACTGCGAAGTGATCGAGGAGCTCGAGCGCGAATGGCGCGATGCGTTGTGCAGCAAGGACATGGAGCGTCTCGCTGCGATGACGCATCCCGATTTCGTGCTCATCGGCACTCGCTCCAGCGGGCCGTTTGTCATGCATCGCGAGGAATGGCTCGACGCGATCCAGCGCCGCGACCTCGAGACGATCGACTTCGAAATCCAGGAAGCCAGTGCTTTCGATGATGTCATGATCGGAACGGTCCGGGCCTGCTGGAAGCTCAAATATCTAGGGCGCGTAATCGAGGACTGCGTAGTCTCTACCGACGTCTGGGTGAAGGAGAAGGACAAGTGGGTCTCGATCCGTCGCCACTCGACACCGGCGCCGCCGGGCGGCGGCAGTTCAAAGGGGAAATAAATGGCACGCGAAGAGGCTCTCCGCGCGGGTGAGAACGTCAAGGAGCTAACCCTCCGCGGGATTATCCTCGGTGCGGTCCTGACCGTCATCCTGACTGCCGCCAATGTCTACGCCGGCCTGAAGATCGGCTTGACGGTAGCGACGTCGATCCCGGCGGCGGTCGTCTCGATGGCAGTGCTTCGCTCATTCAAGGATTTGACGATCCAGGAAAACAATATCGTGCAGACGATCGCGTCTGCGGCGGGCACGCTTTCGGCGATCGTATTTGTCCTTCCCGGCTTGGTCATGGTGGGCTGGTGGACGGGCTTCCCATATTGGCTTTCAGTCGCGGTGATCGCAATCGGCGGGATCCTCGGAGTCATGTATTCCGTGCCGTTGCGGCGCGCGCTGGTGACAGGCACCGACTTGCCTTACCCCGAGGGCCTAGCTGCTGCGGAGGTGCTCAAGGTTGGCTCCGGCATTGGCGGTGCGGAAGAGAATCGCCGCGGTCTTCTGCTGATCGTGTGGAGCTCGATTGCATCGGCGGTTTTCTATGCGCTCGCTCAGACCAAGCTTCTTGCCGCGGATGCCGCGAAGTCGTTCACTCTCGGATCGGGTGCGACCACAGTGTCGGCGAGCCTTTCGATGCTGCTGATCGGTGTCGGTCATCTGGTCGGACTGACGGTCGGAATTGCGATGTTCGTCGGTCTCGTGATCAGCTGGGGCTTCCTGGTGCCCCATTATACGGCGGTTGCCGGAGCGATTCCTGCAGGTGCCGGCCTCGGCGACTTCATCCATGGGATATTCGTTCAGAAGGTGCGTTTCATTGGCGCCGGGACAATCGGCGTCGCCGCGATCTGGACCCTGCTCAAGATCATGGGGCCGATCGTCTCCGGCATCCGCTCGGCTATTGCCGCGAACCGGGAGCGCAAGGCCGGGCGAGGTGATGCGCTGCCGATCACGGAACGCGACATTCCCATCGGCATCGTCAGCGCGACGATCCTCGTTCTGATGATCCCGATCGGGCTCTTGCTCTACGCTTTTGCAAGAACCGATCCGATCGCCGCCAATCCCGGCATCACGATCGTGCTCAGCATCATCTACATCCTCATTGCGGGCGTCGTGATTGCCGCGGTCTGCGGCTACATGGCGGGCCTGATCGGCGCATCGAACAGCCCGATTTCAGGGGTTGGAATCCTTTCCGTGGTCGGGATTTCGCTGCTCTTGGCGCTGCTCTTCCCGCACGCGACCGGCGATGCGTCGAAATCGCTTGTCGCCTTCGCGTTGTTCGTGACCGCCGTCGTGTTCGGCGTGGCGACCATTTCGAACAATAACCTTCAGGACCTCAAGACCGGGGAACTCGTCGGCGCAACGCCGTGGCGACAGCAGGTCGCGCTCATTCTCGGCGTCATCTTCGGCGCCGTCGTTATTCCGCCGGTGCTCGACCTCTTGAACACGGCCTTCACCTTCCAGGGTGTCGCCGGAGCCAAGCCGAACGCTCTTGCTGCGCCGCAGGCGGCTCTCATCTCCGCCATTGCGCAGGGCCTGTTGAACGGCAATTTCGACTGGAAGCTGATCGAATATGGAGCGGGCATTGGAGTTGTCGTCATCATCATCGACGAGACGCTTCGGAAGATGAAACGCGGCGGCCTGCCGCCATTGGCGGTAGGCATGGGCATTTATCTGCCGATGGCCTTGACCTTGCTGGTGCCGTTGGGGGCATTGCTTGGCTGGTTCTACGACAAATGGGCTGCGCGGACCTCGAACCCCGAATTTGCGCAGCGGATGGGCGTTCTCTTGGCGACTGGGCTCATTGTCGGCGAGAGCATCATGGGCGTCGTCTACGCGTCGATCGTCGCGGCTACTCAAAGTGACGCTCCAATGGCGCTCATCGCCGAGAATCCGTGGGCGGTGCCGCTTGGGCTTGTCATCTTCACTGTCGTTGTTCTTTCGTTCTACGCCTGGACCCGGCGAGAGACGAAGTTCGCGCTAGCCGCCTAGCGCGGCCTGCCGAAGCGCTTTGGGAGTGAGCGGCGGAGTGCCGGCTTCCGCTTTGTGCACCAGTTCGACGATGCGTCTGCTTACCGGGGCGTCCATCCTCAACCGTTCAGCGAGGCGGACGAACTCGCCGTTCAGATAGTCGATTTCGGTTTTTCGGGAGGCGGAGAGATCGTCGCTCATAGACGAGCGCGCCGTCGCATCGATTTTCCAAGCTCGAAAGAAAATGCCGTTGAACAGCCAGTTGGGCAATTTGAGCACGCGCACGAGCAGATCTGGCGGCAGTGGCCCGACCTTGGCTGGTTCGATTTCAGCCCGCCTGAGAACAGCCAGCCCTTCCTCAATAGAGGCTGCAAAGACGCGCCGATAATCGCGGTTCTGAAGCTCGCCTCGAAGGGGCCGCCCGGACAGGGCATTCACCGCATTGTTCATGTTAATGAGCAGCTTTCCCCAGGCGAGGCCGATCATGTTGTCGGAAAGCTTGAGCGCTGCTGGCTCGCTGACCCGCTCTGCTATCGCTTCCGTCAAACCGAGTCTTTCGCTCCAAAGGTTGCCGGCGACGGCTTTATGGAAGCGGCCGTCGCCGAGATAGACGACATTGTAGCCGACCATTCCCCGAACCACCTCGAAGCGGCCTCGAAGGCCCTGTTCAAGCACCTCGACGTTGCTGATGCCGTTTTGGAAGCTCAGTACCGTCGCACCGTCGCGGCCGTGCTGGTCGATTTCAGAAGCGGCTTCGGCCGTGCCGCCGCTCTTCACCGCAACGAGGATGACGTCGGCGTCTCCAAGCGCCTCCGGGCCGCAGCGATAGTCGACGGCGCCAGGCGCGAGATGTGCCCGCATGCCGCTATGATCGCTGATTGTCAGTCCGTGCAGATCGATGTCCTTCGACAGCCTTGGGCGGCCGATGAAAGTGACCGGAAATCCCGCCAATTGCCATGCCGCGCCAACGAAGCAGCCGATCGACCCGGCGCCGAGGATGACGATCTTCGGCCCCCCAGCCAAAGGTTCAGCCGCGCCCGCGGTATGGCGATATTCCCTGATCGGGCAGCCAAAGTCCGACCGGGGGCGGTCCGGATTGCCAGAAAACGTCGATAGGCATTCCGCCTCGCGGATACCAATAGCCACCGATCCGGAGCCACTTGGGCCTCATCTCGTCGGTCAGCCGCTGGCCGATCCCGACCGTTACGTCCTCATGGAAGCCGCAATGGTTGCGATAGCTGCCCAAGAACAGCTTGAGGCTCTTGCTCTCGACGATTTTGTCGCCCGGGGCATAGTCGATCACCAGATGCGCGAAATCGGGTTGTCCTGTGACCGGGCACAGAGAGGTGAATTCCGGGGCGGCGAAACGGACCAGATAGAGTGCGCCGGGCCTTGGGTTCGGCAGATAGTCGAGCACGGCCTCTGCGGGCGATGCCGGAAGCTCGCTGGCGTGGCCGAGATGCCGGGTTTCCATGTCGCGGCTTCTACCCGGCTGTGACTGGCTCCGGCAACGCCCAGTCGATCGCCGGCAAGCCTCGGCTCTCGAGAAATGCATTGGCGGTTGAGAAATGCTTGCAACCGAGGAAGCCGCTGTGCGCCGAAAGCGGAGAGGGGTGCGGCGCCTTCAATATGAGGTGCCGGGACGAATCCACCAACCCCGCCTTCTTTTGAGCGTAGCTTCCCCACAGCATGAAGACGACGGGCTCTCGCTTCGCGTTCACTTCCTGAATGATCCGGTCCGTAAACCGCTCCCAGCCCCGGTCGCGGTGCGAGGCTGCCAAGCCCATTTCGACGGTGAGGACGCTGTTCAGAAGCAACACGCCTTGGCTCGCCCAACATTCAAGGAAGCCGTGCTGCCGTGGAGCGATCCCGAGATCGCTCTCCAGTTCCTTGTAGATATTGAGCAGGCTCGGCGGCGGACGGACTCCAGGCTGGACCGAGAAGCACAGGCCGTGCGCCTGCCCTTGGCCATGATAGGGATCCTGGCCGAGGATCACGACTCGAACCTTGTCGAGTGGAGTGAGGTCGAGCGCTCGAAACCACTCTCCCGAGCGCGGGAGAATGCTTTTGCCGCGCCCGCGTTCAGCGACAAGAAAGCGCTTGAGATCGCCCATATAAGCCTCGGCGAATTCGCCACGCAGCGGTTCGAGCCAGCTCGGATGAAGTCTGATTTCCTCCATCTTAGCGAAACTAGCGGTGCTTCCGCGCCAGTTCTATGCTCAATCAATGGACTCGTTGGTCTCGACCGAATGGCTCGCGGGGCATCTTGGTGAGCTCGATCTCGTAATCATCAATTCGACCTGGTTCATGCCGTCGTCGGGCCGAAGCGGCCGCGAGGAATATCTGCATGCGCATATTCCAGGCGCTCGTTTTCTCGATATCGACGCACTCTCGGATCATTCCGATCCCGCGCCGCACATGCTGCCCGGTGCCGCTCAGTTCGATGAAGAGATGGAAAAGCTCGGCGTCGGCCGGGACGACCGAATCGTCGTCTATGACAATTCCCCGATCCGAACCGCCGCTCGAGGCTGGTTTACCCTGCGCCACTTCGGTGCGCGGCACGTCGCCGTCCTCGACGGCGGATTGCAGAAGTGGATTTGGGAGGGCCGGCTGACCGAGAGCGGTGAATCTTCGCCGCGAAAGGCACGCTTCGATGCACAGGTGCAGCCGAATGTCTTTTCGAAGGAGCAGGTCCTTGCGGGTTCCGGCTGCGCGCTGGTCGATGCTCGCAGCAAGGGTCGGTTCGAAGCGATTGAGCCGGAACCTCGAGCAGGAATTGCCGGCGGCCATATTCCCGGGGCTCGAAACCTGCCATTCGGGCTGCTTTACAAAGAGGACGGAACCTTCAAGCCGGACCTTGAGCTTCGCCGGGCTTTCGATGAAGCAGGGCTCGATCCATCGAAACCCTTCATTGCGAGCTGCGGTTCGGGCGTCACTGCAACCAGCATCATCTTCGCTGCGCATCTGCTCGGAAGCGATTGTGGACAGCTCTATGATGGAAGCTGGACGGAATGGGGCGCAGACCCCCTAACTCCAAAAGCAGTGGGTCCGGCTTAGGCGAGGATGATCCCCGCGACCTCCTCGAGCTCGCGGCGGATTTCGGCGATCAACGCGTCACTCGCTGCCCAGTTTGGCTCGCGACCCTCTTCGCGCTCGACGAGGAGCGCTTCGATTCCGGCGGCGGCAGCTCCGACCATCCGCCCGGAGCGACGGTCGAAAAGCTCGCGCTTGGTGTCGCCGGCGCTGTTCCACGCCGCGGCGATTGCGTCGTCGTCATGGTCGTCGGGCGCCGGGCCACTCCCGAACGGGCCGATCAGGAGCAACGCATGGCGAACGCTCGCAAGGCGCGAAACCGCCTCCGCATAAGGCCGTCCGTGCTCGTGAGACGGGACTTCTGAAAACAGGTGAAGCATGGGGAGCGAAGTAAACCGCCACGGGTTAGGAAAGCGTGAATTGGGGGCCTTTAGGCCCCGCTTTTTTCGCCGATGTCGCGAAGGATCCAGCCGCGCTGCGGAATAGTCTCGATGAACTCCGCACCACCCGAGGCATTGCGGAGCTTCTTCCGGAGCTTCGAGATGAAGACGTCGATGATCTTCGGCTGGGGCTGGTCGTCGGCGCGCCGGTAGAGGTGCTTCAGGAGCATCGCGCGTGTGACGACATTGTTGCGCGCAAAGGCGAGCAACTCGAGCACGCGATATTCCATCTCGGTGATTCCAATAGGATGCCCGTCGATTCGGATCAGCCGCTGCACCTGGTCGACGGAGAGGCGCCCGCCGCACAAGGTTTCCGGCATATCCCCGCCGCTTGCCTTCAACGACGCGAGCAGCCGTGACGCGGCCTCTTCGCTGTCTTCCGGGGAGATGCTTCGCGGCGACCCGATCAAAGCTTGCTGGATGTCGGCGAGCATCCGGTGAGCGTCCTCGACGAGACGCGTGCCTTCCTCGAAACGGCGGCGCGAGCGCTCGAGCATCGATTCGATCTCGACCAGGCGTCCAGAGAGGTTTTGTTCTGCCATTCCTACCGCTGACTCCCCCCTCGTCTAATCACTGGGCCGCCTGGGCCGTCGCAACGTCGGTGTTCGCCGCTGGCGCCGACAGAATCTGCAGCGTTACGGGACCTTTGTCGACAACTCGCGTGTCCGGATCCCAGACCGTCGAGCGAATGCCGATCGGAGCGTCGCTTCGGCCAATCGTGTCGAGAAGGCTCGTTTCCGCGGCCGATCGCGGTGCAGGACCGCCGAAGAGCGCGTCGATCGCCTGCTGCTGTGCATCGCCGGCGCTGAGACCCTGAGTTCCCGCTACGGGCGGGGCGAGGCTGAAATCGGGTGGAATTACGAGCGGAGCGTTGCGAGCTACCAGGAATTCATCCGGCGCATGGCGCTTGCTGCTGATGGCGGCACAGCCGCTCGTCGCCAACAATGTGGCGGCCAAGAGGACGGTAGAGGCCTTAAGCATGTTCGATTTTCTCCTCGGGGCTCGGCCCTTCCTTCTGATCCTTACGGGCGAGAAACGCGCGCAGCAACAGGATCACGACTGCTATGCTAATCGCCGCATCGCCGACATTAAATACCAAAAAGGGGCGGAAATCGCCGAAGTGCAGGTCGGCGAAGTCTACGACGTAACCAAAACGGACGCGGTCGAGAATGTTGCCGAGCGCTCCTCCAAGCACCATCCCGAGCGCGACCTGGTCGATCCGATTCCTTTCCCGCCCGATCCACACGGCGACTCCAATGGCGATGATCGAGGTCATAGCGACCAGCATCCAGCGCCCCAGTGGGTTGGTCGCGTTCAATAGTCCGAGCGAGATACCCTCGTTCTGCGTGTAGGTGAAGTTGAAGATCGGAAGAAGGACGAGCTGGGCGCCGATTTGGTTGATCCCAAGCGGACCAGTCACCACCCCTTTCACCAGCTGGTCGAGAATAAAGACCAGGAGCGCGATGCTGAAATCCGAGGCGCGACCTAGCCATTCACCACGCCCTCGCAGCGGTCGCACAAATCACCATCTTGGCTCACCTCCGGCAGACAGCGCCAACAGCGCCCACATTTATGATTATTGGTCTTAACTACGCGCAGTTCTTGCCCCGAATGGACTGCAGACACGATGAACAGCTCGGCAAGCTCGTCGGGTGAAGCAGGCAGATCACTCAGCACAATCTCAGATTCGAGGCTGGACCCTAACACCTTCTCGCGCCTGAGCGGCTCGATCGCTTCCGTGACCTGTGCCCTCAGAGCCCTCAGCTCGGTCCACTTCGCCTCGTCGGCATCGACCATCGGGACGACTGGCCATTCGAGAAGGTGTACAGAACCGGCATTCGGATAGCGCGTCCCCCACACTTCCTCGCTTGTGAAAACCAATATCGGGGACAGCCAGCGCACGAGTGCCTGGTACAAGGTGTCGAGCACGGTCCGGTACGCCCGCCGCCGCTCCGTTCGGAAGCCCGTCTCGGGGTTGACCTCGCAATAAAGAACGTCCTTTCGGATATCGAAGAAGAAGGCGCTGAGATCCTCGTTGCAGAAGTCGGTCAACGCGCGCACGTAAGTGTTGTAATCAAAATCATCGACCGCGTTCCTGAGCTTCTGGTCGAGCACCGCCGTCAGGTGGAGCATGTAGCGCTCGAGCTCGGGATAAGCCGCGACGTCATCAAGCCGCTCTTCGTCGCCGAACTCACCCAGCGCGCCGAGCAGATAACGCAAAGTGTTGCGGAGCTTACGATACTGATCCGCGACCCCGGCGAGGATTTCTTTCCCGATCCGATGATCCTCAGTGAAATCGACCGACAGCGCCCACAGTCGAAGGATGTCGGCGCCATATTCCTTCATCAGGTCGATGGGGCTGATGGTATTCCCCAGCGACTTGGACATTTTCATGCCCTTGGAGTCCATCGTGAAGCCGTGCGTGAGCACCGCATTGTAGGGCGCCCGGCCACGCGTCCCGCAGCTTTCCAGGAGCGATGACTGGAACCAGCCGCGATGCTGGTCGGAGCCCTCGACATAGATGTCCGCCGGCCAGCGCTCGTCGGGCCAATGCCCACTCTCCAAAGTGAAGACGTGGGTGCATCCACTGTCGAACCAGACGTCGAGGATGTCGGAGATCATCTCGTAATCTTCGGGGCTTCGGTCGCCGAGGAAGGCAGCGGCGTTCGCGACTTCCCACGCATCGACGCCGTTCCTGCTGACCGCGTCTATGATCCGAGCGTTGACCTCCTGGTCTACCAACAGCTCGCCGGTCTTCCTCTCGACGAACAGCGCAATTGGAACGCCCCAGGCGCGCTGCCGGCTGATCACCCAGTCGGGCCTTTGTTCGACCATCGAACCGAGCCGGTTGCGGCCCTTCTCCGGCACGAAGCGAGTTGCCGCAATGGCGTCCATCGCCAACTTGCGCAGTGTCGGTGAGTCGTTGCCGGACGGGTCCGCTCCGCCCTCATTATCCCAGCGCTGCTCGGCTCGGGTCTCCCTCGACAAGTGCGGCAACGGCTTGTCCATGGCGATGAACCATTGCGGCGTGCAGCGGTAGATGACCTTGGCCTTCGATCGCCAGCTATGCGGGTAGCTGTGGGTGAAGTCCGCGCTCGCGGCGATCAATGCTCCGACCTCGCGCAGGTCCGAGCAGATCGGCCCGTCGGGCGCGTTGAACTTGTTATTGATCACGCTGCCCTGGCCGCCGAGCCACAGCCAGTCCTCGCGGAAGCGCCCGTCATCCGTGACCGCGAATACCGGATCGATCCCGTGCTGCTGGCAGAGGTAGAAATCTTCTTCGCCGTGATCCGGCGCTTCGTGGACGAGCCCGGTGCCCTGGTCGGTGGTCACGAAATCGGCGGCAAGGAACGGTCGCGGTCGCGCGAAAAAGCCGCCCAGCTTGTGCATCGGGTGACGAGCTACAGTGCCTTCGAGATCGGACCCTGCAATCGCCTTTGGCGTGTCAGGACATTCGGACTTGATGTCATCCAGATGGACTTGCGCGATCATCGGGTTGCCGAATTCCGGCATCTCGACCCCAGCAATCGCGCGCTTCACCCGCTCGGCAAATTCGGTTCGCAGATCCTGGCCAATGAGGATCCGTGATTTGAGGAGTGGAACACGCTCGCGCAACAGCGCGAAGAACGAACCCCTGTCGCCGTCAAAGGCTTCGAAAACAGGATTGATTGAGCAAAGGGCATATTCAATCCCGGGTCCGTAGCCGATTGCCTGGTTCACCGGGATCGTCCACGGCGTGGTCGTCCAGATCACCGCATAGGCGCCAACCAGTTCGGCGATCGGGCTTTGGACGATCTCGAACGCGACATCGATCTGGGTAGAAACGATGTCCTCATATTCGATCTCGGCTTCGGCGAGCGCGGTTTTCTCGACCGGCGACCACATCACCGGCTTTGCGCCGCGATAGAGCTGGCCGGTCTCGGCGAACTTGAACAGCTCGGAAACGATGGTCGCTTCGGCATGGAAGTTCATCGTCAGATAGGGCTTGTCCCAATGGGCGCTGATTCCAAGCCGTTTCAGCTGCTCGCGCTGAACGTCGACCCAATGCTGGGCATAGGCTCGGCACTCGGCGCGGAATTCCTTGACCGGGACCTCGTCCTTGTTGAGCTTCTTCTTCCTATACTGCTCCTCGACTTTCCATTCGATCGGGAGCCCGTGACAGTCCCAGCCAGGCACGTAAGGCGCGTCCTTGCCGAGCAAGCTCTGCGTCCGAACGACCATGTCCTTGATCGTGTGGTTGAGCGCATGGCCGATGTGGATGTCGCCGTTGGCGTACGGCGGCCCGTCGTGAAAGATGAACTTCTCGCGGTCTTCGCGCGCACTGCGGATTTGCTGGTAAAGGCCCTCGTCTTCCCAGCGAGCAGCGATCGCCGGCTCCTTCTGCGGCAGGCCGGCCTTCATTGGAAAGTCGGTGCGCGGAAGGAAGACGGTCGACCGGTAGTCTGTCCTGGTCCTTTCAGGGGCGTCAGCCATTGGCGCGGGCTCTAGCGGTCACTCATCAGATTGCAAATTCGCTGGACCTAGCCGAGTGCGAGCAGGTGCCGCGCCTTGGCTTCGTCATCGCGCATATGGGCGATCAGCGGCTCGATTCCATCAAACTTTTTCTCGTCGCGGATATATGCGTGGAGCGCGACTTCGATCTTCTGTCCGTACAGATTTCCGTCGAAATCCAGGAGATGGGCCTCGAGAAGCTCCTCCGTTTCGTCGAAGGTCGGTCGAACTCCGAAGTTCGCAACGCCAGGATGCTCACTGCCATCCTTCAGCGTCACCCGAACCGCATAAATTCCGTACCTGGGCGGCTGATAATCGCCGATGGTCAGGTTTGCGGTCGGATAGCCGAGCTTGCGTCCGCGGGCGTCGCCGGGCTGCACTACCCCCTCGATCGCATAGTCGCGGCTCAGCATTCTCGTTGCAATCGCACTATCGCCTTCGACCAGAGCCTCACGGATACGTCCCGACGAAATGCGCTCACCGTCGAGAAGAACTTGCGGGACGGCTTCGGCTTTGATGCCATTTTCAGCGCCGACCTGCGCGAGCAGAGCGACGTCGCCCCGACGGCCCTTCCCGAAGCTGAAATCGTCGCCAGTGACCACTCCAATGGTCTCGATCCGGCGGCCCAGCACATCGGCGACGAACGCCTCTGCGTCCATTGCGGCGAGCTCGGCCCCGAATTCGAACACCAGCATCGCGTCCGCGCCCGCATGCGCGAACAGACACTCGCGCTGATCCAGAGTCGTCAGGCGGAATGGCGGCACCTCCGGCTTGAAGAACTTGACCGGGTGAGGATCGAAGGTTGCGACGATGACCGGCCGGCGCTCATGAAATGCACGCGCGATCGCACGGCTCACCACCGCCTGGTGGCCGAGGTGAAATCCATCGAAATTGCCGAGGGCGACGATGCTCCCCTTGAGTTGGTCGGGGACGCCGCCGGCGAGGGTGAGCCGCTGCATTCATGCCGTCTCTATCGGGCAAATCAGTGGGTGGGAAGGTGACGTCTCAGAAGCCGGTATTCGTGCCAGGCGAGGACGATGACGAAGATATCGAACATGCTGAGCAGGATCAGTGACACTTCATGAGTGAAGCTGAAGCGGTAAAGCTGATAGGCGATGAAGCCCGTGAACACGACGAAACTCGCCGGATATGCCCACAATTTCTCCTTCAGGAGGCCATAGACCAGAACGAGCTTCACGATGCCGTGGCTGAGCAGATAGAAAGCGAAGAAATCGTGCTGCGCGACCGAGAAGCTCTGCCCGAACTTCAGAAGGTGAGTTGCGACCCAATCATCGGGGTTCTGACTGAGCTCGTCGGCAGTGAAACGTTCGATCCAGCCAAGGATGGTCGCGGTGCTTGTGAAATAGAGTGCGAAACCGCTGACGATCTCAAAGAGGGCGTGCAGCCCCTTGAGCGACACGCTGGCGGCGAAGACCTGGTGGATCCGTTTTTCCTGCATTTGCGGCTTCCTTAACGCGCAATTCGGGGAAAGTAGGATTTTGCGCGCGCTTGACTCGTCCAAACAGCATTCCTATCTGCCCTTCATCCCGATCCACCGGTTGTCCGGCGGCGCACTCGTGCGCGCGTCGGCTTTTCGTTTGGACCCCGGGTCTTTTTAGCGACGAGATGGGGCGAATGGCGCCCCGTGGAGCTGAAGAAGGGTAATCAATGGCTCGTATTGCCGGGGTCAACATCCCCACCAACAAGCGCGTCGAAATCGCACTGACCTACATCCACGGAATCGGCCGCACCGCGGCCAAGCAGATCACGGAGCAACTCGGGATTGGCCCGGAGAAGCGCGTGCAGGATCTCACCGATCAGGAGGTGCTGCACATTCGCGAGGCGATCGACAAGGATCACACGGTTGAGGGGGACCTTCGCCGCGAGACCGCGATGAACATCAAGCGGTTGATGGACCTCGCCTGCTACCGCGGGCTTCGCCACCGCAAGGGCCTTCCGGTCCGCGGCCAGCGCACGCACACCAACGCGCGCACCCGCAAGGGCAAGGCCAAGCCGATCGCGGGCAAGAAGAAGTAATTTGTTCTTCCGTCCGACCGCAGCAGCTTTTTAGATTGTAGGAATTTCGATGGCTCAGGCACCGCAGCGTCTCCGCAGGAGGGAGCGCAAGAACATTACCGCCGGCGTCGCCCACGTGAACGCCAGCTTCAACAACACCATGATCACCATCACCGACGCGCAGGGCAATGCGATTGCCTGGTCGAGCGCCGGGACGATGGGCTTCAAGGGCAGCCGCAAGTCGACCCCCTATGCAGCGCAGGTCGCCGCCGAGGATGCGGGCCGCAAGGCCGCAGACCACGGCGTCCGAACGCTCGAGGTCGAGGTCAAGGGCCCGGGCTCGGGTCGCGAGAGTGCGCTCCGTGCGCTTCAGGCGGTCGGGTTCACAATCACCTCGATCCGCGACGTGACCCCGATCCCGCACAACGGGGTGCGGCCGTCCAAGCGCCGCAGGGTCTGACAAGCGACTAAGGGTTTTCGCCGGGGTTCTTAATCTCGGCGGGGAAGTATCGAACCGAGGGGCCCAAGGCCCCCAACTGCCAAGGGATGAAAATGGCCGTCAACGCAAAGAACTGGCAGGAACTCAAGAAGCCAAACACGCTCGAGAAGAAGCAGTCCGGGGGCGACAACCGCCGCCGGGCCGTGTTCGTCGCCGAGCCGCTGGAGCGCGGCTTCGGAATGACTCTCGGCAACTCTCTACGCCGGGTGCTCCTCTCCTCGCTCCAGGGTGCTGCCGTCACCTCGATCAAGATGGATGGCGTGCTTCATGAGTTCTCCTCGCTCGCCGGAGTCCGTGAGGACGTCACCGACATGGTCCTCAACATCAAGCAAATCGCCCTCAAGATGGAAGGCGAGGGGCCCAAGCGCCTCCACCTTTCGGCCACCGGCCCGACCGAGGTCACCGCGGGCCTGATCGCGACCACCGGCGACATCGAGGTCACCAACCCCGACCTCGTCATCTGCCACCTCGACGAGGGCGCGACACTTAACATGGAACTGACTGCGGACATCGGCAAAGGCTACCAGCCCGCAGCTGCCAACCGTCCGGCCGATGCACCGATCGGACTGATCCCGGTCGACGCCCTGTACAGCCCGGTGCGCCAGGTCGCCTACAAGGTCGAAAACACCCGCGTCGGTCAGGAGCTCGACTATGACAAGCTCACTCTGACGATCGAGACCGACGGAACGGTCACGCCGGAAGATGCGCTCGCTTATGCTGCGCGGATCCTCCAGGACCAGCTCCAGCTGTTCGTCCACTTTGACGACAGCCAGGTGCGCATGGCTCCATCGCCGATGATCGGGCAGGCCGTGCCGATGGCTGCGGAATCGCCCGCAGACACCAACCAGCTTAACCGCTATCTCCTCAAGAAGGTCGACGAGTTGGAGCTATCGGTCCGTTCGGCAAACTGCCTGAAGAACGACAACATCATCTATATCGGTGACCTCGTCCAGAAGACCGAGGCAGAGATGCTCCGAACGCCGAACTTCGGCCGGAAGTCGCTGAACGAGATCAAAGAGGTCCTCGCCTCGATGGGGCTGCGGCTGGGGATGGATATCCCGGGCTGGCCGCCTGAAAATATCGAGGAAATGGCCAAGAAGCTCGAGCAGGAAATGCTGGGGTAGATTTCGATCAAAGGATCGACTGGCAGAATAAGGAAGGGCCGCCGCTTGGCGGCCCTTTTTCTTGCTGCCACGGGGTGAGGGGGTAGGTGCGGGGGACCCGACGAGGCCGCTTTTCTTATCTTTGCCGATCTGCGCTACAGCGGCTTCATGGCTCGCGCCGAACAGACACAGGTCCGGGTGCGGATCGTGATTGAGAATCCGGTTCCGGGCGTGCTTCACAGCTTGCAGTCGAAGGACGGTCATCCGCTTCGATCCGAAGCGTGCGGCGGCGGGTGCGCCGTTGGCGTTCGAGTTCCCGGTGCGCTTCGCCAAGGGGCCGAAGTTGTTCGGCGACCAAGTCCGGCGGGAGGGACCCGAGCGGCGGTTCGTTTATGTCCGGGTCGGCCAGTCCGCAGGCGATCACGCTTCTCCCTGGTCGAGGCGGATGAAGATCGACATTCATGACCTCACGCAGGAGACGCTCGAGGAAAGCGGCGGCGAGCGGCGGCGCAGTAGAGATCAAGGTCGACGGGACGAGCAAGGATGGCTCGCCGGCCTGCGCTACTGTGAGGGCGATCGGCACGCGCGTGGCTTAAGGGGGAAGAAGATGGGGGAACGGTTCGAACGCCACCGGCAGCCGTGGCGGCAGGACGAGATCCAGAAGCTGCACGTTCTGGCCGGCAAGGGCATGGCACTGAAGGCGATCGCGAAGGCGCTGACCAGGAGCGAGGAATCGGTGAAGGACCGGGCGAAGTTCGACCGAATCAGGATCGTGAAGCTGCGCTAAGGGACCCCGCGATCCTTGTCGCGGCAGACTTCACACCCAACGCGTTGGAGGGCCTGCGCCTCGTCCTGATCTGCGCCGCGGTGGTCCAGAAAAGCTGATCGGCCCGAGTGCCGCCGTATTCGCGCCCGATTGCGTTGCTTAAGCAGGATCGCAGCACTAACGAGCCGAGCATGTCAAACCGAGCCGCAATATACGCCAGGATCCTCGACCTCATCGAGCCTTACAACAAGAAGGGTGTCGCGATCACCGAAGCAACCCGCTTCGCCCAGGACCTCGAGTGGGATAGCCTCACGGTGCTCGACTTCGTCGCCAACGTCGAGGACGAGTTCGACGTCATCATCACGATGAACATGCAGGCGGAAATCGAGACCGTCGGCCAGCTCCTCGATGCTTTGGTGCGGCTGACGAACTCTCGTGGCTGACCTTTTCTCCAAGTTCGACCCGCTGATCGAGCAGCGCAACGCCTTGCTCGAAGGCGGCGTCACCGACCCCTTCAATCTCGTCATGGAGAAGGTCGAAAGCCCGACCGTTGCAATTTGCAATGGCAAGCGAACGATCCTTCTTGGCACCTACAATTACATGGGGATGACGTTCGATCCCGAAGTCATCGCCGCGGGCAAGCAGGCGCTCGATGACTTTGGCTCGGGAACGACCGGGAGCCGTGTTCTCAATGGCACCTATGTCGGCCACAAGGCGGTCGAGCAGGCGCTCGCGGAGTTCTATGCCATGGATCATGCCATGGTCTTCTCGACTGGCTACCAGGCCAACCTCGGCGTCATTTCAACGATCGCGGGCAAGGACGATTACATCCTCCTCGACATCGACAGCCACGCGTCGATCTACGACGGTTGCGCGCTCGGCAACGCCCAGATCGTTCCGTTCCGCCACAATGATGTCGAAGCGCTGCAGAAAAGGCTCGGCGCCTTCCTCCCGAATCCGGCAAGCTGGTGGTTCTTGAGGGCGTCTACTCGATGATGGGCGACGTCGCGCCGCTGGCGGAAATGGTCGCCGTTTCCAAGGCGGCCGGGGCGATGGTGCTGGTCGACGAGGCGCATTCGATGGGCTTCATCGGCGAACATGGTCGCGGCGTGTGCGAAGCGCAGGGCGTGATCGACGACGTCGACTTCATCATTGGCACCTTCTCGAAATCGGTCGGGACCGTCGGCGGCTTCTGCGTGTCTAACCATCCGAAGTTCGAGATCCTGCGCCTCGTTTGCCGCCCCTACGTGTTCACCGCATCGCTCCCGCCGAGCGTCGTTGCGACCGCCGCCACCTCGATCCGCAAGCTGATGGACAGCGCCGACAAGCGTGCCCATTTGTGGGAGAATTCGAAGCGGCTCCACGCCGGCCTCATCCAGCTCGGGTTCAAGCTCGGAACGGATGAACCTCAGTCCGCTATCATCGCCGTAATCATGCCCGATCTCGAAATGGGTGCGGCGATGTGGGAAGCGCTCCTTCACGAGGGTCTTTACGTCAATCTCGCCCGGCCACCGGCCACTCCTGCGGGAATGACGCTTCTGCGCTGCTCGCTATGTGCGCTGCACGACGAGGAACAGATCGACGAGATCCTCGGCATGTTCGCTGCGGCGGGCCGTGCAACTAACTGTATAAGTTGACGATTTGCCGGGGAACCTTTCGCTTTCCCCAAATGGTTAACGCGACTAGACTGAGACCATGATCGGGGACGGGGAAGAGGAACAGATCCGTTTCGATTGGCGTCGGGGAGGAGCGGCCGCCGCGGGCCTCGTGGCGGCGCTGGTCCTCGTGGCCATGGTTTTCCTCGTCAAGTTCGCGAACGACGCGCGCGAAAATGCGCTGGATTCGGAGCGTCACACGTATGAGGTTGCGCTCGTCGTCCGGAATGCAAGCGCGAGCCTGGCCCAGGCCGAAGCGGGACTGGCTCGCTTCGTCCTCGATGAAGATACCAAGACCAGCGGTAACATTTACGCCAGCAACTGGCAGCTTGCCGGCTACCAGATCACTCAACTCCAGGAACTCCTCAGGGGCAGTCCCGATCAGTTGCGTCGCGTCGCCGAGGCTGAACAGCTCTACCAAGTGCGTAGCGGCCAGCTGGCGCTGGCGGCGCAGGCGGCCGTCGCCAAGCAGGGCGATGCCGGCATTCGCTATTATTATTCTGCCGCCAAGGAGACGGAGGATAATCCAAGCGTCGGGCACAGGCTCGACAACAAGCTCGACGAAATCATCAAGGCTGAGCGCGCGTCGATGCGCGACAAGATCGAGCAAAGCCAGTTTTTCTCCGACCAAGCGGATCAGTTCACCAATTATTTGAGCTGGCTCGGGATCCTCGTCGGTCTCGGCGCAATCTTCCTTGCTGTCGTGTCGGTCGCGGCGCTTCGCCAGAACACGCTCGCTCGAAAGCTGGCAGAGAGCGAGGGCGAGCGCGCCGAGACCCTCGAACTCGCGGTCCGCGAGCGAACAGCCGAGCTCTGGGAGGCGAACCAGGCACTGAAAGCCGAGGCGGCCGAGCGCGAGGCCGCGGAAGCGCAGCTTCGCCAGGTCCAGAAGATGGAGGCAGTCGGGCAGCTGACCGGCGGCATCGCGCACGATTTCAACAATATGCTCGCGGTCGTTGTCGGCGGAATCGATCTTGCGCTTCGCCGACTGAACGGCCCCCGTCGCGAAGTGATGATCCACCTCAACAATGCGATGGAAGGGGCGACGCGGGCAGCTGCCCTCACTCGCAGACTTCTATCGTTCGCCCGGTCAGAGCCGCTCCTTCCCGAGCGCGTCGATTCGACGGAACTGATCGGCGGCATGTCGGACCTCCTCGACCGGACGCTTGGCGAGCGCATCCGGATCGAGGTCGACCTCGATCGTGACGCCTGGCCGATCTATGTCGATCCTCACCAGCTCGAAAATGCGATCGTAAACCTCGCGGTCAATGCACGCGATGCGATGGATGGCGGGGGGTTGATGCGCATCTCGACCGGAAATGTGAGCCTCGCTGCGAACCAGGTCGGCGACATCCGTTCGGGCGAATATGTGAAGATCAGCGTCACCGACACCGGCTGCGGGATGACCCCGGCTGTGCTCGACCGCGCGTTCGAACCCTTCTTCACCACCAAGCCGGTCGGCAAGGGCACTGGTCTCGGCCTCAGTCAGATCTTTGGCTTTGCCCACCAATCCGGCGGCGAAGTCGGGATCGAGAGCCAGGTTGGCCGGGGAACGACCGTTTCCATCTACGTTCCGCGCACGGAAAAGGCCGCGGAAGTCCGGGTCCATCCGGCGGTCCAGCGGCGCGAGGATGCTGACGTCCACGTCTCCGGTGCTCGAATACTGCTCGTCGAAGACGACCCGCGAGTCCGCACCGCGACCGTCGGCGCGCTCGAGGATCTGGATTACGAGCCGGTCGCCTGCGGCAGCGGCGCAGAGGCGATCGACCTGTTCGAGGGCCAGGATTTCGATCTCGTCATCAGCGATGTGATCATGCCCGAGATGAGTGGCCCCGAGCTGATCCGGCACCTCAAGGCGAACTCGCCGCGCGACTTCGCAGTGTTGTTCGTGACCGGCTATGTCGGCGAAGGCGAAAGCCAGGAGCTGCGCGGCTACGAGCTTCTGCGCAAGCCGTTCACCGTTGGAGCGCTTGCGAGCGCCGTCGCCGCGGCGCTGTCACGGGCTAGCGAACCGCCCCGGACCGGATCAGCCGCGGCAGCAAGGTGATTGCCGTGAGCAGGGGGTGCCGCTGCTGCCATGGGTTCAACTGGATGTCCGTGCCGGCGTGGCGGTTGATCTTCCACGCTATGTAATTGGCGCCACCGGCGAAGGTGAGACTCGCTTTGGCGAGGCGGGCGATCGAATAAATCTTCCCGTGCCGTTGTTTGACTCGCCACCAGCGAGCCGAGCCTTGGCCTTTCAGGGTGATCGCCTGGGCAAAACGCTCATACCGCACATGGTCCACATCGATGATCTGAGCTGACCGATCCTCGCGCTCGGCGCGCAATTCGGCACCGAACGTCAGCTGGAACGCGCGCTTCCAAAGATCGATGGTCGAGGCGCTGGTCGGCATGGGTGGCACCCATCCAAGCAATGTCGGCGCTGCATTGCTGACGGTTTCGATGATCCGCTCGGCTGCATTCTCGTGCGCACTCCACACCAGCCGCGAAGGTTGTGAGAAGCGCGCCGCAGTCGACACCGTCCACGCTTCGGGCGAACATTCGTGCGCGAAGTCCGCTTCGCTTAGAACCGCATATTTCGACGCCAGACCTGCGTTCTCGAAATAGAATACGTTAGGCGGGATCAGCCGGTTCGCAGCCGCCAGCCAGGTCTTTGCATAAGCCGCGCGATAGTCAGAGACGATCAGGTAGAAATCAAGCATCAGCCCTTCGAGCTGCTTCTGGCGAAGGCACGACCCGTAGAAGAGCACTGCCTGGCTCGAAGCTCCATGCCTTGCCGCGATTGCCGCCGCCATCGCGCTGATGCGCGGATCGACGGGAAGGCCCAGCTCCTCCGCGACCAGGTCGCGCAGTTCCGACATCGAGATTCTGCTTACGCGGCCAGCTTGACGAAGGACAGCGGTTGCGCGGGGCAGAGATGAATCGGGTTGCCACGCTCGGCACGGAAGGTCTCGCCATCGAGAATCAGGTGCGTGCTCTCGCCGTGGATGGTGACCTCGTCCACTTCCTCGAAGTGGATGCCGCGCATCTTCTTGCCCTTGTAGCCCCCAGTCAGCCCGGCAAACAGCGCCCGGAATACCGACGTCGGGGATTCCTCGATTGCGACGACTTTCAGAGGACCGCGCCCCTCGCCGCCCATCGTGTTCGAGAGCAGCATCTTTTCGAGCGTCGTTACGGCAAGGAACGCAAACCGCCCGGAAAGCGGGTTGCGTGTCGGCATGACCAGTTCCGTGTTGGTCGCCGCTAGCGGCAGGAAGCTCGACTTCAGCTTGAGCACCAACTGCGCGATGTAGGCAATGAAGGTCAGTGCGTGGCTGATACTGTTCGGCAAGCCCAACGGATAGATCTTGTGCCGGCAATAGAGCATCGTCTCGGCAAGACCCGCGCCGCCCAGGAACATGCCGATCACCGGGCGGTCATCCTCGCCGGGCCGGCGCAGCGCGATCAGCTCGCGCGCAACGGTGTAACGGTCAAGCTCATCGGCTCGGGCAAGTTCGATCAGCCGCTCGAGTGTCTCGATTGGGTCGCCCCGCGCACCAAGATCGAGCGCGATCAGGTTAGTCTTGCCGCTCGGCAACACCGCGACAGGCGGCGCGGCGGCGCCGAAATGCCCGCCATTATAGAGTTCCGTGAGCGCCGCCTGGACGGTCCCGTCGCCGCCGTTGATGACCAGCACCTTGGGTCTGACCCGGGCGATGATCCGCATCGCCTCCCCGATCTGGCTTGCCTGCTCGACCTCATAATGGAAGACGTCCGGGTGGGCATCGCAATATTCGCGTATTTGCGGCAGCTGGGCGAGGTTGCCGGTCGATTTCGGGTTCGAAAGCAATGCGATCCGGGGGCGACTGTGCAACGAGCAGCCGGGCTCAGCGCCCGCGACTTGCGCCATCGGGTCCAGCCTTTCCGTGTCTTGCGGCACTTTCAACATGTATTCACCGGGCGGTTCGCTATACGGGCCTCAAACGAACAGGTGCTCCCAAGGCGTCGGGCGCATCGGTCCGCTCTGCGATCTGGGCCGTCTTTGCGGCCAAATGATGGTGCTGGGACGACTTCAATTTGCCTTCGAGCGTGCTCCGACTGAAACTGATCGACCGCTATCTCGTCACGTCGATCGCGGTCCCTTTGATCGGCTCGCTGATCCTCGCAGCGATGCTGCTCATCCTCGACAAGATGCTTCGGCTCTTTCAATATGTGGTCGACGCCGGGGGCCCGGTCAGCGTTGTCTGGCGAATGCTCGCCAATCTCCTTCCCGAATATTTATCGCTCGGAATCCCGATTGGCCTGATGCTCGGCATCCTGCTCGCCTTCCGAAAGCTCGCTCTCTCATCGGAGCTTGACGCGCTTCGAGGGATTGGGGTCGGCTACGGTCGCCTGCTGCGAGTTCCCTACGCCTATGCGATCCCGCTCGCGATCATCAACCTGATGATCGTCGGCTACCTTCAGCCCTATACCGAATACCGCTACGAGAGCCTGCGGTTCGACCTCAAGTCGGGTGCGCTCGGCGCTGCGATCAAGGTCGGCGAATTCAACCAGCTCGGCCACCGGATCACTCTCCAAATCGAGCGAAGCGAGAACAAAGGCACGCAGCTCCAGGGCATTTTCGTCCAGACCAGCGACGGCAAGGGCACCAGCATCGCTGCAACCGCCAAGCACGGCAGGTTCCTTTCGACAGACGATCCCGACAAGATCCTTTTCCGCCTCGTCGAAGGCCGGTTGGTCCAGCAATCGCCCAGGTTCAAGGTCCCCCGCACGCTTGCTTTCGAAAGTTACGATCTTCCGATCAGTCTTCCCGCCATCGATCAATTCCGGACGCGCGGCACCGGGGCGCAGTCCGACGAGCTCTACCTGCACGAGCTTTGGCGCATTGGTTACGGCGGCGGCGCCACCGATAATCACCAGCGCGTGGAAGCCCAGGCCAACCTGAATTTCCGGCTCGTCGAAGTGCTGATGATGTTCATGCTGCCGTTGCTCGCGGTCGCGCTCGCGGTGCCCCCAAAGCGCAGCACCTCTGGCCTCGGCATCTTCCTCGCGATCCTGATCGTCGTCGCCTATCATAAGGTAAATCAATATGGGCAGCAGTCAGGAGCCGACGGGCGATTGAATCCGATCGTCGCCCTATGGGTTCCGCTCTCGATCTTCGCGGCGATGATTGCCTGGATGTACCATATCCTCGCGCACAAGCCCGGAGGGCAGCCGATCGGCGCGCTCGATTGGCTTTTCGCGAGGCTCGCGAGGTTCCTCCGCTCGCTGCTTCCCAGTAGGGAGGTTCGGGACGAGGGATGATCAACCTCGCATTTTTCCCGTCGCGACGTCTCGCTCTTTACATGGTCAGGCTGTTCCTGACTCGAAGTCTTGCGGTCCTGTTCGCACTGATCCTCGTGCTGATGACTCTCGACCTGCTTGGCGAGGCCGGGAAAATTCTTGCGGTTCCGGGAAATACCGACTCCGATCTGTGGCACTACGTCGCGCTTCGACTGCCCTTGCTCGCGTCGCGCTTCCTCCCCTTTTCCGTCCTTCTCGGGACGCTGATAGCGTTCGTCGGCCTCAACCAGAACAGCGAGGTCGTCGCGATGAAGGCGGCGGGCCTCTCGGCGCATCAGATCCTCGCGCCGCTAATCGTTGCGAGCATCGGCATCTCCGCGGCGCTGTTCGCTTTCAACGAAGGCGTCGTGGTCAACAGCGCGAGGCAGGTCGATGCCTGGTCGGACAACGACTACAAGGCCATACCGCCGGCGAGCGGAATCATCAGCAACGTCTGGGTCCTTCAGGGCGACGATCTCGTTCGCGTGGGAATGGTATCGAGTCGCGGTGGCCGGATGACGCTTCACCAGGTCAGTATCTACGACCGCTCCGGAGGGATACTCCAGCGCGTGATCAACGGCGACGAAGCGACCCCTGACCCCGCCGGCGGTTGGCTGATCAGGAATGTAGAACTCTACGACGCCAATCAAAACGTGGTCCGCCAGACGCCTCGATTAAGAGCGCTCGAGGGCGTTACGCCCGGCCAGTTCACTATCGCCAAGGTCGATCCCACCGAGACCGATTATTGGACGCTCAAGAAGCGCCTCGCCGAGCTTGAGGCCGCCGGTCGACCGACGGACGAGGCGCGCGCCGGACTAGCGCACAAGTTGTCGCAACCGCTCTCGATCATCCTCATGCCTTTGCTCGCGGCCATCGCCGCCTTCGGCCTCGCCCGTTCGGGCCAGGTGCTGGTTCGCGCAGCGCTCGGAATGGCTCTCGGGTTCGCGTATTTTGTTGCCGACAATTTCAGCCTCGCGATGGGAAATAGCGGCGCCTATCCGCCGCTTATCGCAGCCTGGGCGCCCTTTTTCCTGTTCCTTCTGATCGGCGAGACCGTCCTCATTCGCGGCGAAGAATAAGGCGTCAGGGGTTTATTGCGACAATCCGGACGGGCCCGGTGGGCGAACAGGCATTGTTCGGACAAGTCCTTCTGAACCAGACCTCCCCATCGCCGATCATCGCGCCGATGTCGCGAACGAAAATTCGGTCAGCGCGCCCATGGAGGATCGCTTGCCTAACCTTTGGCGTGAAGATCTTGTCATACTCGCGAAGCGCGGATGGGCCGCTGTAAAGCCTGCTCCCACCCGCCTTGTTCACGCGCAACGGAAAGGCAATGAGCGCCATCACTGAGCGACGGTCGTTGGCGCGGACCGCTACCTGCAATCGCGAGAGGAACGCCGCGTAGGGCTGGGCGGCGTCTTCCTTCGCTTCTGTAACCCGAGCGTCGGCTGATTTCTGAAAGCCCATGACCGCCAGATTGTCTGCCGTTTGGCGGGCGGCCTCGTCGGCGACAGGCGCGGGCGAAGGCGTCGGTGGTGGTGCCGGCGGAGGCGGCGGAGGCGGCGCAGCCGACATCATGGATGGGGCCAGGGCGGGAGTCGTCGGGGTCACTCGCGCAGGCGCATCTTTTTCCCGAGCTTTGACGGCAATAGAGGCATCCTTGCTCGGGCTCGGAGGAGCCGGCGCAACCGAAGGCGGCTTCGCGGCAATTGGCGGCTGCGCAACAATTGGCGGCTGGGCGGCGGCGATGTTCGCGGGCGGCTGCGCTGGTCTTGGAGTGAAGGTAACGCGTTCGGTATGAACGCTGGATACAGGCGCTTGCTGCACCCCCCCAATCCCGATCAGCGCTGCCGGGATGCCGATAACGACCAGCAACATCGCAGAGACGAGCACCGCAACGGCCGGCCGATGCGAAGCGACCCATGAGCGCCGCTGCGCACGCTTTTCGGCGCGAGAAGAGCCTTCGACGCCATCAAATTTCAAAAGCGCCAATTCAATAGCGGAATCGCGGCGGTTGGGCCGCGGCGGCGGCGGCTCGGGCAGCCAGTCCGACTGGTCCTTCTCCACCGCCATTATCGCGCCTCATCCATCGACACCTGAATAGCCGCAATCGGGCGCCCGTCGAAACAATCTGTGTGGCCGCCAGCGCGAGCGACAATGAAATGCGCCCGCGGTCACGGGTCTATTGGTCGAGCTTCGCCAGAGTGCGAGCGCTTTTTGCCGAGCGCACCAACTGCACGAACTCCGACCGGTAGCCGAACTCGTCCCGGCCCTTTGCGCCGCTGGCGATCCTCAGAATGTCGTCATAGGTCATCGACCCACTGTATTTTCCGCCGCGAAGCATCTCGGCAAACCCGGCGACCGCCGCAGCGAACCGTGCGTCTTGAGGCGCTGCGATGAAGCTTTCGACCTCGTCGCGCCGGTCGATCGAAGTCGTGGTCAACTTGCTCGCGCTCGACCTGGGCAGCTTGTAGCGAATCTTCACGAAGCCATATTCGCCGCTGCCGATGACGGCCTTCGTCTCGACCGAATAACGAAGGTCATCGATCGTTCGCGGTCCACCAACCGCGACGATCTCGTAAAGCGCGGTTACGGTCTGGCCCGACCCGACGTCGCCTGCATCGACCTTATCGTTGTCGAAATCGTCGCGGTTGAGAGCGCGCGTCTCGTACCCGATGAGCCGATATTCAGCGACCGTTGCCGGATTGAACTCGACTTGGATTTTGACGTCCTTCGCGATTGGAAAAAGCGTCGAGCTTGCTTCGTCGACCAGCGTTTTCCGAGCCTCCGCCAGCGTATCGATATAGGCCGCTGCACCATTCCCGTTTTGAGCGAGCTTCTGCATGAGCGCGTCATTGTAATTGCCCATCCCGTAGCCGAGCACCGACAGGAACACGCCCTTCTCGCGCTCGCGCTCGACATAATTCTTCAACTCCTCCTGGTCGGTGATCCCAACATTGAAGTCGCCGTCTGTCGACAGGATCACGCGGTTGACGCCATTGGGGTAGAGGTTCGCCTCGGCCAAAGCATAAGCCTGACGGATTCCTTCGGCGCCTGCGGTGCTCCCGCCCGCGCCGAGCCCATCGATCACCGCCTCGATCTTGGCCTTGTCGCGAACCTTAGTTGGCTCGAGCGCCGTTCCGGCATAACCCGCGTAAGTGACGATCGCCACCGTATCGCTGGGCGCGAGCTCATCGAGCAGCATTTCCAGGGACTGCTTTACGAGTGGCAGCTTGTTCGGCTCCTGCATCGATCCTGATGTGTCGATCAGGAACACAAGGTTGGCGTGAGGCCGCTCCGCCTTGCTGACCGAATAACCCCTGATCCCGATTCGAACGAGCTTTCGTCCCGGCGACCACGGGCTCGGATAGACTGCGACATTGGTGCTGAAAGGCTGCTCGCGGGTGCGCGGCGGAGCGTAATCGTAGGGAAAGTAATTCACCATTTCCTCTGTCCGAACCGAGGCTGGCTGCGGAAGCAGGTTCTGGTTTAGCGAAGCGCGCACCCACGAATAGGATGCGGTGTCGACGTCGATCGAGAAGGTCGATACCGGCGCTTCGCGGACGATCTTGAACGAGTTCTCGTCGACGCTCGTGAACTTGTCGCGCCCGACATCGTGGTAAGGTGGCGACCAGGCTTGCCGCGTATACATCCCGGGCGCCGGCGCCGGCGGCGGGGGCGGAGCTAGGACCATCATCGGCGAGTCCCGCTCGGCTTGCGCCTCGACCGGCGATTGGGTCACGAGGCGGTCGGTGGACTTCGCTTGGGCCGCTGAAACTCCAGTCGCGGGCATTTTGTCGTCGCTTCCAGTTCGGACGCACGAGACGAGGGACAGGGCGACCAGGGCAAGGCCCAGAGAACGATACTGGCGCCACATGGCATTTTCTCCAATTTCCAGCGGCGCGTGATTGCCCGCCATCACCTAAGACGCAGCGACGTTGGAGAACCTTTGGAAGAAATTTTTCAAAGGAAGCGGCCTCAGCAGGGCCGTCAATTCACTGAACGGCGCTCCGCGAGCGAGTGCACATTCCGCTACGCCGACAAGGCGACCGACAGAGCAACGCCAAGGAGACGTAAGGAGAAGCCGCCCAGCTGGTCGCGCGAGTTCCGAGAATGCAGCAACCAGGACGAATTATGACGAATAGCTCATCACCTGCCGGAGAGGATCCGCCGCGCTTCGTGCATCCGCCACGCAACGGTGTTCTCGGCGACACCGAGGATTTCAGCCGCCTCCGAATGCGTGAGCTGTTGCCCGGCGACCAGGGCCACCGTGTCGCGAAGTGCCGGCTTCAGGCGGCTGATCGCGCTCCTGATCCACAGCGCGTCATATGCGTCGCGCCCGTCTTCCACTGGCTCCAGCCGGGCGAGAATTGTCAGCCGCTCGAGCATCCCGCCAAGAGACCGGCGACGCCGCCTGAAATCGCGGCAGGTGTTGAAAGTAATTCCGGTCAGCCAGGTCGTGAACTTCGCCTCGTAACGGAACGTCGCAAGCCGTTCGACCAGGGCAATACAGACGTCCTGGGCGATGTCGTCGGCGTCGCTTCGGGATCCCGTCAGCTGCCAGGCAACGCCGTGGATCCGGTCGTAATGTCGGCGAAGCAGCGCTTCGAACGCGGCCCGATCACCGGCGACTGCGGCGGCGACAAGATCAGCATCCCCCTCGACCCTCGCCATGTCGCGCAGGATGCACATGGTAAGCGTTCAAGACAAACTGGAAACAGCCCTCAGGCCATGAGCCGATAGCCGACGGCGGGTTCATTGACGATGATTTCGGGCCGCGCCGGATTGGGCTCCAGCTTCTGTCGGAGCGCGCGGATCGCCACTCTTAAATATTCAGTTTGGTTCTGCTGCGCCGGCCCCCAGACCGCGCGCAGCAGGTGCTCGTGACTGAGCACCCGGCCGGGATGCTTCGCCAACTCCGCAAGCACAGCGAATTCCTTGGGTGTCGGATGGACTCCCTTGCCATCGCGCAACACTGCGCGCTGGAACAGGTCTATTCTGATGTTTCCGGAATTGATCGGTTGCTGGTCGGACGCGGGATCAAGCTCGACGAGGTTGGCGATGTAGCGGTCAAGCTTCAAGGTCTCCGAGCCGATCGTCGATACAAGGGCTTTGTCCGCAGACCCGCTGCGCTTCAGTTCGCGGACCGCGCTGCTAATCGATTCGATTGCGGGTCCCAGCTCTTGCCCGATCGAGGAAAGCAGGATCGAGCGCGTCCGGTCGCGCTCGCGTAATGCCTCGAACTCACGCGCCTGGCGCTCGAGACGCGCGCGCTCAAGTGCGAGCGCAAGCTGGTCGAGGAGGCTGGCAACGAGTGGAAGCTGCTCGTGGCCGAACGGAGGCGCACCATCGTCACGCGCAAGCCCGGCAGCTGCGATCACGCCGGCCTGCCCGCGCACGGCGTGGAACTGCCATTCCGCCGGCTGGATACGTGCGGTACCGCGACCGGCAGGTTGGCCGGATTCGAGCGTCAAAGCCGCGGCGGCAAGGTCGCTCGGGGTCAGCCGGTTGCCCTCTGGAGCCGCGGCGATGATGCGCGGCTCCGGCAAACCGCTCACAAGCACGGCGTTGCAACTGAAAATCCGGTGCAGTTCACCACATGCCGTGTTTGCGATCTGTTCCTCTGTGCCGCTGGAAAGGAGGCCCCCCGCAAACCCCGCGATGGTGGCATTGCGCGCGGCGTGGGCCGCGGCGATCCGAGCCTGCGTTCAAATCCCCGCCGCGAGGTGGCTGGTGACCAGCGCTACAATCAGAAGAACGACCACTGTGACAATGTCGGTGACGTGGTACATTTGCAGCGTGTGAAGCGGCTCGGTGAAGAAGAAATTATACGCCCCGGCTGCAGCGAACCCGGCGGCGACGCCTGGTCCGATTCCCCACAAAGCGGCCGCAGCGAGCACTGCGGGAAGATAGATCATGTCGACCGGGGCGGTTCCCCATCGCGGCGCCAGCCACAGACCGGCCAGCGTCGAGACGGCGACCATCGCCAGCGCTCCGGCATAGGCCTGAATACGCGCGGCAAGCGCCGGTTGCGAGGTGAGCTCTTGCACGTCTGCCATGGCGTCTAAATCGTCCGCGGATCGCCTCTCGTCCATATCGCCGGCGCGCTGGCGATACCAATCCACATAGAATTTTTACGCGGACGACGCCCACATTAACGGTCATGAACGAGATCACCGCGGATAATTTGCTCCCGGCCGAACCGGGCACGTCATCGCACCATGGACCCAGCGAAGCCCTTCCCAAACTGATGCTCGGCGCCGTTGGCGTCGTCTATGGCGACATCGGGACCTCGCCGCTCTACACGATGAAGGAAAGCTTCCTTGGCCCCCATCCGCTCGCGGTCGACCCGCTTCACATTTTCGGAGTCCTCAGCCTCATCTTCTGGACTTTGATGATGATCGTGACGTTCAAATACGTCGGAGTCGCGATGCGCGCCGACAACAAGGGTGAAGGGGGCTCGTTTGCGTTGCTGTCACTGATTGCGCGCAATCTTGAAGCGAAGAAGAGCTGGACTTCGACCCTCGTGATCCTCGGCGTTCTCGCCACTTGTCTTTTTTACGGCGACGCGATGATCACACCGGCAATTTCCGTCCTGTCCGCGGTCGAGGGGCTTACCATTGTCCAGGGTCAACTGCAGCCCTTGGTCGTCCCGATCTCGATCGCGATCCTGATCGGCCTGTTCGTTGTCCAATCGCGCGGGACGGCGAAGGTCGGCAGCGTCTTCGGGCCCGTGATGATCGCCTATTTCGCTGTCCTTGCGATCCTCGGCCTGTCGAACATCATGCACCATCCAGGGATTGTCGCAATCGTCAATCCAGCCTGGGCGGTGGGCTTTTTTCTCTACAACCCGAAGCTCGCTTTCCTAGCCCTCGGCTCGGTCGTCCTTTGTGTTACCGGCGCAGAAGCGCTCTATGCCGACATGGGTCATTTCGGCCGCAAGGCGATCAACCTTTCCTGGCTGACCCTCGTCTATCCGTGCCTGATCCTCAATTATATGGGCCAGGGCGCGCTCCTGCTGAGCAATCCTCATGCGGCGATCAACCCCTTCTATCTGCTCGCTCCAGACTGGGCTCGCCTGCCTCTTGTGTTCCTCGCGACTGTCGCCACGATCATCGCCAGCCAGGCCGTCATATCGGGCGCCTTTTCCATTACGCATCAGGCAATCCAGCTCGGCTTCCTGCCTCGCCTTCGCACCGAGCACACCAGCGAGAAGGCGCTCGGCCAGATCTACATCCCGATCGTCAATTGGGCGTTGCTGGTGATGGTAATCGTCCTGGTGCTCGGCTTCCGCGCCTCCTCCAACCTCGCCTCGGCCTATGGAATCGCGGTGACGGGCACGATGCTGATCACCTCGATCATGCTCGGCGTCCTGATGCTCTATGTGTGGAAGTGGAATCGCTGGCTCGCAGGCGGCCTCACCGGGATGTTCGTACTCGTCGATGGCATCTATTTCGCGTCGAACCTGACGAAGATCCCGGACGGAGGCTGGTTTCCGTTATTGATCGCCGCCATCAGCTTCACGGTCTTGACGACCTGGGCCAAGGGCCGCGCTCTGATGCGCGCGCGGCTTCAGGAATCGGCGCTGCCGCTTGCCGTCTTCGTCAAGTCGACCGCCGCCTCGGTCCACCGAGTCCGAGGCACCTCGGTCTTCCTTTCGACCTCAGCCGACGTCGTTCCCGCCGCGCTTCTCCACAATCTGAAGCACAACCAGGTGCTCCATGAGCGAGTCCTCATCCTCAACGTGAAGGTCGAGGAAGTGCCGCACGTTCCGGTGGAGGGGCGCGTCGACGTCGACGATGCCGGCCACGGCTTCTACCGAGTGATCCTCCACTACGGCTTCATGCAGGAGGTCGACATTCCGCGCGACCTCGCCGCGATTCCGACCTGCGGCGAACCTTTCAACATGATGAGTACCAGCTTCTTCCTCGGCCGCCAGAAACTCGTCTCGTCCAAGAAGCGACCCGGCATGGCCGTTTGGCGCGAAAAGCTCTTCGCCTGGATGCTGAAAAATTCCGAGAGCGCGATGGAATTCTTCAAGCTTCCCATCAACCGCGTCGTCGAGCTTGGAAGCCAGCTTCAAATCTAGCTTCGCGTTGGTCTGACGCTGTGAGGTGCAGTTACGAACTGACCCGGGACAAAGTGAAGATGCCGGCGGCAGGATTCGAGACAGCTTGCCACATGTCATCACACAAGCACGTCAGTCGTTGCCGCTACAGCCAGCCCTTCATGCGGTACCAGTCAGCCGTCTCCCTCAAACCTTGTTCGGTTTCAATCTGCGGACCCCAAAACCCCGGCGGAGCGCCACGCTTCGGTTCAACGACCCAATTGCGGTGGGAGAAATAGGCTGCCCGATCGACGGTCAGCTTGGCTTTCTTGCGCCGGAGAAGCTGGTCGGCTCGCGCCGCGATTCGCAGGAGGACACCGGGCGAGGAGACGATCGCAGGTCTGGTTCCAACAGCAGTACCGAGGGCGCGTGCGAACTCGCGATGGGTCCAGCCATTTGGCTTGCCGTCGTCAGGTTCGATCAGGATATTGGAAGGTGCGTCGGGTGCGGCGAGGATGACGAGCAGGCGGGACAAATCGTCGGCGTGGAGCACCGAAACGCGGCCTTTGGGCGGCATCAGCATCAGACCGAGCTTGGCCATTCGAAAGAGTTCGAGCGTTTCCCTGTCTCCGGGTCCGTAGACAGCCGGCGGCCGAACGATGACCCAGTCAAGGCCGGACACCATGACCAATTCTTCGGCTCGCGCCTTGGACGCGCCGTACAGGGACAGGTCGGGCTCGCGCGCCGCGAGAGAAGAGACGTAGACGAAGCGGCGAACGCCACCGGCGGTCGCGGACGCCAGCATCGTCAGCGAGCCCTCGACATTAGCTTTCTCGAACGTCGCGGCGCTCTGCCCGGTAATGACTCCGGCCACGTGGATCACCGCGTCGGCGCCATCGACGAGCTCGTGGAGCGCAGATCGATCAAAGAGATCGCCCGGAATCCACGTCACGCCTTCACGGTCCGGTTGTTCGCTGCGCGTAAGGGCGGCAATGCTGTGATCGGCTGCGAGCGCGCCATCGATGAGATGCGAACCGACGAAACCCGTCCCTCCGGTAATCGCCAGTCTCATAGCGGGGACCAGGAGCCTTCTTCAGCCGCCGCCTCCGCCTCAGCCGCTCCGATGGCGGCATTTCCAAGCCGCTCGATGATTGCGTCGAGGAGCGGCTGCAGACCCTCCCCCAACGGAGCCGAGATGGGAAAGACAGGCGCACCGGATTCAGTCTCGAGCGCCGTGACGACTCTTGCGCGCGTCTCGTCGTCGAGCAGGTCGGTCTTAGTGAGCGCGATAATCTCAATCTTGTCATCGAGGCCGGCGCCATAGCCTTCGAGTTCGCCGCGGACGACGCGCCAACCCTCGAGCGGGTCCTTGGCCGAGCCGTCGACAAGGTGGAGGAGGATGCGGGTTCGTTCGACATGCCCGAGGAAGCGGTCACCGATGCCGAAGCCCTCGGCCGCGCCCTCGATCAGGCCGGGGACGTCGGCGACGACGAACTCGCGGCCCTTGTGACGAACGACGCCAAGTTGCGGGCGCAGCGTCGTGAAAGGATAGTCGCCGACCTTGGCGGCAGCGTTGCTGACCGAGTTCAGGAACGTGGACTTGCCGGCATTGGGCAAACCGATGAGCCCGACATCGGCAAGCAATTTGAGACGAAGCCAGACCCACATTTCCTCGCCGGGCATGCCGGTCTGGTGCTGACGCGGAGCGCGGTTGGTCGAGGTCTTGTAGCTGGCATTGCCGCGCCCGCCCATGCCGCCCTCGAGGAAGACGAGCCGCTGACCCTCGGAGGTGAGATCGGCGATGAGGGCGCGGTCTTCGTCGTCGGCAAGGATCTGGGTTCCGATCGGCACCTTGATTACGAGGTCGCCGCCGCCGGCTCCGGTGCGATTCGAGCCCGAGCCGCCCTTGCCGCGCGGGGCGCGGAAATGCTGGGTATAGCGAAAGTCGATCAGCGTATTGAGGCCGGGCACCGCTTCGAAGACGATGTCGCCGCCCTTGCCGCCGTCGCCGCCGTCGGGGCCGCCATATTCAATGAACTTCTCGCGCCGGAAGCTGACCGCTCCCGGGCCGCCCGCGCCGGAGCGGACAAAGATCTTAGCCTGGTCGAGAAAGTGCATCGCGCGGGGGGACTTAGGCGATGCGTGCGGTGAGGGGAACCTTAGCGGCCGCCGACGCTGATCTCTGCGCCATCGATGTCGCGAATGCGGGCGATTCGAGTTCCGTGCAGGTCTGTCGGCGGGCTGGTGAAGACGAGCCCCTCGGCCTGCCCCGCCGCGTAGAAATTATCGATATCCGAGGTCCCGAGCCCGAGCTGGACCGATCCCGCAGGGTTCTCCTCAGAGGCGGGATGGAGAGCCAGCTTAGTCTCGCCGGTGTCGAATTCGCTCCAGAACGGCGATTGGAAGGAGAGGGTGAGGCCCAGAGTATCGCGGTAGAAGGCGACCGCGGCCTCCATGTCGCTCACAAACTTGATCGCGTAATTGAGGCGCATCGCTGTCCTCCCTGGTCCCGGAAAGCCCATAGGGGTGTGGCAATCGGCGCACAATCGCCGACAGACACCGATGCAAGGGTGAAACAATCGGCACGACCACCGCTCGGAAGCGTTTCTAACCCAGGTTAGTCGAAAAGAGAGTGTACGAAATGTCGGAACGGATCGTCGCGGTCGGTCTCCTCACGCGTCGCGACCTCGATGTGCTCGGTCCAACCTTCGATCGTGTCTGGCCCGTCGAGGAAACGGCGGACTTCAGCCAGTTGGTCCGTGCGATCGACGAGGCTGAACTGAAATTGAAGCAGGTGAAAAAGCGCTCCAGCTAGAACCGGTCGAGCAGTCGATCGACTGTGTCCTGCGCCGTCTCGTCCTTGCCCTTCGCATCTTCGGCGTAACGCTCGAGCGCGGTTCGGACGAGCTCGATCTGCTGGTCGGTCAAATGTTCGATGCCGATGAATTTCTCGCGCGCCTTGTCGACTGCGCGGAGGAGCTCGTCGAGCTTGGCCTGCATTGCCGCGCCGTCCCGGTTCTGGCTGTTTTGAATCAGGAACACCATCAGGAAGGTGATGATGGTTGTTCCGGTGTTGATGATCAGCTGCCAAGTGTCGGAGAATTTGAAAATAGGGCCTGTTACGGCCCAGATGACGATCACGAGCACGGCCGTGACGAAGGTCAGCGGCTGGCCGGCCGCCCTCGAGGTCTTTGCAGCAAACCAGTTGAAGAGGCGTCGCATCCGCCGCGTAACGCGTATGGAGCGAGGTTAGTGCCGTTTCTCAAATGGAAGTGACGAGCATCGCCGCCGAGGCGAGCGTCATGACAGCGGTCGCTGCCCAGCCCAGGATCAGCAACGAACGCGATGCAGTGAAGCGGCCCATCACCTGATGGCGGGACGTGACAATCATCATCGCGATCATCAGGGGCACTGCAGCGAGGCCGTTCAGCACCGCGCTCCAGAACAAGGCGCGCATCGGATCGATCGGCGACCAGTCAATGAGGACTCCGATAAACGTCGCGAGGACGATGATCGAATAGAAGCCGGCTGCCTGCCGAGGTTGATATTCGAGCCCCTCCTTCCAGCCAAAAATCTCAGCGACGGCGAAGGCGGCCGAGCCCGCGAGCACCGGCACCGCGAGGAAGCCGGTGCCGACGATGCCGATCGCGAACAGGGCGAAGGCGAAGTGGCCGGCAACGGGGCGCAGAGCTTCGGCCGCGTCGGCGGCCGATCCGATCTGGGTGATGCCCTGGCGATGGAGGGTGGCGGCCGCGGCCATGATGATCGCGAGCGAGATGAGGTTGGAGAACGCCATTCCAACCAAAGTGTCAAAGCGCATCCGCCGGAACTGCTTCCTTGCACTGCGCGGCTCTTGCTTGATCGGGCGGTGGCCCGAATTGGCGATCTCCTCGGCTTCCTGCGAGCTCTGCCAGAAGAAGAGATATGGGCTGATCGTCGTTCCGAATAACGCCACAATAGTCAGAAGCGCATCGCGCCCGAGGTTGGTCGGCAAAACCAGGCCGATGAGTGCGGCAGACCAGTCAACTCGTACCACCAGAAGCACTGCGACATAGGCGAACAAGCTGAGTGTCAGCCATTTCAGGATGTTCGAATAGCGCCTGTAAGGGATGAACAGCTGAAGCAACGTGCTGAGGATCGCGATGGCGACGACAAATTCATGCTCGCCGCCTCCGACGACTAGCTGAGCGGCTTCGGCCATGGCCGAGAGGTCTGCGCCGATATTGATGATGTTCGCGATCAGGAGGGTCGCGATGAGGATGCCGACAAACCGCTTCGAGAAGCTGCTCAGGAGGTTGTTGGCGAGGCCTGCGCCGGTGACCCTGCCGATATGCGCGCTGACCAGCTGAACCGCCGACATCAGCGGATAGCAAAGAAGCATGGTCCACATGAGACCGTAGCCGAACTGCGCACCCGCCTGAGAGTAGGTCGCAATCCCGCTCGGATCGTCGTCGGCCGCGCCCGTGATCAGGCCGGGACCGAGTTCCTCGAGCGAACCCACGACGCGGCGACGGAGACGCTCGAGCTGTGTCTTCCTCCGCCCCGCCATCCAATCTATGTCCTTGGGTGAGCCTGGTCGAGGCGCTCGCGCAAGCGCTCGGCGGCAAGCTCGCGAGCGGTGTCGCGGGAGAGACCAAGCGCCAATGCGATGGGGGTCCCGAGGAGCGAATCTCCAAGCGCGCTCAACACCAGCGAGAGCGTGCTTTCGGCGACGTGATGTTCCTTGTGGCCGGCGCTCAACTGGGCGACGAGTGCGCGGATCGAATCGAGGATAGGGTCGAGCGCATCGCGGTTCCCCGTGAGGATCATCCAAGCGGCGAGCGCGCCAGCGCCCTCCCGACCGAACACGTCGAACGCCCCGTCGACAATGTCGCGGGCGTCGGCCTCGCCAGCGCGCGCGCGCTCAACGGCCTCGGCGATGGTGGACGAGACCGAATCCGCAATCGATCGCGCAAGCGCCCCCTGCAGGCCCGCAGCAGAACCAAAATGGTGGAGCAGGTTGGCGTGGGTACGGCCCACTGCCGCGGCGACGGCCTTCAGCGTCACCGCCTGGGGGCCATCGGCAATCAGGAGCCGGCGCGCAGCCTCGATCGCGGCCGACCGGCTTTCCTGGGGACTCAGTCTTTTGCGAACTATTGACACTAGTGTCAGTTAGCCTAACGTGTCGCGATGAAAGCGATCTTGACGCCGATGCAACTCAGAATAACGCCGCGCGACCGCCGCTTTGGCCGCCAGGCCGCCACCCCCCGCCTTTGGCACGGCGGCCGGGTCGAAGCGACAGCTATCTACAACGCGCTGTCGACGACGTTTCCGAAGGGCGAGGCTTTCTTCGTCGAAAGCGTGCGCGCGTTTAGGGACTGTGCTCCTTCCATCCTGGCCGACGAGATCAGGGCCTTCACGACCCAAGAGGCACTCCACAGCCGTGAACATGACGCTTTCAACAAGCGCGCGTCGAGCGCGGGCTACGACCTTGCCAAGCTCGAGACGCAGGTAGCGAAACGGCTCGCAGTAACCAGGAACAAGCCTCCCATCGTCAGCCTCGCCGCCACGATGGCGCTCGAGCATTTCACCGCGATCCTGGCGCACCAGCTCCTTGCCGACCCGCGGCATCTCGCTGGAGCGGACAAGGAAGCGGAAGAACTGTGGCGCTGGCACGCGTTCGAGGAGATCGAGCACAAGGGCGTCGCTTATGATACCTGGCTTCACGCGACGCGGGGCTGGCCACGGCTCGCACGCTGGACTCTGAAGGCGCGCGTGATGCTTTATGTGACTCGCAATTTTCTCGTCGATCGGACCGGGGAGCGCTCGAGCTGATGCGGCAGGACGGGATCACCGGGCTCGGCGCCTGGGCGAAGCTCATGTCTTACTTGTGGGTGCGGCCCGGCATGTTCCGCAAGATTGCGGGGTCGTGGGCGAGCTTTTTCATGCCAGGGTTTCATCCCTGGAACCACGACGACCGTAATCTGCTGACGGCCTATGCGGCAAATGGGACCTCCGCAGCTGGGCCGGAGCGAAAGGTGAGGCGGGCGGCCTAGGCCGCCAGCGCCTCGTCCTCCTCGGTTTGGACAGCCGTCATATGCAGCCGCATCAGCCTGGCGGGTACTTCCGCGCCGCGCGCGCAACTCATTCGCGGGGCGATCAATCCGAGCGGTTGGAAGCCGAGCTTCTCGAGCACCCGAGCTGAGGCGGGATTGTCGATGAAGTGCGAGCCTTCGAGGCTGTTCAACCCAAGTGTCCGGGCAATGTCGATCAGTGCCATGCAGGCCTCAGTTGCGAAGCCTCGGCCCCAGTAGGAACGAGCGATCCAATAACCCATTTCGACCGCTCCGGATGGTCGTCGGCCAAGCCCGCACGAACCGATCAGCTGTGGTTCGGCGTCCGTCCGTTCGAAGATGAGGAGGCTCGGCAGTGCCGGATCTCGTGGCGAGACGAGAAAGGCCTCGGCGTCGCGCATGCGATATGGCCAGGGCGCTGATGCAAGATTCCTCACGATCGCCTCATCGGCAATCGCAGCGGCAAGCGCCGGTGCATCTTCCGGGAAGCCCGGTCTCAGCAGCAATCTTTGCGTTCTCGCGAACATTTCGTCTTCTCCTCGGGGGCCCGCTTGACCGTGGCCCATGACAATTCCGGGGAGAAGGTAATGAAAAAGGGGAGGCCCCTCCCGGGGCTCCCCTTCTCCCTTTTTGGTCTTGATCCCTCAGGATCCAGTCCGGGCCGCCCCTTGATGGAACGGCCCCTTTCTGACCGTTCCTATTTCGCCGCTTCCGCCAACACCGGCATAATATGCACGTATGTGCGGCCGAGCTTTCCATCGCGGAAGGTTACTTGGCCGTCGGTAAGCGCGAAAAGCGTATGATCCTTGCCAAGGCCGACGTTATCGCCCGGGTGCCATTTGGTGCCGCGCTGACGCACGATGATGTTGCCCGCACGCGCCTTCTGGCCGCCGAACAGCTTCACGCCGAGACGCTTGCTCTCACTGTCGCGTCCGTTGCGGGACGACCCGCCTGCTTTCTTATGTGCCATGGCGAAATAGAGTCCTGATTATTTGGCCTTCGGGGCCTTCTTGGCACCGCCCTTAGCAGGTGCAGCATTTTTTGTCGACGGGGTTTTGGCGGTCGGCTTGTCCGCCGTCTTGCTTTTTGCAGCCTTGGGCGGAGCGTCGGTGCTCTGGGCCGGCGGGTTGGCCGCAGCCTCGTTGTTCGGCGCCGGATTTTCGGTTGGCGTCGCGTCGACCTTCGCCGGCTCCGCACTGGAGGGCTTGCTCGACTTCGCGGGTGCAGCATTGTCGGACTTCGCAGCCTTGGCCGGCTTTTCAGCCTTGTGGTCGCCGACAGCGAGGATTTTCAAGATCGTGTGTTGCTGACGATGACCCTTCTTGCGGCGGTAGTTATGGCGGCGGCGCTTCTTGAAGACGGTGACCTTCTCGCCCTTGGCCTGGGCGACGATCTCGGCGGCGACGGTGAGGCCGTCTGTCGACTTGAGGTTTCCGCCGTCACCGGCGAGGAGGACTTCGCCAAGGGTGATCTTGTCGCCGGCGTTGCCGTCGAGCCGCTCGACGACGATCTTGTCACCAGGATGCACGCGGTACTGTTTCCCACCCGTGCGGACGACTGCGAACATGTCTCTACTTCCCTAGAAAAATCCGTGATCCCGAGCGCTCTCACACTTCGAAAGGCGGTGCCGCGATCGGGGAAGCAGGCCGACTATGGCAGGCCCGCCGGAGTGTCAACCGCCGACGGCTATTGCCGGAGTTGGTCGCGGAGGTGATAGCGGCCACCCTGACGGTCGAACATGGTCGCGATAGCGGGGTGTTCGATCGGATCGTCGCTGTCGTCGGAAACCAGGTTCTGCTGACTGACGTAGGCGACGTAACTGTCTTCCGAATTTTCGGCGAGCAGGTGGTAGAAGGGCTGGTCCTTCGAGGGCCGAAGCGCTTCGGGGATCGATTCGTACCATTCGTCGCTGTTGGCGAAAACTGGATCGACGTCGAAGATCACGCCGCGGAAGTCGAACATCTTGTGACGAACGACGTCGCCGATATCGAAGCGGGCAATAGGCATGTCGATCGTTCGGACCATGGAGCGGGAACGCTCGAAAGGCTTTAAAGGGGTCATGAGGCCCTATCTAGGCAAGCCGAGGGGCCGCTGCTAGAGCGCCGCCTCCGACCTGAGCCGGCGCCTGTCCGGCTAGCACTGAGCTTAAGCGGAGAGGTGGCTGAGTGGTCGAAAGCACCGCACTCGAAATGCGGCGTACGGGCAACTGTACCGTGGGTTCGAATCCCACCCTCTCCGCCACTTCTTATTTGTACGTTCCTGAGACATAGGTTGCAAAAACGTTCCGGAGACATGGGTGACACTTTCCGCTGCGATCGCAGGTGTACGTTCCGGAGACATAGGTTACGTCTTATTCTCTTATTCCGGAGGACAGGTAATATTTTTGCTCCGAAAGGGTTAGATTCCGCCTCTGAGACCGACACTGTTTCACTCAACAGGAAGTCTGGTGTGCCCCGATTTCATCGGGTACTGCAGTGTCCACGACGGCGCTAGCTTAGGCTGTTTTCGATGCAATTTTACCGGCTCACCGGCAATCTGGCCGGTTCAAGCAAATGCTCAATCTGTTAGTGAGCGAGCTTAAGCGCTTGCTCGATTCTTTCGGGCAATGGCGAAAATGATAACAGCGAAGGCTACTAGTCGGAACAAGTAGACTGACGCTGTTTCCTCCGTCGGAATGTTGGCCAGCGTAAGCACCGCTTGGCCCAATCCCAGCAGCGCAAACGCCAGAGCAAAGCCCACGAACAATGAGTTGCGGGTCCGCCACCAGAAGCGGAAAAAGAAGAGCGCGCACACCGCAAAGCCGAACGCAACGGAGCCGGAGAGGAAATCATAAAACATTACTGGCTCACCTCGCATCGGCTTCCCACACAAAGCCCCAGATCAGCGACACAACTGCTGCCAGCGACAGAAGAATGCGGGGCAATCTCAGATCGATTGCGGGCAAGACGATTAGGTCCAACACCAAAACCAGATTGTTCCCTGCCAGGAGCGTGAAGCAGATAGCGCTCCACAGGAGTAGATGAGTCCCGGTGCGGAAATAGCTTCGGCCGAGCATCCAGGCACAAAGCGCGCTTGTTAGGAAACACAGGAGATAAACGATCGTCGGGAAGATTTCAGTCATCTCTGTCCCTTCGAATCTTGAAGGCATCGGCGAAAGCTGACGCGCCGCTTGTTCTTGCGGAGATAATGATTCTACGCACAGCATTCGCGCGGGTGCGGTAGATGTGCTCGACCCGCTCGATGCACTCCTCGATGTCGCTATTTGCCGGTAGATAGATGGCGCCGTCGTCCTCAATTGATGCAAGTCCTGCCGCTACGAGGGCATCGAGCGCCCTGCTGACCACAAGCTCGCTTGCCCGCAAAGTCGCGACGAGCTGCTGAGGAGTCCACGGACGCCGCTCAGCCTTGAGTGCGAGCAATAACTCAAGCGCCCACACTGACGGAAAGCTCGCAGAAATGAAGCGCAGCACGTCGTCGTCGGCACCGCTCATATTCTTTTCGTCGAGGCCACGATGAGCATCGAATGGCTCCTACTTATCGGGACTGCATAATTGCAACCGCCAAACAGCATTGCTCGACGAACCGGCATTTGCCCCACAATGCGTCGAACGTCGCCATTTGCGGCCCCGCGGCAAAATCGGCTGGAAAGCGGTCGCTTGCGAAGTCACGGCCCGAGCTCGCGAAATGACATATTGGTGAGATTGTCAGGTCAGTTGGCAAGCCCTTATCTACGGCGCGCTTGTTCCCAGATGCTCCGATAGAGCTAATTTCCGGCCGGCTGACGGTGCGCAGCCCTTATGCAGACCAAGAGAACTGATTTGCTTAACCTTGCGCGGCTCCCCTTCCAGCGCAATTGCGGCAAGACATGAAGATCAGGTCTCGATTCTCAGCTGTGCAGTCTAGTCGCAAACTCGTCCGCACCACGGCGACGCTTTGGCGCTGGTACGTTCACCGGAGATTGCGGACACCAATGGTGGTCGCGCGGCGCCGGGTTGCCACTACTGCGGGCGCGGTTTTGCTGGCCCTCGTCGCGCTCACTTTTGCGCGCTGCGCCGACCTCGCGCAGCTGATTTTCCAGCGGCTTACCGCAGCCGTTTCGCTATTGCCTCTAATCCTAACACCAATGATATTTGCCGGCGTCGCATTTGCAACCCGTCGCTGGGCGAGCGAAGCGCGCGGGTCCGGGATCCCGCAGATTATCGCTGCAGCGGAGAAGCCGGCGAGTACGGTAGCAGGCCGCTTGGCGAACCTGAAGATCGCGATCTCGAAACTTATTTTGACGCTCTTGATGCTGGTTGGCGGTGCGTCGGTCGGCCGTGAAGGCCCAACCGTGCAGGTGAGCGCCGCGGTGATGGTGTGGGTGCATCGCACTCTTCGCATTCCGATTACGGCGGGCGTCCTCATCGCAGGAGGCGCTGCGGGGGTCGCGGCCGCGTTCAACACACCGCTCGCGGGTGTCGCCTTTGCCATCGAGGAACTCGCGGCAGCTTATGAACAGCGGGTCACTTTGCTGGTGATGGCCGCAGTGATGATCTCGGGTCTGACCATGATCGGTATTGCGGGCGACTACGTCTATTTCGGAGAATTGCAGAGTTCGATTGGCATTCGCCAAACGCTGGTTTTGGCGCCCGCGGTTGGCCTTGTAGGTGGCATCGCAGGCGGCGTGTTTTCACGCGTGGTACTACATTTCAGCAACGCGAGGAGCGGCTGGGCCTGGCGCTTGAAAAGTCGGCCGGTCCTATTCGCAGGTGGCTGCGGCCTGATTGTCGCGGTGGTGGGAATTATCTCAGGTGGGACAAGCTGGGGAACTGGCTATGCTCCAGCGAAAGTGCTGATCGAGGGAGGGCACCTGACGCCGTGGTTCGGCCCTGCGAAGTTCGCAGCGTCGATCTTCACCACTCTAAGCGGCACGCCCGGGGGGATTTTCTCCCCGTCGCTTGCGGTGGGCGCAGGCGTTGGGAATGCCATGGCCACCCTGTTCCCTGGTTCACCCACGTCCGCAATCGCGCTGCTCGGAATGGTCGCTTATTTCGTCGGCGTGGTTCGGGCGCCGCTGACTGCCGTCATCATCCTGATGGAAACAACGGCGAGTCGAAGCATGATCCTGCCTTTATTCGCAACCGCGCTGATCGCCGACGCAACCAGCGCAATGATTAGCCCCGAGCGAATCTATCATGGCTTGTCGAGGGCATTTCGGGAGGAGGAGGATTCGAAAGGACTGCCGCCGGGTCCCAATTCATGATCGTACAGGATCGCGCTCGTCAGAGCGACGAACAGAACCAGGAATGCAAACGAGCCGAGCCCGGCCGCTAAAGCTCGGTTTGACCGTGTCAGCTCGGCAGCCCGTGTTGCCGCGTAGGCCGCCTCGGATCCCATGCGATGCCGGCGCTCGGCCGAGCGCTCTTCATCAAGCCCCCAGCGGTGCAGGATCAGGATCGCGGATAGAGCGAACATCATGCATCCCGGAATCCACATGGTGAGTCCCGCCGACCTGCTCGTCAGTCAATGCATTGAGGCCGAACATTCGCCCCATCACGTCATAGGCATGATAGAGCGGCACCGTCTTGAACGTCAGAAACGCACCCAGGATGATGTTCCCCATCGCGGCGCACCAGAACATGACCAGCCGGGTCCCTAACCTGGGCGCAGCCGGGGCGCTGCGCGGGTCGAAGATCGCCGAAAAGAAGAACAACCCAGTCACGAGCAAGGTGATGTGCCAAGTATAATGGACTGGCTCATTGAGGATGGCGATGTCATGCCACCGTGGAATCATCCAGAACCAGCTTATTCCGACGAACAGGACAGTGGCGACGAGCGGCTGCGAAAAGAAGCCGAACGTCCACCGGACGCCGGAGCTTCGAACGATCGGCGCGAACCCTTTGCGCCGAAACCATTCCGGCATTCCCCTCATTAGGGTCGCTTGCGGCTGCGATAATAGAAGTAGCATTGGGCCAATCGAGCGCAGGAGCATGTGTTCGATCTGGTGGATCGCAAAGACGTGGTCGGCGAGCGGCTCGATGGGTGAAAGGAGCGCGAGGGCCAGTGCGAACAATCCGCCGAAGAAAAGAGCATGCCGCCACCACTTGCCTGCCGCCCCGCTGCGTACGCCGGCGAGATAGAGTGATACAGCAATCAGCAGGCCGGCCACGATCTCCGGCTCGAACTGCCACATGGCCATGATCGGCTCGCCGGGATGGATTTGATCGCCGTGGGAAGATGCCGCCGAAGGGATCGCGAGGAGGAGCGGGGCAGTGGACCAGGCCGGCGAAAGTCTCAGCATCACAGTTCGGCTATCGCGGTTCCCCTAAACCATCCAGCAAGCCCCCGCTTTCTTGACGAAACTCAAGCTTGCGGCATGAAGCCTGATCTGGCGGCTTCGTGAGTGGAAGCAATGCGGTAAACCGTCCTATCAGAAACGTGTGACGATGCTTGAGCCATTGGGGCGCGACCTCTGGTTCGTGGACGGTAGCATCGTCTCGTTCAACGGCTTCGACTATCCGACGCGAATGGCGATCGTGCGGCTTGCCGACGGCGGGCTCTGGCTGTGGTCGCCCGTCGCGAAGACAACTGCGCTCGAGGATCATGTTCGCGCCCTCGGCCCCGTCAGACACATCGTCAGTCCCAACAAACTGCATTATCTGTTCCTCAGCGAATGGCAGGCTGCGTTCCCGAACGCGCGATTGTGGGGGACGCGGACGACGATCGCGAAGTGCCATCGATTGAACTTCTCCGGCGTTCTCGCAGATAACCCGCCTGCCGACTGGGAAGGCCAGATCGACCAATTTTACTTCACGAACTCGCCCTTCTTGGACGAGCTGATCTTCTTCCACCGCCTCTCACGGACCGCCTTGATTGCCGACCTTTCCCAGACCTTCAGCGAGACCTTTTTGAAACGTTGGCCGTGGTGGATGCGGCCCGTTGCGAGGTTTTCGAAAATGGTCGAGGGTTGGGGCTACCCACCTATCGATTACAGGATCAGTTTCCGCCGCCGTGCAAGCGCACGGCCCAAGATCCACGCCTTGATCGAGGAGCGACCCGATCACGTCGTTGTGGCGCACGGCAACGTCGTCAGAAGGGATGGCGAGGCGTTCCTCCGACGTGCTTTTTCTTGGCTGCTCGAATGACGGGCAAGTCCGCAAGCCCCCGAATGCGCACGATGTGCTAGCCCCCCAAATTCGTCGAACGATGACGTTCGTCCTCTTCGTTCTTGCTGGTCGAACCGGCTCTTGATCGACTAGCCGCCCAATATGACCGCCGCCGCGCTCGCTCCGATCGGCACGTTACTTCTCGTGGCTTGCCTCATGGCAATGCTCTCGCGCCGCCTCGGCCTGCCCTACATCGTCGGTCTGGTCATCGCCGGGTTTCTTATTGCGCTTCTTCCAAACGGTCCGGACTTGCCGCTTTCTCGCGAACTGATTTTCAACATCTTGCTACCGCCATTGGTGTTTGAAGCAGCCTTGCAGCTCGACTGGCGTCGCTTCCGTGATGAGCTTCCTCTGACTCTCACTCTCGCCTTCATCGGCGTTGGGATTGCAGCAACGGCGGTTGCCACAGGAATGCACTTCATCGTCGGTTGGAGCTGGATCGGGGCAGGATTGTTCGGAGTGCTGATAGCGGCGACTGATCCAGTCTCGGTCATCGCCGCATTTCGCGAAATGAACGTCGAGAAGCGGCTGAGCATTGTTGTCGAATCCGAAAGTCTGCTCAACGATGGGGCAGCGGCGGTGGGCTTCGCGGTTTTGCTCGCCGTGGCTGGAGCTGGATCAGGAGGGGGCCAGGGAACAGCTCCGATTTTGATCTTTCTTTGGGCGACGGGAGGGGGAGTGCTTACGGGCGTGGGGATTAGCGGAATTGCTCTGCTTATCGCCGGTCGCACCGAAGACCATCTGATCGAGATCACGCTCACGACAATCGCCGCATATGCTTCATTCCTGGTGGCAGAACACTTTCACGCGTCCGGTGTCATTGCGGCTCTCACGGCAGGGCTGGTTGTCGGCAATCTTGGCTCAATGGGCATTATCGCCGACGAAGATCGGCCGTACGTCGAAGTCTTTCTGGGAATATGTCGCTTTCCTCGCGAACTCCCTGATCTTCATTCTCATTGGAATGAACACAGCCAACCAGCCGCTGCACAAACTCGGAACTTTTACGGGCGTTACGGCGATCGTCCTCGTATTGTTCAGCCGACTGGCCTCGATCTATCCGCTCGCCCTGCTCTTCAGGGGATCCCGCTGGAGATTGCCGATGCGGTACCAACACACGCTATTTTGGGGCGGGCTTAGGGGAGCGCTCGCGCTCGCGCTTGCGCTGGCACTCCCTGTCTCGGTGCCCGAGCGCGGCTTCATTATCATCACCGCGTTCCTAGTCGTCGCCTTTTCGATACTTGTGCAGGGTCTGACGATGCCGTGGCTCATTCGATATCTGGATCTTCGCGCCACTCGACCTAGCTGACGGGCGCGCAAGACAATTCGCGGGCTGGCGTATGCCCGTTAATTGCCGACTTGATCTCTTGGCTGTTTGGCTCGAAGCGCATTCGGCTTATCGGATAGAAGCCGCCCGGCCGCTAGTTCGGGAAATGCACAGCCCCGGCGTTCGCTGCAAAACAGAAACTTCCTTGTGATGCTGGTCAAGCGGCACCCGCATCATGGGGCCGCGAGGTTTGGTGGCCCTAAGTGCCGGAGGAAGTCGGGTTTGCCGACAGTAACCCCCGCATTGCGGAGGATCGCGTAAGCCGTCGTGACGTGAAAGAAGAAATTGGGTAGCGCAAAGCCCGCGAGATACTGGCCACCTGGAAAGCGATAGCCCGTTCCGTTCGGAAATTTGATCACAACTTCCCGATCTTCGCTGCCGGCCAAAAAGTCCGGGTCGAAGGAGTTGAGATATGCAATCGTACGGTCGCATCTATCCCGAAGCTCCGCGAAGCTTTTCTCGGTGTCGGGCATGGAGGGTGCATCCGTGCCAGTGAGCCGTGCAAGCGCGTTCTTCGCTGAGTCAGACGCCATCTGATACTGAGCAGAAAAAGGCCTCATGTCAGGCGCAAGCCGTGACTCCATGATTGCTGCTTCGGCCTTCTCTTCCGCGGCCTTATTGAGCCAATCGCGCATGTTCGTGAGCGAATTTACGAACACCGGAACCGACGCCTCCCAGATACCGAAACTCATGCCTGATCCTCTCAGCTATCCCTGCCCGACATGGCGCCTTCGACAATTGTTCGCAACTGGCTCGTTTTAGCCGAAACGGCAGTGGAGTCCGGAAATTAGATGGCGGGCATTCGCCTCATCGGTCGAGATGACACGAGATTCGCTTTGAACCGCGAGCAAAATTGAAACCGGGTCAAATGCATTGCTCAATGGGAAAAATGCAACGTTCGTCGATCCTTCCGAAGCCCTGCATCTATGAAGCCAGCTAACCGTTCGAAAGATTATCCGGACGGATTCGATTTTGGATCGTTACGGTCCGATACTGCGTTGAACGCGACCAATGCTTGTTGGAGCGAAAGAGTGGCTGATACGACCGACAAATCCCAATTTGGGGTGGAGGGCCTCGACGATATCACCGTCGGCGGGCTCGCTCAGGGACGGCTTTTCCTGCTCGAAGGCAGCCCAGGAACGGGCAAGACGACGATCGCTACGCAGTATCTGATGGCGGGAGCCGCGGCGGGAGAGCGGGCGCTTTACATTACCTTGTCGGAAACAGAGGACGAACTGCGGTCAGGTGCCAAATCGCACGGCTGGTCATTCGAGGGCGTCGACATTTTCGAGCTGGTGCCGCCTGAAAGCCTGCTTGACGATGAACAGCAGCAAAGCCTGCTTTATTCTTCCGATCTTGAGCTTGGCGAAACGACCAGACGCATTTTCGAGGCGTTTGAGAAGATCAAGCCGGCCCGGGTCGTGCTGGATAGCTTGTCGGAAATCCGCTTACTTGCGCAGTCGTCGCTTCGCTATCGCCGCCAGATCCTCGCGCTCAAGCACTATTTTGCGCGCAGCGGAGCCACCGTGCTGATGCTGGACGATCTGTCGAGCGAGGCCAATGACCGGACAATGCACAGCATCGCGCATGGCGTGATCCGGCTTGAAGAGCTATCGCCCGAATACGGCGCCGAGCGGCGCCGGCTCCGGGTCATCAAATATCGCGGTCAACGCTATCGAGGCGGCTATCACGACTTCGTCATCGCGACGGGCGGCGTGCGTGTATTCCCGAGGCTTATTTCGGCAGAACACCGACGAACATTTAGGCGCGACGTGTTGGCGACCGAATCGCCAGAGCTCAACGCGCTACTCGGCGGCGGTGTCGAGCGCGGATCGAGCATGCTGATCCTGGGCCCGGCAGGAACGGGCAAGTCGTTGCTTGCTCTCACGTTCGTCGCGGGTGCGATCAAACGCGGCGAAAAGGCCGGGATGTTCATCTTCGACGAAGAGCTGGGATTATTGTTCGAACGCGCCAAAGGCCTCGGCATCGATATCCAGACGATGGTCGAGAGCGGCAAGCTGACGATCGAGCAGGTCGATGCCGCCGAGCTGACGCCGGGCGAACTTTCGGCGCGGGTCCGGCGCTGCGTTGAGGAGCAGCAGGCCCAGACCGTGGTTGTCGACAGTCTCAACGGCTACCAGGCGTCGATGCCGGAGGAACAGGCGCTGATCCTCCATATGCACGAGCTGTTGCAGTATCTAAATCGTCAGGGCGCTTCGACCTTCCTCACCGTTGCCCAGCACGGGCTGGTCGGCGACATGAAAGCACCCGTTGATGTCACCTACCTAGCCGATACGGTGATCCTGCTCCGTTATTTCGAAGCGCTCGGTCGGGTCCGCCGGGCAATGTCCGTAATCAAGAAGCGGACCGGGGCCCACGAAGATACGATCCGCGAATATCGCATCGATGGCCGGGGAATCACCCTCGGCGAGCCGCTGATGGGCTTTCAGGGCGTTCTTCGGGGCGTGCCGGAGCTTGTCGAAGGTCGCCCAGCGTTGCTGAAGGCCGCCGCCGAGTGAAAGATGCAGTTTCCGAACGAGCGTTGATACTCGCCCCCCAGGGACGCGACGGAGCCGTGGCGCGCGGCATGCTGGGCGAAGCGGGTTTGCGCGGTGATGTTGTCAACGATGTTTCGCAGCTCGTCGCCTTGCTGAATGCAGGTGCGGGCTTTGCCGTCGTCACTGAAGAGGCCATTACTGGAAGCGATCTGCACGCTTTGTCGAATTGGCTCAAGGATCAGCCCGAATGGTCGGACTTTCCGTTTGTGCTGCTGACCCAGCGCGGCGGCGGGTTGGAGCGCAATCCCGAAGCCATCCGCTTTCTCGATGTGCTGGGCAACGTGACCTTTCTCGAGCGGCCGTTCCATCCGACCACTTTTGTCAGTTTGGCCCAATCGGCACTCCGCGGTCGTCGGCGGCAATATGAAGCGCGCGCAAGGCTGGACGAATTGAACCAACTTGCCGCTGATCTCGAGCAACGAGTTGAGGAACGAACGGCTGAGCGCGAGACGGCTATGTCCCAGCTGCATGAAGCCCAAAAGCTTGAGACGCTCGGCCAGCTAACCGGCGGCGTGGCGCACGATTTCAACAATTTGCTGACTCCAATCACCGGCGCTCTCGACATCCTGCAGAAACGATATGGGGGTGGTGACGAGCGCTCGGCGAGGCTGCTTTCCAACGCGCTTCAGGCCGCAGATCGTGCCAAGACATTGCTCCAGCGCTTGCTCGGGTTTGCTCGCCGGCAGGCGCTGCGCACCCAGCCGGTGGATATCTCCGCACTGCTATCGGGCATGCGCGATCTGGTCACAAGTTCGGTCGGACCGACGATCGAGTTGCACCTTCGCGTTGATTCTGACCTGCCGTCGGCGCTGGTCGATCCAAACCAGCTGGAGCTTGCGATACTCAACCTTACAGTCAACGCCCGCGACGCCATGCCGCAGGGCGGGCCGCTGACCATCCGCGCCGAGGAGACAGCGATTGGCCCTCGATCCACTCCGAAGCTCAAGCCCGGCCTCTATATCAAACTCTCGGTGATAGACGCGGGCTTCGGAATGGATTCCGAGACGATGGGACGAGCGATCGAACCATTCTATTCAACCAAGGAGTTCGGGCGCGGTACGGGCCTTGGCCTGTCGATGGTCCATGGCCTGGCGGCACAGCTGGGCGGTGGATTTGCGCTGATCAGCGCGCCAGGCGAAGGAACACAAGTCGACCTTTATCTCCCGGTTGCCGGTGAATCTGCCATGGCTGAGCGCCGGCCGACCACCGAGGCATTGAAGTCCATTGGACGTCGGCTCTCGGTGTTGCTCATCGACGACGAGCCTTTGGTACGCACGGCAACCGCCGAATTGATCCGCGACTTGGGTCATCACGTTGTGGAAGCGGGGGGAGGCGCTGAAGGACTGGCGCAACTTGAAGGCGGGCTCTCGGTCGACGCGGTGATAACGGATTACATGATGCCGGGAATGGATGGTGGGGCGCTGTCTCGCCGCATCGCGCAAACTCGACCAAGCCTGCCGGTGCTGCTCATCACCGGTTATACTGGCCCAACTGATGATGTGCTTCACTTGCCTCGCCTAGCCAAACCGTTTGGTCAGGCCGAAATTGCCGAAGCATTGGGGAGCCTTTTCGCGGGCGACGAAAAGGTGGTGTGTTTCCCGAGGCGCAAGCCGAGCAAATAAGGCGTCTGCGCACTTCTCGCCATTATTTACGAACCGGGATCGATCTGTCGCGAACGTCCGCTTGGGGCTGTATGGAGACCGAGAGACACCTTCATTCATTGGGGCAACCTTTCAGTCATCGCGGACCTCGCAACTTATGCGAATGATTCACGCCGCTTCGCCGGTGTCCGGAATTTTATTGCAATGATTAGACTTATCGGGAAGCCCGAGCGCTGCTTGCGAGCTTTGTCTGGAAGAACTTCACGACTAAATCGTTGAAGGTCTTGTGAAAAGCAGCGCGATTGAAGCCCTTCGGATCCTTGCACAGCTGCGGCGGGCCGATCAGCCCGCAAGGCATCAGAAAGGAATAGTGCACCGCGCCACCCACAATGTGTTCGTCCGGACGGCTAGGCAGAAGCTGGCGACCGTTCCTGCGTTCGTGGCATAAGGCACGGTTTGATCTGCCGCGCCGGGCCACAGCTGTACTGCGGCGTGGACATTGGAGAGCCCGTTCGGTGGAATGTAAAACCCAGACCTGGGGCCGCAATGACGGCCGCCGAAATGCGCGTGTCTGGGGACCAAGCCATCTGCTTCACATTGCGATAGCCGGCTGGGGTCGTCAGCTTGCAGACAAACTCCGGATGCAGCGATGCATTGCGACGCGATCCGTGTGAGGTCGGGTGTTCCGCCAACGTTGATCAATGCTGTGGTCGCCCCGGCCGAAAATCCGAAAATTCCTATCTTGTGTTGGTCAATGTGACCTCGGTCCTTCCAACTCTGAAGAGCCATGTCGATGGCTCGTTCAACCTGGCGCGCGCGGTTCACCAGCCAATCCGCTTTTCCGACGTCGCTGCTGTCTTGGAAATTATCGCCTGTGTGCGTAGGCGCAATCACGACGAAACCATCGCAGCAAGGCCAGTGCAGTATCTGCATGGGCTAAACGACGAGGCACCCGTTCCGTGCGAGATGACAATGAGGGGCAGACCTTCGGCCCGACACCGGACCCATCTGTCGCTACTCGTTCACCTGTCAAACCGAGCAATGCAAAACCCGGATTTCGCTGTCGTCGGATACCAAATGGCCACGCCAATTGAACGATGTCCCGGATCGGCAATCGTGACCTGTTGAAAGCCAACGGGTCTCGTCGGCTTAAGCGCCGTCGCATAGATGTAAGCTGCGATTGAGAGCCCTATCAGCAATAAGAGTGCCGATCAGTGCGGCGACAATCTTCAGACGCCAATCTCATGACCACCCCATCCCAAACGCGACGACATGAACTGTTCTTGGTCGGCCGTCACTCGGCACGCAGTAGCACTATTCCGCTCCGCGATGTGTCGCTACGTCCGGTCACGGTGATCAAAAAGCTACTGGCTTTTTGGTCCAACGTGACCGTGGCGGCGAAGGTCATCCGCGTCGAGTTCGAAGTCGAACACGTCGAAGTTCTCCGCCATACGCTCTTTTCGCACTGACTTTGGAATAGCGAAAATACCGCGCCGGATCAGCCAGCCGATCACGACCTGCGCAATGCAACCGTGGGCGCCGTTACTGTCATGACCGCTTCGTCCATATTCGTTTCAGCGCTCAGTAGCCGAGGGGCCACGTTCGCTAGCGGAGCGTTGGTCGGTTAAGGCCGACGAACAGTAATTCGTCTGAGGGTTCTAGTCAATATAGGCGATGTCGTTTTCTTTCGCGAAAGGATCTAGATCAAGAGATCCGTCCCAAACTATGTTAAGGTAACTCATCGCCACCGACTCTATCGGGCTTCCTTGGCGACCGAGAGAGAATTCGTGCTCCCGCCCCCGCTGCGGGAGATCGAAATGTCACATGGCCCAATGCCGGAGCCGAGCGGTTCGTCGCTTGAGCCCGTGCTCCGAAAGCTTCAAGATTATCATCGGCTCGGGAAGGATGACTGTGCTGCGCTGCTGGCGCTTCCGTTCCGCGTTCGGACTTACGAACGTTATCATTATGTCATCCGCGAGAGGGATGTCGCGAACCATGCCTGCGTGCTCCTCACGGGGTTCGCGGTCTGATCGAAGACGGTCGCCACGGCGTCCTCTCGATCCATATGAAGAGATTGTCGACCTCCAGAACTCGCTGTTGATGTCGCCGACCACAGCGTGCAGATGCTCACCAGCGACGCGTCGCGATGTTTCGCCCAGACCTTCCCTCCCTTCGAGCGCCGCGCTCGGTCGTGCCCTGTGGCGACACGTGGTCGATCCTCGATCTTTCGTTGTCGCGCATCGCCCGAGCGCACCAGATTGCGCATTGCTTTGCGTTCTCTTCGCCTAAAGGTTGCCGGGCTTGGCGAAGCTACAGGCACAGTTGCCATGACTAGGACAGTTGGGGGATGCCACGGGGCTGACCTCCGTCCATGTGAACCGCACGATCAAGGGCCTAGAGCGGGATGGGCTGATCGATCGTTCAAACCCCCGCTCGATCTTCATTGGCGACTGCGCAAGCTCGCGGAAGCCGGAGACTTCGACAGTGGCTATCTGCATCTCCGAGATGATGATGACGCATTGATTTGATCCATGTGACCGAAGGAACTGACATAGGTTAAGGACGTTTAGCTCGCTATCGCGGGCTCTGCCTGAGCCGTCCGCGGCCGAGAGACCCCTGTGCTCCCGCTCAAATGGGGGATCGAGCTGGCACCGCGACCATCCTCATCGTAGACGGGAACGCGTATAACGGGTTCGACCTGTTGCTCGCAATCGAGCAGCGCGATGGCTCCGTCGCCGGCCCCGTCGCAACGGCGGCAGATGTCAGAATCATTCTCTACTCCAGCCGATCGCCGCGGCCATTGTCGATTGCGATATTGACGCATCTGAAGCGGCGGATGTGATCGAGCTGCTTGCCGGAAAAGGCATTCCGACAGTCGTCCAAACGGTCTGGCCTCCGCCACCGACCCTAGCGCATCTGAACGAAAAGACGACGGTTCTCATCAAGCCGGTCGATGCAACGCTCTTGCTCAACGCCCTTCTCGTCGAGATTGACCGGAAGGACGACTAGCCAGTTTGAGGCCGCTGACGGGATCGGCAGTATCTACCGAAGCGGTGACACGCCGATGGCGACGACCATGCGTTCAAGCTCTTACTGTCGCTCTCGATGCAAACCTCTGCGCCGAAAAAAGGCGTGCCGTTGCAGACCTCGTCAACACCGATCTGCAGCGCGCTTTTGAGTGCTTCCTTGCGCGCCTCGTCGGCGGAAGGCCGATCAATTTCGTTACTATCGTCGAAATCCGTATTGGTGACGCGAATTCGGAATGTAGGCATCATCGCTACTCTTGTGTCGGAACGGGGTGTTCTAACCCAACTCGAATAATCCGCTTTAACCTGAGTTTGGAAGCAACTGAGAAGCCTTTTGTCTAAAGCCGTGTTGATCAGTCCTTCTCGTTCATCAGAGGCGCAAAAGGCCGCAGCTCAAGCACTCTTCCGGCAGCGTGCCTCTCTTGCTGTTGGCGCAGGAACAGCGACCCGCACCCCCTGCTTGGCCTTGGTCAGCACGCCGAGGCGCAGCGGCACGTCATTGCCGAACGTCAAGGCAGTCGCGATCTATGCAGCCGGGCTCGAGAAGACGGTCGATATCGCCTGAATGAGTTACGCGAATTCGCAAGATGGCGGTGATAATGACCCACCATAAGGGGATGCTGATCGACAGTCCTCCCAAGATGGCACGTAGGACAATCTCACCGTCTCGCAGAGTTGTTCGGTCGCCAAAGCTCATGGACGGCGCCTAGACGAGAGACTTTACGACTCTGCGTCTTCATCGTGACGAGAGCGTTACGAAACTCTTTCGCTAGCGAGCAACTTCGATAATGGCGCGACTGTCAGTCGATCCGACAAGCCTTCAACCGACTCTGAGCTGCCGCAGGGCGCTACTCGTCGTTTCAGCGGTCGTCCCCGATCCCCCGGTTGGCCGCGGCAGCGCGGTCCTTGGTCTTTCGGTCGTCGCCAATGCCATGGTCGTCGCCAATGCCACGGTCGTCGCCAATGCCATGGTCGTCGCCAATGCCACGGTCGTCGCCGATGCCGCGATCGTCGCCAATGCCACGGTCGTCGCCAATGCCGCGATCGTCGCCAATGCCACGGTCGTCGCCAATGCCGCGATCGTCGCCAATGCCACGGTCGTCGCCGATGCCGCGATCGTCGCCAATGCCACGGTCCTCGCCGATGCCGCGATCGTCGCCAATGCCGCGATCGTCGCCAATGCCGCGATCGTCGCCAATCCCGCGGTCGTCGCCGATGCCGCGATCGTCGCCAATGCCGCGATCGTCGCCGATGCCCCGTGCGGCGGTGCGTTCAGGGCTGCTGTGGCTTTTTTTGTCTTTGTGGTCGGTCACTGGACCCTCCTGTAAACCGCTCCGATTGTCGCACGCACCGTCGCGGATTCCGACTCGCAATTTATGTCTTACTTAACTGTTTGATAAATCGCGAAAATCTTTGGTCGTGGCGAATGGGATCGAGCAACGGGTCGGTCATAACATAGATGAGGCCAGAGTTGCCGACCGCGCGAGCCCGGTCGAGTTTCGCGAGCGCGTCATCGGTCCGGCCCCATTGAGCGAGCACTTCGGCCTGCTGATAAACAGCACTATCACCCACTTGGGAGACGAGTTCCGCAAAGGCCTTCTGTGCTTCTTGTTGTCGACCGAGCTTGGCATTGCCAATAGCAAGACCGGAGAGATGGAATTGGGCCTGGGGCTCGAGTTCGAACTCCTTCTCCGCGTCTTCGGCACGGTTGAGGCCGAGGAACACATAGCCTCGCAGTGCATGCGCATAAGTCATCTTCGGATTGAGCTGGAGCGCCTGAGCAAGCGGCGGAAGCGCCTCGACGTAGCGGCGGGCGGCGTAGGCGACTGCACCCTGCGCGCGGAACGCGCGAGCATTTAGGGGATCTAGCTCGACGGCTCGCTGGACAGCGGCCATTGCCTCTGCAGGCCGCCCGGCTTTTGAACAGTAGAGCGCGTAAACGAGGGCGATGTCGGCGTTGCCGCCTCCAAGCGCATAAGCGCGGTCAAGGTATTGTCGCGCACCTGCAAGGTCGAGCCGGCCAGTGAAGATGGCAAACCCGAGCGCAAGCTGACCTTCGGCGAGTGTCGGCGCAATCGCGACTGCTCGCTGGCCAGCAGCAATCGCCTGATCGTAAAGGTCCTTCAGTTGATTGGCTTTTGCATATTCGCCGGCGAATGAAACCAGCGAGCGCGATCGGGCCGCATGCGCCAATGCGAAATTCGGGTCGAGCGCGAGCGCTTCGTCGTAATCCGTCAGCGCCGATCGATCGGACGCCTCGTCCTTTGCTAGGTTGTACAAGCCGCGGCCGCGAAGATATGCCTCGTACGCCTGCACGTTTTTCGTGCCCCCTGGTGCGGGCGCGATCGTTGCGACCTGAACGGACATCGCTTGTGCGACCGTCGCGGCGATCTGGCTTTCCACTGCGAAGATGTCCGTGAGCTTGTAGTCCTGGCTCGCCGACCATTTGGAAAATCCCGTGCGGCCGTCAGTGAGCTCGGCGAAGATCCGCACGATGTCGCCCGCACGCTGAATGGAGCCGCCCAGCACGTAGGCAACTCCGAGCTGCCGAGCGACGCTCTTCGGATCGGCGTCGCCTTCGCTGGCCTTTGCGGACGACGTCGAGGCGAGAACCTCCAGCTGACCGATCCGGGAAAGCGCGGCGCGGACCTCGTCAGTCAGGCCGTCCGAAAAATAGTTTTCGGACGCATTGCCGCTGAGATTGCGAAACGGGATGACCGCGACACTGAGGGCCTCCGATCCGGAAAAGGCCCCCCGATCCTTAGCAAACCAAAGACCGCCGGCGGCTGCAGCGACGATCGCGGCCGATCCGCCGAAAAGGAATGGCCGACGCGACAGATTTGGCGAGGTCTTATCTCCAGGCGCGGCCTCGCCGCGGGCAGTCGCAGCAATTGCCCGCTCGAGAGCGACGATTTCCTTCGCGCCTTTGCGGCCGCGCCAGTCGAGAAAGATTGATGACCTGGTATTGCCGAAATCCGAGCGGTGGCTGGGTTCCATCGAGCGACAAGGGAACCAGTCGATGGCGATCGCGACCCTGCGCAGCCTCGTCGCGAACCCAGTCGGACTCGATCGAATTGCTCGACCATAGAACGATCACGACGTCGGCGGATTCGAGTGCTGCTGCGATCTTGCGAGCGTAGGTCGCGCCCCCTTCGATCAGCGCGTCCCACCAGACCGTATAGCCGAGGAACTGGAGTGCCGATGCGAGCCGCCGAGCTTTCGCCTCGTCGTCACGCGAATAGCTGAGAAACAGCGACAGCGGCTTCGAACTCTCCGCCTTGTCATTCATCAGCAGCCCCCTGCGCGCGAGGCTATCGCGTGAGCATCACAAATTCCAGCGACAGTTCAGGGATTGGCCGGTGCTCGCGTACCGCACTTTCCAAACGGCTCACTGGCGTACCACAGCGTGTCGCAGACATATTGGATGTCTCCGTCGAACATGTTCTCAGGGTCGTCCGACTGAGCAGCCGTGACCTCGAGAATTCTTGATACCAATTGCTTGCGAGTGGCCGCTTCTGTCGGCTCGATTGCAGTCGTACGCCCAGGCGATTTGCCGGCGAAGAACGGCCTTTAACTGAACGCGCGTGCGAAGATCGTCCTGATTTGCGAGATACTTCTGCCAGAGCTGCGATTCGAGCGGGAGGTAGATGGCGCTGATGGTCTTACGCGGGACGTCCTCATTCGTGTTTTCGCCGTGCTCGACAAGGTTTTCGACCTTGGTGTCGGCAGCATACAAGGTCATCCAGAAGTGGTCGTCGTAGAGAAGCGATGCATCACGCTCCGTATTGATCTGTGACTCTTCTGCCAGGACCGACTTTCTGACATCGTCGTTTTTTTGATCGCCCATGAGGCTGAAGTAGGCGCCGTTCAAAGCATTATCGACCTCGCTAGTGGCTGCGACCGCATCGGAATCTTCCGGGGCTGCCAAGAGTCCCACAATGATCGCCAGGAAGACGAGACCGACACCGACCAGAACTAGCGTGCCCCTTCGGCGCCACATTCTGAATCTGCTCTTGCCGATGAAAGTCCGCTCGTCGGGGCTGAGATCGAGCGTCGCTACTCCTGCCGCCGCAAGCTTTTGAGCGCGCCTGATCGTCGTCAAATCCTTCGGGCTTAGAAAGGCCGATGAATCCTGCTGGTGATGGAAGAGCGCATCGCGGACGAGCCGCTCGATATTGAGCATCGCGAGGCGATCGGTGCTGCGAGCGTCCGCAACACGCTTGGCGAGGGCATCGTGGGCCAGTTCGATGCTCTGGTCGCTCGCGCGAAGGATCCGGGCATTCTCGAGCGCTGCCAGCGCTTCGTCGAGCCAGGCTGCGCTTTCGGGCATGCGAGCAAGCAGGTCTTCGCGGGTTGTTGGTTGCTTGGTGCCGTCTGTCGTTACAAATGCCTCGAGCAGATGCTGCACGGCATCGCTCGGAAGGTCGGAATGCTTCAACCGAAGCGCGTTCTCGATCTCAGTTTTTTGGGTCTGCAGATAGCCCGCCATGAGATCGCCGAGCTTGCCGGTTTCGTCGACGTCTTGATCGGTGAACGTAACCGGCCCGCCGCGCGGCGCGGCGCGCTGATAGAGGGTGTCGAGATAGACTTGCAGGTAAGCGAGCTGGACCCCGCTTCGTCCATCGTCGAGCTGCGCGATGATCTTTCGCGCTGTGTCGATGCCATGTTCGAGATTGATCCCGAGTGCGCCCGTCATCCCGGTGATGACCTGCTCGACATTGGTCATGCTCATCGGTTCGACGCGCAGTCGCTTGCTGAACAACGCCGGGACAAGCGCCTCGAACGGGTAGAGCGAGCCCAGATATTCCTCGCGCAGGCTGATGATGATCTTGCTCGAGACATCGGACGCAAGGATCGCCGCGACCGTCGTGAAAAACTGCTGCTGCTCGTCCTTCGAGCCGAGAATGAACAGCTCTTCGAACTGATCGAAAATCAAGTAAACGGGCCGCAAATGATCGAGATAGAGCGAGCGAATGGCTTCGACCGGCGGCTTGTCGTCAGTGATTGGCGTTGTAGCCTTCGAACGGATTTCGCGAGCGAGCGATTTATTGAGATCGTCGTTGCGGCGAACGAACAGCTCGAACCAATCGGTTTCGGCGAAGCGGTTGGCGAGGCCGCAGCGGATGAGGCTTGTCTTGCCTGTCCCGGACTGCCCGTAGACCAGCACCAGCCGGGCTTCGAACAGGAGCCGGTAGAGCTGCTCGATCTCCTGATCACGACCAAAGAAGATCGAGCGATCTCCGCGATCGAAGGAATCAAGAAACTTGAACGGCGAAGCGTTCACTTGGCCATCCCGTCGCAATATTCGTGAACCAGGTCGCGGACTGGCAGGTAGATCGCCTTGCCAGCGTCATCGAGCGCGTCGGAGATTGTCAGTGCGTCGGTCGGATCGGCGATCGAATAATAATGAACCGCGTTCGCGGCGGCATCGAAATTGAGCATGAAATAAAGCTTGGTTCCCTGGTTGTGGGTCAGCGCGTTCTGGTCGACGATGAAGGGCGTTAGATTGAGGTAGTTGGTGACGTCGCTCGGATCCTTGAGGATGATCACGGACCCATTGTCGGTGAACGAGGCGCGAACTTCGTCAGTATCCTCGAATCCCGCTGTCACCCGATCAAGCATGACCTGCCGATGGTGGAATTCCGCGGGCTTGTGACGAGTCTTGTTGATCGAAATCGTCTTGATGGTCGCGAGCTTGTAGCCGACGATGAAGGCCATTGCGTCGAGCAGCACTCCAAGATGTTTCTCAGCCTGCACGCAAAAGCTCTCAACCTCGCTCGCATCGACTTTCCCGTCGGCGATCTCGCCGCGCATTTCGTCCATGAACCGCCAGGCGTCGTTCGCCGGGCCGGAGCCTAGAGCGCCGCCGAGCTGGGAGCATTCACTCATGAACGGTTCGACGCTGTTCGCCGAGAAAATCTGGTCGATCGCGATGATCAGCGCGACATAATCGAAACGCGCTTCAGCGTTTGCATCGAGCGCGTTGAATGAGTCGATCGAAGCGCGCTGGTCGTCCGAGATCGCGAGATCGGGTTTGTCGACGCGAGCGTTCCACAATTGCGATAGCATCGCGAAGGCGAATAGCTTGATGATCGTTTCATAAGTCACGACCAGTTGGCGGAGCCGGGCCTCGTCCACTGTGCTGCTCGCAAAGAGCTTGCGCAATTGCTCCCCGACCGGCGCTGGAAAGCTGTCGATCAGCTGCTGACGGATGCTCCGGAAATCTGCCTGCCCCGTCTTTTTTTGAAGATCGAGCAGCATTTCGACTTGCGGGCTGTGCGGGGCGACCGCGTTGAAGGCGGTTTGAATGAGGTCATTATTGACCGGCACCGACGCGTCCTGGCTGAATGCCGCGCCACGAATGATCACCTGGTTTGCGGCTTGCGTCGGAAGCGCCCAATCGAGCACCGCATCGCCATTGGGCTGCGTGTAAATGCCCCAGGTGAGATCAGTCGACACTTGTTGCGCCGCACCCGTGCCAGCATCGCCGAACGTAAAGCCGCGAAATTGTTCGATCGTCTTTGCGTCGCCGTATCGCGTCGCGATCAGCGCGCGAGCCGCTTCGAACGCCTTGCCGATCGATTGCCCGGCCGCAAGCGTCGAATAGAATTGCCCCGCAAAATCGGTCGCCATCGCATCATTGATCGGGGCGGCGGTCGCGATGACGGCTTTGACGCCTGCATCCAGGAGTGCCTTGACCTGGTCCTGGGTTGCGCAACCATTCAAGAAAATGAGCTGGAGTTGCTCCGATAAGCCGAGCATTTTCGCGAGGCCACCGGCATGCGCGACTTCATTCTCGCCGCCGGGCTTTTCAAGGTCGAGCGCGGTACCGTCGGCGTGGCCGCCGTAGTGAAACATCGCAACCTGGTCCGAGAAGCGGTCGAACAGACCGAACAGGTCGTCAATTCCTGCATCGTCCTCGACGTGAAGGCGAATGTAGCTGTTGTCTTCGAATGAGCTCAACGCATCGCTGATCGTCTTTCGCTCGCGAACCAAATTGTCGAGGTGATTGCCCTCGTCGTTGGCGAAGGCGAGCAGAACGACCGGCGGTCCGCTCATGCGGTCCAGTCCAGCGACTTGAGCGCGCTGATCCCCGCCTCGCACTGGAAATAATTGAGGTGGTGGCAGGCGACGTCGACGCGGGTCGCCTTGGCGAGCGGCGGCGAGGCGCTCGCGCAAATGCTGTCCACCGAAGCTGCAAGATCATTCGCACCCGAGCCGAACAATGCGTCCAACGCCGGCCCGCGACCGAGCTTGACCAGCAATTCTTCAAAGAAATGCTGATCTTCGTCCGCATATTTGTCGATGTCCCCGGCGAGGATCGTGATCGGCACGCCAGCATCTTCGTGGATGATCAAACTCGAGATGAAGGGCGAATGCGGCGCCATCTCCTCGAGTGTCGGAGTGAGTTTCTTGGAGAAAGTCAGCACTGCAAGTGCAGGTGCGCACACGGGTGCGAGCGCAGGAACGTTCAGTGCAAGTGTCGCGAGGATCGTCATGATCTGCCGTGCAGTTTCGACTTGGCCGAACGGCGAGCCCGCGTTGGGCGTGCCGCATAGCACCAGGCGATCCACGACTGCGGCGCCGCCTTCCTTCTCAACGAACCATCGCGCGACGAGGCCGCCCATCGAGTGAGCGAGGATCACCAGGCTCTTGCCGTCGTCCGCGCTAAGGCCAACTCGCCCAAGATCTTCTTGAAGCGCCTTCGCCGTATCTTCGATCGAGGTCGACAGATTTTCATAATCGTAGCTCAGCACCAGGTCGAAATTGCCGGCGATCCCGCTGTCGAGGACAGCCTTCGCGATCGGCTCTGAATCCCCGATAATTCCATGCATCACGAGAAGGACGGATTTTGCGGCGGCGACTTTCGCCTCGATGCCGTCGGTGTGAGACGCGATGCCGTCCGCTGTCTTTTCAACCCACCGAAGGCGATTGACGTTGTCCGATTTGAAATAAGCCTTGCAGAGATACATCCAGAGGGCGCTGCCGACGCTGCGCTGCGCGATCGGGCTTTCGGGAAGGCGATTGATTTGCACCTGAGTCTTGCCGGTGTCGTCGCGCCAGACGTCGCCGGCCAGCATCACATAGCCGCCGTCACTGACTAACGGGACGAGGACCTCGCCCTCGCCGAGCGGCACATCAAGGCTAATTGTGAGCGGGGCCGTTGCGAGCCCGTCGGGATTTGAAATATCCGTCAGCTGCAGAATGTTAGGGCTATCCCCACGTTCCCCACCGATCCCGGGAAGATTGAGGCCGATTGCGTTCAGTCGGCTGACGAACGCCGCTTCGTCGCTGAAGCCCCTAGCGGGGCCGGCCGCTGTCGAGAGACTCACCGTCGCGGTGACCGAGGGATGCGCGCCGATCGTTACCTGGCCGCCAGCGACCGTCACCGGCTGCGTACCCACAACATCCAGTTGCGGGACAATGCGCGCGTGAAGGTCCTTAGTGAACCAATCGTCGGTGGCGGGTTTCGCCGCGCCCATGTCGCCCGCAGCCCCGAAGCCGCGTGTATCGGTCAGCGGATCGAGCTCCAGGAGGAAATCGTCGACCCGCTCCGTGCTGAGGATCAGCTTCAAATTCTCAGTCGTCTCGAGTTCGTCGTCGAGCGAGAAAGCGGCGCTGGAGTTCGCCGGTCCCGTCGGCGCGCGGGATCAGAATCGTCTGGAAATCGTCGCTCGGGACGATCTGTTCGTTCGTCAGCGCCTGGACGCCATAATCGTTGGAGAAGTGAACGAGGACATAGTTCAGCAATTGCCCCGTTCGGTTGCGAACTCGAAGCTCACCTTTGACGTCACCCCAGCTGTCGCCGTCGCGATGAGCCTCGAGCTGAAGTTCCGGACCGGTGCGGATCCGTTCGCCGCCGCTCGAGGGCTGCTCCGCGAACAGGAAATCGACCATTTCCGGATCCAACTTCGGGTGCGGGTTGGCGAGCATGAGACTGCGCCGCCACTGTGCGATGTGGCCAAGTGCCTCGATGATGAGCTTGGTCCCGTCGTCGCCTGTGGCGGCCTGCACACTTCGGATTTGCCTGCCGGTATCGCGCTGGACCAAAGTGATCGTCGTCCCATCCGAAACCAGCTTGAAACCGTCGTCCGCTCCCGGCTCGACGAGGTGAACGCTGATGGTCGGATCGCTTTCCAGGGCGGTTTCGAGCTTTGGCCGCGCCGCGGAGTCGCCCTCGTAGGCAATCAGCATCGGGGCCTGCGGCATCGACGTGATTTCGGCCATGAATCGTTGCTGGGGATCGGCGGGCGTGAAGTCGAGATCGATGCCGCTTGTCTGGGCGCCGACGCTGGTCACCCGCGCGGTGCCCGAGGAGGTAGCGGGGTCGTTCTCCGGGTGAAGAACCATCGTCACTCGCTGTGCGGGATCGGTCGGCATTCCCTCGATGGCGCCAAGCTCAATGCGCCAGTCGTCGGCGCCCCGGCTGACGAGATAGGTTTGACGACTTGGGTTCGCGGGCGCGCCGAACACGCCGGAATAGGAATCGAAGCCATCGACAGGTTCGAACTGCGGGTCTTGGTCGCTGTCACCAGTCGAGCGAATGCGCGTCCGCACCGCCGCGCGCGCGCGCACGAAAAGGTCAGGATAGGTGAGTGGGCCCGAGTGGCGGAGCACGTCATAGAGAGCGGTCGTGAAATAACCTGCGTGAGTCGCGCTATCCTCCTTCGCAGTTTGGCTTCGGTCGCAAGCAGCGAGGAGGATGTGACGCCCATTTGGAATGTTGAGCGTGCCGGTCTTCGCCATCGCGGCATATTGTCCCTCGAGGTAAGATTCGATCGGCCGGGGCGGAAATTTCCCAACTGTGTTTCGAACTACCGATGGAAAGCTCGAGAGGTCGCGCGTGCCCGAACCGGAGTGGCAGCTGTCGAGCACGACTGCGATGTGGGGCTCCTTGGCCGAAAGCTCGGAGATCAGAATCGCCAGCTCCTTGTCGGCGAGGTCGAAGGTGTCGTCGCTAAGCCTGCTGTCGAAGAGGACAATGCCTTCGTCCTTCGCGCCGACGTCGAATGTGTTGAACTCGAGTGCGGCAGTCGAAGTCGCGCCGTGGCCGCAATATTGAAACATCGCGACGTCATCGCGGCCTGCCTGGCCAAGATGTTTGCGAAATTGATCGATGACATTTGCCCGCGTGGCGTCTCCGTCCTTCAGGACGACAATCGCTGAATCCGGGTACGCTTGCGCGATGTAGGAATGCGCATTCTCGATGTCGTTGAGGCAGCCGCTCAGCTGTTTGATGGGTGCCGGATATGCGTCGATGCCCACCAGAAGCGCATAGATCTTTGGCATCTGCCCCCCCCCCGACGCCGACAGGGGACGGACGCTGTCATGCGCTAGCGGGAGGAGTCAATCTGAGCTAGAGTGGGCTGAATGTGCCTTCGAACCGCTATTTTGACGAGCGGGTTGCAAGGTAGGCCGCTGCGCTCGTCGGACCGATCGCAACCGTATCAGTGTGATCGGCCACGAAGCGGCGGTAATTGAGGAAGAAGTCGGCGCCGGTTGGCAGCCCAAGCTGTTTCCACGCCTTGTCGAGAGCGGCTTGCTTTTCGGGTGGATATTCGTCCGGCTGGATCAGGATGAAGTCCCAGTCGGCGCCATCGCTGTGCACGTAGAGTTGACGCGGAGGCACACCCGCCAAACGGTTCGCCTCGTCGTACCGGGCGATCTCCTTGAGAAAGGCTTCGTGCTGGCCGGGTGCGATCTTGTAGATCTCGATCATGGTGCGCGGCGCTGCGGCCGCTTCCTGTGCCCATGCGGACGATGACGCGGCGAGTGCGGCGACGGACAATGCGGTCAGAAGGAATGATTTCATGGGGCCGTTCCCTTCGTTGGTTGCTGAGAAATATTTCCGTTTGGGTGCGCCACGCCCGGCGGTCCGTCGTCGCGGTACCAGGGGCGAGAGAAGGGCCGAGCTTGCGGCCACAGCTCGTCGAGCGTCGAAGCGTCGAACAGGCGGCCGCCCTGCATGACCAGCGAGATCGAAAGCGTATTGCGAATGTCGGCAATGGGATCGAGATCAAGCACAACGAGATCGGCGATCTTGCCGTTCTCAATGCTCCCAAGGTCAGCTTCCCGCCCGATCGCCTCAGCGGACCCGAGCGTAGCTGCGCGCAGCGCCTCAGCCGGAGTCCAGCCGCCCATCACATGCGCTTCCATTTCCCAGTGAAAACCAAGTCCGGGGATTTCGCCGTGACTTCCCATTCCGACAATTCCGCCTGCAAGCATGACCTTGCGCGCGCTTTGGGCGAAGGCAGGAAACTGCCTGTCACCGAAATCTCGCCAGTCGCGCTTGCGGGTTTTCATGTCGACGATGAAGCGCGGTGCGAAATTATTGAGCTTGGTGTCGCCGTTGGGCTTGCGCTCGACAATGAAATAATCCTGCCCGCCGCCCTCGATCATCAACGTCGTGTTGTAGGAGACGCCGCTCCTCGCCATCAGCTGGACGACGTCGTCGTAGAGCGGCGTCATCTGAAGCGCATGTTCGGAGCCTGAGACGCCGTCCTGAACCTGGGTCAGATCGAGCTTGTCGGAATTGGCACCTTCGGTCGTGACTCTGAGGCCATGTTCACGCGCGCTTTCGGCGATCCACTCACGAACGCGTCGATTGCCGCTTCGGTAAAGCTTGATGTTCGAAAGCCTGTAGAAATCGCGGTAGCGATCGAGCACTCGGTCGACCTCTTGCCTGGAATGGAATTCGTTGAACGAGAAGATCGCGGGACCTGTGGAGCGGATCCGCGAGCCGATGATCAGGCCCGCGTCGATCAGGTCCTGGTAGGCGAGCATGTCGATCGACAGCGTTGAAGGATCGAATGCTGTCGTGACCCCATAGGCAAGGTTTGCAGCGACGCCCCAGCTTTCGAGATCGAGAAGCCCGCGGCGGATGTCTGCAACATGATCATGGTCGTCGATGAAGCCGGGGACGATCCACTTGCCACTGACGTCACGGACGACCGCAGCTTTTGGAAGAGGTACCGTGCCGCGAGGGCCGACGGCGGCAATCCGTCCGTCGACCACGAGGATGTCGGAGTTCGAAATGGTGCCGACCTCGCTCATTGTGACCGCGGTCGCTCCGCGCAGCAGCAGCGCGCCTTTGGAGATGGCACGTGGAAAACCGACCTTCACGTCCCACCGCTCGGGCTTGCCGGGATCGGCAACAGTCTCGGAGCTGTCGGCGGGGAGTAGCTTCACGTCGGCTAGCGGCCGCGAGAACCAGGTTGAGCCGACTGCCCAGTCGATTGCGCGACCGTCAGCGCTCCATTGCAGAAAGTCGGCACCAACATCGGTCAGTTTGCGGTGGGCGACGCCCGGCGATGCGAGGTCGATCGTCTTGCCGTCCTGTGACGGACGCGCGAGCAGGAACAGCTGCTGCGAAATCTGCACGAGGAGCCACTTTCCGTCGGGGCTGAGCCGAAGATCGTCGACGGGAGCGCGGCTCGGCTGGAAATAATAAGCTGGCCCGGTCACCTGGGCGATCAACCGGCGACCGCCGCCCTCGAGGTTTACCGCGTTCAGACCGTTGTCGAACAGCATCGCGGCCTCGCTTCGGTCTGGCCCGAAATGCGGCGTGCCGCCCATCGAGCCCTTCGCGATCACGAGCTGCTCGCCTCCGGATGCGGGCATGATGATCAGTTCGGCATCGCGCAGCGGGCCGTATTCCATATATCGATGCATGCGGACGTAATTGCTCGATCGAACGGCGATGATGTTGTGGCCGTCGGGAGTGAAGACCGGACTGGTGTAATAGGCGAATGTCGTGGTGAGCAGAACCGGCGCCTGCGCGCCATCCGCATCGACTCGGTAGATCTGCCCGGAACCGCGCGCCGTCCAGCGAACATAGACGATCGAACGGCCGTCCGGCGACCAGCTCGGCTGGAATTCCCCAAACGCATCGTGGGTCAACCGTCGTGGCTGGGAGCCGCGCTTCAGATCCAAAGTGTAGATCTGGCCGAGAGCGGAAAACGCCAGTCTCTTTCCGTCAGGCGATGCAGCCGGATTTTGGATGAGCCGAGCTCGGCCCGCGCCGGTATCCTCCCGGATCTTCGGGTGATTGAGGGCGCCAAGCGGAAGGCGCACCTCTGCGGTGAAGGGGATCTGGGCCTTCGATCCGTCCACGAGCGAGACGCGCTCAAGCTGTCCGCCATCGTTGATGATAAGCGAACGACTATTCGGGGCGAACGCGTAATGCGGGGCGAGGTCCCGCCATGCCGAGGCTTCGAGTTCGTCGTGCTGGGCGAGTTTGGTGAGCCAGCGATCCTCGTGCGTCTGCAAATCCAGGACGCGCAGCCACATCTCCGAGCCATAGCGGGTGGCGTAGACAAGGACCTTTCCATCGGGCGAGGGAAGCGGACGAAAGAAGGTGCCGAGGACAAGGTCCGGGCGATAGCTGAGCGGCGGTTCGACGAGCGTTTCTTCGGCGCCGGATGCGAGATCACGGCGCCGGATCACCCAGGCCGGCGGGTCGCTGTCGTGTGAACCGACCTGCGAGGCATAATAGAGCCAACGTCCGTCGTGCGATGCTTCGGCGCCGACCGTGCTGCTAGACTTGTCGTCGCCGACGGGCACGATGACCTTTGTCTCACCGGTCCTGGAGTCGACGCTCAGAAGCTCGAACGCGACATATTCCGGGTGGTAGCGGGAGACGAAGATCGTCTTTCCGTCGGCACTCCAGCTCGGAGACGTCAGGATCGAGTCGCCGACAAAATGCGTTACCGGCTGCGCATCGCTCCCGTCGGGGTTGGATGTCCAGATGTCCTCTGAACCCAGGCGATCGCTGAGGAATGCGATGCGTTTGCCGCTCGGCTCGAACGCGGGTTGTGAGTTCGAACGGCATGCCGGTCGCGATCGGCCGAGCAGCGCCGCCGTTCGCATCGACGACATAAAGGTCACCGAGCAGTTCGAATGTAATCTGTCGGCCATCGGGAGAAAGGTCCGGTGACAGCCAAGTCCCTTCGTGAGTTGTGAAAGCGATCTCGCGTGTCGGGCGTAGTGGCAAGGTGGATGTCGACCGGGCCGCCGCCGGCGCCGCGAACATCAGGGCCACGGCCGCGATAGCGACTTTAGTGCCGCGGCGCATAGCGGTCGCGAAGCAAGGTCTGGCGGGTGACCGGCGACACCTTTTCGCCATCGATCATGACCACCACAGGCGCGCTCGAAGGTTCGAGGGGATCGCCGTCCCAGATTACCAGGTCGGCCTTCGTTCCCGGCCCGAGCGTGGCTGTCGTGGCGGGCAAACCCAGAAGCTCTGCTGCGCCCGACGTAATTGCTGCCAGAGCTTTGGGATACGGGAGCCCGTTGGCGACTGCGAGCCCGGCTCCTTCTCTCATGGACGGGCCCGCATCCCAGCTTCGGTAGATGCCCTGCGCCGACACGCTGAAGGCAAGCGTAACCCCGGCGCGGGCCAGCAGCATGGCATTGTCGGGCCGCGAGCCCAGCGTGTCGTAGCTGTCGGGCAGAGTCGCCATCGGGTCGAGAATGACGGGGATATGCGCGGCGGCGAGCTCGGGCGCGGCAGCCCAGGCTTCGGCCCCGCCGAAGATGCTCAATTTCAACCGGTAGTCGAGCGCGAGCGCGATAGCTTGGCGAACGTCCGACAGCCGATCGCACCGCACGATCAGCGGCATCGACCCAGCCGCAACCGGCTGAAGCGCTTCGACGTCGAGATGATTGAGGAGTTGATCGCGAGGTGAAGTCGAGGGCCTGTAAGCCCGCGCCTCGTCGAGTGCGTTGCGCAGCACTTGCCATTCGGCCGCGGTCGAGCCCCCCGCGCGAGCTGCGCTGGCACCGCCGATCGTCACGAGCAACGCGGACTTTGGCTCAGCGAGATGGGCAGTGTCATGGCCCAGTCGAACGACCGCCGCTAGACCATCGAATGGTGCATTTGCTGATTGATCGGGATAGATCATCGCCCAACCGACGCCGTCCGCTCGAGCTTGCCGGACCGCTTGGTCTGACTGGTCGAAACCATAAGCGACCGTGAATGCTGCCCCGAGCGGGCCCGAGCTCACCGTCCCCCTATGTTCCTCGTCGATGCCTCCGACTTCACCGAGGCCAATCTGCGTCGCTGCATCGACCAATGCAGGAGTGACGATCCTGTGTTGCGCGGCAATTTGCAGCGCGCCCGCAGGCACCGGCCCATGCGCCTCCACCGATTTGACTCGTCCATCCGCGAGAAGGATCGTCGCATCCTCGACGGGACGATCGCTCGTCATCGTCCAGACGGTTGCGCCAGTGATCGCGGTCACCTGCGCCGAAGCGGTCGATGCGATCAGCAGGAAAAAGGGCGCGATGAGCTTCACTGCTGTCCGCTCGTGATTGAACGTCCGAGCTCGAAATCGGATGGGCGTTTCGGAGCGCCAGAATCGAACGCGACTGCGCCGTCGATGAATACCTTTTCCGGCTTGCTGTAGATGCTGAACGGATCGCCCGACCAAAGCACGACGTCGGCGTCGAAGCCCGGAACAAGACGGCCGATGCGGTCGCCGAGCGCGATTGCCTTGGCAGGATTGCTCGTCAACCAGCGGATCACATGTTCGGGTGGAAGCGAAAGCCCCGCCCGGCGGCCGGCCGCGGCGGCTTTCGCGGCTTCGAGATTGAGGTGCTCGCCGAGGATCGGGATGTCGCTGTGGACCATCACGCATCCTCCGGCTGCGTCGACGAAAGCGATATTTTCTCGGATCGAGTCTTCCGCTTCGGGCTTGAATCCCCACCAGTCCGGCCAGCCGGCGATGCAGATGTCGTTGGCCACCAGCAACGGCGCGATCTTATAGGCTTCGGCGGCGTGGTGGAACGCCGAGATGTGGAAGCCGAACTCGTGCGACAGGTCGATCATCCGAGCCATGTCGTCCGAGCGATAGCAATGGATATGTACCGGCATTTTACCGGCGAGGACCAAAGCAAGGGTCTGTTCCTTAAGCTCGTCGTCGAGCGGCCCATGATGACCATGGTGTGGGCCGAGGCCCTCTTCACGTTTCCATTCTTGCGCCTCGGCGAATGCCTCACGCATCCGCGCTATCTCTCCTTGGCGGCTGTTGAGCAGATTGCGGCTGGCGAATTCCTCCTTCGGGTTGGCGCCGCATGCCATCTTGATTCCCTGCGGCGCGCCCGGGAATTTCATCGCCGCGATGGTTGGCGCAGGGATCGGATGGACGATGACCGAACGGCCGCCGAATAACGCGGACGAGCCCGGCAGGATCTGCAGCGTCGTCACGCCCGCAGCCAATGCGTGGCTGAACCCTGGATCGACCGAGCGAACCGCGTGCTCCACCCACGTGTCGGCTGCGTTCGGGTCGTGAAGCTCGGTGACGTCGCTCGCCTCCGCATCGAGCGAGGTTTGGGGGAGCGTGTAAACGCCAAGGTGCGTATGGATGTCGATCAGACCTGGCGTAATCCACTTGCCCTTGGCATCGATGATCGTCGCGCCCGCCGGCTGAGGAAGATTGTGGCCGATCGCCTGAACCTTGCCATTGGCGAGGACGAGCTCTCCGTCGTCGATCCGTTGACCGGCCCCGTCGAGGATGGTCGCTCCGACAAACATGAGAGGCGATGAAGGAGGCGCTCTATAGGTGCTCGGGTATGGATCGGATTCCTGTTGAAAAGCGACCGTCGGATGGTGCCGGGGAGGCTTTGCCGTCACGCCGATGCTCGCTCCAGCACAAGCGATCAGAACCATCTTGCCAGCTACGCGTCGCACTGAGGTCAAATTCCCCCTCCGATCACACTAGCATGAGCGGCACGCAAGCTTGCGCCGTTCGGGCCTAAGACTGTCCCGTTCAGGACGCCGAGCTTATCCGTTCCATCCAGTCACTGACCAGCGAAAGACGCGGATCGCATTTTCGTAGCGAGTTCCGAAGCCACCGCCGGACTCTCGCAAGCCACGAAGATCGTGTCGTCGCCGCAGATCGTGCCGACAACCTCCGGCAGGTTCGATTGGTCGAGCGCAACTCCGATGAGGTGTGCCGATCCGGGAGGAGTCTTGATCACGAGGAGGTTCGCCGCCGTATCGATCGATCGGACGAAGTCGCGAAGCAGGTTGGGAAGCTGCGCGTGGCCGCCGCTCTGCGCCTGATCTCCAAGCGCGTAGCTGAGCTGTCCGGACCGTCGCACCTTAACGGCGCCGATCTGCTCTAGGTCGCGCGAAATCGTCGCCTGGGTGACGCTGAAGCCGAGCTTCGATAGACGCTCGGCCAGCTCCTCCTGGCTCGACGGTCCGCCATCTCTGATGAGACCGGCGATCGCCCGCTGGCGCCGTTCCTTACCTTCCGTCATATGCATGAATATGCATTAACTTGCATAAGAATGCAATGTAGTCGATAGAACACGCCCTCATGATTCGAACGGCGATCCTCGGAGCCTCGGGCTATGTTGGCGGCGAGTTGCTGCGCCTGATCGCAGCCCACCCAGAGCTTGAGCCCGCGAAACTGTTCGGCGAGAGCAAAGCTGGAAAGAAGGTCGCGGACGTGCACCCGCACCTCGCTCCTCTCTATGGTGAGATCGATTTCGAGCGGTTCGAGGACGAGGCGCTCGACGGGATCGACCTCGTCTTCGCAGCACTTCCGCACGGGCATAGCCAACAACTGGCGGCCAAGATTCTCGGACGGGGAATCCCGATTGTCGATCTCGGCGCAGACTTTCGGCTGGATGATGCTTCTGCCTACGAGCGCTGGTACGGCCATGCACACAATGCGCCCGATCTTCTGGGGGAATTCGTCTATGGGATTCCGGAGCTCAATCGTGAGGCCATTCGCAACGCGAAAGCCGTCGCAGCGGCCGGTTGCTATGCAACTTCGGCAATCATCGCACTTGGGCCGCTGGTCGATTGCGGGCTGGTCAAGCCGCAAGGTCTGATCGTCGATGCTGCGTCGGGCGTGAGCGGCGCCGGGCGCGAGGCGAAGGAAGCGACCGGCTTCAGCGCCGTGGACGGAAGTTTTTCCGCTTATGGGCTGCTCAGCCATCGGCATACGGCAGAGATGGAAATGGCCCTGGGAGCCACATTGCTGTTCACGCCGCACCTCGTTCCTATGACCCGTGGCATTCTCGCGACCTGCTACGGCGAAGCAACGGGGCCATGCGATCCGCTTCAGGCGTTGCATTCAGCTTATGCGATCGGAGCCATTCGTCCATGTCACCGAGCAGTCGCCTGCGACGAAGTGGGTCGTCGGCTCCAACCTTGTCCAGCTTACCGCGCGCTACGACGAGCGCACCGGGCGTGTGCTCGTGCTCTCGGCACTCGACAATCTCGGCAAGGGCGCCGCGGGCCAGATGATCCAGTGCGCGAATTTGATGCTCAGCCTCGAGGAGACGGCGGGGCTTGCCAAGATTGGAGTGTATCCATGAGCGTGACGGCCGCGGAAGGCTTCGTCGCGGCCGGCTGCCATGCCGGAATCAAGCGGCGCAAGTTCGACATGGCGATGATCGCGACAGAGGACTTGCGCCCTGTCCCCTGCGCTGCGGTCTTCACTCAGAACAAATTCGCGGCACCGCCGGTGGAGCTCGACCGAGCGACTCTGAAAGCGAATGGCGGCCAGGCGGCGGCGATCGTCGTCAACTCGGGCAACGCCAATGCGGGCACGGGCGCGCCTGGATACAAGAATGCCCAGTTGATGGCTGCGGCGACCGGCGAAGCGTTGCAGATCGCGAACTCGCACGTGCTGGTTTGCTCGACCGGGATCATCGGCACAGCGCTTCCGATGGACCCGATCCTCGCGGCGACTCCGAAGCTTGCGAAGAAGCTTTCGTTCGAAGGCGCCCATGATGCCGCGCGCGGAATCCTCACGACCGATCACGAGGCCAAGGAAGTCACGATCCCGGGCTCGAACTTCACCGTCGGGGGAATGGCGAAGGGCTGCGGGATGATCGCGCCCAACATGGCGACGATGCTCGCATTCCTCACGACGGATGCAGATGTCTCGCGCTCGGTCATGCAGAAGGCACTGAAGGCGGCCTCCGACGCGACGTTCAATACGCTGAACGTCGACGGAGCGACTTCGACCAACGACACCGCCATGCTTCTCGCCTCGTGCCGCCGGGGCAAAGCCGACCATGACGAGTTTGCCAACGCGGTGCTCGCTGCCTGCCGCGAACTCACGATGATGATGGCGCGCGATGCCGAAGGAATGACCCGGATTGCGCACCTGGAGGTGACGGGCGCGCATGATGATGAGGAAGCACGTGTCGCGGCGAAGAACATCGTCGAGAACAATCTGGTGAAATGCAGCTGGTACGGCAGCGATCCCTATTGGGGGCGGCTCATGGCAGCGGCCGGGTCCGCGGGCGTGGAACTCAATGTTGGCAAGTCGCACGTTGCCTATGGCGGTATCGTCGTTGCGAAAGCGGGCTTGGGAATCGAGCATGACAGCCAGGCTCTGGCCGAACACATGATGGGCGAAGAGGTCGCGATCGAGGTCCATCTCGGTGCCGGGAAGGGCAAAGCGAAGATGATCGGGATCGACCTTGGCCCCGGCTACATCAAAGAGAATAGCAAGACCTCATGAAGATCGTCCTCTTCCCCTCCGAAATCGCAACCGTGCTGGTCGAGGCGTTGCCGTATATCCGCCAGTTCGCGGGCAAGTCGGTGGTGGTGAAGATCGGCGGCGCCGCGATCGATCGCGACAGCGACCTCGCGCTTGCGCAGGACGTGCTGCTGCTACGCAGTGTCGGAGTGCGTTGCGTCGTGGTGCACGGCGGCGGCCCGCAGGTCGACGCCATGCTTCGTCGCGTCGGCAAGGAGCCTCAGTTCAAAGACGGGCTTCGGGTCACCGATGCTGACACGCTCGAGGTTGTCCGCATGGTGCTGGTCGGGAAAATCAACCGCGACCTCGTGGCGACAATCAACAGCCAGGCCGGTGACGACCCGGTGGCCGTTGGCGTGTCCGGCGAGGATGCGGGGCTTCTCACGGTCAAGCCGGCCGACAAATCGCTTGGGTTCGTCGGCCACGTGACCGATGTCCGCGCCGAGCTCATCCATCGCCTGCTCGACGACGGGCTGACGCCGGTAATCTCGACCGTTGGCGCCGATTCCAAAGGCCAACCGTACAACGTCAACGCCGACGAGGCAGCGCGGGCGATCGCAGTTGCGATGAACGCGGAGAAGATCGTCTATCTGACCGCCGTCCCAGGCCTGCTCGAAGACCCCGGAACGAGGATAGTCTCATTCCACGCCTCACCTCGACGGAACTTCGCGAACGCCTGGCGCACGAGAGCGTCGGCAAGGGCATGATTCCGAAGCTCAAGGCCTGCGCCGATGCCGTCGATCAGGGCGTTCCCTTCGCACACATCATCGACGGGCGCGTGCCGCATTCCCTCCTGATCGAACTGCTCACCGACCACGGCGTCGGGACGATGGTTCGCAAGGACAAAAGCTGGTGAAGCATCTGCTCTCAATCCGCGACCTCGGGCCTTCGGACGTGGCGACGATCCTCGCATTGTCAGAGAAGCCCGCGCCCAAGATCCTCAAGGACAAGGGCGTGGCCCTCTATTTCGAGAAGCCGAGCTCGCGGACGCGCAATTCGATGGAGCTTGCGACGTCGCAGCTTGGCGGCCATCCGGTCTACATCCAGCCGGCCGAGCTCGGCATCGACGCGCGCGAAAGCGTCGCGGACGTGACCCGCACGCTCGCCTGCTATCACTCTGTCATCGCCGCGCGCGTGTTCGACCACCGACTGCTCGAGCAAATGGCTGCGGTGAATGCCGCGCCCGTCCTCAATATGTTGTCGGGGAGCGATCATCCGCTGCAGGCGCTCGCCGATCTTCTCACGATCAGGCAGATTCTCGGTCGGCTCGAAGGCGTGAAGGTCGCCTTCATTGGCGAGGGCAATAATGTCTCGCGCTCACTCGCCGAAGCCTGTTCTCGGGTTGGCGCGCGAGTTTCGAATCGCCAGTCCCAAAGGCTATGGCTTCGACGACTCAGCCCATGATCCTCGCGAAGCCGCCGACGGCGCTGACATCGTCTATACCGACGTGTGGGTCTCGATGGGCGGCGAGGAAAGCGAAGGGCGGCGTGCGGCGTTCGAGCCATTCCGGGTCGACGAAGCGCTGATGGCATTAGCGCCCAATGCCTGGTTCATGCACTGCCTGCCGGCGCGGCGCGGCGAGGAAGTGACGACGTCCGTGATCGACGGCCCGCGCTCGGCGGTTTGGAACCAGGCCGAAAATCGAATGCATACGGCGCGCGGCGCCATGCTTTGGATGTTGGAACCGAAATAATGACGAACAGAAAAATGAAGGTCGTGCTCGCTTATTCGGGCGGGCTTGACACCTCGATCATCCTCAAATGGCTGCAAACTGAATATGATGCGGAGGTCGTGACCTTCACCGCCGACCTCGGCCAAGGCGAGGAAGTCGAACCCGCGCGGCGCAAGGCGGAGATGCTGGGCGTGCGGCCCGAAAACATCTTCATCGAGGATCTGCGCGAAGAGTTCGTGCGCGACTTCGTCTTCCCGATGTTCCGGGCGAATACTCAATATGAAGGCGACTATTTGCTGGGCACGTCGATCGCTCGGCCGCTCATCGCCAAGCAGCAGATCGAGATTGCACGCAAGGTCGGTGCCGACGCCGTCTGTCACGGCGCGACCGGCAAGGGGAACGACCAGGTGCGGTTTGAACTGGGCTATTACGCGCTGGAGCCCGACATCAAGGTGATCGCACCATGGCGCGAATGGGAATTCCAGAGCCGCGAGGCGCTCATCGACTTCGCCGAGAAACACCAATTCCGATCGCCAAGGACAAGCGCGGCGACGCGCCATTCTCGATCGACGCCAACCTGCTTCACTCGTCGTCGGAAGGGAAGGTGCTCGAGGACCCGTCTGCCGCTGCGCCGGAATACGTTCATCAGCGCACGATCTCGCCGGAGGATGCACCCGACAAAGCGACGACCGTCACAATCGATTTCGAACAGGGGGATGCAGTCGCCATAGATGGCAAGAAGCTTTCACCCGCAGCATTGCTCGCCAAGCTCAACCAGCTCGGCCGCGACAATGGCATCGGCCGTCTCGATCTCGTCGAAAACCGCTTCGTCGGAATGAAGTCGCGCGGTGTTTATGAAACGCCCGGCGGAACGATCCTGCTCGCCGCGCACCGCGGCATTGAAAGCATTACACTCGATGGCGGCGCGATGCATCTCAAGGACGAGCTAATGCCGAGATACGCAAACCTCATCTACAACGGCTTCTGGTTCGCGCCCGAACGGGAGATGCTGCAGGCCGCGATCAACAAGAGCCAGGAGCATGTCAGCGGTCGAGTTACGATGAAACTCTACAAGGGCAATGCGTCTGTGATCGGGCGGGAAAGTGAGCAATCGCTCTACGATCAGGACTTGGTGACATTCGAGGAAGGAAGCGGAAGCTACGACCATCGCGACGCTGCGGGCTTCATCCGGCTAAATGCACTGCGTCTGCGCTCGATTGCGCAGCGAGATCGTCGGCTAAAAGCCTAGCTGCTCTTTCACCGCGACGATCTGTTCGCGAACACGCTCCGGAGCGGTGCCACCGTAGCTGTTGCGGCTGCGAGCCGAGGCGTCGATTCCAAGCACTTCGAAAACGCGCTGATCAATGCGTGGATCAATCGCCCGGAGGGCGTCGAGTGGTAAATCGACGAGATCGCCGCCACGCTCCTCAGCGGCTTTCACTGCGCGACCCGTGATGTGGTGCGCCTCGCGGAAAGGCACGTCGGCCTCACGCACCAGCCAATCAGCAAGATCGGTTGCTGTCGAGAAACCCTGCGCCGCTGCTGCCCGCATCCGCTCTGGCACGAACTCGACCGTCTCGATCATGCCAATCAGCGCTTCGAGCGACAATATCAGAAGATCGTTCGCCTCGAACACCGGCTCCTTATCGTCCTGCATGTCCTTCGAGTAAGCGAGGGGCAGGCCCTTCATGGTCACCATCAGCGCGGTCAGCGACCCAACGATCCGTCCGCTATGCCCGCGTACGAGTTCGGCGGCGTCGGGATTGCGCTTCTGCGGCATGATCGACGAGCCGGTCGAAAATTGATCCGACAGTTTCACGAAGCCGAAGGGCGCGCTGGCCCAGACGATCAGCTCCTCGGCGAGCCGCGAAAGGTGCAGGCTGCACTGAGCAGCGGCGGACAGATAATCGAGTGCAAAATCGCGGTCCGACACGCTGTCGAGGCTGTTCGCGGTCGCTTTCTCGAAGCCGAGAGCAGCGGCGGTCCGATCGCGATCGATGGGAAAGCCGGTGCCCGCAAGAGCTGCACTTCCAAGCGGACATTCGTTCATCCTCGTGCGCGCATCGGTGAAGCGCGAGACATCACGCCGAAGCATTTCACAATAGGCCATCAAATGATGGGCAAGAGTGACCGGCTGAGCGACCTGGAGATGCGTGAAGCCCGGCATCAATGTTTCCACATGGTCTTCGGCGCGGTCAACCAGCACGCGCTGGAGCGCTCGAATGACGTCAATTGCGTGTTCGCACGACCGGCGTACCCACAGCCGGAAGTCCGTTGCCACCTGGTCGTTGCGCGAGCGCGCCGTATGCAGCCGGCCCGCCGCGGGGCCGATCAGCTCAGCGAGACGGCTCTCGACCGTCATGTGGATGTCCTCGAGTTCGATCTGCTCGGGCACACCATCGCGCTCATATTCGGCCACGATCCGGTCGAGCCCTTCGAGTATCGCCGCTGCGTCCTTCTCCGAAATGATTTTCTGGTCGCGAAGCATAGCCGCGTGCGCTTTCGACGCAGCGATGTCTTCTCGCCAAAGCCTTTTGTCGAAGCCGATCGAGGCGTTGATTCGCTTCATCAGTTCGGCCGGCTTCGTTTCGAAGCGACCGCCCCAGGTTCTTTGTGCAGGTGGCTCTTCCGGCATTGACGCGGCCGTGGCACGCGATGGTGCACCGGTCAAACTCGCTCGAAGCTTGTCCCGAGCGCTGCTCAACCGCCATAGCCGTTCGTCGGTGCGGGGCCGCGCCTAACGAGAAGTGAAAAGGGCGCGGGAGCTGCCGATCTCGCCCAGCATGGTGGCAAGGATCTTGATGATCCAGAAGCCGAGCGTGATCGGACCTTGCTCGCGAGACCGGTAGCCGCTCTTCCTACCGAAAGAAGCCGTCGAAACTATTCCGCAGTGGTCGGGTTGATCGTCGAACGAACCTGCGAAATCTCGTTCGCCGGAAAGCCGCCGCGCTGCGCATGCTCGCGGATCATTTCCTCGTTGGGCGCGCGGTAGATGCAGTAGATCTTGTTATCAGTGACGTAGCTGTGAACCCACTGGATTTCGGGGCCGAGATCACGAAGGACTGAGCAGGACGTTTGAGAGGCACCTTTGAGGTCTCCGGGTCCGAGCTGACCCACTCCCGGCATTTCGCGTTCGATCACATATTCCGGCATGTCAGAACTCCATCTGGAAATGCCTTCCCTCAAGATCCCCTAGCGAATGCCATCCCAAGCGCAAAGCTAAACTCCGCCAACCATCCTTCTTAGGACTTTGGAAACCACGCCAGATGTATCTGGGAGGATATTCTGTGGAGGAGCTGGTCATGAATGTCCGCTTCATTTCGATTGCCGCCGCGACAGCGATGGCCGCAAGTGCCCATGCGGCAGAGCCGGCCAAGCCCTCGCCGCAGCCCGCCCCCCAGGCCCAGCAGCGCCCCGATGTCGTGCTTGCCTCAGCCGACCGGCTGCAGGCGCCCGCCGCACCGAGCGACCAGCAGGTGACGACGCCCAGGCCGCACCGCGTTGCGCGCGTGACGACTTGCCGCTGCGGCGACCAGCAGGCAGAGCCGGACGGGCAGAATTAATTACTTCGACGCGATCCGCTGCGTCGGCCTGATGACCGGAATTTCTCCATCGCCGACGGCGGCGAAGGCGGACCAATAAAATGGATGCGACGTGTGGACATCGTCCATCAGCTGGCGTTGCGAGATCCTCAGCGCGGTAACGGTCGGGGTCCCCGGCGGCGCTGAGAAGAGGCCCGTGATCAGGCGCTCCGTCGCATCATAATCATCCGGGACTGGCCAGTGGCTGGCGAGGACCAGCCTTCCGCCGGCACCGACGAATGCCCGGACGAGACCGTCGAGGGCGACGTCGCCGCCGGTCGTCAGGCCAGCCTGCTGGCTCGCTGCAAAGCTCGCCTGGCTCGCAGTGTCGCAAGCCGACAGGATGACGAGGTCAGCGTCGAGATGAAGGTCGAATACTTCCTTGAAGGTCAGCAGCCCATCGGACCCAGCGCCGCCGAAGCTCGTCAAGAGAGCGGGCTGGGCGGCACATTTCGCAGCGCGCGAGGTAACGACGCCGTGGGTCGCGAAATGGATGATCCGGTAATCGGAGAGGTCGCTTCGAGCCTCAAGGGCAGTGTCGGTAAAGTCGTCGCCCGTGACGACCTGCACGCCGCCCGGGTCATAGGGCTGGAGGATCGCACTTGCGACCTTCAGTTCCTTCGCCGAGATCGGGTTGGCCCATGACGACAGGGGCAGCGTGCAATCGCGATCGGCAGCCGCCGGGATCAGCGCCGCGGTGGCGGCTGACGGCGGACTATTCTCGCCCAAGCCCAGATATTCCCTCTTCGCTGCCGAAGGTGGGGCGCTGCGGATCTGGGAGAAGGAGCGCGGGCTCACCGAGGTGCTGACGTCGCGGTCACGGCCGAGCCATGCGATGCCGCGGAAGTCGAAGGCGGCGTCGTCGCTCGCCTTTGCGCGCTGGGTGTATGAATCGACCGATGCTTGATCCATCACCAGGAGGTTCGGCGGAAGCCGAAGCATCGCGCCGTCAGGCTCGAAGATCAGGTGCTTCGCGGCCGCGACATCGCTTGCAAACGGGCTGAACAACTCGCCGTAGACCTGGTGAGACAAGGCGACGTCAAACGGATAGGTCGTGCGCTGGCCATTCTCGACCGTGGAAATCGTTTCGCGGAGAGCCTTGACCTGGTCGGAAAGCTGGCTTGCGCTGACCTCGAGCCTGGTCGCGTCGGCGGTCGCCGGAGTGACGATCTGCGCGTAGATCTCATCGCCTACGATGGTCATTCGGTAATAGGCCTCACCTGGATGAAGGATCTTCTGAAGGTCGGTGAGCTGGATAATCTCGTCGGACACCGCGCGGTATCTCGGAAAGCTTGCGAGCGCCGCTTGGGTCGCGAGCTGCTCCTTTTGCGACTGGTCGAGAGACGCTCGAAGCAGCTTCGCGCGCATTGCATCGTCTTGTGTCGGGCTGCTGATTTCGTTCAAGCGTCCAAGCTCGATCCGGGCGCTTTCGGCTTGCCGCGTCAGAGTGACAGATTGGCGGAACAGGCGCGAAGCCTCGTCGGTGCCGCCGCTCAACTCGCGCGCGAGAATCGCCTGCGTCTGAGCGAGCCCGGGCCGGACCATCAGCTGGGTTGTGGCGAAGATCTCGGCCGTTGCCGAAGGATCGTTGGTCTTCTTAAGCAGCAGGTCGACATAGGGCCGAAGCACGCTTGCGAAGGACGGCGGCAGGTTGCTGGTGTCTGGCTGCGAGTGGACGATCTCGCGGAACATGGCCTCTGCGGTCGCGAGCTGGCCACTGCGTGCGAGATAGCCGGCGAGGCGCGCCTTGGCGCTCAGAAGCGCGGCCGAATCAGGGTAATTGGATTCGAGCAGAGTCACGCCCTCACGGTACAAGCGGTCAGCTTGGGCCATGTTCTTCTGATCCTCGGCGATGGCTCCCTGATCGTCGAGAATCTGCGCCCGCATCCAGCTCACCGAGGCCACTCTGCCGTCGCGTACCGACTGTAGCTCCGCGTCGGCCTGCTGAAGCGCCGCAGTTGCCTGCGCCAGGTCGCCTTTCAGGCGAAGCGACGTCCCGCGTAACTGCAGCGCCTGACCGTCGAGAATCTCGGCCTTCTCCGAAGGCAGAAGCGCATCGGATTGGTCATTCAGCTGCTGTCCAAGCTTGGTTTCGGAGTTCAGCCGTTGCGCGGCGACGGAGCTGATCTGGGCGCCCGAAACGCTCGAATCCTGCGCGGCGGCCGGCATCGGCCTTGCAAGCTCGGCAAGCGCAGCGTCGGCATTGCCTTGGTTCAGTTCGTGCATGGCGCGGTAGTTGCGCAGACGACGGGCGACGAGCGGGTCGCTGCCAAGTTCTGCGGCGGCGCTTGCGAACAGCGAATCCGCCTCGGCATAGCGGCCAAGGTTGGACTTCTGCAGCGCTTCGTTCGCGAGCGCTTCGGAGCGGCTAAGCGGGCCCTGACCGAGATTGGTGACCGCGGAAAAAAATTCAGCGGCCTGGGCATAGCTGCCAGCGTTGTTGCGGCGATAGGCTTCGGCAAGTGCTCGCGTCGGATCAAGGGTCCCGGCCTGCACCCGTGCGAAGGCCGCCGGATCGCCGGCGCCCGTGGTCGCGATCGAGATTTCGCCCTTGACGGCCTGGTCAGCGACGATGCTTCGAAGTCCCAGCTGCAATGCGCTGTCGTAACCAGCCAGACCTTCCGCGGCGTAGATCTGATCCTTCCTGATCAGCCGGTAGGCGCGATAAGCGACGTCAGCATCCTTGAGGCGACAGTCGATGGTTTCGACGCGGCCCAGATCGGCGATGTTTTCCTCGTGCGGCGCCGAGCAATTCGCGGTCGTATCGCGGATGGAATCAAGACGACGCTTCGCATCCTGCGGGTTTCGCAACTTGTAGAGCTTGCCGACGGGCAGGGCGGCATCCCGGCAGGTCACCGAATAGCCATTATCGAACATCCCGGTCAGCGCTTTGTCGGAATCCATGCTTTGCGCAGAGCAATAGACCGTGCCCGAGCTGCCAATCCGGAAGCTGTCGAGTACGCTCACCGGAGCCTTGGGCGCTGCAGGCCTGGAGGCGAAAACCGGAAGCGAAATCAACGCCGCGATCGCGGCCATCAGCGCCATGCGCATTTCATCCTCCGATCATTTTGAGTTGCCGGGACTGTCGACGACGCCGGTGGAACCGTCCCCGCTGCTGTCGCTGCCGCTCGTGACCGGGTCATCGATCTGCTTGCTGAATGAGACCGGCCCGACGTTGATCGGACCAAGCCAGAAATTGGGCGGCGATTGGGTATCACCGCCATCTCCGCCCTCACCGGTGTGGTTGAAGAACTGTTCAATCAGACCGTCCACGAACGTCTGAGCGCTGTCTTCGAAAGCGATCGCGCCAGGTGGGGTCATCAAACCTACGGGCCCGAGGACGCTCTCTGGACCGCCAACGGAGGCCGGCGGCGCAGGCGGCGGCGGTGGCGGCGGCGGCGGCGGAGGTGGCGGTGGCGGCGGCGGCGGCGGAGGCGGCGGCGGCGGCGGCGGCGGCGGCGGCGGCGGCGGTGGCGGCGGTGGCGGCGGCGGCGGAGGTGGCGGCGGCGGCGGCGGCGGCGGCGGCGGCGGCGGTGGCGGTGGCGGTGGCGGCGGCGGTGGCGGCGGCGGCGGCGGCGGCGGTGGCGGCGGCGGCGGTGGCGGCGGTGGCGGCGGGGCGGCGGCGGAGGCGGCGGCGGCGGCGGCGGCGGCGGAGGTGGCGGTGGCGGTGGCGGCGGCGGTGGCGGCGGCGGTGGAGGCGGCGGCGGCGGAGGCGGCGGCGGAGGTGGCGGCGGCGGCGGCGGCGGCGGCGGCGGAGGCGGCGGCGGAGGCGGCGGCGGCGGAGGCGGTGGCGGAGGTGGCGGCGGCGGAGGTGGCGGCGGCGGTGGCGGCGGTGGAGGCGGCGGCGGTGGAGGCGGCGGCGGAGGCGGTGGCGGCGGCGGCGGCGGCGGAGGCGGCGGCGGCGGCGGCGGCGGCGGCGGAGGCGGTGGCGGAGGTGGCGGCGGTGGCGGAGGCGGAGGCGGAGGCGGAGGCGGCGGTGGCGGTGGAGGCGGTGCACATCCGCCGAGGGTGCAGCCGTTGAATGTCGAATCTGGAGTGAAGCTTCCCGATATATCGACGAGCGAAGCGAAGTCGCTTCCGCCGATGATCGTGCCCCCGGAGATTTCGCGGCCGTAGCCGATGACGGTTGCGGGGTCGGCACCTTCGTTAACGATGCTCAGGCCGCCGTCGCCGACGCTGATCCCGGCGAGCTCGTCTGCGGTGCCGCTGTTCTGGACGAAGAACGTGCTTCCCAGGAGGTCGACGACGATTCCGCCCGCCTGGAGGAAACCTGCCTGGTTGTCGGGGCCGTTATTGGTTGCGAGATCGGCGTCGCGGCCGGAGTAATTGGGATCTTGCTCGAGCTGCGACAGGATCGCCTGGTCGGCAACCCACACGTCATGTGCAGTGAGGGTCAAAGTCCCCGAAAGATCGCCGAGGTTGTCGGTCATCGCGATGCTGCCGCCGGCGTCGGTGACGACTTCGATTGCGTTGCCCGCGTTGAGCGTGAGCGTGTCGGTGGACGCAGCTTCAACGTAATCGAGCGCGCCTTCGACGATGATCGAGCTATCGGTGTTTATGATGACGCTGCTGGTGCCGCCGCCGTCTGACTGGCTTCCGTCGATGGTCGCATTGTAGATTTCGATGTCGGGTGCTGTGCCGCCGTCGATTCCGAGCGCGTTGATGACGATATTGGCGGACTGAATGTCCCCCGCCTCATTCAGAACATATTGGCCCTCGGCCGTTTCGGCCCCGCTGCCAAGGACGATCGGCTGATCACTGACCGCGTTGAGTGTCAGCAGATCGGTGATCCCGTAAACCCCGAGCGAGGCTCCGGCGGCGACATTGATGTCACCGGATGTGACCGTGATGGTTGGTGAGGAAACTGTGCCCTCGAAGTCAGCAAGCCCCCCGGCGGAAACATCGACCGACTGGCTGGCGTCGACCGCGCCCAGCGTCAGACTGGTGCCTGCCGCGGCCTGCATCATTCCGGTTGAGACCGGCCCATTGATGGTGATCGATCCGCCGGTCGCGACCGGATCCTGCGCGAGGACCGCGTTCACGTCGAAATTGTCGAACCCGCCGTTGGCTTCGAACATCGACACGTCGCCGATGTAGACGTTGCCGTTCGAAGCGGTCCCGACAGAGCCGAGGCTGACGTCGCCGCCAACGAGCGCCATGAAGAGGTCACCGGCACCGATGTTTCCGGTCGTCAGCGGACCATAAGTGGCAAAGCCGACGGCGCCGGGAGAATTGACGTCGCCGACCGTAATCGACGTGTTCGAGACAATTCCAACCGTGAAAATGATACTATTCGGCGGGGGTGCCTGCTCGGTCGTGATATTGCCAAGGACAATCGCGCCCCCAGCTTCACCGATTGCCTGGTCGATAACATCGATATTGCCGCCGTTGACACTGCCTCCGACATCGAATTGCAAACTGCCAGCCGTCACATCTGCAAAAGTGAGATTGGCAGAAGTCGCGAGCTTCAGTGTTCCGCTAACGGTGATGTTATCGCCGATGGTCGGGATGTTGAGATCGCTGCTCGCCAGCAATGTGAGGTCGCCGGCCGCGATCGTGCCGAGCGAGCAATCGCAGTTTGTCCCGGCATCGATTGAGACCGAACCTGTGTCGAAATCGCCCTGAGCAGTCAGCGTCAGGCTATCAGCCGTGATCGAACCGCCATTGCGGCTTTCAAGACTGGATGAGCCTGCCGAGGCGTTTCCACTTGCCGAGGTCCCAGTACCGCCGACTGCATCGGAATCGATCGTGACGGTGGAGCCATCAAGAACACCCTGGACGTCGACCGAAGCGCTTCCGGCGTAGGCATTGCCGCCGTTCGCCCCGTCGCCGCCGACTGCCAGTGCATAGACGGTCGCATCTCCATTCAGCTGACCGGTCGAAAGAACGTTGAGATCGGCCGTTCCGCCCTCGGCAATGCCGCCGTTGCCGGCGATGGTGGCCGTTCCCCCGTGTCCGCCGAAGGCCCAGGCATAGGATAGAGCGTCGGCATTGAGGGTCGATCCAATATCGATTTCGGCGTATCCGCCTGAACCGTTTCCGCCGACCCCGCCAATCCCATCCGGACCGGTTCCGCCGTTACCGCCATTGCCGCCTGCTCCTGCCGCATTTGCGGAGACATAGGCTGCGGTGATCGTGCCGCTGTATAGCTCTGCCAGGACTTCGCCACCGCTGCCTTCGCCGCCGTTGCCGCCGGTGATGCCACTGCCGCCGTTACCGCCGTCGCCGTTCGCGCCCAAAGTGATGGCGCCGGCGTTCACGATGATCGAGTTCACCCTGGTCAAGCGAATTCGTGGCGAAGAATTCGGCTGAGCCGCCGAAGCCGGCGCCGCCCATTCCGCCAGTCCCGTTGGGATTGTCCAACCCGGTACCGCCGATGCCGCTTGCATCGAGCAAGAGGTCACCGGTGACGTCGAGTTTTGCGCCCGCGCTCGCACTCTGCGGTTGGGAGAAGGTGAGATAGGCGTAACCGCCCGATCCGTCGCCGCCCTGGATCGTGCCGGAGCCGCCTAATCCATCGGCGAGAATTTCGAGTTCGCCCGTATCGGCAACCGCGGCATTATCGATCAGCACTTCGGCATTGCCGCCGGAACCCTCGCCGCCGTTCGCCCCAACACCACCACTACCGGTAGCATAGACTGTAAGTCCGCCCGTGGTGACGGTTCCGATTGTAGAAGTGAAGCTCCCAAAGCCACCATTTCCAAACCCGCCGTCACCTTGAATTCCGGTGTCGCTCAGCCCCCCAGCTCCGCCGAATCCCGGTGAACCAATCTGGAGGTTTGCGAAGTTCACGACTCCGTCGCCAACGCCTTCACCGTAGGGATCGGAGTAGGAAAATTCGGCAGTGCCACCGTAACCCGCGCCGCCCAATCCGCCGGTCTGGCCATTAACTCCGGCTCCGCCATCACCACCGATGCCGGCAGCGTTCGCATCGACATTGCCGAGCTTCAAAGTGGCGGACCCTTCGACTTCAATCGAAGCGCCGCCGCTACCCACAGATTCAGCCTGCAAGGTGGAAGACTGGTGGCCGCCATCGCCCTCGCCACCAGTGCCGGCAGCAATCTCGGATCCATCGCCAGATCCGCCGATACCACCCTCGCCAACCGAAGAGAGGATTACGTCACCACCGGTGATGGTGACGGCGGTCCCAGTCTCTGTATCCTGATAGGCTCCGAGCCTGACTAAGCCGCCCTCGCCAAGACCGCCGCTGCCTCCGAAACCTGCCGTTGCCGATCCACCAATGCCGTCAGCGACGACAAAGGTTGTAGGCCCGAGTGAGATCGTGCCGCCATATCCATAGATTTCGGCATCCCCGCCGTAACCTGCGCCGCCCGCCTGGCCGTCGCCGCCGACGCCGTCGGCAGTAATGTCTGACAAACCTCCAAGCGTGATCGAGCTTGAACCGTAGGACGATAAATAGACGCCGCCGCCATAGCCGGTTCCGCCCACGGCCGTGCTCGGTGTCCCTTCGCCCGAATAGCTGCCGCCAAGGCCGTCAGCGGTCAGTAAGACGTTCCCGGTAACGTTGATCGAACCATTGGAAGCGGACATGTTGATGCTGCCGCCGTAGCCGGTTCCACCTTGAGCGCTGCCGTCGAGCGTGCCGCCGCCGACGCCGCTCGCGTCGCCGCTGAGATCACCTTCGACGGTGAAATGGCCATTGTTTTCGGCGCTGATGTTGATCGTTCCGCCATATCCGGCGAGCGCGCTCAGTTCGGAATTCCCCTCAATTCCAGTTCCCATCGCGAATATGGTGAGGTTACCGGTCGAAATATTGCCGCCATTGGCATCGATGTTCACGGTGCCGCCGAAAACGCCGGTGCTGGAGCCGACGGGCACGGATTGAGCAACGTCGAGGAAGACGGAACCAGTGATGTCGACGTTGCCACCGCCGCTGGCGAGGATATTTGCTTTCTGCCCGCCGGCGCCTTCATATGCGTAAAGCGAAGCATTTCCGCCGATCGACAATATATTCTGGCCAAACGCCGAAAGCGTGACCGATTTGTTGTACAATTCGAACGAAACTCCGCCGTCGAAGGTCAGGTCGCCGTCATCGGTTTCCGCACTGAGGTCGCTGTTGGCGAGGGCATAAACATCCGAGCTGAAATGGCCGCCGGTGATATTCATCGCTGCATCAGAATTGGTATCGAATGTCTGGAAGCCTTCGCCGCCTTGATCGTGGAACGGGCTCCAGCCGGACGACAGCCAAATCTCGCCATTTTCATCGACGCCCGCCCCAGCGGCGTCGAACCCGATGTTGCCGCCGAGCAGCATCGTCATCGCCTGGTTCTTTGGAACTGCGGCCATGTAGATGCGGTGCGTGTCAGCGTTGGAGGCGTTCGCGGGCCCCCCCGTCGTTCCGGTATGGACGATGCCGTTCGGATCATCGGTGCCGACGTCGACCTCAACGTCGAACAACCCCTGGCTGAATGTCATCTTGAGTTGCTCGGCAGCGACGTACGCGGCCGAGCCGTTGACCTGGACGTCACCGCCCTGTTCGATTCTTGGAGCGATCAACGCAACGTAGCTGTCAGTCTGGAGAGCGTTGATTTTAGCCCCATCTGCAGACCACGATCTTGGACCCTGCCGGAGCGGTCCCCGACGCGAAGCTGAAGCTGTCACCGTCGGCGGTCCAACCTTCGCCCGGATCCGCGGTAGTCAACAAGAGGCTCCCGACATCGAATATTGCATTGCTGCCGATGAGGATGCCGTTGGGGCTGTAGAACCAGATGCGGCCGCCCGCCGCCTCCGCTGCTGATGAAGGACTGGACGGTGCCGTTGAGCTCGATCGGATAGGTCCCGCCCGGAAGCACTCGGTTAAGGACAGTGTAATCACCCGCGTCAGTCGTTCCCTGGAAGGTCGCGACATTGCCGGCGGGAAGGAATACGATGTCGCCAGCAGTGTTTGGCGCGCCGGTAGTCGACCAGTTGATCGTCGCGGTCGGGGACGTCACGCGTGATCGTTTCCGTTCCGGTTCCCATGTCCGTTCGGGACGCGCCGCTGCTCGACGTGATCGTGCCCTGGAACGCACCCGTGGGAGCAGCCTGAGCGCGCGCCCTTTGCGGAGTGAGCGCGGCGGTCGCGATGGCAAAGGTGGCGCAAGAGATGAGCAGCTTCCGTCGGATGGCCCGATGCGTCGGGTGCGCAGTGCGGTTCATTGGAAGCTCCAGGGCCAAAGGCGAGTGGTCAAGGAAATCAGGAAGCGCGGACCGGGCTTCGTGTTTTCAATCCCGATCCGGGTCAGCGGAAAGGCGAGCGCAGCGTCGAGCGTAAAGCGGTCGAATGCCACCCGAGCGCCGCCGCCGACCGAGTTCGAGATGGGTCGAGCCAGGGACCACGAAGAGCTTTTCGAGGTTGTGAACCCAAGCGTGGTCCCAGAAGCCGTACCCCTCGATCGCCGGCTTGTCCGCGGCGATCGGAACGCGCCGTCCGAACCGGACTTCGGCCTGTGTTCCGAACCCGCGATCGCCGAGGAGCGAGCCGGGATCGTAGCCGCGCCCGACGGTGTAGTTGCCGGCCGAGAATTCTTCGAAGCTGAGAAGCGGCTTCCAGGAATATTGCATCCGCGTGCCCAGAGCGAACGTGAGCGCCGGCGCCGGGTGAAGCTCGCCATAAGCGGTAAATCTCAGCACCGTCGCATCCGACTGGCCCTCGATCCGGCTTGGAGGAACGTCATTGGGTCCAAGGCAATTCGCGCCGAGCGGCCCGCAATCGCCGGTAGCGCCGAGAATGTGAAAGCCTTGGCGAAGCTCGAATTCGCTCGACAGCCGCCACAAAGGCTCGATTGCAAGCTGGCCCGACGTGTCGACCGGCGAAGCGTCGATCGCGAGCCGGACGTAACCGACCCTCAGGCGGTCTCGAGTGAGGCGGATGTTGTCCAGCCTTACGTCCTGGTTGACATAATCCATGCCCGCCGAGAGGCGCAGCGTTGATGCCTGCCGGCGAACCAGCGGATAGCTGACTTCGAAGGTGTTCAGGAGCGTCCGCGCAAGTATCTCAGACTTGGGGACAGACGGCCGCGCCCACGCGTAGGTAAACGTATCTCCGAAAGTAAGGCCTTCGCTTCCTACGCGAAATTCATGGCCCAGCTGTACAGTCTGCTGCTCATGAAGGTCCGGCGTCGTGAAGACCGATAGCAATGTCCGGTCACCAAGGCCGGTCAAGCCGAAGAACTGCGCGCGAGCCAAGGCTCCCCATGGCCCGAGCTCGTCGGACCCGCCGTTCTGGATGTTGAGATCCACGTAGGCAGGCGTGCGCTGGACGGCTACGTCGCCGATGACTTCGCCGGGCACCGTTCCCGCGGGACGGAGGGTGAGGCGCACTGTGTAGCCCGGCAGATCGCTGGCAAGAAGCAGATAGCGCTCCGCGTCGTAGCGATTGAACACTGGTTCTTTAGTCAGATGTTCGAGATAGCCGGCGATGGTTCGCTCGGCTCCGGTGGCGTTGCCGCGCACCCGCACCTGAGTGAGGTGCGCCATGAGCACGTTGAACTGGACCGAGCCCCCCTCGATCTTCTGCTCGGGAACCTGGACCGCCGCGACATAGCCGGCGGCGCGGAGCATCGTCGCTGCCCGGTCGCGAATATCGCACACGACGGAAATCGGAACGTCGCGCCCGACATAATTCGTGAAGGCGCTCGCCAGCTGGTCGGGCGTCAGCCCCTGGAGGCCCTGGAATTGCGCTCCGCGCAGGACAAAATGGATCGATTTATATTCCGGCCCATCGAGGGCGCACGGCGCGCGCTCGATGCCGCCTTCGATTTCGAGCTTCGGGGCGCGCGGAGGTGAAGGGGGGGCGACTGGCCGGGTGACCTCCTCGCGCGTTGGCGGAAGAACCTGCGAGGCTGCTTGCGCGCTCGCGGTCGCAGATGGCGCGAAGAGGACCGCCGAAACGAAGAGACGCATGAACGCGCGCCGTCTGCCGTGCGCTGTTCGCAGCACTGGTCCGCAACCGAGCTTCACCGGGGTGCCCCCTCCCCGTTAGAGAAATCCCGAGTCGAAAATCGAATTGTTGGCGAGGCTTAGAGCAATTTACCGAATTTGCATCAACCTAAATTTAACCTTCTTTACATTTTCGTACCCACCGTCGCGGCCATGCGAAATTCATTGGAGCGCTTGGGTGCCTTCGGGCATTAACCGGAAGCGATGGCGAAACGGAACGAAATGCGCGGCTTGTCATGGCCCTGGTGGGCGTCTTGGGCGCTGCTCGCGGTGGCTTTGACCTCGCTGCTAACCCTGGCCGCGACGCTTTACGACATTCTCTGATCGTGGCCGCATTGCTTCTGCCGCAGGCGCCGGAAGCGGCCATCGTCATCACTGGAAAGGCGCTGCCCGAGGCGAAGTCCGAACGGGTCTACGATGTGCAGCGCATCTCGCGAGGGGCGATCGAGCAGTCGCCAACGCACGAGCTCGATCAGTTGCTCAAGGAAGTTCCAGGGGTCCAGCTGTTCCGACGGTCGGACGCTCGAAGCGGCCATCCGACGAGCCAGGGCGTCACTCTTCGTGCTCTTGGCGGAAACGCCTCAAGCCGGGCATTGCTGGTGCTAGACGGCGTTCCGCAGGCTGACCCGTTCGGAGGCTGGCTGAATTGGCCGGTCTACGACCCCGAAGACTTCTCTGAAGTTCGCGTTGTCCGCGGCGGCGGGAGTGTCGCGAACGGGCCCGGAGCGCTCGCCGGCACAATCGAGATGACCAGTAGGTCCGACGCCGGTGGTTCGGCAGAGATCGACGTTGGGAGCCGGGATTCGCTCGAAGCCCGCGGGCACGTCGGGGTCGATTCATTAGGCGGAATGTTGAGCATCTCGGGCCGGGGCGAGCGGAGCGACGGCTTCGTTCCAGTGACCCGGGATACGCGCGGGCCCGCTGACGAGGCCGCGCCCTATCGCGAGTGGAGCACTCGCGCACGCTGGGTCGCTCCGCTGGGCAGCGTCACAGAGGTCCAGGCGAGCCTCGATGGCTTCCACGACTGGCGGTCACGCGGAACAGCTTTCACTGTCAATCGAACCAACGGCGCGGATGCCTCGCTCCGCTTCGTCGGCCGCGGTTCGTGGGAATGGAGCGCGCTCGGTTATTGGCAATGGCGAAACCTCATGAGCAGCTTCGCGAGCGTCAGTGCCGCGCGGATGCAAGCGAGCCAGGTTTCGCTGCAATATTCGGTGCCGTCGCAGGGGGTCGGCGGCAGCTTCGAGCTGCGGCCGCCGATGCCTCAGGGCATCGAGCTCCGCCTCGGCGCGGACACAAGGCGGACGTCCGGCGAATCGCGCGAGCTCTATTCGTACGTGAGCGGACAACCGACGCGGCATCGTGCCGCCGGAGGCGAGAGCTGGACCATTGGCGCATTTACCGAGGCGACCGCCGATCTTGGTCGAGCAGTTCTGACGGGCGGTGCGCGAATCGACCATTGGAGCATCACCGATGGCCACCTGTTTGAGCAGGCGATCGCGACCGGCAGCGTCGTGACCGACGATCATTATGGGATTCGAAGCGGCTGGCTCCCGACGGCGCGGGGCGGGATCGCAGCGCCGGTTGGCGGCGGGCTCAGCCTCCGGTCGGCGGCCTATATCGGCTGGAGAATGCCGACCCTGAACGAGCTGTTTCGACCATTCCGCGCCGGTTCCGACGCGACCGCTGCCAACCCAAATTTGGATCCGGAACGCCTTGAGGGCGTGGAAGCAGGAGTCGACTATTCGAAGGGGCCGCTAGCGCTGAGGCTAACGGGCTTCGTGAACCGGCTTGGAAATGCCATCGCGAATGTAACGATGGGCCATGGGCCGGGAACGTTTCCCGGGGTCGGCTTCGTGGGTGCCGGGGGCACCTATTACGTCCGCGACAATGTCGAGGCAGTGAAAGTCCACGGGATTGAGGCCTCCGCCAACTGGAGCGACGGGCCGTGGTCGATCAGCGCGGGCGCGAGCCTGACCCACGCGCGGATGGAGGGCAGCGGCGAAGCTCTGTTCCTCCAGGGCCTAAGGCCCGCCCAAACTCCGAAATTCTCAGGAACGCTGGCCGCCGGGTGGGAGCATGGCGCGAAGGGTGCGCGGCTCGTCCTCAGGCGGGTCGGAGCGCAATTCGACGATGATCTCAACCGCGACCTTTTGAAGGGCGCAACGACGCTCGATGCTTATGCATCGTGGCCGATCACTCGCCGTCTGGAACTCATTGCTCGCGGCGAGAACCTCACCAACACACTGGTGATGGCGGGTATCGGCGGCGACGGCTCGGTCGAGCGCGCGAGTCCGCGCACGTTGTGGATTGGGGCACGGCTTCACTGAGGCGTCAGGTCAGTCGGCGCTTTTCCCGTGATCATGTCGACCGGCACCGAAACATGCTCGTGCACGACGTGCCATTGTCCGTTCTCGCGCGTCCACCCATCGCGAAGCGGATCCACATGTCGACCGGCTTGCCGTCGGTCAGCGTCCCGCGAAGGCGCTCGAGGCCGAACGCGAACGCAATGCCGCCGGACTGTTCCACCTCGATATTCTGATAATTGGCCCGGATCGGACCTTTGAACTCAGCGAAGAAGTTGGAGTAATCCTGGCGATACGCATCGCTTCCGATCAGCTGCAGAGAGGGGGGAACAGGTCGTAAGCCACCACATTGGGCGCGTAGATTGCCATGACGCCGTTGACGTCTCGCGCTTCGAAGGTTTCGCGATCTCGCTGCACATTATTTCGCGCGGGTGTAAAGGAAGGCGGTGATGTCGCGGGCGTCCGTCTCGCCGACGTTGAGATCGGGCATCGCGGTTCCCGGGGACACCTGTTGGGGATCCCGGATCCATTTTTCCATGTTGCCGGGCGTGTTCGCGAGGTGGCCAGCGATGATGACTCGAAGGGCTATGTCGTCGAGCGGGGGGCCGACCATCCCGGTCGCGGTGCGCACTCCGTTCGCGGTGTGGCAGCTGCCGCAGCCATATTGGATGAAGATCGCTTCGCCGCGGCGCGGATCGCCCCCTGTTATCGCCGAAGCGTGTTCGCGCATTCGCGTTCGCTGATGCTCATCGTCCCAGGCCATGCCGATCAACGCGGCAACGACGATCACGCCGGCTATGATAGCAAAGAGCGCTTTAGTGGAGATTGAGCGCAGCATGCGCGTCTTCCTCAGATGCCTTGAGCCATTTGTATGCGAGCGCGAGCGCCGCCGCGCTGTGCATTAAGCCGCCGGGAATCCACATGATGAGACCCGCAAGATGCTGGTCTTCGACGGGATCGAGGCCGACGCCGGTCATGCCCATCGCTGCATAGTTCGCGTACCACGGGCTCGACGAGAAGCTCATCAGCGCGCCGAGCGCACCGCCGATCAGCGAGGTCGCGAACAGGCAGGCCGCCGATACGCCATAGCCGGAGCCACGTTGGCGCGGGTGCAACATTGCCCACCAGAACAGAAGGGAGCTCACGAAGAAGCAGGCATGCTGGGCGATGTGCCAGCCGAAGCTGTCGAGGGCCCGATCGAACAACGGCGGCGCGTGCCATGCCCACATGACGATTGCCTGGATCGCGGTCGCGGTGATGGGCTCGGTGAGGCCTCTCCAGAGCGCCTGCAGGGGTGACTTCCAGCTGCCGGCGAGCGACCGCCGCAGCGGGCGCGGCAATCCCCACGCAAGGACGCCGCCCGCTCCTGACGATGCGAGGAGCAAAGCTGCGACGAGCATGATCAGCTCGTGCTCGATCATGTGCATTGTGAAGCTGCGCTCGCCAGCTTGATGGAGAGGCGAGGTAAGGGAGAGGCCGAGGACCAGCCAACCGGACAGGAACAAAGTGGGACTGACCCGTCTCGATGCGCGCTTTGATAATCGTATCCAGCCGACAAGATAGACCAGCAAAGCAAGAACGAGCGGGATCACGAGCTCCGGACTAAGCGTCCACCTGAGCGGACCCCCATGGTTGCCGTGTGCGATCGCCGGAGTTGCGACAAACAACGCAGCCAAGCTTGCGAGGCGTTTCACTCCCAGCACCTCGGAATCACCATCGACGCAATGAAGGGGAGGGCGATCGCTACGGCGAAGATCGCAGAAGCCATCAGTGACACCGTCGCGATGAAATGGCGTGTCGGGGACTCGTCCTCAGCGCCATAGACTCGCCATGAACTGAAGGCGCCGGCGGCCACTAGAGCTAATCCGACGATCGTGCCGAGGGTCACCACGAGCGGACTGCTGAACTCGCAATCCTGGAAGGTCGAGTCGGCGCCGATCTGGTGCGCAATCCCAGCCCCGAGCGTGCCGAGTGCAAGACCCGCCCAAGGCATGAACCGGTCGCGAATGCGCTCCACGCTCATAGCCTTGGCACCCAGTAGACCACGAGATAGATGGGGATCCACAACAGCCAAACATAGCGCCAGTAAAGGCTGTTCTCGTCGACATCGACCTGGCGCCGCCGCTCGTAACCCAGCGGCGTCATGATGAGCGCCCAAATCACGAGCGTGTCGATCCAATCGGTTCCAAGGTGCGCCGCGTGCAGCATCAGGATTGTCCAGATGATCGACGCGTAGGCGTTGTCGCTCCATCGGCAGTTGAGACTGTTGAATTCGAAGCCGCGGATGATGAGGAGGACAACTCCCACCGCTGCCATCAGCGGCAGCAGCAGCCGTATGGTGCGCACGTCGCCGGCCTTCGCTGCCTTCTTGATCATCGTGTTCGGGATTTCGCTCAGCAGGATGACGATTGTGAAGATCGTGCCGGCGAGGATATCGGGCGCCGGGCGGCCTTCCGGAGGCCAGCCCTGCTCGTGGCCCATCAGATAGAAATAGACGGCGAACGTGAGCGCGAACCCCACGCCCTCGATAACCATGTAGCCGAGGATTCCCCACCAGGTCAGGCTGCCTGGACCGAACTTGGACGTCGGGAGGCCCGAAACATCAGCAGTGAATCGCGGCTCGAGAATCATGAGATCACCGGTTCCGGCTGGCGTTTCATGTCTTTGGGCCAGAACCACGCGATCAGTGCGATTCCGCACGGTATCAGTCCGAACGGGACAGCCCAGGCCGAGAAGATCGATAGAGCGAAGACGATTCCGGTGGCGCAAGCCGAAATGAACGGCCAAAGGGTCGGCTCCGGGACCGGTTCACGAAGATCCGGGATAGCCATGACCACGGTCGTCAGAAGCATTTCCTTTTGATCGACGCGAAGGCCGGTAACGACCGGAAGATCGCCGTCGCTGTCCCACAGCGGCGTGTCGCTGCTGACGACCGGGATGTGCTCAAAATTATAGACTGGCGGAGGCGAGCTGGTCGCCCATTCAAGGCTTGGCGCACCCCATGGATTGGGGCCCGCAATCGCGCCACGATAGAGCGAGAGGATTCCGTTGACGACGAACAGCGCGATAGCGAGCGCGAGAACGAACGCACCGATCGTCGAGACGAGGTTGGGAATCTCAAGTCCAAGCCCGGCCGGATAGGTATAAACCCGCCGCGGCATGCCCAGCATACCGCTCCAGTGCATCGGCAGGAAGGTCACGTGAAATCCGACGAAGGCCAGCCAGAAGCTGATCTTGCCGAGCCTGTCGTCCATCATTCGCCCGGTGATTTTCGGGAACCAGAAGGTGAAGATAGCGAGCAGCGGGAAGACCGCTCCGCCGATCAGCACGTAGTGAAGATGCGCGACGACGAAATATGTGTCGTGGAGCTGCAGATCGAGCGGTACCGAAGCGAGGATCACGCCGGTCAAACCCCCGATCACGAACGTGACGATGAAGCCGACGACGTACAGCATCGGTACTTCGAAGCGCGGCCTTCCATCCCACATCGTCGCCAGCCAGCAGAAGATCTGGAGGCCTGTCGGGATCGAGACGGACATGCTCGCGGCCGTGAAAAAGCTATAGCCAACGCGCGGCAGCCCGGTCGCGAACATGTGGTGGACCCAAAGGCCGAATGACAGGATGCCGGTCGAGATCAAGGCGAGGACCACGACCGGGTATGCGAAGATCGGCCGGCGGCAGAACGTCTCCACAATCACGCTCACGAAGCCGGTCGCCGGGAGGAAGATGATGTAGACCTCCGGATGACCGAAGAACCAGAACATGTGCTGGAAAAGCAGTGCGTCGCCATGTTCCGCGGCGTTGAAGAACTGGGTACCGACCAACCTGTCGGGGATGAGGAGCACCGTCGTCACGAGCGCAACCGCGGGCATCGCGAAAATAATCATGATCCCTTCGACCAGCATTGCCCACGCAAAGAGCGGCATCCGGGCAAGAGTCATGCCCGGCGCGCGCGCCTTGAGAATGGTGCATACGAGGACCACCGCCGCAGAAAGCGCCGCGACCTCGGTATAGGTGACCATCTGGGCCCAGATGTCGGTGTGCTTGCCGGGAGAATATTGCGGCCCGGACAGCGGCGTATATTCGAACCAGCCGACATCGGGCGCCATGTTGAGGACGAACGCAATCCACAGCATGAGACCGCCGAACAGATACATGTAATAGCTAAAGGCATTGAGGCGCGGGAAGGCCGTCGAGCGCGTACCCAGCATGAGCGGAATGGTGTAGACGGCGACGCCCTCCATTACCGGAACGGCGAACAGGAACATCATCGTCGAGCCATGCATGGAAAACAGCTGGTTGTAGCGCTCAGCACCGATCATCGCATTGCCTGGCCTCGCCAGTTGCAATCGCATGAAGAGCGCCATGATCCCGCCGAGCACGAGGAACCCCAAGGCGGTGACGATGTACCTGCGACCGATCTCCTTGTGATCGACGGTCGCGAGCCAGCCGATGATCCCCGGCGGCCGGCGCCATGTCGAGTTGAGCCGGGCCGCGAGCTTGTCGCCCGTCAGTTTCGGGCCGTCGCGAGCGATCTTTCTGCGCTTGGCGGTGAGCTCGAGTTCCTCCCGCTTGATCTGTTCCAGCTCGGTCATCTGAGGGTCTCGAGATATGCGACGACGGCGTGGAGCTGGTCGGGCTCGAGTCCGATCGTCGGCATCTTGGCGCCGGGCTTCAACGATTGCGGGTCCTCGACCCAGCCGTAGAGATTTCCCTGGTTCATTGGGATTGTCCCAGCCGCCAAGCTCTTGCGGCTGGCGAGGTGAGTGAGATCCGGCGCGATCTGTCCGCTCGCCTGCGTGCCGCTGATGTTGTGGCAGGCGCTGCATGGGCCGCTCGTCACATATTGATAGCCGGCAAGCGCCAGTGGGGTCGTCGGCTGCGGCGCGGGTTGAAGCTGGTGGCCCCACCATTTGATGAAATCGGGATAGGGTTCGACTACAACCACAAGCGACATGTTGGCGTGCTGAAGGCCGCAGAATTCGGCGCAGGGCCCGCGGAAGACACCGGTTCTCTCCGGGACGATCGTAATGTCGTTCTCGCGCCCGGGGATGAGATCCTGCTTCCCGGCAAGGCTTGGCACCCAGAAACTGTGGATCACGTCATTGGACTGGAGCAGGATGCGCGCCGGAACTCCGACCGGCAGATGAAGCTCGTTCGCTGTGCGCAAAGTCTTCGATGCGTCCCCCGAATGATAGGTAATGTCCCACCACCATTGATTGCCGGTGACGGTCACGGACAGTTTCTCGTTGCTCGCGGCGTCGGCCATCGAACGGTCAGCAAAGAAACTGGCGATCGCGAGGCCGACCAGGCCGGCACCGATAAGCGAAGTCCATCCGATCAACGTCAACCGCATCAGCGGATGCGATTGGTGATGGCGTCCGGTTTCGACGACATTCGCTTCACTGGTGCGCCGGCGATGAACTACGCCGGCGATCAAAAAGCTGATCACCAGCACGTACATGAACCCGCAGACGCCGAGGAAAATCCAGAACAGCGACAGAAACTGGTGGTCCTCGACCGCCGCCGCGCCGAAGTCGCTTTGGTATCTCTGGTATTGGCAGGCCCCGAGCAGCATCGGAAGCAAAGTTGCGCGAACGACTGGCCGGATGATCATTGTTGCGCCGCGTCCGAATTGTTGATCGTGCCGTGCGCGGTCAGCGTCTGCGGAGTCCCGGCGCTCATGGATTCCGAGCGACTGGAAACGGCGTCCTTGCTGGGCAGACCCGAGAGGGAGCGGACGTACGCGGCGAGGTCCCAGATCTGTTCAGCAGTCAGCTTGGCCTTCCAGGAAGGCATGCCATTTGGGCGGCCGTCGGCGATACTCGCCGCGACCTGATCGATGCGGCCGCCGTAGCGCCACTCGTCGTCCATCAGCGGCGGGCCCATCCCGCCGCCGCCATGGGCATGGCAGCCAACGCAATTCATCTGCGTGTACAGGGTCTGCCCAGCGGAAATTGCATTGGCGTTATTGTCGTAGAGCTTGGCCCTGGCATCGAGGGGCGGAGGCACGCTGTTGCCTGGAAAGATGGTCGCCGGGCTTTCCCCCGCCGGCACGGCTTCGCTGATCGGCCGGGAGGGGCTATTATGCTCTTCCCGGTCGCAGGCCGCGAGTGCCAGTACACCGGCGCCCAGCAGAAAAACGCTAGCGCGGAAGCGTAAAGACATAGAGCGTCCCTCCCGCCGTAGTCTTTGACGGCAGGTCTTTGACTGCATTTGCGAAGCCTAGCGCCGCGGTCGGGTCGCGGGGATCGAGCTTGGAGTCAACGACTCCTCCGGCCCACCCGCCAACCCCGGCAACGACAGCAATATATTGCCGGCCGTCGGGTCCGCGGTAGCTGATCGGCTGGCCGATGATTCCGCTCCCGGTCTTGAACTGCCACAGCAGTTTCCCGGTCTGGGCGTCGAGCGCCTTGAACCAGCCGTCGAGTGTTCCGTAGAAGACGAGGCCGCCGCCAGTCGCAAGAGCCGGACTCCAGATCGGCAGCTCTTCCTTGACTTCCCACACCGCCTTCCGGGCGAGGGGATCCCAAGCGGTCACCACGCCGCGATAGCCGCCCGGGCCGCTGTACATCTTCACATCAGCGCCGACGAACGGCGTGCCGGCAATGTAATTTGCCTGCTGAACGCTCTGATCCTCGCAAAGGTTGATGTGCGGGATGTAAACGAGACCCGTCAGCGGACTGAATGCCGAGGGATTCCAGTCCTTCATGCCAGGGGCCGCGGGACAAATATCACGCGTCACTCGTCCGGGCTTCGGTACCTTGTCCGGATTGACCGCAATCCGGCCGGATTTGAGATTGACTTCGAGATAGCCATTCATCGGACCGTACGGAGTGGCGGAGAGCACCTGCCCGGTGCGCCGATCCATGACATAGAAAAAGCCGTTTCGGCCGGGACGCAGCAGGACCGGGCGACGACCTTGCCCCCACGGAATATCGGCCAGGATCGATTTGTTGATGTCATCGTGGTCGAAAACGTCGTGCGGCGTCGTCTGGTAGAACCACAAGGCTTGGCCGGTGTTCACGTCGCGTGCGAACACGCCAGTCGTCCACTTGTTGTCCCCTGGCCGTTGGTCGGCATTCCAGGGGCCGGGATTGCCGGTCCCGTAGTAGATTACCTGCGAGGCGGGATCGTAGCTGATCCAACCCCACATCGGGCCGCCGCCGAGCTTCCACACTTCGGGCGGCCACGTCTTGACGCCGAGGTCCTTGCCGCGATCGTCCGGGTAAAACGGCTTGAACCTGGGCCCGATCAGAACGTCTCTGTCGGGACCGGTGTGGTAGGCTTTCCAGACGAGCCTCCCGGTCCCTTCATCCAGCGCAGTAAGCCAGCCACGGACACCCATCTCGCCGCCGGAATTTCCGACCAGCACCTTCCCGTTGGCGACGAGCGGTGCCATCGTGATCGTCTCGCCCTTCTGGATGTCGCCGAGCTGCGTGCGCCAGACCTGTTGCCCGGACTTGGCATCCACGGCGATGGTTTGGCCGTCGAGCGTATTGAAGATGATCTTGCCGTCGGAATAGACCGCACCCCGGTTCACTGTGCCGCAACAAGCAACGCCCTGCGATGCCGCGGCGGGCTTCGGCTCGAAGGTCCATTTCAGCGGCGCGCCGGGCTTGGTGAGATCGAGCGCATAGAGATAGTTCGGCCATGGCGTGATCAGGTACATCGTGCCATCGACGACGAGCGGCGGCGCTTCATAGCCGTGGGTCGTAGCGGTCGAGAATGTGAAGGCGAGCGTCAGCCCGTGGACGTTGGCGGATGTAATCTGCTTCAGTCCCGAAAAGCGGGTCGAAGCATAATCCTTGCCCGGCATCGTCCAATTGCCGTCGTCGGCCGGTGAAGCCGCGGCGGGCGGGACCGCATGTGGACCGCTGCTCACCTTACCGTAGGTTTGTGCGGTGATGGGCGGGGTGCTCGGCGTCTTGTTGCACGAGACGAGCGCGGTGCTCGCGAGTGCGAGGATGCCCATAACCGTGGATGCGGTACTTATTCGCCGCATGACGCCCCCGAATCGTGGCTGAAAGACCCTTCGGCGAGTCCCAAGAAATCCTCTCGGCTTGCAAAAATCTCTGGGTTGTTCGCGGGTTCCTTCTGAACGACGAATTTCACGATTGGCGGGTGTTGAGGATGCTTCCTGCGGTTGTTTCCAAACATAAATCAGTCCGGGGACGGCTGTTGGCTAACCTCCATCAGCTTTGTGAACCGCTCTAAACAGCAGGCGTTGAAGGAGCGTCAGCCGGCAAATGGGAGATCGAAGATGGCAACCAGCAGGAGCGATGGGTCAAAGCGCGGATTTGCAGCGATGGACCCCGCAAAGCAGCGCAAGATCGCCAGCAAGGGCGGCAAGGCCAGCCACGGCGGCGGGCGCAAGAGCAGCTCGAACCGATAATCCGTTTTGCGTTCGAGAAAACGCCGGGCCCATCCGCCCGGCGCTTTCTTCGTCTAGGCTGCGCCGCAACGACCTAAACGTCATAGCGTTGAAATAGTGTGGCCTATCGCACCAACATCAATACCACCGACCGGAGCGGCGCAATCGCCGCCGTGGTTGCGATCCACGTCGGCCTATTCTTCCTGCTCCTGCACCTGTCGCCAAAGCTGGATTTGCGCGGCGTTGAAAGCGCGATGCGCGTGTTCGATTTGAGCAAGCCGCCGCCGCCGCCGCCGCCGCCGCCTCCGAAGCAGTCGCATGAACCGAGGCCCAAGGAGAAGGAGGGGCGCTGCCCCCCCCAACATCAAGAGCGAGGCGACGCCCGTCAAAGCACCCAAGCCGGTCATTCTCCAGGTGCCCCAGGTCCTCGCCAGCGAAACCCCGAAGGAGGGCATTCAGGCGACACAGGGCGCAGCTCCAGTTGGAGGTCCTGGTACCGGGGCAGGGGGCATCGGAACTGGCACCGGCAGCGGCGCCGGAGGAAGCGGATCGGGAGGAGGCGGGGACAATGGCGTTGCCCAGGCCCCGCATCTCGTCACTCCAGTCCTTACCGGCCGCGACCTTTCGAGCGACATCCTCCAGCAATGGCCACGTGGAGCTACGGTGTTCGTTCGGCTTCGAGTGGACGCTCATGGCTATGTCAGCGAGTGCACCGTCGACCGCGGGACCGGCGTTAAGACGATCGATTTCACGATCTGCAATCTGGCGCACGACCGCCTGCACTTCCGGCCCGCACTGAACAAGAGTGGCCAGCCGGTTGCAGGATGGTTCGGATACGCGCAACGAGCGCCGCGGTAGCTGAGAAGGAATCACATGATCGAAGCGGAATGGTGGGACTATGATTTGCTTGACGAGCTGGCGAATGCCGTTGCCGGCGACGTGGGCTTCATCATCGAAAGCGCTGTCGAAGCTCGCGACGCGTCGCTGATCGCTGTCCCCGGCGGGAAAACCGGGCCGGCGATCTATCGCAGACTCGCTGAGCAAAAATTGCGGTGGAAGAAAGTAACGGTGATCCCGACAGACGACCGATTGGTCGCTGTTGACAGCGATCTTTCAAACTGTACGCGAGCTCGCGCGCGCCTTCTTGCCGCTCGGCGCGCGCGTCGTCCCTCTGACGAGCGAAAACGCAGCTGACTACAAGGCCGCGGGTAGCGCCGCCGATGCTCGGTTACAGGACCTGCCGTGGCCGCCCGACCTTGTCTGGTTGGGAATGGGCTCGGACGGGCACGTCGCGTCGATCTTTCACGGGCCGGACTTCCAGGCGGCGCTCGATGCGCCCAAAGCTCGGCGCGCGATCGGCGTCCTTCCTGATCCGTTGCCGGCCGAAGCCGAGGTCGCTCGCGTTACCTTGACCCGCGGCGCGATCCTTGCCGGCCGAACCATCCTGATCACGATCACCGGAGATGAGAAGCGATCATTGCTGGAGCAGGCGATCGCCGACGGGCAAAGCTCAAAGCTACCGATCGGACGGGTGCTTGCCGAGGCGGAGCAGCCGATCGACATCCACTGGTGTCCGTGAGGGATTAGCTACCTCGGCGAGCGTTCCTCGCGAGCGTCTTGAACCTCACCCCGCTGTCCTGTCGGACGGTGATCGTGACATGACCGGACTTGCTGGTCTTCCGGTCCTCAACGATGCCCGACTTGCCCGCATGAGTCCCCGCGATGACGGTGCAATGATCGCCATCGGCAACGTCTGATCCGCCCATAAGCTTCTCCTCGGGCCTAGATTTCTTGAAGTCGCCGTCCTGCGGTCTCCTTGAGGAACAGCAGCGAGACGACCACCGAAATCCCGGTGAAGATGACCGAATACCAAAGCCCGGCGTATATGTTCCCTGTGATCGCCACGATCGCAAAGCTGGTCACGGGCAGGAATCCGCCGACCCAGCCCGTCCCGACGCGGTACGGGAAGGACATAGCCGTGTAGCGGATTCGAGTCGGAAACATTTCAACCAGCGCCGCCGCCTGCGGGCCGTAGAGAGCGGTTGATGCAACCACGAAGAGAAGCAGGATCACGATCAGAAGGGTCATGTTCGCCTGCGCCGGGTCAGCGGTCTTGGGATACCCAGCCGCAACCAGTTCCGTTCCGAGCGAACTCGCGGTTGCAGCTTTCAACGCCTTGAGGTCCGCGGACGCGAGGCCATCGCCGCTTGTCACCGGCACGGATTCGGTGCCGATCACCACGCGGGTGGACCGATCGGAAGAAGCCTGGGTCGTGAATGAGATGCCCTTCGTCACCAGTGTGCTCTTGGCAATGTCGCATGCACTGGTGAATTTGGCGGTGCCGACGGGGTCGAACTGGACCGAGCAGCTCCCTTCGTCGGTCACGACGATCACCGGCGTCGCGGCCTGTGCCTCGACCAGCTCAGGGTTTGCAGCCTTCGCGATCCAGTGCGAGCCAGGGAAATAGAGCGCGAGCGCCAGCACCATGCCACCGACCATCACGAACTTGCGACCGATCCGGTCGCTCAGCCAGCCGAAAAAGACATAGAGCGGCGCGCTGACCAACGTCATCACGATCAGCAGCATGTCCTTGGTCGTCGCCGGGACGCCGAGCGATTTCTCGAGGAACACCTGCAGGTAGAAGAAGGTGAAATACCAAACTGCGCCCTGAGCGCTCATGATTCCGAAGAACGCGATCAACACCCGCTTCACGTTGCGCCACTCGCCGAAGGCTTCGCGAAGGGGCGCCCTCGAAATCTCCCCCTCCTCACGGATCCGGGTGAATTCGGGGCTCTCATTCAGCTTGGCGCGCATCCAGACCGAAACGACGAGCAGCACGGCCGAGACGAGGAACGGAGCGCGCCAGCCCCAGTCGGCGAATGCATCTTCGCCGATCAAGTTACGGGTGGTGACGATAACCAGAAGCGCGGCCAGGAGGCCGAAGGAAGCCGAAGACTGAATCCATCCCGTTGCAGCGCCGCGCCTGTGGTTGGGCGCATGCTCTGCGACGTAAATGGCAGCACCCCCATATTCGCCGCCAAGTGCGATTCCCTGCACAATTCGAAGCGCGATCAACAATGTCGGCCCCAGGGTGCCTGCCTGCGCATAGGTCGGAAGAAAGCCGATCAGGAAGGTCGAAGCGCCCATCAAGCTGACGGTGATGAGGAACGCGCCCTTCCGGCCCAGCTTGTCGCCGAGCACTCCGAAGATCAGCGCGCCGAGCGGCCGGAAAGCGAACCCCGCGGCGAACAAGGCGAGCGCAGCGATTAGCGCAGGCGTGGGCTCGAGACCGGCGAAGAAGACTTTCGAGATGACCGGCGCCAGGCTTCCGAAGATGAAGAAGTCATACCATTCGAATGCGGTTCCGGCCGAAGAGGCGACGATGACCCGCGCCATGGACCAGGCTCTGTGGATATGTTGTTCTGCGATGGTCGCCATCACTCTCCCCCTGCCGACCGAAATATCAGTGCTTCGGCATCAGTCCAACTTACGGATGGTCTCGTCGAAATGCGCAACGGTGATCCCGAAGCGACTGACTCGGATGAGGTCCCGCACTTGGGTCGGACTGACCGGGGTCAGCGTCTGATCGAAGTTCAGGTGATTCTGGGCGGTGTAGCGGATTCGGATGCCGTCGCTCTGAACGTCCACCTGCACCGGGCTTGCGGCGTCCGTGAGAGTGCCCTCAAATCGATTTGGAGCGGTTTGTTTCATTCGCCAGAAGCGAGTTCGGACCGGCTTACCGGGTTCATGGATGATCTGCTTCAGAACAAGCGAGCCGTCCTTTTCGGCAATTCCTTCGCTGTCGACCGTCATCATCTTGGCCGACTGGAAGAGGATCTTCAGCATGCCTTCGCCGTGCGTCCGGCCGCGAAAGAAATCGACGGGATTGAACGCAGCTTCCGCAGGCGCGACCGCGGTGATCAGCATTGCCGCCGCCGCAGCCGCTCTCATTGGCGACCCGCCACTAGCGCATCGACGATCGTGGGATCGGCAAGAGTTGAGGTATCGCCAAAGCCATCGGTCGCCCCTTCGGCGATCTTGCGAAGGATTCGTCGCATGATCTTCCCGGAGCGAGTTCTTGGGAAGTGCTGGTGTGAAGTGGATTTTCTCCGGCGCGGCAAGCGCTCCGATGTCCTTGCGCACCGCCTGGTTCAGCTCCTTGCGCAAGTCGTTGTCTCCTTCCTCGCCGGCGTTCAAAGTGACGAAGGCGTAGATCGCCTGGCCCTTGATCTCGTGCGGGTAGGCCACGACCGCGGCCTCCGCGACCTTCTGGTGCCCGACGAGCGCGCTTTCCACTTCCGCCGTTCCAACCCGGTGGCCCGAGACGTTTATGACGTCGTCGACGCGTCCGGTGATCCAATAATAGCCGTCCTCGTCGCGGCGGCATCCATCGCCGGTGAAATAGAGCCCCGGATACGCTTTGAAATAGGTTTCGAAGAAGCGGTAATGGTCGTTCCAGACGGTGCGCATCTGGCCAGGCCACGATTCGGCGATGCAAAGGTTTCCGCTCGTCGCGCCTTCAAGGACATTGTGGTTCGGGTCGAGGAGCAGCGGTTTGATGCCGGGCAGCGGCTTGGTGGCCGAGCCCGGCTTCATATCGATGGCGCCGGGAAAAGGGGAAATCAGGATTCCGCCAGTTTCGGTCTGCCACCAGGTGTCGACGACGGGGCAGCGGCAATCCCCGACCACGCGCCAATACCATTCCCAGGCTTCGGGGTTGATTGGCTCGCCCACGGTTCCGAGCAGTCGGATCGACGTGCGGTTGTAGCGCTTTACCGGTTCGTCGCCCTCGCGCATCAGCGCCCGGATCGCGGTTGGAGCAGTATAGAAAATGGTCACTCCGAGCCGGTCGACCGTTTCCCAGAAGCGGCTGAAGTCCGGATAATTCGGAACTCCGTCGAACATCACGCTGGTCGCACCCATCGCCAGCGGTCCATAGACAACGTAGCTGTGGCCGGTGATCCAGCCGACATCCGCGGTGCACCAGAAGATGTCGTCGGGACGATAGTCGAAGATCCAGTCGAAGGTTGTCGCTGCCCAGACTGAATAGCCGCCGGTCGTGTGAACGACGCCCTTGGGCTTCCCGGTCGATCCCGAGGTGTAGAGAATGAAGAGCGGCTCTTCGGCTTTCATGACCTCGGGTTCGCATTTCGCCTCGAGGCTGTCGCGGACAGCGGAATAAGCGATGTCGCGGCCTTCCTTCATCGGGACGTCGGCGCCGGTGCGGGCGACGACGATCACGGTAGAGACGTCGCGGCGCTCCAGCGCCGCATCGACGTTGCGCTTCAATGGGATCTTCTTGCCGCCGCGAACGCCCTCGTCGGCAGTGATGACTGCTGAGGCGTCGCAATCCTCGATCCGGCCCGCGACGCTCTCGGGCGAGAAACCACCGAAAATGACTGAATGAACCGCCCCGATCCGGGCGCAGGCGAGCATCGCGGCAGCGGTCTCCGGGATCATCGGCATATAGATCATCACCCGGTCGCCCCGCTTGACTCCACGGGATTTCAGCAGGTTCGCGAACCTGCAGGTCTCCTCATAGAGTTCGCGATAGGTGAGGTGGTGACCATGACCAGGCTCGTCCGCCTCGAAGATCAGTGCCGTTCGGTCGCCGCGTTCGGCGAGATGTCGGTCGAGGCAATTGACAGAGAGGTTGAGCTCACCATCCCCGTACCAGCTGATGTGGAAATCATCTTCGGCGAACGACCAGTCGCCTGCTTTCGATGGGAACTTGCTCCAGGTCAGGCATCGCGCCTGATCGAGCCAGAACCGGTCAGGGTCGGAATTGGCAAGTTCCTGAAGCTTGGCGAGCTCGACCTCTCCGATCCGGGCATTGAAGCTCGAAGGAACTGGATGAACGCTCGAACTCACAGGCCGTGGCTCATGTCGATCACGAACCGGTACCGAACATCGTTCTTGAGCAAACGCTCATAGGCCTCATTAACCTGGTTCATGTGGATGAACTCGATGTCCGGATAGATGCCTTCGGCCGCACAGAAATCGAGCATCTCCTGGGTTTCGGGAATCCCTCCGATCGCCGAGCCGCCGACCGCGCGATTCCACAAGATGAGGTTCGACCCGACGAAGCCCGGCATCTGCGTCAGAGCGCCGACAATCACCATTCGCCCGGAGCGGCCGAGCAGGTTCAGATAGCCGTCGATCTCGTGACTGACCGGGATGGTGTTGAGGATGAAGTCGAAACGGGTTGCGGCGGCTTCCATCTCTGCGGGATTGGTCGAAATGATGACGTCGTGCGCACCGAGCGCCCGTGCATCCTCGCCTTTTCGAGGGGTGGTTGTGATCATGGTGACGTGCGCGCCCATCGCGGCCGCGAGCTTCACGCCCATGTGCCCGAGGCCGCCGAGGCCGACCACGGCCACCTTGCTGGTTGGTCCGACATTGTACTGGCGAAGCGGCGAGTAAGTGGTGATCCCGGCGCAAAGCAGGGGCGCCACTTTGCTGACGTCCATCCCTTCGGGCACCTTGAGGACAAAATGGTCGCGAACGACGATATGGTCGGTGTAGCCCCCCTTCGATATCGTATCGTCGTGATAGTCCGCGCTGTTGTAGGTCTGGACACAGCCCTTGCGGCAGAAGACTTCCCAGCCGGCGAGGCACTGGTCGCACTCCATGCAGCTGTCGACCATGCACCCCACCGCGACGGTGTCGCCGACGCGGTGGCGAGTGACTTCGTCGCCGACCGCCGTGATTGCGCCGACTATCTCGTGGCCCGGAATGACCGGGTAGTTCGTGCCTTCCCAGTCGTTGCGGCAGGTGTGGAGATCACTGTGGCAAATGCCAGCGTAGGTGATCTTGATCGCGACGTCGTCAGGGCGGAGAGCGCGGCGCTCAAACTGCATTGGGCGCAGCGGCTGGTCGGGGGCATCGGTGCCCCAGCCTTTGGCGGTGGTCGGCTTGCAATCGGCCTCGAGCCTGTTTGCGGGTTCTGCAGTTGTGGCCATCTTCAAGCCTCCTATCTTGCGCGATCCAATACGTGTCGAGCTTGAACAAGATGCGGGCGGTCGACCATCTTGCCGTCGACGGAAAGAACGCCTGCGTCAGGATGTGCCTCGAACGCGGCAACGATTTCCTCGGCATGCCGTACCTCGGCATCGGACGGAGTGAACGCAGCATTGATTATGGGAATTTGAGCGGGGTGTATCGCGAGTTTGCCGGTGAAGCCCTCGCTCCGAGCGGCTTCGGCTTCGGCGCGCAGGCCGTCCGCATCCTTAAAGTCGGCGAACACGCTATCGACCGGTTGGACACCCGCCGCCACAGCACCGGCCAGGCACAGCGAGCGAGCGAGCCTGTAGGTGAAGCTGAGCTTGCCATCTGAGTCATATTTGGACGAGGCACCGAGCGCAGCGGACAAATCTTCCGCGCCCCAGGTCATCGCCACGAGCGGCGATTTCTTGTCGCGATAGGACAATAAGCCGAACAGGCTCGTCGGCGTCTCGGTGACGATCGCATGAATTGGGATATTGCCGGTCCTGTGCGCAAGTTCGATGACGTCGGCGCCGCTTTCGGACTTGGGAAAGACAATTCCGTGAATGTCCGAGATCCCGATGATCTCGAGATCATCCTTGATGAACTCGCTGCCGAGCGGGTTCACGCGCACCCACCACTGCGGGCCGCCGCTGCGCTTCGACATCGTCTTGAGCATATCGCGCGCGACCGATTTCATCGTCGGTGCAACGCTGTCCTCGAGGTCAAAGATGATCGCGTCCGCTTCGCTGTCGAGCGCTTTTGCGATCTTGCGCTCGCTGTCGGCGGGGACGAACAGCCAACTGCGGGGCTGCATCAGGCAGGCTTCTTCAAAATGAGCGCCGTCCGAGTGCAGTCCGCACACCAGCTCATTGCGCTGATTGAAGCTGCGGTGGGCCCAGGTGACGATGCCAGCGTTCGGTCGCGACTTGCTTTCACGAAGCGCCAGGCATTCTGTTTCGCAGCGAAGAGTGTCACCGGCAAAACGGGATTCGGGAATTTCAGCTGGTCGTATCCAAGGTTGGCGACGAGCGTCCCGAGCGTCGTGTCGTGGACGCTGATCCCAACCAGCAGGCTGAAGGTGAAGCAGCTGTTGACGAGCGGCTTTCCAAACTCCGTCCTGGCCGCTGCCTCGTAGTCGAGGTGCAGCGGTTGCGGATTGTGTGTGAGGGTGGTGATGAGGAGGTTGTCGGTTTCCGTGACGGTGCGCGTTATCGCATGGGCGACCATGTCGCCGATCTGCCACTCGTCGAAATAACGCCCGGCCATTGCTGCTCCCTAAGCAGGCAGCAGAAGCTCGGCAACCGCTTCGGTGATGGCGTCGCCATCGAGCCGGTAAGCGGCGTAGAGGTCGGCGAGGTTTCCGGTCTGACCGAATTTTTCAACTCCGAGCGATGCCACGCGCTGCCCCAGCACACCTCCTAACCACGAAAGTGACGCGGGCGCCGCGTCAGCGAGGGTGACGAGACCCGCGCGGCGCGAGAGGCGCGACAGAAGCCCTTCGGCATGGCTTTGCTTGCGTGAGCCGTCCCAGCGCGCTGCCTGAGCGGCGGTCCAGCCGCGGTGGAGCAGGTCGGGAGAAGTGATGGCGAGGATCCCGAGCCCGGGAATGTCTTCGCGAAGCTCTTCCCACGCAGCGAGGGCTTCGGGCATCACCGCGCCCATGGCGACGATTGCGGCTTCTGCGCCCGGGCCAGGCTCGCGCAGCCAGTAGCCGCCCTTAAGCGCACCCTCACGCCAGCTATCGTCGGCTCGCTCGACCTGCTTGATGCTGCGCGTCGACAAACGCAAATAGGTGCTCTCGCCAGCGGGATCGTCGATCAGCCGGAACGCTTCCTCGATCATCGCTGCGAGCTCGTCGGCATAGGCAGGTTCGTAATGACGAAGTCCCGGCTGGCCGAGCGCGATCAGTGGTGGATTGATGGATTGGTGAGCGCCACCTTCACGGGCCAGCGTGATCCCGCTCGGCGTCGCGACGAGCAGGAAGCGGGCGTCCTGGTAGCAGGCGTAATTGAGGCTATCGAGGCCGCGGGCGATGAACGGATCGTAGAGGGTCCCGATCGGGAAAAGGCGGGTCCCGAACAGGTCGCCGGAAAGGCCGGCCGCGGCCAGCATCAGGAACAGATTGCTCTCGGCAATGCCGAGCTCGATGTGCTGGCCCTGTTTCTTACCGGCCCATTTTTGCGCTGATGCAATTTTTGCCTTTGCAAATACGTCGGGCATTTCGTCGCGTCGGAACAGGCCCCGCTGGTTGACCCAGGCACCAAGGTTGGTCGAGACAGTGACGTCCGGTGAAGTCGTCAGGATCTTGTCGGCAAGAGCGCCGCCGGACTTCGACAGGTCGAGCAGAATTCGGCCGAACGCCGACTGAGTTGATTGTTCGCTGCCGGCGGGCGCAGCGATGTCAGGGACGGTGACAGAACCAAAGCATCGCCGTTTCTTCTCGCGGGCAATCTGCGCGCGGGCGATCGCGGCCTCGACGCCCGGCCGGGCATTGTCGCCAATTCCTTCGAGCGGCTCCCACTCGTGATCCGCTCGAACCCCCATCGTCTCCCGAAGAGCGGCGATCTGCGATGGGTTCATGAGGCCGGCGTGATTGTCCTTGTGCCCGGCGAAGGGCAGACCGAAGCCCTTGATCGTGTAGGCGATGAATAGGGTTGGAACATCGTCATTTGAGCGGTCGAAAGCCTCGATCAGGCTCTCGAGGTCGTGGCCGGCGAGGTTGGTCATCAGCCGCTGCAGTTCGGCATCGTCGCGACTGGCGAGAATGGGGCCGACCTCGGGGACATCCGCCAAAAGCCGCTCGCGCCAGGCCGTTCCGCCGAGATACGTCAGCGCCGCGTAATCGGCGTTGCTCGCCTGGTCGATCCAGCGCCGCAACGCCTCGCCGCCTGCTTCCGCGAACGCGGCCTTGAGCAGCTTGCCGTATTTCAACGTCTCGATCCGCCAGCCACAGCTCGCGAAAATCTCATCGAAGCGGTCGAACATGCGATCGGCGGTCGTGGCGTCGAGACTCTGGCGATTATAGTCGACGATCCACCACAGGTTGCGAACGTCATGCTTGGCGCCCTCGATAATCGCTTCGTAGATATTGCCCTCGTCGAGCTCGGCGTCCCCGATCAGCGCAACGAAGCGGCCGCGATCCTGATCGTCGAGCCAGCCGTGAGCGGTCAGATAATCCTGCACCAGGCTGGCGAACAGCGTTATCGCCACTCCGAGCCCGACCGAACCGGTGGAGAAGTCGACCGGGATCCCGTCCTTGGTTCGGCTGGGATAGGATTGGGCGCCTCCGAAGCCGCGGAAGTTCTCGAGCGCTTCGCGCGATTGCGAACCGAGCAGGTAATGGATCGCATGGAGGACGGGCCCCGCGTGCGGCTTCACCGCCACTCGGTCGTTGGGCCCGAGTGCGTGAAAATAGAGGGCGGCCATGATTGCGCTCATCGAAGCGCAACTTGCCTGGTGCCCGCCGACCTTCAGGCCGTCACTGCTCTCGCGGATGTGGTTGGCGTGGTGGATGGTCCACGAAGAGAGCCAGCGCAGCCGTTCTTCGAGGGTCTTGAGCGCTTCGATGTCGGTGGAGACGGGCTTCAGCATGCGCACGCCCTAGCGAGTTGAACGAGTTGCGGGAATTCTAGGCCGCAACGGCCTTGTCGGCTTCCGCGTCGAAACGCGCCTGGGCCTTGTGGATCGTCTCGACATTTTCGAGCGCCCAGTCGGCGAGACCGCATATTGGCTTCTGAAGCGAATCGCCGAGGCTGGTTAGCTCGTAATCTACGCGCGGCGGGATTGTCGGCGTGACCGTGCGCTTCACCAGCCCGTCGCGCTCGAGATTGCGAAGCGTCAAAGTCAGCATTCGTTGCGACACGCTCGGGATCTCGCGGCGGAGCTCGTTGAACCGTTTGGAGCCGCTCGACAGCGTCTGCACCACCAGCACTGTCCATTTGTCGCCGATCCGGGACAACAAAGTGCTGATCGTTCGGCACACTGGATTGGTCGGATCTTTCATCGGTTACCTCATTGTTCCTGCGCCACAAATTTGTTCTCTACCGACAAAAAAGTGGGTCCTTGCGGGCCGTTCTGTCATGGTTATTTAGGGATCCTAGGTAACAAATCCATACCAAGGAGGCAATAGTGACCATCCTGCATATCGATGCCAGCATCAATGGCTCGAACAGCGCCAGCCGCGCGATCAGCCGTTCGATCGTCGACCAACTTACGATTCGAGCGCGGCGGCGGCGCCATCGTCTATCGCGACCTTGCGGCCGATCCGCTTCCGCACCTGACACTCGACGCGTTCGCGGATACGACAGCGCTCGACGAGTTCCTCGCAGCCGACACGATCGTGGTCGGCGCGCCGATGTACAATTTCTCGCTGCCGACCCAGCTGAAAGCGTGGATCGACCGCATCCTCGTTGCCGGTAAGACCTTCCGGTACACGGCAAACGGACCCGAAGGCCTCGCGAAGGGTAAAAGGGTGATCGTCGCGCTCGCTCGCGGCGGCTTTTACAACGAAGGTTCGCCGGCGAGCGCGCTCGAGCATCTGGAAACCTATCTGCGCGGAGTTTTCAACTTCATCGGGATCGAGCCCGAGTTTGTCGCCGCCGACGGTCTCAACATCAGCTCAGAGCAGCGCCAGGAATTGATCAAGTCTGCGCTCGGCGAAACGGTGCGTCTGGCGGCCTGAGCGAAGTCGAATTCATGGACCGGAGGCGGCAACGGAACGTTGTTCCCGCGAAAAGGAGATGAGTGATGAGCGAACTCGACGCCAAGGACCGCGAGGAATTGAAGGATAGCGACTATGCGTTTCCGAAGGAGCGCAAGGAGCCGCTCAAGGATGCCGACCATGTGAGGAACGCGATGGCCCGGTTCGACCAGGTCGAAGGTGTGAGCGACAGCGAGCGCGACGGAGCCTGGGAGCGGATCAAGACGGCCGCGAAAAAGCACGGCGTTGAAGTCCACGCGAAGAGCTGGCGCGAGCTCGGAAAGAAGTAGCGCCAACTGCCGTTTATTGACGGATCGAGCCGCGTGGCGCAGTGCGCCGCGTCCCGCGTGCTCCGGTCCGCGCGCCTCCTGTTTGCGTCCGTTGGCCGCCGAAGGGGGATTCTATGCAAAAGATTGTCCTGATTTCCGCAGCGCTGGTGTGCTCGCCCATTGCTGCTTCCGCGCAGCAGGCAGCTCCCGCACCGGCGTCGAGCCCGGCGGACGATGCCACGAAATTCGTGACCGCCGTCATCGACAAGTTCAACGGCGGCGACGTGAATGCCTGGTTGGCGGCGCAAGATGACAATGCGCTGATCGTCGACGAATTCGCGCCGCATACCTGGTCCGGATCGGGTTCTCCCAAACACTGGCTCGACGATTATGCCAAAGACTCGACCGCGAACGGAGTCACCGGGGGGCGTGTCGACTACGGCAAGCCGCTTCAGGCGAGGAGCGATGGAACGACCGCTTACGTCGTTCTGCCGACGACCTACCGGTTCATGCAGAAGGGCACAAAAATGGCGGAACCGAGCAGCATGACCTTCGTCATGAAGCGCGCAGCTGACGCCTGGAAGATCACCAGCTGGACCTATTCCGCGACAGCCGCTGCGACGCCGGAGAAATGACGGCTAGGCCGAGAGCAGCCGCAGCGGGTTCTCGATATAGTCCTTTAAAGTCCGCATGAAGCTCGCCGCGTCCCAACCGTCGACGACGCGGTGATCGCAGCTGAGCGAGAGATTCATCCGCTTGCGGATCTCGATCTCGCCGTCGATGGGCACGAGCTTGTCCTCGACCTTGTTTACGGCGAGGATCGCGACCTCGGGGCGGTTAATGACCGGAGTCGAGGTAATGCCGCCCATCGGCCCCAATGAGGAGATGGTGATGGTCGATCCCATCAGCTCGTCTCGCGCGGCCTTGCCGGAGCGGGCGGCTTCGGAGAGTCGCAGGATTTCGGACGCGATCTGCCAGACGCTCAAGGCTTGAGCGTTGCGGATGACCGGAACCATCAGGCCGTTGGGCGTTTGGGTCGCCATTCCCATCTGCACTGCGCCATGGCGGGTGATGACGTTGGAATCGTCATCGTAGGTCGCGTTCAGCATCGGCCATTCGCCAATCGCGATTGAGATTGCGGTGATGAGAAAGGGGAGGAGCGTCAGCTTCGGGTTCGAGCCGCGGTCCTTGTTCATCATCGCCCGAGTTTCCTCGAGCGCGGTTACGTCGAACTCCTCGACCAGCGTGAAATGCGGGATCCGGCGCTTCGCTTCCTGCATATTCTCCGCGATCTTGCGGCGAAGGCCCACGACCTTGATCGTCTCGTCCTCGCGAGCAGCCGTCGGGCGGCTTGAGACTGTCCCGCCGTGGTAGAGGAGGTAGGCGTCGAGGTCGGCGTGTCGAATCCGGTCAGAAGCCGTCTTCACTTGTTCAAGGTCTATGCCAAGGTCACGTGCGCGGGCACGGACGGCAGGAGAGGCGAGGGCGTGGGCCCTCGCGACCGGCTCCTTTTCGGCAACTTCGGGTTCGACCCGGGGCGCTGGCTTTGGTTCTTCTGGAACTTCCTCCACGGCCACAACCGGAAGTTCTTGCGCCTGCTCAGGCGTCGGTTGGACCGCTCCGTCGGCGAGCGGCCGCTCTTCCTTGCTGTCCTCAACGGGTTCGGCCGAGCGATCCTCGCCTTGCGTCTCAATCACCACGAGGACGGAGCCGATCGGCACTTTGTCACCGACTTCGCCGGCTAGCTCGAGCACTTTTCCCGGGACCGGGCTCTCCATCTCGACTGTTGCCTTGTCGGTCATCATGTCAGCGATCTGCTGATCCTCGGCGATCACGTCGCCGACCTTCACGTGCCACGCGACGATCTCCGCCTCGGCAATGCCTTCCCCGATGTCCGGAAGTTTGAATTCGTAGCGAGCCATCAGTCCGCCATCACTTTCTCAAGGGCCTTTTTCATGCGCTTCGGGCCGGGGAAATAGGCCCATTCATAGGCGTGCGGGTAGGGCGTGTCCCAGCCGGTCACGCGCTCGATCGGCGCTTCCAGGTCATAGAAGCAGCGCTCCTGGACGAGCGCGACGAGCTCGGCGCCGAAGCCGCTCGTGCGCGGCGCTTCGTGGACGACGAGGCAGCGGCCGGTCTTCTTCACCGATAGCTGGATCGTATCGAGGTCGAGAGGGAGGAGGGTACGAAGATCGATCACTTCGGCGTCGAGGCCCTGTTCCTCGACGGCCGCGAGCGCGACATGGACCATCGTTCCGTAGGCGAGGATGGTGAGCTCGCCGCCTTCCCGCACGACCGCGGCCTTCCCGATCGGCACGGTGTAATGGCCCTCGGGCACCTCGCTTGCTGGATGCTTCGACCACGGTTTCACCGGCCGGTCATGGTGCCCGTCGAACGGACCGTTGTAGATCCGCTTGGGCTCGAAGAAGACTATTGGGTCGGGGTCCTCGATCGCCGCAATCAGAAGCCCCTTGGCATCGTAAGGAGTCGAGGGAATGACGACCTTCAGTCCGGCGATGTGGGTGAAAAGGCTTTCCGGAGACTGGCTGTGGGTCTGTCCGCCGAAGATTCCGCCGCCATAGGGCGTGCGGATCACCATCGGCATCGTCCATTCGCCGGCGGTGCGGTAACGCATCTTGGCGACTTCGCTGACAATCTGGTCGTAGCCGGGATAGATATAATCGGCGAACTGAATCTCGATTACCGGTTTGATGCCGTAGGCGGCCATTCCGACGGCGGTCGCGATGATCCCGCCTTCGCTGATCGGCGAATTGAAGGTTCGGGCCGATCCGAATTCCTTCTGAAGTCCCTCGGTCACCCGGAAGACGCCGCCGAAATAGCCGATGTCCTCGCCGAACACGACGATGTCGTCATCGGCGCGCATCATCACCTTATGGGCATCGTTGAGCGCCTGGATCATGTTCATCGTCGGCATCAGTCGCTGTTCTCACTGAGCGCTTTCTCGCGCTGCTCCGCGAGGTGCCAGGGGACGTCAGCGTAAACGTCTTCGAACATGCCTCCGACATCGTCCTTGCCCTGCTGCGGCAGGATTCCAAGCCTTTCGGATTCCTTCTGCGCGGCTCGAACTTCTAAATTGCACTCGGCGATCATGGCTGCGTCGCGCTCCTCGTCCCATTCGGCGATTGCGAGAAGGTGCGCCTTTAAGCGTTCGATCGGATCTCCGAGCGGCCACAGCTTGGCTTCGTTCATCGGGCGATAGCCGGATGGATCGTCGGAGGTCGAATGCCCTTCGGAGCGATAGGTGAAGAACTCGATCAGAGTGGGGCCATTGTTCGAGCGCGCACGTTCGGCGGCCCATTTCACA
>CAWBIC010000013.1:0-68044 GCA_963788765.1 uncultured Alphaproteobacteria bacterium | reverse complement strand
GAGGCCGCCATAAACCAGAACGGCGTGCGGGGTGTGCGCTCCGTGCACGGCTTCGTGATTGGCTCGATTTTGGCATCAATCAAGTTAAGGCTTGCCAATGTGACGATCGGCTGTTTCACGCCGCGTATCGCCCGGAACGCCCGTGAAGTGGGCAAGCCCTTACCCGGCTTTGCGCCACGTGCCGGCGCGCACGGCCGCGATGATCTCGCGCACACGCGTTCCCTCCGCCGCCAGCACCGGATCTTCGATTTCGTTCCGGTCATGATAGCGGGCATGAGATCGCCGATCGCGATCGCGGAGCGAGCTGCGATCTTTGTATTTGAGGGGCATTTCCTCCTCTGACCGAGTGACGTAATGATTGATCCGGAGCTTTGAGACCGAGATCTGTCGAACGGAAGGCTCCTTCGTTGAGTAGGGATCGAAAGGAACGTAGGGAAATCTCGCTGCGAGGTGCCTGAGCCTTCGTCCGCCGATCATCTTGCGAACGACCTTCACCTTCTTGAAGTCCTCGGTCACGAGCGACTGTCCGGGCTGAACGCTGAACAGATGCGCACCCTGCGGCTCGATCGCCAGAGCAGGGTCGACGATGGTCTTCACCCTGCGGTTTCTTGCCCAGTTGGTTCTTGCGCGAAGGACATAATTCTCGATCGTCAGTCCGTTCGGCCGCACTTTGTGGCGTGAGCTGCCGTAGCACTGCCAATTCACGATGACTTCGGCATGCCCCTCATATTCCTTCAAGATGTCGGCGACCCGTTTGCCGGTCGGCGAGAAGAGGAACTCATCGATGTCGATGAATGCCGTCCACCGGGTGCGGCCGCGGAGGCGATGGAGGGCGTCGCTGAATGCCTTGGTCTGTGCCCCGCTCTTCCAATGCAGCGGCCAGTCGATCAACTCGACGATGCCTGCCTCTATCCAGGGCCTCAGCAATTCGCGCGAGTTATCCGTGCTCGAATTATCATAGAGCAGCAATTTCTCGACGCCCTGCAGCACGCAGAAGGCGAGCCATTCATTGAGGTACAGGGCCTCGTCCTTGAACACTGTCACTGCACATAAATAGCAGGCGGGATCATTCGCCGTCGAAACGCCGGGCATGGGCGGTGTTTGGCCAGGTCAGCATGGGGAAGTGATTGCCGACGCATGAAATTCTACCAAGGTCTGCTGAACACCCCCATATCCACGACGAAAATTGCTGGATTTCCCGCTATCTCCGGATTGCCGCTTGCGAGGCTAAGCAGCGAAGCCGGGACGATGTGGTCTGGCGAAACAAAGCCAATGCAACCTCCGCACCGCGCGTGCACCAAAGACGAGACGGTCCGCTTCGAGCGAGGGGAGTCATGGCGCAGGCGGCCGTTACGAGGTCATTTATATCCCAGTCGAGGATTGAGATGCTCGTCGACATAGGCATCGATCTTTGCCGCTTCGTCGGGCTCAAGCACTGCGCGGTACCCTCCACTCTTGCCGCTTCGCACTTTGCCCGAGCGCGCGTCGTCCTTGCTCGCCCGCTGCAGCCGGGGCGAGGTGAAATAGCCTTCCTCCTCGAGCTTTCTGAGGTTCGGCAGACTGGCGAATTCGACCGCATCGGCGATGTCCTCGCAAGAGACGTCGAGCCCGATCGCGTGGCCGAGCTTTCGAAGCGATTCTCGCGGTTCGGTCAAGAAATCCTCGTATCGGAGGATGGTCACGCCGGGCAGCGCGGCGAAATGATTTAGAAAACTGACGATTGAGCGAATGCCGCCTTGGTCGGACCACACGAATGTATCGAGAGGCTGCTCCGCGAGACGCTGCCTCGCCTTGTCTCGGCTGCGATGCTTCAGATGGTGATAGCGCGAAACCGCAATGTCCCCGGGATGGCGAGCGATCAGCACAACGCGTTTGCCTGCATAGTCCTGGGGGGAGACGCGGATCTCCCGCGGACGGCGCATCGCGTCTCCGCCGTGAGTGAACAGAACGCGCGGAACCCGCGCAGGCGCTCGCCTTAGAACGGGAAATTCGACGAGATTGCGCTCGTCGATACCGAACTGACGCTGGTACAACCGCGCGATCATGGCGCGTACAAATGTACGCCCTGATTTGGGGAACGACACGACAACCGCGTCCGCTTCGTCGAGCCAGGCGGAGTCCCGAAGATCGCGCTTTAACCGAAGCGCAGCGGAGCCAGGAACGAGCCTCAGCATCCGTGCAGCAACTCCGCGTGCGAGCGATTTGAGGGGCTGTGACCGAGGGGGCATCAGAGGGTCATTTCCGAAAGGGCATCCGGAATGTGATGCGAATTGTCGATCACACCCATCTACGCCAGATCGCGAGAGCGACGATGCCGACCGAGACGGCGATCATCGTCCCGGTAACCAGGGCAAATCCCCTCAGTCCCGAATTTGCAAAAGGCGTGCTGAAGTTCATTCCGAAGATGCCCGCAACCGCTCCGATCACGCCGGTAATCACCGTTGCGATCGTCAGGATCTTTACGAGTTGGTTGGTGTCCTGAGCAACGCGGCTCGCATAAAGCTCGAAGCTGCCGATCACTGTCTCGCGGGCACGGGCAATATCATCCTCAAGCTTTTCAAACACGCGATTGACCTCGGCAAAGAACTCCCGATCCGAGACTTCAACGTGAGCAAGGAAATCGGGTCCGATCAGACCGATCATGATACTTCGCTGTCCGATCAGCGCGGACCGCAGATCCGCCAGTCTGCGCCGGAGAGCGGCGAGCGAGTTCAAGGGCGAGCGCTTCTCCCGGCCGCGGAGGATTGTTTCATCGAGCTTGTCGATCGCGACATCGACATTTGCGATTTCTTCCCGGAATCCATCGAGATGCCTCATGAGCAAGGAAGCCGTCAGTGCGCTCGGGCTCATCCGGCCCTTGAGGGTCTCGCCCTGATCGGCTTCGACAAACTCGTCGAAGAATTTTGGCCGAGTCTCGCTTGCTGTCAGCAGCCATGACTTGCCCGCCACAAACCGCAAACAGGGGCCGCGTTCGTCGCGTAGCGGAATGCAGAAACGGTAAAAGGTGTCGAAGATTTCAAGCTGCCCGATGCCGTTGACCGATCCCAGAGCGTCTTGCATTGGGTCAGGAAGCTCGACCGAGCCGCCCCCGCTGACATCGACCCACAGCAGCTGGTCCTTGCCGAGCCCAGGAATATCGACGTCGTCGAGGCCAACCTCGCGGTCATGGCCCGAAGCGTCATAAAGAATTACGTGGAGAGAGCCGGCCGAGGGAGTCATGCGGCTAGCCTAGCCCAGCTTGCTTCGAATGTCCGCAGCCCGTCCCCCCAACGAGGCGCCGGCGATCAAAAGAAAAATAGGCATGCTCGCTGTTGGCGCCCGGTCATGGGCCCTTGTTCGAGCAACTTCACTTTTTGGACGGTTGGTCTCACGTGATTGTCGCGGCGCGTCATTCAGACGGCGAGTGGCTCTTCCGCAACGCTCGATGGTGACGGCTTGACTGACCGAGCCTTTGCGGCCCGGATGCGCCATAATGTGTGTCCCGTCAAAATGGCCTCCGGCGCGATCAATCCAATGACCACGAGTGACCAAAGCAAGTCTGAGAGGAACTGGTCGCTGTAGGAACTGATGATCGCGTCGGGCACTCGACTGACAACAAATATCAGCGTGAACGCGTAGCTTCGCATCATCCATGCTTTATGCAGCGCCATTTGCCCGTTGAGGATGCAGGCCCAGGCAACGAGCGCGCTCAAGAGCCACAGACCGCCCTGGAAAATCTGCTCCACATGGATGCTTGCGGGCTCGAGTGAACTCGTTCCCATATAGATTGCAACCGGCGCGGAAACGCAGACCGCTCCAAGATAAGTCCGGCCAAGAGCGTGATGCAGCCGGGGCCGGAGCCGCCGTATTCGGCTCGACATCTGAAAAGCGCCTGTGGTGAGCGCCGTCGCTCCGCCCAAGCCATGGACGACGAGCAGCCATTTGACCGGCGCAACATGCTTCCAATGGGGATCGGCAGGATTCGATCCAGAAGCGTTCGTCCGTCCACAGGACCAAGAGCACACAAACTCCGATGACGGCGAAAAATGCATATTTGAGGCGGTCCAGCCCATTGGACGTTGGTCGCATGCCCGTCGCCATCATGTCTCCCCCACCCAAGCCGCGGAAAGCAACGCGTTCGTTAGCTGGTCCTAGCATCTCGGCGACGCGATTGCAGCACGATGGTTCAAAGTTTCCCGAAACCCAAGCAATGCACGACTTCGCCGTGGCAAGCTGTTAACAGGCCTCCTCAGCCTGCCCTTGTGCCGGGCCGGGTCGGTCTAGTGCGTTGCGTCACACTGTTCTTGAGTGGGAGGCGAGCGATGGTGAAGCCGGTGAAATTCGCGCATGTGGTCTACATGACTCGCCGCTTCGACGAGATGCTTTCGTGTACCGCAATGTCTTCGAAGCCGAGGTGGTGTACGAAAACCCCGCTTTCGCTTTTCTCACCTACGACGACGAGCATCATCGGTTCGCATTCGCCAATCTCGATCTCTTGAAACCGGGCGGGAAGTCTCGCGACGACAGAGGAGAGATTGGCGTTAATCATGTCGCCTACACGTACCGGAACGTGGCCGACTTGCTCGACACGTATGTTCGGCTCAAGCAGGCCGACATCACGCCTTACTGGCCCGTTCATCACGGTACGACGCTGTCGCTCTATTATGCCGACCCCGACGGTAACCGGATGGAGTTCCAGGTAGACGTCGGTACGGTTCAGGAAGCAACGGCACTGATGAGAACGCCCGAATTCGCCGCCAATCCTGCGGGCGTCATGTTCGATCCTGATGAACTATTGGCGCGCCTTGAGGTCCGGCGAGCCAGAGGACCGGCTATTGATTTAGCCCGTAGGCCCGCCGTCGCCGATCCCCGTTGCGCATGGAATGACCTGACGAGCCGTTGTCGTCACGGCCGTAGTCAGAACTCAGCCGCCGACACCTCATCGTTTCCGATTGCGGGCGTCGAGCTTTGCTTCGTTCCACATGAAGAGGATCGTGGTCAACGAACTGCAGATCCTATGAAGCGCCGGTCCGGCTCGTTCGCGCGCTTACATCATGTTGTTGGTCGGGGTTGATCCTGCGGGCGTCCCCATCGTCTGCGGGCCGCCAGTTACCGAACCTCCGTTTGCGATCTGCTGCTGGACTGCCTGCGTCAGCTGAGGTGTAGTCGTGGTCGCAGTGCAACTCGCGCGGCCGCTGGCGATGCTTGCAGCAAGTGCACTTACCGAAACACCGCAAACATTGGCCGCAACGTCAATCGGGACCTGGGCCGTCACTGGAATATTGTCGCGGTTCACCTTCAGCGAGACCGAGAGGTCGTTGAGAACGTTCTGCAGGTTCACGCTGACCAGGGTTGGAATGCTCGAGCCGCCGCTGCCGCTACCGCCGCCAGTTGACGGAGCCGGCGTGCCGGCGCTGACCTCGCCGGCGGCAGTTGGAGCTGGGGTCTGGCCGTTGCACGCGGCGAGGCCGACAATTGCAATGGCTGCAGTCGCGAAGACCGCGAATTGTGCTCTCATCTGAACTTCTCCGAAGATTATGATTGAGGGTTGGTCGGGGTTGCCGGCGGTGTGGTCGTCGGCGGTGTGGTCGTCGGCGGTGTGGTCGTCGGCGGAGTGGTTGTCGCTGGGGGTGCCGGTGTGGCCGTTCCAGTCGTTCCGGTGGTTGTCTGCGCACCGCCGCCAACGTTCCCGTTCGCCGCCAGCTGCTCCTGGATATATTGCTTGAGCTCGGGCGAGATGCTGTTCGCGGTACAGCCTTGGCTGGAACCGCCCCCTGCACCGATCGACAGCACGTTTATGGAGACTCCGCAGACGTTCGCCGCGATGTTGATCGGGATCTGCGCATTGATTGGAATGTTCGCCCTGTCGATGTGCAAATCGAGTGCCAGATTGTTGAGAACGTTCGAAAGGTTGACGTTCACGAGCGAAGGGACGCTCGAAACGCCTGACGCGGCTGCCGAACCCGCGCTCTTGACCCCATTGGCAGCGGACGAAACGGTTTTGCAGGCGGATAGCGGAAGGAGCGCGAGAAGCGCTGTACAGGCAATTTTACGCATAACGGAAATTCCCTCTGTCCGGCTGGCGTAACGCGGCTCAAGGTGATTTTGTTCAACTGAAGTTCACGTCGACAGAGCCGAGCGCGAAACCTCGATTTTTGCGAGGATCAGAGGGCGTTCGGCGTCGTTTCCTCGTCGCCGTTCGGGGGCGCGCCGACTTCGTCCTGGTCGGGCGCATCGTCAGATGCGACCGCGTCGACGCCCGTCGATCGATCCTGCTCGACCGCGGCTTCTGCCGAGCTCCCCTTCCCAGGGCTTGCGCCCGAACTCCTGTTCCGATCGGGCGCACCCTCGGCCGACGCATCGCGGGCTTCGCCGTCGTTCGTGGCGTCTGCGATCGCGTTCGAACTCGCGTTCGCGTCCATGATCGCCAGATTTTCGTCGACGTTCATGCCGACCAGGCTGTCCGGATTTTTTGAGCTGCAAGCGCATAGAAGCAGTGACCGCAAATGCGCCAAGGACGCTCGCTGTTGAATTGAGCCTGGCACGCATAGCACATTGTCCTGTTCGGCAACGCGCTCTTCAACAGTCGCGGACGGCCGCCGTTCCATCGCCTGGGATTTGCGCCCGGCAGTCCAATCTGATGCGGGCTGAAGTTCGGAGGGTCGTTCGGCAAAATCCTTCCTGCGCGGCTTATGACTCCGTTTGCTGTTCGTAAAGCTTGGCAATCAACTCGGGCACGATTTGCTGGCGCCGCCGGTGATAGCGTACAAGGCTGCTTCGCAAGCCCTTGCGGTCGTGGTCTCGGATCGCCTGCACGATCCGATCGGTCTCGGGCTCAACTGCATCGAGGAAGAGGATTTCGAGCCGCTGAACGGGTTCAAGCCGTTCAACGGCATTTCGCAAAGCCTGGACGTGCTCGGGATTTCCGCCGGCCTGCACCAACCGCTCGAATAGCCGGTTCTGCTGCTCGAAATGGGCCGTGGGGGCGCCCGGCTCGTCGATAGCGGGCAATCGTTCGGCGCTCCTTTTCATCATCGCGAGCATCAGCAAGTCCAGATGCCAGGCATAAAGATGGCGCAAAATTGTCTCGGTCAGTGCGGGTGCGCGAAAACCTTCGTGGCGCGGCGCCTCCACAAGTCGCTCACCCACGAGGCGGTGAAGGGCGTCGCGTACTGGAGTCACGCTGGCGTTGAGATCATCGGAAAGAGACGCCGGCTCGAGCCGCTCTCCAGGACGGAAGCGTCCTTCGCGAAGCTGGCCTTTGATTGCCGCATAGACCCGCTCGAAGGTGCCTGGCCGGCTCACCGATCATCGCGCCGAAGCGCGATCGGAAGACCAATCCTGGCTCTGCACGAATTCGGCGACGAGTGCCTGCTGGTCCGGCCGCAATGCGTCGAGCGCGCCGATACGCTCGGGCACAGTGCTGCCGAGCAGGATCGAGGGACATTGGCCTTCATAATTGCCGAGGTTGGGCCGGTGCTGCTGGTAACCGACGAGCGCAGCTAGCGATGGACTGAAGGCGCGTGCGATCTCGGGCGGGTAGGCAAGCCACTGATTCTCATAAGGTTTGAGCCAACCCAGGCAGTAGCTCACGATCGCTCCGCGCCGAACTTCGCGGGTGGCGTTTCCGCCAGCTCCGTGGAGTGTTGATCCAAGGAACAGAAGGGCCGAGCCAGGCTCGAGGAGTGCCGCGAACTCGACTTCCGGCGGATCGGGCTTGAGAGCGCGAGCGCCATGGCTCTTGGGCCAAACGAGCGTTGCGCCATTTTCCGCTGTGTAGCGCGTGAACGGCCACATGACGTTGACGAGATATTCGGTCTCACCGATCGCACCCCGCCACATATCCTGGTCGCGGTGCGGCAGCTGGGGTGGCGCCCCCGGATGAAGCGCCACTGCCTGGGTCAGATTGAGCTGGATGGTGTCGCACCACGGCGATAGCAGCCTCGTGACGATCGCCACGACCAAGGGATGCTGGACGAGGTGGACGGCGAGCGGCGAGCGGGTGAGGAGGCGCCCGAAGCGCTTGGTTCGAGCCCCGTAAAATCCGCCAGTGCAGAAGGGAGTTTCGGCGAAATCCAAGCGCAGGTCGTCGTCGAGCGCTCGAATCGAATTTCGCGGAACAAGGTCTGGAATGACGCAATAGCCCTCGCGAAGGAGCGCCTCGGTCCAGCGCTCCGCCGCTGATGCAAGAAGTTCGGATTTCATGATTCAAGACCATGTCCTTCACCCTCAGGCAGCCTCGGCGAGCGCGGGCATTGGCTGCTCTCGGCTTGCCCAGATGCCGTTCGAGGCGAGAAGGGCAGGCGTGCTCGAGTCGATTGCGATCGACAGTGCGCCGGTGAGCCCGCAGGCGATGGCTCGCGGAATTCCGAGCGGGCGACAGTCCCAGCCGAACGCGAGGATCTGCTGCAGCCAGCTCATTTCAGCAACGCCGGTGTAGATTCGAATGCCGCGCTGAAGCGCAACGCTGACAAGTGCGCTCACAAGTTGGTTGCGGGTGCTGCGGCGCCGCGCCGCGCCCTGGCCGCGGCTTAGGCAAAAGCGCGTGATTTCGAAGGTGTCCGGCCCCCTCGGGACCGGTCCAGCGCAAAGTTCGGGATACAGCGTCCCGAGAATGTGCGGGCGCCTCGTATCGAGGAGGCGCGCTGAGCCGAGATGCATTCCGTTGGAATCAGCGACAACCACATAGATGGCATGTTCATCGTCGAACTGGTCCAGCTCGAACCGGCCGCCGATCACCGGAACGTCCCACTTCAACAGATCGACGAAGACCTGCTTACGGGCCTCGAACATGGATTTGAGGACATGGTCTCCGAACGGTCTCGAAACGGCGCTTCTGACGATGACCATCGCTCTTTTTCGCTCCTCGCACTTGCGGAGGAGCGATGATCGTCAGGTCGGACGTTCAGCGATATTCCCAGAAATGGGCATCATGGCCGAATGACGTCGAAGAAGGCGATGGTCCCGTCGAACAAGGCGTGCACCGCCAGCAAGGTGCGCTTGCCAACACCATAACGCTCGCGCGCCTGCTTCAAGTGCCGGATCACGGTTTCGTGGCTAATGCCGAGAATTCGCGAGATCTCCCAGTCCGATTTTCCGCGCGCCGCCCACGTCAGGCATTCGCGTTGGCGCTCTGTCAGCCGCGTCACAATCGCCGGTGGCTCTCGAAGGTTGCGAATGCGTCGAGCGGCCTCGAACGCGAATGCTCCGACCAACTGGAGGAGCGGAAAATGCGCGCCTTCCAGGGTCTCGCCCGTTTCAGCCGCGAATGAAACGGAGCCATGGGCTTCGCCCGGCACATGGGCCGGAACGGTGAAGCCATCGCCAATGCCCTGAAGCCGCGCTGCTTGGAGCACGTCGATGTCGCGCTGGCTCAGCGGGATCAGATCCTCAAGCCTCGACCAGGGAAAGCCGACGCTTGTCATGTGGCTCGCGCGATGAACCGGATCGGCGCGCCCTAAGGCCTGTTCGTCAAACCAGGCAGCCCAATGGTTTGGATAATTGTGGATCCGGATCGCATCGCTCGCCTTGTGCACATCGACATGATGCGTCAGCGCGAAATACCGGCAGCCGAGATCGGCAGAAATTTCCGCAAGCGCAAGGCCGAGCTCCGCCTCGCTCTTGAGGCCGCGAATCTCTTTCACAAAAGCATCTACACGATCGAACATCCCCGGCATCGTCCGCCGTGGGATGGTGGTCCAAGTCACCGATTGCCCAGCAGCGCCCTTTCTCACGAGCGCGCGGTCTCCGTCTCTCAATCTGCGGAGGCCGAAGCGCGGCTCCGAGCAATTGCCGGGTAACAAGCGCTCTTGGCGTATTCAAATATATTCACTCGATAGTAACAGCTTTGTAACGACCTTAAGTTGCGGCCGTTAGCGAGGTTTCGATTTTGGGTCCGACAGAAATTGGCATTCGAGATGGCAGGGTTTGTGCGGCGACTGGCCGACCGCTTCGCTGACGCAGCAGCCGCCTGTCAGGGGCTTGCTGAACTACGTAGCCTCCTTGCGGGGGTCGCGCGTGAGCTCGGCTTCACCTATTTTGCGCTCCTCGATCATGCGAGCCTCGATGGCGCGAACCCAAGAACTCCTAAGGATCGACAATTATCCCAATCCCTGGGTTCGCGAGCTGGTCGATGGCGGCCTTGCCGCCGACGACCCGGTGCATCTCGCCAGCCGCCGCTCCAATAGCGGCTTCATCTGGCGCGACATCGGTGCTCTGGTGAGGCTCGAGCCTCGCCACCGGAATATCTTCGCGCGAAGCCGTTCCTTCGGGATCGGCCCGGGATTCACGGTCCCCGCCAATGTCCCCGGCGAGCCCAGCGCGTCCTGCTCATTCGCGGTCGTGAGCGGCTGCGAGCTTCCGCTCGAGCGGCTTCACTGCGCCGAGCTGGTCGGCGCGCGGGCGCTGTCCGCAGCGCGGCGACTTCGGCCCCTTGCCGGGACCCGCGCCCGGCCGCGCCTCAGCCGGCGCGAGGTCCAGTGCCTCAGGCTTGTTGCGCTCGGCAAGACCGATTGGGAGATTGCGGCGATCCTGGGGCTGAGCATCGAGACCGTGCATCATTATGTGAAGAGTGCCCGTGCAGCTTATGACGTAGCCACGCGAACTCAGCTCGTCGTCCATGCTCTGCGTGACGCGTGGATCAGCTTCGATGAGGCAATTCCCCCATCTGGGTGAATGGGCTGCTGCGTCTCAGCGAGCTTCCCTGCGGTCGTGAAGGCCATTTCCGAACCTGCAATCGATTGGCGCGACGCGGCGCTCTACGCGCCGCTCATCAAGGCCGATCGCGCGTTCATCGCCTGGGAGTGGTTGAGGCGCGACCCGGCGTATCGAGCGGCCGCAAGGTCGGCATCAGCTGGGGGCATTGAATGCGAAAGCGCTGCCGCATTCGGACTGGTTGGATTTGAAACTCCGGACCTCAAGGTGCCGTTCGCGCGGCCTTTGTGGCGCTCGGATGTCGATCCACACGTGCTTAGTGTCTGCAGGGCTGCAAGAGGCGCTCATCATGACCTTTTCGATCTACGATGCTTTGCTGGATTGGTGCGGCTTTCGAGGCTCGGCGATCGCGAGTGCTTGCTGCTTTCCGATGGACTTCACGCGGTTCGGCTCGATGGGCCGACTGGCACGTTTACGAACGGGCCGGTGTGCTTGCGCTACTCGATTTGCGGCTTGGCATCGGGCGAACCACGAACGCTCGCGCTGCGTCGCTTCATGGCTGTCTGCAAGACGGGGAGGTTCTCACGCGCCTTACATCGCATTGAAGTCCGGGCCAGACGTTGGATCCTGATGCTTCGCGCTTGGGACGCGCTGATGGCCGGCGCGAGCCAACGGGAGATTGCCGAAGCTCTGCTCAGCCGATCGGTAGGCGAGCCGCGTTGGCGCAGTCGAGTGCCCAGCGTCCGCTCGCAAGTTCAACGCGTGGCCCGATCTGCTCGAGCCATCGCTGGAGGCGAATATCGAGCGCTGTTGCGATGATCTGTGCTCTCGCCCCGACGCTTGGAGCGCACCATCCCGCTCGATAGTATTTTCGCCGGGCTGGCGACTTCAAGTCCTGGTCTCCTGCGCTCGCCAAAGTTCGCGATCGGCGTCGTCGATCGCCTGCAGCAACCCGGAAAAGCACGGCGCCTCCTCGACCGGCCAAGCGCGCTTGAACGTTGGCCCGAGCACTTCGAGCTCGAAGCGAGTCAACAATCCCACGGCGACAATTCGTTCCTGTTCCATGAGCTAGGTAACGGCACTAAGTTGCTGAAGTGCCTAGCGTTTCGCAACAGTATCGATCGGCGACGACTTGCGTTTCCCACTACGGAGCGATAGTCGATGCAATATCAAGAGCTTGGCGTGGGTTAGGGCGAGGATCGGGGTTAAATTGACCGGTGTGACGATGCGCCGCTCGCTTGGCGAAGCGGTCAAGATCGATCAGGGCATGCTTCGCTACGTGCTCGACCAGAGCCGCGATTGCATCAAAATTCTCGATCCCGACGGGGTCATCGACTACGTCAATTCGGCCGGGCAATGCGCGCTCGAGATAGCCGATCTCTCGGCCGTTCTCGGACGGCCGTGGCCCCAATTCTGGCCTGAGCAATCCCGGCCCATCGTTGAGGCGGCCCTGGATAAAGCCAAGATCGGCCAGGATAGCGAGATCGAGGCCTCGCGACCCGACTCGCGCGGCCAACCGCGATGGTGGCACGTCAGCGTTTCGCCGCTTCTGGAAGAAAGCGGCGAGCTTGCCGGGATCCTCACTTTATCACGCGACGTGAGTTCGCATGTCACGTTGCGCGAATCCGATCATACGCTCGCTCTGGAGATGCGGCACCGGCTTCGCAACGCCTACACGATCGCAAGCGCGATTGTGATGCAGAGCGCGCGCGACAGCGACGCAAACTCGCAAGCTTTCGCGGAACTGGTGTGCGCCCGGCTCGCGGACGTTGCTTTGTCTCAAACCCGGCTGCTGGACGCCGGAGCACAGAGCTGGCTAGTCGCCGACCTTGTTCGAACACTCGTCGCAGCGCACGGGCAGGGAGCGCTCGAAATCCGGTTCGCGGGACAGGCCGATGCGACGGTCGATGGCCATCAAGCGATGCTGATTGCGCTGGTCATCGGAGAGTTGACCAACAACAGCCTGAAATATGGGGCCCTGCGCAACCGCAATTCGGTCTCGCTTTCCTGGACGATCGATGCGGGACTTCTAACTCTTCACTGGCGGGAGAATATCGGCGAGGCAAACGGAGACGCGCTTCGCCCGCGGAGCGACGAATCGGGCTATTCAATGATGAAGCGCATGGCGCGGGCGCAGCGGGCGGCATTCGAATATCGGGTCGCGCAAGGTGAGCTTCGAATATCGCTAACGCTCGCCGCCCCGTCGGCCTGACCCGGCGCAGCGCCTCGTTCGGACGGTAGCAGGATGGTGAGGGGTGCGGCGCAACCGCTTCGCCCGTTAGAGCCTGGAAACGAGAGGCCCCGCAGCGATGCGGGGCCTCATTTCGCAAGCGATTACCAGGACCGGTAGTGAATGACCTGGAGCACTCGTCCAGTGCGGACATTCACGAGCAGAAGGTCGTCGCCGTAGCGGACCCATCGCTGCCATCGCCCAGGCGCCCGAAGGTTATAGGAACCATAATCGCTGATATAATAGCGCGATCCGTAGAAGGCCGGTTGCAGGCGGTACCCGACCGTCACCGGCCGGTAGTTCCAATGGCGATAGGGCGCGACATAAGCGCCATGTCGGCGCATGTCGCGGCGATCCTGGCGCATGTCGCGCCGGTCGTGCCGGATGTCGCGCCGGTCTTGCCGATCGTGCCTCCAGTTGCTCTGCTGAGCGATCGCGGTGCCGGATGCGGCCGTCGCCGCAAGCGCCGCAAGAAGGATCAATTTACGCATTCTTCAGTCTCCTTGACGTTCATCATCCTGAATCGTCGCGCTGCCTTATCGTTCCCGGCAATCCTCGATTGACTGGTACGGATTGATAAAACCGGGTTGGAGCGAACCCTTCGCGGGCTGGATGCTGGCCACAAGCGGGGCCGAATCCCGAATCCAAACCAGACGATCATGTGCTCACGAAATTCCAAATCCGAATTGCCTGCGCCTTGAAGGGCTCCAATTTGCCCAAATGGTTTTTCGAGCCTCTCCAAGGCGGCCGATCGCAGCCAAGGCGGCTTGCCGAACCAACACAACCTTTCGCGGATAGGGAGCGTTGTCGTGATGGAAGACGAAATCGCGAGGGCGGCGCAGGCGAAGAAGGGGAGTCCCTTCCTTTCGACCAATCAAGCGGCATTCTATCTCGGCGTCGGCCCGCGGAAGCTGCAGGCGATGCGGCGGGACACTGGCGGTCCGCCGTTCCGGCGGCATGGACATTATGTTACGCTACCATATCGACGATCTCGATGCCTGGTCGAACGCGTCGGCCGCCGGTCCGCAAGGTGCGTGAGATCGATGCAGTATGGCGTTCCGCGACGCGAGCTCGCCGCTCTTGTCTGAGGATCGCTTCAACCAAACCCATTTCCATGTGGGCGGCCGCCGTCACTCTCTCGTTCGAGCTAACCGCAGCCTATCCGCCCCGTCCGCGCTTGCTGTGGAATGCGAGCGCAAGCAGCCCGATCGGGCTATATTCGATCAATCCCCATGCGCTGCTGCGGACCGGCGACATGGCGGTCGCTTGGGCGCCCCGGAACGCGCGGCGCCTTGCCGCGGAGCGCGGCTATCTGCCGTTGCAAGTCCCGCTCGTGAAATCGGTGGCCGCAAGCGAAGGAGATCGGGTTTGTGCGCAAGGGACGCTGGTGCGGATCAACGGCCGTTTGGCGGCACGGCGCCAGATCCGGGACCCGCGCAACCGGGAAATGCCTTCGTGGACGGGCTGCATCCGGCTTTCCCCGGGCGACGTCTTTCTCCTCTCTGAGCGCGAGCCCCGGGCGTTCGACGGGCGCTATTTCGGAGCGACGCACAATTCTCAAGTGGTGGGGAGGGCATCGCTCCTGTGGCGGCCGTGAAGACGTTTCTTCTCTGTGCTTCGCTCGCTTGGAGTGCTCCTGCGACCGCTGGGCCGATCGATCGCTGGGCCGCTGACATTGCGCAGTCTTCGAACCGGTTCAAAATCCCTGAAGATTGGATCCGGTGCGTGATGACCATTGAGAGCGGAGGGCGGACAATGCTCGGCGGACGTCCGATCGTCAGTCGGGCCGGCGCAATTGGGTTGATGCAGCTGATGCCTGGCACCTGGCGCGACATGCAAAAGATGCTCGGTCTCGGGGACGATCCGAACGATCCTCACGACAATATCCTCGCCGGCGCCGCTTATCTTCGTTTGATGTACGACCGCTTCGGTTATCCGGGCCTGTTTGCAGCCTATAACGCGGGGCCTCGCCGTTATTCTGCGGCCTTGGCATTGGCACGGCCTCTTCCTTCGGAGACCCGAGCTTATGTTGCTGCGGCGACTTCGGGCTCCGTGGTCTCGACCACCAAGGGGCGCCAGTTGTTCGCCGTCCGAAGCGAAGCTCGTGCACCCTCCGACGAGCCGCTTCTCCAGCCTGTGACTGCGGGCCTCTTTGTTCAGCTGGACACCAAGAGTGGCCAATAATTGGAATCGACGCGAGCACGCCACGGACTTGCTTAGTCGGCGGTGCCCCGAACGAACAGCCGTCTGGTGCGTTGATCAGCGCACACAAAGACTGGAGAAACGCCATGAACGACCATGACGAACATGCGGACACCGCGACCGGCATCGACGAAGATCGAACCGAAGGCAGCGCCAAGCAGATGGGCGGAAAGCTCAAGGAAGGCGCCGGCAAACTCTTCGGCGACGCGAAGATGAAGAATGAAGGCCGCGCCGACCAGGCCGAAGGCAAGCTCCAGAACGCCTGGGGCAGCGCCAAGGACGAGGCGCGCGAAACGCTTGGCGAAAATAAGGATAGCGGTAGCGACGACTAATCGCTGCGCAATCCTCCAACGAAAGGCCCGGCTCGACCGGGCCTTTTTGCAATTGCGAAAGTGCCAATTGAGTTATTTCAGCGGGGAAGAACGCGTCCCGGCCTCGAGAGCGACCTGCTGTCGGACTGGACAAGCGGCTTAAAAAGATTGCTCCCAACGGATCTCGGCAATCCTCTAAGAGAGCAATTATTCATTCGCGCCCGTTGCGGACCGGGCAGTTTTCGGCTGCAGCCCGGGCGAAGGCTGCCATTTCGGGAAGGACCGCGGCGCGGCCGCGCAGCGGCCGCGCGATCGCTGTGAGGAGGCCAGCATGGCCGACGCCGGGATAGGTTCGGCGCTCGACCCTAACGCCCGCCGAGATCAGCCGAGCGGCCAGGCTGTCGCTATTGGCAGGGCGGACGACATCGTCGTTCTCGCCCGTCGCGAGGAACGCAGGCGGATCGCCGGCAGCGACGAAATTGATGGGCTGGGTCGCTGCTGGCTTCGAAACCCCGGCAAACGTCGCGCGCACGACCGGGCCGCTGGACGTTGAGAAATCATAAGGACCGGCAAGTCCTACCAGGCCGCAAACCCATTGCCTGTCGCTTCCCAGCCAGAGTGGGTCGAGCGCGAGCATCGCCGCATTATAGGCGCCCGCGGAATGACCGGCGAGGATGAGCCGTGCGGAGTCTCCGCCGAGCGCCGCCCCATGCGCGCGCACCCAGCGCACCGCCATCGCATTATCCTCGAGGAAGGATGGAAAACGAACCCCGGGAACGAGACGATAATCGGGAAGAACGACGAGAAAGCCGCGCGCGGCAAGCGCGCGTCCAACAAACGAATAGTCCGACTTCGAGCCCGAGTTCCACGAGCCACCGTAGAAGAAGATGATGATTGGAAGCGCGGCCGTTCCGATCGCGCGCGGGCGGTAAACGTCGAGCCGTTGACGGGGATCGCTTCCGAACGCGGCGTTTCTCACGACGACAATGGAATCCGGGTCCTTGGGGACCAGCGTATCGAAGGCGCGCAGCGGCGTGCAGCTTGCGAGAGCGAAGGCCCCCAGTGCCGCCGCCAGCGCGCCTCGCGATCGGAGCATCGCAGTCTCGCTGCTCATATGATCACCGCTCGCTCTTAAATGAAAAATGCCGGACCAGGACGCCTGCGCCGACCAATAGAGCTTGGTGACACGGCACTGCCCGGGTTTAAGCGACCTGCGAACGGACCACTCGCTCATCGCGATGTTGAGAGCGCCGATCGCCGTTCGATCCGGCCCACCCACAGGAACATCGCCGGGACAACGCCAAGCTCCATGATCAGTGCAAATCGATGTGCAACTCCGGGCATTCCGAGCTCAAATGCGCCAAGCAGCCGCGCAATCCCGCCGGCGACGACGATCAGGCACAAGGCGCGAAACAGCGCCTTGTTCTGCTCGATGCGCGGCGTGATCGCGACAAAGACAAGGCCGATTCCAAGCAGCAGGCCGGAGAGATAGCGAAAGTGACTTTCAAGATCGATTTCCTCGGACCGGACGCCAGGGATCATCGCGGGCCCATGAAGAACACCGGCTGTGCCCGCAGCCATCGGGACGAGCGCGGCGAGGAAGACAGCAGCCTGGAACAGGCCGCGTTCGACGCGGTACGGTATGTCGGTTTCTCTCACGCCGGGCGGAAGGCGAGAGAGAGCCCGTTCATGCAATAGCGAAGCCCGGTCGGCTTGGGACCGTCATCGAAGAGGTGTCCCAAATGGCCTCCACAGCGCGCGCACAGGACCTCTGTTCGATCCGTCAGCAAGCTGTGATCCGGCCTTGTGACCACGGCATGCTCGAGCGGTTTCCAGAAGCTCGGCCAACCGGTGCCGCTGTCAAACTTCGTTGCCGAGCTGAACAAGGGCAGGGCGCAGCCCGCGCAAGCAAAGATGCCTTTGCGATGCTCATTCAAGAGCGGGCTCGAAAAGGCTCGCTCGGTCGCTGCCTCACGAAGGACGGCGTAGCGCTCGGCGCCGAGCGCCTCGCGCCATTGTGCCGGTGAATGAGTGACTGCGAAATGGATCGGAACGGCGGCAGTAGCGGTGGTTCGCCCCCAAAGGAGGAAGGCGAGGGTGCCCCCGCCAGTAAGCTCGAATAAGGTCCTTCGCGATAGAATCTCGTCAATCATTGAAATCGTCCTCGGCTCATTGCTTGCCCAGATACGAACGCCGAAGCGTCTCGGATGCATCTTCAGGCCTGTGTCAATTGGCCCGCGGCCACGACCGGACCGGTCGGCGCGCCGGTCGGTGACCCGCCCTGGGGTTCGAGCGAGATGGCGACGGTCGCCCCTTCCTTCAGAAGGTCGGCAAGCGATTGCGCGAGCCGCATGTGCATTCGCTTGGTCCCCGGCATTGTTCCCAGAGAGCGTGGCTTGCCGCCGGAAGGAATGACCCAAAGCTCGTGCGAATGGCCCGCGGAGACCGGCATGTCTCCTGCAACCGCGAGCACCAGCTGGCGCGTCGAAGGATCCCAGCTCGCAACGACCTTGGCCGACTGTTGCTGATCGTTGAGCATCGCAACCATCGGCGGCGAGGGCGAAAGCGCGACGACTGGAATGGGCTGAGACGGTCTAACCGCCACGAATACAGCGAGGCTTGCGGCGAGCGCCGTCATTCCGGCCGCGATTCCTCGCCAGCGGCGAAGGCGTCGGGTCAACGAGATGACCGAGCCCTTGGCCTCGGCTCGATCAAGCTCGCCTTCGATTGCTGGCCAAGCCAATTCGGGCGGTTCGACCGGGTCGATCGAAATCGAGCAACGGCGCAAGCCGTCCGGCCCAGCGCTCGACCGAAGCTCGGAAGGCAGGGTCGCTGCGAAGGAGCGCACGCGCTCGGTCGAGGTCGTCGCCCGTCAGCAGGCCGAGCGAATGTTCGGCTGCGAGATGTTCGCGTTCGCCAAGTGGGTTGCGGTCGTCGGTCATCGTTCCAGGCACCCGCGCAGCCTCTGCAGGCCGCGTCTGATCCAGCTCTTCATCGTTCCAAGAGGAACGCCTTCGCGGCTCGCAAGCTCGGGATATGTCACGCCGTCGAGGAACGCGGTGCGGATCATCGTTCGCGCGCGCTCGTCGAGCTCATCGAGACACCTTGCGAGCCTTGCTGCGTCGTCGGCCACGCTCACCGCCTCGAAGGCGGACGGGCCTTCGTCCTCGATCAAAGCGGCAGCTTCCAATTCCTCGCCGACCCGCGGGCGGCGGCGGAGCCGGTCTATGGCCTTGTTGCGGGCCAGGACCGCGAGCCAGGTGATCGGGCTTGCTTTCCCAGCATCGAAGCGGGACGACTTCTGCCACACGGTCAGATAAATCTCTTGAAGCACGTCTTCAGCTTCCGCTTCGCTTCCGAGCAAGCGGATGCAAATGCCGTAAAGCTTGGCCGAAGTTCGCTTGTAGAGAGCGAAGAAGGCTTCGCGCTCGCCGCTCGAGACGCGATCGAGCAAGGTGATCAACTCGCCTGCGTCAAACCGCGTCTCGAGCTCCATTCCAAGGCTCATGCCCTCTCATCCGCCCAGAGGAAAGGGCGAGCGCGAAAACGAAGGAGCGTTGATCACGCCTTGCATTTGCCCGTCCTTCACCATGGGCCTTTCAGCCAATTGACCGTCCTCAAGATGCCTGGGGCATCAGGACCGCATCGACGACATGGATCACGCCGTTTGACTGCATCACGTTGGGAATGGTGATCCGCGCTTTTGAGCCCTTGGCGTCGATCACCCACCAGGCGGCGCCGGCCTTCTCGAACATCAGATTCTCGCCTTCGACCGTCTTCAAGGTCGCCGTTCCATGATGGCGGGCCGCCATGGCAGCGATTTCTTGGGCGGTGATCCGGCCCGGAACGACGTGATAGGTGAGGATCTTGTCGAGCGTCGCCTTATTCTCGGGCTTGACGAGATTGTCGACCGTACCGGCGGGAAGCCTTGCGAACGCCTCGTTGGTTGGCGCGAAGACGGTGAATGGCCCTTTTCCGGACAATATGTCGACGAGACCGCCGGCCTTGACCGCGGCGACGAGCGTCGTGTGATCCTTTGAGTTCATCGCATTTTGGACAATCGTCCTTGTCGAATACATCGCCGCCCCGCCGACCCTTGGATTGGCCGGAGCACCCTGAGCAAGCGCCAGCGTGAGGGCGCCAGCTGCAACTAGATACATTCGTGAAACCGACATCAGTCTTCCTCCTGTTGAGCAGCTCGATGTGGCTGCCGTCAGAAGATACGGAGCGATCGCCCCCGCGGATGCAGCGCGCGAGCCCATAGTGTCCTGCGTTATAGCAGTGTCCGGCCCATATCGGCCGCCAACAGCCGCTGTCGCGGGAGCGGTGGGTTGAGACCAGTGGCGATGGGAACTTGCGGTTTAGAGCTCGATTTCCTTCGTCGCGCGTCGATCCAGCCATCAGGAAGATGAAAGATGCACTCCGACGGATGGGATAAAGTCGTCATCAACTTACCCTTTCCACCTTCGGCTCGGGCGCGCCGTCCCAGGTCATTCGATGGATCGGACCCTGGGCGACCGCCACTACTGAATGTCAGCCTTCAACCTGGCGACTGCCACTTGTGCATAGTCAGGATCGATCTCGAAGCCGATGCCCCGCATGCCGAGCCGCTGCGCCGCCACAAGTGTTGTTCCAGCCCCAAGGAAGGGGTCCAGAACGAGGGCATCCTTAATGCCGTGAAGCCGCAGGCAGCGGTCAGGCAATCCCGGCGGGAAGCCTGCCGGATGGTTGAACTTCTGGGTTTTTGATTGGACCGTCGGGTAAGGAATAAACCAGGTGTTCCCGGCGCACCGAAGGTCGCTTTTTGCGTGGTTCCATCGCCCGATGTTCGACTTGTCCTTGTAGGGAACGCCGATTGCGAGGCGGTCAATCTCCACGTTCGCATTCTTGGTGAAGTGGAAGATCGATTCGTGGTTATTGTTCAGATAGCGCTTGCTGACGATGGGCTTGAAGTGGCCCACCGTATCCTCGCCGATGCTGACGGACTTCACCCAGACGATATGGTTTTGAAGAACGAACGTGCCGCGAAAAGCATTGGCGACATCCATCGCCACCCATGGATCGGAACCGGTCGCGCCGACATTCAGGAAGAACGACCCCTGATCGCTCATAACGTTGCTGAGTGCTTCGCCAATCTGTGTGAGCCACGAGAGATAGTCGGCCCGCGGTCGACGATCATCGTAGCTCTTGTAATTGATGCCGATGTTGTAGGGCGGCGATGTCACAACGACATCTACCGTGTGCTTGCCGAGCGAGCGCAGGAGCGTGAGACAGTCGCCCTGCATCACAGTCTGATTGCCGACGCTCCAGCACTTTCCGGGCGCTGCTGCGGCGGTGTCGGGGTCGGCGCTGGCGAGCGGTTCGGGGGTGAAGTCCACACCGCCACACTAATTTTCATCCCGAAAAAGTAGAGAAAATAATGTGGTCTAAATTCAGTAGCTTAGATGATTTCTGGGGAAGACTGACCCAAACAGCCACCATGGGCGGCCCGGTCCTCATGTGTTCGAAAAATGCCGAACGCTGAACGTTGAAATGCGGACGCCGCGCTATCGCGCGGCGGAGTGTTTGTTAGCGGCCCCCGAAGTGGGGTGACCGGCGCTCCCTGCTAGGCCCGCCTCGGCGGCCCGCAACCCGGCTCTTCGCGCCGGGTCCTCCACTTGTTTCGGCCCTCCGGGTGCAGTCCGCCTCAACGGCGGGCCTCTTCGGTCGTCTTTCGCCGCCCACCCCTCTTCGGGGTTCCGGTGCGAAGGAGAGGAGAGCCAAGGGAAACATGGACAGCCACACAGAATTGCGGCGCAAGCTCGAGGATGCGGTTGCAAGACTGCCGCGAAGACAGCGGAAGATCTTCCGCGCCCATCGGTTCGATGACCTGTCCTATGCCGAGATCGCGAGGTTGACCGGCCTTTCGATCAGCGAGGTCGAGCGGGAGATGGCAAAGGCCATCTACCAGCTCATGAGAGAGATGGATGGCCATCCGCTCCGCTGGTGGGAGCGATGGTTCTAGCGGGGCGAAGATCGCGGGGTAGCTGTCTTCGGTTTGCCTCGCTTGCAGCACGTCCCACAGGCCCTAGGATCGATCCCTCATGCGCACCGATCTCGATCATCTTCCGCCAGGAAAAGAGCGCGAGCTCGAGCGCGTGGTCCAGATCCTGTTCGAGGAGTTCGACGAGGCTCGCTCGCTTTCGACCCAGGAGTGGAAGAAGAAGGGCCGGATCCTCAAGATCATCCTCTACGGCTCCTATGCCCGCGGCGGATGGGTCGATGAGCCCCATACCGCCAAGGGCTATCAGTCGGACTTCGACCTTCTCATCATCGTCAACGACAAGCGCTTGACCGACCGGGTTGAATATTGGGCCAAGGCCGAGGAGCGGTTGAACCGCGAGCTCTCGATCACCAAGGCTCTGAAGACCCCGGTCAACTTCATCGTCCACACGCTTCACGAGGTGAACGATGGCCTTGCTCATGGCCGCTTCTTCTTCATCGATGTCGCGAAGGACGGGATCGCGCTTTACCAGAGCGACGACAGCGAGCTTGCCGAGCCCAGGCCCAAGACCCCCGACCAGGCGCTGGCAATGGCGAAGGAATATTTTGAGGAGTGGTTTCCGCACGCGCGACGCAGCGCTTCAAAGGCGCGCGATTTCACATTGAGAATGGCCACCTAAGAACCGGCGCTTTCGACCTGCATCAAACGACTGAATATCTCTACCATTGCATCTTGTTGGTGGTGACGTTCTACACGCCGCACATGCATAATCTCGGCTTCCTGCGCACGCAGGCCGAGCGTCTCGACCGTAGGCTGACCTACATCTGGCCGACCGAAACGCGCCGCGAACGAGCGCGCTGTTCGAGAAGCTCAAGGACGCTTACGTGAAGGCGCGCTACTCCAAACATTACCGCATTTCCGCCGAGGAGCTCGCCTGGCTGGGTGAGCGGGTCGAGGAGCTTGGTAGCGTGGTTCAGACCATCTGCACGGAGCGAATCGCCGTTCTCGAGAATGCTGCGGCGGCTTAGGTCAGGCGGCCCACAACGAAAACGCCGTTCGCGAAGTTTGCTTACAAAGGTCGGCGAGCTCTTCCGCCGAAAGGGGTTGTGCGAGCCAGTAGCCCTGGCCGGCAGCGCAGCCGAGCTCCAAAACCAGCGAAAGCAGCTCCGCGCTCTCGATATGTTCCGCGACGCTTGAAACGCCCAGGATCTCGCACAGGCCGATTACCGACCGAAGAAGGCGCTTGCCGTCCTCGCTGTGCTGCGCTGCGGTCACCAGTCCTCCGTCGAGCTTGATCTGGTCGAAGCGAAGCTCGCGCAAATAACCGATCGATGCATAGCCGGCGCCGAAATCGTCGAGCACGATCGTTGCCCCCGCACGCTTGAGCGTGTTCAGGTTTTCGCGAACGCGCTCGAAATCAGCCAGGAGCGCGGTTTCGGTGACTTCGACCTGGAGCCGATCGGCATCGAGCCCGGCGGTCGAAAGCGCTTGCAAGACGAGTTCCGCAGAGCCTGGCGAACAGAGCTGTATCGCGCTCAGATTGAAGGACAGCCGCACGATTTCGGGCCAATGGCGAGCCGCCGCGAAGGCTTTGGCCATCAGATGATGGTTGATGGTGTCGATGAGGCCGAGCTGTTCGGCCAAGGGCACGAATTCGGCCGGCGATACTTCGCCCAGCTCCGGGTCATTCCAGCGAGCGAGCGCTTCATAGGCAATGATCTGGCCGGTCCCAAGATCGAAGATCGGCTGAAAAACCAGCCGGAGATTGGCGAGCAGCCGAGGGAGCTGGAGCGCGCGTTCAACCTCCGCCCGGCGGCGGCGCGGCGCCTCCATCCAGGGTTCGAACACGGCAAAGCGCGTGCCCGGCTTATCCTTGGCCTGGTAGAGCGCGAGGTCGGCTTCGGCCATGAAGCGCGAAGGGGAAAGCTCGCCTGACCTTCGCGAGACGCCGATCCCGCACGAGGCCGAGATGATGAACTCGCGGCCCTCGAGGATCGCCGATCCGTTCACCCGCTCGAGGATCTGAGCGCCGATCCGGCATGCGTCCTCGACGCGATGACAGCGATAGAGAAGCAATCCGAACTCGTCGCCCCCGAGGCGCGCAACCATCCCTTTGTTGCCGACCGCTTTGCCGAGGCGAAGCGCAACTTCCTCGAGCAGCTTGTCACCGATTGCGTGCCCGAAGGTGTCGTTGACCGCCTTGAACCGATTCAAATCAAGGATTGCGAGGGAGAAACGTCCGGCGCGCTCCGAAATCGCGTCTTCGAGCGCGGAAACGAAAGCTCGCCGATTCGGGAGGCCAGTCAGAAAGTCCGTCGACGCAGCGATCATCGCTTCTTGATGGGCATGCTCGGCGCGCTTCTGATCGACGGCAATGTTCGACCGCGAGCGGATAACGTTCGTGAAATGCTTGCTGTGCGCGCTCAGGAGCTGAACCGTCAGTCCCGCAACCACCACCAGCCCGAAGGCGGCGCCCACGAATTCGCGCTCCTTCGACCAAGCCGCGACCAACGAAATCGGTCCAATGATGAGGATCAAGGGAATTCGGCCAGCAGCGGGCAGGGCAGTCAATCCGTAAGCGACTCCAATGGCGGTCAAACCGCCGAACAGGATCACCGCCATGTGCGAGGCGGTGTCGCCAACGCCCAGGAGATAAAGGCAGCGCCAGCACACGGCAACGCACACGGCGGCCGCGAAAAACACAGTCTGGCCCATCCGTCGGACCATCATTTCGTGGTTGGCCGCCTCGCTTCCCTCGCCGAACCAGCTTCGAAGCCGGAGGAGCGCGCACATGAGGATGAAGGTCGGGAGATTGAATCCGAGCGAAAGGCGGCGGCCGGCGGCGATCTCCATCGCCGACAGATTGACGAGCCCGAGAACATAGATGATCGGGACTTGCTGACGGATCGACCAATAGCGCTCTTCGATCAAGGCGCGGCCGGACGTCGTCGAAAGATCGACACCGAGGTATCGCTGAAACGCGCGAGCCAGCATGAGCGTCCGATCGTCCCCCAAAACGACGCAACACGCGCCCATCCCCGCTCTTGCCTAGCCCGGCAGTCCGGAAGACTTGGTAAACGATCGCACCGTTTCGGAGCTTCAAGAGCGATGACTCGGCTTCGAACTGGGCGATTGAGCGCGGCTTTTCGTAACCTCAACACGCGCTCCTGATCGGGCCGACTTTTCCACCTCGATACGGGCGTTGGTTGGTCGATGCGGTGCAGAACTTTGCTTCCGCCTCGTTATGTGAATGCCGACCGGCATGCTATGAGATGATATCGCGCGGAAATCTGTAGTGTAGGCTAACGGGCGGCTGAGAGACTAAACGTGCTCCCGCTTACTGAATGGAGCTCGGATGGAACTCAACTACCTCTATCACCGCCACGAAATGTCGCTCTGCATGGCTGCAGGCGCGGCGTGCGAGCGAAGCCGCGATGCCCACCGCATCATGGCGGCGGCGTACGCAAATCGCATCGCCAACGTTCTGCGCACCAGCCGGACCATCGAAATATGAGCCGAACAACGGTTCAAGGCCAGATGCCGCGAAGGCAAGAATGCCCGCGAACTTTAGGCTGCCACGCCCAGGAAAACGGCGCGAGGTGAAGAGCTTACTCCCCGGACAGTCAATTCAGTTCCAAGGATCTCAATCGATGTGCACTGCAGTTAAGGGCGTACCGGGTCGCTCGCGCGATCAATCAGAATTCGAAATATGATGGAACTCAACGGCAGCATTCACGCCAATCTGCGAGCTGCGCTCCAAAGCGCACGCCGCCTTAAAGATGGTCCCGTGCATCCGGACACCGTCCATCATTGGGCCGGTATTGTCGCGGCTGCCCAAAAGGACGACGCTGCAATGCAGTCTTTTAAGACCCGCGAGCTGGTGAGCGATCTCGAGCGAGAAATAAGTGCACGGCGGCGCTCGAGGGATTAGATCGATCTGATCATTCACAGCCTTCGGCGGCGAACCGCTTTCTCAAGCTGCGGCTTCCCCCGGATTGCCTCGTATCGATTGCCATCAGCCGAACGAAAATTAGCGCTTGAGGAGCTTAGCGAGGTCTCGTCGAAGCGTTCCCTGCAGATGGGCGTCGATATTGGTGCAATGCTCTTTGATCAGTCTCGCGCGCAACTCTTCCATCGTCGTGCATTCGGGCGCCAATTCGTAAGCGCGCTTGACCGTGCCAACTTCCATCAGTCTTTCTCTCGCTCGACGGGGCCATGCCATTGCGACGGCAGTTCTGCCACCTTGTTCTGTGAACTGAGATTTCGAGACCATGGATCGCCGGGGACCTGCCGACGCTCGTCCAGACATTCGATGGACATTAGCGCTCCTTCTCCGACATCGATTTCCACGTCTCTTCCTACGATCCTTGCCGCCCAAGATGAAGAGCGACCTCTTCTGTTAACGAACTCTGGCGTAAACGTGAGCGCTCAAACCCCGGCAGCGGTTCTTCCGCAGAAATCCACTGACGCGAGTGCTGGGCGCGTCTCGGTTTTCCGGGGAGCCTGCAATTGCTTCTATATCGCCTCTTTTCCCATGACGGCCAGGGCAACTTCAGCCTCATTCAGGAATTCACCGCCCCCAATGATAATGACGCCGCTGATTTCATAGCACGAAGGCGTGACCGACCTTTGGAGCTCTGGCAATCCTCTCGCAAGGTTAAGTGCTGGGCGTGAGAGCTCTTTTCCAAACCTGACGGAAATCGTTCGGCGATTTGAAGCCGGGGCGGCAAGACGTGAATTGAGCTGCACGCGTCGAGTGATACCAAGTCGATCGGTCCTATCGAAACTAAGCGCAATCTTGAGCGGAACGACCGCAACCGCGGCTTCGGTTGAATGAATCACCGGGACTCGCGGCTGACAGCAGTGGATCGCGATGCGTTCGCAAAGGGGATCATTGGAACCGTCGACGAAATTAGTCGCTTCTCTTAGCTGGCCTGCTGGTGCTTTGCCGTTAGGACCAAATGCGAATTGAGGCAGATTTGGTATGCGTGATTGGTATCGGCGGCATTATCTCGACCTTCTGGGATCGATCTACATCTATAACGAGCATCGCGGCTATACCGCGATCGACCGTGTTCTTTCCGCAGCTCGAGCACGCACGCCCCAAGACCTGGAGTTCATTCGAGCGATCGAGAAGCACCGCGCGGATGAGCGCAAGCATTACCTCATGTTCCGGCGCTGGTTCGAACGGCGCGACCAGATGCCGTTGGCAATCGACCGGACGTGTGGGCACATTGATCGCTTCGTCGAAATCATGTTCGGAATTCCGATCGACCAGCTCGACACGGAAGCCGTCATGCGTTCGGACCACCTGTTTGAACGGCTGTGCCGTGTGGTGTCGCTGACCGAGCAGCGTGGATACCGCCAGGTCGAAATCCTGTTGAAGCACCCGATCGTCCAGCGCGACCGAACGCTGATGAAAATATTCAGCATCATCAGGGAAGACGAACCAAGCCATTGGCAGCCCTATGATCGATGGATTGCGATGAATGGCGGACGCAGGCCGAAATGGTGGGAACGCGCGGTCGATACGTTCATCCATTCCGAGCTTTTGTTCCTGAAGCTCCCCTGGCTATTCCTGACGCCGGGGCTGGAGCGCCGCACCGATTGGCCGGACACTCTCGAGGAAGTGCTTTTGGCAAAGGCCGCTTGAGCTCTCGGGCGACGCTGACGCCCCAATTTCGGGAGGGCATGATCGAGGCGCGGATCTTCAACCGCCGGGTGGTCGGAATGCTTTTTCGAAACACCCTCGCCAGCTGCCTGGCGTTCGGCGTCGGGCTGGTTGCTTCTCTCGCCATCGAGGCGATCGGAGTCCAGGCGAATAAGCGATCGCGAGCAGCCATGATTGGCTGGACAGCGGTCAATGACCCGGCGGTCAGGGCGTATCGCGAACTTGTCCCTTGCCTCGGTTCGTAACGCTCTCTGCTCGATAGGATCTTGCGAATTCTTTCCTAGTGCGATGCATCTTTAAGGCTTCGGAAGCGTCCTTTTGCACATGCAGCCGTCTTTGCCCGAAGATCCGAAGTCGAACCGCCGTGGCTGCATCGGCCTGACGGTTGCAGCAGTCCTTTTTTTGCTCTTGGCAGTTGCGATCGGTTCCGGCTGGCTCGGGAAGATCGAGAAAGATAAGGCCGCCCGCATTGTCCCCGTAGCGGGCAATAGGAGCTGATTCGGAATATCCAGCCGAGATTGAACCAGCCGCCATCGTCCGAGGCGGTTCGAGCTTGGGTCGCGTGTCGAGTGTCCAAATCGACGTGAAAATCCCCAAAGAGGGCCTTGCGGTGCTCCCGGACTGAGCGAAGGCTTCCGCCCTACTCCGCTTGCAGGCATGGAGAATGGACGAACAATCATTCGAACCGCTGATAGGAAAGGTGCGATCGCCGGCCTCGAGCCACGATCGTAAATATCTTCACGCGGTGCTGGTGTCGGCGGCTCGAGCTGGACTTCGGCGTCCGGGAAAAGGACTGCGTTTCACGGGAAGCCGGATCGGTCGCGGAAGCGTCGCGGCTAGAATGCTCACGTTTCACGGCGCCTGGTCCCGCCGAGCGTTCGTGAAGACGCGTCTAGTTCGCCTCTGGCCTCGCGCGATGCACGCTGCGCGCGCGCACCTTCGCTACATCCAGCGCGACGGCGTCTCGCCCGAGGGCGAGCATGGCCGTCTTTATTCTGCGCGCGAGGATGTCGCTGACGGAAAGACATTTCTCAAGCGCTGTGATGGCGACCGGCATCAATTCCGGATCATCGTTACGGCCAATGACGGCGCCGAATATGACGATTTGAGACCTCTCGTCCGTCGATTCATGGCGCGGATGGAAGAGGATTTGGGGACAAGGCTCGATTGGGTCGCCGCCGACCATCACGACACGTTCCATCCGCACACCCACATCATACTTGGAGGCAAGGATCAGCATGGCGGCGATCTCGTGATCGCGCCTGAGTATATCCAAAGCGGAATGCGCGGGCGGCTGTCCGAGCTCGTGTCGCTTGATCTAGGACCGCGTTCCGAGCTCGAGGTCGCGCGGCGGTTGCGGATCGACATTGACGCCGAACGCCTGACCGCGACCGACCGGAGCCTGCTTCGCGGAATGAATGCCAACCGCGAGGTTGCTGCCCCTGCGGGAGACTTGTTCACGACCGCGATCCGCGCCGGCCGCTTGAAGAAGCTCGCCGCGCTCGGGCTGGCCGACTCCGTGGGCGGGGGCCGCTGGCGCCTCTCGCCCGATCTTGAGACAGTTCTTCGAGTGCTCGGCGAGCGCGGCGAAATCGCCCGCACGATGCGGCGCGAGCTCGCGGCCACAGGGTTTGAGCGGGGGATGGCCGATCACTGCATTTACGATTCGAGAAAATCCGGCGTCCTGACCGGCCGCCTAATTGCGCGCGGCCTTTGCGATGAGCATCGCAATACTCAATATCTCATTGTCGACGGGATCGATGGCCGAATCCATTATGTCGGCAGGTGCGGCGGGCTCGAACCGCTTCCGGCAGGCGCGATCGTTCGCGTGGCGCCGCGGACGACCGGCGTGCTCGATGTCGATCGGACGATTGACGCCATCGCGCGCGCCAATGGTGGATATTATTCGGAGGATCTCCACCGCCAATGCGACCCTTCCGCGTCCAGGATGGTCGTCGCCAGTCATGTGCAGCGCCTCGAGGGACTACAACGGGCCGCGCAAAGCGTGGAACGCGATCCCGGCCGGGCCTGGCGGATCACCCCTGATTATCTGAAACGGGTCGAAGCCCACGAAGCGGGAGGGACTGAGGCCCGGACGGTCACGGTCGAACTGCTGTCAGCGATCCCACTCGAGCTCTTGGGAAATGCCACCGGCGCAACCTGGCTCGACCATCAGCTGATCTCGCAAAAGCCCATATCGCTGCGCGAATCAGGGTTCGGTCGCGAAGTCTGTGCCGCGCTTGCTGTCCGCCGTGCGTGGCTCGTTGCTGAGGGTCTCGTGCGAGAGGACGAGGGGCGACTGATGACTTCCGGCAACCTGATCGCACGGCTCGAGCGACGCGAGCTCAGGGCGACCGCTGCGCGCCTCAGCGGCGAAATCGGCAAGGAGCCAATCGAGCCGATAGCGGGCACAAGGATCAGCGGGATCGCTCGTCGGCGCGTCGACCTCGCCTCTGGACGTTTCGTCATGATCGAAAACTCTCGCGAGTTTGCCCTGGTGCCGTGGCGACCGGTACTAGAGCGCGCGCTCGGGCGGCGGGTTTCGGGGATCGCCTGCCGCGGCCGTGAAATTTCCTGGTCACTCGAGCTCGAGCGCGGCCTCGAAATCTAAACCGGCTAGGTTCGGCCGACGAACATGAAGGCCGCGGCGAGGATGATGCAGACGAATGCGCCGGCGTAGCGCCAGCTGAGCGGTTCCTTGAGGACAAGTGCCGCAAACAGCGCGAAGACGATCAACGTCACCATCTCCTGGATGATCTTCAGCTGGCCGCCCGTGAAGCCATGGGCATAGCCGATCCGGTTCGCAGGAACCGCGAAGCAATATTCAAGCAGGGCGATGCTCCAGCCGACGAGGATCGCCGTCGAGATCGACCAATTGGGAAAGCGAAGCTGGCCATACCAGGCAAGCGTCATGAAAATGTTTGAAACGAACAGGAGCGCGATTGTCAGCATGGCGCGATCCGTGGCCCTCGCCTCGCTGTTCGTAAAGGGCGGCGCAATCGTCATCCTCATCCGCGGTCGCGGCATTGGATTCGTCAAAGAGGCACTCGCTGCGTCCGAAAGGCCATAGCACCGAATTGAGCCGATCCTCGAATGCTTCCGCTTATCGCCGGCCCGGAACCGGCGCGGAAGGAATGCCGGATGACACCCACCAAATTGCTGATTGGCCAGATCCTGGTCGTTCTTGCGATCATCCTCTTTGGCGTTTGGACTGCAACCCAATGGGCGGCAGCGATGCTCGCCCACCAGCCAGAGCTCGGCACTCCGTGGTTCTTGCTTGGCCGTCTTCCAGTCTACCGCCCCTGGTCCCTGTTTCCGTGGTGGTTCCACTATGACGCCTATGCGCCCCATGTCTTCTCCAAGGCCGGCGCCCTCGCCGGGGCGAGCGGTTTTCTGGGCTGCGGCGCCGCTGTGGCGGGATCCTTATGGCGGGCGCGCCAATCGGGCGAGGTAACGACCTACGGCTCGGCGCGCTGGGCCAGCGAAGCCGAGATACGGGGCGCCGGCCTTCGCGGCGACGCCGGGCTGTTCCTCGGCTCCCTCGATGGATCGGACCTTCGCCATGATGGCCCTGAACATGTGATCGCGTTCGCACCGACCAGGAGCGGCAAGGGGGTCGGCCTCGTCATTCCGACGCTTCTCAGCTGGACCGGCTCGGCCGTCATCCACGACATCAAGGGTGAGAATTGGGCGCTGACAGCAGGCTGGCGAGATCGCTTCTCGCACTGCCTCTTGTTCAATCCGACCGACCTCAGCTCCGCACGCTACAATCCGCTCCTGGAAGTTCGCCGTGGCGCGAACGAAGTGCGCGACGCTCAGAATATCGCCGATATCCTCGTCGATCCCGAAGGCGCGCTGGAGCGCCGTAGCCATTGGGACAAAACCGCGCACGCGCTTCTCGTCGGCACGATCCTCCACGTGCTCTATGCCGAGAAGGAAAAGACCCTGGCGCGCGTTGCGGGCATCCTGTCCGACCCCGAGCGAAGCTTCGCCGCGACGCTTCAGGCGATGATGGCGACCAACCATCTAGGGGCGGCGAATGAGCTGCGGGTTCACCCCGTCGTCGCCTCGGCCGCGCGCGAGCTCCTGAACAAGTCGGAGAACGAGCGCTCCGGCGTGCTCTCGACCGCCATGTCGTTTCTCGGCCTCTATCGCGACCCGACGATAGCAATGGTCACCTCGCGCTCAGACTGGCGCATCGCCGACCTCGTCTCGGGAGAAAGGCCTCTCTCGCTGTACCTCGTCGTTCCTCCGTCCGACATCTCGCGGACCAAGCCTCTGGTGCGCCTGATCCTCAACCAGATCGGCCGACGGCTGACCGAGCAGCTTTACGCCTCGCAGAGCGAACCTCGACGCCGACTCCTGATGATGCTTGACGAATTCCCCGCTTTGGGGCGGCTCGATTTCTTTGAGACCGCGTTGGCGTTCATGGCGGGCTACGGGATCCGCGCCTTCCTCATCGCCCAATCCCTAAACCAGATCGCCACGGCCTATGGCGAGAACAATGCGATTCTCGATAATTGCCACGTGCGTGTCGCCTTTGCGAGCAACGACGAACGCACTGCAAAGCGCATCTCCGACGCGCTCGGAACCGCGACCGAGCAGCGCTCGATGCGCAATTACGCCGGTCATCGCCTCGCGCCCTGGCTCGCCCACGTCATGGTCAGCCGCCAGGAGACCTCGCGTCCGCTCCTGACTCCGGGTGAGGTCATGCAGCTTCCAGCGGGCGACGAATTGGTGCTGGTCTCGGGCCTGTCCCCGATCCGCGCGCAAAAGCTGCGCTATTTCGAGGACCGGCGCTTCACCGCGCGACTGGCACCGCCGCCGATACTTGAAAAGGGGGCCTATCTCGATCGACCCGCAGCGAGAGAGAGTGATTGGGTGGGCTTTTGCGCAGAGAGACTGGTCGCAGCCGATGATGATGGGTCCCATTGGAACGCGAGCGAGGGCGGCATCGAACACGAGCGCCATCCCGGGCTTGTCGCCGAAACCTTGCTTCCTCCAGCTGTACGGCGGTCCGATCTGCTGGGGCTCGGCGGTCACGAGGGCGCCGCTGCAGCCGCTAGCCTGATCGGAGGCGATCAGAGGCTTGGCCCCGTTATTGCCGCCGATGCCATCTCTCAAGGCACGGATCGCACCGACGATCGGCTGCCGGGCTTCGGGGCCTGAGCAATGGCACGAACCGACCACGTCCAATTTCGGGTGTCCTTGCCGCGAGACTTGAGCAAGCGCCTCGATGAGATCGCCGCTCGGCCCGGTGTATACAAGTCGAGGATCGTCGCCGAAGCAGTTGCTGATTTCTTCGATGCCAAGGGTGCCGACGCGCTCGGAGAGCGCTTTGCTCACCGCCTCGACTATATGTCGGGTCAATTGGGACGGATCGAGCGCAACAGCCATATCGAGCTCGAAAGTATCGCTCTGTTCGTCCGTTACATGCTGACCGTCAACGCGCCGCTTCCGGAAGGTGACGAGGCTTCTCAGGCGATCGGGCGCGACCGCTTCGCGGCCTTCGTCGATCGGGTCGCCCGAAAGTTCGCAAGCGGCCGTGTCACTTTCCTTGCTGGCGACGACGAATGAGCGGGTCGGAATCCGCGAGCCGCCGGCGGGCGATGCTGCGCACTGCGATGGGACCCGCGATCGCAGCTGCGCTCGCCGACCCCGAAGTCATCGAGGTCATGGTCAATCCCGATGGTGCCCTTCGTATTGACCGCCTCGGATCCGGCCGTTCTGACACCGGCGCCAGGCTCGCGCCGGGCGAGGTCGAGCGAATCGTGCGGCTGGTCGCAAGCCATGCGCGGACCGAGGTTCATGCCGAGGCTCCAGTGGTCAGCGCCGAGCTTCCGCTGCACGGAGATGGACTCGCCGGGGAACGGTTCGAAGGCATTCTGCCGCCGGTCTCGCCCGCACCGTGCTTTTCGATCCGAAAGCCCGCATCGCGAGTTCATCGGCTCATCGACTATGTCGCCGATGGCATCGCAAGCGCCGAATGCGCGAAGCTCCTTGCTCTGGCCGTCGTCGAACGGCGAAACATCCTCATCGCCGGCGGAACGAGCTCGGGCAAAACCACGCTCGCCAACGCGCTCCTCGCCGAGCTTGGCTCCCTCGACGAGCGCATAATCCTCATCGAGGATACCCGCGAGCTTCAATGCACTGCGCGCGACATGGTCGCCTTGCGTACGCGCCCCGGCATCGTCGGCATGGCCGACCTCGTACGGTCCACTCTACGCCTTCGGCCGGACCGGATCATCATCGGTGAAGTGCGCGGGGGCGAAGCCCTCGATATGCTCAAAGCCTGGAACACCGGTCATCCCGGCGGGATCGCGACCGTTCACGCCAATAATGCCCGATCAGCGCTCTACCGCCTCGAGCAGCTCATCGAGGAAGCGGTCGCGACCGTTCCGCGCCGTCTCATCGCCGAGGCGATCGACCTCATCATATTCATCGCCGGGCGCGGCACCGCGCGCCGGATTACCGAGGTCAAGTGGGTCCGGGGGCTCGATGCCGCCGGTGACTATGTGCTGCGCTCCTCGGCATCCGAGACCTCAAGCGGAGAAGGAGAACGAGCATGAAGGATCGACGAGCAATCCTGTTTTCGCGCGCGGCGCGCGGCGCCGTCGCTTCCGCGGCCCTGTTGGCAGCCGGCGCAGCGCGCGCCGCGGGCTCGGGCATGCCGTGGGAGGCTCCGCTCGAAAAGGTGCTGGAATCGGTTCAGGGCCCGGTCGCGAAGATCGTCGCGGTGATCATCATCATCACCACTGGGCTGACCCTCGCCTTCGGCGAAACCGCTGGCGGGTTCCGGCGTCTCATCCAGATCATCTTCGGACTATCGATCGCCTTTGCCGCTTCCTCCTTCTTTCTTTCCTTCTTCAGCTTCGGCGGCGGAGCGCTCATTTCGTGATCGCCTCCTCACCCCATCCCGACGGGTTCGAAGTGCTGGTCCACCGCTCCCTGGTCGAGCCGATCCTGCTTGGCGGAGCCCCTCGTGGAATTGCAATTTTGATCGGAACGCTCTCAGCTGCGCTCGGCCTCGGGCTCCAATTGTGGGTCGCCGGGCTCGTTCTTTGGACAGCTGGCCATTCATTGGCCGTGCTCGCCGCCAAGCGTGACCCCGATTTCGCGCCCGTGCTCATGCGCCACCTTCGCCAGAGCGGGCATCTGGCATGCTGAACCTCGTCGAATACCGAACACGCAGCGACCGGCTCGCCGATCATCTGCCCTGGGCCGCGCTGGTCGCCCCGGGGTCGTGCTTAACAAGGATGGAAGCTTCCAGCGGACTTTGCGCTTCCGCGGGCCCGATCTTGAGAGCGCGACCGAAGCCGAGCTCGTCGCTGCGGCGGCGCGGGTCAACAACATGCTGAAGAGGTTCGGCTCGAGCTGGGCGCTGTCCTTCGAGGCAGAGCGCGTGCCGGCCCTCGGTTACCCCCAGAGCAGGTTTCCCGACCCCGCGTCCTGGCTCGTCGACAGGGAGCGCGAAGCGAGCTTCGAGGGCGGCCGCGACCATTTTGAAAGCCGCTATCATTTGACCCTCGTTTGGTTGCCCGACCCGGACAGCGAGGCACGCGCAGGACGCGCACTGATCGAGAGAAAACCGCAGGAGGGGGCCGGGCGCGACTGGACCGAGGCTCTTGCCCGCTTCGTCGCCGACACCGACCGCGCGCTCGACCTTCTCGCGAGCCTGATGCCTGAGGTCCACGCGCTGAATGATGACGAGACCCTGACCTTCCTTCACGGCACGGTCTCTGCCTCCCGCCATCCCGTCGCGGTCCCGGAAACCCCGATGTATCTCGATGGGCTTCTCGCCGACACCCCGCTTTGCGGCGGCCTCGAACCAACGCTTGGCGAGCTTCATTTGAGAACCCTGACAATGCTCGGCTTTCCGGCAGTAAGCCGGCCCGGGATCCTCGACGCGCTCAACCGTCTGGATTTCGGATATCGCTGGGTCACCCGTTTCATCGCGCTCGACCGGAGCGATGCAACCCGCGCACTGACCCGGATCCGGAGGCAATGGTTCAACAAGCGAAAGTCTGTGACCGCGCTCCTTCGTGAGGTCATGTACAACCAGCCGGTCCAGCTCACCGATAGCGATGCCGACAATAAGGTCATGGACTCGGACCTGGCGCTCCAGGAGCTTGGCGCCGATGATGTCGCCTTTGGCTATCTGACCACGACCATCACGCTCGCCGATCGAGACCCCGCGGCCGCTGAAGAGAAAGTGCGGAGCGTCGAACGGATCGTCAACGGCTTGGGCTTCACCCTGAAGCGCGAACGTCTGAACGCGGTCGAGGCGTGGCTTTCCAGCCTCCCGGGCCAGGTTTATGCCAATGTCCGCCAACCCATCGTCCATACGCTCAATCTTGCTCACCTCATGCCCTTGTCGGCACTTTGGGCGGGACCGTCGCGAAATTCCCATTTGGATGGACCACCCTTGCTCTTCGCCGAGACCGGCGGCGCAACTCCATTTCGACTGTCGACCCATGTTGGCGACGTCGGGCACATGCTGGTGGTCGGGCCGACCGGAGCCGGAAAATCGGTACTCCTGGCGCTCCTCGCACTGCAATTCCGGCGCTATGCAAATTCGCAAATCTTCATCTTCGACAAGGGCTGGTCGTCGCGCGCGGCGGTGCTTGCCATGGGGGGAACGCATCACGAGCTCGGCTCGGCGGATTTAGACGCCGAGCCAGCGCTTGCCTTTCAGCCGCTTCGGCGGATCGACGAGGCTGGTACTCGCGCCTGGGCGGCCGAATGGCTCTGCGCTATCATCGAGCAGGAGAAAGTAGCGGTTACGCCCGAGCTCAAGGACACGCTCTGGTCGGCGCTTTTGAGCCTGGCTTCGGCCCCGCCCGAAGAACGCACTTTGACTGGCCTTTCGCTTCTCCTCCAGTCGACCCGCCTGAAATCGGCCTTGCAGCCTTTCACGCTCGAAGGGCCGTTCGGCAATTTACTCGATTCAGCTGAGGACCGGCTCGAGATTGCCGAAGTCCACGCGTTCGAGACCGAAACCCTCATGAACCGCCCGGGCGCGGTTGCGCCCGCGCTGTCCTATCTATTTCACCGGCTTGAACAAAAGTTCGACGGGCGTCCGACGCTGCTGCTCCTCGACGAAGCGTGGCTGTTTCTCGACAATCCCTTGTTCGCGGCACGCATCCGCGAATGGCTGAAGACCCTGCGCAAGAAGAATGTCGCGGTGGTCTTCGCGACCCAGTCTCTCGCCGACATTTCAGGGAGCAGCATCGCTCCGGCGATCGTCGAAAGCTGCCCGCAGCGAATCTTCCTTCCCAACGACCGGGCGCTGGAACCGCAGGCGCTCGAGGCTTATCGAAGCTTCGGGCTCAACCAACGCCAGATCGAGCTCATCGCGCACGGTACGCCCAAGCGCGATTATTATCTCCAGTCTCGCCGCGGCAATCGCTTGTTCGACCTCGCTCTTGGCGAGGTCGCGCTCGCTTTGTGTGGCGGATCGGATCCCGAAACGCAGCGCCTGATCGACCGATTGCTGAAGGAAGGCCCCGACGATTTCCTCGTCAGTTTCCTTGAAGCGCGCGGCCTCGATTGGGCCGCCGATCTCGTCGACAAATTCCCGAACCTCAAGCCCAAAGGAGCAACCTCATGAAAACCAGTCGCCGTACCCTGTCCGTCGCGATGACCGCGTTCTTGTTCGGTTCGCTCGGAATCTCGTCCGCGCCCGCAGCTGGGTTGCCGGTCTTCGATGCCGCCAATTATGCGCAGAACCTGCTCGAGGCGGCACGCGCGCTCGACCAAATCAACAACCAGGTAAAGTCGCTTCAGAACGAAGCGTCGATGCTCGAGGGAATGACGAAGAATCTGAAGACGATCGATTTTCCCGAGCTCCAGGACTTGAATTCGGAGATGCTGCGCATCGACCAACTGATGAATGAAGCCAAAGGTGTCGATTTCAAGGTCAACGGCCTCGACCAAAGGATTGAGGCGCTGTTTCCCGGCGGTTCGCAAGCCCTCACCTCCGACCGGCGCATTGCCGATGCCAAGGCAAGGCTCGATGCATCGCGCTCGGCCTACCTCCAGTCGATGAAGGTCCAGGCCGGGGTTGCCGAGAATGTCGAGGAAGATTTCAGGCGCCCTTAACGCCTTGGTTGGCCGAAGCCAAAGCGCAGCCGGCGCGCTCCAGGCGAGCCAGGCCGCAAACCAGCTCTTGGCGCTCAGCGTAAAGCAGCAATTCCAGCTCCAGAATCTGTTGGCGAGCGAGTTTCGAGAGGATTCGATTGAACGCGCGCGGCGAGCGCAGGCAGAGGAGGACGGGCGCGCGACGACGCTCCGCTTCCTCGGAGGGGAAGCAAAGCGAGGCAATTGAACTTGGAGCTCGGCCCGGGGCGGCCATGCACCGCCGCTCCGAGCCCGCTGCGGGACCTCCCGACCCCCCTCAGGGAGGCCCGCAGCATCCCCTCAACCAAGCGTCAGCAAAAGGTCGGCACCCGCGATGGGCGACTTCGACGTCATCGACCGCTTCATGGCGGCCTTTGCACAATATATCGACAGCGGCTTTGGCCTGTTGCGCGCCGACGTCGCCTTCCTGACGACGACTCTTGTAGGGATGGACATCACCCTTGCCGGCCTCTTCTGGGCGATGGGGGGCGAGAACGACGTCATCGGCCGCTTCTTGAAGAAGATCCTTTATGTGGGCGCCTTCGCGCTCATCATCGGCAGTTTCTCGACTTCTAGCTGACATCATCTTCCGCTCCTTTGCGCAAGCGGGGATCACCGCCGGCGGCGGGCGCATGTCGGCCCAGGACCTCCTCCGACCCGGATTCATCGCCGCGACCGGCTTCGATGCTGCCAGGCCTTTGCTCGTGCAGGTTAGCCAGCTCGTCGGGCTCGCCAGCTTCTTCGAGAATTTCCTGACGATCGCGGTTCTCATGATCGCGTGGCTGCTCGTGGTCCTCGCCTTCTTCATTCTCTCGGTCCAGCTCTTCATCACGATCATCGAGTTCAAGCTGACGACTCTTGCCGGCTTCGTGCTCGTCCCGTTCGCGCTTTGGAACCGCACCAGCTTTCTTGCCGAGCGGGTGCTCGGCAATGTCGTCGCTTCCGGAATCAAGGTGATGGTGCTTGCCGTCATCGTCGGCATTGGATCCGGCTTCTTCGACGAGTTCCGAAGCGCGGCTAATGCGGTTGACGGGCCCGACCTTGCCCAGGCGATGAGCCTTGTGCTTGCGAGCCTCTCGCTTCTTGGGCTCGGAATATTCGGTCCCGGGATCGCCTCGGGGCTGGTCGGAGGAGCGCCCCAGCTGGGCGCGGGCGCCGCCGTCGGGACCGCAGCGGCGGCGGCCGGGATCCTTGGCACGAGCGCGTCCGCGGCCATCGGAGGCGCTCGCGCGGCGGGAGCCGGCGCGCTCGGCGCGGTCCGCGCCGGAACTGCGATCGGCGCCGCTTCCTCAGCCGCATATCGTCTTGGCCAGGAAACGTCCGGCGAAGCGACGCTCGCCGCGGGGTTCGGCGGCATGGTGAGCGCCGCGAGCGCTGCAGGCCGCAACAAGCTCGGGCAAGCCGCCGGTCTCGAGGCTGCCAGGCAGCGCGGCGAAGCGGCGGCTCTGTTCGCCGGCGCTCAATCGCCGCGTCCCGGTGTCGGCGGCGAGGCCTCCACTGAAGCGCCTGACTGGGCGCGCAAACTCCGCTCGGAGCAAGTCGCGCGCCACCATCGGCATGCCGCGCTCCAGGCGATCCGCGAAGGCGATCGCGGAGGCGGAGCGGCGATTCCCGACATCAAGGAAAAGGAGGAGTAGCTGCCATGAAATTCAAGCGTTCAATCCAGCGCTACGGTCGAACCCCCCAACCCGAGAACCCCTACCAGCGGGCGGGCCAGCTGTGGGACGAGCGGATCGGCACTGCTCGGGTCCAGGCGCGCAATTGGCGCTTGATGGCTTTGGGATCGCTCCTGCTTTCGACGGGACTTGCCGGCGGCTTGCTGTGGCAATCGCAGGAGAGCCAAGTCGTTCCCTATGTCGTCGAGGTCGACCGTCTCGGCGAAGCCCAGGCGGTCACGCCCGCCGAACGCGATTATCGCCCCACCGACCCCCAAATCGCCTGGCATCTCGCTCGCTTCATCGCCGACGTCCGCTCGATCTCCTTGGACCCGGTGCTGATGCGCGAAAACTGGCTTTCGGCATACGATTTCACGACCGGGCGCGGGGCGCGTTTCCTGAGCGACTATGCGCGCTCCACCAACCCGTTTGGGTCCCTCGGGACGCGGACCGTTGCTACCCAGGTGACGAGCGTCGTTCGCGCTTCGGAGCGCTCGTTCGAGGTCAAGTGGACCGAGCGCGCCTATGACCGCGGCAACCTTGCGACGACCGAGCATTGGACCGGCATTCTCTCGGTCGTGGTTCGCCCGCCAGCCTCCGCCGAAACGCTGCGAAAGAACCCGCTCGGACTCTATGTCGATGCGATCGATTGGAGCCGCGAGCTCGATCCCCCTTCGGCGGAGCTGCCGGAGTCCCACTCTAGCGAGCCCCCCGGCGCGCCGCCTGACCCGCTGCCTTTAGCGCCGGCGGCGGAACCCCTCTCGACAAGGAGCATCCAATGACTCGTCCACTGATTCTTGCCGTTGCACTGACCGCGGACCTGGGCGCCTGCGCCGCGGGCGCGGTCCCGGCACCGCGAAGTCCGACCTATGCGCAAGCAAAGCAAATTGCCGCATCGGCGTCGGCCGTGGACATTGCTGAAGGCTCGGCTGCCACCTCGGCCCCGGTGCGGGCCTCGCCTGCGCCCGCCCGGCGCAAGCATGGCGCCACGACTCTTCCGGCTCGCGCCACAGGCGCGACGGTGCAGGAGCCGGCGAGCCAAGCTTATGTCGGCGCGGTCCAGGTCTATCCCTGGTCGGAGGGTGCTCTCTACCGGCTCTACACGGCGCCGGGCTTGATCAGCGACATCGCGCTTCAGGCGGGCGAAAATCTGGTGTCGGTTGCAGCCGGCGATACGGCTCGCTGGGTGATCGGCAACATGGCAAGCGGGAGCGGAGCGGCGCGGCGCGCGCACGTCCTCGTCAAACCATCGGCCGCCGGCCTTTCGACCAATCTTATCATCGCGACCGACCGGCGCGTCTATCATGTCGAAGTTGAGAGCCGTACGGCGGGTTCGATGGCGAGCATTGCGTGGAGCTATCCGGAAGATCCGCTTGTGGCGCTCAGAAGTATGGAGGCGACTTCGATTGCCGGCGACGTCTCGATCGACGAGCTCAACTTCGACTATCGCATCGAGGGCGACAGGCCAGAATGGCGACCGCTCCGCATCTTCGACGACGGACGCCAGGTCTTTATCGAATTCCGGCCAGGGCTCGCTGAGGCGCCGCCCTTGTTCGTGACGGATGGCGACGGCCACGCAGTGCTCGTCAACTATCGCATGAAGGGACGTTATTATGTCGTTGACCGATTGTTTGGGGCAGCAGAGCTCCGGCTTGGCGGGAAGCGGCAGCAGGTAGTCCGGATCGTTCGCGACGAGGTTCGCCGCGAGGCGAACGCGTCATGAGCGAGGGCTCACCGTCCGCTTCGCAGCCGCTTCCCAAGGAAGATCCGGAAAGCCTCGTTCTTCGAGCGCGTCCGCGACCCGTCGTCCGGTTCCGTCGCGGGTTGATCGTCGGCACGATGGGCTGTCTTGCGGCAGCGATCGTCGCCATTTCCTGGTTTGCGCTCGAGCCGCCGAGCTTCAGGAAGGCTGCAAGCGCGATCGAAACCGGCGACCTAGAAGATCGCGGAAGCGCGGATACGCTCGCCGGCCTTCCGAAGAACTATGGTGACGTGCCGCGGCTCGGTCCGCCGCTTCCAGGTGACCTTGGTCGTCCGATCCTGGATCAAAACCCTGGCCTTGCCGACGCTTATTCGGGCCCCTCCGGCTCCGCCCAACGGGGTACCGAACTGGAGCTTGCACGCGAGCGTGAACGGAGCGCGAGCATCGCTGCACGGTCATCGCCGGTTATCGTCCAGCTCGACGGGCAAGCTACCGCTGCAGCTGTGCCTGCCGTCCCCACAGCTGGACCTGGCGCGGAATTGACCGCCCCGGCGGCCGAGATTCCCCTCTCCCAACAGCACAGGCTCGATTTCGCGCGCCCAGCGAATGACGGCGGCCTCAATCCGGGCCGACTTCAGCAATCCTCGCCATGGACTTTGAGCGCAGGCAGCGTCATCCCGGCGAGCCTCATCACCGGATTGAATTCCGATCTTCCGGGTGCCGTCGTCGCCCAGGTCACCGAGAATGTCCGGGACAGCGCGACCGGGCGCACGATCGTCATTCCGCAAGGCGCGCGGCTGATCGGCCGCTACGATAGCGCCGTCGCCTACGGACAGCGCCGAGCGCTGCTCGTCTGGACAAGGATCCTGTTGCCCAACGGAGCCTCTTTCGAGCTCGACAATATGCCGGCGACCGACAGCGCGGGATTTTCGGGCCTCGAAGACAAGGTGGATTCGCACGGCTGGCAGCTATTGAAGGGCATCGCTCTTTCGACGTTGCTCGGCGTCAGCGCTCAAATGAGCTTTGGCAATGAAGGCACGTTCCTCCGGGCGATCAGCCAATCCGCCGAGCAGAATGCTGCGCATTCGGGCGACCAGCTCACCAGCCGCAACCTCGAGATCAAGCCAACGATCCGGGTTCGACCCGGATGGCCGGTGCAGGTGCTCGTCACCAAGGATCTGGTCCTCGAGCCATGGGAAGGATGAATGACGGAAAAGCTCAAGCCTGGTTGGGACGTGCCCTTCAACGAAGGTCAGCCCAATGCCGGTCCTGCCCGGAGCTGGGGTTGGGCAGGACCGGTGTTCAAAGGACAGCCGCGTGAACGGAATGGCTGCTGAGGCTTCGTTTAACGCTACAGCGTGAACCGCTTCTCAAGTATCGTGGTTAATGTTGTCTCCCGCCAGCGTATCGGGCGGTCCCGCTTCGACATGCCTCGCTGCGTCACGTGCAACAACCAGCGATGCTCTTCGTCATCCAAATCAATGAACTCCTACGCCTATGCCTCCCCGCATTCGGACTTCTTGGCGAGCTAGGGGATCGGCGCAGGCTGCGGCTGCGCCGACGGACCGTCGATCACCGGCCATCCGTCCTTCCAGCGAATAAGGTCGATCAGCATCACTCGGCGCGTGTTCACCTCGTCGCTCGGGTCTTCGCGCGGACGGCGCGCATCGACCGCATGGTAAACGATCCAATCATTCCCCGCTCGATCTGCGACGATCGAATTATGGCCCGGCGCGATCCAGTAGCCGCGCTTCTCGAGGACGATGCTGTGCGGCTTGCCGGTGGCCTGCTCCAGCGTCTGGAACGGTCCCGTCGCCCTCTTCGAGCGCGCGACCATCACCGCGTAATTTGCTTTGGCGCCGCAGCAATTGTCGCCCGAATAAAAAAGATAATAATAACCGCGGTGACGGATCACCCATGAGCCTTCGACGAGGACCGGGAATGCATCCTTCAAAGGGTTTGGCCAAACCAGGTCCTTCGCCGAGCTTCCCGGCGCGAACGACATCCGGTCGGGACCAAGCTCCTGCACCTTGATCGGTGCGAACCCGGAGCCCCAGTAGAGCAGGTGCTTGCCCGTCGCGGAATCCTCGAAAGCCATCGGATCGATGTTGACGAAGCCTTCGCCGCACAGGAGAGGATGGCCGATATCGACGAACGGGCCAACCGGCGAACCGGCGGTCGCAACGCCGAGGCAAAGTCCATGGCGCTCATCCGAAGTGTCGGGTTTGCCGGAGAAATACATGATGTATCGGGACCCGACGCGCTCGACGTGCGGCGCCCAGAAGTCCTGCGTCCTTGCGGCCCACCCCGGCTTTGCCGGAAGCGCGTCGCCGAGATAGTCCCAGCGGACGAGGTCGGCCGAGCGCGCGAGCTGGATGTTCACCCATTTGCCGTCGTGCCGCGTCTGTGTCGCGTAACCATAATAGAAACCGTCCGGCGCGCGGATGACGGTCGGATCGGGAAAGTCGCGGTCGAGCACTGGATTGACGTAGCTTGGGAGCGCTGGGCCAGGTGCTTGCGGAGTTGCGCAACCGCCAAGAGCAAGGAAAGCGGCAGAAGCGAAAGCGATTATGCGGTGCATTGCGGAACCATAAGGATGGGGTCGCGATTGCGAAAGTCGCCCGCTAGTCTGGGTCGCGGAATGCAAGGAGGTCGTGAGTGCGCCGAACCGTTCCCAGATTATTGACGATCGCAGCATTGCTGTTGTGCGTTGCCGCATCGAGCGACCCGTCCTTCGTGCCCGTGTTCAGGCAGAATGTCCCCGACGCGTTCGTCCTCACGAACCGCAACCAATTCATCGCTTATTCGACCAACGACGGTCCCAACGTGCCGATGGCGATTTCAAACGACCTCGTCCGATGGGCATTCGTTGGAGGGACGGACGGCAAGAAGCGTGACGCGTTGCCCAAGCTCGGAAGCTGGGCCAAGGAGGGGTTCACCTGGGCTCCTGAAGTGCTTGAGCTCGGCGGTCGTTACCTCCTTTATTATACCGCAAGCGATCGCACGAAGAACGCTCAATGCGTCGGCGTCGCACAATCCGATGATCCGCTCGGCCCGTTCGTGGACAGGCGGCCGGAGCCGATCGTCTGCCAGACCGATCTCGGCGGTACGATCGATGCCGATGCGTTCCGCGATGACGACGGGAACCTTTACCTCTACTTCAAGAACGACGGGAATCGAGTTCGCGCGCGGACCTCGCTTTGGGGACAGCGGCTCGCGCCCGACGGGCTGTCGGTGACCGGCCAGCCGGTCGAGCTCGTCAAGGACAATCAGATGTGGGAGCAACGCGTGGTCGAAGCGCCGACGATGGTTCGCTCGCCCGGAGGTTACGAGCTCTTCTTCTCCGGCGGCTTCTTTGGCTGGAACCCGCAAGAGGGCGGCCTTTCGCCCTACGCGATGGGATATGCGAGTTGCGCTGGCCCGCTCGGCCCGTGCGTTGCGGCGAAAGAAAATCCGATCCTCCACAGCTTCAAGGATCGCGAGGCCGGATGCTTGAGTGGCCCCGGCCACCAGAGCGTGTTCAGGATCGGCGAGCGCAGCTTCATCAGCTTCCACGCCTGGGAGGCAAGCAGTGGCTGCCTCAAAGAGGACGATCGCCGCTATCTCTATATTGCGCCGCTTTTCTGGAAGGAGGGCAAGCCGCAGATCGGACCGAGCCTGCGCGAGCAGGCGCCAGCCGAGCGCGGCTGACGCCCCTCGCTTTTTTTAATTCCCGCGCTCGCCCTCGGTCGTCGGCGCCGGAGGAGGTGGCGGAGGCGGCGGGGCGGGAGCGGGCTGCTCGACCACTGGTGGCGGCGGCGGTGGTGGAACGACCATCGGAGGGGGAGCCGCTTCATGAGGAGCGGCGCTGAAGTTGAATCGGATACCCGCCGACAAGGTTGTCTCCTCATACCGGACGAACCGGGGATACTCCGCTCGCGGTGCTCCTGCGCGGGCGGAGCTGAATTCCGACCGGAACGGTTTCTTCAGGATGTTGGTCCAATCGCCGAACACCGTGAAGCGCGAGTTGAACGTATAGCTCGTCGACAGGTCCAGCCGGCTGATCGGATCGACGCGTTCGTAATAGATGTCGTCGCCGCAATTCTGGATCGTCGGTGTATAGCGCCCGCGCCAGTTGTACGAGAGCCGCGCCGAGAAGCCGTATTTCTCGTACATTGCGGCGAGATTGTACGACCATTTGGAAATGCCGAGGATCGGTTGGAGCACGGTCACGCCGCTGCTGTCCGGGAAGCCCGTCTTGGCGTTGACGTAGGTGACATTGGCGAGCGCCCCAAAGCCGGTCGCCCAGTCCGGAAGGCCCGGTAGATCGAGGAAGGTCTGGACCTGCCCCTCGAAACCCTTGATCTTGCCTTTGCCGGTATTGATCGGCTGGTTCACGATGATCGGACCGAGCACTGGATCAATCGAACGGGTCGAGAGATTCTCGATGAAGCCATCGAGGTTGCGCTGGAATATCGCGAACGCCGCAGACCCTGTGTGCGAGAAATAATATTCCAGCGACGCGTCGTAATTGGTGGACTTGTAGGGCTTCAGATCGACGTTGCCGCTATTTCCGCTGAGTGCGCAGCGGAACGGGTCATTGGGGTCCGGAACGCAGCCTGACGGCGGCGGGCCGAACGTTGTTGTCGGGCTAAGCTGCGCGAAGGATGGTCGAGTGCGCGTCTTCGTCGCCGCGAGCCTCAGCTGCAGGTTAGAAGTGAAGTGAACGGTCATGTTCGCGTTCGGAAGCCAGTTTGTATAGCTGTTCTCGACGTTGGTCGGCTCGATCACCGGAGGGCCGCTCGGCTGGCTAAGGATCGTCGAACCGCTCAGCGAGTCCCTGGTGTGGACTACGCGCAGTCCGATCGCTCCGTCGACGACGATATTGGTTCCAAACGAGTAATTGAGCTGGCCGTAAGCAGCAGTCGATTTTTCGTTCGCGCTATAGGATTGCGCTGGATCGAACGGCGGAGGTCCTGCGGGGTAGCCCGCGAATTGCCGCAACTCGGCGACATTGTCGCGAATGCTATTGTAGGTCGGAGCCAGCCAGACGTCGGGGAACGGCGCGTCATCGACACCCTTAAAGCCCGCGTCGAACAATTGATAATCGAGCGGAACCTGGTCGATCGGTGTTCCGAACATGTTGGTGCTGTAGCGGTTGCCAAAACTGCGCGAGGCATTGCGATCGGTGTAGCGAACCCCAAGCTGGATCTTGGGCACGAATGACCAGCCGGTGCGGTATTCACCGTCGAGCCGCGCCTGTACGTCGTCGCCTTTCGCGACCTGATTTTCTTCGTAGAAGCCGCGATACTGGTAATTGGCCGGATTCGTCGGATCGAAATTCTCGAAGCTGAAAGTGGGTGTCTCAAGATCGAAATCGATCGTTTGCGGCGAAGCAAAGATATAGTCGACGCTCTCCGTCGACCCCGTGAACTTGCTGAACGTGTGGGCAAGATCCGCAGTAATCAGGAGCGGACCTGCTTCGTGACGCCCGCCGATGGCAATCTGATAGGTATCGGTCTTGTTGAAGGTGCCTCCCTGGAACCCGTCGGGTCGAGCAGGATTCACCACAGTTCCGCTCGACACCAGATTTGTGCCGTCGCGAAACGTCAGGTTGTTGTAGGCCTGTCCACCAAACAGGAATGCTTCGAGGAGCCGATCGGAGATCTTGTCGCGGAAGCCCTGCCAGAGCGCGTCGACGTAAATCTCGTTTCCTGGCGACGGCCGCCATTGCCATGAAGCGTTGACGGACGGACGCTTGCGGTCCGCGGTTCCGTAAAACAGCCGCTGGATATCCGGCAGACGGATATGCTGCCCACTGGGCTGAACGGTCGGGTCCGCAATGAAGTCCGTGTCGGAGATTTCAGAGTCGAGATAGTGAAGGTCGGTGTAGGAGAAGTTGACCAGCGCTCCCATTTCGCCATCGCCAACGTGCCAGCGGTCGCTCAGCAGAAGATTGCCGTTTGGAGTCCACTTGCCTGCCTCGCGCGTATGGAGCGCATAGACCGTACCCGAGAACTGGAATCCGGCGAAGTCGAACGGTCGACGGCCTCGAACATTGATCAATCCGGCAATGCCTGGTTCGATGAGGTCGGCGGTCGAAGTCTTGAAGACTTCCAGCGCGGCGATGTTCGCCGAAGGGAAATCCTGGAGCGCAACGGTCCGGGTCTCGGCGGTGAAGATCTCGCGACCGTTATACGTGGTCTCGTAATAATCCCGGTCGAAGCCGCGGACATAGACATTGTTCGCCTCGCCGCCTCCGCGATCCACCTGAACGCCCGGAATGCGCGCAGCAGTGTCCGAGACAGCGATATCGGGCAGCTTGCCGATATCTTCAGCAACCACCGCATCAACTTGCTGAACGCTGTTCTTCTTGATGTTGCGAGCCGATTGAAGAGACCGCCGAAGGCCCGTGACGACGATGCCGGATTGGTCGGCAGGAGGGGCCGCTGTCGACTGCGCGGGAGCCGTTTGCGCCGCCGCATTTGGGTCAGGTGGGACCGGTTGGGCCTTCGCTTCCGCCGGATTGGAGATTGACAGCGCAACGAGCGCGGTCGTCGACCAAAGTAAAGCATGTGCACGCTGCATCGATGAGCCCCCTGTAGCAACATCAGACGAACTTATTGTGTGCCGTTTGTATGACGCCGCAGCTAAGGCTTTCAAGCAGCATTAAAGCAACACTAATTCAGATTAGTCAGCCGACTTGGGCGAGAAGTACATCGACACGGCGCTCCGCCGCCGCAAGCGCCTGCGGGACCGTCTTTTGACCAGTGAATGCCGCTGAGGCTTCCTCGCCGACAATGCCTTCGATCGCGCTTTGCCGAAGCACATAGCCGGGGAGGGGGCGCCCCATGGACGCGAGCGGCGCGATGTCCGAGCGGTGCGGGAGCGCCTCGAACCGCGGATCTGCAAGAACCATCCTAAATGCTGGAATGTGCCCGGTACGGGCCCAGTCGTAATCGTGATCCGCCATGAACTTGAAGAAGCGCGCGATGGCCTCGCGCTGCTTGGGTGTTCGCTTGCGCGCCGGGATGACCCAGGCGTGTCCGCTCACATATTCGACCCGCTGCCCCCACAGGCGCGGATAGGGAAACACCGCGTAGCTCTTGTACAAGGGGCGTCCCGGAGTCTCGGCTTCGTGCTGGAAGGATCCGATCATCCAGGTTCCGGTCGGATAGATCCCGCCCTCGCCATTTTCGAACGCGGCGATGGCGGCTGGAGTGTCCATGTTGAGCGTTCCCAGATGCTCAACATTGATGTCGCGGAAAAAGCTCGCGACACGAACTCCGACCGGGGTGTTGAGGCGGATGTGTCTGGGATCTGGAAACAGCACCGCGCCCTGCGCCATCATGTAAGTGTAGAGGTTGCGGGCAGCGCCCGCAGGATCTCCGACGAGGCTCTGGATCAGATAGGGCTTGCCGGTCCGTGCTTCGAACTGCCGCGCCTGTTGAACCAGCTCGTCGGCGGAAGTCGGGAGAACCGGTTTTCCGCCGCGCATCAAGCCCGCCTTCGCGAACAAAGCGGTGTTGACGTGGAACAGCCCGCCGTGAGTATCGATCGGGAGGCCGTAAATATGCTCACCGATGGTTACGCCCTGACGCGCTGCGTCGGTGAAACTGTCGGCAGAAATACCCGCGGCCCGGAGGTATGGATCGGCTGGCTCAAGCAGTCCGCTCGACTGATAATCGCTGATCACACCTTCGTGCATCGTCACGAGATCGGGTGGATCGCGAGCCGCCATTTGTGCGGTCAGCTGGGGATAGCCCGGCCATGCAACGACATTCACGTCGATGTGGATGTCGGGATTCTGCGCGTTGAAGCGATCGACGATTGTCGTGATGATACCGCACTCGCCTTCGGCCTTCGCGATGTCGGTGCTGGTCCCATATTCGGCGCCGCACTCGCCGAAGAAGCGCTGGAGATAGATGTGGGTCTTCGAATCCGATCGGTTGCAGCTGCCGAGTGCGAGGAGCGCAATGGCCGCGAATGCGACGAGCTTCATCGAACGCGCGTCCCCGCCATCGCGCGCACGATCTGCTTCTGGAAGACGATATAGACGATAAAAATCGGGATCGAGGCGAAGACCGCCTGCGCCATCAGATAGCCAAGCCCGCTCGTCTGAGCATAGTTCATCTGCGCCGCCGCGAGGCCGACCGTCAGCGTGTACATATCGCTTCGAGTGGCGCTGATCAGCGGCCACCAATAATCGTTCCAGCTGCCAAGGAAGGTGAACACTGCGAGCGTCGATTGCGCCGGCACCGTCAGCGGCAGGATGACCTTCCAGAAGATTGTCCAGCGCGATGCGCCGTCGAGCATCGCCGCCTCGTCGAGCTCGACCGGAATGCCGCGCATGTAGGTCGTCATGAAAAACACGCCGAAGGGTGCGACCAGCCCGGGAAGAATGAGGCCGGGATAAGAATTGTGAAGATGCAGCCACGCGAACAGCTGATGTTGAGGCAGGATCACCGCCTGGCTTGGAACCGCAAGGCCGAGAATCACGAGCACGAACAAGGTGCGCCGGAACGGGAAGTCGAGACGAGCGAACCCATAACCCGCAAGGCTCGTGAGGATGAGCACGCCCGCGGTGGTCCCGAGCGAGACGATCATGCTGTTGAGAAGCCATCTAAGAGTGAGGTTGTTGCCCAGGATCGCGCGGTAATTTTCGAGCGTATACGGCCCACGCAGAGCCGCTTCGCTATGGCCGACGAGCGCCGCATTGCTCTTGAGCGAGAGGAGAAGCGTCCAGGCGAGCGGGGTCACCATGACCGCTGCGCCGATCAGGAGGGCGAGCCATCCGATCAGGGTCAGGCGCTGTCGCTCCATCACTCGCTTCCCTGAGCGGTCGCCCGTCCGGTCAGCCAATATTGGGCGATCGTAACGGCAAGGATGATGAGAAACAGAACCTCAGCAGCAGCGCTCGCATAGCCCAGCTGCCATTGGCCGAATGCGGTTTCGAACAGAAACAGCACTGCGGTTCGCGAAGCACCGCTCGGGCCCCCGGCAGTCAGCAGTTGCGACTGTCCGAACAACTGCAGCTGTGCCGCTGTCTGCAACATGATCACGAGCACGATCGTGCGCCGGAGCGAAGGAACGGTGATTCGCCAAAGCGTCGCCCAGCGGCTCGCATTGTCGAGCGCAGCTGCTTCATACATATCTTCCGGGATCTGCTGCAGCCCGGCGAGGAACAGCAGCATCGGGAAACCGACCGACCACCAGATCGTCGTGATTGCAAGCGCGGGAAGGACGAGGTGCTGGTCGCTCAAGAAAGGCAGCGGAGTCCAGCCGAGCGCCGTCCAAGCGTAGCCGAGCAGGCCCGCGTCGGGCGCAAGCACGAAGCGCCAGATCAAAGTCACGATCGTCACCGACAGGACCGCTGACGAAAAGAAAATCCCGCGGAAGATTGCAGCTCCTTTGGTCGCGCGGTTGAGAGCGAGCGAGAGGGTGAGTGCAAGCAGCGTCAGTAGCGGAACGATCATCACAGTGACCAGGAACGTGTTCTTGAGCGACGTCGCGAAGATCGGATCGTGAGTAAGCCGCGTATAATTGTCGGCTCCAACGAAATGGCCCGCACCGAACAGGTCGACCTGGTTCAGACTGAGCCAGAGCCCGCGAAAGAGCGGGAACACCAGGATCAGGCTGTAGAGCAGAACGAATGGCGCAACGAACAACAGCCCGCGCCAGTCGCGACTGCTGGTCATGCGTCGGACCTGTGATAGCCGACGCCCGCGGCATCGAAGACGTGGGCGGCCGCCCCGTCGATCTTCAGAGAAATCTCATCGCCGAGGCTGACATGGCTGTCGCCCGGGCCCTCGGCGATCATCGGCTGCCCATTGCCGAGGCGGGCATAGACCAAGGTCCGCTCGCCAAGCCGCTCGACGAGCTCGACCCTCGCTTTGGTGCCGCGTCCTCCGACGAGCACAGCTTCCGGGCGGATGCCGAGCCGAAGGGCGCCCTCGGGCAAAGCGGTTCGCTGAACGCTGGTCCTGACCTTGGTCCCGTCGCCTAGCTCGAGCAGTGCAAATTCGCCCTTGTCCTCAACCAGCGTTGCAGCGGCGATCGTCATCGGGGGCGATCCGACAAACTGCGCGACAAAGATGTTGGCGGGTCGGCTATAGATCTCCATCGGCGGCCCGACCTGCTGGATTTTCCGGTCGTTCATGACGACGATGCGATCGGCGAGGGTCATGGCTTCGGCCTGATCGTGGGTGACCATGATTACCGCTGCATCAACGCGCTGCTTCAGCTGGGCGAGCTCGAACTCGAGTGCGTAGGCGAAGCGCTGCGTCGAGGTTCGACAATGGCTCGTCGAGCAGGAACAGCTTGGGATGCTTGACCAATGCTCGCCCGAGGGCAACGCGCTGTCGCTGTCCGCCCGACATCTGCCCGGGCTTGCGATCGAGCAATGAGTCGATCTCGAGTACCTTTGCCGCATCGGCGATGCGCCGCTCGATCTCATCCCTCGCGATCCCCGCGTTCTTCAGACCGAACGCCATGTTATCGCGGACGCTCATGTGCGGGTAGAGCGCGTAGTGCTGGAACACCATCGCGACCTCGCGTTTGCCCGGCGCGAGCTGGTCGATGCGTTTCTGCTCAAGCCAGACCTCGCCGTCGTCAGCGGTTTCGAGACCGGCAATGATCCGAAGCAATGTCGACTTGCCGGATCCCGATGGACCCAGGAAAGCGATGAATTCGCGCGATTCCAGCTCGAGTGAGACATCGTCGAGAACTGGCACCGACCCGAAGGACTTCCGGATACCCTTAAGATCCAGGCTCGCCAAACGCACGCTCCTCTAAGAATGAGCAATCTACAGAACGGCGTTGTCGCGGCAATATGCGCCGCTAGGAAGCGCTCCAGAAGAGCATGTTTAGTCGATAAGCCAATCGCATTTCCGCCAATTCGCGACTTAAACGCCGAGTTGGGTCAGAGTGTCCGCCTCTCGTGAGCGGCGTTCTGGCCCGATCAGCGAAACATCCGTCCTTCCACTTCGTTCTTGATGCAACTCACGCGAAACGTTGGGTTTCGTGTGCCAACCGAAGGAAAAGCTCATGCGCAGATTGCTCATTGGATCGGCAGCAATCGCGGCTGCCATCGCCGCGACTCCGGCCGCTGCCCAGATTTACATCGGCGTCGGACAATCGCCGTATTCACGCGGATATTCGCCGTACTCATACGGCTATTCGCCTTATTCGTACGGGTATAGCCCGTATAGCTATGGCCATTCCTATCCAAGCTCCAATTATTCATATCCGAGCTATAGCTATTCATACCCGAGCTATGGCTATTCATACCCGAGCTCGAGCTACGGCTATTCATATCCGAGCTCCAGCTACGGTTATTCGTCCTACGGCTATTCCTATCCATCCTATCGGTCGCGCTCTTACAACTGCCTCCGGCGGCACCATCGTAACGGCGTCGTCTATTATACTCGTGTCTGCTGAAGCTCACAGCGCGTCTGAAACTGACCCGGTGCTGAGGCGCCGAGCGGCCTTGTCTTAGCTCGTTTCACCGGCGGCAACGCAAGCCCGCTCCCATTCGGAGCGGGCTTGCCTCACTCAAGTCGAACAGAGCCCTTTCAAAAATGGCGAGCCAGTTAAGCCCTGGCTCGGGCCCGTTTCGTCCCTGGCGCGTCGACCGCTTCCTGCCTCGTTGCCGCAATCACGATCCCCGCCTTTTCAAAGCCGGCGATTATCTCGCGCGTGATCTGATCCTTGATGTTCCGAATGCCGTGGTCGGGGCCGAGGAAGCGGACCGTCAGCTCGAGCCAGTCTTCGGTGATTCGCCAGAACACCCGCGGCGCGATCTCGCCGATCTCGATGCCGAACTTGTCCTGGACTCTTTTCACCTCCGCCTTCCCCAGGCGCTCGGCGGTATGTCCATGCCTGTTTGCTGATTCGAGGATGATCATCTCCGCTTTCGCGAAATCCTGCTGGAAGTGGACAGGAATACTGATCTCGTCGAAAATGTAGGCGAATTCGTGGGTGTAATTATAGATCGGACAGTCGAAGACCTTGTCATTGGTGACGGTTACGATCCGACCGGTGAACTGCCGGCTGCGCACCCACGATTTGTCATCATCCTTCACCCGCGGGGATTCGCCCATCTCCATGATCCGGGTTTGCATGAAGGCCAGGCCGATAACGTCGCCCCTGACGCCGCCCATCTGGATACGGTCGCCGACATTGAAGGTCTTGCCGCGAAGGATCACGAAATATCCAGCGACAGCCGTGATCACCCGCTGCAGTGCGAATGCAATGCCAGCGCCAATCAGTCCAAAGACGCTCGCAAGCCGCGCTGGATTGTCGAACCAGATCGACATGATTCCAAGGATCAGGATCGCCGCGACGGCGAGGCTGACCCCCTGCTTTGCCCAGAATTGAAAGCGGGTCCCCGATTGGCTCCCAACGAACAGCTTCAGAAACTGCCGAAGGGCCCAGGCGGCCGCCCACGCAATAGCAATGAAGGCGATCGTCAGGATGAGCTTGTGGAGATTGTGCTGCGTTGCGCCGATCAGCGTCACGTCAAAGATCCGGACTGCCTCTGGCGAAGCGGTGGTCGCGCCCGGAGCGGACGCGCCACTTACCAAAGCCCCGATCGGTCCTTGCAACACAATTGCTTCAACCGGCCCTCGATATGATGGTTCCGCAGCGTAGGCGCCTGCAAAATTGAGGCAAAGCGATGGTCGCGTCGCTTCGCTCTGCGAACGATGGTTGACAAGGTTGCGGCCGCACATGCCACGGCACAAAAGTGTCCTTCCCTAGAGTCGGATCGCGAGCGTACTGCTCGTCGGCACTTGCCGGCGGGCGCTTGGTAGATCAGATGACATGCGATGAATCTCGATGATCAGGTTCACCGCTACTTTGGCACCTCGAACCTCGCATCGGTCGCACCGGAAGCTTTGAAAGCCGGAATCGAGCGCATGAGAGTCGACCTCGGTCTAGCTCAAGACCGCGGCGAGCGGTTCGCGCTTTGGGCACTTCTGCATACGCTGGGATCGGCCCCTGATCTGGATGTCGCGTTTGAGAGCGAAGCAGATCGTGAGGCGGCGCGCAATTTCATGGACTTGATTCAAGGGGCAAGCGGGGACTGATTGAGCGCCCGCTCATTCCCCCAGAATAATGTCCGCGACGCTGTAGCAATGGCTCGCCTGATATGCGTTCCGGCCACGGTTCATGTGGGTAAGGTTGAAGCTCCGAATTGCGCGCACTGCTCCTGGGGTTTCGAGGAACTTGACGATCGAAGTGACGCTGCGGACTTTGACGATGAGGATGTCCTTTGCATTCCAGATGGAATGGCTGACGTCTTCCGGCCTCGCGACGCATTGCTCAAGCAAGGCTTGGTCGAGATCATCAGGCTCGATCGACCCATTCCTGGTGAAATCCGATAGATGAACGATGATCCTCGCCCGCAGTCCGTCGCCATCTGGCAAAAGCGTGAAAAGCTCCATCCAGCTCGCATTGACTCGCACCAGCGGCTTGTCGGACGTCGAGGGCAGGCAGGATACCGACCAGTAAGATCGCTCGGTTCGGCGCGGGATCGGCAAACAATTCTTGCCGTAGATGCCGAGGATTTCGAACACCTGTTGCGCTTGCGGTCGGCGAAGCAGCTTTTCGAAACGCGCAACATATTTGAACCTTTGTTCGAGCGCGTCAGAGCGCTGGCTGTCGTCGGGCAGGTTCGCCTCACCTTCCATCCAGGCGCGCTGCTGCTCAAGATTCAGAAACTGGCGCAGACCTTTGACCGCCTGGCCACTCGGGGAGCGCTCGAACATGCCATTCATCGTCGGTCCCTTGTAAAGTTTCATCTAGGCATCCGTCGCTAGAGAGGCGAGCGTGATGTCCGGAATCAAAGCGGTGGACCGAGCTATACGTTGATTGGGGACAGCAACAGCTTGGCTTGGTTTCCCATGCGTGATGCTGCCTTCCGCATCGCGTTTAGAGGCGCATCGTGAAGCTGCTTTCCAGAACTTGCGGAAATTGGAAATGACCGGAGATTGGGGGGCTTTTATGCAAGCGGCCGGCGAGCTCTTGTTAAGTCGCTTTCAGAGGCGGATGTAGCTCAGCGCAGCGTAGCAATGCGAGCACTCGACGAGTTGGGATGGCCTTGGCGCAACTCGACCAGCCACCGGGGGTAATGCCATGAAATATATGATCACTTGGAATGAACGCTCGCAAGGGTCGGCGATCGAATATGAGCGCACTCAGCAGCGCATTCTTGACGTCTTTCGCAAATGGGAGCGGCCTTCGAACTTCACCATAGAGATGTTCGTCATCAGGGTCGGCGATTGGGGCGGCTACATGCTGGCCGATTGCGACGATCCCGTCGAAGTGCACAAGTTCGCCTCGATGTTGCCGGCGTTCGAGTTTCAGGCGCGACCCGTCATTCCCATCGACGACGCGGTTCGAGGCGAGCTCGAGGTGATGGCCTGGCGCGACAATCTGGAACTCGCCTGACGCCAGCCCCCGATCCCAGATTGCTGGCGCCGATTTAAGTTGAGGCTGGGGTCGGTCGATTCCTGCCAGTGGCGGCGTTGTTGCGAACATCGGCGAAAAATTCGGGCATGGGGAGACCGCGTAAGCAGGGCGTGGGAAGAATGGCGAAAAGGTGGACGTGCCCCGGATGCGCAAAGGTCCGGCGAAGCCAATTCTGCCCCCAAACAGCCTCGATGGAAAGCCGCCACTAGCGACAAGCCTCCTGACCTTCCCTCGTGGATCATTCTGATGCTGCTGAACGCCGGCGCTCACCTCGACGCGATCGGTGGCAATTCGACGCCGCTGAGCATCCAGGAAAGGCCATGCCTCTTGAACACGAGACCAGTGTTCGGCTGGTTCTTTGCGGTCACGAGAAACTCGGAAAAGTTGCGCCTCACAATGGCGGGCTCCTCGGGAATATGGAACACCGAAGCCGCCGGCGGCACATCCCCGTGACTGCTTGCAAGCAAGGCTGCGCGCATCCCCGCGGAAGAGACCAGTCGGTCGATCATCGGCCCCATCATTGCTGAGCCAAAAGCCATTCCGAGAGCGCCAAAACCGGACTTGTCCTTTCGAGCCTCGGCCCTCATCCGGGCCGTCAGTTCGGCCTGCAGGCTGTCCCGAAGAGCGGGGTAGTCGATGTAGGCGTTCAGCGCGTCAGCGTCGTGCGACTGCGCCGCGTCCTTCATGCCTTTGAGCGTCCAGGCAGGGGACTCGAAATACCAAAACGTACTGGATGCGACGACAATCAATGCCGCTGCAACTGCAGCGATCTTCCACTTTCCACCCGCCATGGAAACGTCCCCTTCCCCGAGCAGGAATGTAATCGCCGCCAGAGATCCTTCAGGTCAAGTCATGTTGCTGCGCGTGACGAGGCGCGCGACTCTGCTTGCCACCAGTGAAAGTCTAATGCCCGGCATGTCTGCCTTGGGTCGAAATGCGGCGCGGCAACTTTGGGGTGGTAATCGGGCATGAGAGCGCAGCCTCCTCGCGGACTGCGGGGGCAGCTCAACATTAATGTTCGTCATGCGTCCGCTTTCGTCATTAACTACGGTTGCCTCACCACCATGCGACACTTGGCCGACCAGCGTTTCGCTGTCCCGCTTCTCGGGCGAGGTCCACTCGTCCTTCGAGCCCACTTCCTTCGAGGGAAGCTTTCGTAACAGGAGACGCTCTTGTGTCTCTTGAGGAATCGCGTAGATAGTGAACTGCATGGTTCAGTGTTTGAGTCCCTCTCTCGATCTATCGTTCGCGGCCCTGTCCGACGCGACGCGCCGCGGCATAATTGATCACCTCGGGCTGGCCGATGCGTCGATCACGAGCCTCGCTGGAAAATTTCACATGACGCTGACGGGCATGAAGAAGCACGTAGCTGTGCTGGAACGGGCAGGGCTCGTCATAACCCAGAAGGTCGGACGGGTACGGACTTGCAAGCTCGAGCGAGGCGGCCTCGAAGCGGAGGCCAAATGGATCGAAGCTCACCGCAAGCTCTTCGAGGCTCGGTTCGACGCCTTGGATCAAGTCATTCTGGAAATGAAACAGGAGGAAGAAGATGGATCAGCAAGGAAGTAGCTACGCCGCCGCGCAGAACCGCACGGCCGTCGAACGCAAATCCGACCGGGAGCTAGTCGTCACGCGGGTGTTCGATGCTCCGCCGAGCACTGTATTTAGAGCATGGAGCCAGCCTGACCTGTTTCGGCGGTGGTGGATGCCGAGGTCGGTCACGGGAGTGTCATTGTTGTCCTGCGACATGGACGTAAGCACCGGCGGAAAATATCATCTCGAGTTCGGCGTGGCGGGATCCGACACCATGGCATTTTACGGCAAATACCTCGACGTGGTTCCGAACGAACGCATCGTCTGGACCAACGACGAAGGCGAAGAAGGCGCGGTCACCACGGTGACCTTCGAGGAGCACGACGGGAAGACTCTGTTGACCTTCCATGAACTCTATCCCTCGAGGGAGGCGCTCGAAGAAGCGATGACCGGCGCGGCCGCCGGGCTGCCGGAGCAGCTGGATCAACTGGACGAGCTGCTTTCGGGCGGAGCGTAATGGCCTTTTGGGTCGCTGATTGTTCTCGATGGAGCAGCGCATGCTCAGTGTGTCCTCCAGACCGGACAGGATGGGCGGGTCACGAATGAGACTTCACTTTCTGCGTTCCCGATCCACGTGAGCCGTCGCTCTCGCAGCAGGAATGGGCAGTGCAAAACTGACACTAGATCGCCACCCGGCCGGAGCAGCGGCGCACTTGGCAGCGAGAATGCTGAAAGGGCCCGAAAGCAATCTAAGCTGAGTTCCTTGTCCGCCAATCACAAAGCGTTCGGGTGCTACGATCGATAGTTATCTGGTCATAAAAGCCTTGCACATCCTTAGCGCGACGATCCTGTTTGGGACCGGCCTGGGAATCGCCTTCTTCTTCTGGTCGGCAAGCCAATCAGATGATCACGCTCACTTATTCGCGGCGCGCACGACCGTGCGGGCGGACTTCCTATTCACCCTTCCTGCGGTGATTCTCCAACCTCTGACGGGGGCTTGGCTGATCGCGAATGGTGGCATCGATCCGCGGGCTGCCTGGATTGTGATCAGCCTCGGTCTCTACATCCTTGCTGGGCTGTGCTGGCTGCCGGTGGTGTGGCTTCAGATCAAGATGATGAGGATGTTGGAATCAAAGATCGCTGGTTGTGAGTTTGACCGCATCGCATACGAAAGATTGAGAAGGATGTGGTTCACGCTCGGCTGGCCTGCCTTCCTTAGCCTCGTAGCCGTTTTCTGGCTCATGGTGGCAAAGCCGAATTGGTGACGATTGTTCTGGTCATTGGCGGGTACGGAAATTTCGGCAGTTACATTGCGCGCTCGCTCGCAACAGATTCGAATATTTTGCTGCTGATCGGCGGTCGATCACAAGCCAAGGCCGACGCCTTTGCCGCGTCCTTGCAAGCGCTCAATCCTGCTTCCGGCTGCACGATCGATATCAACGATGACATTGAGCAAAGACTTTGTGAGATTCGGCCGAACGTCGTGATCCACACGACGGGACCTTTCCAAACACAGGACCACCGGGTGGCCCGTGCAGCCATTGCTGCGGGCGCGCACTATTTTGATCTCTCGGATGCACGAGCGTTCGTTGCGACGATTGGCGAGCTGGATGGACTAGCTAAAGCTGCGGATGTGGCCGTGATCGCCGGCGCGAGCTCTGTTCCCTGCCTGACGGCGGCTTTTATCGATCGATACCGAGGTCGCTTTGGCAGACTAACAAGCGCGACGTACGGAATTGCTGCCGCGCAGGCGACCAACCGTGGCCTCGGTACGGCCGCCGCGATTCTCAGCTATGTCGGCCAACCATTCACGATCCTTGTCGCAGGTCGCCGGAAGCGCGTGTTCGGCTGGCAAGGTACGCGTGCCGTCCGCTATCCCGAACTCGGAGTTCGGCTCTTTGGTTATTGCGACATCCCCGATCTCGCGCTCTTTCATGACCGATATTCCGACCTGCGCGACCTCGAATTTCTCGCCGGCCATGAGGTCAAGCTCCTGCACATCGGGATCTGGTTCCTCAGCTGGATAGTGCGCCTGGGTTTTGTGAAGTCGCTTGCGCGGAATGCGGGAAGTCTGCTGAAGCTCTCGTTCCTATTTGACGCCCTGGGCTCCGACAAAAGCGGCTTCCACATGTTTCTGCGAGGTACAGATCGTGATGGGCGGCCTGCTGAAATCCGCATTTTCATGATTGCTCGGCAAGTTCAGGGACCAAACATTCCCTGCCTCCCTGCGATAATTCTCACCCGACGCATTGCTGCCGGTGAGCAATTGGCCGCGGGCGCGAGGCCTTGCCTCGATCTGATTGATCTGGAGGAATTGCTGGATGCTATGGAAAGTCTCGACGTAGTAACAGTCGCTCGTGGTCCTGGTCTCGACGAGCGATGGCCGCGGCGAACGGTAAGCTGACGTCGGAGCCAGTCGGCAAATTTGGGGGGGAAGGAGCCGTTCGGCGCCAGTATCATTCCCCGCCGTGGAAATCGCAGCATCAATTTCAAAAGCGGATTTGTACGTCCTTCACGCAACGCCCTTGATATTTTCGCTGTTCATCGATCGTGTACTTCAGATTCCCCAAGAAGCGGGCTGAATCTACGCGCAAATGCAGTCCCTTGATCTGTTCGATCATCAGGTTGCTGAGTGCTGCGATCGTGGCGTTCAGTGCGTCCAGCTTCGCGAGGACGCGAAGCGCACCGACGCGAGATCCATTGTCCAGCTGCTGATCAGTGCTCAGGAACGAAAGCTCCGACTCGAGCGGAAGCTCCTGACCCTGAAAGTCGCGCACCGCGCTAATTTCCCCGTAAACCGCACTGTACGAAGCCACCTCGCCCTGACCCATATGGTCGAGCGCTCCCGTTGACTTCGCGGTGTCCCATGCGTCCTGCGGCCAACCTCGAAGCGGCGCACCATAAACGGGTCGCATGCTGCGAACGTGAGGGGTACGCTCTGCTCCCTCGGGAAGCGGCACCGGGTCCCCCGTCCATCGACCATTGCCTGCGTTCAGTTTGGCCGCCAGCTCACCAATGCGAGCGCTGAGACAATCCTCGACGGAGATTCGTTCGGCGCCCTGACTGACAGAGGCGGCAAGCTCGTTGTCGAGCGCTTGTCGTTCCGTCGCTACTTGCTCATGCCACCGCCACTCCTGCACCATCTGCTCGAAGCTGAGCGCAATCAGAACGCCGAGCACAATGATTCCAACTTCGCCCGCGAACTGGCGCCAGCCGTGCAACGGTTTGGGCAGGTGGACGTGCATGTCGGCGCCCCCAGAAGGTCAAGGGAACGTAACAGATGGCGTAACCTCTGCAATGGGTCGGTCATGGCTGGAATGGGTGGTGGTACCTCACCTCACATCTACGTGGTAAAGTGTTGCGACGACCTCCTGAGACCATTGTGGCTAGCTGCCATTCGGCTATCGTCCCTGATCGCCGTGCAGCGCAGCATCTCCGAATGAGCAGCGTTGCTGAAAATTGGTGGAACGAGGATCGGCGGAAATCTTTTCCGCTCGGCAGAGATCATCGCTCCCGAGGCCGCTGACGCCATTCGTCTGGGCTTGTCGTTCGACACAATCTTGAATGAATCGGAGCTAGATGACGACCCTCCCCAAGGCGGTCTGAGTAACCGAAATGGGTAGGAAGCTGGCGCTTTCATTTCTCCTCAGAACGAACTGTTGCCCGAGCAAAGAAACAAGCCGAGCACGTCGGAAACGATTGCGCCGACGAGGAGAAGGGCGGCGCGCCCGAGCGAATTGCACCCCGCCCGTTGAGCAGCACGTCGGGGATCTCCGTTCGCTCCTTCTGAGGCTCAGTTAGAGTCCTTCGATTTGACGGAGCCGAACCAGATCGCTGCTCGCCACCAGACCCTTTTCTGCCAGTATTTCGAGCAGTGCATCAAACTTGCGCGCCGTCGCTTTCGCTAGCTCCATCGACTCTTTGATGCGCTCCTCGATCACTTGCTCATTGATGCCGTTTGCCATTTCATCCGCTCCTGCCAATCCAGCGCCGGGAAGCTGACTTGAAAGATGGAACGAGTTCAGCTTGCAACGTGTCGCGCTTGGAGGCGGCCCGAAAATGTCCTCAATGGTCTGGAAAGCGGACAAAAGCGGCTGTTCCACCTGGCCAGCGGGATCTCAGAACCGAAGTTGCCGCTGGCTGTAGAGACGACGGCTTACTTTCTCCGCGCCTGTCTGGCCGCGTAACGAGCGTCGCGTGCTGCTTTCATCTCCGCTGCATTGGCGGGTTTCAACCGCTCGGCCTTGAGTGCTGCCGCCGCCTCTGCTTCGGCAATCTGCGTCGCTTTGGCCGACGCCTTTTCGGCTTTCGCCGCCGCAGCCGCCTCAGCTTTGGCTGCTCGCTCCCGCAAGAGAGCGTTCTCTCGCAACTCCCACGCCTCGCGCCGCTGCTTCATGATTGCCTCGTCGACCGGAGGCTTGGCCTTCAGCTGATTTATAGCCTTTTGCTTCGCGTTTCGGGCCGTCGCCACGCGATCTTGGAACGAAGGATTCTTGTACTGGGCCACAGCCGGTCCTTGTTGTCTGGAGGAGCTTGGGGCGGACCCCCTAATGGGGGACTGCGGCTCTTTCAAGCCGTCTCGACCCTCTAATCGACTGGCAATCTACTGTCCGCTTTGGGGTCGAAAGCGGAATTACGCTTCGGACTCCTCGTCAACCGGGTACCGAACGTTCACGATACCCCAGACGACGCCAAGGCCGAAACCTGCCCACGCAGGCAGGGCATAAGCCGACTGGAAGCCGGTCAGCATTATCGTGAGGAAGCCAAAGAACCCAAGCAGGTAGTATCCGGGAGGCGTCCCCTTACCGGCGAGTTCGTAAGCGAGCCAATCCGCGCCGCCGGTAAAACCCAGTTCTTCCCTGGTCTTGAAGCGATGCCGGCGTCCCTTTGCGGCCATCAGCGCCAGGGCCAGGCTGCCGACGACGACCCCTAGGCTATCGGGTAGCCAAACGGGTGCATCGACCCATTTGGCGACGAGCGCCGCACAAAGGGTGAATATCACAATGGCGGGAGCGCGCCTTGAAAGCGCATCTAGGAAATTACCGAAAACCACGCGGACCACTATCGTCCGGTAACCGAATGTCCGCAACGTGTAGGAAGGCTGCCGTTAACCCGAACCTATCGACAACCTATTCCGCCGTGCGGTAGCATCGCCGACCGACCGAGGGGGCCGCGGGAATGGCGACCAATCCATCCGAGCTCTACATCGTCATTGCACAAATGTCCGTGGCATTTGCCGGGTTCGGCAGTCTCGCAGGCCGGTTAGGGCAGCGCCAAGGTGGCGATGATGCCAAGGTGGATGCCATGCGGCTCGGCCTGATGCTTTCTGCGAGTTTGTCTACAACTTTGCTTGGACTGCTCCCCGCCACCTTCTCAAGTTTCGTCTCTGATGAACGACTGGCCCTGCGCATGTCCGCTGTTGTCGGGATTATCGCCATGCTTAGCTATGCCCCGATTAGCCTGAGACGGGCGGCTAAAATCAGGCATGTCCAAGGGTTCAGCAAGGGCGGGACCCTTGCCAGCTCATGCTCCTCCCTGGTGGCCTTCATCGCGTTTGCGCTTTGTTCGCTCGACATGCCGGTGGGACGAACCGCCCCACTCTATTTGCTTGGCCTCATGGGGTTGCTCGGCTCGTCTGTTGTGATGTTCTCGCGTGTCATCGCATCGATGCTTCGTCCCCATAGCGAGCGTTCGTCCTAGACGTATGGCTGTACTCGTCGGCATCACACTCGCCGTGGTCGTGGGACTGTTCGCGCATTTCGTAGGCTATGATCGAGACAAATCCTTTTACGCCGCGGTGCTAACCGTCGTAGGCTCTCTCTACGTGCTGTTTGCTGTCATGGGCGGCGGGGGCCCGGCTCTCATTCGCGAAATCGCGTTCTTCAGCGTGTTTGCGACCCTGGCCGCCATCGGCTTCCGAACGAGCCTTTGGATTGTGGTCGCGGGGCTGGCGCTGCACGGTGTGTTTGATTTCGTCCGACATCCGTTCCTACCTGCATCCGGGGCTCCCGAATGGTGGCCCGCCTTCTGCGGCTCCTACGACGCCGTGGCCGCGCTGGGGTTGGCAGCGCTATTACTCTTGGAAAGGCGGCAACGAAGGCCACTCTCAAAGCTCAAATGATGTGAGGATAGGGCATGGTATTGCGTTCTGCGGGGCTTAGACGGGAGCCATACAGGTCCGGTTTGCCGCGATACGCCACAACGATTCTCCAATAGCTCTTGCTGCACTGCGAGCCTTCATCTTACCGACGATCCGAACGTCTACAACGCGGTGGAAAGCAACACTCTAACGGTCGCACCCGGGTTCGAAAGTCGCTGCCGTGCTCTTTGCCCTCGTGAGTTAGGACAGCAAAAAGCTCGGCCGGATCGCTCCGGCCGAGCCTTTGCAGTGCAGCGCAGAGGGCGCTTACTTATTCTGCTTTAGCTTCTGCCTCTGGACGATCTTCGCCAGAGCGGCCGAGCCGCTTTTCGCGTCGCACGTCGCAGCGCCGGTCTTCCGCAGGGCCGCAAGCGCGTTGACCGTGGTACCGCACACGTTCGCGGCGACGCTGATCGGCGCCTGAACTGTTATTGGAACGCCTACGTTATTGAGCGCCGCGATCTGATCGTTGTTAAGGAAGTTGTTGAGCAAGGCGACGTTCTGGACGTTCACGGCGACGAGGCCATTACCGCTTCCAGTGTTGACCTGAGCAAGGGCCGGTGTGGCGAGGACCGCCAGTCCGGCAGTGGCAAACATAATCTTACGCATAGGCTTACTCCTTACATTGTGCGTGTGTTCGCGGCCGCATGCAGGCGACCGCCACTCCTCATGGAAGTGTCGGCCGGGGAACGCTCTAAGGCTTTGATTGTGCGGCGTTATGCGACAGGAAGCGTAGCGAATAGGGTGAGGCGAAAAGAGCTTTCCCAGCGATGAACGGGAATACCCAATTGCCTGGCACGGTTGAATTGCCGGCTCGCGTCCGGGAACCCAGAAGGCGGCGTGGGAATTGACGGCTAACGAGACGCATTGTTGATGCAATCTCGATCCTAGAACGTCCGGCGTCAGCTGAGGACCGCGCGGTACCGGGTCATTGGGAAGTCGACCCGCTGTGCGGGTCATCGAACAGCTACATCGTGACGCTGGTCGAGCGGCACACCCGCTATGTGCTGCTGGCGAAGGTCGCGAACCGCGACAGCCAGTCGGTGATCATGGCGCTGATCAACCAGGCGGACTGTCTCCCAACGAGCTCCTCAAGTCGCTGACGTGGGATCGCGGCAGCGAGATGGCGCAGTAAGCGGTTCACGCTGGCGACCGATGCCGCGGTCTACTTCTGCGATCCGCAGAGTCCGTGGCAGCGCGCCTCGAACGAGAACACCAACGGCTTACACCGCCAGTACTTTCCAAAAGGCACGAACCTCAGCCTGCACTCGTAGGAGCGCTTGGGTGAGATTGCGCGGCAACTTTATGGCCGACCACGCAAGACGCTCGGGTTCGAAACTCCAGCCGAGCGTTTTGAAGCATGTGTCACGATGACCGAGTGAAACGGCAGTCGAAAGCGGACTTAAGCGGGCCCGGCTAATCTTCCTCCGGCACCGCTGCTCACCGGAATGTTTCGGTATCAGAAATCCATGCCGCCCATGCCGCCCATGCCGCCCATGCCGCCGCCGCCCATTGGAATTGCCGGCTTGTCCTCTGGTAGATCGGCAATGGCCGCTTCGGTGGTAATCAAGAGGCCGGCGATCGACGCTGCATCCTGCAATGCAGCACGAACGACTTTGGTGGGATCGATTACGCCTGCATTGACCAGGTTCTCGTAGACTTCGGTTTGAGCGTTGAAGCCCATGTTCGTATCGTTCCCGTCGACCAGCTTTCCGGCCACAACTGCCCCGTCGTGCCCCGCATTCTGAGCGATCTGGCGGAGTGGCGACTGCAAGGACTTGCGGACGATGTCGATGCCGCGGGTCTGGTCGTCATTCTCGCCCTTCAGGCCGTCGAGAGCCTTGATGGCGTAAAGCAACGCGGTGCCGCCGCCCGGAACAATGCCTTCCTCGACCGCGGCGCGGGTTGCGTGAAGCGCGTCGTCGACGCGGTCCTTGCGCTCCTTGACCTCGAGCTCCGACGCTCCACCGACCTTGATCACAGCGACGCCTCCGGCGAGCTTCGCCAGCCGCTCCTGCAGCTTCTCCTTGTCATAATCGGACGTCGTGGTTTCAATCTGCTGACGGATCGCGCCGACCCGACCCTCAATATTCTCACGGGTGCCGCTGCCGTCGACGATCGTCGTATTGTCCTTGTCGATCGTAACCCGCTTGGCCTCTCCGAGCATCTCGACCGTGACATTCTCGAGCTTGATGCCGAGATCTTCGCTGATCATCTCGCCGGCGGTGAGGATCGCGATGTCCTCGAGCATCGCCTTGCGACGATCGCCGAAGCCCGGCGCCTTGACCGCCGCGACCTTGAGGCCGCCGCGAAGCTTGTTGACGACGAGGGTCGCGAGCGCTTCGCCCTCGATATCCTCGGCGATGATCAAAAGCGGACGGCCCGACTGAGCAACTGCTTCAAGGATTGGAAGCATCGCCTGGAAGTTCGACAGCTTCTTCTCGTGGATGAGGATGTAAGGATCGCTAAGCTCGACCTGCATCTTCTCCGGGTTGGTGATGAAGTAGGGCGAAAGATAGCCGCGGTCGAACTGCATGCCCTCGACGACGTCGAGCTCGAACTCGAGGCCCTTGGCCTCCTCGACAGTAATTACCCCTTCCTTTCCGACCTTCTCCATTGCCTCGGCGATCTTCTCGCCAATCTCACGGTCCCCGTTGGCCGAAATGATGCCGACCTGGGCGATCTCGTTCGAGCCGGAGACGGGCTTCGATCTCGTTTTCAAATCCCCCACGACTTTGGCTACGGCAAGGTCGATGCCGCGCTTGAGGTCCATGGGACTGATTCCAGCGGCCACCGCCTTCATGCCCTCGCGGACAATCGCTTGCGCGAGGACCGTCGCGGTGGTTGTACCGTCACCCGCGTGATCGTGGGTTTTGCTCGCTACGGCCTTCACCATCTGCGCACCCATGTTCTCGAACTTGTCCTTGAGCTCGATCTCCTTGGCGACGGTAACGCCGTCCTTGGTGATGCGCGGAGCACCGAAGCTCTTTTCCATAACGACGTTGCGACCCTTGGGGCCGAGGGTCACTCGAACAGCATTGGCGATGATATCCACACCGCGAGTAATTCCTTCGCGGGCGTCGCGCGAAAACCTGACGTCCTTGCCTGCCATGATCGTAATTCCTTGGTGAAGCTGAGTGTAAGCCTGTCCTGCGACTAACCAGCGATATTGCTGGGGGAGCTGGCCTCAGCCAGTGATGCCCAAAACGTCGCTTTCCTTCATGATGATCAGGTCCTCGCCGTCGAGCTTGACCTCGGAACCGGACCATTTGCCGAACAGAATCTTGTCACCTGCCTTGAGGTCCAGCGGCGTCACGATACCGTCATCGCCGCGCGTGCCAGAGCCCACTGACACGACTTCACCTTCCTGTGGCTTCTCCTGGGCCGTGTCCGGAATAATGATGCCGCCAGCTGTCTTTTCTTGGGCTTCGATGCGGCGGACCAGCACGCGATCATGTAACGGGCGAAAGGCCATATGAAATTCCTCTTTCGAATGCCGGCTGCCGTCAACTGGGCAGATCCTGAGCCGAAAGAGAGGCGTTAGCACTCGACCTTTGGGAGTGCCAGCCATGTCTTGTGCCAGCGGCCGCTTGCTACCCCCAGTTTAATAGGTTCTGGACTTAGTCAGAGTCGGGAGGACAGCTCGCGATAGACGGCCCGACGGGGAGCCGCGCGACGCGTGACGGGCGGTCATAGCTGAGGCCGTAGCCGCGCTGGAACTGGGCCTCGCCGGGGCGCAGACAATCGCCTGCCGGCCAGTCGAACGAAAGGCTGCCGCTGAAGTCATAGGCCGGCCGGCCGTTGCGCCCGGCGAACAAGAGGTCGGCAATCCCCTGACCCTCGGTCCCTGGTTGCCAGGCGGCAATGAATGCGTCGGAGCGGTTGATGAGGTCGTTTGCCGACACCGGGCGCCCGGAAAGGAGGATGGTGACGACCGGGACGCCCTTGCCGGCCACCCGGTTGAGCGCCGCGAGGTCGGCAGGATAGCGCGCGCTGTGGCGCATCGTCGCCGGGAAACCGATGTCGCCGTCACCCTCGGCATAAGCGATTTCCGCCGCGACCGCGACGATCGCTCGATAGTTGCGCGGGTTCACGCCTTTGCCGTCGGGACTGTAATCGACCCGGCCGGGCCCAAGCGCCCTGCGGATCGCGCCGAGAATCGTCTCGCCGTTCGGGAAATCCGCGTTGCTGTTGTCGCTTCCTTGCCAAGTGAGTGACCAGCCGCCGGTCTGGTCCGCCATGCTGTCGGCGCCGGCCCCGACGACGAGCACCCGACCGCTTCTGGACAGCGGTAGCGCGCGGCGCTCATTTTTGAGAAGCACCAGCGACTTCCGAACCGCCTCGCGGGCAAGCGCGCGCGACGCGCGATCGCTGATCGCCGATGGAGGCGGATGAGGCCCTGTGGCTGGCGACCCGTCGAACAGCCCGCTGCGCAGCTTGGCGCGCACGATGCGGGAGACCGCATCGTCGATTCGCGCCATCGGGATCGCCCCGCTGCGGACGTCGGCGACGGTGTTGGCGATGAACGCCTTCCAGTCGTCGGGAACCATGACCAGGTCTATCCCCGCATTGATCGCCTGCGGGCAGTGGGCCTTGGTGCAGCCCGGAATCTGTTCGATGCCGTTCCAGTCCGAGACCACGAAACCGTCGAAGCCGAGCCGCTTCTTGAGCACGTCGGTCAATAGGTAACGGTTGCCGTGCGTCTTGCCCCACGATCGCTTGGCGGCTGTGTCGGTCCAGCTGGCATAGGATGCCATCACCGTCTGCGCGCCGCCCTCGAGCGCTCCATAAAAGCCGGCTGCGTGGATGCGGATCAACTCATTTTCGGAGGCGCGGATCTCGCCCTGCTCCTTGCCATGGAAGGTGCCGCCGTCACCGATGAAGACTTTGGGGGTCGCAAGTACGTCGTCGCCACCCTTGAGGTCACCTTGCAGGCCGCGAACGATCGCCTCGGCGTAGGAGCGGACGAGTGCGGGATCGGACGAATAGCTCTCGTACGTCCGGCCCCAGCGCGGATTGAGCGCCACCGCAACAGCCGGCGCGAACACCCAGGTGATTCCGGTCGCCCGGACCGCCCGTGCTGTGGAGTGGCCGATGCGGGTCAGCAGCTCCGGGTCGTGCGCCGCTCCGAGACCGATGTTGTGCGGGAAGAGCGTTGCGCCATAGACGTTGTTGTGGCCGTGGACCGCGTCGGTTCCCCAGATCACCGGGATCCTGATCGGCATGTCGGTCGACATCGACGCGTCGTAGAAGCGCTTCGACAGTTCAAGCCAGTCGGCCACGCGCGAGTGCTTGCGGTTGCTCGGCCACGCACCGCCGCCATTGAGGATCGATCCGAGATAGTAGCGCTGGACATCGTCCGGAGTGACCGACCAGATGTTGGGTTGGGTCATCTGCCCGACCTTCTGTTCGAGGG
>CAWBIC010000012.1:0-12022 GCA_963788765.1 uncultured Alphaproteobacteria bacterium | reverse complement strand
ACCGGCGCTGAAGCTCTGGCCCGATTCACGGTTCGTCGTCGCCGTTCGCGACCCGCTGACGCTGCTTTCCTCTCTGCACAAGAGGCTGATCTTCACCGGCGACGAGAATATCCGCCGGTTCGAGGACGCATGGGCGGCAATCCCAGATCGCGCCGCCGGCCGGCGAATCCCGTGGAGCGCCATCGAACCGCGGTGGCTCCGCTATGACGAGGCTGCGCGCTATGGCACTTATGTCGAGCAGCTGTTCGCGACCGTCGGCAAGGAACGATGCCTGGTGATCGTGTTCGACGACCTCGTCGCCGATCCCGAAGGTCAGTATCGGCGCCTGCTCGAGTTTGCGGATCTTCGCCTCGTTGCGCCACCAGGGCTCGAGGCCGAGCGCGAAGGCAAGGGTGTGCGATGGATTTTCCTGCAGCAGCTGCTGAAGCGGCCGCCGCGGGCGCTCCTGCCCTATCTCGCAAGCTCAAGATTCCTTGGCCGGTTCGACAAGGCCGCGGGCAAGAGAGCGGGAAACACCACCCCGGGCGAATCCCCGCGCTCACTTCGCAAACGGGTTCTCAAGTGGAACAGGATTCCGGACGAAAAGCGGTCCATTCCGATTGTCGTTCAGCGTGAGATCCAGGCCCAGTACCAAGAAGAGGTCGACAAGCTCGGCGAGCTCATTGGACGCGACCTTGGCCATTGGCTCCAGCCGCACAAATAAGAGGGATTGCGCCACTGACGCCTCGATCGAGATTTGGTTAAAGAGTTGCCGTCCCAACTCGAAAAGAAGGGGGATTGTGATGGCAACGATCGCACCACCGCGTCCTGAGCAGACGACAGAGCCGGATGCACAGAAACTCGAAGAGTTCATGCATAAGATCGTCGGCGACATGGCGGCCGCGATGAGTGGAAGTCTCGTCATCACCGGCACCAAGCTGGGTCTTTACAAGGGCCTCGCGGACATCGGCCCGGCGACAAGCCCTGAGCTTGCAACGCACCTTGGCCTCGACGAACGCTATGTTCGCGAGTGGCTATCAGCCCAGGCTGCAAGCGGCTTCGTCGATTATGATTTGCAAGGCGAGCGTTTCTCGCTCAACGCCGAACAACGAATGGCGCTCTCGAACGAGGACTTGCCCGTATTTGTCGCTCCGGCATTCGAGCTTATTGCCTCGACCTACATCGACGAGCCCAAGATCACTGACGCGTTCCGAAGCGGCGCTGGGGTCGGCTGGCACGAGCATCATGAATGCCTTTTCCGCGGCTGCGAGAAATTCTTCCGTCCGGGCTATCGCGCAAATCTCGTCGCCGGCTGGATTCCGGCGCTCGATGGCGTTCTCGACAAGCTGCAGGCGGGAGCGAAGGTCGCGGACATCGGCTGCGGACACGGCGCCTCGACGATCATCATGGCCGAGGCCTTTCCAAACAGCGCCTTCTTCGGCTTCGACTATCACGACAAGTCGATCGATCGCGCCCGAGACGCAGCCAAGGAAGCTGGAGATCTCCAGAACGCGCGGTTCGAAATGTCCTCGGCGAAGGAAGCGCCGGGCCGCGACTACGACCTTGTCTGCTGCTTCGACTGCCTGCACGACATGGGCGATCCACTCGGCGCCGCGCGGCACGTTCGCGAGATGCTGAAGCCTGAGGGAACCTTCATGATCGTCGAGCCGAGAGCCGGTGACGAGTTGTCGGACAACCTCAATCCCGTGGGCCGTATGTATTATTCGGCCTCGACGATGATCTGCACCCCGGGGTCGAAGGCGCAGGAGGTCGGCTTGGCGCTAGGCGCTCAAGCGGGCGAGAAGCGCCTCAGCGCAATATTGCACGAGGCCGGCTTCACCCGCGTTCGCCGAGCGACCGATACGCCGTTCAATATGGTGATCGAGGCGCGGCCCTAGGAGGGCAGCAAGAGGCTGGCGTCGCCGTAGGAGTAGAAGCGAGCCCGCGTCGATGGCGTGGGCGTAGGCAGCCTTCATCACGTCGATCCCCATCAGCGCGCTGACCAGCATGAACAGTTCCAGTCGATCGAAACGAAAAAAGCAATACAATCTGACCGTTAGGGGCAGAATGCCGCTGGAGCTCGGCTCGCTCCCATCGAGCGCCCATCTTGATTGAACTCGCGCCTTTCGCTTTCGGACGAGCTAAAGCGCTTCCGGCTGGATTGGCGAGAAGGAATTCACCCCTCCGCCGCCCACCGCGAACAGCGTCCTCCAATGGCAAAAGTGTTGCCGATCGCTCGCCACCTTCGTCTCGCGGAGGATGCGACCCTGCGCGTCTCCTCGACCTTCGCGAACATCGCGCTGGCGTGGAACAGTCCCTTCGGCGCGACCCAGCCGGGTGATGACCTTCTTGGCACATAAATGCCGTTGGGGGGCGTCCACCCCATCACCCAAAGCCGCGACAGTCTCCGACCCAAAACGGACATTACGAAAAAGGACGCCCGACCGAAGCCAGGCGTCCTTCAGCGCGACGAAGTTTTGCCCGCGTCGCGGGTGTCTACTTAGACTGTCTGCAAGTTCAGCGCGCAAGGACGAGCGTTGTTGGTTCCCGCCTCATAGGAGAGACGCTGGCCGACCGTCGGAAGACGGTCTTTGCCCCACGCGATCGCGCTCTGTTCAAAGCGAATGAGATCACTGCCGACTTCTGGCTTGATTTCGCCGTGGCCCTTGATCGTGTCGAATGACTGTACGGTTCCAAAAAGCTTCATGATGAGTTCCTTTCTTGGCACGCGCCGGAAATGGCGCCCTGCCGCTAGGAGACGTCAAAGATGGAGGAAGGTGCGACTTAGCGCCAAAAACCGTCGATTTCGACTGGTAGCAATGAATGATATGGGCCCGTTCTTATGAACATTCAATAGAGTATAATTTAAAGTTATTAGCCGTTGATTGTTCTATTATTGTCCATCAGAATTACCAATCTTCGTGACACAAAGTGTTGATCTGATATCCATTGTTTCATTGTTTGCAAGTAGTTAGTGTTTCGAAGATTAGCGTGCTTTTCCCTTGCCGTTGTTCAATAGGACGGCTGATCGGGTCGAACTGTCGAGCCCTGTCAGCCGCTTAGCAGAAAGTCGGCCAAATAACCCAAGCTATGTAAGTCCAGCTGCTCACCAAGGTGGCCCATTTTTGACGGTGACCTTTCACCGGAGCGAAGCCGCCCGCGTTGGACAACGGTGAAGGGAATTTCAGCTTGGGTGCGTAAATGACACGCCCGCCAATTCTTTGGGTTGGTAAAACAAGTGGGACCCTTTCAATGCGTCGATCGCTCTCCCGCAACTCATCTCGCCCGCAATCCAAATCGGACAATAGAGATAGATGATGCGCGTCATGAACAGTCACTCGGCCACCCACTTCTCCGCGACTGGCCCCCGTTTGATGCTGGTGAGTTTAACCTAATTGCTGAGCGATGCGCTTTTGAGGTTCGCCGCCACGCTGTCCGCACCCGCAGGCGCGTTCAGGTCAGGCACTGTGACGCAGCTCCCGTACATCGCTCTCGCGTCCGCGATAAGCTCACGCTGAATCGGCACCGGCACTTGGGCGTCGTTTGCGCCGATGCGCCTCAGCAGAAGCTGCGATGAGGTGATGAAGCGGCGATTGATCACTCGCAGTTGATCGGCGGTCCGCCGCAGGTCCTGCGAGTCGGACGGGCTTGGCGCACCGGACACCGGCAGGGCGTTGCGCATGTCGATCACCAATCGGCTCTCCTCGGTATTCTGAGCGGTGAGCATCGGGACGATGCGATAGGGTTTCGACCAGGAGATCGTCCGGTCGGAACCCATGTGGCTGCCGATGTCGGAAGCAATGACGATGTTCCATGCCTCGCTATCCCAAACGCGGGCCGGCGGCGCATAGGCTGCAGCCCATTTCCTCAGCTGTTCGGGGGGAGCCGTTCCGGCGCTATCATGGATCCGCTCGATCTCGCTATCGAGACAGCGGCCGATCAGGAGCCTGGCATAGGCCTGCGGCCCGTCGTCCTGCGCCAGCTCGATCCGCATCGCCGACTCAGCCCGGCCGACCTTCTTGTCCCAACTGAGCTGCTCGACCACCTGCTCCGCCGCGAGCGCGATCAGCACGCCGACCACGATGATCCCCACTTCGCCGACAAACTCGCGCCAACCGTGAAGCGGCTTGGGAAGGTGGAAATGCATGTGTAGCCCCCGGCGCCAAGCTAGCAGATGCGCTTATGCCCGCAATGGGTCGAGGTCGGTCGCGGCAAGTTTGGGTGATGGGGTGGACGCCCCCTACGGCATCTATGTGCCAAGATGGTGGTGTTGAAACGACCATCTGAGAGGAGGCGTCCGTGGGTGAGATTAGCACAATCGGTTTGGACATCGCAAAGCAGGTTTTCCACGCGCATGGCGCAGATGCGTCGGGCGCGCCGTTGTTCAGCCGCCGCATCACGCGCCAGAAGCTGCTGCCCTTTTTCGCTTCACAACCGCGCTGTGTGGTCGGGATGGAGGCATGTGCGGGCGCGCATCACTGGGGCCGTGAGCTGCAGCGGATGGGCCATGAGGTTCGCCTGATTGCGCCAAGTTACAAAAATTACTTGCGTCGAAGGGGGCGTCCACAGATGGAAAGCTGACCTCGGCCCCTTCACATCTCGCGGCCCTCACTTGCCGCCGGCCCGGAGGCCCCATTAAGGCTCGCCGAATGGCCACACGCTGACGCGGTTAGCTTCCGCTCGGGATGTTGTGATCGGCAGGCACACTGAGGGGGACGCTGGGGTGGCGTTGGCAATAGCCCGCACTCGCAGGTTGTTGGCCATGTCAAACAACTGGCTCGTTACCAGAGCAAGGCGCCAATTGCGGTAACGCGCATCGTGCAGCGTCTCATTCAATTCAAAGGTCGCCGCTGGGTCAAGCCGCCGCACGTTCTCAAGTGTCCGCAGTTTCGCCCAGTCGCTCTGCTCGAACGTCATTTCGTCGAGCATATCCTGCATTCTCGCATACATGATCGCGTAAGAGGACAGCCTTGCTGGATCGACCAGCGCTGCGCTTCCCGCTTGTGACTCCGCCTGCCATCGTGAGCTTGCAAAAGTCCAGTATTGCGGTCGGCCGATCCAACTCGGCGTGGCGATCTCTGGGTGATCGGCCGCCTTGTCGAGGAGCACCTGAATTTCATCTATGCGCCGAGCGACGCAGTCATGGATATTCATCCGCGATTTGAGGCGACCCAAATTGAACCCCAGCTCATTGCGGATCGCGTTCTCCGCCTGACGCCCTTTGTCGCGTTGATGAGCGGCCTCGACCAGTTGCTCGGCCCCAAGTGCGATCAGTACGCCGATGACAATGATACCGACTTCCCCAACGAAGGCGCGCCACCCGTGAAGCGGTTTGGGAAGGTGGAAATGCATGCGGCTGGCCCCCCGGCAAGCGCAGGCTAACAGATGTTGTTATCGGGGCAATGGGCGTACACGCTAATGGCATATGTGGACGGCTCCCTCTTGCAAGAGGTGTAACCAGATATTTCGATCAGATCGTTTGCGTGCATATGTGCGGCCTGTTGGTGCGCTCATATGAACGCTGGCCAAGAAGGATTGCCTTCTGAAAGGCACATAAGAAGGGTGGTGCCGCTTGCGTGACTTGAACGCGCACCCCCATCATTACGAATGGTTGGTCCTACCCAATGACACTCACGCAGGCATAAGCAGGCTTGCATCGCCGTAGCTGTAGAAACGGTAACCTTTTTCGATGGAATGGGCGTAAGCCTCTTTCATAAGCTCGAGCCCCATCAACGCACTGACTAGCATGAACAGTTCCAGGCTGCCGAAGCGAAAAAACCAATGAGGTCTGACCATTAAGGGTCAGATGGCTGGCGGAGTTCGGCGACCGCCCATCGACGGCCCATCTTGGCGCACGGCGCGGCTCGCTCCATCAGTGAACTTAAAGCGCTTACGGCTGGGCGGCGAGAAGGAATCCACCCACCCGCCGCCCATCGCGGGCCGGGGGCCTCGCGCGACAGCCTTCGACCGATTGTGTTGAAAAACTCCGCGCTTGCGGCGGTGACTCCACCTCTGATTCAGGTGTCTCGGCCGAGGGTCGGGAGAAGTGGCGGATGATGGGTGAGCGTACGGTGGCCCAGGAGGCGCTCTTCTACGAGTTCAGCCTCGAGCGTCATGTTCCCGCCGATCATCTGTTGAGGTCGATCGACCGCTTCGTCGATCTATCCGAGCTGCGCGAGTCAGCTTCCGTCAGAAGCTGCCTTTTTCAACACTATCGACCCAAAGCGGACGTCGCTGAGCGCTTGCCGCCGTCGTTCTGCGTTGAATCCGAGAAGCGCTTAACTATTCCGCTGAGAGGAGCTGCTCCTATGGGCTATCGTTTGAAAGACGAGATCATTCCGAGCCCCCTTGTGCCCAAAGATAACCGACCGCTCTTCTGGGCTCTGCTAGCAATCGCGATCGCTAACCTTGGTCCTCTGGCTGGCCGTTTACTAGTACATCGTGGCTTCCACGCGTCTGGAGAAGCGCTGAGTATCGGGGCACTCGTGATGGCAGCTCTATGCCTCGTGGGCGGAGCGGTTGCTTTCGTGCAAACTCGGAAACAAGTGGCGAAGGACTTGGCGGACCTGCAGCCCCGCCGTTGAGCACCAAGACTAACCCAAGACAGGTAGGCAAGTGCAGGCGAATCAGCGAGGGCCGAGGCGCGGCTAGGTCTGCTAAAGCTGCCATGCGGCACTGCGTGGAAAACCGACTGCTTGGGAGGCTTTCAATTTTGCCGTCTTGCCGAGCTCCGCACCGATTTTGATCGCACCTCAGCGACAACTTCCTCGACGGCGGCGATCACCGCTGCGGGCTGACTTAGCTGAATGTGGTGGGTTGCGCCGGCGACGATCCGATTCAACTCCGCGCGACGACAGGGTCGCCATTCGATCATGCATCTGCGTCCAAATCTTATTCCTGGTTACCGTGTCCGGGTCGGACCCACCGGGATCGCCCGCGGTCAGGACAATCAAAGGCATGTCGCCGTAAGATCTGCGGGAGGCGTCGACTTCATCGGAACTGGCTCCGCTGAATTCCTCTAGTTCGGAAACGATCATTCGGAAGCTGTCCGACGTCGGTACGCGAAACCAGTGCCCGCACGACATCGGGGGGAAGGTCTGGATCCGCATCACCAATGCAGTTCTTGTATGCCGCGCTTCCGGAGGCGGGCGGACCGTCGCGGAACCTGTCAACGCACGACTGGAGCTTCGCGAGCTGCCCTTTGGCAGACGAGATGTAAGCAGGCGTAGCGGCCTCGTAAACCGGGACCTGGTACTCGAACGACGGGTCGATCAGAACCATACCCGACACCTCGTCGAGATGTTCGTCGGTGAACAAGCGAATGTGGAGGCCGGCCAACGAGCTCGCGACCATGACGTAGGGGGGACGGACATCAGCTTTCTTCAGAAGATGATTCAGATCGGCTGCGAGTGCAGCGGCGGTTCGAGGCTTTGGTCCGGGATCGCTAAACCCCAGGCCGGCGCGGTCGTAGGAGCACGCTCTGGTAATTTTGGCGAGCGGCGCTTGGACCGCGCGCCACTCCGTTATGTCGTCGCCCAGTCCGCCGTCAAAGATGACGGTGGGAGAGCCGTGACCCGAGCAAAAAAGATTTAGTCGACGCCCCCCGATATCGATGAGTTGATGAGGGCGTGCGTAGACATCCAACGCAGGATTGACACCGGCCGCGGTCGGACTTGCAAGGGTGATCGCAGTGAGAGCTGCTATTAAGGTCGGAATTGTTTTCGGCCGCTTTACCTTGGCTCGAAGTTTGTCGCTGCTATGCCGTGCAGAGATGATCTTGGGAGTGATTCGGGATCGCTAACAGGGGCAGTGTCAACTTTCCACCGAGGCTGTGTGAAAACGACTTTGGCGTTGTGGTCGACGGCGGATGAGCAGCGCCTCCCAGCTCAGCCTTGCATCGCTCCGATCAGTTTCTCGGTTCCGAGCACGGCGATCGCTCGTTTCATGTTGTAGGCGAGGACGTGGAGGCTCATTTCCGTTTCGACCTTCCCGGTGCTCGACAAGTCGGCTCGGACCGATGGCACGTTCAGCCGCGGGCAGTTCCGCTACGACCACAAGCGAGATCTGTATCTCTGCCCTGGCGGCGCGCCGATGCACACCACTGGCACTCTGGTGAATGACGGCGCAACGCTGCTCTATCGTGCGAGTAAGCATGCCCGCAGCGCGTGCGCGCTCAAGCCCCGCTGCTGTCCCAAGGAACCGCAGCGCAAGGTCACCCGCTCGATCCACGAATGCGCTCGTGACCTCTCCCAGACTGACGCGTGGCTGATCTCGAGGCGTGAGCGCAAGAAGGTCGAGATGCTGTTCGCTCACCTGAAGCGGATCCTGAAGCTCGACTGATTGCGATTACGCGGTCCCTGCGGTGCCCGCGACGAGTTCCACCTCGCCGCAGCCGCCCAGAACCTCCGCAAGATGGCCAAGCTGATCGGCGGTCCGAGTCCAATCACCGCTTGAGAGGAGAACGGTCGCTGCTCGCGGGCCGTGCAAGCCAATGTCAGCTTCTGTCAGAAGCTGCCTTTTTCAACACTATCGACCCTACACTCGCGGGTAATGGGACGCCTCTCGGATACTACCTGCTCGGGTTCTTTGGCTTCCTTTTGTGCGGCGCGGACGCCGGCATCGCTTCAAGACCAGAGAAGAGCTCGGTTTTACCGGCGGCTCGGATTGGCTCCCGTTGCGGACATTCGGCTACCGGACGATAGAGGTCCGCGTGCGTTTCGGTAATTTCCTAAATGCGCTTTCAAGGCGCGCTCCCGCCATTGTTATATTCACCCTTCACGATAATGCTGACCGGCTTCCAGTCGGCCTACGCCCTACCGGCGTGAGCAGGTTTCGGCCTTGGCGTCATCTGGGGTATCGTGAACGTTCGGCACCCGGTCGACGAGGAGTCCGAAGCGTAATTCCGCTTTCGACCCAAAGCTGCCGTCTAGTTCGCCGTATCACTCGCCGATATGGCGGTCGCATTCGCTGACGCCAGCCGGCACGTCCAACGATGAATAAAGGTCGCGCGCCTCTCGCCAGCAGGCTGCGGCTTGTTCCGGCTGCCGCGCCGACAGCGCCTGGAGTTTGATCGCATTCGCGAGCCCTAACTGCTCGCCGCTCCTGCGGTAGAGCGCCACGGCCTCCGACGCCTGCTCCCAGGCTTCAGGCGCCGCGCCTCGCTCGCGGGCGAGATCAGACATGTGCCGCAGTGCGTGGCCGAGCAGCAGTTCGTTTCCGGCTAATCGAGCGAGCTCGGCCGCTCGAGCGTACGCACGTTCCGCTTCCTTCGGGCGGCCTTGCGCCCTCTCTCTACGTGCCTCTTCAAAGGCGAGTTCGATGGGATTGCTCACAGCTTGGCTCTGTTCCGGTGGAGCGTCCGGTTGGGCCTTACCATGCCCGGTTCGCGATGTCTGCTTCTGTAATGGGCCCTTGTGTCAAGCTGCCCCGGTTTATCCTGCCACTGGTTACTTGCTTCTGTCCGTGGTCAGCCTGAGCTGCCACATCATACGGTCAGAGGAAGCGGCGAGCCCATCTTTCCAGCGTAGTCAATCGAGCCGAGGCCCGGCAGCTACAAGCGGACATGCGGCTTCACCAACTTCACCGTCCCAGCGGCGGGACCTCGGCGGCGCAGACCTATCAGCCTGCGCGAACTTAGTTGCTCTCCTTGTTATGCGATTGCAGTCTCTTGGTTGGACCAGCGGAAGTCGGAGGCACGCATCGTTCGACAATGACGTCATCGCTCCGATCGCACAGCGACAGCTCGAGATTTCGAAATGGCTCGGGATCCGGATTCCGGGAGCCGAACGTAGCCGCCTCGAGGAGATCTGCCGACCTCTGCCGTAACGGCAGATTTCCACCCCAAGCTGCCGTCGCGGTCCGACCCAAAGCAGACATAACAACGGCCGTGTCATCGTTGTTACGGGGCCGATCCGCCCGTGCTAAAGCATCCTATCGCGCCCTCGACACCACCGGCCAAGCGCGGCTGGGAGACAGGCAAGTGCTCCCGCCCATGGAAAGGAGCAAGTCATGGCCTCGACAATCGCCAGCCTCGACGCCGATCAACCCGTCATCATAGAGGTTCCCGTCAGTGCCGTGCCGCCACCCGCGCTTCATCGCGGCGAAAGCGATTTGCCGTTCGTACCATATCAAGAGGGCGTCACCTTTCAGCTCATCCAGGTCGACATAGAAGCGGGCTTTTTTGTGGTTCGAGTCCGCGGAGAACCGGGCAGGACCATCCAGCGGCACAAGCACACCGGCGAGATCTTTGCGTTCACGTCGGCGGGCTCTTGGAAGTACCTTGAATATCCCGAGGTCAACACCGCCGGATCATATCTCTACGAGCCCGCCGGATCGGTTCATACGTTGCATTTTCCCGAGACCAACACGGAAATAACCGACGTCTCATTCGTGCTCCACGGAGCCAATCTAAACCTCGACAGTGAAGGCAATGTTGAGTCCGTGCTCGATGCGAGCGCAGCGCTCGCGGTCTATTGCGCGGGTTGCCGAGATGTTGGTCTGCCGCCTCCCAACGTCATCGGCGCATAAGGAGTTTGCTTCCCACTCGCAGACATTCACACCGCTTAGTCAGTAATCCTGCGCCAGCCGACGGCTAGTCCGCCGCCGTTGGGGACCTCCATGCCGACGCCCTTGGCGCTGATCTTTCCGTTTGCGATCCATGTTGCGTCGTAGAAGTCGCCCCCCATGTGCTTTTTGATCTCAAGATCATACTCGTCAGAAAATTCGCCCGTCTCGAGGAAATAACGCACGTGATACCGCCCAGCAAAGCCGCGGGTGGCCGGCCCACCCGTCGCTACCCCATGGCCGCTGTAGGCGTTGGCGTAGTCCCACCGGGCGTCCAACGTGCCGGGTATCTTGCCCTTCGTGTATAGTACGAAACCGATGTTGAAGAGCCGATTTGCTTTCGCTGCAGTGGTGCTCGTTGGACTAGTTTGAGCCAACGCGCCGGAGCCGGACAGCGTCGCCGCCAATGAAATCGCAAATATAAACCGGTTAGGCATGCCGCTCTCCCCCTTCGCACGAAGGCCGACGATACGACCCGCTTCAAATCGACGCCAGCCGCGCACAGGAGCGTCGGTAATCCACCGATAGTGTTGAAAAAGTCGGATGTTGCCGAAATGAGCGTCGGGAGCGCCGCGGTCGCGGAAGAATATTCCACGAGAACCTTCGGAGCGGGCTTCAGGAGCGCCCGCGCCAAGTCAAATGCGGAGATTCCTCTCAATTTTTGAAGGTGGTCTCAGGCGCAAGTTCGAAGCCCGAGTTTTTCAACACCTATCCACCCATCGCGGACATCACCCGAACTTGCGGGCGTGGAGGTAGAGTGCCAGTTCCCGAGCGTGTCGCCCCCATCGGCGCCGGGTCCTTGAGAGCCGATCTCCAGAACGGGCTTGTTAGGCTTGCGGACCCGGAAAGCCCCAAGTCATCATTTCGAGCTTGAGCCCGCCGCTGCCGTTTCGGCGGAGCACCGGAGCTCGGTAGTTCGGATAGATCTCATCGAAGAGCGGCAGATTATCACGATCGCCATCGAAGGGCCCGAAGAGTTGCCGTATCTCGTCGACGTTGGCCGTCATGCGGTAGAGATTGCACACCGGCTTAGCCTGGCTTTTTCTTGGACCTGGACGACAGGAGACCTCGCCGCTGAGCCTTATTCCGAACGGCCTCCTGCGACCTGCCCATAACCTGCGCGATTTCCTGGATCGACTTCCCGGCCTGGATCATCTCGATCAGCAGTGCGTAATCCGCCGAAGCCCACGGCGCTTTAGTGTTGGGGACCTCGCTCAGCCTACGCACGAGGGGGCCCATCATAGTCGATCGATCCAAGCCAATGGGCGAGCACTTCCGCCACCTTTTCCCGCGGCCCGAGGTTCTGGCACCAGACGTCTCGGCCTTCCGCTGAGCATATCCATACGCATCCGTCTTCGTCCGGGCCTTCGATCTGAAACAGCGCATCTTGTTCCGGTTCGTGACTTGAACACGCGACCCCATCATTATTAATGAATAGTCCGCTAGCTAGAGGCGCTCCCGGGGCAGCAGAAGGCTGGCA
>CAWBIC010000011.1:0-5311 GCA_963788765.1 uncultured Alphaproteobacteria bacterium | reverse complement strand
CCTCGTTAGTGGGCGCCGCACAGCGGCTTGAGCCTTGAAGTCCGCGGAGCCGTGCCGGCGAGTGGCACGCCTATGACACCGCGTATCAGGTGGAACGAGCGGCAGGGATGTCGAACCTTGACCTGACAATGTCTGTTGCGCTCGGGATTGGCCTCGCCGCCGCGACTGGCTTTCGATTGTTCTTGCCGCTCCTCGTCCTGAGCATTGCCGCGTACTCGGGACACGTCAGCCTGAACGAAAGTTTTGCCTGGCTGGCCACGCCGGCAGCGATGATCATGCTGGGCACCGCGGCGATCGCGGAAGTGGCGGCTTTCTACGTCCCGGGTATCGACAATCTTCTCGATACGCTGGCGTGCCGGGCGCTGTCCTCGCCGGGACGATTGCGTCAGCGGCGACCATCACCGATTTGCCGCCGATGCTCAAATGGACGACCGCCGTCATGGCCGGAGGCGGTGTCGCCGGCATTACCCAAGGCCTCACGGCGATGCTTCGTGCAAAGTCCACGGTCTTCACCGGTGGACTTGGCAATCCGGTGATCGCGACAGCCGAACTCGGCGGCGCTTCGCTCATTTCGCTTCTGGCTTTGGCCGCGCCGTTCGCCGCGCTTGTGGTCGCCATCTTGATTCTCTGGCTGGCGTTTCGCTTCGTTCGAAAGCTGGGCGCGATGGGCCGCGGCCGGCCCAAGGCATGACGAGGCTCCAGGCGGGCAGGCTTTGCGGCTTATCTGGCTCCGCACCTTCCGAATGGAGGCTGGCGAGCAATGATGATCCTTTGTGGCTGTGGGCTACCTGGCGTATCGGCGTCGCAATCAGAGTGCGTCGCCAAGCGCAGGCTAATCAAACAATTCAGCTTCACGCCGCACCTGGAGCGAGCGGCGGCATCCACGTCCCAGGTGAACGATCTTGCACTGCCGAATTGCTGCCTAAACAATTCGCGGGAAGGAGCGGGCAACAAAAAAGCCCCGGACGATGCCGGGGCTTAGGTTTGCTCGAGAGTTGCAAGATCGAAGGATCAGTACCTGGCTGCAATCGGGGCGCCGTAACCGCCAAATTTGTAGCTGATGCGGCCAGTGATCATGCTGATATCGGTCCTGGTGTTCGCCGCGATCGCAGTTATCGCCGGCGCCAGCGCGGGGGTCACGAACGCGCTGGAATCGCTCGTCCTGAAGAGATAATCGTATTCGATGCCGGCAGTCCAATTCGGGGCGAAGCCGTACTCAAGACCGACACCGACAACGCCTCCCCAACGGGTCCGCTCCGCCTGCGCAGTGCCGATGCCCGTCGCGGTGTTGAAGATGTCGAAACGCTGGTTTGCGACGGCAGCGCCGCCCTTCACATAAAGCAGGGTTGCATTCCAAGCGTAACCAATCTGACCCGTGAAGAGGCCCAAAGCATTGATATTGGACTTCCAGGTGTTGGCTGGGTTGAACAGGCTGATGCGGTCGTTTCGGAGATTGGCCCAATCGCCCTGAGCTTCCAGGCCGAACACCCAAGCTGCCAGCTCTGCCAGCGATAACCGACCTGACCACCGACGATGCCGCCGCCCTTATCTTTGCAGCCTTCAGCGAAACGCGAAGGCAACCGTATTGACCGCGTGATGTCGATGCACTGCCGGCTCCAGCCGTAGCCGCCGTTGGCACCGATATAGAAACCCGACCAGTCATACATCATCGGAGCCGCAATCGGGCGCTGTAGGCCGTGCCGCAAGATCCGCAGCGGATGCAGGGGCAGCCATACCCATCGCAACGAGAGCAACCGTACCCACCAAAATCTTCTTCATGATTTCATCCCCGGTTTGATGCACTTCGTTCAAATCCTGTGGGAAGAATACTTCCGAAGTGAGCCAAACCCTGTCACACAAAGGCAACACTGAAACTCAAATCGGCTTCCGCGTAAGTTAATGATTTATTTAGGATTTCAGGGACGAAGAGCTATGCTTCTCCTCTACGAACAGACGGGTAGGTATGGTTGTAAAGGTCGGCGCCGCCAACCGGCGAGATCGAATGCAGCACCACCGCCGTTAGCTTTTACCACGACGCTGTTGATCGGGTCGTAGAGATGGGTTCGCGGTTATCGGAAGCGTCGTGCTTCAGAAGTAGACACAGAAAGCGCAACCACCGCCGCGCTTGCGACGTCTTACCGACGTTGGCACGCCGCCGGCGTTACCGCGGAAGTGGGCTATACCAGCTCGGGGGGCTGGTGCTCTCGATACAGGGTTGGTGCTGACGGCCGCTTCTAGCTTCACGGTTGACAATGGCGGTAGTGGGTCTTGCACCACCCGAGCTGCTTTTACGCAGGCTCTCGTTTTCCCGAATTGCAGCGGATGACTACGGAAGAGCTTCTGGTGCCCCGTTTCCGGCAAAGATGCGAACAGGTATCTAATTGAAATACCGATACAATAATGAAGTCTCCCCGCACTCCGACCACGGCGGGGCCCCGTTCGGCACATTTTGGTCTGGGATCGACGTCAACAATCGATCCGCTGGGAAAAAAGCGGCGCGTAGGAGTGACATTCACGCCGCTGGGAAGTCCCGTCGCCCGCATGGCGGCGTGCGGTTACGGTGGAGTGCTGTCGAGAGCTACGGGTGCGGCCATAACCAAGATCGCGCACCGTTCGGAGCCGCTTTTCCGCGTCACATTCGTGAACGGACCTTATTCCTTGAACTTCAAATGTCGCCACTGGGGGCCGTCCAGATGGAACCAAACGAGTGTGACAGTTGTTTTATTGGATCGTGTATTTGGCTCTATAGATTTTGAAATACTTGCTCCAGCCGCTGTAGGAAGTTCTGCGATTCGCCTTCACTTGATGCATCAGGCTCGCGCAGCCTAATCGTGCGAAAGGCAAGATCTACAATGATCATCGAATCCTCGGATCAAGTATCTCGCCTCTCCTGGCTCAAGCGGTTTCCCATTCCGCGAAACTTCAAGGTCACGCCGGAATCGCGGATCGAGAAGGGGCGCACATGGCCGGCACCCGCCGACGCGAAGCGAGTGAAGGCGTTCGAGATCTATCGCTACGATCCCGACTCCGGCGGCAATCCCCGTCTCGACACGTTTCATGTTGACGTCGACGACTGCGGACCGATGGTTCTTGATGCGTTGTTCTGGATCAAGAACAAGGTGGATTCGACGTTGACCTTCCGCCGCTCGTGCCGGGAGGGTGTCTGCGGTTCCTGCGCCATGAACATGGATGGCACCAACTGGCTGGCTTGCACGCGGTTCATTTCCGACATGGGAACGAACGCAACGATCTATCCGCTCGCCAATATGCGGATCATCAAGGACCTCGTTCCCGACCTGACGCACGTCTTTGCACAGTATGCAGCGATCGAGCCTTGGCTTCATTCCAAGACGCCGGAGCCCGAGAAGGAACGGCTGCAATCCCCGGAGGAACGCAGCCAACTCGACGGCTACTACGAGTGCATCCTCTGCTTCTGCTGCACCTCCGGATGCCCGAGCCACTGGTGGAACGGCAATCGCTTCCTGGGACCTGCGGTACTCCTGCAGGCATGGCGCTGGCTGACGGACAGCCGCGACGAGGCGAAGGGAGAACGGCTCGACGCGCTCGAAGACCCGTTCCGGCTTTATCGGTGCCATACCATTCTTAATTGCACCCGGACCTGCCCCAAAGGATTGAATCCTGGCAAGGCCATCGCCGAGATCAAGAAGGCGATCGTCGAGCGCGAGAAATGATCAAGAACGGGACCACAGATGGCAATTCGACGCCGGCGCGGCCCCGCCCGCTTTCGCCCAATATCCAGATCTATCGGCCGCAGCTCACGTCGGTCTTGTCGATCGCCAACCGCATCACCGGGCGTAATTCTGAGCCTCGGCGCCGTGGGCCTGGTGATCTGGCTGAGCGCTGCGGCGGCTGGTCCCCGGACCTATGGCGTCGTTCAAAGCGTGATCGGATCCTGGGCCGGCCAGGTCGTGCTGTTCGGCTGCACCTTCGCCTTCTTCCTGCATTTGTGCGGCGGCATCCGTCATCTCGTCTGGGACACGGTCCACGGCTTCGAGCTTCGGTCGATCTACATTTCGGGATGGACGGTCGTGGCGGTCGAGCGTGGCGCTCACTGTGGCGGCATGGGTGATCAGCCTGTTTGTCGCGGGGTGGCCCCGATGAATCGCCGATCCTTCCGCTCGCCGCTGGCTCGCGCCCTTGGGCTCGGCTCGGCCAAAAGTGGCGTCCAGCACTGGTGGGCGGAACGCGTCACGGCGGTCGCGCTTGTGCCTCTGTGCCTATGGTTCGTCGCCTCGATCATCGCTCATGCCGGGAGCGATTACGCGGCCTTCATCGCCTGGATCAGGACGCCGCTTGCCACGAGCTGCATGATCCTGCTTGCTGATCGCGCTATTTCATCATTCGGCGCTTGGTCTGCAGGTGGTGATTGAGGATTACGTCCATTCAGGCGTCAAGTTTGTTGCAGTGATCGCGGTCCGGCTCGGCTGCTACGGACTCGCCGTGATCGGCATCATCGCCACTCTGCACATCGCCTTTGGCGGCTGAGCAGCGCGCGTGAGCGAGCATCGAGGGCGGTTCAGCGTGTGCGGTCATCACTTATCCCGGCTGCGGACCTTCGGCGGGATAGACCACCGTCCCATCGTTGCGAACGACGGCGCCGGGTGTCAGGCTCGCCACATCGACATGCGATTTTCCGAGAATGTGCATCACTTGCTCGCCTGCGGCCAGAAGGTAGTCGGCGATGATCCGGCGGTGGCAGCGCCACCAGACCGCTTCGGCGCACATGACCACGCATCGTTGCTCGACGCCGCGTTCCCGGAGCCGCGCCAGGCCGGCAGCGAAGGGCGCCGTCAGGGCATAGTCCGCATAGTTCCGAAAGCTGCGCACCCGCCAATAGGTATTGGGCGAAGGCTCAGCGCCGCGCGACTTCCCCCGGCAGGCCGCCGAGTTCGGCGATATGCTCGTAGCCGATCTGCCAAGGCGCCAGCGCTTCCCGGGAGGGTTTCCTGATTGAATTGCGGATTGGTGCGCGACCGCGGCATCGACCTTACGTCGATAACGAGGCCGACGCCGGACTCCCGCAAGAGATCGACAAATTCGACGATCGTCCTGGTCGAGTGGCCTATGGTGAAAAAGATGTTCGTGTCATCGCTCCAATGGACGAAGGCGCATGACGAGCCGCGCTCGCCATTGATCCTAAGCGCGCGATGCCGAGAATCAAAAGCGCGAGTTTGTCGGAAAAATACTGCGATTTTGAGGAACCGATAGGAAGCGCAGCGGTTGGAATGCTCATGCCGCTCAATAAATCGAATTCAGTGCGAGAACTGCCTCCTTGCAGTTCTTCGGCGGC
>CAWBIC010000010.1:0-11487 GCA_963788765.1 uncultured Alphaproteobacteria bacterium | reverse complement strand
CGGCGGGTCCACCGTGTGGTCCGCCGTGTAATCCGACGGGATGATCGCGAGCGACAAAAGTGGCCGTATGCGGATCGCCCGCTTTCGGGGGAGACGCCAGCGAACCCGACATCTGTTCAACAATCTGGGATCGACCCGTTCCGGCCCATTGCGATCATCAATCGGCTCGCGGATATCTCACCCAATGAGGTACCGGCGACATTGTGAAGCTAACGCCAAGGCAAAAGGAGATATTGCGTCTCCTATCGAACGGCTTCGACGCGAAATCAGCGGGTCGCGAATTAGATATATCCGTCCACACTGTGAATGAGCATTTGCGGGAGGCACGGCGGCTCCTCGGAGTATCGAGCAGCCGAGAAGCCGCTCGCATCCTAAGACAAGCTGAAGGGACACCCCCTAATCATGTGGGACCCGAGGCTATGGGGGTGGTCCATCCCAGCGACGAGCGCTTTTGGTCAAGCCAGTCCAGCCGCAAGCGCTGGTTGGTGTATACAGGAGGCTCTCTCGTGATCCTTATCGCGTTGGCCGCGACTGCACTTTCGATCGCAAATGGAGGTTCGCAGTCCACGCACGCCAGCTCTGCATCGAAGTCAACAGCTTCGCGGCCTAATGCTGAGAAGAACCCCAGCCCGTATCAATCGCGAGAGGTTGCGATCGGCAGCTTTGAGCATCTGAAAGTATCAGGTCCGTTCAAGGTTGGCGTTATCGTCAGTCGTGAGGTGGCCCAAGTCAGGATCCAAGGGCCGGCAGCTTTGCTCGCGGATACGATCGCAACTCTCGAAGGGGACACGTTGACAATACGGTTCCGCGAGGGGGCGAATTGGAGTTGGAATCCCGGATCTGGAGTAAGCATCTTCGTCTCCACACCGAACTTGAATTCGATCAGTGTAGAGGGCGCGGCTAATGTAGAGGTCTTCGGAGTAAGTGGCGACATGTTCTCGGCAGCTTTGGACGGTTCAGGGACAATCTCAGCTCGCAGACTTGCTGTTCGACATGCGCAGCTGACTACCGACGGCGCAGGCGACATTACTGTTGAAGGAATCGCTCGCGAAGGAACTTACGTGATCGGAGGATCAGGCTCGATTGATGCCAAACGAATGCCAGTCAAGACGGCTACGATCGCCATCGGCGGCGCAGGGTCTGCCTACGCCGACGTGTCGAACTCGGCGATTATCTCGATGAGTGGGAGTGGTCACGTCGAAGTAGTCGGGGGTGCCACTTGCATCAAGCAACCGAGCAATTCACCTCGGGTTGTTTGTCGTTGAATTCTGTCTCCAGTCGCCAGCGCGATCCAGCGGCTTCTGGCCGTCAGCAGACGATCGATTTTATGGCAGCCTTCGATCCGCGGCCGAGCCCCTTTGCATGGCGATGCGCCAGCTAACTAATGCTGGCGCCTGCCATCGAGACCCTACCTTTAGGGATTACAATTAGTCGGCTTCTCGGCATCGATCCGTCTGACCTCACCGTCTGCGACGAACTGCACCGCAACCGTCTCAGCGATAGCAGCAGACTCGTTTTTGATCATGTGCACGTGGCCGCCCCCGAGATCGAAGGAGCCGTCGCCGGCGTGGAATACCTTCGAGGGACAGACGGGGTCGTCGCCGTCGTAGACGGTGATTTTCCCCACGGTCACGGTAATCAAGCTCGGTCCTGGATGCGTGTGCCAGCCACTGTAACCGCCAGGATCGATCACATTCCGCGTGACGTAGACATCGGAATCGCCCTTTGTCTTGAGCTTCATATCGAAGGTGTCGGTCTTCGCCACGAGGTCGATGTTTCCATAATTGCCCTTCGCGATCTGTGTTCCGACGAACCCTGAAGGCGGCGTCGCGTCTGCGCGCATAGCGATCAATCCCAAGGCGCTGATACCCACCGCCGCGAGCATATGCACAGTTGGCAACATGGCGAATTCGCAACCGCGTTTCATGTTAGTTCTCCCAGCTGGCGGCGTCTCACAATGGACTCTCGCTCGTCCCGCGGCATGCGACAGCGCGCGCCCGCCGCCTAGGTTGGCGGCCCGATCTTTTCGTGATGGGATGCTGATGATTGCTTGCGCGACGAGCCTGCAAACTTGCCGGCTCCTGCGCGGTGCCAATGACATCAAAAGGCGGTCGCGACCTCAACGCCGAACTGGCGGGGCATGCCGATACTCGAATAAGTAAAACCGATCTGACGGATCAGCGTACCGCGCCCGGCAGTGCGATAGTGTTTGTCGGCAAGATTTGATCCGAAGAGAGCGAACGTCCAGCGATCGCCCGTCGCCCTGAAGGCGATCCGCGCTCCGAAAAGGCCGTAACCTTCCTGGTCGTTGCTGGCAGCGAGAATCTGGAACTGCTCCCGTGAACGGTAACTGTAATCACCGTGAAACTCGAGAATCCCCGTGGGCAGTGGAATTTCATAATCGAGCGACCCCGAAAAGGAGTGGCGTGGCGTGCGCTGGAATTGGCTGGCGAGCGTGAGCCCGCGAACCGTGCCCACGTCGAGGTATTTCGGTTGCAGATAGCCGTACGCGGCGCTCGCGATCAGTCGCGGCAGCGGAACCGCCTTGAGCTCGAACTCGGCTCCTTTTATTCGCGCCCTCGCCGCGTTTTCGATGAGCGTCGTAACCATGCCGTCGACTATCGTTTGCTGGCGCAGCTGGATGTCGCGGTATTCAGTGTCGAAAAGCGTCGCGTTAAGCCGAAGATGGTGCTGCAGCCATTCTGATTTCACGCCGAGCTCGTACGTTATGGCGGATTCCGGACCGAACGGTGTGAACCCCATGTTTGGAAGCCCTTCATCACCGCGAACATTGAAGCCACCGCTCTTGAAGCCGCGCGCGATCGAAACATAGGTCATAAGGTCGCGCGTGGCCTGGTACTGGAGATCGCCGCGGTATGTGAAGAAGTTCCAGCTGTCTCGTGCCGCGCCCGAATCGAGAACCACGTTCGTCAGATCCAGGTTTGCGTCGACCAGCAACGACTTCCCGTCGAGTTTCTTCTGCTCACGCGTATATCGGCCGCCCAGGGTGGCGCTGAGGCGCTTTCCAAACTCGTATGTTGCCTGTGCGTACGCTGCGTAACTGTTGCTTCGCAGGCGGCGAACGTCGGCCGTCAAGATTGGCAAATCCGCGGGTGTATAGAAGCAACCGCAGGTGTAGAGCACATCGTTGATTGACGTGGTCGGCAATATCCGGGGTCGTTCTTCGAACGCAAACAGCCCTGCCGTGTAAGTGAGACCACGTGCAGCGCCTATAAACTGAAGTTCTCCGGAAATCTGGTGCTGACTGACTGCCAGCTCACTGCCTACCAGATCGAAATAGAGCCCGTCATCGTCTGTGCCGACATGGCTCCGCAATCCACGGTAGGCGCCGATGAATTTGAGGACGTTGATTCCGAGCTGTTTGGTCAGGACGAGCGAAGCACCCCACAGATCCTGATCGGTGAAATTGTTGCCCCCCGCATAGCTTTCGAGGAGATCGCGCGGCGCCAGGTCATTGTTGATTACGGGCCCCGGCAGCTTCCCCGCCCTGATCAGGGCATTGAGCGTCGCGAATAGGTCGAAGCTGGGATCGATCAGGTCGATGTGGATTGGGCCTTGATGATCGCGCTTTCGCGATCCGTCGACCGAGATGTCTGCGGCGAGCGTGTCGGTCACCATCCAGCGCAGCTGCAGCCGGCCTCCCAGCCCTCGATCGTTGCCTTCTGCATGAAGATCGATCGGCTTTCCGTTCGCCTGCTCGATCCACGAGAGCGGACCGGGCGGTGGCAACCGGCGAAGATATCCGTCGCGGTCCACCAAGCCCAGCGACAGTCGAATGAACAAGCTCTTGGACAGCGGTGCGTTGATGACCGTTCGTGATTTCAACTCGATCGTAACTTCCCAGGATCAGGCTGGCCTTATACTCGCGGCTAGGCGCGGGCATGATGGAGATCACGTTGATAGCGCCACCGATGGCGTCCTTGCCGTACAAGGTCCCCTGAGGGCCTCGGAGCACCTCGATCCGATCCACATCGGTCAGGTTCATAACCAAGCCGAGCGATCGCGCGAAATAGACCCCGTCGATGTAGAACGCGACGCCGCCTTCCGCTCCTACGCCAAAATCCTCCTGCCCTATGCCGCGGATGAATACATTCGCGGCCGCCTCGCCGACGTTCTGAGAGGGAGCAAAGGTCAGGTTAGGAACGAAATTCTGGAGTCCTCGCAGGTTGGTCACGGAGCGCGATTCCAGATCCGTGGCGGTCAAGGCGATGATTGAAATGGGAGTGCGCTGCAGCGGCTCAGGGCGACGGCGGGCCGTCACGATGATGTCAGGCAGTCGCTCCAGGACCGAGCTCTGCGGATGTTGAACCACCTCAGCTTTTTCTGGGCTAGCGCGAACCTCCTCGGCTCGCGCTGATTGGAGGGGAATAGGGCAGCAGCCGGCCGCGAGCACGATCGCTGTAGCGACCGTGCGGCGGCTAGGCCCGCGGCCTTCACATTTCATTGTGCCCCCTCTCTACGCCATCAAACGTGCAATCGCATGGTCTCCACTCGTTCCCGGGCAAAGTGCTGTGAAAGTGTCAGCCGCAGCCTTTCGAACCTCGGTTCCCCCCGCAGCGCCGCGAAAGCAGGTTCATCGGCCATATCCGGCAGGTCGGCGTTACCGGTGTGAGTCCAGCCGCGACGCACTGCTGTTTCGAGTGCCGAAAGTGCAGCTTCCTTCCGGCCTTCTGTGGCCCAGATTCCAGCGGCCTCGGCGTCAAACCAGAATGGTACCTCTTTTTGGAGATAGACGCGTTGCACCGCGATGTCGGCGTCCCGGAGCAACCGGGCGGCTTCCGAAAATCGCCCCGCCTGCCGTAGCGCGAGCACAACGACCGGAGCCTTCCCCAGCTGGTCAACCTGGAGTGCCTTTCCCGGCTGTAGACCGAGGAGGCCGGCTGAGCCCGTGTAGGTCGACATGAGCTCACCCGAATGGCCGCCGCGGAGCATGAGTTTCGCCGCAGTCTCGTTCTCGTCGCTGTAAACGTCGGCGGCGATTGCATTGCGATTATGCTGTCGCCAGGTAGCAGGGGTCGGAAGCGGATCGATCGAAACGCGGCTAGCTCGCCGCATCCCCGTTCTGATCTCCGACAGCTTCGCAAGGCCGAGCGCCGCCATCGTGGTGCTCAAGTCTTCCTGGGCTCGGAAACTCCAGCGCGGCGAATTCGCGCGAGCAACCATCGTCCAATTACGAACAGCCTCTGAATAGTCACCGACAATCCACGCGATCCTGCCGAGAAGGATGTGCTGGTTAGGAACGTCGTTCGCGAAACCGCGTCTCGCCACGGCTTCCGCCCCGGCTCGCTCGCCGCGCTCGGCAAGCGCAATGCCTTGCGCCCCGGTGGTTCGAAACCAAAGCGGGTCGAGGCTGGCTGCGCGCTGGTACGCGGCGAGCTCCATGTCGAATTTGCCTTCGTTTGCGAACGCTTCGCCAAGTCCGACCATGTTTTCGGCGCTGTTCGGATCAAGCTCCGCGGCTCGCTTAAAATGCGCCTGCGCTTCGGGACTGCCGGCGATCAGGGCTGTCGCAAGCGTTCGGTGCGCATCGGCAAGGTCTGGCGACAGTTGGAGAGCATGACGAGCATAACTTTGCGCTTTTGGAAGGTTGGCAATACGTCCTTCATAGGGATCGGCCGGGTCATCGAGATATATGGCCTCGGCGAGACTTCGCCCATGCTGGTGCGTAGCCGGGATCGATGTTGATGGCATCGCGCAAGAGATCGGCAGCGGTTGCGGTAACGTGACGGTTGTGTGTCCTGATTAGCCCGCGCGCTGTGAGATAGAGATTGTATGCCTCGCCATTGGTAACCAGCGGTCCTGAGAGAGCTGGCGTGCGCAAGAGCTTGCGTTGAAGTGCGCCCGCGATAGAGCCACCGATGCGTTGTTGGATCGCGAAGATGTCGTCTAGCTTGCCGTCATAAGTGTCGGACCATAGCCTGACGCTGTCGCTGGCCCGGATTAGATCGGCATTGACCCGCACCCTGTCGCCCTGTGTGCGGACACTACCTTCCAGGACGTAATCAACGTTCAGACGCCGGGCGACCTGGACAACGTCCGGGTCGCTGCCGAATTCGCTCGAGGAAACCCGGCCGGCCACGCGGAACTGCGGCTCGCGGGAGAGCTGACCCATGATCTCCTCGCCGACACCTTGCGCGAAATAGGGATCACCGCTGGAAAGATTTCGGAACGACACAACCGCTATCGAAGCCGGGCCGACTTTAGCATGCCCCCAGTTCGACCAAGGGTAGGTGATTGCGCCAACTATGAGAAGAAGCAGCACCAGGACCGCGGGCGCGGCGTTCCGTCCTACGAATTTTCGGGCACCCGGCGCGTCAATATCCTGCTCGACCAGGGTATAACCGACCCGCGCTACCGTCTCGATTGCAAACGGTGGAGGTGAAAACTCCTTCGAAAGATGGCGCAATGCGACGATACAGCGCCTGATCGAGTCATCGCCGACGATCCGCCCATCCCAGCATTGTTCAATCAGCCGATCTCGGGAAACCACGGCGGGCCGCGCGGCCGCCAACGCGACGAGCACCTGTGCAACGCGTGGCTCAAGCTCGCGGCGCTTCCCGTTCATTTGAACTTGGCGATGGGCAGGACTGACGCGCAGCCCGCCCAGATCGAAGTCACCCGTTTCCGAGAGATCAATCCGGGACGCACTCGTGTCAGGGCTCAAATCGCCCATCATCGGCATCCCATCATCAAAAGATCAGGCTGCCATCCTAGTCGCTTGAGCTTGCTTTGTCTTCAATGGCTTGCGGCAGTGTTCAGCCAGCCGCCTGCGCACCGACGGAGAGGCAACATGAGACTATTTTCCAAATTGACGATCCCGCCAATGATTATCTTGGTGACCGGGCTTTCAGGCTGTGTAGGCATTGGCACGCGCACTGTTTCGCGCCCGGGCCCCGTCCAAACATCCTCGACATCGGCGATATCGGGCCAATGCCGGCTCGGCGTCTTGGGCACAGGCATCGAACTCACCGTGTTACCCGGCAAATCGGTGACTTGGCTTGCTCCACTGCGGGTGATGCCAGCATTGGCGGCACTCCTCGCGGGCGCGCCGGCGTCAGCTGCAAACGCAGCGCAGGAGGACGGGCTGACAGCGTCGCAGCCCTCTCCGAATTGGGACGAAGTTGCTCGCGCGCTGATGAGTAGTGGAAAGCTGGACGAGGCAAACGCAGTTCTGGACAACCGCCTTTCGGCAGAACCCAAGGATGTCCAGGCCCGCTTTCTCAAAGGGATGATTGCGGTTGCGAGGAACGACAATCGCGGCGCTATCGCGATCTTTCGGTCCGTGTTGATCGACCACCCCCGGGCGACACGCGTAAGGTTGGAGCTCGCGCGGGCGTTCTTTCTTGCCAAGGACTACGGAAACTCGTTGCGGCAGTTCCAGTTCGCGCTCGCCGGTGGCCCGCCGCGCGAAGTAGCCGCAAATATCAGCGGCTACATCACGGCAATCCGGAACGCGAAGAGTTTCAGCTACAATTTCAGCCTCGCCGTAGCACCCGATTCCAATCTCAATACGGGATCGTCGGCGAGGGAAGTCACTTTATTCGGCCTGCCATTCGATCTTTCGGACGATGCTCGCAAGCGCAGCGGGGTCGGAGTCGCGATGGACGCGGGCGGCGAATGGGCGCCGAGCATAGGCGAAGGCACGCGTCTACGCCTCGGCTTGAGCGGTCAGCGGCGGGAGTATTGGGGCGCACAGTTCGACGACATGACCCTTGCCGCCTATGCCGGGCCGCGTTTCGTTCGGGGGAAGTGGGACGTGAGTCTCCTTAGCGTCGCTTACAAGAGGTGGTACGGTTCCAAGTCCTATAACCAGGCAGTCGGCGGGAGGGTCGAAGGCACTTATCATTTTACCCCTCGACTTGGTCTTTCCGCAGCTCTCGCCGCGCACTCAGTCCAATATCGGAGTTCGAACGACAGGGACGGACAGATCTATTCCCTCAATGCCACAACCTTCTACGCGCTCACGTCATCGAGCGCAGTGAATTTCAAAGCGGGGATCGCCCGTGAGCGGGCCCGCATCGCGCCGTATTCCAGCTGGAGCGGGTTTGTCGCCGCCGGCTATTTTTGCGACCTGCCCATGGGCTTTTCGGTCTATGTCGAGCCATCGTTCTCGATCGCCAAATATGACCAAGCTTTGATTGGTTTCGGGCGAAATCGTTCCGACAACACGCAGTCACTCTTGCTTACGCTACTGAACCGTCAATTAGTGCTGGGTCGCTTCACCCCGCGCCTTTCTTACACCGCCACCCACCAGACCAGCACCATCGAACTCTACAAATTTAAGAGAAATCGCCTGGAGCTTGGACTGACCACAGCTTTTTGACGCCGCAGCCTTCGCTGACGAGCGACTTACATGCTGGTGAGCAGCAGCGCCGAATAGCCGCGAGCACACCTCCTCCAAACGTGTGCGCGGCGGCGGAAGCATGAAAAATTGTCGTCGGGACCCTGAATTGAGCAATGATCGCGGTTTCATCACCGTAAGATCACCACCTCATCCTCGCTTGCCCGCACAACAAAGTGTCCCGTCATAGCTGAAGCGGCCGCGCCGGGCCGTCGCTGAGGAGGAGACTTCAAATGAAATCGTACCGCAAACACTCGCTGGCTTCGGCCCTCGCGTTGGCCGTGAGTCTCACCGCCTGTGGCGGTGGAGGCGGACTCGTCTCGAACCTACCGCCGCCCACACCCACACCGACACCAACTCCAAGTGACGCGTCGATCGGCGATGCGGCACAGGCAACGCTTCCCGACCCTAGTCTATTTCCCCAGGCAAAGACGGGCGGTCCAACGATCGACGAGCACTCGTTGACCAGCTTTCCACTGATAGAATCGGCGGTGACAATCGATTCCACCGGCTTGGTGGCCGCACAATCATCGAGCGGTAATCTCAAGTTCGAGTGGACCGGCAACACCGGTGACGAATACAGCCTCAATGTACCTGGACTTGGCATCTCCAATCTCGAGATGGCAGCCGGTGGATCGTATTGTTACAGTGCGGCGTGTGGCGAGACCGCCTACGGTCACGTCGAGCTCGATATTGCCGACCCTGCCACGACCAATCTCAGTTGGACAACTTACGGCTTCTGGACCTCGCAACAATATGGCACCGGAGCTCCGACCATCACCTCCGCCTTCGTGACCGGGTATCGAACGCCTACCGCGTCAGTGCCGACGTCCGGAACCGCTACATACACTGGCTCGGTCGAAGGACGGCTGATGTCTGCTAATGCAAACAGCTATTTGGGTGTGGGCGTCGATTGGCTTTCGGGCGACGCCACGCTTCAGGCAGACTTCGCCAGTGGTGACATTTCCGGCAACCTGACCAACATGACCGGACCGGGCGGCGCATGGAATTCAGTGTCGCTGCTCGGCGCTATATCCGGCGGCGATTTCACCGGCACGACAGCGGCAACTACGTCGCCCGGGACGGTTGGTTCAATGAGCAGCTCGGCGACAGGCACATTCGCGGGCGCGTTTTTCGGGCCGAGCGCCCAGGAGCTGGGCGCCGTCTGGACATTGCATGACGGCACATCCACCGCGATTGGAACCATCGGCGGCTCGAAGGGACCTTAAGTTGCCCACAGTGGTTCCCGGCAGCACCAAGCGCGCGCGGCCGGGAACCTCCAGGCAAAGCCAGATCGCGCAGGCGACAAGAGCTATTCAAGCGGGCGACTGGATCGAGGCGAAGCAGCGCCTTCGGATGCTTATTCTGCAACAGCCTAACAATGTCGAGGCTTTGACAATGCTCGCGCAAATCGCGGTCGACGAGCAGCGCACCGACGAGGCTACATTTCTTCTGCGTCGCGCTGTAAGCGCCGACCCGTCCAGTCGCCGCCAAATGGTTCTTATCAAACATCTTCACACATGCGCCGGCCCGGCTGCGGCGCTGGTCGAGATCGAGGGTTTGAGCGCGTCGATTTGTAAGCGAGTGGATATCCGCTCGTTTGAGGCAGCGCTTCTCGGAATGCTTGGCGACCACAAGCGACAGATCAAGATATGCCAAGCGCTCACGTGCGAACGTCCGGATTGCGCGGCGCTATGGATTAATCTCGGCGACGCACTCAACGCCACCGGCCGATGCGCGGAGGCAGTGGCGGCCGTGCGCCGGGCCATTGATGTCGAGCCCAACAACGGTGAAGCATATTGGACGCTTGCAAACTTCAAATCCGTCGGCTTCACCGGCCGGGATATCGCAGCCATGCGCAAGGCGCTGCGCCGTAAGCTCCTGGACGCCGAAAAGGCTCATTTCAACTTCGCGCTCGGCAGGGCCTTTGAGGATCGTCGGGACTTTGCGCGATCCTTTCTGCACTATTCGGCAGGCAACGATTTGCAGCGCGCCAATCTTAGGCCGGCACAGATGCGGGTGACTGGTTTCGTGGACGTTTCCATCGCCACCTTCGGCCGCGAGCTATTTGATCGACACCGCGGCGCAGGATGCACGACACACGGGCCAATCTTTGTAGTCGGACTGCATCGTTCCGGATCGACACTGATCGAGCAGATTTTGGCGAAGTGCCCGTTGATCGAGGGGACTGGCGAGTTGCCAGTGATGCAGCAGATCTGGCGCAAGATTTCCCAGACTGCTGCAAGATTTGGTTGCAGCCCATTCGAGTACATCGAGCGGCTAGACTCCAGATGCTCGCAGAAATCGGGGCTGAATATTTGGAGAACAGTCGGTCTTACCGCCGCACTGATCGCCCCCTGTTTGTGGACAAACTGCCCGCCAACTGGCTGAATGTTGGACTTATCCGACTTGCCTTGCCTGACGCTTCTATCATCGATGCCCGTCGCCATCCCCTCGCTTGCGGCTTGTCTAATTTCAAACAGCATTACGCCGCTGAAGTGCGTTTTCCTACGGCCTGCCCTCGATTGGCTGCTTTTACCGTGACTATTTGCACATGATGCAGCATTTTGATCGCGTGCAACCCGGCGCCATTCATCACCTAGTGAACGAACGGCTGATCTCGGATACCGAAGTCGAAATACGGCGTCTGTTGGAGCGTGTGGGCGTGCCGTTTGACCCCGCATGCCTCGAACTCCATCGTAATCAACGCCCGGTGCGCACGCCCAGCGCGGAACAGGTACGACGCCCAATCAACAGCGAAGGCGCGAACGCGTGGCGGCCGTATGAGCCTTGGCTCGGCCCACTGAAGCTCGCATTGGGATCTTCGCTCAACGACTCGATTCCGGAGACAACGTGAATATCGGCCTTCGGGAAAGTTAGGCGGCAATTGCGCGTTCGACTGCCATTGCAGATCCTAGCGATCCACCGCAGATCTTCAAAGACGCTGTTCCCGATCTGTCACTAACTAGGTGGACGCGCTCCCAAGGCTCCGGTCTTCATTTGCGCAAGAAGGTCCGCCCTCACTAGGAGCGCGGACCTTCACGTCAGGAGATCGGCCGATCCCTGAGTTTGGCGCACCCACAGGGAGCGGGTCGGCCGTTTGTGTGTTTGGCTTACTGGCCGCG
>CAWBIC010000009.1:0-14136 GCA_963788765.1 uncultured Alphaproteobacteria bacterium | reverse complement strand
ATCAAGGTAACGCTGCCCGACGGCAGCGACTATGCAACCGCGCTTGCCTCAGGCGCGCTCGACAGCCAGAATCTTTGGAGCACTCACTACGACGGCCTGTCCGGGTTTTCGATCAAGGACACCGTTACCGGAGCCAAGCTGGACGCGACTTATTCGGTCGATCGGGGCATTCTCAATCACATCGATGCCGGAATCAGCTACCTGAAACGATCAAAGTCCCGCACCGACATTTCGAACGATTGGAACAACGGCTCCAACCAGTACAGCACGCTTTATAATACGATGCCCGGCCAGCCAGGGCCGATCACCTTCGCCACAATGGGGCAAAACGTCATCTCGACGTTTCAATTCCCCAACTACTTCGCTGGCGCCGGCGGCAGCTTCCCGACGACACAGCTTCTGATCAACGCTGACGCTCTGCTCGCGGGTCTGAAGTCCCTGGACGGGACCCCGAATTACACCTCGGGTGAAGGCGTCTATAATTTCGCCGACACGCTACCGGCGTTCAACGCGACGAACTCATACGTTGTTGGCGAAAAAACTCTTGCCGGGTATGTCGAGGCGTCGTTCAGCGGACACAGCTGGAGCGGCAATATCGGTCTGCGACTGGTCCGCACCCAAACAAACGCGGCGACTGCGATCAACAAGATCATCTCAGTCACGGTCGCCGACACGGCCAACCCGACAGCATCCGCGGTCACCGAATATTCGCCGGCGACGCCGCTGACCGCCAAAGGTAGCTATACGATCCCACTGCCGGCGGCGAACATCAACTTCGAGCTAGCGCGCAACCTGCATCTGCGCCTCGCGGCCGCGCAGACCATGGCGCGGCCCAACCTGAACCAGTTCGCGCCGACCGAGACCGACGACACCAGCAACCAGGATTATGTCGTCAGTTATGACGGAAATGCGGCCCTCAAACCGATCAAGGCGCTGCAGGCCGATGCATCGCTTGAGTGGTATGATCACCCGGACGACCTCCTCGCGGTCGCGGTGTTCGGCAAGAAGCTCCGCGGCGACATCACGACGATCGAGCGCAACGGCGTCGACATCGGTGCGGTCGGCTGCTTCGACGGCAAGCCCTGCGTGCCGCTCCTGTTCAGCGTCATCGAGCCGATCAACGGCGATAACTCAAAGGTTTACGGTATCGAGCTCAGCTGGCAGCACATGATGAGGAACGGGCTCGGCATCCGTGCGCAGTTCACCCATACGTGGAGCCGTGCCGTCATCGAGGGTCAGAATGTCGGCACCATTGCTGGAATTTCTCCGACAACCTTTTCGATCAATCCCTTCTACGAAAAGGGGCCCCTGTCGCTTAGCGTCTCATGGGACCATTCGAGTTCGTTCACCTACTCGAACTTTACTGAGATCGACGGGGTTCCCGCGATCGCGAAAGCCTATGAATGGGTGACCGCTAGCGCCTCCTACGACATCACGAAACAAATCAAGCTCTACGTGGAGGCGAGGAACCTCACCAACTCGATCGTCCGAACCTACCTCAATGGCGATCCGAACATCATCTGGGCCTCGGGCTCCGTGGGCACGAGCAGCAGCGTGGGCGCCGGCTACACGGCTTATGGCCGAACTTATATGGCAGGCGTTCGCTTCGATTCTGACCGCGGACGGGTGAAGGCGCGTGATCTCCAGGCGCTTCCAAGAGCGGGGCTATCAAACGTTCCGTTGCCAACGCTTTGGCGTTTCAGTTTTTCTGATTGGCTAGCCCACGCAGACCACGAGCAGCGCTTCGCGTGCCCTCTATTTCCGATGGAGATAGATGTGTTCGGCGTTTCGGTAGTAAAGCTTGTCGATCACTTCGCGTGGCAGCTCGAGCCCCTTCGCGTCGGCCTTGAGATCGTCGACATGTTGCGTCAGGGGGGTGGCGAGATAGCGCCAGTCTGAGCGCCAGTTGCGGTCAACTTCGGTTTCGAAGGCATTGGCGGTCGTTGGAGGATCGTCGTTCGCACGGGTCGGGTTCGGCGGATTGTCGGCAATGTCCGTGCCGTACATTAGTCGGTCCTGGTACTTAATGAAGAAGTCGCGCACCTTCCGGCGATCCTGGTTGGACTGGTCCTGGATTTGCGTCATGCGCGCGGCGATGTCGACGTTGGCGTTGGGGAAGCGATCGAGCCATACCCCTAGCCGGTCGACGCTCCACTCCAGGCTCGCCATGTGCGCCCCGACGAACGACAGCTTGGGATGGAAGGCCACGAAACGGTCGCGGGCCGCCATCAGCATCTCGTAGCTCGGCTCCTCCGGGTGGAGGTACATGTAATATTCGGGATGCTCCTTGAAGTAGCTGCGATCGTTGTCCGTGGTCATTTGGTCGAGCGGCAGCCAGCAATTGAGCGGCTCACCTTGGTGCGCGATCAGCGGGATGCCCAGTTTCTCGATATGCGCCATCACGCCGTCGAAGCGTGGATCGTCGAGGAATATGTGCCTGCCGTCCGCGTCCCTCACGACCATGCCGATGTTCTTCCACACCTTCACCGCAACGGCGCCGTTGGCGACCGCCGCGTCGATCGCCGCATTGGTGCGCTCGGTCCACCCAGGTTCCCCGAAGCCAGCCATCGAAAATGCCGTCGCGAAATGGAACCGCCTGGGATCTTCTGACCGATGCAGTGTCGCGGCCTTTGCCTGCAACTGGAGGGGAGGGAAGTCGGGATAATCGACGTTGATTGAGAGCAGCTCGAAATTGTCCTTGCGGGCAATATCGAGGAGCGCGTCACGAGCGACATTGTCATGCACATGCACGTCGAATTTCGCGACCCGGGCGAAGTCAGCCTCACCGTAACTTCTGGGAGACGCGGCGGCCGTCGCCGTGCTCGTCGCGAAGACGAAGCTCGCCATCAGGACGATCATTGACTTACGTTGCATTTCCTCCCCCTTCCACGCGGAATGAAACATACTTGCACCCCGAACCTTTCGTGTAAATTGCGTTTGAGCGTGTTACGCTGAAGGCCCTCGTCACCCAATGGTGGCAAGCGGCTCGGCCGTCTCCTGAGGGTCACGGAAGCTTTCCGTGTGATCGGACAGCATTGTGTTGCGAATGAAACAAAACGCGTGGAATGACGCGCAGTTTGTCGCTAAATCTTCGCCAGGGAGGAGCGATGCGCGACACAAGCCGGCGCCGTCAGGAAATCATTCGGATGTTGAACTCCGAAGGCAGCACCCAGGTGCTCGCGCTTTCCGAGCAATTCGACGTCTCGACCCAGACCATAAGGAAGGACCTCGCCTTTCTTGAGGAGCGAGGAGTCTTGGTACGCTGCTATGGAGGCGCGGTTGCGGCGGGGGTGATCGGTATCGCCGACGAGCCCCCAGTAGACGCGAAACGCGGCCTGCATACGTCGGAGAAGGAGCGGATCGGCCGGCTCGCCGCCTCGATGATCCAGCCGGGCGATGCCATAATCCTCAATTCGGGAACCACGACGGCACAGATTGCGCGGTTTTTGCCAGAGCGAGGCCATGTAATTGTGCTGACGAACGACGCCAGCATCCTCAATCAGCTCATGCGCCGCGATGAGGTCGAGATCGTGCTGCTCGGGGGTCGGCTGCGACGCAAGAACATGGCGTTCTATGGTGGACAGACCGAAGCTGCGCTCGACAGCCTCCAGGTCGATCGGCTCTTCCTCGGCGTCGACGGGATCGACCTTCAGCGCGGGATCACGACACATTTCGAAGGCGAAGCGGTGCTCAATCGCAAGATGGCGCGTGTTGCGAAGCAGATCGTGGCAGTCACCGACAGCAGCAAGTTCGGCCGCACTTGTCTCCACCGCATCATGGGCATCGAGGAAGTCGACGTCCTCATCACCGACTCCGGCGCGCCGGAAGAGAGTCTCGAACAAGCGCGCAAACTAGGGTGCGACGTCCAAATCGCTTGAGAGACACGACTGCGCTCCTGGTCGCGCGGTCGTCGAGTATCCAAATGAGATTCTATACTCAGTTCGAAATCACCCCTGACGGCGGCCCATTGCCGTCTAGGCCGCGAGCGGCTTAGCTACCGCACATGAGATTTGCCCGCCTGCTCGCCGGCCTCGCCGCCCTGCCGCTCGGCAGCATCGCATTGGCCAACTCAACTTATGAACGGCACGTCGTGTTCGACAACACTCAGCCGTCTCGACCTCGTGAATGGCAAGCTTCCGATCGAGACCAGGATGACACATTCGCCGCCGAATGCCCTGCGGTTGAGCTGGACCTCCAGGCAGGGCGGTGATTGGCAGGCGTCGATTGAGACCGCGCGGATATGGGGCACGCAAACCGGCTTCGGGGGCGATGCACTTACCTTCTGGGTCCTTGCAGATAGCGAGATCGACGCGGGTTCGTCGCCGCGCATCCGGCTTGTCGATTTGAAGGGCGTGGGCAATCCGGAGATCAATCTCGTCGGCTCGCTGCCCAAAATTCCGGCAAAAACCTGGACCAAGGTCATTCTGCCCTTCGCCGAGTTCAAACGCACGGTCCAAGACACCAGGAACGAGAAGTTCGATCCGCGCCTGTTCGCTCGAATGACGATCATCCAGGGGCTCGACGACGGGCGGCCGCATTGAGGATCGGACGACGGCCGACACCACCCCGAAACCTATATGGCCCTCGACCAGGCGCAGACCGTTGCAATGATTGAGAACTACCGGACGGGATTGCTTTGGAAGCTATTTATGTCGAACCCCGAAATTAAGCCCGCCCTCGACAAGATCGGGTTTAAGTCCGATCCTTAATTCCTCAGCCGCCTCGAAAAGCGCCGGAGCAGTCTCATCTAGGCCGCTTCAAGCACCCTATCGACGCGAAGCTCGTCGAGGTGCTCTCGCGCCTCAGTCATCTCATGCGCAATCTGCATCCGCATAAGCGTGTCGGCATTTAGCCCGAATGCCTTTTCGAAGCGCAGCGCCATTTCAGAAGAAAGGCCAGCGTGCCCATTGAGCAGCTTGCTTAGGGTAGGACGAGCTACATCCAGCTTCTCAGCAAGCGCGAGAACGCTGAGGCCCGTCGGAGCAACGACCGCTTCCTTCAACCAGATCCCAGGATGGATCGCGAACGAGGAATGAACCTTAATAGCCATTAGTGGTAATCCTCCAGATCAAGGTCGGCGATGGTACCATCGTCCACCAACCTAAAAGTCAGTCGCCAGTTACGTGTGACGGTCATCGAAAATGACCCGTCACGATCGCCGGACAATGCATGGAAGCCGAAATTCGGCGGGGTTTTGAACTCCTCAATCAATTCCGCATTTAGAATGAGCGCGATCATCAACTGGAGCCGCCGTGGCTCAATCACTCCTTTCGATTTCCCGGTTTCGACGAACCTACGAAGAGCTTTGTCGGTGATGCTTTCGATTTCCACCGTGGTGTAATGCCCCGCGTTACACTATCTGTCAAGCGTAGCGTTACACGAAACACCGCTCCGTCAGCCTCGTATCGTTTGCATTTCAACCGTTCACATGGCCTTGGGCCGGTTCGTATCGAGACGCGAAAGCATACCGAGTTCGCGCAACACGATTTTTAGCGGTTTCCCGTCGTTTCGATTATGACGATGTGAAAATATCCCGAGTTATGGACTCGGTCTTTTTTGCAGTCTGACGTGATGGCGATCGACCCAGAGGGCACGAGTTGTCCGGGTGGGGTCTTGTCATTCGTAATGATAGGGTCGGGTGCTCGACCTTTGAAGGGCAACGGCGCTAGAGTAACTCGATCAACCGCGCTGAGCTTCTCGATCACCTTCGATGTATCTTTCGGTGGCGCCAGTCCGACAAGTTCAAAGAAGTCCGCAATGTTTGGCGCGTCGTTAGGTGGAAAACGGACGTTGCCCGAACTAATCCAAGCTCATGCTTGAGCTGTTGGGATCGGATCTTTGGTTCGCGGACGGTGGAATTGTCTCGTTCGCCGGTTTCGACTATCCGACGCGGATGGTGGTCGTGCGCCTCGCTGACGGCGGCCTGTGGTTGTGGTCGCCGATCAGAAAGACCGCGGAAATCGACAACGCTGTGCGGGCGCTAGGACCGGTCCGGCACATCATCAGCCCCAACAAGCTGCATTATCTTTTCTTGAGCGAGTGGCAGGCCGCTTTTCCGGACGCGACATTGTGGGGGACAGCAACGACAATTGCGAAGCGCCGTGATCTTCACTTTTCGGGCGAATTGGCCGACGACCCGCCGGCTGAGTGGAAAGGGCAGATCGACCAATTCTATTTCACGAACTCGCCTTTTCTGGACGAGTTGATCTTCTTCCACCGCAAATCGCGCACCGCGATCATTGCCGATCTGTCGCAGACCTTCACCGAGACATTCTTGAAGCGTCACTGGCCGTGGTGGTTCAGGCCGATTGCGAGACTGTCGAAAATGGTTGAGGGTTGGGGCTATCCGCCGATCGATTACCGGATGAGTTTTCGCCATCGCGGAAGCGCGCGACCCAAGGTCCGTGCACTCATCGACGAGCATCCCCAACATATCGTCGTAGCACACGGCGCGGTCGTCCGGACGGACGGCGAGGCCTTTCTGCGACGCGCCTTTTCCTGGTTGCTTTGACGGCATAACCGTCCACTCAGGGTGCAAACCGGGCCGCGATGAGATCCAGAGACGTGCGGTTGACTGCTCAGTGGGCTAGGATAGTCGCTTCGAACGTCAGCACGTCTCTAAGGATCGGCCGAACCGGGTCACGCACTTCGACCGAAAGCATCCGTCTGATGCTGCCCGGGAGAACATCGCGCGCCAACTCTGCTAGGGACCTTGCGCGAGCTGATCAGTCCGACCTGGCACATCAACAGCAAGATCCACCCGACCATGAGAAGAGCATGAAAATGCACCAGCAGGCTCGGGAGCGCCGCGGAGAAAAGGCCGGCCTGGAAGTAACTGCGCCAGAAACCAATCAGGACGAACGCGCCGAGGCAGAGCGACGCGCCAGCAAAGAAAGCGCGTTCTGTATGACGAGAAAGGTAACCTGTGACCACGAGGGCTATTTCTTGTGAGAGGCCGATTGCGCGCAAACGACCGACCAATGAACTCGCCACATCCCGTCCGCATCGCGCCTGAACCCCGCGATATAATTCACCTTGTGCGTGTACGGCGCGCCATCCCGTGCGCTGTCTTCATCATAGGTCGAACGGTACATCGCCATATCGCCCGACTTCGCCACATCGACCGCTTCGTCGATCATTCTCAAATGCCATGCGGGCGCATATTTGAACACCATCGAGAGCCCCTCGCGGTCAGCCTTGGCGCCGTAAGAGGGGGGCCGCATGCTCTCCATCGAGATCAGGTCCGGGGCATCGAACTTCGTCGCCCGGTCGATGTCCTTGCCATTGATGCCGGCAACGATTTGGGCAACGTCGGACTTGATCTGTGAAGCGACATGCTGCTGCGTTGCCGGGCGATGGGACGAAGCGTGGCCGGGGGCGCAGCATAGGCCTCCGATGGCGAGCAAGATGATGTAGCGCTTGGGCATATTGCCTCCCTCCCCGACGACCATGATCAGTCGGCTAGCGGAACCGTCAGTCAGCGGGCGTACCGGCGCCACGGGCGAAGGTGTGATTTGTGTAGTGGCCGCGGGAGCCGCGCTGATGAGCGTCGGGCCGGCCGATGCGATCACGACTTTGCGATGAGCAAACATATCGTTCGTCCTCCCCCGGACTCTGTTCCGGTGCCGGCTAGCGAAGGCTAAGGGCGATCATCGTCTTTGGCTGGGCCGGCGAGTTCGCGTAGCTGTTTTTCTGGACCGTGATCTGCACTTTGCCGACCGTTGTGATGGTTTGATCTTGCGGAGTGTCGGGATCGCCGGCGGGCCAGTTTGTTTTCACATGGGACTTGTACCAGGCGAGCACGGTCTCGTAGTCGTCCGCGCTATCGATCTGATAGAGGCGCCCCGAAAGGCCGCCGGCGGAAAGAACACGGCCGGTATAGTTGGGGGCCACGGCAGCGGCCCAGGCCGGATAGGGCTCGATCTTGGAGTGACCGTCCGAGGACGGAGCCGAAGAGCCAGATGCAGTCGCCGACGAGCTCGAGGCGCCCGACGTGTCGGCGGCGCTCGCGCCTTCGGAGTTTTTCGAGCAACCCACGACCAGCAGCGCCGCAATTCCAACAAGCGCACGAACTGTTCTGTGGTTCATGACCTTCCTCCTCTGGTTCGCAAGCTCACATCGCGGCAAAGGCGGCGGTGCAGAGATTGCCTGCGGCCTGCTTCCAGTCGCCCTTGATGTCGCTGTCGGCAAGCGTCAGCCGCACCTCGCACGCGGCATTGCCCTTGACGACATCGGCCCAGCGCATGCCCATGGCCCCGCGCGTCGTGTAGCGGGCGCGATCGCCGAATCCGGCAAGCGGAGCATAATTGCTGTCTTGCGCATTGAAGGTGAAATTGCCGCTAGTGGCATCGTGAAGGCCGACGACCAACTGCCGTCCATTCTGGCGGAAATCGCATTCGACATAGGGCGTTTCGCCGAGGTGGAGGGGGTCTGTGGAATCGGTGGCGGCAAACAATGCAAGAGTCGGCGTGACGAAGCCCTGAATTGTGGGCAGCAGGGCGGCGCAATAGGTGCGGCCGCGAATTGGCCCGGAGCGGCCGGACGAATTTCCCGTCCTCCTCTCGGTTGACGCCGCCGGGTCGCCCGACGCCTGCCCCGATGGCTGCCGGGAGCAGGCGCAGGCCAGCGCGGTAGCAATCAGGACGATCCGCGAGAGGTTTCGTGGCCGCATGGCGGTTCCGGTGAAGTCGGTCCGCTGGTTTGCCGGGAACGCCAGCGTCATGATGCGGCGAAGATCTTGTTGCAGAGGGCGCCGACCTTTTCGGCCGTCGCCGGTCTGCTCGCCGGGCCCACCACTCCGATGTCGCAGAGCAGATTGTCGCTAGCGGCGTTGACTTCCTTGAGGACGCCATTCCACACCGCCTTCCGGCCGACGCCGGCCAGCGGCGTGACCGTCTGGTTTGCGTGGCCGGAGGCAATCTCGGCGAGCGTTGCATCGCCCAGCCCGGGCCTAAGCGAAACGGTCACGCTGGAATCGTTGTCGAGATGAACTGGCAGGACTGCGCATCGCCCGCGACCGGTTCCATGCTCTTGATCGGTTCGCTAAGCAGGCCGGCAACGTCGTCCCTGGTGACCAGCTTGCGATCGCAGGCATTACCCTGTGCGGACGCGGCGCTCGACAATCGGCTTAAGGAGGCCTTCGATCCTTCTGCCCGCTCGCGCCCTCAGTCCCGCGCGAGCAGCCGCCCTGCGACAGCATGAGCACCGCGACGCGGTTTTCGTTAGTAATGATCTCGCCAATCCGTGCATGGAAGCGGCATCCCCCCGGCAACCGTGAGCAGTCGATCGCAAAAGAATGGACGCGACTTTGCCAGCTGTCGTTTCCGTTTCGCTGGTATTTTTATGGAATTTTTCCTGCCGGCACTCGCCGGGCAGGTCGGCCGAGAGACCTAGGCGAGGCGCCTTGCGACCCACAGAAAGCCCGCCTGCCGGGCTCTGGCGGCCAGTTCGCGGCGCGCGCGCGGGCTTCGGCGGCGGGCATGCATTCGATTGCCGCCAGCTTGGCTCAACACCCAGCTCAACCACTGTCGCCGCTGCGCGTCCGCGGCGATAGCGCTCAGGGTTGCCAGGGCCTGGTCGTGCTGGCCTGCCCGGCCGCGGTATTGGGCCAAAGCGATGTCGGTCATGATTGCTTCCTGGCGCTCGGTCACCCGTCGGCGCAGCGCGGCCGCGCGACCGGCCTCGCTGGCCGCCTGGGCGGTTCGGCCCGACCCCTGATCGCACAAAGCCAGCAGGCTGGCGGTCAGCGCCTGGCCAGTGACAATATCGGACGCGCGCGCTCCCTCGCCCGGTTGATCCTGTCGCGGCGCCTGCCGTTGCGCCGGCTGATCTCCGTCGATCCGGCCGAGCGTCACCTCGGCACCGGTCAACGTGTAAACGTCATCATGCTGTCCGGCCCAGGCCGCGGCGCGCGCGAGTCCTGCTCAGTCGCGCCGAGATCGCCCCGATCGAGCGCGATCAAAGCGCATTCGAAGTCGGCCTGGCCGCGCAGCTCTGCATTGACGATCGTGGCATTGATGAGTCTGGGCGCGGGCGCAGATATCCGCCGCCTCCGCCAGCTTGCCGCGAAGCCGCAGTACGTCGCTCAGCGAAAAGAGCGTAAATGCGAGGTGGCCGCTCGCGCCGACAGACCGGTCGAGCGCCATCGCGCTACGGAAATTGTCGATCGCGGCGTCCCTTGCAGCTTCGTCGGTCTGTCCCACGGCCAAAGCGGTGAGAGCCCATGCCTGTCCCCTGGCATCGCCGGTCTCCTTTCGAATTTGCAACACTCGACGCGTTGCGGCTTCTGCGCTGTCGCGATCTCCTTCTCCCCACAGCACATGGCAATGTCTGCCTCGGCTGACGCCACCCCGCTTTCGTCCCCGATGCTTTGGGAGAGCGCCAGCGATTTGGTGTAAAAGTCCCGTGCCTTTGCCAGCTGCCGTCGGAAAACAGTTTCCGAGGTTCAGATAGACCCCGCCTGACCCGGGGATTGCCGACGGCCCGGTAATCGGCCAGCGCCTGCATGAGATGGCCGCCGCGCCTGACGCTCGGTGGCGGTCTTTGCCGAACCGAGCGTCCGTTCGGCGTCCGCCGCCTCCCCAGGCGCATCGTGCGCCCGCGCGAGCTCCAGCGCGCGGACAGCATGAGCGACGCTTGCCGGCGTGTCGTCGCGCGCGCTGGCGAGCCGGGCGGCGGCAATCTCGACCCGCGCGTCGGTCCAGGTCTGGCCACCCAAGACCGCGCAATTGGGTCAGCGCGACCTGCGCCTCGTTCAACTTCCCGCTTCGGTCAGGACGTCAACCAGCTGCAGGCGGTAGTCGGGGTTCGCCGGGTCGAGCGCGACGAGCGATTTTCGGCTGGCGATGGCTGCCGGCCAATCGAACGCCGCTTCGGATCGCTGAGCGGCGATCTGCAGCCGGACCGATTGCGGCAGCCCGTTCGATTTGGCCACCGCCTGTTCGGCCGCCGCAAGACCCTTGCCGTGATAACCGAGGTCCAGCCAGGCCCGCGATAGTTCAGCGTGGCCAAGGCATAGTCGGGTGCGTCGACGATCGTATCCAGAAACTCATGGCGCGCGCGCGCGGGATCGAACTTGCGAAGAGCTGCGAGACCCAGGCCCAAGTGCCTCATCGCCTCGGATGTCGGCGGCGCAAGCGAGGCGACGGCGTTGGTGTCGATCCGGTCGATCTCTCTTCCGGTGAGCTTGCGAAACAGGCCATCGGCGACCCTTGTCGTCACTGCTGGAAGGTCTGCAACCTTGCCGGACTCGGTGACCGTGCCCAGAATGGCATGGTTGCGCGCGTCCTGGATGACGAAATCGAGGCGGACGGTCTGGTCTCCGCCCACGAAATAACTGCCGCTGACGACATAATCCGTGCCAAGGCGCTGCTTCAGGGCGACCAAGCTCGACGGAGCGTAGCCTCCTGCCCGCGGCACCGGCAGCCCAAGCGTCGCCTGGCTCACCAATTCGTTTGGAACTGCCCTGAGCTTGCTTCCAAGCGACAGACTCGTGCCGATCATTTCCTGCACGGCTGGCCCGATCCAGGTCGTGTCGCGTGCAGGGGAAAGATCAGCCGGATCGGTCAGGGCAACGGTCGTTCCGGCTGAGGACAAATCCGCCATCGTCCGCTCGTGACGAAACTGCACGAATGCGACTGCAGCCACACACAGGGTACCCGCGAGGACGCCCGCAACAAGTTTGCGGGATTTGCGGAGCCTGGCCGTGCCGATTGCGACGGGATCGGCTCTGCCGACCGATTCCGAGGTGAGACGATGCGGTTCGGCGCTTTTGCTTGCGTCGGGAGGAGACATTTCCACCGGCGCGGCAAAACGATAACCGAGCTTGGGAACTGTCTCGATGTAGCACTCTTCGTCTCCGCCCAGCGCCTGCCGCAGCATCCAGATATGCTTGGTGAGATTGGCCTCGATCACGAAGCGTCCCGGCCACAGCGCCTCGATGAGCCGATCCTTGCTGAGCGCGCTTTGGGAATTTTCGACGAGGAGGACGAGCAGTGCGAACGCCTTGGGCGTCAGTCGAACGGGACGGCCGCTGCGCAGCAATCTGCGCTCTGCTACAACGAGTACAGAATGGCCCGAACGCATAAGTGCGGGATTCCGTTCGCCCCATGGCCAAGTGATCGATTCGACTCCCGGGATTGTCAACCAAGCCAAGGCTTTAATGCGCGAGGCGGGCGAGTGTTGGCGTCGATTTAACGCCGAGCGAGAGGACGAGAGCTGAGGCCTTGGTCAGACCCTCATCAACATGTCGCCCCAAGATCTGGGACAATTCCCTGCGTCGAGGCATGTAGGCGGCGCGATTATACGCGCTTTCGACTTTGTTGCCCTGTGTGTGCGCGAGCATGAGGTCAATGACCTCGCGATCATCTGCCCGACCATTTGCCTTGGCCCACTCGTTCATCAGCGTCGAAAACGCAGCTCGCCAACCATGCGGCACATGGCGGCCATGGTAGCCGATCCTGTTGAGGAGTACCGATCGCGTTCTCGCTCATCGGCTTGTGGCTGTGGCGCAGGCTCGGAAAGGCTAACGGACCGTCGCCAGAGATTATTCGCAATGGCTCCGGCGCGTCGACTGAATGACTGGACAAAGGCACTAGGTGGTCGGCGCCATCGTTAGCTTTGCGATGAAGCGTACCCTTCATCCGTGCGGATGGGATGCGCCACAAGGATTCTGAACCACCCAAACCCTCGAATTCATCCCCCAGCGCCGCCCCGCGGAGCTCACCTGGCCGCACGGCAGTCAGCGCCAGCAGACGCAGCGCCAGCAGACGCAGCGCCAGTCGTGTAACGTGATGCGCCCCGCTGGCATCGGCGTCCGTCAAGATCTTCTTCAGTTGCGGCAATTCCAGCAGGGCAGCTTGCTTTCGGCGAGGTGGCAGCGGTTTCAACACCGAACCGAGCATGCCTGCCGGATAATCGTCGCCCGGCCGGAGGCAATCGCGTATACGAAGATCGCCGATATTCGCTGTCTGACGCGCTTGGCGGTTTCGATCGCCGGCTGTTCTTCCACCTTTCGAAGCGCCTGCAAGACTGTTGGTGCGTCGATGCAGGTGATCGGCAGCTTGCCCAGCGTAGGAAAGGCATCGCGCTCCAGGCTCTCGATCACGTCTTGGGCATGGAGTTGCCCCCGTGATTTGTTAACCGTGCCATTCGCGAGCAATTCGACCTCGATCAGGCGGCCCGCAGCCTCGACTCTCTTCGCAATCGTACCACGTTTCTCGGCCGCGCGTACCACGTCCTGACCCATCCGAATCGCAGGTTGGCTGGACGGATTCGAACGACCGTGGCCGAGCTGATCAGCTAAGCGTTGTATTTCAGGAGGAAAAAGTCGAGTGCGGTGGACTGTTACGAGCCGCTATGGAACATTCTTTGGCGGAGCGGGAGGGATTCGAACCCTCGATACGGTTTTGCCGTATACTCACTTTCCAGGCGAGCGCCTTCGACCACTCGGCCACCGCTCCGCATCGGCTGGAAGGGCGAGCATCTAGGGGCCTCGTTGCGCGGAGCAAGGTTGCCGCGCGCAACGATGATCCCTAGTCCAACGACATGACGCCCGACGAGCACCTGACACGGACGAGTGAGCGCCGCCGACATCGAGGCGATTGCACGGCACACGCTCGACCGGCTGCCGTCGCCCTTTCGCGGATAGCCTTCGCGAGATCGTCCTTTTGATCGAGGAAGTCGCCAATCCCGACACCGCGCGGCGGCTGGCCTTCAATCACCCGATGCAGCTCAGCGGGCTTTATGAAGGCGTTTCTCTCAACCGGCGGAGCATCAGCATTCCGGCATGCTTCCCGGAGCGGATCACGCTCTACCGACGGCCAATCCTTAGCGAATGGCGGTCGACGGGCCTTCGTCTCGACCAAATCGTCTCGCACATCGTCATCCACGAGGTCGGTCACCATTTCGGGTTTTCCGACGACGACATGCACGCGCTCGAGGACGAGAGGCGAGTGACCCCATGCTGCGTTTCGAGCGAAGTGTCGCTGAAGCGTGGCGGAAAGCTCTTGTTCGAAGACCTTGATCTTGAAGATCGGAGCCTGGTGAGGCGCTACAGGTCACCGGCCCCAACGGCGGCGGGGGAAATCGAGCCTGATCCGCCTCGCGGCAGGGCTTCTGCGAGCGGAGCGAGGTCAT
>CAWBIC010000008.1:0-244952 GCA_963788765.1 uncultured Alphaproteobacteria bacterium | reverse complement strand
CGAGCGGTAGAGCGACGCTGTCAGCCATTTCAGGCGTGACCTGCCGGTATGTCGCGCCGGGGCGGCGGAAATCGCCCGGGCAACACTGAGGTTTGGGCCTTGTGCGGGGCGGGCCCGCCGCTAGTATGTCGCCGTGACAGCCTACATCGCCCGCAAGCGATTGGGCTGTCTGCCGTTTTCGGCGTTTGCGTCGGTAGCGGCGTGCGTTGCGTACCAAAAAGCTGGTCTGGTAGTTACGGGATCCCGCTAGGCCGCGACTTGCTGAGGTTGCAGCCTCACTGCCGTTTCGGCGCAATGGTTGGCCGAAAGCGGTCAACCATTGTCGCGTGATATGGAGTCACACGGGTGAGTGCTGGGAACCGGCTACATAGAGATCGTGCCGCCGCGGGTGGGTTGGTTGGTGGCGGCTGTGGAGAACTGCCAGGTAACACCACGTCCATGCGGTCGGCATGGCGCAAGAGCTCCTACAGTGCCTGCAACGGCAACTGCGTGGAGGTGGCAGAACTTCAGCCCGACGCCATCGGCGTCCGTGACACGAAGGACGCGGGACGTGGACCGGTCCTGTATTCGAGGCCGCAGTCTGGCGGTCGTTCCTGGAAAGCGTCAGAGCAGGATCTGATCCCCGGAAACACCCCGGAGACCCAGGCCGAGCTCGATGCCTTCGGCCCGGGTCTTTTATTGTCCAGACATCCCTAACGATGGCGGATATCAGTGAGTGCGATTGCTCCTGGTCCAAGGATCTTCTGCCACCAAATACTCAAATGCTACCCGATAACGATAGGTCTGGTCTCTGTCTTCAATGTCGTGCGGGCCCTCATGCACTCGACGGCACACGATGTCGTGCAGCGGCACGTCGTGGACTTGAGGAAACTGCATGTATGAGAACGCGCCGGTCGCTAGGGGGGGTTATCGCCGTCCAGTGGGTAGATTCGCACCTCGACGTTGGGCAGTTCTGACGATGCCATCAGGTGCTGCAACTGCTCGCGCATGACCGCCTTGTTCCCAAACCGGCGGCGCAGCACTGATTCATCGATGACGACCGACAGATCAAGCGGCGGATCCCTGGTGAGGACCTGCTGCCGCATCAGCCGGGTGTCGGCCCACCGATCAGTCTCACTGGGCGGGCCAGGAAACATTTCCATCCACAACTGCCGCTCTGCGCGGGCGTAGCCCCACGTTTGGAGTAGCCCAGGGATGACCTGCGGCTCCCAGTTCCATACCGACTGTGCCTCGGCCTCGGCGGACACGTACCCGCAACTCGCGGGAACCCGCCCGCGGCCCTCCATCGGACCCCGCTTGTCCGACTCGCGGGTGAGCGCGAGCAAGGTCATCGCGATAAGTCTCTCCACCCCGTAGCGAGTCTAGCAGTTTGCGCAGGCCAGTTTGTTTCACGCCGATCTGGTGCAGTTCGATCCGGCTCAGCTTGGAGCCGGACCAGCCCAGGCGCTGTGACGCCTGCTTCGCCGGTGTAGACCGCAGCCTCGCGGAGCCGCCGTAGCTCTGCCGCGGACCGACGACCGCCACGGGAGTGCCCTGTTCAGGCACGCACCCCGGCCTCCTCTCGGTGCGGGGACCAGGGAGGGTGTGACTTCATTGCAGCGTAGTGCCTGGAGCTGTGGCCTGCGGTGAAGGCCCTGAGGGCTAACTGCACAGGGATCTGCAGTGCAGTTTGCACTTTTTCCCATTGCACACAGTGTGGGCGCTGTCGTTCAATCGGAAGTGCGGCCAGAATTAGGGGGCCACATGATCGCCAGGGGGCAAGGCGGAGAGTGTCACCGTCTTTTGCCCCCGGCCTGGCCATCGGCCCGCAGGACCGGCCCCGTCCTTGCTACTGCGCCAAAGCTCAGGACCGCGCCACCGTGCGCGAGGGCCGCCCGGGAAACCCAGATCCATATGCGATCGTGACGTCGCTGGGGCGGCCCACCAATTCCGTCCCGGACATGTGCTGGGCCAGCGGTCAGCCCCGCCAGCCCAGCGGAAACCAAGCTCCCCATCCTGAACCAACAGCCAAGGAGACCTGATCTATCAAGATTACCCTAACGGCGCTAGACGCAAGGGCCACACGGGCCGTATCACCTGCGGAATCACCCCGAGCATCGGGAATGGGTCCGCCTGGCCGCGAAGGAGGTGGCCCGATGATCGTCCCCCTTCTGGTCATCGGGATGAAAAGCGGCCCAGCGTCTGCGACGTGATGGTGATCCAATTAAAAGTCCTTCGCGCGGTTCGGCGACTGCGTCCACGTCGACGGTTGGAACCGTCGACGTGAACACAGTCGCCGAACCGCGCGAAGAGACTTTTTATTGGATCACCATCACGTTCTCGCAGACGCTCGGCACCGCGCTTGGCGATTGGATGGCTGATGCAGGGCTCGGCTATTCGGGCGGTGCGTTAGTATTCGGCGCGGGGCTGGCGATCCTGACTGTTCTCTACTTTTCAACCAAGGTCAGCCACGTGTTTCTGTTCTGGGCTGCGTTCATCCTCACGCGACCGCTCGGGGCGACAGTCGGTGATTTTCTTGACAAGCCCGTCAGCAAGGGCGGTCTCGATTGGAGCCGGCCGCTCGCTTCGGCAGTTCTGGCGGTCGTGATTGTGCTGCTGATTTTCATATTGCCGCAAAGGCCAGGACAACATCCCGGACAGAAGAAGGCCGAGGTGTGAAATATCTCCCTCGGGTGGCCGCCCTCGCGCTCGCGGGGGCGGCCAGTCCTGCTTTGGCAGGGCCGCCTTATCTGACGGATGATCCCATTCCGACCGACGTCGGCCATTGGGAGATATACGCATTCACCGCCGGCGATGGTCATCACTCCACCGTTGATGCGGATGGCGGCTTCGATCTCAACTATGGGCCGACCGAAGGCGTTCAGCTGACTGCCACTCTTCCGCTGAGCTTTGCTCACGAACCAAAAGCAGGTTGGCAAAGCGGCACTGGCGATGTCGAACTAGGCCTCAAATACCGCTTCGTGAATGATAAAAAGCACGGCTTCTCGGCGGCGGTCTTTCCACGGGTGATCCTGCCGACAGCGAGCATCGCAACCGATGAGAAAGCGCGGGTGCTGCTTCCGCTTTGGATCGGAAAGGATTTCCCGGACGGCACCAGCCTGTTCGGCGGCGGCGGCTATGAAGTGAACCCGGGACCGGGCAACCGAAATTTCTGGCAGGCTTCCGTCGCAGTCACGCACGATCTTGATAGCAAGGCTTCAGTTGGAGCCGAAGTCGCTCACCAGAGCGCCGATGTTTCAGGAGCAACTGGCCAGACCCGGGCCGGTGTCGGCGGCATCGTCAAACTCGGCGGCCCGTATTCATTCCTGGTTTCGGGCGGCCCTACCTGGGCCGACCATCAAACGGGCTATCATTTTTATGGAGCCCTCGGACTGAACTTTTGACCGTCCCGAGTGCCAAAAGATGATTCGACAAAGGCTATTGGGCGGTAGCTTCGAAATTTTTGGGGATTGTCCCTTCGAAGGAGGTCCGCCGCGCTGCTGAAGTCACCGCGAGCACAACGGCCGAGCTCACCCAATGCTGACTGGATCAGCCCGGCCCGAAACTTAAATAGAAAATTCTTGAGCGATTTGTTCCAGATCAATCGTGGTCGACTTTTCCCTCCGACTTGTTCTCGACGACCTTGCCTGTGGCTCCGTCGATCCCGACCTCCTGCACATGGCCCTTCTGTTGGATGTCGAAGGACCAGCGCCACCCGCCATCCTCGTTCTCATATTCGCTCGAGATAGTCTTTCCGGGCGCAAGCTTGAGCGCCATCGCTTCGGCGCGATGCTTCGAAATCTTTGGAGCTGGCGCCTTGGCCGCAGCCGCAACCCCACCAACACCAAACGTTGCAGCTGCAAGCATGAGCAATTTCATCATTGTCCTTGAGTCCTCACTGGCGGTGCAAAGCAGCCATATCGGCCCAGGAGGCTTGGTAACTTATTGCGATTACTATACAATTCTCCAATAATCGGACACATCCGCAGGCGCTCCCCCTTCGATCACCTTGGGATAATGTAACAAAGCGTCAATTCTGGCCGAACTCGGGCGCGCCCAAACGCGATCAATGTGCGGGATCTTCGGAGCAATCGGGTTTAACCTCCCAGACAGCGTTTGTGAGGGCATCCTTCAAATGCTTCAGCACCGCGGACCGGACGATTGTGGCTCGTTTGCCGACAGCCTGGCCGGAATTACCCTCCTTCACACGCGTCTTTCCGTGATCGACCTGGAAACAGGTGCCCAGCCGATTGAAAGCGAGGATGGAAACCTCGTCCTCGTCGCGAACGGGGAAATTTACGATTTCGAACGGATCAGGAGCTCGCTTGAGGGCAAAGGTTATCGCTTCAGGACCAAGAGCGATTCAGAAGTCATCCTGCATCTGTATCAGGAGTTCGGACTGAACTTTCTCGAGCATCTGCGAGGTGAATTCGCATTCCTGCTCTACGACAAGACCAGTCAGCTGTTCGTGGCGGCACGCGACCGGTTCGGGATCAAGCCGCTGTTTTTCTCGAGGCTGGATGGAGGCTTCGTGTTCGCATCCGAGATGAAGGCAATTTTCGCCAGTAACCTCGTTGTTCCCAAGCTCAACGCCGCCGCCTTCGACCCCCTGATCGATCAAGAGCCCGGTCACGCCCAGTTTCCGTTCGTTGGTATCGGGCACGTACCCCCAGCGTCCTATCTGCTGGTCGACCTCAAGACCGGCAGATCCGAGACCCGCAATTATTGGTCGAGCGAGATCCCGGCTGCCATGGCCGAGCCGGCCGCCGATGATGAAAGGGAAATGGCGGCCCACTCGAAGGCTGTGTTGGAGGAACTGGAAGAAGCGGTTCGCTTGCGGCTCCGCGCAGACGTGCCCGTTGGACTGTATCTGAGCGGCGGAATTGATTCAGCGCTCATCGCCGCGCTGATGAAGCGAAACCTGCTATCCGTGCCGCATTCATTCTCGATCGGGTTTGAGGGAAGCGGCCGCAGCGAAAAACAATTTGCACGCCGAGCAGCCGAGTTTGTTGGATCCCAGCATCACGAGCTCGAGGTGACCAAGCAAATGCTCTGGGACAACCTCGAGAAATGTCTCTGGCACTCGGAATTGCCTTTCGTCAGCCTCGCGCCTGTGGGCAAGTTCCTGCTGTCGCTGGAAGCACGCAAGTTCGTAACCGTAGTGTTGACTGGAGAGGGCGCCGACGAGGTGTTTCTCGGCTATCGAAAATTCTTCGCCGATGCGATCCGAGACACCGACCGATCAAGCGCGACCGGTGCGACATCCTCTGTTCAATCGAGGCGACTGAAACTTGGACGATTTTCCGGTGCGAAAGGCCGGAAGATTTCGCTCCTGATGTTCGCAAAATCCCGACGCCATGAGATCGAGCGAGCGCGCGCACAGGTTGCGCAGCGCAACGAGCCCAACGCGCCGGTGATCAATATCGTCCAGGAAGCGCGGCTCGCAGCGATGCCGTTTGATATTCTCTGCTTCCTTGGTGACCGCGAGGAAATGGCTCATTCGATCGAGGCACGGCTGCCGTTCCTCGATCACAAACTCTACGAGCTCGCCAAACATATTCCGGTCCAATTCAAGATGCGCGATGGGGTTGAGAAAGCCGTTCTTCGTGAAGCCGCAAAGGGCATCCTTCCGGAGGAAATCCGGCTGCGGCGAAAAAGTGGGTTCATGCTTACGAGCGAGGCGGTCGATCTGTTCGGGACAGATCGAGCAGCGGCGATGCCGTTTCGGCGCTATCTTACCAGGGAAGAATTCAAGCGAGCGGGAATCTTCAATTATCGCGCTTATCTGCTGGTGCGCCTGATGGCGTTTCTGCCGCGGTGGAAGCAGTTTGGGCTCAGCCGCCTGCGACGCAACTCAAACAAGGTCCTGATGTACATGATGCAGACGCACATGCTCCATCAGATGTTCGTTGAAGATAAGCGATGGATGCAATCCGGACGCGATAGGCTCGATACTCCGGGGAGTGTTGCGAATCGCCTCGAAATGGCCGCGCTCTAGAGAAGACCGGTCCAACTGGATCAACGAGGATCTGAACAATCTTGGGGGTGGTTGGGGACGAGCATTGCTCGAAGCTGACATCATGCCATCCTCGCTCGGTCTAATCTCAAGGCTGGCTTGCGACTACATGCGTCGCCAACGAACTTCTGAGTATCGAGGAGAATGAACATGCAGACCCGTGAACTTGGCCGTAGCGGCCTCAATGTGTCGGCCATCGGCCTCGGCTGCATGGGAATCAGCTTCGGCTATGCCGACAAGCTATCGAAGGACGATGGAATCAAGCTGATCCGTGGTGCGGTCGAGCGCGGCGTGACTTTCTTCGACACCGCCGAAGTTTACGGCCCGTTTGAAAATGAAGAGGTGGTCGGCGAAGCGCTTCGGCCATTCCGCGACCAAATTGTCATCGCGACCAAGTTCGGATTCAATTTCGCCAACGGCAAGCAAGAGCCCGGAATGGACAGTCGGCCGGAGCGAATTCGGGAAGCTGTCGACGGATCGCTGAAGCGGCTCGGCGTCGGGACGATCGACCTTCTCTACCAGCACCGCGTCGATCCGGACGTTCCGATCGAAGACGTTGCCGGCACCGTTCGCGACCTCATCAGCGAGGGCAAGGTCAAGCAGTTCGGATTGTCGGAGCCGGGTGTTCAGACGCTTCGCCGAGCCCATGCGGTTCAGCCAGTCGCAGCCGTCCAGAATGAATATTCGCTGTGGTGGCGAGCAGTCGAAGCCAATGGGATTCTCGAGGCGTGCGACGAGCTCGGCATCGGCTTCGTTCCCTACAGCCCGCTGGGCAAAGGCTTCCTTACGGGAGCCATCAGCAAGGAACTTCCGGCAGGGGATTTCCGGGCGACCAGCCCGCGCTTCCAGCCCGAAGCGATGACGAAGAACCAGGCATTTGTGGATTTGCTGATGCGTGTCGCTCGGGGGAAGGAAGCGACGCCGGCCCAGGTGGCGCTTGCGTGGTTGCTCGCGCAGCGGCCGTACATCGTGCCGATCCCAGGAACGACCAAGCTTCATCGGCTAGAGGAGAATATTGGCGCGGCCAATCTCGAGCTGACCCAAGCGGATCTGAGCCAGATCAGCGAAGGTGCATCTAAACTGGAGGCTGAAGGCGACCGCTACGCGCCGGCCCAGATGGCGATGGTCGGTCGCGAGGCGCCCGAAATAGCAGACGCGTAGGGAAGGCCGATAAGTTATCCACTTTGGCAGCCTCCCCGGCACCTTGCGACAAAGCCGCGCGTTCGGACGTGATGAGGAAATCCTTCACTCAGTTTGCTTCGTTCGTCGCTCGCGCTGCCGGACAGCCTCTGACCTTCGCAATCATGGCTCTCATGGTCGTGCTGTGGCTCGTTACCGGGCCAATGTTTCGCTTCTCAGAAACCTGGCAGTTGGTCGCAAACTCCGGGACGGGACTGATCACCTTTCTGATGGTGTTCCTAATCCAGAACAGTCAAAATCGAGACTGCGCCGCGATGCTTCGCTAAGCTCGATGAACTTCTTCGCGCCGTAGACAAGGCGAGGGAGAAATTCATCGGATTGGAGCATCTAACTGAGGAGCAAATTGGGATGATCCGCCTCTCCCTTGAAAAGCAGGCCGCAAAACTCGAACCCAAGAATAGAGTGGGCGAGGACTTGGTCGATCGGGTGCTCAACCGTCTGAAAGAATAGGGCACAAATCCCAGCATTGGCCCGCATCGGCGGCAGGAGCGTCAAACCCATAGGGCTTGGAATGGGGTCGCTCAATTCATTCGTCTGCGGCTTGCGTCAGCAAGGCTTGCGTATCGTTTGCCGAAGGTTTGCTCAAGATATGGGGAACCTCAACGCAATTGCCGTACGGCCGGCGGGCGCTCACTAGCAGGCGCAGCTGCAATGCGTTTGAAGGGACGCAAGGATCGCGGGCGTCAATATTAGCTAACGCCCTGCGGTGCGACACGGCTAATAAGCGTCCATGCCGTGGCGCCATCCAGTCCTCTGCGCAATTCTTGCCTTGCTTGTCCCGACCCCCTCGAATGCCGGGACCCCGACGCCATTCGCTCCTCAGACAGCGGAGCACGTCGAGGTTTTTCGTCATGCGACGTTGATCGATGGCCGCGGGGGGGCGCCCGCGCGAGACATGGCGATCGTCGTTGCGGGCCAACGGATCCGCGACATCTTTGCTGACGGCAAGCTTCAGCTGACACCGATGAAAAATGTCCGCATCCTCGACCTGCATGGCGCATTCATCATGCCGGGCTTGATAGACAGCCACGTCCATCTCGCCACTCCGCCCAATCGGCGCCAGGCGGAGGCCATATTGCGCCGCGATATTTATGGGGGCGTTACCGCAGTACCGCGACATGGCGGACGATATGCGCGCCCTTGGCGACCTGCAGCGATCGAGCATCGCAGGAGAGATCCCGGCGCCTGACATTTATTACGCGGCGCTGATGGCGGGGCCGGCCTTCTTCATGGATCCGCGCACCATCCAATCCAGTGTTGGCGATGTTCCCGGCGAGACCTCGTGGATGCGAGCCGTGACTAGCCAGACCGACCTGCCGCTCGCGGTTGCACAGGCGAAAGGCACCTACGCGACTGGAATCAAGCTCTACGCCGACCTTGCGGCGCCACTCGCAAAGAAAATCGTTCAAGAAGCGCACCGCCAGCATATGCTGGTTTGGGCGCATTCGACCTTATTTCCGGCCAAGCCCTCCGAGGTGGTGGACAGCGGAGTCGATGTCATTTCGCACGCCTGCATGATGACTCACGAGGCGTCGGCGCATGTTCCTGACGATGTCACCACGCAAGACGATGTCCCTCTGGATCAATTCGCGAATGGCGACAGCGGCGTGCTTGCACCGGTGTTCAGCGAGATGGTCCGACGCGGGACGATCCTCGACGCGACTGTCTGGGCCTATGACGTGATCCAGACCGACACCAGGTCCAACCCGCAAATAGCGAGGCACAAGTGCGACGGACGGATTGGCGGTGCGATCACGCGCCAGGCCTACGGAGCGGGTGTCCAGATCTCGACTGGGACGGATTATTTTGCACCTTCGGAAGATCGCTGGCCGGACGTCTTTCACGAATTCGCCGATCTCGTTCAGTACGCGCATATGTCACCGGCAGCAGTGATCCGCTCAGCAACGATCATCGGTGCCAGGACCGTTGGTCGTCAGTCCGACATGGGCACAATTGAACGTGGCAAGCTGGCCAACATGGTAGTGCTGACGAGAAGTCCGCTTGAGACCATCGAGAACCTGAAGACCGTGACGATGACTGTGCGTCGCGGCGAAATTTATCCGAGAAGCGAGTTCAAGCCTCTGCGCAGAGGCGACGTTACCGACGAATAATCCGGAGTGGCCGCAATGGAACCGGCACGCTCGGCCGCCAATGGCAAAAATCGATCAAAGACAGGCCTTCGTTTTCCACCTATCTGCGCTAGAAACCGATGATGACAAACGGCGAGGCCATCGGCCGGGCATTCGGATTGGCCAGATCCGGTCAGTGCCGCAGTGTTTCGGAAATCATCCGTCATCTTCCGCCACAGGATCGAGAAGCCGTCGAAGCTTACCTGACCGAGCCCGCCGTCAGAAGAGAACTCATCCTGCTTTGCAGCGATGCCTGGCTCGCAGCCCATTAGGCGATAACCCACTGCTCCAGGCTGTTGGCGTGGTGTTCCGCAATGAGCAGAAAAGTGGACGTGTGCATCGCGTCTACATTGACTTCGGAGGCACAGTGGGACCCGCAAGCTGAGACAGCCAATTGATCACGACCGTCTCCAGCTCAATCCGGCGATCATCGAACACGTGATCGCTGTCGATTTGCACCGAGCTGAACTTGACGTTCTTGCTTTCAAGCGCGGCCTTGAGCCCTGCCGCCTGGCTTGACGGCAGGTCCCGTCGTGCAGTGACGATCAAGAGCGGGCTGCCGGCGAGGCCGCCTGCCGAATCCGCAAGGCGCCATCGCTCGCCATGATCGACAATTTGCGCAGCGATTTGAGGCGAGCTGATGCCCCTTAGCCGACCGCCTGTCACATTACCCCATCGATCCATTGCGGCGGCATTTCGCTCGCTGACCGAAAGCGGCCGAAGCAAAGTGGCAAGCGTGCTCGGGTCCCACGGGGCGAGCAATACAGTCGCCAGCCGCTTTGGCTCCCGAGATGCGGAAGTGGCGGCGGCCAGTCCGCCCATGCTGTGTCCAATGACCACAATCCGCGCAGGATCGATGTTCCACGATCTTGCGACCGAGGGCAGCGCCGCATGCGAAACCGCTACCTGCGCATCTTCAAGGACATGATCAATGCTGAACAGCCCTTTGGATCCGAAGCAACCGCGATAATGAAACGTCACCACCGCCCATCCTGCGCGCCGCAGCGCCTGCGCCAGGTCCAGATTTTGTTCATTGCCAGGAAGGCCGTGCATCAGCACAGCGAGCGGAAAGGGTCCGCGCCCGCTTGGCCGGTAGATCAAGCCATTCATCACCGAGCCGTGGCTCACTATCTCGATGGCAAGCGTCGAGGCCGGATGAGCAAGGTCAACAGGCGGGTCGGCGTAGATCGATGCAGGCAAGACAGGCGAGATTGTCTGTGCCTGCGCCGGCAGGGCTGGCATGAGGATGGCAATCAATGGCGCGGCAATTTTCATGGCATTCTTCCCAGTTCTTGCCGAGTCAGCCGCCCCAACCGGCCAGGGTTGGGGCGGCTGGAGATGGGCGGTGACCGACCCGCAAAGGCGACCCCAAAGTTTTCCCGAGGTCGCCTTCTTGGAGCGTCGGTTGGTCGCTCTCAGGAACTTTGACGAGAACTGCCACATTCACGCTGTTGGCGACAATCCCGTTGATTGAACCTTGATGTTACGAAACGGTCGAAAGCGGCATTGCTGCAGCGATCGACGGCGCTTCCCCAGCATTCAGGTGGACGATTACCGAACCTTCGGACACGGTGGGTGCACGGGCATGGATGCCCGACGCATTTGTTGCGATCCAATCTCTGGCTCTTTGGATGCTTTCATTCACACCCGCCTTGTCCTCGCAGACCGTAACGGACGTGCCGCCATCGCCTGTGCGAATGAGCAGATAAGTTACAAACCCCTTTATCGACCGCATCAGGTCGTCGACGTCGGACTTGCGTTTCTCGAGCAGATCGAAAAGCTCTTTCGCTTCAGTGCCGGAGTAGGTTCTGATCACAGCGTGCATGAGTCCTTGCCTCCTCTTCGCGTGCAACCTTCCCCGACAATCCCTGTCTCACAGTGGCGTCTGAAATTACAGCAAAAGTGTCCGCTTCAGTTGGATATTGTGGAAAGCTGCAGGTTCGCGCGGATGATGTTCACCGCATGGGCTCAACGCCCGTTGGATGTTGAAAATCTTGCTGGCGATCCTCGCCTGGTGATTGACACTGCGGGACTTGAGAGCAGGCGCGAGCCGGCCGCTCGAGAGTCAGTCTGCCGGAGGCGCCCACGGCTTTCCGGCAGTGGGGCGTCGACGCTAATTGCCGCTAGTGCGGCTGATTGGAACAGGCCACGTCATACTGACTGACGGACGCCGTGTTGCGCGAGTTCTGAGGTTGCTGGCCGGCATATTTGCCGCCCGCAGTACCGCCGTCTTGGTTGAACGCCGAACCCGGCGCGCTGCCGGAATTGCCGGGAGGCGAGCCGGTTGTCTCACAGGGCTGGTTCGGCTGACCATTGGCCTGCCCCGAGTTGGTGTGATTGTAGCCCACCCCGTTGGCTTGCCCGTTTCCCGGCGCAGTAGTCGCCGTTGTCGTTGTCGACATCTGCGAGCTTCCCGAAGCCGAGTGACCCGGTGGTCCTGCGGTCGCGAGCGTCTGCCAGAAGGCAATCGCTCCCGCTGCGGCGACAAGCTGATTGTGCGTTTCATTGGGGAATCCTCTTAAGTTGTGATTCCCCCCGCTGTGATGTTGGTTCGCTCACAGATTGAAGCGCTAGAAAATATCACAATTGCTGGATTACTGTATTGCATCACTAAGACATATATGCGAAACTCATGTGGTTCTGCAGGTTGCTCCCATGAAAGCACCCTTCATCGTGCTATATTGTGGCAATTGATGCAGGTGAGGAGATTGGTGTGGATCATCCCATCGTTGATGTCTTCGCCTTCCAGGAAGCGCTGCTGGTGGAGGTGGTCCTCGCGATTGTTCTACTCGCGATGATTTACAGCGGGTTCCGGCGGTGGCTTCAATACAAAGAAAAGATGGGTCGGCTGATCGCCGAGCAGACGGCTGAACGCGCGGCACAATATGGCGCTCATATGGAGTGCGTCGAAGCGCGATTGAAAGCGGTTGAAGAGATTGTGACCGATGGCGGCGTCCAAACGGTTGGGCAGATCGACACACTTCCTGGCAACTCGCTCTCCGACCCGATGTTGAAGCGCGACGAAGTCTAGGCACCGCATTTCCGCCGGTGGAACCGATCTGCGGAACGACTCCGATCAGGCTCGAAATAGCCTAGGCTAACTCGAGATATGCCGTGTACGCTCGCTCGCCCAGCCCGGTGAAGGGCGTCAGCACAAGCGGGCCTTCGGCCGCGTCAGCCTGCCATTCCGCGGCGGCTGCGCGCCGGGCGTTGAGGAGCGCGGAACGGCTCAGAACCGGTAACGGCGCGTCAATGTCGGGCTTGACCGCCATCAGCACCAGCGGGCCCCGCACCAGCGCCGCGGTGTCGGGATGGCGCGGATCGATAGGCTCCAGCCGCATCGGAAGCGGCAAGTGCAGCTCCACCACGTCTCCGCTTCGCCAGAGGCGCCGCACCGCCGCGAATTGTCCGGGCAGCGGGGCCGGTTGCGCCTCGCCGTTCACTTGGATTTGCGCGCCGGACGCCCAAGCGGGGATGCGGAAATGCAGCGTCATGTCGGAGGGCTTCGAAGCCGCAATCGAGAAGACGACCTTGCCGTCGTAGGGATATCCGCCCGTCTGGGTCAAAGACAGCCGCGCTCCTTCTTCCTCCCAGCGCAGCGTCGAAGGCACGTACAGATTGACGTAAACCGACTGCGGCCTGCGCAAGTACAGATTGATCCGATAGTCAGCCGCGACTTGCGGCAAGGTGCCGGAGCAGCAGGCCCAACGCGCGTCCTTATAGGTTCGCCGGGCGTCGAAATTGTAATCGGAATAGTAGAAATTGTGGCCGTCGGCCTGCAGTGGCAGGGCACCTAGAACGGTGTTGTACATCACCCGCTCCATGCTGTCCCCGTAGCGGGAATCGCCGGTGGCGCGCAGCAGATAGCGAGTGAGCTTGAAATGCGCATAGGAGCCGCACGGAGTCTCGAAGTGGTGGTGGGTATTGCGCAGACTCTCGTACAGGTCGTCCCCGTCGGGCCCGCGGAGCAATTCGTCGGGGCCCCAGCCGCCGGTCGCGTAGCTCTGCGCCTGCAGCATCGCGAAGCCGTTCCGCGCTGCGCGCAGATGCATTTCGCTGCCCGCCACGAAATAGGCCATCATCGCCGAGCACAATGAGTTTACGTAGCTGTAGGCGTGACGACCGTTCAGCACATGTTCGTTTCGCGACAGCGGATCGAACCAGGTCTCGTCATCCAGATACCGGCGCCCGAGATCGAAATAACGACGGCCGGCTCCGCGCTCCGATGCCAGGAACATGTTCTCGGGCAGAGTGTAGGACTCGTCCCAGGTCCAAGACGCGTCATCGGGATCCTTGTCCATTCGCCAGCGGTGGTCGTGCTCCACCGCCCGGCTCGGCAGGTGCGCAAGAGCTGTGTCAGTCGTCCGCTCCAGGATGGCGAGCGCTTGCGGATCGTGCGCCCAATGGTGGGAATCCAACAGGCCGATGGTCAGCTTGTCATAGGTGTAAGCGGGAAAACGGCTCTTTGAGTAGAACTCGCCCGAGATGGTCTCAGCGTAAAGTCGGTTGAGCCGCAGCACTTTCTCGCGCACGCGCCGGTCGCCGGTGACTGCATAGCCACGCGCCAGAGCCGACACCCACTGGCCGAAATGGCAGCCGGGAGCGAAGCCTTCGTCGAAGTTTTTCCGATAGTCATAGTCGGCGCGATAGGCGTACCAACCGCCCAATTCGACGCCTGGCGCCGGCAAGCCGGCCATTTGCCGGAACGGCATCAGCAGGCTGTCGTCACTGAGCGACATCAACACCCACTGGGTGTTGCGCAACTGCGCTTCATGCGCATCGCTCGCCATCGACACCGCGCCATATTCGAATTCCGCCAGCGCTTCGGGCGTATTTGGCTCGCCTGCTCGTGCAACAGCGCCCGCGGCCAAACTCCCCGCCGTCGCAAGCGCGCCGATTTCTAGAAGTCGCCGGCGCGACATCGGCCAGTCACTGTGAATATTCATGGCGGCGTTCCGATGGAAGGGTCAGAATTTTGCATTCGGGCGGGTGGCGAGGTCAACGGGCAAACCGGGCGGCAAAAGCGGCGGCGGCTCCATATAGACCGGGTTCGGCATGGACGATCAGCTTCACCGGCAATTGCTCAATGATCGCTTGGTATTCGCCCTTTGCGGCCAGCCTTTCAGCAAAGCCCGAGGCCGTCAAACGATCGCGTAGCCTCAAGCCCAGCCCGCCGGCGAGGACCACCGCATCGGCCCCGTGCGCAAGCGCAATGTTGCCTGCGAATGCACCCAGACAAAGGCAGAAACGTTCAAGTGCTGCCGCCGCAACATAATCGGTCCCCTCGAGCGCCGCCTCCCATAGATCGCGATCGTCGGCGTAAGGCGCCTCCCTGCCGGCGATCACCTCATAAATATCCGGCAAAGCCGGTCCGGAAATCACTCGCTCCGCCGAAACGTGGGAGTATCGCCTGCGCAATGCCGCCATCAGGCGATCGTCCAGCTCGTCGTGCGGGGAAAAATCCATGTTTCCGCCTTCGCTGCTGATCACCTGGTACTGGCCCTCGCTTCGGATCACCAGTCCCACCCCAAGACCGGTTCCAGGGCCGACGATGCTGATCACTCCGCTTTTTGGAAGTTCAATATCGGGCCCGGCAATGTGGACGAAATGCGATGAACCGAGCGTCGCGGTTGCGTGGCCGATGGCGCAAAAATCATTGAGGATCACATATTGGACGAGGCCAAGAGCGTCGGGGAACGTCCGCGGATCGATCGTCCACGGCATGTTGGTCAGCTCAGGGAGATCATTTTCCACCGGATAGGCAAAGGCCAGCGCGGCGGCGCTCGGCAAAGGGCGGCCCGAATGAGCGGCAAAAGCCTGCCACGCCTCGGCTGGGCCGGCATGATCGGCGGTCTTCAGTGTAAGTGTCTCACCCAATTGAAGCACACGGCCGTCCCCAATTTGCGCGAGAGCGAAACGGGCATGAGTTCCGCCAATGTCGGCCGCTACAAGCTCGGTCATCATCAGACCGTGTGGGTGACTTTTTGGACATGCTGAGGCTGGTCGGGATTATGTCCGCGATCGCAAGCCAGCTCATTGGCCATGCGGTAAAACGCCTGGATCTGAAGGATCGGAGCAAGCGCCGGGTGCGGCGCGCGCGGTACTGGCAGAGCGCCCGGATCGCCTCCACCTGCAATCATCACAAGTGCGCCCTGCGCACCGAGCCGCCGCGCCGCCTCCTGAACGCTCGCATCGGTTGCGTCCTCAGATCGGAACAGAAGCACCGGAAAATCCTTGCCGGCGAGCTCATTTGGTCCGTGCAACACCTCGGCACTGCTGTAGGCTTCGGCGTGAATCATGCAGGTTTCCTTCAGCTTGTGGGCCGCTTCCTGTGCGATTCCCAAGTGCAGCCCGCGAGCCACTGTGTAGAGGTGGTTGGCGGTCCGGAGCTTGTCGCGGCAGAGCGACCAATCTTCGCGCCACGCTTGCGCCAAAGCCGAAGGAAGTTGCGATAGCGCCGACTGCAGCGCTGCATCACCCGACCACAGCGCTACCATCTGCGCGATCGCCGAGAGCGAAGTGATGAAACTCTTGGTCGCCGCGGCGCTTTTCTCAAGACCGGCGCCAAGCGGCAGGATGATCGAAGCGATCTCGGCCAGCGGCGAATCCGGGTCGTTGACCAACGCGATCACGATCGCTCCCGAATTGCGCGCGCCGCGGGCTGCCGCGAGCAGGTCCGGGCTGCGGCCCGACTGCGATATTGCCAGACAAAGAACGTTGCGGAGCGAGAGCGTCGCCTTGAAAACCGAGAATATCGAGGGCGACAGCGAAGACGTCAAAATTCCCAGGCGGGTTGCTACCAGGTAGCGGGCATAGGTCGCGGCATGATCGGAACTGCCTCGCCCGATCGTCATCATTGCAAAAGGCGGTGATCCGCGTAGCCGATCGACGAAAGCTGCGAGCTCAGCTGCGTTACGCTGCAGTTGATTTTCAACGCAATCCGGAGCTTCGGCAGCCTCCCGATACATGGTAGTTGTCGTGGCACCGACCGATTCAGCACGACGCATAAAAGGGGGCCTTTGGTTGAAGGGGCTGCGGACCTGGTGGCCAACAATCCCGATGTCTATCGCCTATCACCGAAAGGCGGGCGCCGCACGCAGATACGGAGAACGTCACGAGGCAAAACGATCCAAGAGAAGAGAAGTATGGACCAGAAAAATCGTAATATTGTTATCTATATCATGGCGATCTGGTTTCTGATTTCTTTCGTCACCAACATTATTGGCCCACTAATTCCGATCATAATCAAATGGTATGATATTAATTACACGGTAGCTGGACTACTCCCGTTCTCATTTTTCCTGGCGTATGGCATTATTTCCATCCCTGCAGGATTTTTATTGGAAGGGCGTGGACAGAGTGTAACAATGCTGGGCGCTTTCAGCGTGAATGCTCTCGGCTGCCTCCTGATAGCCAGTTCTGCTTCCTACTTGGCCGTGATCGCCGGTCTGTTTGTCATCGGGCTTGGCATGGCGATGTTGCAGGTTGTCATAAATCCGCTCACCCGATCGACGGTTGGCGAAGAGCATTTCGCATTCTACGCGGTGCTTGGTCAGCTTGTTTTCGGCGCCGCCTCGTTTCTCAGCCCATTCGCGCTCAGTATGCTTCAAACCCATGAACATGCGTTCGCAGCGTTCGGCCCACCCTGGGTGCCCTTTTACGCAGGCGCCGGCGTCGTCTTTGCATGCTTCATCGCGCTGACCGCAAAGATGCGCCTCCCCAAGGCGCAGCTCGCCGTGGATGAGCGAGTGGGGTCGTTGGGCACGTATCGGGAATTACTCGGCAACAAAGCGGTGTTGCTCTTCTTTCTCGGCATCGTCGCCTATGTCGGCACCGAGCAAGGACTTGCCGACTGGATGGGCCAGTTCCTTTTGGTCTATCACGGCGTCCCCGCCGAAACCACGGGGGCCTATGAAGTCAGCCTGTTCTGGGGCTTGATGGTGATCGGCTGCATGCTCGGTCTCGTGCTGCTTCGGTTGCTCGATTCACAGCTCATCTTGCGTTTCTTCGGCTTCGGCGCAGTGGGCTGCGTGCTCGCCGCACTGCTCGGCCCGGTCCCAGTTGCGGTGATCGCTTTCCCGCTGTGCGGTTTCGCACTTTCGGTAATGTGGTCGATCATCTTCTCGCTGGCGCTTAACTCGGTGGCAGAACACCACGGTTCTTTCACCGGCATTTTATGCACCGGCATTTTGGGTGGAGCGCTGATCCCGCTGGCGATCGGCTGGCTGGGAGACCGCATTGGCCTTCGCGATGCGATGTTCCTGATCCTGTTGCTGCTCGCTTACATCATTTCGATCAGCTTCTGGGCGCGGCCGCTCGCCAGGAACGAAACCGTCTGGGACCGCAAAGCGACCCAAAGCCTGAGCTGATCCGCCGCCGCCCGACCCACTTCCAAGATCCGTTTCGCATGGAACGCTGCCATGCGACCCTAATGCTGCCTAATTTCCCGCGTTGTCGATCTTTCTAACTTCGACGGTGCCTTGATCGAAATCGTCGAGAAGGCGTGCATTGATACCCATCTTGCCGAAGTCTTCGCCAAGAGACTGCCAGTGGGTGCCACAGCCGCAGATCGGGCAGTGATGAATGCCGATCATTCGATCGCCCCAGACATAGGCTGTCGTCTCGCCTGAAATTCCTACCTGGTCCGGAGGAAAATAAGCGACGAGCCATGCGAGCCGGCGGCAGAGCGAGCAGTTACAGTTCGCAACCCACGAAGGCGGGCCTGGCAGCTCTATCTGCACGTTGCCACAATGACAGCTTCCGTGAGCGCCCATAGCTCCTTGTAATTGCGAGCTGGGAATCTGCGCAATGGGGGTCAAGCTGTCATAAGGGTTTTCTTGCTTTCGCCACTAGCCAAGAACTGCCTTCTTCAATTTCCAGTGGCCGTACTTTAAGTCGTAGCTTTTCCGTGGGGGCAGTTCATTGGATGACGCTGAGCCACTGACGAGCGATCAGCACCCATCACAGGTCTTCGTCAGCTATGCGACCGCTGACAGAAAGGAAGCCCTCAACGTCTGCAAGGCAATCGAGCGGCGCGGGACGAACTGCTGGATATCAACCCGCGATGTCCCACCGGGTGAGAATTACCAGGAAGCGATCGTTCGATCATTGCGCGCAAGCCGTGCGATGGTGCTGGTGTTCTCAGAGGCCGCGAACAACAGCGACGAGATCAAGAAAGAGCTGTCGCTCGCAAGCCGCTACCACGTGCCTGTGATGGCGCTGCGGATCGAGGACGTCGAGCCGAGCGATGCTTTCGCCTACGAGCTTTCGACGCGCCAGTGGATTGACGCTTTTGAGGGGTGGGACAAGTCGATCGACACGGTCGTCGGCCACATCAGGCGACTGGGCAAGGCAGCCCCAGCCGAGACCGTTCGGCCCGCGCGCCATTGGTCGGGTCCGTCGAGACGCGGCCTGATTGCGGGCGCCGCAGCGACGTCCTTGCTGGCGGTGGCGGCGGTCGGCTGGTGGCTGCTTCGACCGCCGGCCGCGGCGACCCACAGCATGATGGTGCGACTAACCGGCTACCAGCGGCTGTCGCCGGACCTGCCGGCGACGATGCCGGACGCGGTTCGCGACGAGATCCTCGCCGCGTTCGGCGACCAGGGCGTGGTTGGGGTTTCTACGGCGTCGTCGCCCGCTGCAGGGTCTGCGCCTGCTTATGCGGTCGGCGGGACAATCCGAAGCAACGGCGGCCAGATCCGAGTTATCACCAGGCTGATGAACGAGAGGTCTGGCGCGACCTTGTGGTCGAGCAGTTCCGATTACGCCGCCGACGAGGCTTCGCGGGTGCCGCGTCGAATTGCTGTGAACGCGGGCAAGATGGTCCGCTGTGGCCTGTTCGGGGCTTCGACCTATGCGAAGCCACTGCCCGACCCGGTGCTCGCTGACTATATGCGCTACTGCCAAAATTCCGGCGTATATCCGGCAGACCCTGGCAAGGGACTGCAGGCTGCCCGCAGTGTCGCCGCTGCTGCGCCGGATTTTTCCTGGGGGTGGTCGGCCGTCGTGCTGGCCTCCGCCCAAAACCTGTATTCGACCGATCCGGGCCAGCGTCGCGAAGAGGTTCGGCGCTTCGGGCTCGAAGCCGCGGAGAAAGCTTTGGCGCTGGACCCCACGAACAGCGAAGCATCCGCACAGAAGAGCATCCTGATCGATCCCAAGGATTATCTCGCGCAGGAGATCCTGTTGCGCCGAGCGATAGCAGCGCGTCCGCTCGATTGCGGCTGCGAGCACGTCATGTACGGAATAATGCTTGAAAACGTCGGCCGCTACGTCGATTCGGTTTCGGAATTCCGGCACGCGACCGAGATGCTGGCGCTGGATTCGAGTTCGCAATTCCTGTTGGCCGATATGCTGACAGCAACAGGCAGGACGGACGACGCGAAGCCGCATTTCAATGCTGCCATAGACTTGGATGAGAGCGCGGCCTTCGCCGACACGATTGCTGTGATCGAAGCCACGGAGAACGGCCAATACGCTGCTGCGATCAAAGCCGTGCAAAATCCGAAGACAGGAATCGCCGAAGGAGAGCAGATGGCGCTGCTCCAGGGATATAAGGCGATGGCGTTGGGCGACTCCGGGGCTAAGGCGCGAGCCGCCGAGAGGCTCGCCCGGCTTCCCGAAGATCAGAAGGACTATCTGGTGGCGAAGCTGCTGGCCGTCCTCGGCGACAGTCGCGAGGCCATGGAGATTTTCCTTCGGGGCATTGGCACCCGTTCCGACTGGCCGTCCCTCCTCTGGTATCCAAGCATGCGCGGGGTGCTGAGCGCTCCCGATTTCCCGACAATCGCGAAGCGGCTCGGTCTGATGAATTACTGGCGCGCCAGCCACACCAGACCGGATGTCTGCATCGCAAAGGGCCCCCCTGCCTTCTGCCGGATAATCTGAAAAATACGTTCCTCTCGAGCCAAGGGCCGGGGTGAACCGTGATCGACGAGTTAAGCTGGATAGCCATCAGTGATAATCCCTGCTGCAATTCGCCATTGCAGTTCAGCTGCCCCGCGAACCTCACCAAATCTGCGACCAGAAGTTGACCTCGGGCGCACTGAGGTTCGTCGAACAAGCAAGCCATACATCGCATTTGAATGGCACTCGCAGAGGAGGACAAGCACCACCGTTACGGCGGCCATCGGAGCGTGGCTGCTGGGGGATGCGAGATGAACTCGCAGGAACGGTTGGACGAGATCGCGCGGCAGCTTAATGGACGACCGCGCAAGACGCTCGGGTTCGAAACACCAGCCTAGCGATTTGAAGCGTGTGTTGCGGTGACCGACTGAAACGGCAGTGGAATGCTGCCATTCGCCTAATGGTGGGAATGGCTGTAACGGGCGCTAAACTGTTCGAGCAGCCTGCATCGAATGAGTTGGTTCGAGCGCAAGGGTCCGACAACATGCGGTTATTGCCGAGCCTCATGACGCTTGCCTTTCTTTGTGGCGGTCCCGCCGAGGCCTCATGCAATTCGATCAGGCAGTTGCTGGAGGTCTCCGGGCAGGTCCAGCAGGGCGATCTGACTGGCACGTTTAGTCGCGTCATCGCGCCGAGCTCGGGCCGATTTGCGGAATCCCTCGACCTTGATGTGGTGAAAACAGGCAGCGGCTTTGACGGACGCCTCGCGTGGTCCCGCGACGTTTCCGGGGCATCGCATTATCTGACGTCAGATTTCGCCAGGCGTCTCGCAGTATCCGAGGCTTGGTTGACCAGCCATCTTTCGTGTCCCGCACCCAAAGGAACTCCTCTGACGAAGCAGACGAGCGCAGCCTTTGCAGTCTTGCGTTTTACTCCGGCGGGCGGCGCACCGATCGAGCTTTGGTATGACCGCCCGAGCGGGCGGCTCGACCGCGCCAGCCTCCAATATTCGGAGAACCGTCTGATCCATCACTACTCCGATTGGCGGAAGGGCACTAACCTTCTGCCGTTCAAGCAGCGCGACGAGGACCCGGAGGACCAAAGCGATACGATCTACACCGTTCGGCAGGTTGTTGCCGTGAGAAGCGCCACCTTCATTCCTCCCCCACGGCCAAATGATAGCAGGATCGCCGATGGGACGAGCACGACCATCCAATTCCAGGACGACGGGGGGCACAGGGTTTATTTGCCCGTCTATCTGAACGGCAAGGGGCCGTTCGCCTTCGAGCTGGACAATGGCGGCCATTTCATCCTGACCTCGGCGACTGCGAATGCGTTGGGCCTCACACCGCGAGGCTCCTTTGCTTCGACGGGCGCGGGAACCCAGATTCACCAGGCAGGCTATGTAAGGGTTGGCGAGGTTCGCGTCGGGGAGGCCGAAATCGTGAACCAGACCGCGAAGGTCCTGCCGTTATCGCACAACGACCGACCGGGATTGCCGCCCCGGGCAGGGATCCTCGGTCTCGAATTCTTCGAACGGTTTATTGTGGGCGTCGACCATCTCAACAAGGCCGTGTCACTCCAATTGATGTCCAGCAAGTCCAGAGTCCATCCCGGCCAGCCGGTACAGCTCCTGTTCGATGAAGACGCTCCGCTCGTGGCTGGAGGCTTCGATGGAGCCCGAGGCAACGTCATGCTCGACATAGGCAATGCTGGATCCACTATCATCGAACATTACTGGGCGAGCAGGCATGGGCTAATCTCCGAACTGGCGAACGGCACCGAAATAGATTTTGAGTGGCTGTCGAGGGGTGACGTGAGCTTGGGCCCCTTCACGCTGAAGGGTGTGAAAGTCGCTTATCTCGGCCAACCCAAGCGCGGATCGGAATTTACACAATCGGTTGCCGCCATCGCCGGCGAGCCGCTGCTGTCGCGGTTCGACGCAATCTACGATTACGGACATCACACGGTGTGGCTCAATCCGCTGGGCCGCAAAGGACAAGCCTCACCCGAAAAACGACGATAGGAGGCAGCGAGCAGCTACGATGAAATAGTGTTGCAGACGGCGATGGCCGGTGCGCGCAATCGCGGGGGCACTCCAAGCCTACTGGCATATGTGGACGGCTCCCTCTTGCAAGGGTGTAAGCAAATATTCTGATCGGATCGTTTGCGTGCATATGTGCGGCCTGTTGGTGCGCTCATATGAACGCTGGCCAAGATGGTTTCCGCAGCTCAAGCGTCCACAAATGGAGAAAGGACCCGGGGTTCGGTCAACCGCGTTTGTGATGCCCCCGACGGTGATTGGCGGGACTGTGATGAGCCGCCGAGCCGTGACGATTGGAATGGTGATCCCGATACTCGGATGCTTCGAGTTCCTGCTTCATCATCACACGGCAGTTTCTATGCCGCATAATTTGCCTGTAGTTCATGCCGTGGCACTGGCGGATCGTCCGCTTTGAAAAGTGCTGATGAGTGCGGTGGAAATCGGTTCTGCTTTGATGGTGCGCTTTGCCGTGGTGATCCATCCTGCCAGGTCGATGTGATTGGCCGCGCCGATGCGAACGCGTCGGCGCATGATAATTGGGATCGTGCTCCCTCGGCGCTCTCGCAGGGTAGTGCGGGAACGGCGGCGGGAGTTCGGAGGTTTGCGGGAGCGGTGGCGGCTTGGCCAGGTCGCCCGGAGTGGTTTGCTGCGCGGCGAGCGGCGACGCCACCACAGCCGTCGCCAAGGCTATCCAAATGAGGGCGGCACGACGCATGATCTTCTCCGCTGTCAACTGCTGTTGGGCTGCTGAATAGCCTGGCCGTATGATAACGCCGCTCGGGAGCGCAGGCACGCGCGTGGCAGGCAAGCTCGACCGACCATATGCACGTCTTATCCCGTTAGGGGCGGGGTCGAGGCGCCTCTGCAATTGACGCGCTATCCGGGCGACCGGTCGGCACGTAGGGATGCTCCGATGCTGCCCGCCCGTCAGCTTGATCAGGCAAAGCTATCCGACCTCGGCATGCGGGGCCGTGGTGTCACGTTCCCGGTCTCAGAGCCGGTCCCGTCAATAGGGGGGGCCCACGCATCGCGCCGGCGAGCCGCAGACCTGTGACGTTCCCCCTGGCGCAATGCAGGCCCAGCGACGAGTGCGAAATTGCGGGTTGGATGCGGCGATCCTCGCGAGAGGACCGCCGCCAGGCTATTCCTATGATTTGGTGGTCGTGGTCGTAGTCGTTTTCTTCACAACATGATGCATCTTGCCCTTGTGCATCGCCATGTGGGTCGCCGGACAGCCGCAACGCATCATATGATGTCGCCGCGTAGCATGGTGCGTGGCATGGCGCGGGACATTGGTTGCATGGATGTGCCGCGTTGTCGTTTTCACTTTCGTGGTCGTTGTGCTCGTGGCCGTCGGGTTGTCCTGTTGAGCAAGGACCGGCGAGGCAATCATGGCGAGAGAGACAAGGGATAGGGCGAGCATTTTCATGGCTTTCCTCCTGTTAGAAGACCGGAATTAGAAAGCTCACCGCTGTCGATTGTTGCACTAGGTTACATCGTTGTAATCTTGGTCTCGTGGTGCAGGCGTCAGGCTGCATCAAGAGAGGCGGCCATTCTTCGGAAAAACGCCTCCGCGAGACGCGCTTGAGATCGGCATTCACCCGGGCCTGATTTTGACCGATCTTTTCAGGGTTCTCTTGTTCCTCATCGCATCGCAGAGAACCGAAAGCGAGGTGGTCGCCGCTTGGGCCAGGCTTCGATTGACGATCAACGCCATTGGCGTCGAGCTGAGCGCCATTGAAACGAGCTAGAGCTGCATGTCTGCTTCTTGATCTAGGCCGGGACCATCGCGGACGTGACCGGCATCTCCTTGAGGCGGATCCGTTGCCTAAGATGGATCGACAGCGCTGCGCTCGCGATGAAGACCAGCGGAACGAGCGACAGTCCAAAATGATATGAGCCGGTGGAATCCTTGCTCAGTCCCCAGAGGATCGGCGTGACGAATGCTCCGAGCTGCGCGAGCGTGTTGATGACCGCAATCGCGACGGCGACCATTCGACAGGGCACCACCTCGGTTGCGACCAGATTGGTTGAGAGCGTCACGGCCGGCCAGAAGAAGGACATCGCGAGATAAGATGTGATCAGGATTGCGGGAGTAGCTGCAAGTGCCATGACTGCAAAGCAGGCGGCGACGAGGAACAGGCTCAAGACGAGGTGCCCGAAGCGACTGCCGATGCGGTCGCTGTGCCACCCTGAAGCGAGCATTCCTATCACCGTCATCACTCCGCCGCAGCTGATGAGGTAGCCGACATGGCGAACGTCCATCCCGGTCCCGCTCATCAGGACTTGGGGCGCGATCAAAGCGAAGCCCATATATCCCCCGATGGTCAAACAGGCGATGGCGGCCAGTTCAAGGACCAGGGGATCCTGCAGCGCGCGAAGCACATGCGGCTGCTTTCCGGAAGCGAGCCGGACATTCTCGGCCGCAAGCTCCTGAATGATCCAGGCGCGCTCATCCTCTCTTAGCCAGCGCGAGGTCGCGGGCGAATCGGGAAGAAGCCAAAACATAGCAAGACCGAGGAGGATAGTGGGTAGGCCTTCGAGCAGGAACAGCCATTGCCATCCGCGCAAGCCCGCGAGTCCATTCAGCCCCAGAAGCCAACCCGACAAAAGTCCGCCAACGATGCCGGTTATCCCCCCGAAGCAGTAGAAGCGGCTGATCGCCCGTCCGCGATAGTCGCCCGGATACCAGCTCGAGAAATAGTACATGCAGGTCGGCCAGAAGCCGGCCTCGGCAGCTCCCAGAAGAAGGCGCATGGCGTAGAATTGGAACGGTGTTCGGATGAACATCATTGCAGCCGAGATCAGCCCCCAGCTGATCATGATTCGAACGATCCAGCGGCGAGCGCCGATGCGCGGCATGATCATCCCTGAAGGAATTTCGAGCAATGCGTAGGTCAGGAAGAAAAAGCCGCTTCCGAAACCGTAGACGGTGGCGCTGAACTTCAGGTCGACGTTCATCTGTGTCGCTGCAAAGCTGACGTTCAGGCGATCGAGGTAGGAGCAAAGATAGCCAAGGCCAAGCAGCGGGATGATGCGCCACGAAGCCTTGCCGATGGCGTCACGGCCGAGCGAAGCGGAATCCCCCATGCACGTTCTCCAATCGAGCTGTGCAATGCCTCGCCGAACAGGGCGCAAAGCCACGAGGGATCCAAGATCGCTCAAGCGGCGCCACGGTGATCGGCGCTGCGTATGACAGGAATATGCGAGTATGTCGCCGCACGAGTGATCGGGCCCGCCGCAGACAGGGGCAATCCCCGGTCAGAAGCATTGCGGGATCGAAATGCAGCTCTAAGCCCCCCGCCCCTTAGAGGCTCAACAGACAGCGCAAAATGGCGAGATACTTGAAAAATCAGAGCGTCGCAGTCGCCGGGAGCAAGAACGGCAGCTATAGCCATGGTGCACGCCGGAGCGGCACTTGTTCGCGCCGCGGTGGCGTGGCCAATGGCGGCCAATGAGAGGAAGGATCAAATGCGCAACTTCATCCTAGCTTTGTCGGCGATCGGGCTCGTTGCAACCTCAGTTCCGAGCATTGCAGCAGCCCCCTGCAGGGACTCGAAAGGGAAGTTCGTGAAGTGCACCAAAGCGGCGATCGCAAAGCCGATGAAGTGCCGCAACGCGAAGGGCAAGTTCGCGAAATGTGGCACGCCAGGAGCGAAGCCGGTCTGAGATAGCCGAATCCAGGTGAGCTGTCCGGCGAGCACAGCATTCTCCGGACCGCTTTCCCGACGCATTTAGATTTGACGGCAGGAGCGGCCCCAGCAGGCCATCAAGCCGACTTGGCAGAAATTCTAGCTCCCTCTCAAAGGCTTGGGGGGCTCGGCCAGTTGCCGGTGGACCTCATGTCATTTGTCGTTACAGTCGCGTTACGTCTGCACGATAGGCAAGGATCACTCGATGGCCACGGTCGCGGATGACGAAATAGACATAGAAGGTCACCGGGCCCCGACGGACGTCAAGCGCAAGGTTTTCCGGCATCGGATCTCGACTCGCCTCTGGCACTGGATCAACGTCGTCGCATTCTTCATGATGGTGATGAGCGGGTTGATGATCTTCAACGCTCATCCCCGCCTTTACTGGGGAAAATACGGCGCCAATTTCGACACTGCATGGCTCGAAATCTTTAGCCGTGACGACCGAGGATATCTCCGGATCGGGTCGAAGACCTTCGATACGACAGGTGTTCTCGGGATTTCGGGCAATCAGGCCGGACACTCTCGGCCGACTGCATTCCCTGGCTGGGCCACCATCCCTTCTAGCTACAACCTTGCAGACGGGCGCCTGTGGCACCTCTTCTTCGCCTGGGTGCTTGCAATCAGCCTCGTCACTTACCTGCTCGTCAGCATCTGGAATCGCCATCTTCAGGCTGACGTCGCGCCTTCACGCGAGGAATTGAAGCCGGGCCATCTGTGGCAGGACATCAAGGACCATGCCCGGCTGCGTTTCCCAAAGGGAGAGGCCGCCAGCCGGTACAACATCCTTCAGAAGCTGTCTTATGGAGCAGTGCTCCTGGTTTTCCTGCCAGTAATGGTCGTGACCGGTCTTTGCATGTCCCCGGGCGCTGATCCATGGCTGCCGTGGCTTGTTGACCTTTTCGGCGGCCGGCAGTCAGCCCGCTCGGTCCACTTCATCACCATGTGGCTTCTGCTTGGCTTCTTCCTTGTGCATATCGCCATGGTGATCCTCGCGGGACCGATCAATGAGATCGGATCGATGATCACTGGCCGCTATAGGATCGAGCCGGAGCGATCCAAACCAGCGGAGTCCGACGATGCCGAAAACCGTTGACCTGTCTCGTCGCCGACTGATCGGCGGATTGGGCGCGGGCGGCGCGGGACTCCTGCTTGGCGGGTGCGATCGCTTCAACGCCTCACCGAGGTTCCGCTCGATCCTGTCGTTGGGCGAGACTGCCAATTACCGAGCCCAACGGATGCTCGGCCGAAAGGCCATGGCCATGGAATTTTCGGTCCGCGACCTGTCGCCTTACTTTCGGCCCAACGGTTCAACCATGCCCACGAGCCCTGCATACCAGGCGCATCTCGCCACGAATTTCGCCAATTGGCGGCTTCGTGTCGACGGGCTCGTGCAACGACCGCTCGACATTTCGCTCGACGCTCTAAGGTCGCTGCCGCAGCGGACGCAGATTACGCGCCACGACTGTGTCGAGGGATGGAGCGCGATCGGTCAGTGGACCGGCCCGCAATTGTCTCAAGTCCTCAACGTCGCCGGGCTCCGCGACGGGGCGCGTTATGTCGTCTTCTATTGCGCCGACGAAGAGGGCGGGCGCCCTTATTACGAATTGATCGATCTCGACGACGCGTTTCACCCGCAAACCATACTCGCCCATCGGCTGAACGGAGAGGCGTTGCCGGTGATCAACGGCGCGCCGGTTCGGCTCCGGGTCGAACGGCAACTCGGCTACAAACACGCGAAGTTCGTCATGCGGATCGAGGCCCGGTCGCGGCTCGACGATCTGTTCGGCGGCAAGGGCGGAATGTGGGAGGATCGCACCGGCTATCAATGGTACGCAGGGACATAGATGACGATTGCCGGGCTCGCCGTTGCTTTCTTCCTCACGGCCCTGCTCTACTCGTCCGTCGGCTTCGGCGGAGGCTCAACCTACAACGCGCTGCTCGCGCTCAGTCTCGCGAATATCTCGACTGTTCCGATTATCGCGCTCGCCTGTAACATCCTGGTCGTGTCGATCGGAAGCTGGCGCTTTTTTAAGAGTGGCCACATCGAGTGGAAGCGCTTCTTGCCGCTTGTGATCCTGTCGCTGCCCGCTGCCCTTCTCGGCGGCTATCTTTCCGTTCCGCCGTGGCTGTTTGTCGCGCTGCTTGCGCTCGCTTTGGCGATTTCAGGGTTGCTGATGCTGTGGCAGCCGCTTTGGCGCGGCCAGCCAAGCCCACAATCGGGCCGCTCAAGCCGCGAGCTCGATCTTGCGAGCGGGGCTGCGCTCGGCCTTCTCGCGGGCATAACCGGGATCGGCGGCGGCATTTACCTGTCCCCGCTCCTGCATCTGCGGCACTGGGCCAGCTCAAAGGCCATCGCCGGCACATGCGCCGCCTTCATCCTTGTCAATTCGATCAGCGGGTTAATCGGCCAGCTGCTGAAAAGCGGAGCTAGCACCATGTTCGATGTTCTTGGCGCACATTGGCTGCTGTTTCCTGCAGTATTGCTCGGCGGCCTGTTGGGTTCGACGCTCGGCAGCCTCAAGCTTAACAACGACATTCTGCGCGTGCTGACGGCCCTTTTGGTCCTTTACGTTGCGGTGCGTCTCGGTGTGCGCTTTCCGAGCGAATGGGCTAATCGGTGACCATGCGGGATTCTTTTGGCCGGGACATCACCTATCTGCGCCTTTCGCTGAGCGACCGCTGCGACCTTCGCTGCACCTATTGCATGCCCGAGCGGATGACGTTCTTGCCGCGACAGGAGATTCTAACTCTCGACGAGCTCGACCGAGTAGCAAGCTGCTTCATCCGGCGCGGAGTCCGCAAGCTTCGCCTCACGGGCGGAGAGCCTTTGGTCCGCAAGGGAGCAATCGATCTCGTCACTGCGCTCGGCCGGCATCTACGCGGTGGCGCTCTCGACGAGCTCACTCTCACCACAAACGGCACTCAGCTCGCGCGCCACGCGAATTCGCTATTCGCCGCTGGCGTGCGGAGGATCAACGTCTCGCTCGACCATCTCGATCCGGAGCGCTTCAGCCGGATCACCAGGGGCGGTGACATTCGCAAAACCCTCGCCGGAATTGACGCGGCTATTGCTGCGGGACTGGCAGTCAAGATCAACGTCGTGGTACTCCGCCGCGACAACCTCGACCATCTTCCCGACCTGGTAGCCTGGGCTCACGGGCGCGGCATGATGATTTCCCTGATCGAGGTCATGCCGATGGGTGATGTCGGGATCGATCGAATTGACCAGCACGTCCCAATGCCTGAAGCGCGCCAGCTTCTGGAGGCCCGATGGCCGATTGCTGACGTGACGATGCGCACTGGCGGGCCCGCGCGCTACGCACGGACGAGCTCCGGCAAGCTCATCGGCTTCATCACACCCTTATCGCGGATGTTTTGCGACGGCTGTAACCGGGTTCGTGTGAGCGCCAATGGCAAGCTCCACGCCTGCCTCGGACGCGAGGTCGAGGTCGATCTGAAACCGTCACTTCGCGATCACCGCGACGATCGGATGCTGATATCCGTGATTGACGATTTGGTACGCGCCAAGCCCCGCTCGCATGAGTTCCGGGTTGCTCCTGGGGCCAAGCCCGCAGTCGGAAGAACGATGTCGGCGACGGGAGGCTGAGCATGCGCTTACTTTCGTTCGGGAAACTGTCCCACCTCGCTTTCGATGAGGTCGAGATTCCGGCCGACATCTCCGACAGCAATTCCCTTCGACGCTTCGTCGGCGAGCGATGGCCCGAGGTCAATGATCCGGGCGTTCGGATCGCAGTAAATCAAACGCTGGTTCATGACGTTGTAGCCCTGTTTCCGGGCGACGAGATTGCGTTCCTTCCGCCGATGAGCGGCGGATGATCCGAATCACCAATGAACCGCTCGACGTATCCGACGAGTTGCGTGCGTTCCTCAAGACGGCTGGCGAAGGTGCAGTTGCGAGCTTTGTCGGCATCGTTCGCGGAGCCGATGGTGTCGAAGCCTTGACGCTCGATCATTATGCCGGCTTCACCGAGAAGCAGATTGCGGCCCTCGTCGATGAGCTGGTTGATCGGCATCGCCTGACCTCGGCTGCAGTTGTTCACCGTTTCGGTTCGATGAAGCCGGGCGAGTCCATCCTGTTCGCAGCAACCTCCGCTCCTCGCCGCCGAGCTGCGCTGGACGCCCTTGATGAACTCGTGGAGCGACTTAAGAACGAAGCTCCTTTTTGGAAGAAGGAGCGGCGCCGCGGAATGGAGAATTGGCTGGAGCCGCCCGATGAGGCGAGCCAGTTATTGTGGCAGCGGAACTAGCCATGACTTCACAAAATAGCGTCGGCATCGCGATCCTCACCATCAGCGACAGCCGCGACCAGTCGAGCGACACGTCGGGCGCCTACCTCGCGCAGGCGATCGAGCGTGACGGCCACCGGCTTGCCGGGCGCTCAATCGTTCGCGACGACATCGATGAGATTCGGGGCAATGTCCGCCGATGGGTCGATGATCCGGCTGTGGATGTCGTCATTTCGACCGGAGGGACCGGCCTCACCGGTCGTGACGTCACTCCGGAAGCCCTCGTTCCATTGTTCGACAAGATCATCGATGGATTTGGGCCGGTCTGGCATCGCGTAAGTTACGACGCGATCGGACTCTCGACCCTGCAGTCCCGCGCTTGCGCCGGAATCATCGGGCGGACCCTTGTGTTCTGCCTGCCCGGGTCCAACGGAGCTGTTCGCGATGGATGGTCCAAGGTGATCGGGCCACAGCTCGATCGCTCAACCAAGCCGTGCAATTTCGTCGAGATCATGCCGCGGCTGGCCGAGCGATGAGCGATCTCACCCATGTCGGCGAGGACGGCCGCGCACGAATGGTCGACATTGCCGCCAAGCCCGAAACCGAGAGGACGGCTGAGGCAGTCGGGCAGGTGCGCATGCGAGCCTCGACGTTACAGGCGATTACGTCCGGCCAGTCACCCAAGGGCGATCTGCTGCGCACTGCGGAAATGGCCGGAATCATGGCAGCCAAGCGGGCTGGTGAGCTCATCCCCTTGTGCCATCCGTTAGCGTTGAGTGGAGTTTGGGTGACCGCTATTGCCAACCCGGACCTACCCGGAATCGAGGTCAGCGCCACTGCCAAGACCGTCGGACGAACTGGAGTTGAGATGGAGGCTCTGACAGCGGTCAGCATTGCCTGTCTCACCGTCTACGACATGGCCAAGGCGATCGATCACGACTTGGTCATCGACCGCATCGAACTGGTCGCGAAATCGGGCGGGCGTTCGGGCAACTGGCGACGCACTTGAGCTTGATCAGTCTCGAGGAAGCGCAAACATTGCTGCTTGGCGATCTACCTTCCCTCGGATCGGAGCGCCTTGGGCTCGAGAATGCCCTCGGGCGCACACTCGCAACAGCGATTATCGCGTCGCATACTCAACCGTCAGAACCCCGCGCGACGATGGACGGCATTGCTGTTTGCGAGATCGAGCCGGCCATAGGCAAGGAATGGAGCCTGATTGGTGATGCGCCGGCAGGCGCTGGCGCGGCTGCTTCGATCCGACCAGGCGAGGCAATCAGGATCGCTACCGGAGCAGTGGTCCCGGACGGGTGCGGACGCGTTCTTCCTCAGGAGATTCTGGAATTCTCTGGCCGGCAAGCTCGCCTTAAAGGTCATCCGGGCACGGCTCTCTTCATCCGTCGACCGGGCGCCGACTTCGCCGTCGGCGATCGACTTCTCGAGCCCGGCGTTCGAATCGGCCCTGGTGAGCTCGGCTTGATCGCCGCAGCCAATCTCGAAGCGGCCGAGTTTGCGCGCGAACCACGCGTTACCATCTGCACCGCCGGCGACGAGTTGGTCATGCCCGGATCGACACTGCGCCAGGGACAATCTGTGGACAGCGCCAGCCATTCAATCGCCGGGCTCATCCGCCGTTGGGGCGGAGTCCCGAAGCTTCATTCGGTCCTGCCGGACGACCTCCAAATCATCACTTCTGCCCTGCTTGAGGCCCTGGAAACTTGCGATATCTTGGTCTGCATCGGCGGTGCATCCGTTGGTCGACGCGACCTCATGCGACCGGCAGCCGCTAAGAGCGGCGCGCAATTTCTGTTCGAGGGCATTGCCTTGCAGCCAGGCAAGCCCTGCTGGCACGCGCGGTCAACCCAGCGCACTTTGATCTTGGGTTTGCCGGGAAACCCGTCGTCCGCCTTCGTCTGCGCTCATCTTTTGCTGCGACCGCTGATGGAAAGACTGATGCACCGTGCTGCAGCCGTTGCTCCTCGCCGAGCCCGTCTGACGACCTCGCTTGCTGCCAACAGCGAGCGCGAGCAATTCCTGCGCGGAACGACATCATTTGACGACGAAGGTCGACTGTGGACTGAGACGATCGCCGACCAAGACAGCGGGTTGCAAGCGACGCTGGCGAGGGCGCAGGTCCTTATCCGCCGATTACCGGGAGCGGAACCGCTCGACCAGGGTGCGCAGGTGGAGATTGTGGAGCTAACCTCGGCCTGAGCTCGATCCGCAGCGCTCCTCACGGGTTGAAATCAGGCCCAAATGCTTGGTAAATTTTTGGAAGGTGAAATGCCCCAACAGAAAGGGTGCCCGGCCTTCCGGCCGGACACCCTCCCCTCAGCTTATGCCCTTAGCCTTGATGATGATGGCAATGAGGGCAGCAGCCATGGCACGGCACATGCGCTGCCTTGGGAGCAGCAGCAGCGAAAGCTGCAGTGCTCGCAGACAGCAGCACCACCGCTGCAATCAGCTTCTTCATGTTTCTCTCCATTTTAAATCAGTGAACTGAAAATCGCTTTTACGCGCCTCGCGGCGGTGGTGGATCAAGTGCCGGATTGATCCCGAAGAGCGAATTGTGTGGCCCGGCGAATTGCGCGACGGGCGGCTGCGCAAGACCTTCGATCAATGACAACGACGGCAGAACGGCAGTGCACGCCGCGCATGGCAAGTCACGGCCCATAGGCGCCGGCGACCGCTGCTGGTGGTGCATCATCGATGCCTTCATCGGGCAATTTGCCCGTCCAGCAGTCGGCGAGATAGCCAACAGGAGCCCAATCACCGCGAGCAAGGCGACCAGCTTTTGGCGAGCAGCGGCCATTCGCCCCGATACTCCTTCGGCTCTTGGTTAGCCATCCATCGTCACCGCCCGCAACGGATCGAATGCAAACCTTAAAAGCCAGCCTGATTTCTTCTGCGATGGCGACTGTGCGCATACTACAGACCAGCGAACCCGCCACAGCCCATCGGCATCGTGTTGAAAGCCCGCGATGAAGTTGAGCTTGTACGGAGCGTCGAACTTCGGATGCGGAAGCTTCAGCGCCGACATTTGCCTTTTGTAAGCGCAGGTTGCGACGGTCGCATCTTCGCCGAGCGACCGTTCCGCTCCGAACAATGCGAGCGAACGATCAAGCATCGCTGCTCGCGATCCAAGCAAATGGTTGATCGCGGGCCCGAACTGTCGCACAGTCTCAAAAGCAAGTCGCGCCGAGCCGTCGGCGGATTTGCGAAAGAGGACCGCGCGGAAATCATTCGCGCCCGGCCGCAACGGTCAGGCGATCCGATCCGGGCAGTGCAAACGGGATAGTTTCGTGCAACCTCGATCTCGAGCGTGCGCTAGCGCGCGCCTTACCTTCGTCGTCTCGTGAGATGGGCGGGGCCGATGACGAAACCCTGGACGGCGCCCCAGCCCTCCGCCACGCGCAGCTCCAGCCGCTTGATCTGCTGTATCGAAGCCATGCCCCTGGTCTCCGGCGACGTCTTCGAGCGCGGCTCGGCTCCAACGAAGACGCAAACGATCTGGTTCACGACGCTTTCGCGCGCCTTGCCGGAGCCCGGCCTCGTGGTGGCCTTCGCGATCACGCAGCGTTCCTCAACCGGATCGTTCGCAACCTCCTCATCGACCGCTCGCGCCGACTCAAGACGCGCGCACCGCACATTGCGCTCGACGACAGGCTTGAGGTCGCAGTTTCGGCCGGCCAGGCCGACGCGTTCGATCTAGAGCAGATGCGAAAACGCTACCGCGACGCCGTCGCTTTGCTTCCGGAGCGGATGCGGCAAGTGTTCACTCTCCACCGGATCGAGGGGCTGAGCTACAAGGAAATTGCCGCGCGCCTCGATATCAGCATACGCACGGTCGAGTGGCACATCGCGGAGGCAATCGTTCGGATCACCAGCACATTGGACGGCGAGTGAGCGAATCATCATCCGAACCGCCGTTCGGCGACCAGCTGATGCGGGAAGCCGCGGGATGGTTCGCCCGGATGCGTGGACCCGACGCCGAAGCGAGCCGATCGGAATTTGAGGGCTGGCTTGCCCGAGGAGCGCTTCATCGGCGTGCGTACAATCGAGCTTCCGAAATCTTTGCGATGGGCAAGCTCCTGAGCGAGGACGAAGCTGACAAACAATCAAGCTCGCTCAAACACCGTGACCGATCGCGACGCTTGGTTCCCGCCGCGGGGATCATACTTCTCATCGCGTTCGCCGCCGGCTGGATGGCTTTCAATCCGGACCATGGGCGCTCGACCGGCCCCAAAGGCGCCGCGGTAGTTTCGACCCAGCTCGCGACTGGGCCGACCGAGGTCCGCACGATGCGGCTCACCGACGGATCGATTGTCAGGCTCGAAGCAAGCACCTCCCTCACCGCGCTTGTCGACGACAGAGCGCGGCGGCTGACGCTCAGGAGTGGCGCCGCTTTGTTCGAAGTTGCGCATGAAGCGCGTCCATTCATCGTCTACGCCGGCGGCGGCTCTGTGACCGCGCGCGGAACGTTATTCAAGGTGGCGCTCGAAGAGGGCGGCGACGTCAAAGTTCGGCTGTACAGGGGCGCGGTCGACGTCATGGTTCCCAGGCAAAGCGCCAATGCGCGATCGGGGCGCAGGCGCCTCAATCCCGGGGAGGCGCTTCGCTATCGGGCCGTTAGGCCTGCCGACGTCGGCCGGCCGTCGCTGAGCGCGTCGCTGGCTTCGCCGCAAGAATTTGACTCGGTCCCGATTGCCGATCTGGTGGCCGCTGCAAACCGCCGCTCGTCCCTCCCGATCAAGCTCGCTGATCCTGCGATCGGCGAGTGGCGCCTGTCGGGACGCTTCCGGATCGACGATACCAAGCTCCTTGCGCAGCGGATCGCCGCGCTATTCGATCTTGCAATCGATCGGGATAGTTCGGGCGAAATCGAGCTTCGCCGAAAGTAAGCGGAATAATTATTTCTAGCGGCACCCCGTAGTTTCGCACCTCGCCGCGTCAACGCCTCCAGGCCCGGACCTCATTCGCCGGGCAAGGAGGGGAACAACGATGACGTTCAAGGGGCTGAAACGCGCGCTGTGGCTTGCTGGAGTCGCGCTCCCAACAGGCATTCTTTTGGCGCCACCGGCGGTTGCCGAAGCAGAGCAGTCGCTCGACTATGACTTGCCCGCTCAGGATCTCGGCGAGACTCTGAAAGCGATCGCTCGGATCTCGGGACTCGAGGTTCTTTATCCAGCCGACATTGTTCGCGGATTGAAAGCGCCGCCGGTGCACGGCCGGCTCACGGCCGAGGCCGCGATCCTCAGGGCGCTTTCCCAAAGCCCGCTCGTTGCCGAAACCCGCGCAGGAGCAGTCTTGATCCGGGCACGCGGAGCAGCGGCGGACGAGGTGTCTCCGGTCGCTTCGGAAGACAAATCGATTACTGTCACCGGAACTCGGATTCGAGGTGCCGGCTCAACCTCGCCGGTGATTGTGACAACTCGCCGTTCGCTCGAGCAGGCCGGTGTCACCGATCTTGCCGGCTTCGCGCGGATCCTTCCGCAGAATTACACTGGCGGGCAAAACCCCGGCGTTGCGGGCGGCGGCGAGCAGGGCGGTCAGGAAAATATCAACAATTCGGCGACGCTGAACCTTCGCGGGCTTGGGCCCGACGCGACCCTGACTCTGCTCGACGGGCACCGGATAGCCTATGACGCGCTGGACCAGGGCATCGACATCGCAGCGATTCCACTGGACGCAGTCGATCGGATCGAAGTGATCGCCGATGGAGCCTCGGCGCTATACGGCTCCGACGCGGTTGGCGGCGTCGCGAACATCATTCTTCGCCGCGATTACGACGGGCTCGAAACGAGCGCGCGCGTGGGCGCCTCGACTCAAGGCGGAAATGTCCAGCACGAATATAGCGCGGTTGCCGGGCACCGTTGGTCTTCGGGCGGATTCATGGTCGCGCTCGACGACAGCTCGGCAAGCCCGATCTACGCTGACCAGCGGCCCTACACGCGCGACCTCGACCCTTCGCTGACACTCACTCTTCGCAACGCGCAGCTGAGCGCCGTCATCGCCGGTCACCAGGAGCTTGCGCCAGGATTAAGCTTCGAGATCGACGGGTTCGCAATGGACCGGCGCTCACTCAAGCAGACGCCTTTTACTCCGACCCAGAGCGTTCTTGAAAACGGGCTTGTCAGCCATCCCCAGCTTCGCTCCTTCGCGCTGACTCCGACGTTGCGGCTGGAGGTCGGGAGATGGCAAGCCTCGCTGAGCGCCACTCGCGGCGTCAGCCGGACGCGGCTCTTGACCAGCAATTATTTCGACGGAGTCCCGCTCAATTCGAGTCTGACCTACGAAAATCGACTGAGCGGCGTCGAAGCCACAGCCGAAGGCCCGCTCTTTGCGCTTCCGGGCGGCGACGCGCGCCTTGCCGTCGGCGGAGGGCTGCGCAAGCTCGCTCTACACGACGATATTTTCGACATTTATCCTGACCATATCGCACCCTATCGCGACTTCACCGAGCGCAGGACGGTCGAGTTCGGTTACGGTGAACTGTCCTTGCCGGTCGCGAGCCCTGACCTTCATTGGCCGTTCGTCGAGCAATTGACGCTCAGCGCGGCGCTTCGCTACGAGCGGTGGAAGGGCATTGACGCGGTCGCGACGCCGAAGCTCGGCTTCGTCTACGAGCCGGTCGGTGGCCTCAAACTCAGCGGCACCTGGGGCCAATCGTTCAAGGTGCCGACGCTCGAGCAAGTGCACGAAGCCCCCGCGGGCTATCTCATTCCCGGCTATTTCTTCACCCCGCCCCAGCCGCCGCTCGCAGGTAACGCAACTGTCATCCTCATTGGCGGCGGCAATCCAAACCTCAAGGCAGAGCGCGCGACCACCTGGTCCGGAACGCTCGAGCTTCGACCGCGCACCATTCCGGGACTTCATCTCCAGGCGAGCTATTTCAACGTCGATTATCGTAATCGGATTGCCTCTCCCGTGACCGGGACCTTGTCGGCGCTCACCAATCCGCTGCTCAGCGATTTTGTCGTCCTTGGCCCAAGCGTCGACCAGGTGAATGGGTTGATCGCGACCTTCCCGCAGGGTCTCGTCAACGAGACCGGCGCTCCCTTCGATCCCACTACGGTGGGCGCGATCATCGACAGCTCGCTTCGCAACACCGAGCGCCAGCGCATCGAGGGGGTCGATCTGTCGGCCGATTACAGCCTCGATGCGGGCCCTCGTGAACACCTCCTCCTGAGCGGCTCGGCGAGCTACCTCGACAGCCGCCAACAATTGATCGCCGGCCAGAGCGCGTTCGCGCTTGCCGGGACCATCTTCAATCCGCCGCACTGGCGGGGTCGCGTCGGCGCTCAATGGGAGGGTCCGAGCGCAGGGCTTTCGGCGTTCGTTAATTATGTCGGCTCGACGCTGGACAACCGCCTCCCCGATGTCGTTCCCGTGGGCGCATTCGTGACGCTCGACGTGAGCGCGAGCTACCGGACCAGCGCTCATGCCGGCCCCCTTTCCGGGATCGAGCTCAGGCTCTCCGCGCTCAACCTTCTCGACGAACAGCCGGACGTCATCCGCAATTCCTTGCCTGAGGCACCGAGCTACGATTCGACCAACCAGTCTCCGGTCGGCCGTTTCGTGTCGCTTTCGATTCGGAAGGCCTGGTGATGCTGGGACGAAAGTTCGCGGCGTTGGTCTTTGCAGCGATTAGCACGAGCCCGACCGCAGTCTCGGCGGCTCCCCAATCCTGCGCGAACCTGCTTCCCACAGGAGCGCCGACTGGCGGCGCGCGGGCACTTGCTCCCGAGGATCTGGTTCGGTTGCGCGACATCGGCCCGGTTGATCCGGAGCCGTTCGCGGCGCCCTTTCTGGCGATCTCGCCCGACGGCCGCCGCGTCGCCTTCCAGTTGCGTCAGGCCAACCCTCAGGCGAATGCTTATTGTCTCGCGATGGTGGTGATGGACCTTCACGCCGGCGCAAGGCCCAGCGTCATCGACCAAGGCGGCGATCCCTTGATGCTCAACATCGGACTTCGCGGGATTGCCGATTTCCCGACTGGGATCATCGACGTCGTGACCCCGCGCTGGTCGCCCGACGGCCGCTGGATCGCGTTCCTGAAACGGGTCGACGGGCGCACCCAGGTGTGGCGCGCAAATGCCGATGGAAGCCGGAGTAGCCCGATCACGCGCTCGGCGAGCGACGTCGTCGACTTCCGGATCGGAGCGAATGGATCGACGCTTCTCTATGCGACAATTCCAGTGCTGGACCGCACGCGCGCAGCCATCGATCGGGAAGGACTTACGGGCTTCCACTACGACGATCGCTGGTCTCCCTTTGCGGTCAACCGGCCCTTCGTTCCCTCCCCCGTCCAGCGAGAGGTCGACGTGCTCGATCTTGGAACGGGCAGGCTTCGGAGCGCAACGAAAGCGGAAGCTTCGCCGCTTATGCAAGGCGGCAATGTGATCGCGACTGAGGGTGCGCCCGGTAACGCCCAATCGGAGCCCGGACTTTCGATCTCGGCGACGACAGTCAGCGGGGGCGCGGTCAAGAATGCGCTCCATGCGATTCTTCCCGGCGGGTCTCTTGGCACTTGCACCGAGGCGATGTGCGAGGGAGCAATGAAGCCGTGGTGGATCGCGCCGGGCGCCAAGGTGGGCTTCTTCCGACGCGAAGGGTGGGCGCGGGCTTCGACCGCGATCTACGAATGGAACCTGCGCTCGGGATCGGTTCGCCGGCTCTATCTCACCGAGGATGTCCTGGCCGATTGCGCGCCGCAGCACGCGACCTTGATCTGCCTTCGCGACAGCTCGCTGAAGCCGCGGCGCCTTGAGCGTCTCGATCCCGAAACGGGCGCTCGCACCTTGCTGTTCGACCCCAACCCGGAATTCGCGAGGCTGACGCTCGGCCAAGTGCACCGGCTCTACTTCCGAAATGCCTTCGGCACCGACTCGATCGCCGACCTCGTGCTGCCGGTCGGTTATCGCAAAGGCCGGCATTATCCGCTGGTGGTCGTCCAATATGACACGCGCGGGTTCCTTCGCGGCGGAACGGGCGACGATTATCCGATCCAGGCCTTCGCCAATCGCGGCTATGCTGTCCTGAGCTTCCGCCGGCCGGATGCGGCGGGCGACCTCAAGGGTGCCAAGACCTTCATTGAAGGGCGACGCTTGAACCTCGCGCAGTTCGCGGACCGCAAGAGCGTCCAATCCTCGCTCGAGCGGGCGGTCAAACTTGCGGTCGACGCTGGAGTCGCTGACCCCAAGCGGCTCGGGATCACTGGGCTTAGCGATGGTGCGAGCACGGTCGCCTGGGCGCTCATCCACAGCAAGCTGTTTGCAGCATCGGCAATGAGCAGCTGTTGCATCGATACGGACCTCACTATGCGCGAGGGCCCGGCCGCGGGACGCGACTTCAGGAGCGTCGGCTATCCTGGCGCGCTTGAACGTGACGATCCATTCTGGAACGATTTGTCGCTATCGATCAACGCTCGGCGAGTGTCGACGCCGACCCTCCTTCAGCTCGCTGACGATGAGTATCTGATCGCGCTCGAGAGCTATGCAGCGTTGCGCGAGGCCGGCGAGCCGGTCGACATGTTTGTCTTTCCGGACGAGCATCATGTGAAATCGCAGCCTGCCCACCGTCTCGCGGTTTACCAGCGCTCGCTCGACTGGTTCGATTATTGGCTTCGCGGGATCCGGTCAGCGTCGCCCGAGCGGCAATCGGAGCTCGCTCATTGGGATGAACTCAAGGCGCAAGCTGCGTCCGCCGCCTCTCCTTGAGCCAGCTGTCAATCCAGGCTTCGGCCGCGACGAACTCGAGAAGGCGAACGCGCTCTTCAGGAGTGCATTGGCGTTCGCCTGCAAGCGCTCGTTCAACGTCAGCCGTGTCAAGAATGCCTCTGCTTGCGAGATGACCTTCGATCAACCGCTCGCGAATGGAGATTCGGAAGCAGTCCAGGATCCGAGCGGCGAAATGGCTTGGCCCCCCCTTTACCCGGCGTCTTGCGATGACCGCCGGCAAGTCGTTCAGGAAGGCTTCGCGGATGAGCGAGCGGTCGATGCCACCCGAGCGCCATTCCCAGCTTGGAACGGCAAGACAGGTCTCGACGATCGGCTGCGACATGAGCGGGTTGATGACCTGCAGGTAGCGGCTCCGGCTGGGCTCCATCGATTGCTGAACGCGAAGGATCGATGCGATGTGCGCGGCCTTACCCGGAAAAGCGCCGCCAGGTGCGCCGAGCCATGGGTGGTCGAGGTCCGGGTCGGTCCATTGGTCGATGGCCGCACGGGACAGGAACAGTGGATTGGGAAGGCAGCGGTAGCGGCCTGGCCGTCGCGCAAGCCGCCACGCGCTCGCTGCCGCATCCACCAGGCTGCAGCCGGTCTGGCGGCACACGTCCAGGACGGTCTCCAGCGAGCCCGAGCCCAAGCCCTCGGCCAGGAACCGATCGACGATCGGAGCAGCCGATTGTGAATAGCCAAAGACACTGTCTCCCCCATTGCCGGTCACGAACGCGTCGGCGCCGATCTGGTGCGCCACTTCGAGATGGGCGCGTTCATAAGCGAGCGCCTGGGTTCGATCCTTGGTTCTTGGCAGATGCGGCGCGAGCGGTTCTTGAAGATCGATCGCATCGAGCCGTACGGCCGTTCGATAAGCGGCAGATCAAGATGCGCCGAGAGAGCACGGGCGTATGCGCGTTCGTCTCCGCCTGGATCCTCTTCGTCATACATGGTGAGGCAGAAAGTTTCCGCGCGAGCCGCAGCGAGCGAGCAAGCGACGATCGAGGAATTGAGACCGCCGGAAAGGCTGAGGAGAAGCGGCCCGCGGTTCTTGGCCCAAGCCGCGATGCTATGCTTGACGCTGCGCGCCAGACGCTCGGATGCCGGCCTCCTTCCCGGCAGCTGTGCGCACGAAATTCCAGGGCGACCAGCACGGTTGCTGCTCGCAAGGCCCAGGCCATCGCAATCGAAAGCCGGGAAGCAATTCCTGGATCTCGAGAAGCGAGGTCGATGCGTGGGGACGCCGGCGCTGAAGAAATCACGCGTAAGTCCCTTCCAGTCGATCGCCCCATCGGCAAAGCTGGCTTGGACGAGCAACTCGGCATCGGACGCAAACGCCACAAGATCGCGCCGGCGCACGAAATAGCAGGCGAGCGTCGCGGAAGGATCGCGCGTGACCGTGATCCCGCCCGAGTCCACGATCGCCGCAACATAGCCGCCCCAGAAGGACTGGAAGAGGATATCGCCTGCGCTCCTGGCGAAGGCCTCCCAGTCCAAGCTCGATGATGAGACAATCTGCTCGGCAATGCCGTGCCGAGGGAAAAGCGTGCCGACGACGAAACCTCGATCCTGGTCCGCAAGGCAGCAGCAATCGGAGTTGACGAATGCCTTGAGGCTGGGCTTGGCGAACGCAGGCACAAGCCCGGTTCGCTCGGGGAATCCGAGCCATGACTTTCGAGTCCGCTTCCCGGCCTTCGGCGACGAAAAGGAATTGCGGCCTCATCCGACCGCCAGGATCGGCGTATAGAGCCGCACCTGCTCATAATCGCCGACGATGACCGCATCGCCGGCCTGCACCCAGGCATGGGCGCCGAATGGGTCCATGCGGACGCCGAACAGGAGCTTTGGTCTCAATCCGTGCGCCTGACACATCTGGTGGACGGCGAGCGCTCGAACGAGGCACCGGTTGGTGGCTCGAAGAACCAGCGCCACTTTTCGCGATGCAGTGGCGATTTCGCACAGGCGCTGATCGCAATTGCGCTGAGGTGCCGATGGGAGGCGGGCCGTTCGAGCCCGATCTTCGACGATTTCGAGAAGCGTCCGGCGCTTCAGCGCATGCGTCGTTCGAAGCTCCGCTCCGATCATCCTTATGAGACCAAAGGGAATTGCTGCTGCTGGAAGAATATTTTCGAGGATGTCCCGCGTGGCGGGTTCGGCGGTGCAGGCCGGCTCATTCCGGCCCTCGTTCGTGTCGGCGACCAACAGCCGCCTCTCGACAAGCGGTTTGAGCATTTGGAGATCGGCGCAATCGGAAGCACCTCGGGCAATCCGGACGAAGGATTCGCCTGTCGCCATGGGCAGCGAGAAGTAGCGGTCTGCTGCAAGGTCAAGGAAGACGACGCGACCGCCGCAGACGCACCAGGACAGATGAGAATGAAGGCGAAAAGGCATCGGACAGAGCGGACGTGCGCCCGCGAGCGGGCGCACGTCCTTTGAGTTTAGTCGTTACTGAGGCCCAGGGCCGGAATGAACGTCCGCTCGAGGTCCTCCTTGCCGACGGGGCCGCCTTTGGTCCCGAGGGTCGCTGAGCCGAGATCGATGAGCTTTTCCAATAGTCGCTTGCGGTTCATGCCAATCACTCCTTTTTCGGTTGAGTCATGGCCATGACATCGAAGAGCTTAGTGCTGCGCCTTCGGAATAGGGGCGCTATAGCGCTGAAATAGACCGAATGTTTTGCCGTCACGAGTTTCGAAACGATCCCAGCCAAGTGCCGGCGGTTGAGCGAGAACGGCGCAACGACGAGAATTGGCGTGATCAACCTGATCAACGGCAATACCTAACAGGTGATCGTGACACGGGCTTACTTATCGCTGTCCAGGCGATTATTCGGCCTCCAGCCATGGACGAAGAAGTTATTGCTCATATGCGGGCGCGGGTTCAGCAGCTCCGGAAAGTCATGAACCTCGCGCACGATCCCCGGATGATCGAATTGATTCAGAATATCATCGACAGCGGCGAGGCCGATATCGCGAAGCTGCAAGCTGAGCGGAACCCGGCCGAAAACTGAGCTCCCGCCGGCAGTGCATCACGAGGCGCCGCCTGCTCCAAATCACGTACCTTCAAAGTTCCGCAGACGGCACGATCGCCGCTTCGGCTTCGAACCATTCGCATATCGTGATTCCTGCAAGGTCCAGGTTGTGAGATTGGGCCAGGATATGTGCCCCCCGGCGAGTGCCAGCTCTTGTCGAGCTGGCCGAGCGTGCGGATAAGTGCGGCGATGGCCCGCACTGCCTTCTTGGCCGATACAAGCGAGGAAGAAGCTCGCGAACGCCGAGAACTGGCGCGGCAAAGCGGCAACCCCGCATGGTTGTGGCCCGAAGTCGCTGTTGCCCAATGGCTGGAGACGATGCGCTACGTCAGCGAAGCTTTGTCGTCCGTGCTGAGCGGGCGGCCCGGAACAATTCCGCCGAGCGATCCGAGGACGTTTTCGTTGGCCTGCTATACGTCGGGGACCGGGCCCTTGCTTGGCTATTGGGTGGAGCGTCGCAAGCTGGTCGTTCCAGACGATCTCGAAGAACTACTTGCGCTTCACCTTGAAAATGCGCGGGCCCGGGCAAGCAAGACCGAGTCCCATTCGCGCGAGATTGTGTCTGAGCTCGTCGGCGACGGGGTCCCGGTCGTGATACTGAAGGGGGCGCATACCGGGCATGCTTATTTTCCCGATCCAGCGACGCGTCCGGCTTCCGACCTCGACCTTCTCGTTCCTTCCGATTTCGCCGCTCAGGCAGAGGTCAGTCTCGCCAAGCGCGGCCTCCAATGCGCGGCACGAAACCGCCGCGAGTCGAGCTGGAAGCGCGCGGAATCACCCTTGGAACCGCGCTCGTTGTGGCTCGCCCATGCCGACGATCCCTGGTGCGTCGATCTCCAAAGCTCGCTCGATTTCTCGGCAAGTCCGGGAGCAAGGCCCGTCAGATTCGACTCCGCAGATCCGATCGGAACGTCCGACCCGTGGCCGCTGAACCCGGAAGCCGGGGCGCTCAGCCAGCCCCTTCTGCTTCTCCATCTCGCCGCTCACGCAAGCGGCGGCCTCCACAGCCTGACGCTCCTGCGAATGGTCGAGATCATCCTCGTCATTCGGAAGGACATTCCTGATGGCCGGCTGTCCTGGGACGACTTCCTTCACCTGGGCGCGGTCACGAATGCGCTTGGCGCGGCCTATCCCGCGCTTCGAATGTCGGAAAAGCTGGCGCCCGGAACCGTTCCCGCCAAGGTCCTCAGCATCAGCGCAGAAATCGCTCCACCGCGCGCGCGCGCGATTGTCGACAGGCTCGAGCCCGCGACCGTCCACCGCGTCGATCGAGCGTCGGTCGGCGAGCATTTCATGTGGGTCAGCGGATTTTCGGGCTGGTGTCGCCAATTGGCGTCCGACATCGTGCCGGGATCCGAATCCCGGGCCATTTACGAGAAGCGCGCCTACCGCCTGCTTCGCGGCCGAATCAGCCGCTAGCCGGCCGCAGGTGCCCGTAGAGCTGGCGGTCATCAGGCACGATCCGCGCCAGTTGGCGAATCTTCCTTAGCAGATGCGGGTCGTCGTAACTGCCGGCCGACCAGCGGCGATGCGCTGCAATGCGGCCCAGGACCTTGCCCCATCTCCGGGTCCGTTTGTCATGCAGCGAAGGGAAACGGCTCTTGAGAACCAGCTCGAAATCATCGACGCGCGCCTTGAGCCGCGGCGCGAGCCATGGCGTGAGCGGATTTTCATGGGTCATCCAATCGACCCATTCGGGTTCGATCCATTCTTCCAGCGTTTGCGGAGTCGTCGCGGTCGGGTTGACCCCGCCGTAGGTTTCTTTTCGCTGCGGCGTCGGGGTATAGAAATAGCTGATCAGCTCCATCGCCGGATTGACCGCTTTCAAACGGCGGATGAAACGAAGCGTGTTTTCGATTTCGCGCTCGGGCTCGTCGGGATCGCCAAAAACGAAGGAAAATTCGGGAATGATCCCATGCTCGCGGCACTTGGCCGCAGTGTGGACGATCTGCCCGGTGGACGTGCCCTTGTTCATCTTGGCAAGGACCTCGTCCGAGCCCGAACTCCGCGCCGCAGAAGATCATGCTGAGGCCGGCCGACTTCAGCGCTCGCCAGGTTTCGTCGGAAAAGCGGGCCAGCGTGTCCACCCGAGCTTCGCACCACCAGCGTAGTCCGAGTGGTCTGAACGCTCCGGCGATCTCGCGGGCGTGGCGCTCGTTAAGAAAGAAATTGTTGTCGTAGAAATGGACCGAATCCATTCCGTGCTCGCTTGCGAGGAAAGCGAGATGCTCGACCGTTCGCTCGGACGACTGCACCTTTTCGCGCCGGCCAAAGACCGAGATCACACCGCAGAAATTGCACCCGAACGGGCATCCGATCGAGGCCTGGTAGACGCCTGACCGACGCCCCAGAATTGTCGGGCGCAAATATTGGGCGACACAGATCTTGTCGTAGCGCGGAGCGGGCAGCTCGTCTGGTCCACGCCAGATGCGCTCGGGCGCGATATGGAATGAACCGTCGGGCAGGCGAAAGGCGATTCCGGCGATGCTGATGGGATCGCGCTTTCCCTCGATCGCTTCGAGAAGCTCGCGGAAGCTGTCTTCCCCCTGCCCGCGCACCAGCCAATCGACGTATGGCGAATTCAGAACGGGCTTCGGGTAAAGGCTCCCGAAATTGCCTCCCCAGATGATGGGGAGGTCGGGGAAGCGCTCCTTCAGCGCTTTCGAGATCGGCACTGCGCTGACCAGTTGCGGGCCGGGCATGACCGTGAGCGCGATCGTGGATACGGGGTCGCCCGTAACGCTCTGTTTCGCGATCCAGCCAGAAACGGTCGCAACGACGTCCATGTCGGGGAGATTGCCGTCGATGATCTCCCAACTCATCTCAGGCGGAAGCGCCGCTCCGATCGCCATCAGCGACAATGGGAATCGGCGGTTATCCGGCCGCGTGGCGCGCGGGTTGATAAGAAGGATCATGGCCGCTTCGAAATCCAAAGGTCGAACCGGGACGGCCTCCGTCTCCGAGCCAGAGCGGCAACGAGCGGGCGCAACTCATAGGCGAGCGGGTAGCGTACCTTGTTGCGCTTCCATTTGAGATCGGGGACCGCTTCCAGCAGGCGCGCAAGAGTCAGGAACTCGATGAACGGGAGCGCCATCAGCGCCCCGGCGCGGCTGCCGAACGCGGCGCGTTTTTCCTCGATCATGGCGAGGCCGTCGGTCTCACGTTCGTAAAATGGCGAATCGAGGATCGCGATCTGTCCCCCGGGGCGGGTCACGCGCACGGCTTCGCGGAGCACGATTTCGAGATCCGTCGCGTAATGGAGCGAGGCATTGAATAGCGCGATGTCGATGCTTTCCGGGCATAGCGGAATCGCGTCGAACGATGCGACGACGCATTCCATCTTGCTCGTCTGGCTGCGAAACACTTCCGCAGCACCGAGCCCGTCGATCGTATCGTTTCGGATATCGAGCGCGAATGCGTGATGACCCTCGAGCGCTACGCGATAGCTCAGCCAGCCGCTTCCGGCGCCCAGGTCCAGCACCTCGAGCGGCCTGCCCGCTCGCTCAGCTGCAGGCCTCAGCACCCGGTCCATGAACGCATCGAAGGTGCGTGCGCGAACTCGCCATTGCGCTGCGTGCGCACCGCGCTCGAGGTAAGGAAGCTGGAGGAGGGCGTCGCTTCGATAGCCCCTGCCCTCCTCGCCTCGGTGGCGCGCATATTCAGAAGCGAACAGGTCCAGCGCTGACGAGGTCATGCGCCGGTCCGGACGAACTTATAGAGAATGTGGTCGCCCAATGCGGCAAGGGGCCGCGACACCCTCCGGTCGAGTGCTTCGAGCGATCGGAGCAGGCGCGGATGGGAAGAGATCCAGGGCTCTGCGGCGCTCGGCGGGACGAACACACCAACGCCGCGCCGTGCCTCCAGCCTGAACCAGGGTGAAAGCATCCGCTCGAGGTCGCGGCGACGGTGGTATCGAACCGTGAAGCTTCGCCCGTCGAGCCGCGCTGCAACCTCGCCGCGCCGGAAGCGGCGAAAGGCGTTTCGCGGTTTGCCGCGCAAGGCTTGCACGAGCATCTCGCCGGGACAACAGGTCCCGAACATGACGAGCATCAGCGGCGCGCCTTCGCAAAGGAGGCGCGCGATGTGACGGCCAAAGACGGTCAGGTCGGATACGCAGTTAAGCCCGGCGAAGATCGATAAGGCACCGTCGAACCGGGGCTCGCCCTCAAGCTCGGTTGCGAGAGCTCCAAAGTCTTCCGCTGCAGCGACCCTGGTGCGAACGCGCGGCCCGCATTTCACCGATGCTTCAGCGACCATTGCCGGCGACGCGTCGGTCATCAGGACCTCGTGGCCCCGGTCGGCAAGCCACAAGGCGTCGTCTCCGGTGCCGCCACCGATTTCGATCAGCCGGCCTCCCGGCGGGAAGATCGCGGCCAGCTCGTGCCGGATCGTGCGGCGCTGCGCTTCGACGCTAAGCCAAGGCTGAAATCGTTTGTCGAACTGAGGCGCGATCGCATCGAATGCCTGCGCAGCCGGAGCGAGCGGTGGCGCCGGCACATCAGGTTCCGACGGCAAGGTGCAAGGGTTCGGGCGAGCGGTGAAGATGGACCCGATCCTCGAGCGCGTTCCAGGAAGCTTCATCAGTGAGCCCAGTCTCGACTTCCAGATGGAGGATGTCGCGCACGCGTCGATAGAGATCGGTGTCGAAAGTGCCCTGGAAGAGCATCGCGAGGTCGCCGGTATCGCGCCAGTTGCGCTGCCGCCCCAGCTGCGCTCGGACGCGCTCATAAAATAGAGTGCCAGGCAGTGGATAGGCGACCGACACCCCGATCTCGTCGGGCTGTTCGTCACGGATCATGTCGCGCGTGGCCAGCAGATCCTCCCAGCTCTCGGATGGATAACCGAGCTGGATGAACCAGCATGCGCGAATGCCGTGGGCCTTCAATAGTCGCGTTGCTGAGCGACCCGCATCGATCGTCGTTCCCTTGTCCATCGCGTCGAGGATCTTTTGCGAGCCGGACTCAATTCCGAGCCAGACTTCGCGCGCGCCGGCCCTCGCGATCGCCTCCACGCTGCGCTCGGTCATGAGGTTTACTCGCGACTGCATGGTAAAGGGTATTTGAGCACCTGCCCGTTCCACCTCGTTGGCGAAGGCGCAAATCCATTCGACGTCGAGGCCGAGTATGTCGTCGGTGAACCACAGATGGTCGGGCGCAATATCTTGCCTGAGGCGCTGCATTTCGAGCGCGACATCCTCGGGCGAGCGTACCGAATAGCGCCGGCCGAACGTGGGCTTGGCGCACCAGTTGCAAGCGTAGGGGCAGCCGCGCGAAGTCGCCATGTTCCACGAGAATTCGTGATGCGCCTCGATCCATGCATCCCGGTAAGAGTCGACGTCGACGAGGTCCCAGGCAGGATGTGGAAGACCATCTAGGTCTTGTTGAGGACGACGCGGCCGAGTGACCTGCGCCTGCCCTGTTCCGGGAAGTATCAGCCCGGCGATGTCGGAAAGCGCGCCCTTCGAACGACTCCAGAGATCCGCGACGTCGAGCATCCCCATCTCACCCTCGCCAAGCACGATCGCATCGGCGCCAGCGCACAGATAGATCGCCGGATTATCGGCCGGGTCGGGACCATTGACGGCGACACGGCAGCCGCGTGCGGCGGCCAGAGCGATCATTGCCAAGGCAGATTCGCGCCGCCCGGTCGTGCACATCTTGGTGAGGAAATTGAAATTGTCCTCGAGCAGGAGAACGACGTCAGGGTCGACCGCTTCAAGCTTCGACGCGAAGGATTCGACACCCCTCTCAAAGGTGGCGTCGAAGAAAGCGACTTCGTGCCCTTCTCGGCGAAGCAGCGCTGCAGTGATGAGCGTTGAAAGCGGCGAATAAGGCTTCATTTTCGCCTGCTGCTTGGGATCCCGAACGATGAAGTTGGAATGCGCGAGCAGGATCACGCGTCGACCTCGTGAGTGGCGGCTTCCGTTTGCGCTCCGCCTTTGTAGATTGTCGCGGTGAACGGGGATGCTTCGATCTTGTCTCTGAATTTTGTGCCCCTCGGCATTCCGACATTGATCATTGCCGACGATCCCCAACTCGTCGCCGCTGCGCGCGCGGCCTATGCACACTGGTCGGTGGAAGCACTGTTCGCCGAGCCCCAGATCGAGCTTCGCCTCGAGGTCGGAACCGCCTCCTCCGCCGAAGGGGTAAGTCTCGACATCAAAGTCGAAGGTTCATGCCTGCTGCTAAGCGGTCGAGGAGCTCGCGGCAGGGCCGATGCAGCAACGAAAACGGGCTCCGCGACAATCGGTCGGGAGTTACTGAACGATCCTCACGGATTGACAGACATATTGGATACCTTGCTGCTTTTTCTCCTCACCCGGAGCAGCCGAACGCCGGTCCACGCATCGGCCTTCATGCTCGGCAATGTCGCGCTTGTGCTCGCCGGGCGCAGCGGCTCGGGCAAGAGCACGCTCGCACTGGCGGCCGCGGATCGCGGCTATCCAGTTCTCTCCGAAGACACAATATTCGTGCAGCAGGAACCTTCGTTCGCACTTTGGGGCTATCCCCGGCCGATCCATGTCTTTCCCGCAGACGCGCCCGAGGGCGATCATCCGACGCGGGTCCGCGGCGGAAAGACCAAGATCGCGGTGCCCCTTCCCGAAGCTGCGTTAAGAGCCGAGCAGGCGGTGCTTATTCTGCTCGAGCACGGTGCGCAGCTCGCGCTTCGAGCGATTAACCCCGACGAGGCTGTCGAAACCCTCATGGACCTCGATCCCGGATTCGACCTGTTAGAACAACAATCGCGCGAAGCACTGACCGCAATCGCGGCAAATGGCGCCTGGAGGCTGGCGCTGACCGACGATCCGCGCGCTGCAATCGACCTGGTTACACGCCAGCTGGCACCTTGATGAGGGTTGTCCACGCCAATTTCCTCCGGCCGCCGCACCATGCCGACCCAGATCGACTGCTCGAAGAATGGCCGACCTTGCTCGACGTCGCAGCGGCGGTCGCCGAAGCCGGGGTCGAGATCACCGTCCTTCAGAGCTTTGCGCGCGACGCGGTCATCGACCGGCGCGGGATAATCTGTCGCTTCGTGGCTGAACCTGCACTTCCCGGAGCATGGTCGGGCCTGACGCCGTGGCGGCCGGCCCGCGTTGCGAAAGCCGCGCGTCCCGACGTCATCCATGTGAACGGGCTCGATTTCGCCGCGCACACAAGAGCGATGACGGACACGGCAAGCCCAGTGCTGGTGCAGGACCATGGCAGCCGTGCGGGCCGCGGACGATACAGACGCCGCCGGGGTCTTTCGCGGATCGCCGCCGCGGCTTTCACCGACAGCGAGCAGGCGCGCCCGTTCCTCGACGAGGGCAGCATCTCGCCGCGCGTACGCATATTTTCGGTGCCGGAATCATCGACCCATTTCGGTCCCGGCGACCAGGACGAGGCCCGAAAGGCGACTTCCACCTTCGGCGATCCTCTCGTGCTGTGGGTGGGTCGCCTCGATTGCAACAAAGACCCGCTGACGATGCTCGGCGCGATCGAGTTGGCGGCGTCTGACCTTCCAGGCATCCAGCTGTGGTGCTGCTTTCACGAACAGCCGATGCTCGATCTCGTGCAGGCAAGGATCGCACGATCGCCTGCGCTGAAGGAGCGTGTCCATCTCCTCGGGCGAGTCCCCCACCAGACAGTCGAGCTGCTCTTCCGGGCCGCCGACATCTTCATCGCTTCGAGCCACCACGAAGCAGCCGGCTATGCGCTGATCGAAGCGCTTGCGTGCGGAGCGGCGCCGGTCGTTAGCGACATCCCCTCCTTCCGGCGACTGAGGGGCGACGTCGGCGCGCTCGCGAGAGTCGACGATGCCGAGAGTTTCGCAGCCGCGTTGAAACGGATCGCTGATCAGTCCCGTGCCGAGTTGCGGCGTGATGTGCTCGATCATTTCAGCGCCAATCTGTCATTCGCGGCGGTGGGGCGGCAGCTGCGCGAAGCCTATGAAGCGGTGATCGAGCGATGAAGATCGCGCTCGTCGTCCCGGGCGGCGTCGATCGTTCGGGAACCCGGCGGGTCATCCCCATAATCCTGTGGCTGATTGAGCGGCTCGTCCGGGCAGGTGACGAGGTCCATGTTTTCGCCCTGAACCAGGAAGCCGAGCCGGGCGATTGGAAATTGCTCGGCGCGACCGTTCACAATGCGGGTCGTCGGCCCCGACGAATCCGCTCGCTCTTCGCGATTCTTGGCGAGCATCGGCGCAGGCACTTTGACCTGGTCCATGCCTTTTGGGCCGGTGCTCCGGGTCAGGTGGCTTGCGCCTTCGGGCGGATTACTGGCGTCCCTGCCGTCGTCACGCTGCCCGGCGGCGACCTTACGGCCATTCGGGAGATCGCGTACGGCGCTCAACTCCGGCGAAGGAGCCGCATCGCCACTCATCTCGTCCTTTCGAGCGCCTCCGCTATTGTCGCTCCGAGTGAGTGGCTGGCGAAGGAGGCTCGCGCTCAAGGCTGGAATCCGATCCTTTGTCCCTTCGGCGTTGCATTGGACCGGTGGCCGCCATCCGAGCCCCGACCCCGCCGCCCCGGCGCGCCTCTCCGGCTGATCCACGTGGCGAGCCTCAACCGGGTCAAGGACCCGTTCACGCTTCTCGATACGCTGCGGCTCCTCGCCGATCAGGGCGCGGACTTCACGCTAGACATGATCGGGGAGGATACGCTCGAGGGCGCAGTGCAGCGTCACTGCAGCGCGCTTTCACTCGACGACCGGGTGAGATTCCGGGGCTTTCTTGAGACCCGGCATCTCCGACCGGAATTCGAGCGCGCCGACCTCTTGATCATGAGTTCGCTTCACGAGGGCGCGCTGATGGTCATGCTCGAGGCAGCGGTGGCGGGCGTGGCGACGGTCGGAACGGCGGTCGGGTATATCGCCGACTGGGCGCCCGAGGCAGCAGTTGCGGTTCGGCTCCGAGATCCTGCAGCGCTAGCATCGGCGATCGCCGACCTTGCTTCCGATGACGAGAAGCGGTTGCGGATTGCACGTGCGGCGCACTTGCGCGCCATCGATCGAAATGCGGACGCTTATGTCGCACAGGTCCGAGGCATCCATGCCGGCCTTGTCCGAAGCGGCCAGGTTTCCAAAGCCAATGAACTTCCCGCGCAAGGACCGACACCAATGAGATGAGGTCGGTTTTAGGAGAGCGGGGGCAGTGGCTGGTCGATGGATCTAGCAGGCTCGACTCTCATGATCACCGGTGGGACCGGTTCGTTCGGATCGACGATCCTGCGCCATTTCCTGACGCAACCCGTCGCCGAAATCCGAATCGTCAGCCGCGACGAAAAGAAGCAGGAGGATCAACGCAAGCGGTTCCGCGATCCTCGGCTCAAATTTTACATCGCTGACGTCCGCGACGCGCGAACGATGGACATGATTACCCGCGGCGTCGACTATATCTATCACGCCGCAGCGCTGAAGCAGGTCCCCTCCTGCGAGTTCCACCCGATGGAAGCGGTCGCGACCAACATCCTCGGAACGTCAAACGTCGTCGACGCTGCGATCCGCAACAACGTCAGCCGAGTCGTCTGCCTCTCGACCGACAAGGCGGTCTATCCAATCAATGCGATGGGCATGTCCAAGGCGCTGATGGAGAAAGTGGTCGCCAGCAAGGCGCGCGTGATCGACGGCAGCAGGACTGTGCTTTCAACAATCCGTTATGGAAATGTCCTCGGATCGCGCGGCTCGGTCCTCCCGCTCTTCATGCAGCAGGTCCGCGAAGGCGAGCCGATTACGATCACCGATCCGGCGATGTCGCGCTTCGTCATGACCCTTGGTGAAGCGGTTGATCTTTGTCTCTACGCATTCAGCTACGGCTCCAACGGCGACATGTACGTCCAGAAGGCGCCGGCGGTCACGATCGAGAATTTCGCGCAGGCGGTGCTCCGGGTCATGGACCGTCCTCGCCACCCGATCCGGGTGATCGGCACGCGGCACGGAGAGAAGCAATATGAGACCCTGCTCAGCCGCGAGGAGCTGCTCATGGCCGAGGATCGCCAGGCCTATTATCGCGTTGCTCCGGACCGCCGCGACCTCAACTACGACGCTTATTTCACCGACGGCAGCGTGAAGGTTGCAGAAATTCACGACTTCGATTCCCGCAACACTCGCCAGCTCGGGGTCGATGAAATGGCGGCGATCCTCAGCGGATTGCCATGCGTGCGCGAATGCCTCGCCGGCGAACGCGTCTATGAGGCGTGAGCGCCTGAGGGTCGCCGTCACCGGCGCGAGAGGGTTTATCGGAAGCAACCTCGTCCTGCGCCTAACCGAGCGCGGTCACGACGTGTTGCCGATCACTCGCGATAGCGACCTTGCGGACGCTACTCGATCAATTGCTGCTGCGGACACGATCTTCCACGTGGCCGGAGTCAATCGTCCCGCCGACGAGAGTGAGTTCCGCTCCAATGCGGATCATGCTTCGTGGCTTGCCGACCTCATCACCCGCAACGAACACGGGCCGCTCGTCGTCTTCAGTTCCTCGATTAAAGCAGCCGAAGACACCCCTTACGGTACCAGCAAGCGCGCCGCGGAAGACATCCTTCTTGCTCTCGCAGCGGAAGGCAAAGCCACGGTTTCGATCTGGCGGCTTCCCAACGTCTACGGCAAGTGGAGCCGGCCGAACTACAATTCGGTGGTCGCGACCTTCTGCCACAACATCGCCCGCGGGCTGCCGCTTCAAATCGATGATCCCACCGCGCCTTTGTCGCTGCTTTATGTCGACGATCTGATCGATCAGTGGCTTCGGCTGATTGGCGACCCGCCGCAGACGAGCGGCCTTGCGCAACCGCAGGGGACGGACCTGACAACTGTCGGCGAACTCGCCGAATTGCTCCAGCAATTCTCCGACCTGCGTTCAAGCGGCGAAGTGGAGGACGTGGCGTTTGGTTTGAAGCGCCGGCTGTTCGCGTCCTTCATGTCGGCGCTGCCGATCGAGGATGTAGCTTACTCGCTCGCGCCCCGAACCGATCCACGCGGTTCGTTCGTCGAGATTCTGAAGACCGGCGCGAGCGGGCAATTTTCCTATTTCACGGCGCATCCCGGAATGACTCGTGGCGGCCATTACCATCACAGCAAGGTCGAGAAGTTCGTCGTTGCAAGCGGCACCGGCAGATTTCGCTTTCGCCACGCGATCAGCGGCGAGACTTTCGAGATCGTGAGCGATTCAACTCAGCCGACACTCATCGAGACGCTTCCCGGCTGGGCGCACGACGTAACCAACGTCGGCGATAATGAGTTGATCGTTATTTCATGGGCGAGCGAGCAGTTCGATCCTGAGCGGCCCGATACTCACGCGATGCCGTTGGCCCGATGAACCGCCTGAAGGTCATGACGGTCGTCGGCACCCGGCCGGAGGTTATTCGCCTGTCGCGGGTGCTTTCGGCGCTGGATCGAACGACCGACCACGTGCTCGTCCATACCGGCCAGAACTACGATCGCGAGCTCAATGCGATCTTCTTCGAGGAGCTCGAGCTTCGAGCCCCCGACTATGACCTCGGCGCCGCGTGCGACACACCGGCCGAGACGATCGGTCGGGTGATCATTGGCGTCGACCGATTGCTCGGATCTGAGCGGCCCGAGGCGGTGCTGCTGCTGGGCGACACCGATAGCTGTCTCGCGGCGATTTCGGCCAAGCGACGCCGCATTCCGGTGTTTCACATGGAAGCCGGCAATCGTTGCTTCGACGATCGCGTGCCCGAAGAAATCAATCGCCGCATTGTCGACCACACCGCCGACGTGAACCTGCCTTACTCATCGATCGCGCGCGAATATCTACTTGCTGAAGGATTGCCGGCCGACCGGATCATCAAGATCGGGAGTCCCCTGTTCGAGGTCTTGAAATATTATCGCGGCAAGATCGATCGGTCGGACATTCTCAAGCGGCTGGGATTGAAGGCCGACAAATATTTTCTCGTCAGCGTCCATCGGGCGGAAAATGTCGATTCGGACGAGCGCATTGGATTGCTGGTTCGGACACTTCAATCGGTTGCGGAAGAGTTTGGCGAGCCGATCCTGGTGAGCACTCACCCTAGAACACGAAGACGCATTGATGAGCTCGGGCTTGAATTCCACTCCCTCGTGCGGCTGATGAAACCGTTCGGCTTCATCGATTACAACGCGCTTCAGCTGAGCGCCCATGCCGTCCTTTCCGACAGTGGGTCGATCAGCGAGGAATCGGCGATTCTGGGCTTCCCGGCGCTTAACCTGCGCGACACTCACGAGCGGCCCGAAGCGATGGAACAGGCCGTGGTGATGATGACCGGCCTGTCGAGCCAGCGGGTGCTCGAGGCGCTTTCGATCCTCGAGGAGCGGCGCATCGGAAAAGCGCCGCCACCGCGCCTGCCAGCCGATTATTCGGTCCCCGATGTGTCCTCGAAGGTGGTTGCGATCATTCTGAGCTATACCGATTATGTACGACGGACGATCTGGAAAGATTATTGAGCCGGCGACGAGCATGAGCTTTCGCCTTGCTCGCGTGGTGAAGGGGTATCAGCCCGTCCATTGCCTGCCCGGCGAGCTGATCGCGTGGCGTCGCAACACGGTCTACCGTGCGGACCTCGAGCTGCGTCATTTCGAGCCTATCTGCACGCTGCCGGTCCAGGCGGCATGTCTCGCGCAATTCGCAACCCGGCTGCTCACTCGAATTCTGCGCTTTGAAATACGTTCATCCGTCATGATCGACGACGACACGCTCTTGCTTGCGCAACGCGACATGATCTTCGCTCTCAACCTATCATCGGGAAAGTGGGATATCGACTTCCGAATTCCTGGCGGCCGCCGCCTTCTGGCCCTTTCGGCCATGACGCAGGCCGATGGTTCGCGAGCGGCTTGCTTTGGCGAATATCTTCATAACGTTGCTGGATCAGCAGTCGGAATCTGGCGTCGGGATCCCAGCGGCGACTGGGCGCGCACGGCCGAATTTCCGCCGGGAACCATCGATCACGTCCACAATATCGTCCAAACCCCCGATGGACGCGTGTGGGTGCTGGTCGGCGACATGGAGCATCGGCCGGGCCTGTGGAGGTCGGACCCCGCTCTCGAACGCCTGGAGCCGATCGCAACCGGGGCACAGCAGTACCGCGCCTGCTGGCTTTGGCAGGCGCCCGACGGGGTTTGCCATTACGCGACGAACTCCAACATTGAACCGAACCGTCTCATGCGGATGTCGCCAGGGTCCGACACGTTCGAGCATGGCGAGCCACTTGCAGGCAGCTCGATCCATGCGGGCCTCTCGAAGAACTACGTTGCCTTCGCGACTTCGCTGGAGCCCGGCTATTTCACCGGTAATACCGTTCGGGCGATCTTGACCCGCCGGCCCGGCCCAGCTTTCGTCGGCAACTGCGCGCACATTCACGTAATCAAGGACGGCAGGCTCGAGACAGCGCTGAGCGCTCGAATGGACGGATGGCCGCTAACGCTGGCGCAGTTCCCCAACTTCTACTTCCCGGCGGGCACGATGCCGGATGACCGATTCTACGCGTTCGGCCGCTCGGTTCGCGATTATGACGGCGCCTGCCTGATGTTCGAGCGAAGCGACTGATGCGCTTCCTGTTCCTCACCACCAAATACTCCGCCGACCCGGCTGACCCTTACATGACCGATGAGCTTGCAGAGGGCCTGATCGCCCGGGGTCATTGTGTCGACGTGCTGCTCATCGATTGGGACTCAGAATCGCCAGTTCGGACTTTCGAAGCCGAAGGTCGAAACGGCGAGCGGATCGTGACGGTAGCTCCAGCAGCGCTTCGCAAGTTCGGCCGCCTGGCCTACCGTGCGAGCAAACTCATCCTGTCCTCTCGCCAAGCGGGCGCCGCGATGCGCTCCCATTTCGCTGACGCTCGGCATGACGCAATCATCGCCTGGACCCCGGCGCTGTCGCTCGGAGCACCGCTGCGCAGGGCCGCTCGAATGGGTATTCCCCATCGCCTGCTGATTGTCTTCGATTTCTTTCCGATCTGCCAGCGTGAGGCAGGGATGATCCGTTCACGCCTGGTCTATGCTGTGGCCAAGCGGCTGGAGGACCGCCTCTACCGCTTGTTTACAGCCTTCATCACCAACCTGCCGGGCAACGCCCAATATCTGCGCCAGCACTATCCTGTCGCCGCTGGCGCACGCGTTTATCATTCGCCGATCTGGGCCGAGACCAGCGTTGCGCGGGGCGAGACACGTGCCGAGGAACGTCAGCGGTTGAGGCTTCCGCTCGACCGCCCGATCGCCGTCTTCGGCGGCCAATTTTGCGAAGGTCGCGGGCTCGACCAGATGATCGCTTCAGCTCGCCTTAGCCAGCAATCCGGAGCTCGGACCTTGTACCTGTTCATTGGTGACGGACGCTTGCGTCCGACGATCGAACGAGCGGCCGAGGAATGCGACAACATCCGCGTCGAACCCCCAGTTCCGCGCTCTCATTACCTGTCGATCGTCGGCGCCTGCGACGTCGGAATGGTCGCCACGGTGAAAGAGTTCACATCGTGGGCATTCCCGTCCAAAACGATCGATTATCTTCGCGCGGGCATCCCGGTAGTGACCGCGGTCGAGCCTGGCAGTGATTACCCAGAGCTGCTCCGGCCTTATGGGGTCAGCGAGAACGTCCCGGCCGGGGACGCGGCCGCGTTTCAGGCAGCGGTCGAGCGACTGATTGGCGATCCGAACCATCGATCGCGCATTCGTCAATCAACGAGGGATTGCCTCGACCAAGTGTTTGACGTTCGTCATGCGGTCAACGCGGTCTTGCGCGCCGTGGGTGAACCCGCGGATTTGAACGACGACCACAGGAAGGCGATCGTCACGAGGATAGCTGTGACTGCATAGGCCGATACGTAGGCAAGTTGTGGGGCGCGCGGGTTTCCCATCCCGATCAAGGCAATCGCGATCATCGCCATCAGCGACATGGTGCTCATCTCGATAGCCGCATATTGGGCCGGCCTGCCGCGAGCAAAGGCCGTGTACATTGCGAGTGATGCCCAGACGGTCAGGACATCGCCAAGCAGATAGGTCCGAATGACCGGGACCGCTCCAAGAAACGCGCTTGAGAGGAATAGCGATACGAGCTCGCGTCCTGCGATGCAGAAGACGAGAAAGGCGAGGGTCATCAATGCTGTCGCGGCTGCCCAGCAGCGAAGGATGAACCCGCGGCGATCGGCGCGATCGTCGAGGCCGGCCACGTGCGACACATAGAATTGAATGAAGAACAAACCGAGCAATTGGGTCGAGAGGTCCGAAATTCGGTTCGCCGCGATCCAGTAACCAAGAGCGGTAGCCCCGAAGCGATGGCGGTAGAACGACCTAAGTCCGAACAGCACCAGAGCGGTGTAGCCACTCGTCGCTCCGAAAGCGGTCGAGTAGCGGATCAACGGCAAGACGTGGGCGAGAGCGGCCGCCAGGCTTCCAATTTTCAGGCGAAGACGCGCAATCGCTCGACCCGCGACGATGAGGGTCAGCAATGGCCCTCCGGCAAATGCTGTCGCCGCAGCCTGCGGATCGCCTCGGACGATGAAAAGCGTCGCTAGAGCGATGCTCGCAATAAGGCCGCTGGCCTGCGCCACCAGGCTCGTCGCCACTCGCTTTCGGCCGGAAAGGATGCTGCACCAGATTTGCCCCGGGCCGCCGGCGAGAGACAATGCGGTGATTGAAATGACGGTCGGCCATGCGTCCGGATTGCCGACGAGGACCGAGGACACCATTTTGCTTCCCAGGCACAGCGGCGCTGCGAGCAGGAGCGCTGCGACGACCCAGATGATGAGTGCTGCACCATGTATTCCGGATAATTGCCCTTCATCGCCGACGGCGGCCGCCGATTGACGGATGAGCCCGTTCTGAGCGCCGCCCAACACCAAAAGGTTGAGCACAGTTCCAAACTGAACGAGCTGAGCGAAGTCGCCATAACCGCGTACCGTCAGGTAACTGGCACAGACCTTCAGCAAGACGATCGCGGAAGCGATCTTGAGGCCGAAATAGGTCGGCACGCTGGCCAGCCGGATTAGGCCGCGAACTTGAGCCATCTACCCGGACGCCAACGCGCTGAGAGCTTTCGAGCTTCGGTGCCACAGCCACACCACCACCCACACCGAAAGGATCGTATAGCCGTCGTAGCTGGCCAGCACTTCGTTGTTGGCTGGAAAGTAGAACATCATCATGGTCGACAGCGCGAACAGGACCGCCGCAGGGTCGCTCATCCCGGCAGCTGCTTCGCGCCACCACAGCGCCCACAAATAAACAATCAGGCCCAGAACCGGTAACGCGCCGACGAAGCCCACGTCATTTGCGATCCAGGTCATCAGCGTCGACCAATAATAATCTTCCGACCATTGATCGTCGCCATTGCGATAGGTGTAGGTTCTTAAATGGGGTGTCTGGTCGTTGGTGAGAGCTTCATAAATGGACAGCACCGCGGGCGAATGTCCAAGGCCGTAAGCCGATTCGAACGGCTTCTTGAGCGCCAGCTCGAGACCGAAGTATCCGGACGTCGTGGAGAGGATGAACGACGTCACTCCAAATCGCTGCGGCAGCGGCAGCCACGAAATCCACCTGCTGTCGAGATCGGCGCATATCGTGCTGTCGTTCGCACACACCAGCTTTGCGCTCGCATAGCCGCCGTTGCGCTCGCCCTTTCGGTCGATCGACAAGCCTTGCGCGAGATAAACGAAGATGAGCGCGATGAGGCCTGCGCGCCAGAGCCCGCGGCCCGTTCCCGAGCCCGCTGCGCCCAACGCCCGATTGCGCCCATAAGCAATGAATGTTCCGGCGCAGCCGACGATGAACAGGTCGGCGAATTCCTTGTCCGTGCCCCGCATGATTGAAAAAATCGAGGATGCGAGAATGGCGATGATCACGGCCGAGCGCCCGGCAAGGCCGAGCGTCCGCCAGTGAATGATTCCCAAAGGAAGGACTGCGAACGTGAGCGGTGCCGCCAGCGCACGCAGGGCGACGATGACGATACGCTGGCCTTCGGTCGTATAAAGCTGGAGCTGAAACTGGTGATAGGCCGCGCCCTGGTCGCGAAGCGCGTCCATGACTTCCCACGGCCCGCGCCCGGTATAGGAGAGACTTGAAGGCACCAGCAGCAGTGCTGCAGCCGCAGCGCCAGCCGCGAGCAGAAGGCTCAAATGGGGTAGCGGCGCCGTAAGACGCGTAGCGCCGAGCGATCCCCAGTATATCGAAGCCGCGATCACTGCGAAGCAAAGACCCACATACCCGATCAGCCTCAGCCAATCGGACAGATAGTAGATTGGCCAGTTGATCGGCCAGATCAGGAATATTGCGAAGGTTGCGATGAGGTAACCGAAGACGATCAGGAGCGGCAGGCGCGTGAGGCCCGCGGGACTGACCACCGGCAGGATGCGCAATTGCGGGCTTTGCGGCTCTCCGACAGCAATCTTCTGGTTCACCGGTTGCGAAGCCCCGCTCCCATTTTGTCGTGAGTGCTCTCGAGAAGGGTAATGGTTCGACCGATGGCTTGCGAAAATGAGAGATGCTTGCGGTAAAATTCATTCCCCGCCTGTCCCATCGCCTCCCTTCGGCAGATCGACGTATCGGCCATCTCGATGATCGCCTTGGCGAGCGCACCGGCATCGGCAGGAGGAACCACGATCGCCGCACCCGACTGACGCAGGAGCTTCCCCGCCTCGCCGTTGACAGCAGCGACGATCGGCCGGCCCATCGCGAGATAATATTGGGTCTTCGAGGGGATTGTGATGTCGAATAACGGGTCGTCGCCGAGGTGGAGGAGCAATGCGTCGGCGTCGACGAACTCCCGGATCATCTCCGCAACGGGGATCCGCCCCGGGAAATCCAGGTTGGCGAGGCGATGGCCCCGAGCTTTCCTACGAAGCTCGTGCTCGTCGACCCCGCTACCGAAAAGCGCAATTGCGATGTCGGGCCGGTCGCGCTCAACCATGGCGGCAGCATCGACGACGTTGGAGAGTTGCTGGGCACGTCCGAGATTGCCGCCATAAACCAGAGTGAAGCGGCGAGACCGCTCACGGGTCGGCGGGACTTCCTGGAACTCTGCGTCGGCCCAGTTGCGGATGACCCTGATCTTCTCCGGCGGCACGCCGCGCTCGACGAGGGCGACCTTCATGCCGTCCGATTGGGTGCAGATCGCCTGCGCCCTCGAATAAACGAACCGACAGCATCCACCGAGGGCTCCGCTCAGCTTCGAGGCCCCACGCATCTTCGTAGCGACCACAGTGTCCGGCCAAAGGTCCTGGACATCGAGGACGAACGGGATTCGCGCGAACGATGCTGCCAGCCCAACCGTGATCGGCGGGTGATAGACGTAGGCGAGGTCGAACTTCGATCGCCGCAGCAGCAGATAGATGAATGCGGCGAAAAAGAAGCTGAGGAAGGTCAGCGACCGCCGAACCGTAGAGCGGTCGTGGCTCGGATACAGCGGCAGGCGAACGATCCGAACGCCGTCGACGGTTTCATGATGGATCGGCCGCAGGCGATAGCCGGGGTAGATCCGCCCATAGGGATAATTGGGGAAACCGGTGACGACGGTCACGTCGTGTCCTGCAGCCTCGAGCGCCCGAACGAACGATGTTCCCTTGATGATGTTGGGTTCGGGTTCGAACCACTGGGTCACATAGGCAATTCGCATCCACACCCCCGCGCGGCCTGACCGTTGAACCGACCGCGGTGACACAGGAACCTATTTTCAGCGGCGGGCACGCCCGTGTGTTCTTCGGGACGGGGTGGAAAGTTCATGGCTTCGATTGCTCCGATTGCACCAATGCAGTTGCTGGAACCGGGGACGGATCTCCCGGTCCCATTTTTCGATTGGAAAGCGCTCTTTGCCGAGCGCTCGCCCGACTATCTCCGGATCATTGAAAAGACGGCGTCGAGTGGCGGATTCATCCTTCACTCGGCCGTCGAGGAATTCGAACGCAAGCTCGCGTCCTACTTGGGCACCAAGCACGCGATCGGAGTTTCCGATTGCACCAATGCAATGCTTCTGGGGCTTCGCGCCTCAGGAGTGAAAACGGGCGACGAAATCATCCTCCCCGCCCATGCCTTCATCGCTGCCGCTCAGTCGATCCATTTCGCGGGCGCGGTCCCCGTTCCGGTCGAGCTCGACGAGAGTGATGGCTGGCTCATGGACCCGGCGGCGGTGAGCGCGTCGATCACGCCGCGCACGCGCGGCATCATGGCTGTGCACGTCAATGGCCGACCCTGCGACATGGAGTCGCTCCAGGCCATCGCAGATGATCACGGCCTCGAAATTTACGAGGATGCGGCGCAGGCCCTCGGCGCTCGCCTCGACGGGCGCTGCGCTGGGACCTTCGGACAATGGGCGGCATTCAGTTTCTATCCTTCGAAAACGCTCGGCTGCTTTGGCGACGCCGGCGCGCTGGTCACCAACGACGACGAGATCGCAGCGACCGTCCGGGCAATGCGCAACCATGGTGCGGGTGCCGACAAAGGCATCTCACCGGATTGCGCGCTGTGGGGAACCAACGCCCGGCTCGACAACATCCAGGCGGCGATCCTTGCCTACAAGCTCGACTGGTACGACGACATGATCGAGCGACGGCGCGAAATTGCCGGGCGTTACGCCCGATCATTTCGCGACATCCCCGAGCTTGAGCTGCCGCCTTCGCCCACCGCCGACGCCCGGCACTTCGACATCTTTCAGAATTACGAGATCCGTTGCCAATGCCGTGACTTGCTGAAGGAGCATCTTGCCGACCGGCAGATCGGAACCATCGTTCAGTGGGGTGGGACGCCGCTTCATCATTTTCGCGCGCTTGGCTTCACCCAGGAGCTGGTCCGAACGGACCGCTTCTTCGAGACATCGCTGCTTCTGCCGATGAATCATCTACTCCACGACGAGCAGGTCGAAACGGTCATCGACGCCGTGCAGGAATTCTTTGAATGACCGAAACCGAAGAGCTTGCGCTCCGCCTGCGCCGCCACGTGGTGCGCATGTGTAGTCGAGGCGGAAGCTCCCATGTCGGCTCGGGCCTCTCCATCGCCGATATTATCGCCGTGCTCTACGGTGGACTGCTTCGGGTCGATCCGGCTCGGCCGGACTGGAACGATCGCGACCGGTTCATCCTGTCCAAAGGTCATGCGGGCGCGTGCGTTTACGCGGCGCTTGCGGAATGCGGTTTCTTCGATGTCTCGGCGCTCAAGGCGCATTACCGCAATGGCTCGAACCTTTCGGGGCATGTCAGCCACAAGGGCGTTCCCGGCGTAGAATTATCCACCGGTTCGCTTGGGCATGGATTGGGCATTGGCTCTGGAATGGCCTTCAATCTGAAACGAATGGGTGGAAGCCAGCGCGTCTTCGTCGTGCTGAGCGACGGCGAATGCGACGAAGGATCGGTATGGGAAGCAGCGCTTTTCGCAGGTCATCACAGGCTCGAAAATCTCTGCGCCGTCATCGATTACAACAAATTGCAATCGATCGGCCGAGTGTCCGATACCATTAACCTTGAGCCCTTCGCCGCCAAATGGCGCGCGTTCGGCTGGAATTCAGTCCACGTTGACGGGCACGACCATCAGGCGCTTCGATCCGCTTTCGACGAGCGCTCGGAAAACCGGCCGACCTGCATTATCGCCGATACGGTGAAGGGCCGTGGAGTTTCCTTCATGGAGAACCAGGTGCTGTGGCACTACCGAGCGCCCCAAGGCGAAGAATTCGTCGCCGCAATGGGTGAATTGGGCGTCGACGTGGCGGCATCGGATGCGTGAGGCCTTCGTCAGAGCGCTGACAAAGCTTGCCGCCGACGACGAGCGCGTGCTGCTGGTCAACGGCGATCTCGGCTTCGGCGTGCTCAACGACTTCATCAGGCGCTTTCCCAATCAATATGTGAATGCCGGCATCGCCGAGCAGAATATGACTGCGATCGCCTGTGGATCGGCGATGACCGGTGCTCGCGCCTATACCTATTCGATAGGCAATTTCCCGACGCTGCGCTGCCTCGAGCAGCTTCGCAACGACGTTTGCTATCATCATTCAGACGTGACGGTGGTCGCCGTCGGCGGTGGCTTTTCCTACGGCCAGCTCGGCGTATCGCACTTCGCGACCGAGGACCTCGCGATCATGCGCACCCTACCGGGAATGACTGTCGTAGCGCCTTCCGATCCGTGGCAGGCGCACGAGCTCACGATCCAGCTCCATGCGCGTGGCGGTCCCGCTTATTTGCGGATCGACAAGGGCTCGGCGGGATTGCCGCCGGGCGAGGTCGTGCTCGGCAGGGCGCGTCAAATCCGCGGCGGGCGCGATGCGGTACCTGTTCACAACCGGTGGGATCCTCTCGGAGGGCGTCGCGGCGGCCGAAACGCTTGCGGGCGAAGGGATCGAGGTCCGAATTGTGGATGTCCACACGATCAAGCCACTCGATCTCGATGGCGTGCTCGAAGCAGCAAGAGAATGCGGCCATGTGATCACGCTCGAGGAGCATGTCGTCACGGGGGGCTTGGGCAGCGCCGTCGCCGAGACCTGCGCCGATGCCGGGCTCGCCCTTAAGAGCTTCCACCGAATCGGGGTTGGCGATGTTTTCCCCGATGTCGTTGGCGATCAATCCTATCTTCGGGCGCACTTCGGCCTTGATGCGGCAAGTGTCGCTTCGGTAATTCGCCAGGCGATCGTTCGCTAAATGGCGAAACGCTTGCTTGATGTCGCTTTCGCGCTCGCCGCGATCGTCCTCACCATCCCCATCGTCGCGATTGCCTGCATTGTGATCTGGGCGCACGACGGTCGTTCGCCGGTTTACGCAGGACTTCGCGTCGGACGCTTCAACCGCGAGTTCTGGATGTTCAAGCTGCGGACGATGATCCCGGACGCGCACCGGACCGGCGGCCCCTCGACGTCAGCCTCGGATGGCCGCCTGACGCCGCTCGGAAGCGCGCTTCGACGCTTCAAGCTGGATGAGCTGCCGCAGTTCTGGAACGTGCTGAAGGGCGACATGAGCGTGGTCGGACCCCGGCCCAACGTCCGCGAGGCCGGAGTCGATCGCTACACCCTCGAAGAACTGCAGTTGCTGTCGGTCCGGCCCGGAATTACCGACCTCGCATCGATCGTTTTCGCTGACGAAGGCGAGATCCTGAGGGGCTCGGCAGATCCCCATGAGCTTTACGATGCGGTCATAAGGCCATGGAAAAGCCGCCTTGCCCTTCTCTACATCAGGCATCGAAGCATCGACCTGGATTTTGGTATCATCGTCCTCACCGCAGTGAGCTTCCTTTCAAGGCGAGCTGCGCTTCGAGGCGTCGATACGATCCTTAAACGCTGGGACGCGAGCGAGGAGCTTCGACAGAAATGCGCCAGATGCGAGCCGCTGGTCGGAGGCGAAGCTCCAGGACAGCCCGCTTGACCGTTCACTTCTATAGCTATGACGGCGGCTCACCTGTCGCACCGCTCGCGGCGCTCCCCCCAACCTCGAGCATTCGCTGCTGGCGAGCCGATATCGACGGCTTTCCGCCGCGGGGCTCACGGACGATCGCGAACCAATTGTGGTGGGCCTTTGCGAAACTGCGAGTGTTCGCGCGCCGCGGGTTTACCGAGATCTCGATCGTTGATGAAGGTCGCCTGCTTCATCGCCTGATCGTCACCCCGGCCTGGTACCGCTTCCCCTTCATGTCACCCCGCGATCTCCAGCTCGGAGCACTTTGGACATCGCCTGACTCACGTCGTCAGCACCTGGCCAGCTACGCAATCGCCGAAGCGCACCGTCGTTTCGCGAATGAGAACATGCGCTTCTGGTACGTGACGGATGCCGACAATCACGCATCCGCAGAGCTCGCTCGATCGTGCGGCTATCGTCTGGTTGCGGGCGGAAAGCGGACTCGCAAATTCGGCTCCGCGCTGCTGGGGCAATATGTCATCGAGCGGCCAGTCTAACGTCGGACAACGAAAATCGAAGCAATTGCCCCGGCTTGAGTGTTGGAATTTGGCGCCGGCCGAATTCTCAAAGTGAGCCATTGAGCGCCGCAGCCAGATGGAACCGTGAAGTCGGTCTCGGCGCTCGCGTTCGCCGCGAGGGGTTGATCAAGCCGAGCGATTTCTGAGCCCGCTTCAGCGCAGCTCGCGGACCAGTAAGGAACAGCTCCGGTGCCGTTCGATGCGGTCTTTGCCACCAGCGCGTAGGGGCCGGGAGATAGAGTAAGGAGTTGAGCTGCGACTTGGCCGCCGCTCGCAGTCTCTGCGGAATAGCCAAGGGCGGTCGACGAGCCGATGAGCGTCCGCTGCGCACCGATCGAGCCGTTGCTTACAAGTTCCCAGCCAAAGGGATAGCGAGCGCCTTCATCACCAAAATTAGGATCGGCGACACCCGTTGATTGATGGCCAAAGTTTCGGTTGAGCGACCTTGCGGCATCGAACTCTCCTGCGCCCACCAGCCGCTCGATGAGGCGCTGGTCGACGCCGTTCGCGACCACAAACTGCCTGTCGCGCATCCGCGCGACAACGTTGGCGATCGGGCGAGGGTCGACGTCGTTGGCAAGCGTCCATTCGAAGAACATCAAACGCCAGTCGCTGGCTTTGTCGAACGTGCGCGCAAGCTGGATCGTGAGCCTCGCATCGGACGACGCTTTGGCGAGCACGGGGAAGAGAATCGGCTGAGCATCGGTCGTGGTCCTGAGCGCGATATCGAAGTCGCGAAGCGCCCCTGTGACATCGCCATGATCGACGGCATCCTGGATCAGCCACAGGCGTGTCGGAAGACTTCTGCGGCTGAGGCGGTCGGACCAATGGAACAGCTGCCGCGCCTGGCCCGGCTTTCCCGAAATCGCAAGATCCAGCGCCCGCATCTCGATAGCTGGAACTTGCGTAAGATCTCGATCGAGAGCTCTTGCGACGAGCGAGCGGGCGAGCGGGCTTTGCGGGTGGGCGGCTAGGGCTGCGGCCGAATCCGCCAAAGCCGCAGCATTCCACGGTGCGATCCGAGTGGCGATCTGGGGACGATCGACATCGGCCCATGTCGCCAGCGACGAGGGCAGGACAATGGCCGCGACCAGGACTGCGCCGGCGATGATCGCACCTCTTGCGATCAGCTTCTGTTGTCGCGAGGTGAGCCTTGCCCGCGCGCCCGGCCTAGCGATCGTAGCTGTACTCGAAACCGTAGCCATAGCCGTACCCGAGATGCGCGCGTTTGGGTTCGAATTTCGTGACGATAACGCCGATCACGTTCGCTTGCGCGGTCTCGAGTCGCTGGAGCGCGCGCCGCGCGGCGCCAGCCTGAACCGTGCGAGCTTCGACAACGTAAATCACGCCCTCGACTGCCGCCGCAACCAGTGGCGCGTCGGCCAGCCCGATCACGGGCGAGGAGTCGACGAGGACGTGGTCGAAGCGCTCCTGCAGTCGAGTCACGAGGTCGGCGAGCCTCGTCCCGGTCAGCAAGTCGGCGGCGTTCGGCGGATGCGGCCCGGCTGCGATGACGGACAGCCCATCGTGCGAGGTCGTGCGAATGATCCCGTCGACATCGTCGTTGCCGGCGAGGAAGTTGCTGACCCCGGGGCGGTCGTTCTCCATGCCGAAATACCGATGCACCGACGGCGCTCTAAGGTCCGCGTCGATGAGCACGACCTTGCGTTTGGCGCGGGCGAGCGAGCGAGCCAGGGCAAGTGCTGTGATCGACTTGCCTTCGCGCGGCCTGGTGCTGGTCACCGCAATCGACCTTGGTGTTCCCCGGGCGGTAGAAAGCTCGAGCGCCGCCTGGACGGCGAGATAGGCTTCGACAAGCGCAGAGCGCGGATTCTCGAAAGCCTCGAGCGGCTCGTTCTTCACTCGTGGGACGGTTCCAAGCAGCGTATGACCGAGCTTGAGCTCGGTGTCGGACGGGTCGCCGATGCCCTCGTCAATCTGCTCAAGTCCGGCTGCCGCGCCTGCGCCTGCAAGTCCGCCGAGGAACATCGCGAGCAATAGGTTAGCAGGGAAATTGGGACTGCTTGGGTGGTCGGGAAGCTTGGGTGCGTCGACGATGCTGACATTGTTCTTTTCAACGCCGCCCGCGATTCCAATTTCCTTGTAGCGCTGCAGAAGCGCAGCGTAGAGCTGGCGGTTCGTATCTGCGTCGCGTTCGTAGATATTGTACTGAATGCTGCGCTGGCGAAGGTCGGTGAGTTTCGACTTCAGGGTGTTCACTCGACCCGAAAGCATTCGCTCGCGGCCAACCGCCGACTGATAATCTTGCGCAAGCGAGGCTCCGACCCTGCCCTCCTCTTTGGCGATCGCCGCGTTCAACGAATGGATTTGAGCTTGCAGCGCCTGCGCCGGCGGATAGTTTGGATTGAACTGCTGAAGCGCCTTGTCATAGCTAGCTTGCGCCTCCGTCTGCTGCTCACGCATCCTCGCTATGGCATCGTTTTCAAGTGCGCCTCTGGTTGCGTCAGGCCGATTGGTGAGCCGGCTTTGTGCCTGCATTCGTTCAGTAGTCGCGATAGCCAGCGCATTGTTCATGGTGACAAGATCGTCGCTCACAAGCGATCGGTCGCCGCCCGATGACGACGCGTCCTTGCCCGAAGCGCTCGAATCGGTTGCAAGAAGGATGATCCCCTCTTTGGCTGCAAATTCGACCGCCGTTCGCTCAGATTCTTCGAGCTTGGCTCGCATCTGCTCGAGCCGGTTCTCAAGGAACCGTCGCGCGTAATCGGACGCATCGTAACGCTGCTCGAGGTTCGTCTCGATGAACAGCTTGCCCCACGCATCCGCAATTTTCTGCGACAGCACGGGGTCGGGCGTCACAGCAGTCACATCGACGAGCCGCGATCCACGCACCGGCGCTACCACGACGTGACCGAGCAGGACCTTGCCCATGACTTCGATGCGGTGGGCACGCGTCGCTGGATCGAGGAGGTTGCCTTGATCGCCTTTGAGCAGCGCATCCTGCCCAAACATTTTGATGATGGCGGGATTGTCGGCGAGACCGAGCTCCCGAGCGACCCGCTCGGAGAGCTCCTTGGTCTGCAAGAGGCCATATTGAGTCTGATAAAATTCCTGATCTGCGACACTGGTGTCGCGCTCGACACTGTCGATGTCGACCACCCGGTCGGTATCGCGAGTGATCTCCAGCCGCGCGGTGGATTGATATTCCCGGGTCATCAGCGCGGTTGCGAGGATGCCGGCGATGGCTCCGAGAGCAACTCCGCCCAGCAGCACCCAACGCCATCTCGAGGCGGCTCGGATGAGCCGCCGGATCAAAGGAGCGCGCTCCGTGGTGGGAGCGCCGGCGAACAAGGGGATCTGACCCTGTGCGAAGGCCAAAGCGTGAGGAGAGATCGTATCCATCAACGGAGCCTTTCCACGCCGACGACGACTGGAGTGCTGAGCAGCGGAAACATCTGGATGAACTGCTGGAACATCCGGCGCGCCTTGGAATCTCCCACCACGACGATGTCGTTCGCGTAGATTCTCGGGTCGGGATACAGACCCTTGCGAATCGCGGTGAGATTGTAGAGCGCCGCCATCTTCCGGCCGTTGACAGAGCGGAACACGACGACATCGTCGAGCCGCGCATATTCTGCGGCGCCCTTCGCATTGGCGATCGCGCGCATCAGGGTGATATTGCCCAAGGCCGGATAGCTGCCGGGCTGCGAGACCTGTCCATCAACGGTGTAGACCTGGCTCGTGGTCTCATCGAGGTTGACCGTTACCTGCGGGCTCTTGACGTAAGTTCGAAGGCGCTGCGCGATTGCTTGCGCGAGCTCATCGGGCGTCAGCCCCGCAGCGTCGACATTGCCGGCGAGCGGAAGAGCGACGCTCGCCGACGCATCCGTCTCGAATTTGCCGCTCAGATCCGGAACATCGAAGACGGTAACGTTGAGCTTGTCGAACGGGCCGATGTGATAGGGAGTGCTCGCCGCCGCGAAATCGGTTCCGCTCGGAGGCGGCAGGTCGGCGAGCTTCGTAACCGACATTGGCTCAGTCCCCTCACCGAAGCGAGGCCCGTTGCTGCATCCGGCGAGTGAGCAAGCGATTAGGACGGCGAAAAGGCGTGGTGCGCGCGTCATATGCGAAACCTCAGTCCAAGTTGAAAGACGGTTTGCGCCTGGAACGGGTCGAGGCCGAGGTTGACCCTTGTTCCGCGGCGACTTCGAACATTTAAGGCCTCGGCAAAGCCGGTGAGATTGTCGCGAATGTTGTACCGAAGAGCGACGGTCGTCGACCATCCCTTCTCGCTTTCCTGGGGCGACATCTCGCTTCCCATTTCATGCGTTCGGAAGCCTTCGATCCGGCCAGTGACCGCCATCTTGTCGTTGATAGAGTGGGTGACGGAAACATAAGCCGACTTGAAGCCGGTATGGACCCAGCGCTTTCCGCCAGTCTCGAACCCCATGATGGTCGAGCCCGTCATCGCCTGGGCAAGAAGGCGCGTTTTTGGCGATAAGTCTGCGCTAAGGCCGAGGTTCCAGAAGCGGGTGCGCCATCCCCATTGGAGCTGACCGTTGAATGCCTTGAAGGCCTGCGGGTCACCACGATTGTCGTAATAAAACAGCGCCGCGCTCAGCGCAGACGGCGGTCGCCATTCAACCCGGCCGTAAAAGCCGGGCCGGTGATCGAGTTCCACGAACGACCGCGTTTGATCGTCCTGCAATTGACTGATGAACGGGTTGAGCGGCGGCAACGGGAAATGGCCGAAGACGGTCGCCTTCTCGTTGTGCAAAGCCCAGCCGCGGAATGAAAGCAGCGTCCCCGCCGTGTCGTCGAAGCCGAAGACCGATCCGGTGAACGCGATCATGCTGTCGCCGATCGAGGTTCTGACGGTGCCTTCAACACCCAGCACTTTCACCTCCTCGCCGATCCACGAATTGATCGCGGAAGGGGTCAGCGTGTTGACGGTGCTCCATGCGCCGCCAGTCGTGTGTTCGAGGGATATTTCCGGCCACATGATCCCGGCGCGAATTGAAAAGCCGACGGGTCCCTTTTGTGGCGGAAGGAAGCTGACGAAGGCTTCGAGCAGATCCGCCTTATGCTCCTGGTGTCGTTGATAAGCTGCTGAGACGCTCGCGCTCAGCGAATTGGTGAACCGCGGAGTCCAGATCAGATCCGCCTCCTGCGGGACCGCGAAGACTCTGTAGCCTTCGTCCGAATTCCCTTCGAAGGCGGTCTTGCCGAGACCGCGATTGGCAAATGACCGTTCGCCGTTCGCCAAGGCGAACCGGCCGTCCAGCAGGACCGTGATCACATTCTTGGACAGGATGTCGGCGCTCGACGACTTGTCCGCTGAGTCCGATGTGGTTGCTTCGCTGTCCACCGGGGTTTCGGTCTTCGCAGAGGATTTGTCGGTGCTCGCGCTCGGCTGGGCCGGCGCAGGCGCCGGAGCCGGAGCCGGAGCCGGAGCCGGAGCCGGAGCGGGTACCGCCTGAGCCAGAGCCGGCGCGGGAAGCGCAACCCAGCACAAAGGCGCAAGCCCGAAAGCGAGCCTCGTCAAGGATTTCGCTCCTGCCCATTGACCCAACGTTCGACCCGTCCGAGGCGCATCTTCGCCCAGTTGTCGGCAATTGGCCCGAGACGCTCGGCAACGGCGCGCTCCGCCACTCGCGGCACGCCGTCGACGACGACCAGAGCGATGTCATTGCTGCGCGCGCGCGTCACCGGTTCCCTGATGAGGATGAGATCGGCCGTGGCGCCGCGCTCGAGCGAGGGCGGCGCAAGCCCGAGGCGCCGTGCCGCCGTCGTTCCGACCGAATTCTCGAGGCGGTCATCGTCAAGAAGATGCTGGGCGTTCGCAGCGCGCATCTCGTCCAGCAGATCGCCCACGCCGGTGAGTTTGGAATCACTGCCAAGAAGGACGTCGCAGCCGCTCTCGAACAAATCTTCGCTAGCCGTGCGACCAAAGAGGAAATCGTTCGACGTCGGACACCAGACAAGCGCTGCGCCCGAGCTTTGAAATTGTTCGATGGCCTTACCGCGGATGCCAACGCCGTGGACCGCGAGCAACCATCGGTTGAGCAGTCCGAGGCGCTCGAGCTCGCCGACTTCGCCGGCAGCTACGCAGTCCACGCCCTCCGCGACATGAAGGCAGAACGGAACGCCGACCGGAGCTCCAATGTCGCTCGCAAGTCCAAGCGAATCCGCCGATCGAACCCGGGCGACGCGAACCGGAAAATCCCGATCGAAATCCGGCTCCCAGAAATCGTGGTGGACGACGGTTGTCACCCCTGCGAACAAGTTCTTCCAGGCGCCCAAAAGCAGCGCCGCGCGCCGGGGAACGCGGCGGCGCTGCAAGATGCGCCGACGGAAGCGCACCTGAATATCTTCGGCCCAGCGGTAGGCGTTCGGGTAAAGCCCGCGGCCAAGGCGACCGTAGTGGTTGCGATGCAGATGATCATGGGCGTTGATCAGCCCGGGCCTTATGTCCGCATCCGGGCAATCGAGAACCACGTCGAACTTTCCCCCTTCGCCGACGATAAGGTTCCCTTCGATGGCGACGGTCCGATTTCGCGCGTTGATGAGCATCCGCATTGCTCAGCGCACCTTGCGAAAGGCGATTGCAACGACGACGCGCAGGCCGAGATGCCCGGCATAGGAGTGGGCGCGGCCGGCATTTTCGTAAAATGGCCTTACCTCGTTGCCGATCGCCGCATCACGCACCTCATCGACGGCCAGCCCGGCCGCGCTTGCTGCCTCGATATGATCACCGAGGCGATGAACATGATGTTCGATTTCGATCACATCGTCGTCCAACCGGAAGCTTCGACGATGACCGGCGTCCGCAGCTTCAGGGTGAAAATCGCTGACGATGATGGTCGCGCCGAGGTCGGCTACTCGGGCGAGTTCGGCATAGGCCACGTCGATTTTCGGCAAATGGCCGAGCACCAGCCGGCACCAGACGACGGCGAACCCGAGAGCTTCGAGCGGCATTTCGCGAACATCGCCAACAACCACGTCAACCGCGCTGAGCGGACCGTCGGTGGCAATGCCGGCGGCGAGCATCTCGCGGCAGGGCTCGAGGCCGACCGCGACAGCCGCGCCGGCGTGCCGGATTCGGCGACCGGTTCCGCAGCCGACATCGAGCAGGCGCTTGCCCGCGAGCGGGGGCGTCATGGATCGAACGAGCCGGTCTTCAAGAAAGCTGATCGCCGTTTCATCAGAATAGGTCGGAGCCCACAGGCGATAAGCCTCGCTGGCCTCGAGCGCCTTCACTCGAGCGCGCTCCGTGCCGGCGATGTGTTTGCAACTGGAAAGCACACGACACCCCCGACTGACCGAAATGTCTGTGCCGGTCGGAAACTTTCGGGTTCAATCGAAGCGGCGTTTGAACGCATATCGCCACAGCCGGAACCAACCCCCGTTCGACCTCGTCGAGCCGGGAGAGAAAGGGGTTTCAAATGGGCGTGAAGAAAATGATTGCCGCCGCCACCTTGCCGACGATGCTGGCTTCGCCGGTTGTTGCGGCGAGTGACAATCCAGCAGCGAGCCTGTCGCTGCGCAGCGAAGATCCGGCAGCGATGGCTGGAGCCCAGAGCGAGCCTCCGCAGCCGGTTCCTATTCCGCCCGTGGAAGCTGCGCAAACTGGCGGAATCTCGACCGCATTACTGATTGGCGGAGCAGTCGTCGCACTCGTCGTCATCGGCGCCGTCGTGCTCGGCGGCAAACACCACAGCGGCCAGCCAGCAAGCGCCTGATCAAGCCTCGAAGCTCTCTTTTCGGGAGACCGGCGAAGAACGCGGCAAAGCCTCGCGCGAGAGGAGCTAAGTGAGCGCTGAGACGAAGCGCCGCCACGGCGGCCATTATTACCTGATCCTGGGGGTGGTGTTTGTGACGCTCCTCGCCATGGTCGGGGGCGCTTCGCGTGCGGATGAACTGCAGCAATTTGTCGTGCGTGCCGCTGCGATCATCGCCGTCGCAGCGGCGCTCTGGCCGCTAGAGTTCGCGGCCTTTCGCGACGCACGCGGCTTCGTCACCGCCCTGGCGCTCGTCTACCTTCTCCTCATCATTCAGCTGGTCCCGTTGCCGCCGGCTACCTGGGCTCACCTCCCGGGCCGCGACTTTTACGTCAGGCTCGCGCAGCAAACTGGTGAGCTTGGATGGCGGCCGTTGACCCTCAGTCCCGACCGAACACTGAATGCCTTCGCAGCGCTTATCCCGGCAACGGCGATCGGCCTCATCACTTTCGCGCTCGATTTCAGAGGCCGGATGCTTCTTGCGCGGCTGCTCGCGGGAATTGCCTGCGCGAGCGCGATACTCGGCCTGATACAATTGGGCGCAGGCGGCACCTCGCTCCACCTGTACCAAACAACCAGCGAGAATTCCGCGGTCGGGTTGTTCGCGAACCGTAACCATCAGGCCGTCCTGATGGCCTGCGCGGTACCGATCGTCGCCGCGCTCGCGAGCATCAAGACCCATCAGGAGGACTGGTCGAACCGTCATTCAGCGCTTGCGGTCCTTGCGGCGCTGCTCTTGCTGATGGGCGCGGCAGCGACCGGATCTCGAATGGGCCTTTTCCTCGGGGGCTTCGGCCTGGCGGCGGCGATCATCATCTATCTTGTGACTTCACGGGTGACCGAAAGCACCCAATCGCGCGCTCGCCGGCTTTGGGTCGCGGGCACCGGGTTCGCAATTGCCGCCATTCTGCCCGTGTCGCTCCTCGTCATCCGAAGCGGAGCTCTCGCGCGGCTCTTGGCCGATCCCGTCGATGCAACTCGCACGGCCGCCTACGGACCGATGATCCGAGCAGTCCGCGCCTTCCTTCCCTGGGGCGCCGGCTTCGGCACATTCGACCCAGTCTATCGGCGCTTCGAGCCCGACTCCCTGCTTTCGACCATCTATCTCAACCAGGCGCATAACGAGCCTTTCCAGCTTGCCATCGAGGGCGGCGTGCCCGCGCTCACGCTGTTGCTGCTGTTCCTCCTCTGGTGGATCCACGCGACGGTCCGAACGGTCCGCCCAAGGGCCTCGGCGCCGCGCCGGGCGTTCGGCATGGCGATGGCTTCAGCGACTCTGATCCTGATGATTTCCAGCCTCGTCGACTACCCGCTCCGGACGCCGCTACTGAGCGGGCTGTTCACCATCGCCTGCATCGAGCTGATCCGTTCGAAGCGGCAGGTCGACGCGCCGCGACGATCGTGAAGCAAGGAATCGCCGGACGGATGCTGAGAGCGATCGTTGCGCGGCGCGGCTCGATCATTGCCCCGGTCTCGAGCGGATGGCAGCGCGAGCGGGAACTCATTTGCGATACCCGCTCGAGAACCGAGCTGCTGCTATCCGATCCGGCCGCACTCCAGCTAACCGTAAGCGCACGCGCTGCCCGCGCGCTTCCAGGCGCCTTTGCTGAGGCCGGTGTCTTCAAAGGCGGAAGCGCTCGCTTGATCTGCGCAGAAAAAGGCGATGCCGAGCTACACCTTTTCGACGTATTCGAGACGCTTCAGAACTCGAATGGGACTGACGGCGACGACGTCCGCGCGCATTTCGGTCAAACCTATGGCGCACAAGACGAAGTCAGAAAGCTCCTCCACGGCTATCCAAACCTGCACTTCCACGTCGGCCTTTTCCCGCAAACCACCCGCGGCCTCGAGAATCTCCGCTTCAATTTCGTGCACATCGATCTCGATTTGCCGGCAGCGATTCAAGCGGCGCTGGATTATTTTCATCCGCGGATGGTCGCCGGCGGAATCCTCCTTGCCGACGATTATTGCGATCCGGATGTGAAGGCCTGTCTCGACCTTTGGTTATCTGGTTGCCGCGACACGCTTATCGAGCTGCCATGGTCGCAACTGATGATCGTCCGCCAAGGGCGCTCGAACTAGCTCGAAACAGTCAATGACGCGCGCATCGGCGCATGGAAGATGCAGTAGATCTGGAAAGTCCCGGCCTTGGTGAGGCTCAGCCGCCCGCGCTGGCCGGGCCCAATCCTGAGATCGAAGCTGTGATCGCGAGAGGTCACTGTGTGGGGGACGCTGTCCTTGTTTACAAAGACGATCGAGTCCCCGACCTTCAGCCCGGTCGGAACCGCGCCATAAGCCATGTTTGCGATTGGGACCGTATATTCGTGCGCATCGGATGCGGCGCTGGTCGCAGCGGTTCCTGCCAAGACCGCGGCAGCGAAAATCATCGCTGCGGTCCCTCCGCGTGACACGTTCAACATCCAGAAGTCCTTCCGCTTCGACACGAGCTTTTGCACTTGGTGCCTCCGGGGCGGGAAAAGGTTTCCAGAATGCGGCGAACGTACCGAATCAGAAGTTAAAGCTTCCACCAACGGTCACGACGGGTCGGTTATGGCGCTGATGCCCGTAATAAATCGGTCCGCCGCCGGTCACCGCCGAGTGGAGCTCAAACTTGCCAAGCTGTCGTCCGACACTGATGCGCCAGTCGGCATGGGTCTGACCCGCCTTCCAATAATCGGTCGTGCTCAGATATCTAAGCATTCCAACATGGCCGCTCAGCCGCCATTTCGGCAACGGCTCGAAACCGGCCTCGAGCTCGCCGTAGAGGGTCGACTGCCCCGAGGTGCGATAATCCGGCGAATAATAGAGCCGGGCAGAGACAGGCCCGACATACGCTCCGGCATAGATTTCCGTATATTTGAAGTCGATGCCGCCGGGATATGCGGATCGGATCTGCGAGCGAATGATGCCGCCATCGAGGGTCAGGTGCTGGTTGATTCGTCTCGCGTAACCGGCATCGGCAATCACTCCCAGGAAACGGGACCCGTTTCCAAGGTCGGTCAGTCCCGACATGCTGGCATAGAAGCCATCCGGATCGTCGTAAGAGAGCTGCGCAGAGGCAACCGGATGGTCGTCGCTCAGCGAGTATCCGCGGAACCTGTAGTCGCTGTCGATCCCGGCGGTTGCAGCAAGCTGGGCGTTTGCGGGGCTGGTGAAGGAGATTGCAAAAACGACGCCATAGGGCACGTGCCTGAACAGTCGCCTACCGGTTGCTGCTCCCGGCAAGCTCGAAAAGGCGGCACGAGCAATCACAGCGCTTCGAGGTTCCGAGCAATGTCGCACAGGCGTCGACGACACCGGTGGATGAGCGCGAGATCGGGAACTGACTGCCATGCTCCCGGGCAAGTGCGATCAGACCGCTGATGTGCGCCACTGCATAAGAAGTGCCGTTGACCAGGTACCATTTGCCTCCGGGTTCCGTCGTCGGAATATCTCTTCCAGGAGCAGCGTACACCCTGGCAGGGAGATTGTGCAAAGTCTCGGCGGCAACCGCAACCACCCCTGACATCGAGGCTGGAAAGCCTCCCTGCGGCAGGCTTGGGTCGAAGGCAGCAACTACACTGGTCTTGCGCGCAAGTGCGATCGAGATCAGTTTGGAGAGCAATGTCCCAGGCGGCCCGCTGAGGCTTAGGTTGATGACATTCGCCCGGTGATCGATCGCATATTGCAAGGCGCGGGCGATCCCGAGGCTCTCGCACAATGTCGGTGGACTCTCTTCGCCGCGGACCTGCCAGCAGGCTCGCAACGCCATCAAACGGGCATCAGGAGCGATGCCCGCGATGCCGATGCCATTGCCGGCGGTCGCCCCGATGATCCCGGCAACCGCGGTTCCGTGCAGTTCCGGCTGGGCCGCAGCCGTCGCCAGGAAATTCTCGTTGGCGATGAAGTGACCCGTGAGGTCGGGGTGATCAACATCGACCTTGCTGTCGATGATGGCGACGATCACTCCTCGACCGGTCGCGACCTTGTGCAAATCGACAAGCCGCCAGCCGACGGCCGCGGGTTCGATCGGAAGCAGCGGATCCGATGTGATCGCTCCCTTGCCGCCCTGAGCTTGATACACTTGCATCGGCTCGGACCAGGCGACCCTTGGGTCCCTCGAAACCTGCGCCACGGCTGCCTCGATCGAGATCCCGGGCGAGATGCGCATGACATAGCAATCGACGCCGAGAAGCGGCATTGGCCAGCTATCGACGATTGTGAAACTGTTCTTGCGCGCGATATTGTCGGCTGTTCGATGTCCTGCCGAGACCGACGAGCTGTCGCCGTATCGCCCGCCGAGATTGCCTGCATAAGCCGAACCTGGATGCAGATGCTGCGGCGTGACCTTCAGCATTACCAGGATCTGCCTCGAGGGCAAAGGGTCGAGAGCGCGCGCAGGAACAACGCTGGCTTGCGCAAGGGTCGCCTGAGCCGCAAGCGATGCGAGCGACGCGAGCGCCAGCAAATAGCGCAGGAGCTTCCAGCCGCTCATTCGCGCGCCGGCTGGTCGATCGGCTCGGCGAGCGAGATCGCCTGATTATCCCTCAGCTCCTTGAGCGCAAGCTCACGCTTGTTCCGGTCAACGTGGAGCAGATAGGCTCCGGTCGAGGTTGGCCCGTCCACGACTTGCGCATCGACCGATCCAAGCAATCCCTGGACGTCCGAAAGTTTCGTCGCGGGCGCGAACTGAACCACGAGGTTCGCCGGCTGTGCCGTCGGAGCGGCGCCGAGCGCCCGATATTGCGGCTCGACTGGCTGCCTCGGGGTGACATTCACGAAGATGATCGCGAGCGTCGCTGCGGCGGCTAGCGGGCTCACCACCGCCCAGCCGATCGGGATAGGTTTGTGCCACAGCCCGGCGGGGGCGGACCGGGCCGTGGACTCGCCTTCCATCCGCCGCTGCATGTTCTCCCAGCCACTGTCGCAGTCGAGCGGAGTGCTTGCGACCGCGGCCGCCAGCCGCTCCTCGGCTTCCAGCTCCGAGCGGCACTGAGCGCATTCCGCGAGATGTGCCTCGACCCGCTCGGTTTCCTCGGGCTCGAGGGTGCCGTTAACAAGCCAGGGCAGGAGCTCCTGCACTTCATCGTGCGGATTGTTCCGCAACCTGATGATCTCTGCCATTTCCTCGTCCTATATCCAGTCCGTCAGAACGCCGCTCAATTTCTTGCGGAGGTGCCTGCGGGCATGAAACATGCGGGTTTTCACTGTATCGACCGGGCATTCGAGGATTACCGCAATGTCTTTGTATCCAAGCTCATGAAAGTAAGTGAGGTCGACGACCGCGCGATGGGCTGGAGAAAGCTCCGCAACGGCCTGCGATAGGAGCTGGCGGACTCGCGCCCGGCTCGACGATTCATCGGGCGCGGCGTCGGTGCTGACTCTTCGGTCCGCTTCCGCATCCTCGATTGCCTCGTCCTGCTTTCGGAGCCCCTTCATCGCCTTCCGGTAAGCGATCGAGAAGATCCAGGTTGAAAGCTTGCTCGCGCCCTGGAAGCTATCCGGCCGGTTCCAGACCACCATCAACGTATCGTTGAGAACCTCCTCGACGAGCGTCGGCCGGCGCATCAGAGTCCACAGAAACCGGTTCAATCGCGGATGATAGAGTCGATAGAGCTGCTCGAACGCCGCGCGATCGCCCGTTCGGACCCTCGCAAGAAGCTCGAGATCGGTCTCGGTTCCCGGTTCCTGAGGTCTGCTCCGAAGTGAGTTCACGGCTTCTTCTCTTGCCATATCCGACGCCTGCCCAACAGTCGTTTCCTTTGAGTATCAAACTGCCGCAGCTTGGTTCACCTTTTCGCCGCTGCCCAGTCATTCCGAAGGTCCTTGTTTACGCCATCTTCACTCCGTTCGTTCAAATGGGATGGCGTAGGAGTGGACCGTGGAACCTCGAATGACCTTGAAGGCAGCGCGCGAGCTTGCCGGTAGTCACCTGATTGCCAGCTGCGCCGCGCTTGCAGCGCTGTTCCTGTTCATCCCGACCGGACAGCGCATCGTCGCCTCGGCCCTCGACGGGTCATTGAAGTCCGGCATCGACCGGACCTCCGCCATCGCCTTCCTGTTGAATATCGCAGTGATCCTGTTCGCCTGGCGTCGCTCCAAGGATCTCCAGAAGGCGCTTGCCGATAATGAGATCGCTCAGCAGAGCGCTCATGAAAGCGCCTTTTCAGACCATGTCACCGGCCTTGCCAACAGGCGCGAATTGATGCGTCTTCTGGGCGAGGCGGGCACGGTCGGCGGAAGCAGCCTTCTCCTCCTCGACCTCGACTTCTTCAAGAAGGTGAACGACCTCTACGGCCACGTGGTCGGCGACCAGGTCCTCAAGCTCGTTTCCGACATCCTTTTGAAGCTTGCTCCGAAGGGAACTTGCTGCGCGCGGCTCGGGGGGGACGAGTTCGCGCTTCTGATTCAGAATCAGCCAGATGCCCAAACCGCGCACGCCATCGCCAAGATTGTTGCTACGATTGCGGAGCCGATGGTTCTTGGCACAGCGACGGCGCACGTGTCAGCGTCCGTCGGAATTTCACGGGTTGAGCGCGGCATGACCGCCGAGGAATGCCTTCGCCGCTCGGACATCGCGATGTACGCTGCCAAGCGCGCCGGACGTAATCGGCAAGTATGGTTCGACCAGGAGATGGAGCAGGAGCTAATTGCGCGCACTCGCCTCGAAGACGAGATTCGCGACGCGACCGCCGCCGGCGAGTTCGTCCCTTATTATCAGCCGCAGATGGATCTTCAGACCGGTGAGCTCATCGGTTTCGAGGTTCTCGCAAGATGGCAGTCGGCGAACGGACTTCTCGAGCCGGACACGTTCATGAATATCGCGGAAGGCTCGGGCTTGATCTCGGCGCTCTCGATGAGCGTGATGAAGCAGGCCTTGCAGGAAGCTCGCGACTGGCCCCAGCATCTGAAGATCGCGGTCAACATCTCACCCGTTCAGTTCCGCGACTCGCAGCTTGCCGAGCGCATCCTCAAGCTCCTGGCCGAGACCAATTTCCCAGGTTCGCGCCTCGAGGTCGAGATTACGGAATCTTCCTTCCTCGAGGACCGCGAGACCGCGCTGACCATCGTCGAGAGCCTCAAGAACATGGGCGTCACGATTTCGCTCGACGACTTCGGCACCGGCTATGCGTCGCTGTCGCAGCTACAATCGCTCCCGTTCGACCGGATCAAGATCGACAAGAGCTTCGTCGCCTCGCTCCTGTCCGACGCGCAGAGCGACGCGATCGTCAGCACGATCCTCTCGCTCGGCCATGCGCTCAAGCTCCCGATCACCGCCGAGGGGATCGAGGACGACGGAACCAAGGACCGCCTGCAGCGCCTCGGCTGCTCCGACGGCCAGGGCTGGCTATTTGGTAAAGCGGTATCGGGTGATCTCGTCCGGACGATGCTCGGGGTCACTACGCCCGCTTCAGAGACAGCGGCCGAGGCCACTCCAGTAACCCCTGCACCTGACCGGCGCGACCAGCATCGCCGGGCCGCCGCGAGGAAGCGCGCCCACTAGGCCAAGCCGGCGCAAGCTGCCTGTTCGGGCGCGGCAGACCCGTCATTCACAGACGCTTTGACGTACCAGTCGAGCGTCTGTGCAATACCCTTTGCAAGTGGGACCTGGGGCACGAAGCCGATGCCCTCGACGATCGCCCCGACGTCCGCCTGGGAATGGCGCACGTCGCATGGGCGGAAATCGCGATAGAGCGGCTCCCCGGCGAACCGATGGCCAAGGCCCCGGAGCCCGTCGCGGATTGCGGCGAACAGGTCGTTCAAGGTCGCTCGTCCGCCCAGCGCAACATTGTACACTCGGTGCGTGTCGTCAAAGTTGATTAGGGCCGCGCGCAAGTTCGCCTGCACCGTATTGGCGATGAAACAGAAATCGCGGCTGGTTTCGCCATCGCCGTAAATCTCGACGCTTTCGCCCTCGAGCATGCGCGCGATCCATTTGGGGATCACCGCTGCATAGGGGCCATTGGGATCCTGCCGCGGTCCGAACACGTTGAAGTAGCGAAGGCCGACGGAGGCGAGCCCGTAAGTCCTCGACATCACTCCTGCGATGACTTCGTCGATATATTTGGTCGCCGCATAAGGCGACAGCGGGTTGCCGATTTGCCCTTCCCGTTTCGGGAGCGCTTCCTGATCACCGTAGACCGAGCTCGAGCTCGCATAGACGATCCTGGGCTGGCCGCAGGTCCGAGCCGCCTCGAAAATGTTGAGGAAGCCGGTGACGTTGCTTGCGAACGAACTCAAGGGGTCGCTGACCGATCGCGGCACAGACCCGAGCGCGGCCTGGTGCAGAACAATGTCGACCCCGTCGACGGAGCTCCTGCAGGCCTCGAGATCGCGGATATCGCCTTCGATGAAGTCGAAACCTTGGAAACAATCCTCGCCGACGCGTTGGCGCACGTCCTCGAGGTTGCTGCGCCGGCCGGTCGAGAAATTGTCGAGGCCGCGCACATCCTGGCCAAGGTCGAGCAGCGTTTGGACCAGATTCGATCCGATGAAGCCGGCCGCTCCGGTCACCAGCCACGTCCGTCTTCGCTCGCTGAGCGCAGCGCGAAGGTCCGCGTGCCGCGGGTCAGCCAGCCAGTCGGACATTATCGCTACCTGTTTTCATGTCCGCTTTGATAGTCGGTCGCTCCACGCGCATGAAGTCATAAACGGTGAGACCGTTGACCGAATGGATATGGTGAGTGCCATCGAGGCCAGGAAAGAAGGTCGGTCGAACTTCCCTCGTCAGGCTCTCGCGATAGCTGGTCGGCGAGAGCTCCTCGATCTCGTACACGGCGGACGCCGCGCCGTAAAAAGTAAAGCCCGGCACCTGGGCAACGCGGCAAGGCTTTCCCATTTCGCTTCGAACGAAGCCGCCGTTCCTGCCCTTGCGCGCGTCCATGACGATGGGATTGAGCGAGTGCGCCGTCCATTCGCCGAGGAGATCATCGGCGTAGAAAGCGTGCAGCTCAGCATTGTTGAGGCCCGGTCCCTCGCCCTGGATCGTCGTCAGCATCCACCACAGCGAACCATGGCGGAAAACTATCGTGTCGACCGCCGCCACGTCCGCGAGCAGCACCTTCACCTCGGTCCACCCGGTCGGGAAGCTGGTCGCCTTGTAGAGCTTCACGGAGCGGTCGTTGGCGCTTTCCGGTACCATGTAGATCTCGCCGTCGTGCTCGAGCACGAACGGGAATGAGAGATGGTAAGGCTCTTCCAGAACCACCCCTATGCGCGTCGCCTCCTTGTCTCCGAGCCGATAGGCCGAGATCACGCCCTTGCGGGTTTCGAACGGAAATTCCTCGACGAACAGATAGTCGGTTTCACCGACCGTGATTGAGAATGGGTCGGCAAGGAAGGCGCCCGGCGGATTTGGGATCGCGGTCCCTTGCTCAAGCTCGCAATCGGGCCACCCCTGACGCGCCACTGCAACCTGGAAATTGAATTCGCGGCCGGAATGGCGGCGGTAGCTTTTGCCGATGCTCCGCCTCGCAGTTCGGACGCCGTATGACATGAGATCGGTGACGCGCGGCCTTTTCGTGTCGACATCGCGCTTCTCAATCGGCTCCACGGGTCCAGCCGCAAGCTTCTCCACTACGCTTTGAACATAGGGAAACGCGCGTGCCTGCAGGGCGATCGCATTCCAGCCATAAAGCAGCTGAGTCGAAACGCTGCCGCAGAACAGGATCTCGCGCGGTCCGTTCGGATGCCGCAGGCGCTCGATCGTGAAAGGAGTGTCGGGCCGACCTTCGAGAACCTGGGCGAAACCGGTGTTGGCGCCTGCGCTCACCAGGATCATCCCATCCCTGCTCGTTGCGAGCAGGGCATCAGGGCTCGACTGTCCGCAGCGCACAATCGCGTCGAGCTCCAATTGCGCGATTTTCAGGCAATCCAAAGGATCAGGTGCGGTGCCAGTATTGATGTGCACGGGCGCCATATCGGCAATCGGATAGAGCTCTGAATAGGGTCGATATTCAGGCCTTCGCGAGAGGAATTTGCGCTCAAGCCTGAGCAGCCTTCCGAACGCATCGTCTTGCGGTGACTGGATGATCAGGGCAGCGAGATCGATCGCCGGATGGTCCTTTGCCCAGCACGCCAGATCGCTCACCCATTTCGGGACGTCGAGCGCTTCGACGAGGAGGGCGATGCGATAATTAGGCCGCGGCATCGAGCGGAGATCCTGCGGCCGGACCGATGACCGAATTATATATCGCCAAAGTGCTCTTCGAGATCTGATCCCAATCGAAAGCTGCGAACATGGCCGGCGAAACTGCGTATTTCCGGAGCGGCACCTGCAGCGCCTCGCTAAGGTCCTCGACGTCGCCTGCGGCAAAATAATGAGTGTCCGGAAGTCCGATGTCGAGATTTCCCGGGATATCGCTCAGCAATAGCGGACAGCCAAGGGACCCCGCTTCAAGCGCACAAATCGGCAGGCCTTCGTGGGAAGAAGGAAGCACGAACAGGGCTGCATTCCTATAAAGGTCGTGGAGCGCAGAGCGTCCCTGCGTGCCAGCGAAAATGACGTCATTGCCGGCCTGCTCGAGCAAGGCCTTCGAATAAGGCGTCTCGTGCTGCGCTCCTCCGACGATCGCGAGCTTCCGCTTCGAACCGCTTTTTCGAAACGCTTCGATGAGCGTGTGGAAGCCCTTCTCCGGGACCAGCCGGCCAACCGAGAGCACATACTTCCCGCGCTCCAGGCCGAGATCATCGAGGATCGAGTGGTTTGCAGCGACGGGTGGGAAGAGGGTCTTGCCGTTCGGCACATAGCGGATCTTGTTCGCGTGCGCAGGGAATCGCGCTTTCAGCTTCTCGCCGAGCGATGGCGCGACCGCGATGACGGCATTCGCGCTACGAACGCCGACCTGCTCGCCGAGGCGAAGCATTCCTTTGGCGAAGAAACCCCATTTCTGCCGGTCGTAATCCGCTCCGTGATGGGTCAGGATGACATTCATTCCAAGCGCCCGGCCCAGCGGCGACAGAAGTGCTGGCCCGATGGCATGGATGTGAACCGTGTCGGCGCCGCGGCGCTTGGCATAGAGCAGCCCCAGAAGTGTCGAAACGATCGCTTCGGTGCTTTGCCTTCGGGGTGAGAAGAGCGGAGTTACGCGAACATCGCCGACTCTCGTCGGCTCGGGCGAATAGGGACGCCTGGCGATCAGCTCTACCTCCAGGTCGGGCGCATTGGCCGCAATCCTTGGAAGCAATTCCTCGCAATGCGCTTCGATCCCACCCATCACGCCGGGGATTCCGCGTAGCCCGAGCACGCAGACAAGTGCGCGCTTGGGCTGGAAGGCGGGGTCACGCGGCATTGGCGTGAACCTCCAAAGCCGCTTCGCTGGTGTTGCGCAGCCACGCCTGGAACATGAGGATGGCCCACATCGAACCCGAGGCGTTGCGGCGGCCTTCGAGATTGTCCCGCCAGCGGTCCTGAACCCGCTCGGGATCGAGAAAGCCTTCCTGGCGCATTCGCGAGGGATCGAGGAGGTCTTCCGCCCACTCGCGCAGATCGCCGCGCAGCCAGTCGCCCATCGGCAACGAGAAACCGGACTTCGGCCGCTCGAATAGCTCGGACGGCAAATGGCGGCCGAGCAATTGGCGAACGATCCACTTGCCGTTCCTGCCGCCGCGCAGCTTCATCGACATCGGGATGCGTGCTGCGACTTCGGCAACGTTGTGGTCGAGAAACGGAACGCGCGTTTCCAGGCTGACCGCCATCGCGGCGCGGTCGACCTTGCACAATATGTCGTCGGGCAAATAGGCGACCGCGTCGCAATAAGTCATTCGAACCGCGTCCGGAGCGTCGAATCCCGGGTCGAGCGGGAAAACCTGGCGATAGCCGCCGGCGTTTGCGACCGGCTTGTCCTCGAAGGCCCATTGATCGAGCATGCCCGAATAAAGATCATCGAATCCGCGGACGTCCGCGCCGACCTTGAGCGCCTTCGGGACCCGGCCCGAGAACGGGCTGCGCCGCGACGAGCCAATGAGCGCGTCGGCGGCCGTCCAAACGCCAAGCGGCACACGTCCGAGGGCGGCTGCCCCCATTCGCCGAGCGCTGATCGGAACGCGTCTAACCTTGTTCCAAAGCGCGAGCGCTTCGCCGTGCCGGCGGTATCCGGCGAAAAGCTCGTCGCCGCCGTCGCCGCTGAGCGCGACCGTCACGTGCTGCCGGGCGAAACAGCTGACGAGATAAGTCGGAATGGCGGACGAATCGCCGAACGGCTCATCGAACATCGTCGGCAGCCGCTGGATGACCGCGGCCGCATCCGCCGATGTCACATAATGTTCGTGGTGAACGGTGCCGAGATATTCAGCGACGGCCCGCGCATGTTGAGCTTCGTTGAAATGCGGATCATCGAACCCAATGGTGAAGCTGTGCACCGGCACGCTCGAATGCTTCTGATGGAGCGCGACGACCGTCGAGCTGTCAATTCCGCCCGACAGGAACGCACCGACAGGAACGTCGGCAACCGCTTGCCCGCGGATCGAGCGAGCAAGCGCATCTTCGAGCTCGGCAAGGGCATCGGCTTCATCGGCGATTGGATCGCGCATGCCGGCGCCCAGAACTTCGCCGAATGACCAATAACGGCGCAGGAGAAGACTGCCGTCGCTGGACCCCTCAGCCAGGCTTTCGTCCAGCGGCGATGCCGGCGCATCCTTGCCGACCTCAAGAATGCAACCCGGCTGCAGCTTGAAGATTCGGCGGTAGATCGAAAGCGGCGCGGGCACGTAGGACCGCGCGGTGAAAGCCTCGATCGCTTCGTTGCTGATGGCATTGTCGAAGCGCGGATGAGCGGTGAGCGCCTTAAGCTCCGAGGCGAATGCGAAATCGCCGCCGACCCAGCCATAATAGAGCGGCTTCTCACCGAAGCGGTCGCGGACAAGGTAGAGTTTCCGCTCGGCGCGATCCCACAGGCCGAACGCGAACATTCCGGTCGTCCGCGACAAGGTGTGATCGAGGCCCCAGGCGGCGATGGCCTCAACAAACGTCTCTGTATCGGAATGACCGCGCCACCCGCCGTCGGGCACCAGGCCAGCGGCCTCCAGCTCGGAGCGCAGGCTTCGGTGATTGTAGATCTCGCCATTGTAGGTGAGGACCCAGCGCCCGTTCGATGAGACCATCGGTTGGTGACCGAGGGGCGACAGATCGACGATCGAAAGGCGCCGATGCCCAAGTCCAATGCCGGCGTTTGGATCGACCCAGGTGCCGCAATCGTCCGGGCCGCGATGCGCCACGGTATCGACCATTTGCTTGATGAGATCGGGTCGACCGCGATGACCGCCGATCAAGCCTGCAATGCCGCACATCCGGAAAGAAGCCTCATTCGCCTTAGGAACCGGGCTTCAGAAGTTCATTCCGGGGCTTCTAGGCAAACGCCCAGTCGGGCTTGTCTTGAATCGGCACAGGACAATCGGGGTGATTGATCAGCTTCACTCGGGATGGCTCTGCTGCATTGACAAAGCCGCGCGACCTGCGGCGCCAAGCGATGGGGATCGCAACGACGTGTTTATAGCTGACGCATATGCTGGTCCGCCGTTGCCAAACTGGTTCCTTTTGCCGGCGACCGGGATCTTCGCGCTTCTCTCGATCTACTTCATCATCAACACGCGCGGCCGAGCGGCGCGCTTCCTGCTCTTCGCATGCTGGCTGCGCTACACCTTGAGCTCGCTCCAGGCTTTTACCTACCGTGACGCGGTTCCGGGCCTGAAATGGGTTGCGCTCGGTTCCCTGGTGATCGTTGGAACGGGCGCTCTCGTGCTCGAGAAGCGACGCTTCCTCTCACGTCCATTCTATCCCGTGGCGCTCATTTGCCTGGTGATGATCGTGAGCTCAATTCTCAATGGTTCGATCATGACTGCGATCGACCCGATCGTCCGCTTCCTGGTCTTCGTCGTGATCGGAGTGGCGGTCTGGCAATCCCTCGAAACGAGCGGCTCAACCGTTCTGAAACGGCTGTTGTTCGTGTTCATCCAGCCCCTCTCCTATCAAGTCGCGTCGGTCGTGCTCGGGGTGCCGAAATCGGGGGAAACCGATGGCTCGCTGAGCTACATCGGCGGCTATTATCACGAGGAGCTCTTCTCGCTCATCGCAGCGACATGCTTCTTCGTCGCGATCTATGCGGGCAAGCTCGGCAAATATACGCGCCTCGCGATCTGCGCGGTCAGCCTCATCGCGGTCTGGGTCGCGAACTATCGAACAACAATGCTCGGCATCCTTCCGCTCGCCGGAATTGCCTTCTTCACAGCATTGCCAAAAGCGTTCGAACCGAGCCAGCGCGCGTTTGCCCGACTGATGATCATCGTTGCGGGAGTCGCGGTTCTCGGCGTCGGAACGGTCCTTGAGAGCGATCGCTTTTCGGATCTTTCAGCGATCACCGAGGGCACGTCCCTCATCAAACCACCGGAGACCTTCACCTGGGCGGACCGCCAAGTCCTGTCCTCGCGGCCGTACATCTGGAGCAACTACATCTACGCCTATGTGGACGCTCCACCAATGCAGAAGGTGATCGGCTTTGGTCCCGAATTCCTGGGAAGGAAAAATGCCGAATTACGCGCACAACACCATCATCTCATTCATGTATGAGATGGGTGTGGTCGGAGTGATCGCGATCCTTCTGCTGTGGGGCACAATGTTTCGGCTTGCATGGTCGACGGACGAGCGAACTCGCACCCTGCTGCTCGGCGGGCACCTCAGCTTCCTCATGCTTAACCTGGCGACGATGGCGCATTGGCAGGTCGAGGGAAATATTCTCTACGGAGTGCTGTGTGGATTGACGATCGCCAAGGCTCGGCAGGCACGAGCGACGAAGATGATCGTCAGGCGCTACACCATCAAAAGGAGCGCTCCTAAATTGCGCGGCGCACCGGCGTTTGCACTAGCTCTGCCTCGATGACCTCCCAGTACCGGCTCACGATCCGCGCAGCGCAATAATCCTTCGCTCGCTCACGTCCCGCCGCGCTCATCCGCTCGAGCACCGGCTCCTGCATCGCCAGTTTCAATGCCCTTGCGTAGCTGTCGACGTCGCCGACCGGCGTCAGGATGCCGGCTTCCTCGATCGAAAGTCCTTGGACCGCATCTGCGCTTGTGCCGGCAAAAATCTCCGCCGGGCCGTCCTTGCAGTTCGTAGCTACCGCAGGAACGCCCAAGGCGAGCGCCTCGACCAGCGCATTCGGGAAGCCCTCGATGTCGGAGCTGAGCGCAAACAGGCTCGCTTTGCTGACCAGCGGATAGGGGTTGCGAAGCCACCCCGGCATGATCACGCGATTGGCGAGGCCGAGCTTTGCAACGAGCGCCTCGAGCGGTTTGCGCTCCGGCCCGTCGCCCGCGATCACAAGCCGGCAAGGAAGGTCCGCCGCAGCGAAGGCGCGAACGAGCAAAGAATAGTTTTTCACGCTCACCAGCCGGCCGACAGCAACGATATAGGGGGCTTCGATCCGCTGATCGTCCGGCTCGGCGGCGGCGCGCTCCAGGGCCTCGACGTCGACCGGGTTCGAGATGATCTCGATCGCATTCGATGGCACGCCGAAGCTGCCGCAAATCTTGTCGGCAACACCCGATGAAACCGCAATGACGCGGGTCGCTCGAGGATAGAGCGCGCGCATCAACAGTTTCGTCACTCCCTGGCGGAGCGGTCCTCCAAGATGGGCAGGTGTGCTCGTGCGCTCACTGATGATCCGCGGCAGTCGGAGCTTCATCATCGCGGTGCATGATGCGAAATTGGCTCGAGTGAGAAAGCTCAAGGTTATGGCCGGCTCATATTCGCGTACGACCTGGTCGAGCGAACGGATGCTCGAGAGCGTTTTACCTTTGCAGTCGAGCTGAAAGATCCTGAGCCACTCGGGCATCTTAAATGCGCGCGGCCCGTCATCGAGGACAGCCAGCGCGATCTCATAGCGCCGCAACCGGTCCTTCGAATTGGTGAGCAAGGTCGTCATCACCCGCTCTGCGCCGCCTCCCGTCAGGGAATTGATGACGAAGAGAACGCGCTTCCGGCGCCCGTTTCGCTCCGGAATAATCCGATCCGCGCTCGCGAAGCGATGGGATTGCAACGTCATTCGATGCCCGTCCCGAAATGCTCGCGGAACTTTTGCAGGTCGAGCTCGCGGGCGTGTGCAGCAAGAAAGCGCGGCAGCCGCGCGATAGGAAGCGCCCGTTCGAGATCGACGAAGATCGGTTCGCCCTCAATGTCGAGGATGATGTTTCCAAACTTCACGTCCTCGAGCGCGTATCCCGCTGCGTGGATTTTCGACAGTGCTCCGGCGATCTGCGAGATTTGTCGGCTCGACAGCACTTCGGGGACCCGCTCGCGTCCCCTTCGGACGCGTTCCTTGTCGATCGATCTCGAATAGGCGCTCGTCAGGGTGCGATCGCGAATGTCAGCGCCGGCTTTGGCGAGCATCTCGCGCACCACATTGCCAGGAACGAACGAGATCGTGATCGTATGTGCGTCCCAGTCGACGTTCATCACCTTGGGCACCGGCCCGCGGGTCTCGAGGTCCAGCAGTGCCTCGAGCTCCTGGACGAAAGCGCTGAACCGTCGAAATTCCTTGCGAACGCCGAGACGACCGCCAAGGTCGACCAGAAGCACCGGGAAACCGGTGCGGACCATGAATTCCCCGGCATCGATCGTGGGCACGCCGTGCATGTCCCCGAAACGCGCAACGATGCCGCCGTCCTGGTCAAAGTCACCGATGACGAGCTCGCGATCCTCGATTCGAAGCGGGGCGATCCGCTTCTCCATCTCGGGATCCACATCCTCCAGGAGAATCCCGACACCGTGGCGGGGAAGTTCCGGAAGCCGCGCCTTGAGGCGCTCGACGCGCTGCTGGAGCCGGAGGTTGGACCGGCCCCAGCGATATGCCCTGCGCGCTAGCTCATGGAGCAGATAGGCGGCTGTCCCGGTTGGCTGACGATGTCTCGGGCGGGCCGATGCTTCCCGAGCCCGCTCAGCTGGTTGCGAGCTGGCCGGCCGGGAAATCGTCATCATCGCAATCGCCGTAAGAGTAATAATCAAGCATGTAGCTGGCCGAAGAGTCCGCCTTCTTGGGATCGAACTTCACGAGAACCGCACCGACGATGTTGGCGCGAGCGGCGATGAGGCGACGCATGGCCGCGGTGATCGCGCCTCGATGCGAGCGATTGGCTTCCATGACGAGCAGCGTGCCCTCGACGATCGAGGCCAGGCGAGGTGCGTCGGCGAGGCCAAGAACCGGCGGACTGTCGATGATGATCTGGTCGTACTCATCCTTGAGATAGGTCAGGAGGGCACGGAAGCCGGCGCCTCCAAGCAGCTCGGCGGGACTCGGCGGCTTGGGGCCTGCCGGCATCACGAACAAGCCATCAGTATCCGTCTTGTGAATGACAGCGCTCGCCGGAAGCTGCTGGGTCAGCATGTTGCTGAGCCCTGGAATCTTCTGGATCCCGAGCAGCTGGTGAACCGAAGGACGGCGCATGTCGGCGTCGATTAGAAGCACCTTGCGTCCGGCCATCGCCGCGTCGCGCGCCATCGCCAAGGCGGTCGTCGACTTGCCCTCGCCTTCGCGGCTGCTGGTGACGACCAGGGTTTTTGGAGCGCCCTTGTCCGACGACAGTTCGACCGAAGCGCGGACTGTCTGATAGGCCTCCGAAATCTCGGACGAGCGGTCGACAAGCTGCGCCGCGGCAGGTCCTTTCAGGCGGGGGATGACGCCCAGCAGCGGAACACCGAACCTCTGTTCCACCTCGTCCGGGGCGCGGACGCCGTCACGGAAGGTCTCGAGCGCAGCGACCGCAGCCATGGCAAGAACCAGTCCTGCGATGAGCGAGAGTGCGATGTTGATCTTCGGATTTGGCGAGACCGGAAGAAGCGGCGGATCGGCGCGGTCGATCACCGAAATGTTGTTCGACGTAACGCCCGCTTCGGCGCTCACTTCCTTGTAACGCTGCAGGAGGGCGTTGTAGAGTTCGCGGTTGGTATCAACTTCGCGCTTCAGGATGTTGTAGCGGATCCCGAGCGACTGTTCGGCGAGTGTCGCGCCCTTCAGCTGGTTGACCGTTCCCGCGAGCTCGGCCTCTTGCGCTTCCGAGGTCTTGTACTGGTTCTGAATCGAGTTGCGGATGCCGGTTGCAAGAGCAGCAGTCTGTCGGTCGAGCGACTGGATTGCCGCAAGCTCCTGCTTCACGACCGGATGGTCGGGCATTCGGTGCTGCAGGTCCTGCTCATATTGCGCCTCAAGCTCCGCCCTCTTCTGAGCCATCTGCTGGATCGCAGGGTTGGCGAGCACATCGGGCAGGCTCATCAAAGGCGTAGCCTGAGCCTGCTGCCAGCGGCCCTGCGCCTGGATGCGCGTGGCCTTGGCCGCGGCAAGCGACTGGTTAAGGTCGATCAGGTTAGCGCTGGTCAGCGAGTGCGGCGCATTGTTTCCAGAATCGGTCGGATCGCCGCCTGCGCTCGGGTCGACGAAGCCGACCGAACGCGCATAATTGAGAAGCGCGGTTTCGGACTGCTCGAGCCGTCCCTTGGTGAGTGTCAGCTGGTTCTGGAGGAAATCTTTCGAATAGCTCGACGTATCGTAATGGCGCTGCAGATTGCCAGCGATCAGATTGTCGGCATAGCTGTTCGCAATCGTGGCAGCGAGCGCAGGGCTGGCACTGTCGAAATCGATTGGGACAACGCGCGAGCCGCGCGGCAGCGAGACGTTGAGATTATCGCGAAGCGCCTCGATCACCTGTTCGCGCTTGATGGCCGGCTTCGGCTTGACGCCCTGGGCCTGAAGGAAGCGGTCGTCGCCGGCGAGATTCAGTCCGTCGGCAACGCGCTCGGCAAGAGCTCGGCTGTGCAAGATGTCGATCTGCGTCTGCAGGAGGCGATCGGTATCCTGGCTGTTTGACGAGGCCTGGACGTCTTCGGTCCCGAGCACTTTCACCGCCTGGTCCTCGATCTCAACGCTCGAGGTCGCGCGATAGGTCGGATGGACGAGGAATAGCGCGAGCACACCGAGCGCGACCGACACTGCGACGATGGCCATGACGAGCAGGCGATGACGCCAGATCGCGGACCAGATCTTGCGAAGGTCGAGCAGCTCGGAGGTCGACTCCGGCTCGTAAAGGAACTCGGGACGCAACATCATCGGGTCCGGACGAACCATCGGCAATGTTCCAGAGTGAGGATCGAAACCGTCGAAGCGCATGTCAGCCACCGTCAATCTCCTCAGAGCCCGCTGAAGGTCACAGGCCGGAAAATGTTAAACACAGGAGCGGCGGTCACCACGTCCTTCCAGAATTTCTTTGCAGCCGAAGAGCCGACCACGACCATGTCATTGCCCTCCATCACCGGATCGTCCGCCAGGCCGCGGCGGATGCTCGCAACGTCGAAGACTGCGCCCATCCGCTGCCCATTGACGGTGCGGAATACGACCACCTGCTTCAGCGTTGCGACGTCGGTTTCGCCCTTCGCCATCGAGATCACTCCGAGCAAAGTGGTTGGGCCGGTCATCGGATAGACACCGGGCTCTGAAACCTCGCCCTGGATCGAGACCTTTTGCGACACGGATGAGGCGACGGTCACCGTCACCTGCGGATCGCGAAGATATTTGGCGCCGAGAATCTTCTCGAGCGCGGCCGACAATTGAGCCGCGGTCTTGCCCTTGACGTCGACGGTTCCGACGAGCGGAAGAGCGATCTGGCCCGAGGCGTCGACCTGCAGCGCCTTGGCCGAAATGTCCGGCTCCTGGTAAACCGTGACATCGATCGTATCCAGGGGTCCGATGAGGTAATCGCTGGCGGCGCTGTCAGTCGCAGGTGTCGCCGGGATCACCGAATAAGCAGCGGCGCCGCTCGGCAGGTTTGCGACAGGCCGCGCGGCACCCGCGCAGGAACTGAGAATGATAGAGAAAGCCAGCGCTAGGACGTACCTCATTATCAGCACCTCACGGATTCGCATTTGATCTTTATGCGCGAGCGTTGGTTGCCCAACGATTTAGTAATTATAGTTAACGGACCGGCGTCATTATTACGTCGTCGACCCAAACTTCTTGGGAATGGATAGCATTGGGCCGTTCGAGCGCGAGTCTCTGGATCGGGCAGTCCTGAATTGGCACAACGAACTGATCGCTGAATTCTTGCCATTTTTCGCTTGTTGCGAGCGTTTCTTTGGAGGTCTCCCTGACATCCGAAGAACTACAGTCCAGCTCCCAGCGAATAGCGACCGGATTGCCGGCACCGCTTCGGGCGCGATAGCCCACCGAATAAGAGCCGGGCGGAAGCATCAAGCGTTGTGAAACGATCGGTCCGGAGCGCGCGGCTCCAGAGATCCTCAAGGCGCGGCCATCGCCCCTGAAGTCTGGGGACTGGATGGCGATGGTCGCAAGATCCTCGTCGCTGATGTCCCAGGCACGGGGCACGGCGGCTCCGGCGCGGTCGCTGACCTGTTCGAACTTGCCGTTCGCAACCACTCCGTCGGAGTGAGTTTCAATCCACAGCCGCCGAGCATCGGCGAGGTCGTTGGCATCGATCAACCGATCGAGAAGCGGTTGCGCTTCCTCGATCGAAAGCGGCGCCGGGCCACCGTTCAGTCGAAACACCAGCTGCTCGACATTACCGTCATAGGCCGCGGGAAGCTCAGATGCCGCCTTCACGAAGCCCGCTCTCCACTCCGGGCGAGCTGAAAGCGTCTCGACCAGTGACCGGACCGTGGGACCGTCGGGCGCTCGAAGCAGCAGTTCGAGCGAGGACGGCAGGAAAAGATTCTGCTGAAAGAGGGCCCGGGCGCGCTGGACTGCCTTGTCGGATTCGCCGGTCTGCTCGCTCGCCCCGATTGCCCACAGCTGGGTGAACGGATCGCGCCACCCGAGCGAGACTGCCATTGCCATCAATTGCTGAGCGGATGCCGTGGAACCGTGAAGAGCACGTGCCATCGCAGCGGCGCGAAGGGCAGGCGCATCGATCGGCGACAGACGGAGCGCCGCCAGCGCCTCCGCGCTCGCTTGCGCTGGGTTCGATGCCGCGAGGGCATCATCGGCAAGGACTTCATGAGCGGTCGTCGACCATGGCGCCCATCCTCGAGCGATCGCATATTCGTCAGACAACAGGCTCTTCGCGGATACCCCTGCCTGAAGGACAAGCACCGCAACCGCCGCGAGCGCTGCAAGACCGGCCGCACTTGTGCCATGCCTCGCCCAGGCACGCCGATCAGCCGCGGATGAAGAGACCAGCTCAGTCCCCGGCTGAACCGGCACAGGGGTCGGAAGCAGGCAAGCGCAGAGAAGCGCGAACACGCAGCTCAGCGCCGGCATTCGCAACGGATAATCGACCAGCGAGAAAATGAGCAGGAGCATGATCCCGACAGCGCTTGCAAGCCCGAGCGAGGCTCGGTGGAAGTCAAAGCGCTTTCTGATGAGCTGAGCTGCGGCAAATCCGAGGATCACGAAGAACATCAGCAACATCGCGATTGCGGGGATGCCGCCCTCGAGCACGATCTCGATAAAGTCGTTATGCGCGTGGTTGAGGACGGCCGGGCCGACCGACGATAGGCTCTCCGCGGTTTGATAAACTGGGATGAAGGTGCCGAAGCCGGTTCCTGCGAGCCCGTAATGATGAAGCGCCCAGGAGACATCATCCCAATAGTCGAATTGGCCATCGTGCAGGGACGAGAAGCGCGACAGGTTTCGGTTGAAGCCGCCGACCCAGGAAATGACTGCGGCAATGACTCCCAGCGCCAGCGTCGAGGGAACCGCAACTCGGAGCAGCGACTGGCGGAAGAACAGCAATGCCAGCGATCCGATCAAAGCGAGCGGCAGCAAAGCGAGTGCCATTCTCGAGGTCGTCGCGATGATCACGATCGCAATGATCGTCATCAGAGCGAGCGAGCCCATCAGATAGGGCAGTTTCGAGCTCGCTCTCTGCATTTGCCGGGCGGTGAGAGCGGCGATGATCGGCAGCGAAACAAGCATGAAGACCGCACTGTGATTGCGATTGACGAACAGGCCGATCGGGTATCCGAGGTGCGCCGACGGATAGGGCGTCATCGATCCTCCGGTCGCGAGCTGGATGATTCCAAGAAGCGCGTTCGCAAGGCCAAAGGCGGTGACGATCAAAAGCAGCGTTCCCCTCTCGCGGGTATGCAACCTCAGGCACAGGACGAAGAGCACACAGGCAGGAATGACGCTGAGGAGCGCACGAACCGTCCCTTCGATGTCGAGCGTCAATGGACGCCAGATGTTGAGGCCCAGGCCGGCGTCGATCTGCGCGATTCCCTCGCGACCAGGCAGTGCATTCCACAACGAGGGCGCAAGCGGCACCAGCTGAAGCGCGGGAAGTAGCAGGATCGCTGCAGCAAAGGCGATTGCGCAGCGGCTGAGGCTCGTCAGCCGCTCGGGCCGGCGATTCCACAGTAGCGAAGCGGCGGCGCCGATTGCTGAAAGATCGAGAAGCATCGAAAGCAGCGGGAAGTTCTCCCCTGCCCCACCGACCGCGAGAGCAAGAGCGAGAAGTGATCCAGCTATGACGAAGTCTATGTTCCGCTTCATAATTTCCCCGCGCTGGTTCGCATTGATCGCAAGATAAGCTTGCGATCCGGTAACCTCGTGGGTGGCCGACCTAACGCAATCGTAACCGCCTTCGTGTCACCATGCTGCCCGATGAATGAGCAGCATCAGCACCAAGCATGTCGCGAGACCTTCGCCGTCGCTACCGGCTTGCCTCGCGTTGGCCCTGTTTGGGACGGTTCCGAGTGCAGTCGGCACGGGCTCTGCCTGTCCCAGGACGGAGCAACTTTCCTATCGTCTCCGGACCAGGGAAAGACAGCGCCTCAGCGTCGTGCTTTACCTGCGGCATAATTGGCGATGAACGAGACCTCCAAAATCACGGCCGATGCCGATTTGCCGGGCTATGATCCCAAGCTGAAGCGCCAGACTCTCCGCTCGATCTTCTGGACGATGGGCCAGGCGGCGGGCGACCAGCTTTTCTCGTTCTTCGTGTTCGTGATGCTCGCTCGGCTCCTCGACAAGCCGGCGATCGGCACGTTCGCAATTGCCTTCGTGTTCATGGACGTCGGCAGGAATCTGGCCACTGCCGGAGTGTCGCAGGCGATTGCCCGAGCGAAGTCGCTAACCGAGCGTGAGCTCGACACGATCTTCTGGACCAATTGCTTCCTCGCTGCGGCTTATGCCCTCTTGATCGTGCTTGCGGCCCCAATGGCCGAACGATTGTTCGACGCGCCGCAATTGGCAGCGGTGCTCACCTGGCTTGCGATCCCGGTCATTCTGAGCGGCGCTGGCAATACCCACATGGCGCTTCGGCTGCGCGAGTTCGGCCACAAGACGCTCGCCTATCGCTCGGTGCTTGCCGGGCTTCTCGGCGGTATTTGCGCGGTCGTTGCGGCACTTCTCGGTGCAGGCATCTGGGCGCTGGTCCTGCAGCGGGTCGTGCGCGAGATCGTCTGCACAGCGCTCGCCTGGTCGTCCTATCGCTGGCGACCCGGAATTGCCTTCGACTTCGCAGAAGCGCGGCGGTACCTGAAGAATGGCATCGACCTTGGCCTTGCGCAGGTCGTGACCTTGCTCAGCTTCCGTGCGCAGGATCTCGGCATCGCCCGGGTTCTGGGCCCGGCGACCTTGAGCTCGTACCGAGTTGCATGGCGATGCGCGGAATTGATCGGTCCGCAGATCGTGGGGCCATTTGGGACCGTGGCGCTGCAGACTTTCTCGCGCCTCCAGGACCATCGCGAGGACCTGCGCAAGGCCTATGTCTCGATGTTGCAGCAATGCGCACTCGTGTCCGTACCTGCGCTTGTCGGCTATGCGGTTGCAGGCCCGTGGCTGGTTCCCGCACTGTTCGGTCCGCAATGGCGCGATGCGGGAATGATCGCGCCGATGCTTCTGCCGCTGGCGCTTCCCTTCACCCTGAGCGGCTTCATGCTTGCGCTGCTCGCTGCAAAAGGTCGCATTCGGTGGCAGCGGCATTTCGCCTTGCTCGACCTAGCCACAACCATTCTCGTCACCGCACTGACGGTCTCGAACGGCCTGAAGTGGGTTGCGCTCGGCTACAGTATTCGCTCGCTCCTTCTCATGCCGCTCCAACTCCATCTCATCTGGCGGGTCAGTGGAATCGGCATTCGCGATCACATCGACGCGCTTGCCAAACCGGTGCTCGCTTCTGCAGCCATGGGTCTTTCAGCGGCGTTGCTCTTCTACATGGTGAACCCCGCCGGCCTCGTCATGATCGCCCTGATCTGCATTATCGCAGCGGCGGTTTATGTCGCGCTGGTGGCAACGTTCCTTCCGCAATATCGAAGGCGCGTGCTGGAGCTTGCCAGTCTCTGATCAAGGGCAGGCCATGCCCGACAGCAAAAAAAAGGCCCGCGCTGGGCGGGCCTTCCGAAGCAAGTCGAAATCCTAAATCCGGTCAGGCCGGACTGACGTGGTCGTGATGGTGGTCATGTTCACGCGTGATCACCACCAGGCCAGCGATCAATAGGAACCCGCCTCCCAGCCATGCGGCGTTGAAACGGCGCTTCTCGACCACCTGTGGCGGCGGAACGATCTCCGGAGGCGGCGGCAGCATGGCGACCTTGTCCATCACTGGAAATACCGGGCGGCAGTCGCCCGGACGAATTTGCGCCGTCGCTTGCGTGCCTAGCAGAACAAGTGAGGCTGTAACGAAAAATAGCTTTTTCATCGAATTGCTCCTCAACTGCGAGTTGTACTTAATTCGTCGTTAACTCGGAAGAGCGAAATTCGGTTATACTTGTCTCTTATCGGGACGTTTTGTGCCGAAAATCGACACTCGGGGGCGGGCTGTCCAGATTATTAGCCGCGTTCACTTGCGATTTGATTTGCGCAAGCAAGGCGTTGACCGCTCTCTGCCTCAGCTGGTCGAGGCGGGCGTCTTCGAATGAGCCGATCGCGCCGAGCGCATCTCGATGACGAAGTCGGACAATTGAGTCATTGAGGTAGACGGGCTGCGTTTGCCCCACATTGGTCGTCCTGTTCCATTCGAGATAGGCGTCATCGAAGATGATGCACATCTCGGTTCCCCTAAGACTTCCCTCGTCGCGGGCGGTTTCGAAGCACCGCTCGCTCAAACGCTCCGCCTGCCCTGGTGACGCGTTCATCGCGCGCCGGGCCTCGCTTTGCGCATCTTCATCGCTCAGTTGCACCGCGGTTTCGGCGCCGGGCTGATACGCGACTCCAGCAGTAAGTGTCTGAGATTGCTGGAACGGCGATGCGTCCGGAAGCCAAATGGCTCCCGCAACCACAAAGGCGATCGTCGCCGCAAGCGCCGCAGCCCCCCTCGACGAGGCATCCCACTTCGTTGCACGCCGCCGGCGCGCCTCGCCGGTCAGGAGGGCCCTGCGGACCTTGGTGCTTCCGGATTGTCTCTCGTCGCGCGCAAGCCAGGCGTCGTAGCGCGCGCGTTTCAGCGGATCCTTCAGCACATCGTAGGAGCGGTTGAGGATCGCTGCGAAGTCGGCCGCCCGCTGCCGATCGATATGGTCAGTGCGGTCGGGGTGGTGCTGCTTCATCAGCCACAGATAAGCAATTCTTATCTGCTCTGCGGACGCGCTCTGCCGGACGCCGAAGAAGTCATAATAGGTCGGACCTGACGGCATCGAATCGCGGCCTCACAATCCGCAGCAGCCGCAGCTATAGCAGCGGCTTTCAGGACGCATTTTCGCGGGCTTTGGTTGAAAAGCCCCTAAGCTCGGATCGCGCGACTTGGCATCCCCGCCCCAATCGAACTTCGCCGGCACCATTCTCGAAACGGATCATTTGCGAGCCTGCCGGCGCGCGAATGTCGCACTCGTCGATCTCGACATCAGCTGGCCCGTTCTCGACCTCGATGATCATCGCCGGGCGAGACATCCTGACGACCAGCTTCTTGATATGGAGCCTGATACGGGAACCATCCTGCGATCCGCTGAGCCAGATACCGGAGCAGCTGCTCGTCCCTCCCCGCTTGACGACATCGCCGGTCGTCAAAGTCCCTGCATCCCCACCGGACCAGAAGCGGAAATTCCGGCAATTGCTTGCAGCCGAGACGTCCGACATGATCGCGAACGGCTTCAAGTCGAAGCCCGCATCGGTGTTGTTGTTGGCCATCACCCGGCGAAATTGCACGCCTGCTACGCCGCGCTCTATCGAAACGCCCTCGCCGTTCCAGAAGCGAGAGTCGGGCGCGCGCCATTGAAAGCCCTCGAAGCTGCTGTCCTCGACCAGAACCGTCCTTGCGGAGGTGACCTGGAGACCGAACGGCATGTTGATCCGGCCGACTTGCGGGTCGCCGGTCATTGCACAGCGCGCGCGGCGAACGACGACGACGTCCGCGTGCGCGCGGATGCAGTCGGCATTGACCTTGGCGTCGATGTCGTGAGCCTCGAAGCGGCCTACGCTCGCCGAACCGGCGACATCGATCGCGCGATATGAGTCGCGGACCGTCGCCGGGCCCATCATCGCGCTGCTGACAATTCCATCGACCGTGGCGACATTCGAGTCGCCCGCCGAGTAGATCGCACTCGACGATGACGAGGCGTCCGGCCAGACCACCAAATCACCGGTGAGAGAAACCCCCGCTCGAGCGACGAGCTCGGAACCCGCTGGCAGCAACAAGAGAACAAAGGTGATCGCGATCAGGCGATTCATGACCCGAGCCCGGCTCAGAATGCATTCGGATGGAGGACAACGCCGAACGTCGCGACAATGATCTTGAGGTCCCTCCAGATCGTCCAGCCACAGAGATATTCGAGATCGGACTGAAGCCGATTGGTGAGATCGTGCCTGTGAATGGTCGCGCCGCGAAAGCCGCGGATCTGAGCCAATCCAGTCATCCCGGGCTTCACCGCGTGACGATGGAAATAACGATTGTCGATCTTCCAGAAAACGTCATTCTCGGCGGTCGAGCCGAGCGCATGCGGACGTGGCCCGACAATGCTCATGTCGCCCAAAATCACATTGATGAGCTGCGGCAGTTCATCGAGGCTGGTACGCCGGATGAATTTGCCGACGCGGGTCATCCGTTCATCAGTCCTGCTCGCAGATCGAATTCCTGTCGGATCGGCGGAGGCGTGCGCGAAGCTTCGGAACTTCATGAGATTGAAGAGGCGGTTGTTGCGTCCCACTCGCTGCTGGCGAAACAGCACCGGTCCGCCGCTGTCGACCATGATTGCGACGCTGGCGGCCAGCATCACTGGAGAAAGAACCAGAAGCGCGGTTGATGCCACTGCCAGGTCAAGCGCGCGCTTCAGGAGCCGGTCGCGAACGTTGAGCGGCCGGGCGCTGACCTGAAGAGTCCTTCGGCCGTCGAAATCGCCGATTGCGAGCGCTTCAAACTGGTCGAGCTCGGGACTGACGATCTCGACGTCCACCGCCGCCGACTTCAACGCGTGCGACCATTGAGCACGGCTTGATCCGGAGCAGGCAACCACCACCGAATCGCAGCCCTCGAGCGCATAGCCAAGCCGATCGAGCGCGGCTGGATTGTCCTCGCCGAGCACAATTCCGAGCTGCCGTGCCGAGACCACCACTTCGCCCGGCCGCGTCGGCAGATCTACGCCGTCGAGAATGACGAGCCGGTTTACGAAAGTTCCGTGACAGATGTTGCGAATGCGCGCCCCGGCAAGCAGTCGGCCCGCGACCGTCAGAACGAGCGCGAGCACAGTCCCTATCCCGAAGATCTCGCGCGAGAACGAGTCGCTTGCCTTGGCATAGAAGAGAAGGCCAATCGCGACCGCCACCGCATAGCCTAAAGCCTCCGCGACTTTGACCGCGCCATGCGCAGGTCTCTGGAGCGCTCGAATTGAATAAGCGCGGTTTTGAACGGCGATTGCAATGAAGGTCGGGATCACCACGGCCACCGTGTTGAGCGACTGCGCTTCAAACGGAGATCCCAGGCGAATCGCGCCAGCGCCAAGGAAGGCCAGAGCGATCAGCGCGATATCGGCCAGGAAAAGCAGAGAGTAGAGAGTGACCCTCAGCTGTTCCTTCGAGCTCGCGAAAAGCCTTCTCGGAACGGCGCCGATCGTCGGCGCTGCTGCCGATTTGCCGGCAAACAGAAACGCTTGAGATTGGGTCCGCGTCCGGGCGATCACGCTGGCCATGGGTCCTCGTTAAGAATTGATGAACCATGACCATGAGTTCACGAGGATGCGCAGACAATTTGGAGGTTCGCTCATGTCCTCAATTGGGACAGGGTGCTGACCACACGCTTAACTCAGGACCCCGGCGTTAACAAGAAAGTTAATGTCATGTAAACGTTAATTGGTTGGAGTGGGAGGTCATCGTGATCGTAAGGACACTCGTTGCTTTAGTTTCGTTGGCGGCTGCTTCGGCAGCTTCGGCCCAGTGGGTTCCGGGAGCCGAGATCACGGGCCAGCAGGTCCAGGTCGAAACCAATGGAGTTATGAACACCGTCTACTTTGAAAGCGGCGGAGTTGCTCAGATCAGTTCGCCTTCGGGCGCAACCGTGGTCAACGCGACCTGGACCGCTGACCAGGGCAAGATTTGCCTGCAGACGGAAAATACTTTCGACTGCTATCCGTACCGCGCTCCATTTACAGCGCAGGTGCCAGTATCGCTGACCAGCGACTGTGGCGTACTTTCGCGCTGGACTGCGACAACGACATTTATCGCGCCCTTCGAGCGCGGCTGAACGAAGGCAGCGCGGCGCTTCGGCGTCGCGCTCGCCACAACATTGGGGGTACTGCGGGTGAGGCCCAATCGGGTGACGCGGATCAGTGCCTGACGACGCCACCAGTGGGGCCGAGGGCGCAGCAGCGCCTCGCGATATCTCGACCGAGATCCGCGATCGCTACGTCGCCTTCCGCCGAGCGCAGGCTGAGCTGGGCGCGTGGCTGGAATTTAGCCGCGAGCAGCATTCCGCAACCGAGATCGAACTGCGCAGCCGCGAAGCTGCAGCGCTCGACGCGCTCGTAAGGTCGCCCGCGGGCACGTTCGCCGATCTTGCGGTGAAGCTTCAAATCCTCAAGGACCAGGCTTGCGGAAGCACGCCGCTCGCGACCAACGACATCGTGAAGATCCTCGCCGACGACAGCTTGCGCCTGACAGGCCCGATTCGCGAGATCGAGGCACGGGTTACCGCGCTTCGACTGACATTGACGCTGGTGCTGAATGCCGCTGCAGGTGACAGGGACAGTCTCTTTCGTGCGCGCGCAGCTGTCATCGACCTGATCGACGCGCCAAACAGCCCGTGCGCTTCCAGCTCGGAGCTGAAGGATGCGGCAAAGGAAGAGGTCGGCGCCCTTTTCGAATGGGTTGACTGACTGTTCCGTTCTGAGACGGCACCAGCACGAGCGTTCAGCCCCGCCGTCGCCGATGATAGATCGAAGCCAGTTCCACTTTTGGGGGCACGAACAGTGACCAGCCTTTTGATCGAACGTCGGCGCAACGAGCGCTCCAAGGTGATGCTGTCCGTCAATATCGAGGGGATGAGCCGAACCTCCGAAGCGCGGCTCGCAAACGTTTCCACGGACGGGGCCTGCATCGTCGGCATGGCGCTTAACGAAGGTTCTCCGGTCCTCATGCAACGCAATGGCAGGGATTTGTCCGGACGTGTGACCTGGGCGAGCGGCGATCAGAGCGGAATTTGCTTTGCCGAACCACTGAACCCGGAGAGCATGCTTCGGCCGATTGCAACGCCCCGCGCCAAGGTCAGCTACGTCTCGGCAAGGCCGGGATTGAAATGCCGCCCGCTCAGCAAGGCGGACATCGCCATCCTCGAGCGCTCGGCCACCGAAGGCGCGGTTCTGATCCGATAGGTGGCGGGCGCCCGTACACCCGTGTCCCCCTTTTGAAATGCGCTTGCCGGTCGGCTCGTGCTGACGCATCGACGCTCAAATGAACATTTGCGTAGTCGGCGCCGGCGCGATCGGCGGATGGATCGCCGCTCGGCTGGCGCTCGCTGGATCTGACGTCTCGGTGGTCGCACGCGGCGAGACCCTGGACGCGATCGACACCAAGGGGCTGCTTCTGACCGATGGCGGCGATACGCGATGCGTGGCTGTGAATGCAGCGGCCGATCCCTCAAGCCTTGGAGTTCACGACGTCGTCGTTGTCGCAGTGAAGGGGCCGGCCCTGCCGCAGATCGCTTTGTCGCTCGAGCCTCTGATCGGCCCGCAAACGCACATCATTCCGATGCTGAACGGCGTGCCGTGGTGGTTCACCGATGATCCCTTGTGGTCGGTCGATCCCGACTGCGCAACTGCAGACGGTCTTCCCGTCGAGCAGGTCGCGGGCTGCGTGGTCCATGCAAGTTGCTTCCGTTCGGCCGCCAACGCGATCGTCGTGAAGCATGCGGAAAAGTTGATACTCGGCGAGCCGGCGGGCGGGTCGAGCGAGCGGATCGAATCGCTTTGCGCGCTCTTCGGCAATAGCGGCATCCACTGCGAAGCGAGCGATAATGTTCGCCGCGCTATCTGGTACAAATTGTGGGGTAATGCGACAATCAACCCGATCTCGGCTCTCACCCGATCGACCGCAGACAAGCTGCTCGACGACGCGCCGGTCCGCGCCTTCATGGCCGAAGCGATGGACGAGCTGGCCAAGATCGGAGCGGCGATCGGATGCCCGATCGAGGAAAGCGCCGAGGATCGAATGGCAGTCACCGCCCGGCTCGGAGCGTTCAAATCCTCCATGCTCCAGGACGTCGAGGCCGGTCGAACGATCGAGCTCGAAGCCTTGCTGGGCGCGCCTCGCGAGATCGCCCGGCGGGTCGGCCTAGCGACCCCGCAGCTCGACAGGATCTATGCGCTGACTCGCCTGCTGGGGGAAAATCTGGGGCTGCTCTAGCCCGCTGCGACCACGCGCCCGACGCAGCCGCCGAACCCGATAGCCGCCCTTTCCTCCACTTCGCACCGGGCACATAGCGTGATCTCGTCGCCGTCCTCGAGGAAAGTTCGAGTCTCGCCGCTGGCAAGCTCCAATGGCCGGCTGCCGCCGCGGCTGATCTCAAGCAATGATCCAAGGCCCTGTTCATTATCGGTCGAAAGCGTGCCAGTCCCGATGAGGTCGCCGGGCTGAAGATTGCAGCCATTCGACGTGTGGTGAGCGACGATCTGGGCAGCGCTCCAATACATGGCCGAATCTGCGGACCCGCGCGACAGGATGTGCGGAGCAACGCCTCCTTTGCGCATCTTCTCGGTTGTCAGGGTCACTTCGAGCTGGATTGCAAGCGCTCCCCGTTCGCGATCAGAAGCGTCGTCGAGATAGGAGAGCGGCTTCGGATCGCCCGCGGGACGCTGTGGCATTGCCTTCCGAAATGGCGCGAGAGCCTGGGGACTGACCACCCACGGACTGACGCTGGTCAGGAAATTTTTCGCGAGGAACGGCCCAAGCGGCTGGTATTCCCAGGCCTGGAGGTCGCGCGCAGACCAATCATTGAGCAGGCAAAAGCCAGCGATATGCTCATTCGCCTCGTCGATCGAAACTGGTGAACCGAGCTCGTTCCCAGCGCCGATCCAGATGCCGAGCTCGAGCTCGTAATCGAGGCGCCGGCTCGGGCCATATTCAGGAGCGTCGGCGTCTGGCGCCTTGCGCTGGCCATTCGGGCGAATCACCGGCTCGCCCGACACCCGGACCGAGCTTGCCCGGCCATGATAGCCGATCGGCACATATTTATAATTGGGCAGAAGTGGATTGTCGGGCCGAAATTGCTTCCCGACATTGGTCGCGTGGTGAATGCCGACGTAGAAATCGGTGTAATCGCCAACGACGCACGGCAAGTGCATTCGGACCTCGGTCTGGCCGACCAGCTCCGGTTCCACGTCGTCGCGGTAACGCTCGTCCGAGAGAATCTCGATCAGGCGCTCGCGCAGGTCCCGTTGTTCCCCGAGACCGCGTGCGAGCCACGCGTTCAGGACCGGCTGCGCCAGATCCTTGCGCCATTCCTCGTCGAGGAGTTCGGCAATCCCGGCGAGGTCGAGCACATAGTCGCCGATCGCGACGCAGGCGCGGCGGCGGCGCTGGCCGACCGAGAAAATGCCAAGCGGCAAATTCTGTATTGGAAAATCGCTGCCCTGCGCCGTTTCCACCCAGCTCTTGAGGCCGGGGTTATTGGTTTCGTCGATCACGGCAGCTTCGCCTTTGGAAAGTCGGCCCAGGCCGCGTCATAATCCGGCTGAGCCCGGTCAAGCGCGAACTGCGTCGGTCGATACGGCCAACAGGTCTCGACCATGAAGGCCATTGTTCCGTCGATCCTCGCCGGCTCCAGTTGGACCTCGCTTGCCTTGCGCCAGCTTTCGACGTCGGGACCGTGGCCGCTCATCAGATTGTGCAGCGACAGGCCGCCCGGGGCAAACCCTTCGGCCTTGGCGTCATAGGCGCCGTGAATAAGACCCATCGCCTCGCTCATCACGTTGCGGTGGAACCACGGCGGCCGGAACGTGTCCTCGGCGACCATCCAGCGCGGTGGGAAGATCACGAAATCGGCGTTCGCTCGACCGGGCACGTCGCTGGGGCTGGTCAGGACAGTGAAGATCGAGGGATCGGGATGGTCGAAGCTGATCGTCCCGATCACGTTGAAGCGCGACAGATCGTAGCGATAGGGCGCGTAATTGCCGTGCCATGCCACGACATCCAGCGGCGAATGGTCGAGCGTCGTGGTCCACAGCGACCCGAGCGATTTCTGGATGACCTCGGTCGGCTCGTCCTTCTCCTCGAACCAGGCGGCTGGCGTTTCGAAGTCACGCGGGTTGGCTAGCCCGTTCGAGCCAATCGGACCAAGCTCGGGCAGGCGTAGCGGAAGACCGTGGTTCTCAGCGACGTAGCCCAGCGCTTCGCCATCCACTTCGACCCGGAACTTGACGCCTCGCGGAACGAGCCCGACCGAGCCTGGCCCAACCTCCAATATGCCAAGTTCGGTGACGATCCGGAGCGTTCCCAGCTGCGGGATGATGAGCATCTCGCCATCGGCATCGACGAACACGCGCCGCTCCATGGTCTTGCTTGCCCGGTAGAGATGGACGGCAACGCCCTCGAGGTCCGCTGGATCGCGGTTGGCGAGCATCGTCACCATCCCGTCGACAAAATCTGCGTCACCGGGCAGGTCCTTGGGCGGGTCCCAACGGAGCCGGTTGGGCGCGAGCGGCTCACGAACCGTGCCCGGCGCAAACAGCCCCGCGCCTTGGTATCGCGTGAACGGCCGATGGTCGGCAGTCGGCCGCAGGCGATACAGCCAGCTGCGGCGGTTTTCATGGCGCGGCGCGGTGAAAGAACTTCCCGACAATTGCTCGGCGTAGAGCCCGTAGGCGGGGCGCTGCGGCGAATTACGACCCTTGGGCAACGCTCCGTTGACCGCCTCGCTTTCGAAATGGCCGCCGAAACCCGTCATATAGCTCATGGGCGCCGGTTAGGACCTTCGAATGACAAAAACAAACGGGCGCGGCTCCATCAAGAACCGCGCCCGCGCCCGGACGGGGACTCGCGACCCGCCCGCACTCTCACTCAATCAGTTGTGATTGACGTTGACGTTGATCTTGTCGGGAACGTTGATGTTGGTCGCCTTGCTTCCGAAGCCGAGATCGGCGCGGAAGATGTAAAGCAGGACGAGGACCACGATGATCAGCAGAACGACGGCAAGAACTCCGCCGCCCCCGCCACCGCCGGTTTCCACGACAGTCGTATGCTCGCGTTCGGTGCCATTGTCGTCAGCCATTGGAAACTCTCCCTGTATTCCTCTGTTATGCTGGCGAAACGAACGAACTGTTGCGGGAGCGGTTCCGATCAAGAGGCAAGTCGATGAAAGTCCGATATTCAGTCGTGATGATGCTGATGGCGTTGAGTTGCTGCAGACCGACGCGCCAGACGCACGAGACGAGCAGCAACGAGAAGCTCCAGTCACTCCCGTGCCAGGCGCGCCGACAGTGGTGATGAATAGCGCGCCCGCTGCCCCCAGACTGGCGACGAACGAAGTCCAGCGGGTCCCAAGAACCAGCCTGCACGAGCCCAAGGGACCAATTGACCCTAAGAGCATCGAAGCGGCGGGGCAGGTCGTTCAGAATTACGGAGCGCTGATCGAAGAGGGTCGTCTCGCCGAAGCGGCGAAGCTTTGGGGTGATCCGGCCATTGCCTCGGACTTTGCCCGGCAGCTTCGTCCGGGAACGCATTTGGAGATTGGCGATCTTGGCGAAATGGAAGGTGCAGCTGGCTCTATCTACACGACCGTGCCCGCAATTTTCTATGGCGATACGTTCCGCAAGCCCGCGCAGATCGTCCTTCGCCGGGTCAACGACGTCCCCGGTTCGACCGAGAAGCAGCGGCGCTGGCATATCGAACGGGTCGAATGGGGCGAGGCGCCCTAAAGGCTGTTGATTTCCTCGGCGAATCGATTGGCATCGTCGGTTGTGATCGGCGCACCGGTCGCATCCGTCGCCTGCTCCGCATTGGCCGAGGAATTGGCATCCTTGGGATCCGATCCGGCCACATCATAGGCGAACCAGATGATGCCGGCAGCCCAGACGAGAGCCATCCATCGGTTCTTGAAGACAGAGCTGGTCTTCATCGGGATCATGCCCGGATTGTCGCGCGTCAGGCTTAAGAATGCGTTTCCTGCGCGTTTTCGCCCTGGTGGATCACTTCGCGGCAGGGATAGCGATCGCGAATGCGGGTGTTGAAATAGATGCCCTTGGAAAAGGCTGAGCGGAAGGTGCTTGCGACCTCGTCCGGCACGTCCGAATAAACATAGCGACGGCCGGTCGTGAACTCGACCCAGAGTTCACAATCGTCCGGGCAATAAACGAAGCGGCGGATGACGCTGGAGGGCATTGCCCCCAAACGCATCACCCAGCGTCTGGAGCCGTTCGGGGCGGTCCTCGGCCGCTCAAAGCGCCGGCCATGCCGGCGAGCGCCAGCAAAGCTCCAGTGAACGCGAGCGGTGTCCAGCGATAATCTTCGAGCCAGGTCGAGAATCCCATCGCAATGATCGGGACGACAGCGCTCGAATATGCGGTTTTCGCGGGACCAATCTTGCGGATGACGGGGTAATAGAGGCTGAAGGTCAGGACCGACGCGGCAAGAGCGAGATAGAATAGTCCCGCAACATATGTCGGCGACGTGTCAATGACGGGTGGTCCCGTCATCACAGCAGCGATGATCCCGTCGATGATCGCGCCCGCTGCCATCGACCAGGTGAGCATCGTGAACAGTGGGAAACGGCGGATCTCGGGACGAGCCTGCAGAACATTGGCGGTCGATGCGCCGAGCATCCCGAGAAAGGTGATCCCGATGCCTGCAGCGACCTCGTTCGTCGTTGCGCCATTGCGATGAAGCTCGTGAACGAACAGGAGGCCAATGCCCGTTACGGCCACCAGCGAGAACCCGGCGAAACGGGCCGACGGCTTCTGGCCGAGAAAGAGCCAGCCGAGCAGGCTGCTCGGGATCATCAGAAGCGCAAATACGGTCGCGACCACGCCCGAGGTGATGTGGCGCTCGGCGAGATAGACCGCGTTGAAGTTGATGCAGAATTGGGTGAAGCCCAGGAAAGTGGCGGCGAGCAGGCCCTTCGAGCTGATTCGAAGGCCTTCGCCCTTCCACAGCGCGACGAAACCCATTGCGACTGTCGCGATCACAAATCGATAGGCCACCGACCATTGTGGCGGGACGATCCCGATCTGCCCGCGGATGACGATCCAGGTCGATCCCCAGATTGCAGTAAAAATGATGAAGGGAAGAACGACCGAGCGGAGGCGCCCGCCGGAAGAGGGGCCGGCTGGCAGCACGTCCTCAGGCATCAGGTGTCGCGGCTTCATCGAGGTGGTTGGTAGCCAATTGCGGTCGATTTTCGCCAATCAAAGCAGGACTTCGGGAGCATAAGGCGAGCTTATGACGAGCGCATCAGAGGGCGGCGATCGCGGAGGCCAGCTGTTCGATCCCTTCGCCTTTCTGGTCCCAGCTTGTGACGAGCCGGATTTGGCCAGGTCCCCAATCGTAGAAGTCGAAGCCCAGTGCGCGCAGCCTTGCCCCCTCTTCAGCCGTCACCTTGAGGAAGACCTCATTGGCCTCGACCGGATAGACCAGCCGCTCAGACGCCGCCGTCGCCAGCGACCGCGCCGCGGCGTTCGCGCAGCGCGCATTGTCGAGCCAGAGATCGCGCTCGAGCAGCGCCAGCAGTTGCGCGGCGAGGTAGCGGCCCTTCGACAGCAGGTGGCCGGCCTGCTTGCGCCGAACTGCGATTTCATCGCCAAGCTCGGTCCTAAACAGGATCAATGCCTCCGCATTGAGGCCGCCGTTCTTGACGAAGCCGAGCGACAAAGCGTCCACTCCCGCTCGCCAGGTCATGCTCGCGAGCGTGTCCCCGCTCGAAACGAGCGCGTTGGCAAGGCGTGCGCCGTCCATATGCAGGGCAAGACCGCGCTTTGTTGCGAGGTCACCGATCGCTGCGACCTCGTCGGCCTGATAGACGAGGCCATATTCGGTCGCGTTGGTGATCGAGATGACGGCAGGCTGGACCTGATGGACGTCGTCCCGGATCCCGTCACAGGCGGCGGCGATCGCTTCGGGAGTGATCTTGGCGCCCTCGCCCTCGACGTGGACCAGCTTCGCGCCTCCGGTGAAAAAGCCTGGCGCCCCTGCCTCGTCGACCTCGATGTGCGCGTCCTTGTGACATAGGATCGCTCGATAGGGGGGCATAAAGCGGCGAGCGCGAGGCAGTTCGCCGCAGTCCCGGTCGTCACCCAGAATGCGCGGACGGGCGTCCCGAACAGGCTGGAGAAGGCGCCGTCGAGCTCCTTGCTCCATTCGTCGCCGTCATAGGCGGTGTCGAGCCGATTTGCAGCGGCGATCGCTTCCAGCACGTTGGGATGCGCAGGAGCGGCATTGTCGGAGAAGAAGCGCATGGCGCCGTGAAGCGTAAGCATCCCTCCAAGGCAAGCGGCGATTATTGCTGGTCGCTGTCCTTGGGCTTGGAAAGATTACGAGACTGCGCCTTCCTTCGCCGGAGGTTCTCCCGAAGGGCGGCCGCAAGTCGTTCCTCTCGCTCCTGATCTTTGGTCATTGTCATAGGCACATGGCCTTGTCGCCGACGGGCCGCAACGGGTTGACAGCTAAAGGCCCGCGCCGTCATAGGCGCGCCACTCCGGACAAATTGCTGCCGTAGCTCAGTGGTAGAGCGCATCCTTGGTAAGGCTGAGGTCGTGAGTTCAATCCTCACCGGCAGCACCATTTTTCGCCCGGTCCAGAATGCCGGCGAAACGAAAACCTGGAAGGCTAGCGGTCGCGATCGCGCAGCGGTGGTTCGCCAAGCGCGCTTTCAATGCCGCCGGCGATCGCGTCGCCGATCCAGATCACCGCTCCAAGGAGCAGAATGGCCAATGGGAACATCAGGGCGTTGGTCACGAATCGTCTCCTGAATTCCGATTTAGCCACAATGCGTTAAATGAACAATTAATATCGGATGACTCTGCTGTCACACTCACCGCGGGCGGTGGGTCGTGTCCTTCCCGGCGGTGATGAACAGCGCGACCACCGGCTCCTCGGCGTCGGCGGTATGCCACGTGCCGCGCGGATTGATCGCATATTCACCCGGCCCGAGCTCGTGACTCTGCCCGCTTCCGTCAGGCAGCTCCTGGTGCAAAATCATGTGCCCCCGAATGCAGCAGACGATTTCTTCGCCGGCCGGGTGCATTTCCCAGCTGGTCCAGCTTTCTGCAAAGCGGAATAGGCTGACAATGCGGCCCTCGTCGAGATCGTCACGATGGCGCTGGCCGTACCCCTCGTACCAGTCCATCCCGGTGAACTCGGGCTCGGCAACGGCTGTCGCGCCGAGCCCGAGATGAATTGGGAAATCGTAAAGCGATTTGCCTCTGATCACTCCGCGCCCATGATGAATGCATTGAGTTTGTTGCCGTCAGGATCGCGGAAATAGCCGGCGTAGAAGCCGCCGCCGCGATCGCCGGGCGCGCCTTCGTCGGACCCGCCATGAGCGAGCGCAAGATCATAAAGGCGCTGAACCTGGTCCTTGTCCTTCGCTTCGAGCGCGACCATGACGCCGTTTCCGACCGTCGCCGAATTCCCATCAAAGGGCTTGGTCAGGCCGAGCCCGGCACCGCCCGCCGGGCTTGCCCCAGGCGATAAATTGTTCATTTTCCATCATCCGGCCGGCGCCGAGTTCACCGCAAAGAGCATCGTAAAATTTGGACGACTTCTCGCGGTCGTTGGTGCCGAGCGTAACGTAGCCGATCATCGCGTCCTCCTGTCGAGTTGGGTGGAGAACATTAAGTGAACATATCCATCGCGTCAAAGCCGTTGTTCGGCTAGTCGCCGATCGGCGCGCAAGCCGAGCGGAGCCAGTCGAGATCGCTCCTCGACAGAATCGGAGCGATCTTCGCCATTACATGCGCGTGATAACAATTGAGCCAGATCAGCTCCTCTGCGTCGAGCATCTGAACATCGATCAGCCGGCGGTCGATCGGCGCGAAAGTGAGGGTCTCGAAGCCGAGCATCTCCTTCTCCCCGCCCTCGATCTCGCGCGGCACGACCAACACCAGATTCTCGATCCGGATGCCGTATTCGCCAGTCTTGTAATAGCCGGGCTCGTTGGAAATGATCATTCCGGCCTGAAGCGGTTCGTCGCCGCCGCTCTGGGAGCTCCCGACTGGTGAAATGCGCTGTGGGCCTTCGTGAACTGCAAGGAAGCTACCGACGCCATGACCGGTGCCGTGGGCGTAATCGAGGCCCGCTTCCCACAGCGGACGGCGGGCGAAACTGTCGAGCTGACTGCCGCGCGTCCCCTTGGGGAAAACCGCGGTTGCGATCGCGATATGGCCCTTGAGAACGCGGGTGAAACGGTCGCGCATCTCGTCGGTCGGCTCGCCGATCGGCACGGTGCGCGTGATATCGGTGGTGCCGTCGAGATACTGACCACCCGAATCGATCAGATAGAGGGTTCCGCTCTCGAGCTTGCGGTTGGTCTTCTCGCTCGACTTGTAGTGGACGATCGCGCCGTTCGGGCCAGCGCCGGAAATGCTGTCGAACGACAGGTCGCGAAGCTCGGCATTCTCGCGGCGGAGCGTTTCGAGGTGGTCTGACGCCTTGAGCTCGTCGACGTTGCCCTTCGGGGCCTCCTCATCGATCCAGTGGAGAAATCTCGCAATTGCCGCGCCGTCGCGGGTTTGAGCGGCCTTCTGCCCCGCGACCTCGGCAGGGTTCTTGAGCGCCTTGGGGAGGATTGTCGGGTCTCGCAACGGCAGGATCTTGGCGCCCGACTTCTCGAGCGCCTCGAAGATCGCGGCAACAGCGCGCTCCGGGTCGACGACGACGGTCTTGCCCGTGAGCTTCGAAAGCTCGCCCTCGAATGCCGTCCGCTCGTTCAGGCGGACGCCATTTCCAAGATGCTGGCGGACGTCGGGCCCGATCTTCTCGCCCGCGACGAACAGGTCGGCGGTTCCGTCGGCGTGGACGATCGCATAAGCGAGCGCGACTGGCGTGTGGGTGACGTCGGCGCCGCGGATGTTGAACGCCCAGGCGATCGAATCGAGTGCGGAGAGGACGGCCGCATCGGCGTGATGCTTGCCGAGCCAGTCTCCGATCTCGGTTCGTTTCTCGGCCGCCGATTTGCCAGCATATTGGTCGGGCTGGACCACAGATGCGCCTTGGAGGCTTCGGGACGGTCGGCCCAGATCTCATCGATCGGATTGCGATCGACCGGCACCAGCTCGGCGCCCCGGCTTGCGAGCGCTTCCTTCGCCTTCTTTACCCAGTCGCGCGTGTGGAGCCAGGGATCGTATCCGATGCGAGCTCCTTCGGGGCATGCTCCTCGAGCCATTGCGTGGTGCTCGTCTCGGGGACCGACTGATAGCTCCATTCGGTGGGGCTGACCTGCTGGCGAACCTGCAGCGTGTAGCGGCCGTCGACGAACATCGCCGCTTCCTCGGGAAGCACCACGGCCGAACCGGCCGAGCCCTGGAAGCCGGTCAGCCAGGCGAGCCGCTGGGCATAGCTTCCGACATATTCGCTCATATGCTCGTCGGTCAGCGGGACGACGAAGCCGTCGAGCTTCTCGGCCTTCAACTGCTCGCGAAGTGCCTTCAGGCGATCTGCGTAAGTGGACATGGGCTCTAGCTCCCTCCCTCCTCAGCTAGTCCAAGACAGGCGGTTCTTAAAGTCCGGAGAATCCAAGATCCTTTTGCTGGCGGTCCGAATGTCGGCTCTCGCGCAAGGCCCCGCAAACGAAGAGGCTGTTTTTCGAGCCCAAATTGCGGGAGGCTGACGCCGACAGCTCCAAGCAAAAGGCCCCGGCGAAGCGGAAGCGATTGTCGATGCCACGTGTCGAAGTGTCGCTTCGCCCTTTTCGTCGCCGGTTGCGACGCTAAGAACGGAGCCATGACCAACCTCATTTCCCCGCCGACCGCCGAGCAACGACCGCATAGCTATGAACGTCACGGAGTGAAAATGGAGGACCCGTGGCATTGGCTGCGCGACCCGAAATATCCCGAGGTCGATGATCCCGACGTGCTCGCCTACCTCCACGCGGAGAACGCCTATTTCGAGGGCTGGGCCGGGCAGCACAAGGAATTGCTCGAGACTTTGTTCGAGGAGATGAAGGCGCGGATCAAGGAGGACGACAGCTCGGTCCCGCTGCGCGACGGCGATTATCTCTACTGGTGGGCTTTCAAGCCCGGCGCGCAATATCGCAGCTGGTACCGCAAGCCGGTTGGTGGCGGCGAAGACGAGCTCATCTTCGACGAGCCGGCCGAAGCTCATGGCGGGCATTATTTCCGCTTGGGCGCGCTCGAGGCGAGCCCCGACGGCAAGCTCGCTCGCGACGCTGGCCGATTACGATGGATCAGAGCGATTTCAGTTGCGCATCCGCGATCTGGCAACGGGCAAGGACACAGAAACGGTCACTAGTGTCGGCATCGGCCAGCCGGTGTGGACCAGCGATAGCGCCGGGATCGTGTTCACCGAGGTCAACGACCAATGGCGGAGCTACCGTGCGCGCTACCACCGGCTGGGAGCGCCCGCGAAAGAAGACATCACGCTCTACGAAGAGACCGAGGAGCTCGGTTTCTCGGTCGGCATCGGCAAATCGCACGATGAGAGCCTGATCCTGATCTCGACCGGCGATAATGCGACTAACGAGGTGCGGTTCGTGCCGGCGGATGATCCGTCGCAGGCGCTGACGCTGATCTCGCGCCGCAAACCGAACCGCGAATATCATGTCGACGCCGCGCACAGGAAATTGTGGATCCACACCAACGACAACAATGTGAACTTTCGGATTGCGGAAGCGGATATCGCCGAACCCGAGGAATGGCACACGATCATCGAGGGGTCGGACAATGTCTATCTGACGGGCCTCACCGCCTATCGCGACTATCTGGCGATCAGCAGCCGGGTGAACGGGCTCGACCGGCTGGTCCTTCGGACCTACTCGGGCGACGAGACTGCCATCGCGTTCGCGGAGGCGAGCTACAGCGCCTTCTTCATGGGCAATCCCGAGTTCGCTCCGGAAAGCTACCGCGTCGGCTATTCGTCAATGGTCACTCCACTGACCACCTACGATTACCATCCCGGCACCGGCACGCTCGAGGTGCTGAAGGTCCAGGAGATCCCGAGCGGCTACGACGCTTCGCAATATGTGACCGAGCGGCTGATGATCGAGGCACGTGACGGAGTGGAAGTGCCGGTCTCGGTCGTTTACGGGAAAGGCTTCGAGAAGAATGGCGAAGGGAAGCTCTTCCTCTACGCCTACGGAGCCTATGGGATGGCGATCCCGCCGACGTTCAACTCGAACCGGATCAGCCTCCTCGACCGAGGCTGGGCGTGCGCGATCGCTCATATTCGCGGCGGCGACGACCTCGGCTACAAATGGTTCCTGGACGGCAAGCTGACCAAGCGGACGAACACCTTCAACGATTTCGTCGACGTTGCCAAAGGACTGATCGAAGCGCGGTTCACGAGCGCGGGCAAGATTGCGATCAACGGTGGCTCGGCGGGCGGCGAGCTTATGGGCGCGGTCGTCAACTCGAATCCTGAGCTTTGGAGCGCGACGGTCGCCGATGTGCCCTTCGTCGACGTCCTCAACACGATGCTCGACGACATGCTTCCGCTCACCCCCGGCGAGTGGCCCGAGTGGGGTAATCCGATCATCGACGAGAAGGCGTTCCAATATATTCGCAGCTACTCACCCTACGACCAGGTGAAAGCGCAGGACTATCCGCCGCTGCTCATCACCGGCGGGCTTACCGACCCGCGCGTGACGTATTGGGAGCCGACCAAGTGGGCCGCAAAACTTCGCGCGACCAAGACCGACGCGAACCTGCTGCTCCTGAAGATCAATATGGGAGCGGGACACGGCGGAAAGTCTGGCCGCTGGGACCGGCTTCACGAAATCGCGGAGACTTACGGCTTCATGCTCACGCAAACGGGATGACGAGGCCGGTCTTCGAGGCGGCTTTCGCCGCTGGGCCGGAGCACATCGACGAGCTCGGGCACGTCAACAATGCGGTGTGGGTGCAGTGGATCCAGTCGGTGGCGGTGGCCCATTGGGAAGCGATCGCTCAGCAGGCTCACAAGAATGCTTACCACTGGGTCGTGGTGCGGCACGAGATCGATTATCTCCGCCCCGCTCACGAAGCCGATGTGGTAATGGCGCGGACGTGGGTCGCCGATGCTCCCAAGGGAGCGCGGTTTGACCGTTTCGTCGAGTTCATCGGGCCTGACGGGAGGGTCTGCGTTCGATCGCTGACCCAATGGGCGATTATCGACAAGTCGATGGGACGACCCATCCGGGTACCGCGAGAAGTGATAGCGCCGTTCGTTTCGCAAGAGTAAGCACCCAGCGATGCGCCGGATCATCCTCTACGATTACGGTCGTTCGTCCGCCTGCTACCGAGTTCGGATCGCCCTAAACCTCAAGCGCGTTGACTATGACGTGCACAACGTAAACCTGCTCGAAGGCGAGCAGACATCCGCCGACTATCGCGGAGTGAACCCGCAGGGCCTCGTGCCGACGCTCGAGATCGACGGACATCACCTGACGCAAAGCCTCGCGATCATCAACTATCTCGACATCCGCTATCCCGTCCCGCCGCTCATTCCAGCCGCTGCGGCCGAGCGAGCCCACGTCGTTGCGATGGCGATGACAATTGCATGCGACATCCATCCGCTGAACAATCTGCGCGTTCTCAAATATTTGAGGAACCAGCTCGGCCATTCGCAGGACGAGGTCGACCGCTGGTATGCGCACTGGATCAACGAAGGCCTGACCGCGCTCGAGGCCTTGGCCGAGCCCCTGGCCGGCAAATTCCTGTTTGGTGACGCGCCGACGGGCGCGGACGTGTGCCTGGTTCCGCAGCTCTACAATGCGAGGCGCTTCAACGTGCCGCTCGACAATTACCCGACATTGCTTCGCGCCGAGGAGAATGCGACCAAGCTCGAGGGGTTCGCCTCGGCGCATCCCGATCGGCAGGAGACGCCCGCATGAATCGCGTCGATACGATGACCCGGGGAATGGGCGGATTGAGAGCGCTCAATTCGGTCCATATCCCGTCGATGGAAGGCAAGGTCAGCGACGAGGAATGGGCAATCCGGGTCGACCTCGCCTGCGCCTACCGGATGGTCGCTCATTACGGCTGGGACGACCTCATCTTCACCCATTTGTCGGCGCGAATCCCGGGGCCCGAACATCATTTCCTGCTCAACCCCTACAATCTGATGTTCGAGGAAGTGACGGCGAGCTCGCTGATCAAGGTCGACGTCAACGGCAATCCTCTGGAACCAAGCCCGTTCGTCACCAACCCGGCGGGCTTCACCATTCACTCGGCGATCCACATGGCGCGGGAGGACGCGCATTCGGTGATGCATCTGCATACGCCTCAGGGCCAGGCGGTAAGCGCCCACGCCGAAGGGCTGCTTCCACTCACCCAGGCGGCGATGATCGTTCGCGAGGACATCGCCTATCATGATTATGAGGGAATCGCCGTCGACCTCAGCGAGCGTGAACGACTGGTCGAAGACCTCGGGTCGAAGAACTTGATGGTGCTTCGAAATCACGGCACCCTCGCGGTCGGGGAAACGATCGGCGAGGCGTTCATTCGGCTCTACACGCTCGAGCGTGCGTGCCAGGCGCAGGTCATGGCGCTGACTGCGGGCGCTGCGCTCAACAACCCGCCGCAAGGCGCTCCCGAAGTGACGGCAAAGCAGGGCGCTGTCGGGCTTCCACTTGCCGGCAAGCTGCTTGCCTGGCCGGCGCTGAAACGGAAGGCTTACCGTCTCGATCCCGACTTCGCGACCTAGTCACTTTCCATATCGGAAAGTTTTCACTTGCCAGATAGGAAAGTCAATCGTATGACTTTCCGACATGGAAAGTGAAAGGACGAAAATGGAAACCTGGGATGCTCGCTCGGCCCTCGAGGCCAAACAATTTGCCGAAGCTCAAATGGCTCGAGCTGCAACCTGCCCGCCATGGCGGCACGCGGTATTCGGATTGATGATGGGCGGACTGGTTGCGACCCCGGCCTTCGAATTGCCGATCCGAATCTCGATCCTGGTCGTGCTTCTCGCCCTCATTCCGATCATCATTCACTCGGATCGGAAGCGAATGGGCATGTTCATCAATGGCTACCGGAGGGGCAAGACGAGGATCGTCGCGCTTGGCATCCTCGCGGTCGAGCTGTCGCTCTACGCGGTGAGCGTCATTCGCGGCCTCGATCACAACGATCACGTCACGCCCTTGGTGCTCGGCGCCGCCGGAGTAGCCATTGGCATTTTCGGAAGCAGGCTCTGGCAGCGGGTGTTCGTCCGCGAGATGGGTGCCTGAGCGTGGATGTGCCATCGGGTTTCGACCCTGTCCTGCACCCACCGGCGCGGCTCCAGATCGCGGCCGTGCTGGCCCAGGCGCAGGAAGCGGAGTTCGCTCTTTTGAAGTCGATCACTGGAGCCAGCGATTCCGTCATGTCGAAACATCTCGCGGCACTGTCCGACGCCGGCTACGTAGCTCTTCGCAAGGCCGTGGCCGATGGGCGCCAGCGCACGTGGGCGCGGCTGACCTCAAGCGGGCGAACCGCGTTTCGCCGGCACGTCAAAGCGTTGGAAGCACTGGCGGCCGCTGTTGCAAGTGACGCCCCCGACGGGCAAGCCGAAGGAGTGAACAAGGCGCGTCGAAGAGCTTGAGCCGGAAAGCCGCCAGCGTCAGCGATTATCGCGCGCTCGCTAAGGCGCGCCTACCGCATTTCTTGTTCGAATATCTTGATGGCGGCTCCTACGACGAAGTCACGCTCCGCCGAAACGCCGAGGACCTGCAGGCTGTCACGTTAAGACAACGCGTACTTCGCGACGTATCTTCAATCGACCTTTCGACCGAGCTGTTCGGCAAGCGCTGGTCGATGCCCGTCGGTCTCGGCCCGGTCGGCTTGTCCGGTCTTTATTCGCGCCGCGGCGAAGTGCAGGCGGCGCAGGCTGCCGATGCTGCGGGCTTGCCCTTCACGCTCTCGACGCTCAGCGCCTGTTCGATCGAGGAAGTCGCTCGAAAAGCGCCGCTCTGGTTCCAGCTCTACATCGTCAAAGACCGCGAGTTCGTCCGCGACATGATTGCCCGCGCCAAGGCGGCAGCTTGCGGCGCTTTGCTGCTCACGGTCGACCTCGCCGTGCCCGGGACTCGCTATCGTGATTATCGAGCCGGTCTTTCAGGATCGTTGCGCGGCCCGGCGAGCCGGTTCGGGCAAGTCCTCAAACGGCCCGATTGGGCGTGGGACGTTGCGCTTCGCGGTCGACCGATGACGATGGGCAATCTTGAAAAGCTGCTCGGGTCGGGGGCCGTGCTTGCCGACCTGATGGGTTGGGTCGGCCGTAATTTCGACGCCAGTGTCGGCTGGTCGGACGTCGAATGGGTCCGATCGCAATGGGACGGGCCGCTGGTTATCAAGGGGGTACTCGATCCGGAGGACGCGCTCGAGGCGGCGGCCAACGGCATCGATGCGCTCGTGGTGTCGAACCATGGCGGACGCCAATTGGACGGCGCGCTTTCGACCGCACGGGCGCTTCCAGCGATCGCCGACGCGGTCGGCGAACGCGTCACTCTTCTCGTCGACGGCGGCGTTCGATCGGGGCTCGACGTCATGCGCATGCTCGCGCTCGGCGCCGACTTCGTCCTGTTGGGGCGCGCTTGGGCCTATGCGCTCGCAGCCGAGGGCCGTTCGGGCGTCGCAAATGCCCTCGAGTTGATCGAAGCCGAGATGCGCGTCGCAATGGCCCTGACGGGCCTAACGAGTATCGCGCAAATTGATCGCTCGTCGCTTGCCTGACGCTATGTCAAGCGACGTTCTTCATCGCTACGTCGCCTTCGCGGAATAATCTTTCCACGTCCTCGGCCGTCATCGGTTCGGCGAAAAGGAAGCCCTGCACCGACGAGCAGCCATGGGCGCGAAGCTCCATCAGCTGGGCGGTCTCCTCGACGCCTTCTGCAGTGGTCTCGATGTTGAGGGCATTGGCAAGCTCGGTGATCGCTCGGACAATCGCGCTCGCACCCTCGCGGGTGAGGAGGTTCTGAATGAAGCTGCGATCGATCTTCAACTTGTCGAACGGGAAACTCTGCAAATAGCTGAGCGAGGAATAGCCCGTGCCAAAATCGTCGAGCGCGACCCGAATACCGAGCGAGCGGAGCGAGTGAAGCAGCTTCAGCGTCGCTTCGCTCCCCTCGAGGAAAATGGATTTGGTGATCTCGACCTCGAAGCGGTTTGGAGCGAGCCCGCTGCTCGCAAGCGCATTGAGGATCGTCTCGTGGAGGGCCCCGCGGTGGAATTGCACCGGCGAGACGTTCACCGCCACGCGGATCTGGTCGGGCCACTGAGCGGCCCGGCTGCAGGCTTCGCGGATCACCCATGCCCCAAGCGGCACGATCAGGCCGGTATCCTCGGCCACCGGAACGAACTCGGTTGGCGACACCAGGCCACGCGTCGGATGCCTCCATCTAAGGAGCGCCTCGAACGAGCTGATGCGGTTCTGCTCGAGGTCGAACAGGGGCTGGTAATGGAGCTCGAATTGACCCTGCTCGAGTTCGACCCGGAGGTCGGATTCGAGTTGGCGACGCTCCTGCGCGCGTTGGTTGAGGCTTTCCTCGAAGAAGGCGTAGGTGCCACGACCCCCTTCCTTTGCACGGTAAAGCGCGAGATCGGCATTGCGGAGCAGCACACCGCCATCCGCGCCATCATCTGGAGCGATGGCGATGCCAATGCTCGTCGACGGCATGAACTCATTCCCGTCGATGCAAATCGGCTGGGTGATCGCGCCCAGGATGTCGCGGGCGAGACGATCGATCGAGTCGCGATCGCCGCCCGCGCGCTGAAGCACCACGAACTCGTCGCCCCCTAAACGCCCAACGAAATGGCCTCGCGCTGCCTGGCGAAGACGTTGGGCCGTTTCGACGAGCAAGGCGTCCCCGGCGGGGTGGCCGAGGGTATCGTTAATCCCCTTGAAGTGATCGAGGTCGAGGCAATGCAGCGCGAACAGGCTATCCTCACTTTCGGGGGCGCTGAACAATTGTTCCAGCTGCTGGTGGAACATCGTTCGGTTGGGCAAGCCGGTAAGGACGTCGTTGAAGGCGAGCTGGGTGATCCTTTGCTCGCGCTCGATGATCTTACCCACCATCTCATTGAAGCTCGTCGCGAGGCGCGCAAGCTCGTCGCTGCCGCGAACACGGACCTGCACCCGCTCGCCGCTGGCAAGCCTCCCTGCGGCTTCGTCGAGCCGCGCAAGAGGCCTCGTGATCCGTCCTGCCGCACGCCAGGTCGCCAACGCCATCAAGATCAATCCCAGCAACGTCGTTACGGCTAGGCCGAGCTGCAACTTGCGCGCGTCCGCGAGCGCCTGGGCTTTGGGATAAGCAAGGAGAAGAATCGCTCGTTCCCCGCCCGAAAATGTTGGCAACGCCTTCGCAAGTGCGATCGATTTCTCGCCCGCCACGCTCATCTCGAACGCTGCGCCGCTTCGGACATGATCCTCGGCAAGGATGGCGGATGGCCCGTTCAGGACCGACATTGTTCCGGCCGCCTCTGCCCAGCGGCCATGGCTCTGCGAAAGCACCGCCGCATGGAGCGGGATCGCGGACAATCGCTCAAGGCCGCGCATCTCGTGCGCATCGAGGTCGGCAGCGAACACCACCCAGCCGATCAAAGTCGGAGCCATGATCGGCGCGGCAACGAGCTGGCGCGGACGGCCTGCAAGGACGGACACGCCGGTCAGCTGCCCGTCGTCGAGCGGCTCCCAGAGACGCTGCGTGTCGCTCGCTGGGATCAACGGGTCGATGGCCGTGACCTTGCCCTCGACCGTCACGATGAAGGCGCTTTTGACCTTGAGCCGTGCCGCGGCATTCCCCAGCGCCGATTGCATTGTCGGCCGGTCTCCAGTCGCCACGGCGGCCCGAAATCCGAAATCGCGGGCAAGTAGCTGCGCTGCATTCTGGAGCTCGTGAGCACGCTGCTCCCAAAGCCGGTCGTAGACCGCTCCGGAGGATTGGAGCTGCCCTTCGACCTCGCGCGAGGCAGCGCCGGCGATGAACGTCGATAGCGCAGCGGAAATGACCAGCATCGCCGCCGCGAAGAGAAGTGCGAACTGAACTGTCAGCCGGGTGCTGAGAGAGCGGAAAGCCCCCACGCTCAATAATCCATCGGCATGGCGGGTGGCGGCGGCCGGAGCCGGATCGAGAAACTGGCACTGCCCTGCCCTGCCCTGATGGGCTGCTGAACAGCGCCGCCCGGCGCGCGGAGGTAGGGATGCCACACGGCAAGCCTGCCGCTGGCGTTTGGCGCCTCGAAGGTGGCGACCCCCTGGCCATTGGTTCGCGTGGTCCAGACGCTGTCGGTCACGACGATGAATGCGCTCATCTGGTCATGGATGTTGCATCCGAGGGCTACGACGCCTGGCTTGTCGAAATGCACCGTAGGCGATTGTGACTTGGCGAACAGCTTGAGCTCGAACCTCTTGGCCGGGGAGAAAGAGTAGACGTGGTGTTTGGTGTTATCGAGATTGGGGAAAGACACGTCCGCCCCGACCGGGACGATCGTCAGGAATGGATGGAATTGCAGGTTCTGCTGCGAAATCACGTAGCGTCCGCTGCTGCGCGGCGCTCGCGGCGCCACCCCGCTTGGATAGAAAGTGACCACGGCATCGCGGACCGGATGTCCGCTCTGGTCGACCACGCGCACCGTCAGGGGCGCCGCGTTAACCTGCGCGGCGAACGCCATCGCTGCCAGAATCCCAAGTATCCACGGGCCATCAGGGGAGGGTAACGGTTAAACGGTAAACGCCCTGCGGCCCGAGATGGTTACCAATGCATTCGCAATTCGGCCTGAAGCTGCGTTTGGCGCTGGCGCGGATCGAGGCCGAGGTCGTCGCGATCCTCGCGCCAGCTCGACACGTGGAGGAGTTCGATAAGGCTCGTGAAATGCGTCCACTCGCGCTTTGCAGTGATCATCGCTGACCAGCCATTCTCATCATAATCATGGTCGATGAGGCTGCCGCTGTTGCGCGTGTCGAACAATTCCGCTCGGGTCGCAATTCCGAGCTGGCCGATCGGTTTGGTCAGAAGCACGAACGCCGAGCGGAAGCGGTTGTCGCCCCAGCGCGCTCCCTTCGTGGTGTACCCGATGCGCGTGCGTCCCTGAAGCGCCTGTGCCTTGAGCTTGGCGCCCGCGCCAAGATCCACTTCGACGCCGATATCATCGAACGCCGTTCGCCATCCCCATTCGTGATCGGGATTCACATCTTCGGGGTCGGCCCGATTGTCATAACGAAAGAGGTCGATCCGAACCGGGATCGGCGGTTGCCAGGACAGCTTCGCATAATAGCCCGGGCGATGGGCGAATCCGCTGTGGAGATCGAGGAGCGGATGGGTGAACGGCGCCTGCTTCTCGGCCATCGCGCCGCTGATCGGCGGCAGCGGCCAGCGATTGAACGCGAGCGTGGTCCGGTCGTGCAGCGCCCAGCCGCGGAAGGTCAGGAGCGTGCCCGCGGTGTCGTTTGCCGCAAACAGAGCTAGGGTTGCGCGCAACCGCTGCGAGCCGGCCTCCGTTTGGGCGCTCACCTCCGCTGCGACGGGGCGAACCTCCTCACCGATCCAGCTGTTGATCGCCGAAGGCGTGATCGAATCGGCGACATGCCAGTCGGCGCCCTCGTGCTCGACGCTGACCGGAGGCCACATCAGCCCGGCACGGGCCGAGAAGGACGTTCCGCTGCTCGACCGCATCGGCCGGAAGCTCAAATAGGCTTGGCTGAGCCCCGCCTGCGTCCGTTCGCCCCCCTGGACCGAGCCGACGATCGTCGCGGACAGCGACCAAGTGAACTGGGGTTGCCAGATGAGGTTCGCATTGCCGAGCTCCGGCCGGACCTCAAGGTCGCCGTCGCTGCCGGAACGCAGCTTGCCGATGCCGCGATCGAGCCATCCCTTCTCGCCGTCGACTGCAACCAAGCGGACGTCTCCGGTGACCTGAAACGCGTCCGGCGCGAACAGGTGGAGGTCCGACGCCCTCGCGGACGCCGGCCAAAGCGCTGCCAGCGCGCATCCGAGCCGGAGCGCGCTGCGGTCGAGCAGGCGTCGAACGGCGCAAGCCATCCCCCCGAGCTAAGCGAAGTAGGTTAAGATTGTGGCTACCGTGATCGGCAGCTGCTCATCGCGGTTGCGGGTCGTTCCAATATTCGAGCGCCGGTCCGAGTGCCTCCTTTAGCGGCCCGAGCTCGGCATCGAAGGCCTTCCAATGATCGGCGAATTCGGGGCGGAGCGGCTGCCGCACCTGATCGGAGCTCGGCGTCCGCACGGACCGCTCGGTTTCATGGAAGCGAAGGCAGGCCTCGTCGAACGGCACGCCGATGAAGTCGAGCAGGCGCCGGATCTGGCCCTCGGGATTCGCGACGAGCTGCTCATGGATGAGGCGGTGGACCATGCCCGGCGCAACCGCGTCGAAATGCGCCATCACCGCCGCATAATCCTTATAATAAGAGCCTATGTGCGCGAGATCGTAGGAAAACTCATGCCCGCGCCCGAAGAGCTGCTTGTAATTGGAAAATCCACAAGCGAGCGGGTGCCTCCGCACGTCGATGATTTTCGCATTCGGCAGGATCAGCCGGATGAAACCGACATGCACCCAATTGCTGGGCATTTTGTCAATAAAGAAGGGCCGGTCCGTCTTACGCTGAATACGCGTCCGCTCCATGTAGAGGCCGCCAAGCTCGCGCAAGCCAGCGCCAGAGAGCATGGGCAGCCCATCGAAATATCGGATGCTGCGGGGACCAAGGCGCGGATCGGGGTGCAGCGAGATCGCGAGCGTGTTGATGTCGGGCAGCTCAGCGGTTCCTTCGATCAGCGGATGGCTGGCGAGGATCTGCTCGACCAGGGTTGAGCCGGAACGCGGCATTCCGACGATGAAGATCGGATCGGGAACGGGGTCCCCTTTACCGGCGTGTGTCTCAAGAAACTCCCTGGTAAAGACGGCGCGGGCTCGTTCGAGCAGAGCTGCTCCCCAATCCGGGCTGTACTTCAGCTGGCCTTTGCGAAGCGCGTTGCCGCGACGGTAATGATCGAAACTTGACTGGAAATCCTTGCGGTCTTCCAAAGCTTTTCCAAGCGCAAAATGGACTTGAAGCCGATCCTCGACGGCAACTTTCGAATCGCCAAGCATTCGATCCATCGCCTCCACGTCTTCGTCGTTGAAGCGAAAGCTCTTGAGATCGGCGAGGGACCACCACGGACTTCCGCGGCCGGGCAAAGTCTTAAGTGCGGCGCGGCAGGTGTCGATCGCTTCATCGCGCTTTCCGGCGGAACTGAGAAGGAAAGCGAGGCGGGACCAGACATCCCGCATATTGGGATTTGAAGCGAGAATGTCGCGGTAAAGATCGACCGCCTCGTCGGACTCGCCGATTTGGCTGAGCACGTCGGCCAAAAGCACTTTGTAGCCTTCGAACTCCAGGATTTCGCCCGTAATTTTTCTGAGTTCGGTCAATGCTTCGCCCGCTCTGCCCTGATTGTTAAGCGCGTTCGCGAGGTGAAGCCGTGCATATTCAAACCCGGACGCGAGCGACAAGGCGCGCCGGTATTGCGCTTCGGCTTCGTGAGTCAGTCCAGCCGCGGCGGCAATCTCTCCAAGCTGCTGGATTGCCGCGGCGTCGTTCGGGCGCGACTGCAGGATCGTTCGAAAAATGGCTTCCGCTGTGCGAAAGTCACGAGCGGCCATCGCCTGACTTGCGCGCACCATCTCCGGATCTTTGCCCGAAGCTTGTATTGCGGCGAGCTCGGCTTGATTCGCCTCGTCATCATGCCCGAGGCGCCGCAGGCTGGCGCCCATTATTCTGAGAGCATCGAGGTCCGATGGATTGAGCGTGAGGACCTCGCGGGCCCTCGCCACTGAAGCGGCTGGATCGCTTTCCATCAGCCGTTCCGCCTCGGCCAGCTTGACTGCCGCCAGACCCTGGCCTCGAGTGCCGAACGCATAATCCATGGAGCTTCCTTGAGCGAAAAGGGGCTGGCCATCAAGATTGGCGCGTGATGGTCGGGGAGAGAGGATTCGAACCTCCGGCCCCTGCCTCCCGAAGACAGTGCTCTACCAGGCTGAGCTACTCCCCGACCGGAACCCGCTTGAGTGCGACAAGATCGCGGGCGGGAGCCAAGGCCGCGGCTAGATAGATGGGGGTTAGGCGAAGCGCAACCGTCAATCAGCGGTCAAGAACTCGAAGCCAGTCGGAGTGCCGCACGAACTTTTCTCGCGGAGCTCCCGAGCGAGCGTTCGCGACTTCGGTCTCCTCGATCCTGCGCCAGTCGTCATAATCGGTCGGCATCGTCCCGCGGCCTTCGAGAAGGCGCTTGACGCCGGCAGCGCCTTCGCGGTTGGCCGAGCTATCCGCAGCCATCGCGGCTGCGACTTGGTCGGCGATTCCATAGCCGTCGGGGCGGTTGGTGCCGATCGTTCCAGTCGGGCCTCGGCGCGCCCAGCCAACGGCATAGAGCCGGTCGGAGATTTGCCCCTCTTCGTTGACGAACTTGCCGTTCTCAAACGGCACGTCGGGGATCGGCGAGGTCGAATAGCCAATTGCAGTGATGACGAGCGAGGCGGGCACCTCGTAAATCTCGCCCGTCCCGCGCGCGGAGCCCCTTTCGTCCAGTTCGGTGCGTTCGACGATCACGCGTTCGACCTTGCCATCTCCTTCGACACGTAACGGCTTGGCGAAGAAGTCGAAGACCATGGTCTTTGGCTTGTCGTGCAGAAGTTCTTGGAACCCTCGTAGCAGGCTGACCGATTTGCGGAGACCCGGCTCGAGCGGCTCGTCGGCCTCGAGGGGCGGAAAATCAGCCGGCTCGACGATCGGAACCGCAGCTTCGAGATGACCGAGCTCTCCGAGCTCCTTGGGAGTCATGGCGATCTGGTGCGGGCCGCGGCGTCCAAGGATGGTGATCGTTCGGATCGCCGACCGGTCCAGCGCCTCGAGCGCGTGATTGACGATGTCCGACCCTTGGAATTCACTCCGCGTCTTTGCGAGTATGCGCGCGCAATCGAGTGCGACATTGCCGTTGCCGACGACGACCGCGTGGCCGCCGCCGAGATACGGATCGAGGTCCGCGAACTCCGGGTGCCCGTTGTACCAGCCGACGAACTGCGCGGATCCGATGACTCCGGGAAGCTCTTCGCCGGGAACGCCGAGTTTACGGTCGTGGGGCGCTCCGGTCGCAAGGACGACCGCATCATAAAGCTCGAGTAGCTCTGCGACCGAGATGTCGCGCCCGACGTCGACATTGCCGATGAAATCGACACCGCGCGCTGTCCGCGACCTTATCGTAGCGCTTGGAAACGGCCTTCAGCGACTGATGGTCGGGTGCGACGCCGAAGCGGATCAGTCCGTAAGGGACCGGATAGCGGTCGAGGATGTCGATACGCGCCTGTCCGCCGAACGCCTTCTCCAGCGCCTCGGCAGTATAGAACCCGGCCGGACCCGAACCGACCACCGCGAATTGGCGCATCGCCGCTCCTTTCGCACCAAGGCTTAGCGGCTGTTAAGCGGGGCGTCAGCCCTTGTGGTGATCCTCGAGAAGCACGTTGCCCTTCTTCTGCAACGCGGCCTGGATCATCCCAGCGAACATGCCCAACATCGGCGGAAGCAGCACCTTCAGATGGACCTTCGTCTCTTCGACGTCGATCGCCGCGGTCACCGACTGGCCCATAGCCGCGACGTCGAGGTTCAGCTGGTCGCCGGCCCATCCGCTCTGCACCTGCGCTCCACCGGGAATATGTTCCTGGAGCTTGTGAATGTTATTGGCGATCCGTCGTCGCGCCTCGTCCTTGCCAAGATTGTGCGGAAGATCGACTTCGATAGGCTGACTCATGGCTGCGATGTCGCGCGCCGCTCGGCGCTTTTCAAGGCGCGGCATCGGAGTATCATCGCCAGCGATGCCGATCACTTTGCCTTCGATGCTTTTCGCCGCCGCGGCGATCGCTCAGCCCGCCCCGACGACAATGTCGCCTCCGCCGCAACCTATCCCGACGACCGGTTTGTGGAACCCAGTAGCGCCATATATCAGCACCGGGTCAGGACGAGCCGGGATACCGCTCCTGGTACCTTGCGGCGCCGTGGCGTGCCGGGCAGGTGAAAGCCTTCAACGATTATCTCGAGGCAAGCCAGGTCGGGGGCATCCTTCCGACCTGGACTTTGCTCCGCACCGCGACCTCGTGGCAAGAATGCGGCGGACAGCCGTTCGAGGTTCCGCCAAGCAGCGAATGGCCGCACATCGTGCAAACCCTTCGCTACGTCCGAGATTATGTCATACCCGCGGTCGGGCCAGTCGAGGCGGTGTCGGTCTACCGCAACCCGGAGCTCAACAAATGCGCCGGCGGTGCGCCAGAAAGCGCCCACAAGCTCGATTCCGCGATCGACATGGTGCCGCTCACTCCAATCGACCGGGTCACTCTGATGCGCAAGCTCTGCGGCGACCATTCGGAGCATGGTGCAGCCTATAACGCCGGGCTCGGTTTCTATGCCTATCTGCGCTTTCACATCGACAGCACCAAGTTTCGCCGCTGGAACATGGATCCGGCCGTCGCGCAGGAATGCCCGCCGCTGATCCACCCGGAAGACGCCGCCAGCGTCGGGCAACCGTTGCCGCCGGCGTCGGCAAATCCGGTTCCGACACCGGCGACCACGGTAGCGCAGCCCGCGACCATGGTAGCGCAGCCCGCGACCTCGACGGTGCCTGCGCCTTCGCCGACAGGAGCGCCAGAGCGAGGCCAGCCACGCTGAGCCCGGGACTTGTGTTGCCGTTCTGCAACACCATATCGGCGGCGATGCAAGGAGGGTGACAAAAGATGGATTTTGAAAAGCTCACCGACCGTGCGCGGGGCTTCCTTCAGGCAGCCCAGACGATCGCGGTTCGGATGAATCATCAGCGGATCGCGCCGGCGCATGTGCTGAAAGCGCTGCTCGAGGACGAGCAGGGCATGGCGGCGGGCGCTGATCGCGCGCGCCGGCGGCAGACGCCGAGGCGGCGCAGCGCGAGACCGACGAGGCGCTCGCGCGAAGATCCCAGCAGTCACCGGCAGCGGCGCCAACGCAGGCCCCGGCTCTCGACGGCGAGACCATCCGGATGCTCGACCAGGCCGAGCAGATCGCGCAGAAGGCCGGCGACAGCTACGTCACGGTCGAGCGGCTCCTGCTCGCGCTGGCCCTTGCCAAGAACAACGACGCCGGCAAGGCGCTGGCCGAAAGCCGGGGTCAACGCCGAGAGTGCTCAACGCCGCGATCAACGAAGCTCCGCGGCGGCCGCAGCGCGGACACGCAGAGCGCCGAGGACCGCTACGACGCGCTCAAGAAATATCGCCCGCGACCTCACCCAGGCGGCGCGCGACGGCAAGCTCGATCCGGTCATCGGCCGTGACGAGGAGATCCGCCGCACCATCCAGATCCTCGCCCGCCGAACCAAGAACAATCCGGTGCTGATCGGCGAGCCCGGCGTCGGCAAGACCGCGATCGCCGAAGGGCTCGCGCTTGCGAATCGCCAATGGCGACGTGCCCGACAGCCTCAAGGACAGGCGGCTGATGGCGCTCGACATGGGCAGCCTGATCGCCGGCGCCAAATATCGCGGCGAGTTCGAAGAGCGGCTGAAGGGCGTGCTCGACGAGGTCAAGCCAGGCCGAGGGCGACATCATCCTGTTCATCGACGAGATGCACACGCTCGATCGGCGCCGGCAAAGCCGAAGGCGCGATGGACGCCTCGCAACCTGCTGAAGCCGGCGCTCGCACGCGGCGAGCTTCACTGCATCGGCGCGACCACGCTCGACGAATATCGCAAGCATATCGAGAAGGACGCGGCGCTGCAGCGGCGCTTCCAACCGGTCTTCGTCGGCGAGCCGACCGGTCCAGGACACGATCTCGATCCTGCGCGGGCTTAAGGAGAAATACGAGCTTCACCATGGCGTGAGGATCACCGACGCGCGCGATCGTCGCCGCCGCGACGCTTCCAACCGCTACATCACCGACCGATTCCTGCCCGACAAAGCGATCGACCTGATGGACGAGGCTGCGTGCCGCATCCGGATGGAGGTCGAATCCAAGCCCGAGGAGATCGAGAATCTCGACCGGCGGATCATCCAGCTGAAGATCGAGCGCGAGGCGCTGAAGAAGGAACAGGACAAGGCGTCGAAGGAACGGCTCGCGAAGCTCGAGGACGAGCTCGCCAATCTCGAGCAGCAATCGGCCGAGCTGACCCAGCGCTGGCAGGCCGAGAAGGACAAGATCGCCGCCGAGGCCAAGATCAAGGAGCAGCTCGACGCCGCGCGGCTCGAGCTCGAGCAGGCGCAGCGCGCCGGCGACCTCGCCAAGGCCGGCGAGCTCCAATACGGGCGCATCCCCGCAGCTCGAGAAGCAGCTCACCGACGCCGAGGCAGCGGCCGAGAGCGCGATGCTGCGCGAGGAAGTGACGACCGAGGACATCGCCGGCGGTCGTCAGCGCGCTGGACCGGCATCCCGGTGGAGCGGATGCTGGAGGGCGAGCGCGAGAAATTTCTGCAGATGGAGAGCAGCATCGGCAAGCGCGTGATCGGCCAGGAGCGACGCGGTCGAGGCGGTGTCGCGCGCCGTCCGCCGCGCCCGCGCCGGCCTTCAGGACCCGAACCGGCCGATGGGATCGCTTCCTCTTCCTCGGCCCGACCGGCGTCGGCAAGACCGAGCTCACCAAGGCGCTCGCCGAATTCCTGTTCGACGATTCCACGCGCGATGGTCCGCATCGACATGTCGCGAGTTCATGGAGAAGCACGCGTCGCCCGGCTGATCGGCGCACCTCCGGGCTATGTCGGTTATGAGGAAGGCGGCGTCCTGACCGAGGCGGTGCGGCGGCGGCCTTACCAGGTCGTCCTGTTCGACGAGGTCGAGAAGGCGCATGGCGACGTCTTCAACGTGCTCCTCCAGGTGCTCGACGATGGACGACTGACCGATGGCCAGGGCCGAACCGTCGATTTCACCAACACGATCATCATCCTGACCTCGAACCTTGGCTCCAGTATCCTCGACCTCATTGGGCGATGACGAGCAGGTCGAGAAGGTCGAGCCGCAGGTGATGGAATTGGTTCGCGCGCCACTTCCGGCCGGAATTCCTCAATCGGCTCGACGAAATCATCCTGTTCCACCGGCTCGGGGCCGGAGCATATGGGCCCGATCGTCGACATCCAGGTCGCGCGGCTCCGGCAAGCTGCTCGAAGACCGCAAGATCCGGCTCGACCTCACCGACGGCGCGCGCGCCTGGCTCGGCCGCGTCGGCTACGATCCGGTCTACGGGGCGCGGCCGCTGAAGCGCGCGGTGCAGAAATATCTGCAGGACCCGCTCGCCGACAAGATCCTGTCAGGCGAGGTCGCAGATGGGTCGGTCATTCGAGTCGACGAGGGCGAGGGCACAGCTGGTGTTGACGCCGCGTTCAGGAAGCCGCTGAAAAGCGGCGGAGTGAACTCTGCCTCCAAGCCCTTTTTCACTGCAGGCTCTCGACGCGCTGAAAGATGGCGATCGACGCGGTGCGGCCGCGCTCGCTCGGTCGCGAGCTCGGCGAGGGGAACACGTCGCCCGAGAACTTGCCCAGTGTCTCGCAGCTCGCGGCGCATATCGGCGAGATCGATCTGGCGATCGAGCTTCGAGACGCGGCGGGTTCCAGGCTGGCTCACCGGATTCGTTGCTTCCGCTATTGGGGGACGCTTGCTCCCTCCGGCCGATCGCCTGAAGCCCTGGTCGGAGGTCCGCGAACAGTCCGCCGGCTGATCTAGAGACCAGCCGCCGGCTCCTTCACTTTCGGGGCTCACTACGCGACCCAGTTTGGCCCGCTTCGATCGAAGCTCGGGCAGCTGTTCATCGGCGAGCTCTTGCGAAGACGCCCGCGATGACTGCGACTTGGTTATCATTGGCAATGATCAAGAGGTTTAGAGGCGGCAGATCCCGGACCTTCTCGCGATGGAACGTTTGGAGCGCAATTCGGTGGGATCGGCGGAAGCCCGCGCTCCACTTCTTTACGCTCTTGGCAAGGCGCGGAGGAGTGCGGCGACATCGACGCAGCATTTCAATATTACACCAAAGGCGCCGCGCTCCGGGCACAGCAGGGATCGGTACCGACCTTGGAGCATTCAGCGCTGCCGCAGATCAGGTGATTGTCGACTTCACAACGCCGACGCTCGAGCGGCTTGTGCCATCGACTTTCGCGGGCAGCCGGTCCCTCTTTGTAACTGGACTGCCGCGTTCCGGGACGACTCTGACCGAGGAGATTCTGCTGGGCCATTCAGCGGTCGACGACGGTGCCGAGGTCAATCTCTTCGCACCGGCGCTCCTCTCAACTCTCGGGCTCGGTCTTCCCAACGCTGTCGCTTATGAGCAGCGATCGCAGAGCCCGGATCCCTGGGGTGAGATTGGAAAAGACTATGCGCGGTTCATCGATATGCGGTTCAGATCGAGCGGCTTCGTAGTCGATAAGTCGCTCGGCCAGTCAGTCTTGATGGGCCTCATGCTTCACGCGCTTCCAAGTGCGCGCATCGCCTGGCTCCGCCGCTCACCAGAAGACGCAGCGCTTTCATGCTTCCGAACCTTTTTCGCGACGGGACTTAACTGGACTTGCTCGCTGCAGGACATTGCCGATTATATGCGAGTAGAAGATCGGCTTTTGACGCATTGGAAGTCCGTCTTCCCCGACCGCATTCTCGTTGTCCGCATATGAGGAGCTGGTGGCGGACCCGTCTTCCTGGGCCGAGCGACTTCAGCGCCATTTCCGGTTGCCGATGGAGAATGCGATAGAGCGCGCGTCAAAAAAAGACCGGCCTATAGGGACTGCCAGTGTCGGTCAGGTACGCGAGCCGATCTCTACCTCACGGATCGGACTTGCAAAGGCGTTCAAGCAGCACCTGAAGCCGTTCCGCGACCGCTATTACGTCTGATGTGCCGCCCGGCGAGGGGCGGGCCCAGCGGTCTCATTAGTCTAGAGCGCGATCCGCTTAGCATGAAGCGTATCCACTGTTGGTGATGTAGTTTGCACATTCGGCGGGAGAGAAGGCATCGAGGAGGGAACCGATGCGCCGCCAGACAGCTTCGGTCGAGCGCTCGCCGGCCTTCCTGAGCAGGGTTTTGAGTTTGGCAAAGACCTGCTCGATCGGATTGAAGTCGGGACTGTAGGGCGGCAGGAAGAATAGCCTGGCGCCGGCAGCGCGGATGGCGCGGCGCACGGCGTGGCCTTTGTGGCTGCCGAGGTTGTCCATGATGACGATGTCGCCGGGTGCGAGCGTGGGCACCAGGAACTGCTCGACCCAGGCGAGGAAGCTCTGCCCGTTGATTGGGCCGTCGATCACGCACGGAGCGTCGATCCGATCGTGGCGCAGGGCAGCGATGAAGGTCAGCGTGCGCCAGCGCCCATGTGGCACCTTGGCATTGAGACGTTGCCCACGACGACAGCGGCCGTGGGTGCGCGTCATGTTGGTCTTGGCCCAGGTCTCATCGATGAAGACGAGGTGCCGGGGATCAAGCCGTCCCTGATACTTCTTCCACTGCGCTCGTCGCCACGCGATCCACGGCCGATCCTGCTCGCTGGCGAACAGGCTTTTTTTTAAAGCTCAAACCCTCACGTCGAAGCAGCCGCCACAAGGAGCCATAGCTCGCTCTCACACCACGCTCGTCGAGCTCGGCAACCAACCCCCGCAACGTTGCATCAGGCTCAACCGCCAGCCGCGCAAGCAGCCATTCCCGCTCGCTTAGCAGGATCAGCTTGCGGTGACCGCCGATCTTGCCCGGAGCCACCTCGCCGGTCCGCCGCTTGCGCTGCGACCACCGCACAGCACTCGCCACGCTCACCCCAAACAGCGCCGCCGTCGCCCGAGCCGATCGGCCAGACTCCATCGACGTCACCACTCGCTCACGAAGATCGTTCGAATAAGGCCGCATCCATGCCGACCTCCCCACCGGCCAGCCCATTTTGAATCAGAACCTCGAGCCTTTGGGAATCCCCCAGATTCACTCAAAGTGAATCATGCTCTAGAATGCAAAAGAAAGGGGCGGCGCTTTCGCGCCGCCCCTCCTTCTTCGTTCGCTGTGACCAGCCTTACTGACCGCGTTCCGGAGCCGGAGCCGGCGGTGGCGGCGGCGGCGGCGGCGCCGGGCAGGCGTCGGTCGCCAAGATCACCGAGCCATCCGGGCAGGTCTGCGTCGCAGGCGGAGGCGGAGGCGGCGGAGGTGGCGGCGGCGGTGGTGGTGGCGGCGGCGGCGGCGGAGCCGCTTCGGCCCCGAAATACACATCCAGGCCCAGGCGCACGTAACGCGGCGTCTGATAGCTGAGCGGTGTCAGGTACAGCGGATCCGGCGCATATGAACCTGGGTTATTGCCCGCTCCCGTCTCCTGCTGGTTGTAACGCTGCAGGATCGCATGGCTATTGAAGACGTTGAACACGTCCGCCCGGAGAACGAGCCGACGTGCGTCCGAATGGCCATATGGGATGTTGACGCGTGCCGATAGATCGATCTGCTTCAGCCAATCCGATTGCCAGGCCGTTCCACGTGGGGCCGGGGTGTTCGACGCATAATCGCCATTTGCATCGAGCGTTGTTCCGCAGAAGAAGCTGTTAGCGGTGTAGCCGCGCGGCTTTCGGATCCGTCGGATGGACGCCTTCGCACGAACCATGCATCGGCGACTGGACGAAGATGTTCGCGCCAAGCGTGAACATCTTGTTGAAATGGTAAGCGCCGAACAACTTGAACGACCACCGGTGGTCATTCGGAAGCAAGCCGTACGAATAGTCGGTGAGGCCGAGATAATCGAAGTCGGTCGTTGAACCGGCATCGGCCTGGGCAGTGTTACCGGCGTCCGACTTCACCGTCCCTTCCGTATTACCGACCGACCTCGACCAGGTGACCGAGCCGGAGGCAAGCCAGTGACCGTCATCGGCACGGTTGAAGTCGACAGAGACAGCCTTGTAGTTCCGCTTACCCTTCGGGAAAGTCAGGCCATTCAGCGTAACCGGCGTCGCCTTGCCCGTCAGAGCATCCACCCAGTCGAGAAGCGTGACCGATTTAGAACCCGGGTTCCAGATGTAATAAGCGCTGTTGCTGATGTAGAAGGCGCAGCGCGCTGGATCCGGCGTGGTCGAAGGATCGAAGCCCGAGGCAAAGGCGTCATAGAGCCCGGTGTATTGCAGAAATGCTGGGCCAGTTGCGGAGCGAAATCGGTATCCTCAGAAACGCTCCCAAGCCGACGATAAGTCCCCTGGATACCAAAGCTCAAGAGATTGTTCGCTTGATAGCGGGTCCCGAGGATGAACTCGTCCTCACGCTCAGCTTTCGTGCCCGGTATAACCTTGGCAAGCGCTGGATTCTGAACGCCGGCACCAAAAATAACGCAGGCTGGCGCGCCGTTGGTCGGATTGCCTGGAGCGGATGAGAAATCAGCCGGGCAAACAGAAGAATAACCCGGAATGCCCAAGACCGGCGGACCGAGCGGTGTAGTTGGCAGACCAGTCGCCGGATCAATGACCAAGCTCGTCGGATCGCCCGCCACTGGATAATTGAAGTATTCGCGGAAGTAGAGATCCCTTCCGCGGAAACCGAGATTCATGGCCGGCGGAATGAAATAGCGGCCGAAGCTGCCGAAGAACTTCCACTTGTCCATCGCAGGTGGCGTGTAAGTGAACGCAGCCCGCGGTCCCCAGTTGTTCTTGTAGTCGGCGTATTGCTCGCCCGACAAGTTGTATTGTTTGAAGATATCGTCACGGATGCCGAGGTTGAGGGTCAGCCCCTCGAGCGGCGTATTCCAGGAATCCTCTGCGTAGAACGCCGTGTCGGTGCCCGAAACCTGGCCCCCAAGGTGTTCGTAGGTGATCGCGCACGCCGATGTTACGATAATCGTAGAGGACCGGCGCCGCGGCACCAGTTACGTTCGTCGTCTTAGTCTCGCTAAGGTCCTCGTTGTCGAAACCGAAGCGGATGTGATGCTGACCCGCGGCTGTGAATCGGACGTCAGCATCGCCACGATAGAAACGCCGCTTCGTGTCGGCGATGTTGATTTGCGCAAAAGTTTGCGGTGAAATTACGGTCGCAATTCCGCCCGTCGTCACAGACCTCCGGTCGATGACCTCATACGCGCCGGTGTCCGCCGGAATGAAATCGCCCGCATCCTTGCTGACGCCGTAGGCACCCGACAAGGTGATCCAATCGGTGACGTTGCCCGTGTAACGTGCAACCCAGTTCAGGCCGCCGGTCTTGATGCTCTCGGTGCCGATCACCGACCCCACCGATACGTCGGTGAAATCTGCATTGGGGGTAAAATTATAACGGGTTTCTTCGGTGTTACTGCGAGTATCGAAGATCGTGAATTCGAAATGCTGGGTCGGATTTATGTAAGCATCGAGCTTGCCGCCCCAGAACGGATCCTTGTCCTTGTCGACCGAATAATAACCGAGCGTCGGGAACGCACCGCGACGCTCGTTGCGATTGGCCTGGATCAAACCGTAGATGAAGAGGTGATCGGGAATGATCGCGCCGCCGGCTTCGAGCGTAGCCTGCTTCTTGTCACTGGAGATCGTATTGCCGATCGAAGTCGGGAAGGTTGGATCGCCGACGTTCGGTCTGTGGCTTTGCAGCGACTTCGGCTCCCAGTCGAGGTGGAACGCGATGAACGCATCGTTCGTGCCTTGCTTGGTCGTTGCGTTGATCACGCCACCCGTCGCGCGGCCAAATTCTGCCGGATAGCCGCCCGTCTGCACATCCACGGTCTTGTAGAAGTAGAACGGAACGCGCGCCGAGCCGACGTACGTGTCGGGGTTCGTGATGTTCAGGCCGTTGATGTAATAAGCGTTCTCCGCGACCGAGCCGCCGCCGATCGTCGGAACATCTTCGCCATTGGCCTGGCGGAAGCCCCTGACGCCGAGCGACGTCGTCGGGGCCAGCAAAGTGACAGACGCGATGTCATGCCCGATCGGGGCGTTCGCGTTGACCGCGGTAACATCGACGTTGAGGCCGGTTGTTCCCTGCGTTGAGGTCTGACGGAGGCGGCGGCCCGTGACGGTGATCGGCGGAGGTCTGAGTGACGCTGACGAGACCGACGCTGACTCGGCTTTCCTGAGCGGCGGTGACCGTCAGCTGATCGGTGTAAGCCTGATAGCTCGGTGCGTTGACAGTGATGTCATAGGTGCCTGGGGTCAGACCCGAAGCCGAGAAGTTGCCCGCTCCGTTCGTGACGAACGTGCGAACCTGGTTCTGCGCAACCGAGCGCATGGTGACGGTCGCCCCGGCAACAGGAGCACCCGACGTGCTCGTGATCGTGCCGATGATGGCGCCCGACGTATAGTCCTGGGCTGCGGCCGGCGCCGCGACAAACGCCGTTGCGCCTGCACCGAGCAACGCAATAGCCTGCATGGCGGCTGATGCGCGCAGGATCGACTTGTTCATTGACTTCTCCCCTTCGAGGCGACCTCCCCAGGCCGCCAAAAAGAACGCGCGGGGGCGCATGCCTCCCACTTCCGGAGCCGCTTGTGCAGTCGCCAGAGCCAAGCTGTAAAGATTTGGAAAGGGCGGTGGGCCCTTTTCTGGAGTTAGTGTGTCGAGATTGCCACAGCGACCCCGGCTCGGTTTAGCGGGCGTCTGCCTCCGCCTTTAAGCTCGCCGCGGCATCGACGTAGGGCTCCTGCCGCTCGACGCTCCAGTAGCGAAGCTCGTGGAGGGAGATGCGCCCGCCGGTGACGGCGCAGACCACATGGTCGCCGTCGGTCAGAAGCCGGAATGTACCCGGGAGATAATGGATACGTGCGGCGCGGCCGCTGCCAGACATCAACATCGACATTACTCCTCGGAGCCATCGAAAAGGCCCGGCTGCGACGCAATGTAAGATCGGCGCGGCTTGCGCTCAACCGGCCGCGGAGCAGCGCCGTCCTCGATAGCGGCGTCTACGCTGCCATCGCCGAAGCGAAGCGTTAGAAGCCTTGCCTCGCGCGCGTCGCGCGCGTGAATCAATGTGTGACCGTCGCGGCTCGTCACTCGCGCATAGCCGCGCTCAGCGGCCGCTCGGGATGCGCGAGCTCAGCCATCTTCCACGCAGCGCCCAGACGTTCCGACAGCCGCGCGATACGCTGGTCGAGAACCTCGCGGCGGAGGCGTCCCGCGATAAGGTTCATGTCGGCTCGGGCGGCGCCGGCGCGCGCAGCAAGCGAACGCGGAAGACGCTCCTTAAGATCATCCAGCTGTTGAACCATGGGGGCGAAGATGGCCTTCGGCTCGGGCCAGCGGCAAAGGGTCAGCTCGAACCGCTCGCGGGTCCGCTCGACTCGGCGCGAGAGACATTCCTGAGCGCGATGCTGAAGGTTGCCGAGTTGACCGAAGAGCTCGGCGCGCACCGGAACGGCGATCTCCGCAGCCGCTGTCGGCGTCGGCGCCCGTCGGTCCGCGGCATGGTCGATCAGCGTGGTGTCCGTCTCGTGGCCGACGGCAGAGATGAGCGGGATCGGCGATTCGGCCGCGGCGCGCACCACCTCTTCCTCGTTGAATGCCCAAAGATCCTCGATCGAGCCGCCGCCGCGAGCGACGATCAGCAGGTCGGGCTTGGGCGCGATCGACGGGAAAGCGCGGATCGCCGCGGCGATCTTCGCCGCCGCGCCCTCGCCCTGCACCGGCACCGGCCACAAGATCACGTTCGTCGGGCAGCGATCCTCCAGGCGGTGGAGGATATCGCGGATCACTGCGCCGGTCGGGGAGGTCACAACTCCGATCACGCGCGGCAGGAACGGCAGCTTGCGCTTTCGCTCCGCCGCGAAGAGCCCTTCGGCGGCGAGCGCCTTGCGACGCTTGTCGAGCAACGCAAGCAGCGCACCCTCGCCCGCAATCTCCATCCGGTCGATGACGATCTGATATTTCGAGCGGCCCGGATAAGTCGTGAGCTTGCCCGTCGCGACGACTTCGACGCCGTCTTCCGGACGAAAGGCGAGGACCGCTGCGCTGGTTCGCCAGATGACTGCGTCGATGCAGGCATTCTCGTCCTTGAGGCTGAAATAGCAGTGCCCGGACGAGTGGCGCTTGAAGCCACTGATCTCACCGCGCACGCGCACGTGGCCGAACGCGCTCTCGACCGTCCGCTTGAGTGCGCCCGACAATTCGGTCACGCTCAGCGCAGGCGAATTGTCGCCGGCCGCGACGTTGGCTAACAGCGCACCGCGTGTGTCGTCAGGGAGATCCATGAATATTCTGCTCTTGGGGTCGGGCGGTCGCGAGGATGCGCTCGCGTGGCGACTTAGGCAATCGCCGAGCGCTGGCAAGCTGATTGCTGCGCCGGGCAATCCGGGGATCGCCCGCTGGGCCGAATGCTTGAGCGTCGATCCGTGCGATCCTCCGGCGGTCGTCGACCTTGCCAGTAACAACGACATCGACCTTGTCGTCGTCGGCCCCGAAGCGCCGCTCATCGCCGGTGTCGCCGATGCGTTGCGCGCGGCAGGTATCGCGGTGTTCGGTCCAAATGCTGCGGCGGCACAGCTCGAAGGATCGAAGCGGTTCACCAAGGATCTGTGCCGCGCCAACCATATCCCGACGGGCGACTTTGTATACACAGAGCGCTCGGCCGATGCGCATGCAGCGCTCGATCGGTTCGGAGTGCCCGTTGTGATCAAGGCCGACGGTCTCGCCGCTGGCAAGGGCGTGACCGTGGCGATGACCCGCGCCGAAGCAGAAGAAGCGATCGACGCTGCGGGCGACGGACCGCTGGTGATCGAGCAATTCCTCGAGGGCGAGGAAGCCAGCCTGTTTGCGCTTGTCGATGGCAAGACCGCAGTCCCGCTCGCCTCCGCCCAGGACCACAAGCGCGTCGGCGAGGGCGACACCGGTCCGAACACGGGCGGCATGGGAGCCTATGCGCCGGCGCCCGTTCTGACGCCTGAGCTGCAGGCTCGAGCGATGGACGAGATCGTGCGGCCAACCGCGCTCGCCCTTGCAGCGGCAGGAACGCCATTCAGCGGCGTTCTTTATGCTGGGCTGATGCTGACTTCCGAAGGTCCCCAGTTAATCGAATACAACGTGCGCTTCGGCGACCCCGAATGCGAAGCGATCATGCCTCTGATGAACGGCGATTTCGCGCTTCTGCTTCACGCCGTCGCCACCGGCCGCCTCTCGGTGATCGAGCCGCCGCGGCTTTCCGAAAAGCACGCCGTTAGCGTGATCGTTGCCGCCCGCGGCTATCCAGGCACACCAGCGAGCGGTGGCAGGATCAGCGAGATCGAGGCGGCCGAACAGGTCGAAGGCGTCACGGTCTTCCACGCCGGCACGGCGCTTGCTGAGCAAGGGCTCATAGCAAAGGGCGGGCGAGTGCTCGCCGTTACCGCTGTCGCCGACACCTTCGCGAACGCGCGCGCTCGCGCATATCGCGCCGTCGACCAGATCCATTTTAGCGACGGATTTCATCGCCGCGACATCGGCTGGCGCGAGCTTGCGCGGGAGAATGCGTGACCCCCTTCTGGGCCTATTTCTGGCCACCGTTCGTCGCTGGCGTCGCCATCGGCATAATCGCTGGATTCATAGCTTTCCGAAGGACTGGGAAGCGGATCATCGCGCAGGCAAGCGGGGCTCTCGCAGCCATCCTTCTGGCAGGAATCTGGCACGGGCCGATCGGCGCCGCTGACCGGTTCGCCGCCAAGGTCGAGAGCACAATCAGCGAAGCGCTCGTCAACAATGAGCTACCGGAGGTCAGCGGGCATCTTCAGCGCGGGCCGCTTACTCGACGGGCTGTCCTGTCCGGTCCCGCCGACGATTTCCAGCGTCGTGAAGTGATCAAGCTCATGCACGTGGTTCCCGGTGTCGAAAGCGCTAGTTGGTCGAGGGGTGAAAGCGTTCCGCTGATAGTCGAAGGCGCGATTGCGGCGATCCTGGGCTATCTTTTCGGACTTCTGGTCGCTTATCTCGTCGAGCTACGACGTCGCTACAACGCACAATGGAATTGGTGAGAATCAAATGGACCTAGTTCGCGAATATTGGTGGGTGATCGCAGTCCTCGTCGCGCTGGCTGTGGCGTTTGTCTTGCTTCGACCCAAGCAACGAGTGACACTCACCGATAGCGCTCCCGTCCGGCCGCACATGCAGCGCTCCCAACCCCGCGAAGGTCGCGGCATCGCCGGGGAAGCGGCGGCCGCAACCACGGATCTCGCAGGGAACATCATCAGCGCTCCAGTCCATCGCGCGCTCGAGGGCGACATTCCCCGCAACGACCTTTGCAAGCTGAAGGGCATCGGCCCGAAATTCGCAGACGCCTTGCACGCTGCCGGATTCTACAATTTCGGGCAGATCGCGGGCCTTACGCCGGTCGAGATCGAACGCCTGGACAATCAGCTCGGTGCGTTTCGTGGGCGGATCAGCCGCGACCGCATCGTCGAACAGGCCGACTATCTCGCCCGTGACGACATCGACGGCTTCGAGCAGAAGTTCGGGAAGCTCTAGGAGGCTGCTCGAGCCTCGGCTCCCGACGGCCGCTTCATCGGCCTCGATGCGATCAGCTTGTCGATCTTGCGACCATCCATATCGACAATCTCGAACGACCAGCCGTCGTGGCGGAACTTCTCGCCCGTTTCGGGGAGATGTTTGAGCACCGACAAAGCAAAACCCGCCACGGTCGAATAATCGCGCTCATCGGGCAGTCGAATGCCAAGCCGGTCCGCGAGCACATCCGCATTGGCGGCGCCCGAAACCAGCCAGCTGCCGTCCTCGCGCTCGACGAGCGGTGGCTCATCCCCTTGCTCGATGTCGTGGGCAAAGGTCCCGGCGAGCGCTGCGAGGATGCTCCCTGGAGTGACGATTCCGTCGAGGTGACCATATTCGTCATGCACGAGCGCGAGCGGCACATCGGCGTTGCGAAGGACCGCAAGCGCGTCCATCGCATCCATGAGGTCCGGGATGACCGGCGCCGTCCGGCACAATTGCTTGAGGTCGAGTGGCCGCTCCTCCAGAAGCGCGGCGGCGACGTCCCGGATTTGGATCACTCCGACGATATTTTCGACCGAACCGTCGGCAACGGGCACTCGGCTGTGCGTTGTTTCGAGGAGCGCCTGGCGAATCTCCTCGGCCGTGGAATCGAGGTCGATCCAGTCGATCTCGGTACGCGGAGTCATGACCTCCCGAACCGGCCGATCGGCAAGGCGCACGATGCCGGAGATGATAGCACGCTCGCTCTCTTCCAGCACTCCTGCGGTCTGAGCCTCCGCAACGACCAGATGCAGCTCTTCGGCTGTGACCTGGTTCTTCGATCCGCGGTCGAGGCCCAAGAGCTTGAACACGAGGAAGCTCGAGCGGTCGAGCAGCCACACGAACGGTGCCACTATCTTCGAAAGCATCCGCAGCGGTCGCGAAAGGGCGACCGCGAGCGGCTCGGGCGAGCGCAGCGCGATCTGCTTGGGTACGATCTCCCCGATGACCAGGGAGACGAATGTGGTGAGGACGATGACGAGGCTGAAGCCGATGGTATGAGCGGTGGCTGCCGGCAAGCCGGCGGCCTGCAACCGCTCCGAGACCGGGCCTCCCAGCGCTTCGCCCGAAAAAGCGCCGGCGAAGATCGCGATCAGCGTGATTCCGCTCTGGACGGTCGACAGGAACCGTCCCGGATCAGCTGCAAGATCGAGCGCGCACTGGGCGCCTCGACTACCGCTTCTCGCCATCGCTCTAAGCCGAGCCTCGCGCGATGAGACAATCGCAAGCTCGCTCATCGCGAGAACGCCGTTGATCAGGATCAACGCGAGGATCAGGAGGACGTCGAGCCAGGGTATGGGGGATAAGTGGTCGCTCATGGGCGTCGTCGGCCGAATGTAGCCCTGCCCGGCCCGGCTCCACAAGCTGCCGCTCGATTTGCTCGCGGAACCGGCTAGATTGGCGCCGGTTACACTGCTTGTCCTCTTGGGGTCTGGAGCTCGGTCACATGCATGTTCGCCTTCGCGTCAGAGCGTTCGTTGTCAGCTTCGCCGTCGCCCTCCTCGGAGGATGCGAAACCTCGCCGCCGCCTGTCCTTCGCCCCGAGGCTTTCACCCCCCTCGGCCTCAATGCACCCTATCTTTACGCCGACGTCATCGGCGGACATCGTTCGCGCGCTGCAAGAATGAAGGCGGCCAAAATCCGACCGCTGCGGGAGGGAGCCAGTCCCGGTTATATGGCCGAGCTGAACTCCGAGCTTCGAACTCAAACGGCCGGGATCGGGCTCGATGTCGTCCAGGTCGGCAACGCCATCATCATTCGAATCCCGGCCGCTCTGACCTTCGACGAGGGGAGTGCCAGCGTGAAGCCGCAATTCGACGCCACTCTGCTGGAAATTTCGCGCGAGGTGAAGAACCGCGATCAGACCTTCGTCGACGTCTTCGCGCACACCGATCTGTCAGGTTCGCCGCAGGCAAACCAGGCGCTCTCCGATCGCCGGGCGGCAGCTGTTGCAACCTATCTCGGCGGCCATGGCGTCTCGAAGGCGCGTATCGCCTCCAAGGGCCTGGGCGAGACCGCTCCGCTTTACAGCCCGGAGACGGACGATTCGCAAAGGGCGGCCAACCGCCGCGTGGAGGTCCGGCTGGTACCCTATTCCGGCTGACGCCGCTGGGCGAAAAAGGCACGCAGAAGCTCAACCGCTTTCGCCTCGCCGATCCCTGAGAGCACATCGGGGCGATGGTGGCAGGTCGGTTGAGCGAAAATCCGCGGCCCATGGATCACTCCGCCGCCCTTGGGATCCTCGGCGGCGAAGCGCAGCGCCTTCAATCGGGCGAGCGCGACCGCCGCAGCGCACATCGCGCAGGGCTCGAGGCTCACCCACAAGGTGCAATCGTCGAGCCTCGAGGTCTCAAGCCTCGCCGAAGCGGAGCGGATCGCAACCATCTCGGCGTGGGCAGTCGGATCTGATGTTCCTCGCATCGCATTGCGTGCCTCAGCGACGATCTCATCTCCCCGCGTTACGACCGCGCCAACCGGCACCTCGCCGGCATCGGCTGCCTTTTGGGCGAGCTCGAGCGCTCGCCGCATGGGAAGAGGTAGAGGGAAGCTCATCGCCGCTCGGCTAGACGAGCGCGCGAGCGAAGTCACATCGCGTTGTTGGTCGCTGCGGCCGCCTGATTCTGACCCGGCTTTTCGACTTCCAGAGTTGGCACCTTCACCGTCTTTTGAGTCGTTCCGACCTTTACTGACCCGGTTTCAACATCGAAGGCCGGCGCCTGTCCGCCCTTGGCAGTCACGCCGTTGCCGGTGGCGGAGATTTGCGGAGCCTTGGCCCCTCGGATCTGGTTGATGTCGAGAAAGCCGGTGGCAACTGCGGCGATCACGACAACGACCGCGAGAATCAGGATGAAGATGATGGTTCGGAGCATGACATTCCAACTGCTGTGGCGAACCAACGCAGATTGTCCGGTTGAGTTGCCGCTGACCTGCCAGCCGGCGTTGACGAAAGTGACCCGAGCAGCTAACTGGCGGCGCTCTTACGGGCCTTGGGCTCGTCCAAAAATCAGGATAATTACCATGTCGCGGGTTTGCGAGCTGACCGGCAAGGGCCGGCAGGTGGGACACAATGTTTCCCACGCCAACAACAAGACGAAGCGCACGTTCCTGCCGAACCTGCAGAACGTCACCTTGATCTCGGATGCGCTCGGCCAGAGCGTGAAGCTGCGGGTGTCGACGCACGGCCTGCGTTCGGTCGAGCATGTCGGCGGCCTCGACAATTGGCTGCTCAAGACCAGCGACGAGAAGCTCAGCCAGAAGGCGCGCAAGCTGAAGCGCGAGGTCTCGAAAAAGGTTGCCCAGCACGTTGCTGCCTAAGCTGCGCTAAGCAGCTGACTTCATTATGATTTTGATGAACGACGGCTGCACCCGGCGTTCAGCATCGATATCCGCTAGTCGGGCATATCCGCCTTGTTCGACGGGGTTTTCCCCTTTCCCTGTCGATCCGGAAACGGACTAAAGGTTCCCTCGCGTCGCGTAACGAGGGGGGCCCGGCGCGAGTATTTGCGTCGGGCCCATTTTTTTCACGGACTTTCGAACAGCCGGGCCAATTGCTCGACCATGGCGCCGGCAAGCTGCTCGGCATCCATGATGGTCACTGCCCGCTCGTAATAGCGGGTCACGTCGTGGCCGATGCCGATCGCGATCAGCTCGACCGTCGAGCGCTTCTCGATCCATTCGATGACTTGTCGCAAATGCCGTTCGAGATAGGTCCCGCCATTGGCGCTCGCGGTCGAATCGTCGACCGGCGCGCCGTCCGAAATGACCATCAGGATTCGGCGCTCCTCTTTGCGAGCGATCAAACGATTGTGGGCCCAAAGCAGCGCCTCGCCGTCGATATTCTCCTTGAGTAGCCCCTCGCGCATCATCAGGCCGAGGTTGCGGCGTGAACGGCGGTAGGGATCGTCGGCGCGTTTGTAGACGATGTGGCGGAGGTCGTTGAGGCGGCCTGGGTTCGGTGGCCGGCCCGCGGCGAGCCAGGTCTCGCGGCTCTGCCCGCCCTTCCAGCCGCGCGTGGTGAAGCCGAGGATTTCGGTCGAGACCCCGCAGCGTTCGAGTGTGCGCGCAAGAATGTCCGCGCAGATCGCGGCGATCGCGATCGGCCTTCCGCGCATCGAACCGCTATTGTCGATCAGCAGCGATACGACGGTGTCCTTGAAATCGGTATCGCGCTCGATCTTGAACGACAAAGCGTGTCGCGGATTGACCACGACCCGGGCGAGCCGAGCTGCGTCGAGAAGTCCTTCCTCCTGGTCGAAATCCCAGCTTCGCGCCTGCTGGGCGAGGAGCCGCCGCTGGAGCCTGTTGGCGAGCCGAGTGACGACGTTCGAAAGGCCGCCCATCTGCTGATCGAGATAGGTGCGGAGGCGCGAAAGCTCCTCCTCGTCGCACAGCTCTTGGGCCTCGACGATCTCGTCGAAACGGGTGCTAAAGGCCTTGTAATCGGTAGGCGGCGAAAGCTCCCAGTTGCGCCGCCCAGGCGCTGCGAACATACTTTCGCTGAGATCATCGCCGGGAACAGCGTCTTCCTCGCCGGCTTCCATTTCCTGCGTCGAATCGCCTTCGGAGCCCTGGTCCTCGACCTCTTCCCCGCGCATCTCGACATCGCCCCCGCCGGGCGATTCCTCTTCGCCCTGCTCGGCCTGGTCTTCGCTTCCGCCCTCATCGCCTTCGGAATCGTCGCCGCCATCCTCGGGCTCTTCCTCGGCCGGCTCTTCAGCAGCCGCGAGGTCAAGGTCCTCGAGCAGCCGTCGCGAAAGCTTGGCGAACGCTGCCTGGTCGTCGAGCGTCAGGCCCAGCGCATCCAGTTCCGCCGCTGCCTTTTCCTCGATCCAGGGCCCAACCAATTTCAGCCCCTCGACGGCAGCGGCCGGCGGCGCTTCCCCGGTGAGCCGCTCCCGTGCAATAAGGGCGACCGCCGTCGAAAGCGGCACTTCCTCGGCATTCCGGGCTCGAACGATCGCGTCGCTCCGAACCCGGGCCTCGATCAAATGGCGAAGATTGTTGCGGATGCCGCCCATCGACCGGGCGCCCAAAGCTTCGACCCGAGCCATTTCCAGCGCATCGAAAACGGCTCGCGCATCGATATCCATGGGGGCGTTGCGAGCGTGCACCCGAACATCGTGGTAGCGAAGGCGAAGCGCCGCGGAATCGGCGGCTCCGCGCGCCTCGGCAACCAGCCGGGGCTCGAGCGCTGGTCCTGGCGAGGCGACTCGAGCGGTCTTCCCGGACGCCGGCGCGATGTCCGAGGCGAAGATGACTTCGATCTCGCGATCTTTCGCGATCGCGCGCGCTGCGCCCGCCAGAACGCGCCGAAAGAGGTCGATCTTCTCGGCCATCTAGGCCTTTCCGACCACGCTCTCCGGCAGGTCTTCGCCAAACACGCGCTGGTAATATTCGGCAATGAGCGTTCGTTCGGCTTCGTCGCACTTGTTGAGGAAGCTGACCCGGAAGGCGTAGCCGATATCGCCGAAGATATGCGCGTTCTGAGCCCAGCTGATCACCGTCCGCGGGCTCATCACCGTCGAGATGTCGCCATTGATGAACCCCTGGCGGCTGAGCTCGGCAACCTTGATCATCTTCTCGACGATCTGCTTGCCGTCGGGCTCATCATATTCACCCGATTTCGCAAGAACGATCTGCGCCTCGACCTTGGCGGGGAGATAATTGAGCGTCGTGACGATGTTCCACCGATCCATCTGCCCCTGATTGATCGCCTGAGTGCCATGATAGAGGCCAGTGGTGTCGCCAAGACCGACGGTGTTGGTCGTTGCGAAAAGACGGAACCACGGATTGGGTCGGATAACTCGATTCTGGTCGAGCAATGTGAGCTTGCCCTCGGCCTCAAGCACGCGCTGAATGACGAACATCACGTCGGGACGCCCCGCGTCATATTCGTCGAATACGAGCGCGACCGGATGCTGGAGAGCCCATGGCAGAAGCCCCTCGCGGAACTCGGTCACCTGCTGACCGTCGCGGAGCACAATGGCGTCGCGGCCGACGAGGTCGATTTGACTGATGTGAGCGTCCAGGTTGATGCGGATCATCGGCCAGTTGAGCCGGGCCGCGACCTGTTCGATATGAGTCGACTTGCCCGTGCCATGATAGCCCTGGACCATTACCCGGCGATTCTTGGAAAAGCCGGCGCAGATCGCGAGCGTCGTGTTGGGATCGAAGACGTAGGTCGGATCGAGGTCGGGAACGCGCTCGTCGGCCTCGCTGAAGGCTGGAACCTCCATGTCCGAATCGACGCCGAACGCGTCGCGCACGCTCACCACCTTGTCGGGCGAGGTCATCAGCGTCTCGGAACGGCTCTCGGGCTGGACGTTGGAAAGATCAGTCATCGCGTCGGCCTTAAGGGAATGGCGCGTCCGTCTCAACGTATCTCCACTTTGGGGGGCAGCGGAAAGAGGGTGACGAACCGCTTCGCGAGCTCGATATCGCCTTCAACCCCGATGAGCTCAAACGGCGCTCCGCCGTGAATGACCCCGGCAACTGCAGTAGGAGCGCCGGTGAAGGTCACGTCGCAATCCTTGGCAATGTCGCGGGCGACATCGAGCCGCCCGTCACGGATCGTCGCCACGTAGGCGGCGTCACCGAGGCGGAACCCGATGCGCGCGTCGAGCCCTTTGGCAAGCTCGGGCGAAATCAGCGTCTCGAGCGACATCAGAAGCGACACATGGCTCATTCTCAAGGCGGGATTGTGGAGCGGGCTTCGCGCCGCCCAGCGTCCGAGCGAAGCGATGACCGGGATGACCTCAAGTCCCCAGGGGCTCGCTTCATAGACTTGCACCGAAGCCGGCGGCGGAAGTCTCAGTTTCCGTATGAGGCCCCGCATTTCGAGCTCGGTCAGCCGCTGGGTCAGGACATTGGCGCTGATTCCCTGAAGATCGCCCTTGAGCTCCGAGAATCGGCGCGGTCCGTAAGCGAGCTCGCGAAGCACCAGCATTGCCCAGCGCTCGCCGACCAGCTCGAGCGCATGTGCCAGACCACATGCGTCGTCGAATCGCCGTTTTTCCTCACTTTTCCGGTGGTTAGTTACTTTTTCTGACTGCACAGTTGTAATTTATAACTTAGCGGAGCAGAAAGCAAGCGAATCGAGTTCGGAGGAGAGAGCAATGACCCAGATGATTTTCGTCAACCTGCCCGTCAGCGATCTCGGAAAATCGCGCGCTTTCCTCGAAGCGCTGGGCGCCGTAAACGAGCCGCGCTTCACCGACGAGACTGCCGCTTGCATGACGATCAGCGAGAGCATCCATGTCATGCTTCTGACGCATCAGAAGTTCAGCCAGTTCGCTCCGCATCCGATTGCCGATGCCAAAGCGAGTTCGCAAATGTTGCTGTGCCTCTCGTCAAGCAGCCGTGAAAGCGTCGACTCGACCATAGAACGCGCTGTAGAGGCCGGCGGTACTGCTGATCCGAGCCCCAAACAGGATTATGGGGTCATGTACGGGCGTAGCGTCGCCGACCCCGACGGTCATGTCTGGGAGATTATGTGGATGGACGCCGCTGCCGCCGAACGCGGCGCCGAAGCCGTCCAGGAAGCCATTGGAACGGCCATCTGAGGGGAGTGGGACCATGCCGATCAACCCTGACTCCGAAATTGAAATCACGGCTTTCCGCTGGGTGCCCGAGGGTCCCCGAGGCCTCGTCAAGGATCTGCGCATTCGCTGGGGGCTCGAAGAGGCCGGCCTCGATTATCGAGTTCGCCTGATCGGCATGGAGCGGTCGGCGGACTATCTTAAGGACCAGCCGTTCAACCAGGTTCCATGCTTGCGGGACGAGACCATCCAGATTTTCGAAAGCGGCGCAATCCTTCAATATCTCGGCGAGAAGAGCGAGGCGCTGCTGCCGCGCGATCCGCAAGGCAAGTACCGCGCCATCCAATGGACCTATGCGGCGGTCAACAGTGTCGAGCCGTTCGTCCAGCACCGGGTGCTTCTCGATAGCATCTGGGGCGGCGAGGAGTGGGCGAAACTGAGCAAGCCGACCATGGATCAATTCGCTCGATTGAGGCTTCAGCAGCTCTCTGACCGACTAGCGCAAAAGCCATGGCTCGAGGGTGACCGCTTCACGATCGGGGACCTGATGATGATTACCGTCCTGCGGCTCGCTGACCGCGGCCGGCTGCTGGAAAGCTACCCCAATCTGACGGCCTACGTGAAGCGCGGAGAGGCGCGGCCGGCGTTCCGGCAGGCGCTCGCAGACCATCTCGCACCATTCAAGGAACTCCAAACCGAAGGAGAGGCAGCATGACCTATTTCGAAGGATTTGTAGTCGCGGTCCCCAAGGACAAAAGGGACGCTTATCTCAGCCACTCCAGCACCATGGCTCCGATGCTCAAGGACTGCGGGGTTGGGCGCATGGTCGAGAACTGGGACAGCGACGTCCCAGAAGGCAAAGTCACCGACTTTCGCAAATCGGTCGACGCGGCACCCGATGAGAAAGTCGTCTTTTCCTGGTTCGAATATCCCTCAAAGCTGGAACGCGACGCCGCCAACTCGAAGATGATGAGCCATCCGCGCATGGCCGAGATCGGGGCCGACATGCCTTTCGACGGCAAGCGCATGATCATGGGCGGCTTCGAGGCGATCGTCGATGAAGGATCTGCCGGGGGCAGATATACCGACGGGTTCGTTGTGCCGGTCCCAGAAGGCAAGCGCGATGCCTATCGCGAGCTTGCATCGAAAATGGCCAAGACGTTCCGCGAAAATGGCGCGGCCCGAGTCGTCGAGGCTTTCAGCGATGACGTCCCTCGCGGCCAAGTGACGGACTTCTACCGCGCCGTGAAGGCGGAGGATGACGAAGGGATCGTCTTCTCCTTCATCGAGTGGCCGGACAAACAGAAGCGAGATCAGGCCTGGGCAAAGATCATGGAGGACGAAAGCCTCCGGCCGCAAGGCGAGATGCCTTTCGATGGAAAGCGCATGTTCTGGGGCGGGTTCGACAAGATCGTCGACACGAGCGATCGGCAGGCAGCCACCGCTGCTACGCCGATCAGTGCGTAAGACAAACCTTCAGTCCCAAGAGCAAGGAGGCAGAAATGAGCGACGTTAGCACCGCAGAAGCACCGATGCGGACGCAGGAAAACCGCACCGGCCCGAACCCGCCAGGTGACTTTATCTGGTACGAGCTGATGACCCCGGACGCAGAGGGCGCCAAGACCTTTTATGACGCAGTCGTAGGCTGGGATATCGGCGAAGGCGTTGCCGAGTTCAACGGCTATCGAATGATCAACACGCTCGACGGCGGCGTCGCGGGCGGCGTCCTCCCGCTCAACGACGAAATGAAGCAGCATGGCGCCCGGCCGGTCTGGCTCGGCTACATCAGCACTAGCGACGTGGATTTAAAGGTCGCCTCGATCGAGGCGGCGGGTGGCAAGTCGCTGATGCCGCCGACCGACATCCCGAAAGTCGGCCGGATCGCGATGGTCGCTGACCCGCAAGGCGCGCCCTTCTATGTGATGAAGCCGATACCGCCGGAAGGACGCGAGAACGAGCCGAGCACCGTCTTCTCCCCCACTGACCAGGGACGCTGCGCATGGAACGAGCTGTCGTCGAGCGACCCGGCCGCGGCGCGGGGTTTTTACGCCGGTCAGTTCGGCTGGACGAGCGAGAACTTCATGTCGATGGGCGAGCATGGCGAGTATCGATTTATCGACCATGAGGGCCTGACCCTCGGCGCCATCGCCGGAACGATGGGCGACCAGCCGCCGTGCTGGCGCTATTATTTCAAGGTGCCATCGATCTCCAAAGCCAAGGATGTTGCGCAATCACAAGGTGGAAAGATCCTCGATGGGGCCGATGGAGGTTCCGGGCGGCGATCATATCGTTATCGGGATGGACCCGCAGGGCGCCGAGTTCGCGCTCGTCGGCAGGGCGTAGGCCCCTCGCCGTTCAGATTGCCGAAAAGGGAGGTTTGGAAATGTCCGACAAGATGATCACGTGCGTCTGGTTCGACCATGGCGAGGCCCGAAAGGCCGCCGAATTCTATGCCTCCGTATTCCCGGACAGCAGGGTTGGAAAGGCGAACGCCGCGCCTTCGGATTTTCCCGGCGGCGAGCAGGGCGCTGAGATTACCGTCGAGTTCACGGTCCTCGGCCAGGATTTCGTCGGCCTCAATGGCGGCCCGAACTTCAAGCCGAACGAGGCCGTCAGCTTCATGGTCATCACCCAGAACCAGGAGGAAACCGACCGCTATTGGAACGCAATCGTCGAGAACGGCGGCGAGGAAAGCATGTGCGGCTGGTGCAAGGACAAATGGGGCTTTTCCTGGCAGATCACGCCGCGGGCGCTGCTCGACGCGACTGGAAGTCCCGACAAAGCCGCCTCCAAGCGCGCTTTCCAGGCGATGATGACGATGAAGAAGATCGACATCGCCACGATCGAGGCGGCGGCTCGCGGCGAGAGCGTCGATGCGTAAGCTCACCGGCGCCGTTTTCCAGTCGCTCGACGGCGTCATGCAGGCTCCTGGCGGACCCCACGAGGATCCGACCGGCGGCTTCTCGCTCGGCGGCTGGTCGTTTGCCTTCTGGGACGGCAGCATGGAGCAGCCGTTCGCAAAGGTGATCGAGGCCGATTACGACCTGCTGCTGGGAAAGCGCACGTACGACATCTTCGCCGGTTACTGGCCGCACAACCGGGACAATCCGGTTGGGGAGCGGTTCCAGCGAATTGACAAATATGTGCTGACTCACTCGAACCAGCCGCTGACATGGGAGAACAGCAAGAAGCTTTCCGGGGATACGGCGAGTGCAATCAGGGAACTGAAACAAAGCAACGGCCGTGACCTGCTTATCCAGGGCAGCAGCACCCTCTACCCGCCGTTGCTGTCGGCCGGGCTGATCGACCAGCTGCTTGTCATGACCTTCCCGGTGCTGCTCGGCCGCGGAAAGTCGATCTTCGATGGAACGCAGTGCCCCGGCAGGTTGAAGATGACCGATCATTTCGTGTCGGACAGCGGGGTCGCGTTCGCAACCTACGCGCCCGATGGGAAAGTTCCGACCGGCACATTTGAGACCAAGGCTCCGAGCGAACAGGAGCTCGACCGGCGCGCCAGGATCGAAGCGGGGGCTTGGTGAGCGTCGACTTCTTCGGACACCCCTTCTCGTCTTATACCCAGAAAGTCCTGATCGCGCTCTGGGCCGATGAAACGCCGTTCGAATATCGAGTGCTCGATCCGGCTCATCCGGAAAACGGCGATGAGCTGAGGCGCCACTCGCCATTTGGCCAATTTCCGCTGCTGATCGATGATCAACTGGCGGTGTTCGAAGTCAACTCCGATCATCGAACATCTGCAGGACCGACATCCCGGCGCGAACTGCTGGATCCCAAAGGACGAGCTCGGGCGGCGGGTTCGATTTCTCGATCGTTTCTTCGACCTTCACGTCATGGGCAACATGCAGGCGGTCGTCGGTGACGCGCTTCGGCCCGAAGGCTCGCGCGACCCCTATGGCGTCAATCGAGCCCGGGAACGCCTCAACATCGCCTATAACTGGCTGGAGGGACAGTTGGGCAGCGAGTGGGCGGCCGGCGAAACGTTTACGCTGGCGGATTGCGCGGCGGCGCCATCCCTGTTCTATGCGGATTGGGTCGAGGAAATCGGCAATGGCAGGCCCAGGCTCAAGGCCTATCGCGCCCGCCTTCTCGCCCATCCTATAGTCTCTCGCGCTGTCGAGGAAGGCCGCCCGTATCGAGCGTTTTTCCCTCTCGGAGCTCCCGACCGCGACTAGGCGAAGGCTGCCGACTTGCTCAAGATCTGATAGGCCTCGATCACCTCACCGAGGCGCCGCTCGTGCGAGCGGTCGCCGCCGTTCTTGTCCGGGTGATAGCGGCGGACCAGGCTCGAATAGCGCTGCCGCACCCGGTGACGGTCGGCGTCCACGCCCAACCCCAGGACCGACAGCGCGCGCTGCTCCGGCCTGGAGAATCGCGACTGCTCGGACTTCTCGCGGATTGGCCCGAAGCGACCCGAGATTGCCTCTAGCGGATCCGAAAAGTCGCTCCACCTGGGCGGTGGATCGGAGCCGCTTCCCGTGAAGCGCCGGCCCGGGCTGTCCCAGCCTGCAAGGGGGTGCTGCGCCCGCGTGATCTCGTCGGCGCTCATCCCCTCGAAGAAATTATATTTCGCGTTGTGCTCGCGGACATGGTCGAGGCACAAGAAGCGCCAGCTCCCCGGCCCGTCGAAGTTCGCGGCCTGAAGCGGTGCCTTGAACTCGCCCGGCGCGCTGCAGCCCGGACGAGCGCACCTCGATTTCGTCCCTTCGACCCGTCCGTGCAGCCTGGATTGTTTCGTCGCCATCGAACGCCCTTATATAAGGGCCATGACTTCCAAGACTACAGGCCCGGTCGCGGCTGAAATGCTCAGCCGGCTCGGCTCGGCGCTAAATTTGAGCCGGGTCGAGCTGATCGACGACAGCGAGCAGCACCGCGGGCACGGCGGATATAATCCGGCTGGCGAGAGCCACTTCAGTTTGCGGATCGAAAGTCCGGATTTCGCGGGCAAGAATCGTGTCGAACGCCAGCGGTTGGTCTATGGAGCGCTCGGCGACCTGATGGAAACTCGAGTCCATGCATTGTCGATCCGTGCGACCGCTCCAGGAGAGCAATGATGGCGACCATCGAAAGCGCATTCGATGTGGTGATCACCCCGGTCACGCACGACCTTGGCGACTTCAAGGTCAATCGCGCGCTTCCAGCGCGCGAGCGGACGATGGTTGGCCCCTTCATCTTCGTCGATGAGTTCGGCCCCGCTCGCTTGCCCGCGGGTCAGGGCATGGACGTTCGTCCGCATCCGCACATCAATCTGGCGACGGTCACCTATCTGTTCGAAGGCGCGATCGAGCACCGTGACAGTATTGGATCGCACGCGGTGATCGAGCCCGGCGCGATCAACCTGATGACCGCGGGAAGCGGGATCGTTCATTCGGAACGCTCGCCCCTGGCGCTGCGCCCAACCGGGCCAAGCCTTTACGGAATGCAGACCTGGATCGCACTTCCGGACGGCCGGGAGGACATCGAACCGGCGTTCGACCATGTCCCGGAGGATCGTCTCCCAATGATCGAGGACGCCGGCGTCCATGCTCGGGTTCTCATGGGCAACCTCTGGGGCAAGACCGCGGCGACGCGCTGCGATTCCCCGACGATCTACGCCGACATCGAGATCACCGGAGGCTCGATACCCATCGAAGCGGAGGCCGACGAGCGGGGCATCATGCTGGTGGGCGGCGAGGCGGAGCTCGACGGCCAACGTCTCAAGCCCTTCACTCTCTACGTCCTTCGCCCCGGCCACGAAGCGCGATTGTCGAGCTCAGGGGGCGGACGGATCATGCTGATGGGCGGCCAGGCCTTCTCCACGCGTCGCTTCGTTTTCTGGAACTTCGTTTCCTCCTCACGCGACCGGATCAACCAGGCAAAGGATGACTGGAAGGCGATGCGCTTCCCACTGATCCCGGGCGACGACCACGAGTTCATTCCCATTCCAGAGGTCCCGAAGACGGTTAGCTATCCCTAAGGTCATCGAAACGAGGCGAACGCCCAGTTGGGAAAAGGATCGCTGGGAGTCGCGGGGCGAGAAACGATGCTGATGCGCTGGAGCACTCACGTCCAGGTTGCGAGCAAAGCATGCCGCCGACGAGGGCAGCTCGGCGAAGGAAAGCATTGACTTGATGAGGAAAGGACCGCGAAGGGCTTGGCCTCGTGACTAGCATCGCCCGTTCCCTCTCCCGATCCGCGGCCCGGCTCGCTGCCGTCCAGGCGCTTTACCAGCAGGAGATGGAAGGAACTCCCCTCGCGCGCTTGCTTCGCGAGTTCCACGAGCACCGCCTCGGCGCAACGATCGAGGATCAGACTTATCACGATGCGGAACGCGATTTCTTCGACGCTATCGTCACCGGCGCCGACGCTCGGCGCGAGGAGATCGACTCGTTGATCGCCGCTCGCCTTGCCGAAGGCTGGAGCCTCGAACGCCTTGATCGACCGATGCGAGCGATCCTTCGCGCCGGGGCCTATGAACTGATCGCTCGAGCCGACGTCCCGGTCGGCTCGGTCATTTCGGAATATGTCGACGTCGCCCATGCTTTCTATGACAAGCGCGAGAGCGGCTTCGTGAACGGCATCCTCGACGCGATCGCAAAAGAGGCCCGTTCGGCGCGCGCCTGATGCGCGAGCTCGAGATCATCAACCGATTACGGCGCATCGCGACTGCGCCCGAAGCCCGCGGGCTGCTCGATGACGTCGCAGTTCTGGACGGGCTCGTCATCACCCATGACAGCATCGCTCAAGGGGTGCATTTTCTACCCGCCGATCCACCCGCCAGTGTCGGATGGAAGCTCGTCACGGTGAACCTGTCGGACCTCGCCGCAAAAGGAGCGACTCCGGCCGGCGCGTTGCTGTCGCTGACCCTTTCGGGCGATGGTCGTTGGGAAAGTGAATTCCTGACCGGCGTCGAAAACGCTTGCGAAAGCTACCGGCTGCCCCTGATCGGCGGCGATACGATTGCGCTTCCAGAGGGCGCGGCTCGAGTGCTCGGACTAACGGCGATCGGGCGCGCCGGTGAGCACGTGCCGGACCGTTCGGGTGGCAGGGCTGGCGATACTCTCTGGTTGGTCGGGACGGTGGGCGATGCCGCTGCAGGATTGGCGCAGCTTCGCAACGACCGGCATTCGACCGGGCCACTGGTCGAAATCTACCGCCGGCCAGTGCCGCAGCTCGGTGCGGGCCAGCTACTGGCCCCGAACGCGCACGCGATGATGGACGTCTCGGACGGACTGCTTTTGGATGCTCGCCGAATGGCCGAGGCGAGCAGCTGCGCAATCGTCATCGATCTCGACCAATTGCCTTTGTCGGGCGCGTTCGCGGCGGAGCGTGGGTCTGGGCTTCAGCAGCGCCTCTTCGCGGCGACTGGCGGCGATGATTACACGCTTCTGGCCGCGCTCGCGGCCGATCTCGATCCGGCAACACTTCCTTTACCAGAAGGGACGAGGATTACGCGCATCGGATCGCTTGTCGCTGGTGAGCCCGGGATCTCCCTCACCAGCTGCGGCGAGCCCATCGAGCTGCCGGAGACGCTTGGCTTTGAGCATTCTAGTTATGAGACTCGCGGGATTTCCGCTTCGCCAGTGGGCAATCGGGCTTAGCGGCCTAGCTTGCGGCATGACGTTCGCGCTTCTGATCCGCTAAACCGTTCAATCGGCGCGGTTGCAAGCCACGCAAACCCCACCTAAATACCGCGCGTTTTCCGGGCGGCGCCGTCATCCGGGCGCTCCTGCCTGCCCACAGAAACGGGGATAAGTGAACCCATGAACCTGCTGTATATCGCCATCGCCTGCGGCGTGATCGCAATTCTCTACGGCATTTTTACCAGCCGTCAGGTGCTCGCCTCGTCGCCCGGCAACGCGCGCATGATCGAAGTTGCCGAAGCGATTCAGGAAGGCGCAGGCGCTTACCTGCGCCGCCAGTACACGACGATCGCGATCGTCGGCATCATCGTCGCGATCATCATCGGAATCTTCTTGAAGCCCCTGTCGGCTGTGGCGTTCCTGATCGGCGCGATCCTGTCCGGATCCGCCGGCTTCATCGGCATGAACATCTCGGTTCGCGCGAACGTGCGCACCGCGGAAGCGGCGCGCAAGAGCCTCCAGAGTGGATTGACGGTTGCGTTCCGCGCAGGAGCGATCACCGGCATGCTCGTAGCAGGCCTCGCGCTCCTCGCGATTTCGGTGCTGTTCTGGTACCTCACCGGACCTGGCGGCTACGCCCCGGACGATCGCGCTGTCATAACTGCGCTCATGACCCTCGCTCTCGGCGCCTCGCTGGTATCGATCTTCGCTCGTCTCGGCGGCGGAATTTTCACCAAGGCCGCCGACGTCGGCGCCGACCTCGTCGGCAAGGTCGAAGCCGGCATTCCCGAGGACGATCCACGTAACCCGGCAGTCATCGCGGACAATGTCGGCGACAATGTCGGCGATTGCGCGGGCATGGCCGCCGACCTGTTCGAGACCTATGTCGTGACCGTCGGGATCACCATGGTATCGATCGCCCTCGCGCTGAAGGGCTCGCCGCTCCTGATGCCGCTGATGATCCTTCCGCTCTTGATCGGCGGCGTCTGCATCATCACGTCCATCATCGGCACCTACATGGTTCGCCTCGGCAAGAGCGGCTCGATCATGGGCGCGCTCTACAAAGGCTTCTGGACCACGACGATCCTCGCCATTCCAGCGATCTATGCAGCCTTCCACTTCTCGCTCGGCGGCGACCTCAATGCGACCATCGGCGGCGCCGGCGCGGGAACTCCAGGAGGCGTGACGACGGCCGCTGCACGGACCTTCACCGGCATGGATCTCTTCTATTCAAGCCTGATCGGTCTCGCCGTCACAGCGCTGATCGTCTGGATCACCGAATATTACACCGGCACCAACCATCGCCCGGTTCAGTCGATCGCTCGCGCCAGCCAGACCGGCCACGGGACGAACATCATCCAGGGCCTCGCCGTCAGCCTCGAATCGACCGCTCTTCCGACGTTGGTCATCGTCGTCGGCCTGATCGCCAGCTACCAGCTCGCGGGCTTCCTCGGCGTCGCATTCGCGGCGTCGGCGATGCTTGCTCTTGCCGGCATGGTGGTCGCCCTCGACGCTTACGGGCCGGTCACCGACAACGCCGGCGGAATCGCCGAGATGTCGGGCCTAGAGGAAGACGTGCGCACCCGCACCGACGCCCTCGACGCGGTCGGCAACACGACCAAGGCCGTCACCAAGGGCTATGCAATCGGCTCGGCCGGTCTCGCCGCGCTCGTGCTGTTCGGCGCCTACACCGCCGACCTTCGTGAGTTTGGAAGCCAGATTGGAGTGACCACCGATCTCGACACTCTGTTCAGCCTGTCGAACCCCTACGTGATTGTCGGATTGCTCCTCGGCGCGCTGATGCCCTATCTGTTCGGTGCCATGGGCATGACCGCGGTCGGCCGAGCCGGCGGCGCCGTCGTCGAAGAAGTGCGCGGCCAGTTTCGCGACAATCCGGGAATCATGGATGGTTCGGTCCGTCCGAACTATGCCCGCACGGTTGACTTGGTGACCCGCGCAGCAATTCGCGAGATGATCATCCCGTCGCTGCTTCCGGTGCTTGCACCGATCGTCGTTTACTTCGTGATCGGCGCTGTCGCCGGCCGGGAGAACGGGCTCGCCGCGGTGGGCGCACTCCTCCTCGGAGTGATCGTCTCGGGGCTGTTCGTCGCCATCTCGATGACCTCGGGCGGTGGCGCTTGGGATAATGCCAAGAAGTATATCGAGGACGGTAATTACGGCGGCAAGGGGTCCGAAGCCCACAAGGCGGCTGTCACCGGCGACACGGTCGGCGATCCCTACAAGGACACCGCCGGTCCGGCCGTCAATCCGATGATCAAGATCACCAACATCGTCGCGCTGCTTCTGCTTGCGGCTCTGGCTGCGCACGCCGCACCCTGAATCTTCTTGCGGCAAAAGGAAGGGCCCCGCTGTCATTGCGCCAGCGGGGCTTTTCTTTTCCTCTTCAAACGCGTTGAAAGCCGACCATGGCACATGCGATCCGAATCCATCAGACGGGCAAGCCCGACGTTCTAAAATGGGAAGAAGTCGAGGTCGGAGATCCGGGACCCGGCCAAGTGAGGCTGCGCCAGGAGGCGGCGGGCCTCAACTTCATCGACGTCTATCACCGTACCGGCCTCTACAAGCAGCAATTGCCGCTGACTCCGGGCGTCGAGGGCGCGGGTGTCGTCGAATCGGTCGGCGAAACAGTGACCAACGTGAAGCAAGGCGATCGCGTCGCTTATGCCGGTCCGATCGGCGGCTATGCCGAGGAGCGGTTGATCGACGCTGACCGGCTGGTGAGGCTTCCGGACGGAATCTCGACCGAGCAGGCTGCAGGCATGATGCTTCAGGGCATGACCGCGCAGATGCTGCTGCGCTCGGTGTTCCCGGTCGCGAAGGGCGACATGATCCTCGTCCACGCCGCTGCGGGCGGAGTTGGCCTCATCATGTGCCAGTGGGCCGCAGCGCTCGGCGCGACAGTGATCGGGACGGTCGGAACGGAAGAGAAAGCCGAGCTCGCGCGAGCGCACGGCTGCGCTCATCCGATCCTGTATTCAAAGCAGGATTTCGTCGCCGAGGTGAACCGGATCACCAATGGCGAGAAGCTGCCGGTGGTTTACGATTCCGTCGGCCGCGATACCTTCCTGAAGTCGCTGGACTGCCTGAAGGTGCGCGGGCTGATGGTGAGCTTCGGGAACGCCTCGGGACCCCCCAAGCCGATCCCGCCCAACCTGCTTGCGCAGAAGGGATCGCTGTATCTGACCAGGCCGACCCTGTTCCACTATATCGCAACCCGCGAGCAGCTCGAGCAGAGTGCGGGCGAACTATTCGACGTGGTCGAGGGTGGGAAAGTGAAAATCGAGGTCAAGCAGCGCTTCGCGCTCAAGGATGCAGCGCAAGCGCACCGGCAGCTCGAAGGCCGCAAGACCACCGGCTCGACGATCCTCACGATCTAGTCGGCCGCGCCTTCACATTTCACCGCAGCGCCGCTAAGCCTCCGCGACTTTTTGCGGACGGAGACGGGACTTTTGGCCAAAGAAGAATTGCTCGAGATGCGTGGGACAGTGGTTGAGCTGCTGCCCAATGCGATGTTCCGCGTCCGTCTCGAGAACGGCCATGAGATCCTCGGCCACACCGCTGGCAAGATGCGCAAGAACCGAATCCGCGTTCTGACCGGCGACGACGTCCTCGTCGAGCTGACGCCCTACGACCTCACCAAGGGCCGCATTACCTATCGGTTCATGCCTGGCCGCGGAGGCCCGCCCGGCTACACGGGCTGATCGTCGATGCGGCTGATCCTCGCTTCGGCGAGCCCGCGCCGTCTCGACCTGCTTGCTCGCATCGCGGTCAGCCCTGACGCCGTCGTCCCTGCCGACATCGATGAGAGCGTTCCCAAGGGCGAGCTGCCGCGCGACCATGCGACGCGGCTTGCACTCGAGAAAGCCCAAGCCGTCGCTGCGGGAGAACCGGACGCCCTCGTTCTGGCTGCCGATACCGTTGTTGCAGTCGGTCGGCGTATCCTCCCCAAGGTCGAAGACGAAGAGACTCTCCGCGCCTGCATGCGCTTGCTCTCCGGCCGCCGGCACCGGGTGTTGACGGGAGTAGCCCTCGCGGTCCCGGGCCAACGCATCCGTCATCGGCTAAGCCAGACAATGATCGCAATGAAACGACTGAGCGAGGAAGAAATCGACTTTTACGCCGGTCACGGTGAATGGCACGGCAAGGCCGGCGGCTATGCGCTCCAGGGTTATGGCGAGGTCTACGTCCGGCACATCGCCGGAAGCTATTCCAACGTTGTCGGGCTTCCGCTCGCCGAGACGCGAGCGCTCCTGAAATCCGCGGGCTATCCGATTGCCTGAATGGCTGATCGAGCGCGGGATCGGCGAAACCCGCGCGGCGCTGGTCGACAATGGCGAGATCATCGAGGCGCGCATAGCGCTCGAGGGGGCGACGCCGGCAGGGACTATCTTGAGAGCGCGGTTGACCGATCTCGGAACGAGCAGCCGAAACGCGGTCGCGAAGGATGAGTACGGAACAGAGTACCTCCTTCAACGCGGCTCGGCGGATAACAGCGAGGGCGCAACCATCGCCATCGAAGTGACCCGCGAGGCGGTCCCCGGCAGCGAGACCTGGAAGCGGCCGCTGGCAAAGCTCGCGAGCGATGAACCACGAATAGCGCCTGCGCTTCGCGGACGCGCTCTAGCCTTCCCTGCTCCCGGCGACGTGCTCGCTGAAGCCGGCTGGCTCGACCTGCTTGAAGAAGCACGAGCCGGTGTCGTTCGGTTCGTCGGCGGCGAGCTGCGGATTTCGCCGACACCAGCAATGACGTTGATCGACGTCGATGGGTATCTGCCGTCGCCTGAACTTGCAGTAATAGGCGCTCGTGAAGCGGCCCGAGCTATCCGGCGTCTCGACATTGGAGGTTCCATCGGCATCGATCTTCCCACGGCGGGGAGCAAGAGTGCGCGACAGGATGCGGCGGCAGCGATCGATGCCGCGCTACCACAGGCGTTCGAGCGGACGGCGGTGAACGGTTTCGGATTCGTCCAGATCGTCCGCCCACGCAAGCGTCCATCGCTGATTGAACTGGCGCAGGACCGTGCCGCGTTTGAAGCTAGAGCCTTGCTGCGGCGGGTCGCGTTCGAATTCGCTGGGCCCAAGCGGCTGGTCGCGCACCCGGCGGTGATCAAAGCGTTCGATGACCAGGAGGAGTGGACTGAGCGACTTGCGCGTCAGCTCGGCGGCACTGTCGAGTTGCGTGCGGACGCTGCTCTTGCCATGTCGGGTGGATATGCCGAACCCTCCTGACCAGCCTAAGACCTGTCCGCTCTGCCGCAAGCCCGAGCATCCGCGACATGCGCCTTTCTGTAGCCGCGGCTGCAAAGATCGGGACCTCCTGAAGTGGCTCGGCGGTGGCTATCGCATCGCCGGGCCTCCGGCGGTTGAAGAGGCGTCCATGGTGAGGGTGGACACTGGCGAAAGCGATGACTAGGGGAGCCGTTCGCAGTGGAGGCTTCGCCTTCTAAGCGCGCCCAGGTAGCTCAGTTGGTAGAGCACGTGACTGAAAATCACGGTGTCGGTGGTTCGATTCCGCCCCTGGGCACCATTCCTAAAAAAAAATCTATTATTAAGAATGACTTGCACGCGCGAAGTTCCCACTGCCGGCCGGCACGGAGCCAAGGTGGGGAGATTTGCACCTGGTGGCGGAGGTTGTGCGCGTCTTTCTACGCATAGTATGCGGAGATTATCTGCGCTAAACTCCGCAGCAGCTTCCAGACATTGTCATGCGGAGAATATTTGCTATATTCTCCGCAAGGGATGCGGAGAATATGCCATACATTCACGAGCTTTCAGAGTGGCCAAAGTTCACGTGGATTGACGAACGCTTCGTTTCAGACCTCGCGGAGGTTCGACACCGGCAAGGACGACTTGTTGGCCGCATGGAGGCGCTGGGATTCGAATTACAAGCTGAGGCAAGCCTGCAATCGCTGACGGAGGAGGTCGTCAAATCCAGTGAAATAGAAGGCGAGGTTCTAGATCGAGACCAGGTTCGGTCTTCGCTGGCACGCCGGCTCGGAATGGATATTGGCGGGTTGGTCCGCGCTGACAGAAACGTCGAAGGCATCGTCGAGATGATGCTTGATGCCACTCAGGACTATGCAGCCCCACTCACCAAGGAGCGGCTCTTTGGCTGGCACGCGGCGCTGTTCCCTACCGGCCGGAGTGGAATGACACGGATAACAGTCGGAGACTGGCGCACAGAAGAATCAGGACCGATGCAAGTCGTCTCAGGCCCATTCGGGCGCGAGAAAATCCACTTCGAGGCGCCAGGGGCAACCCGTCTCGACAGCGAGATGACGAGGTTTTTGGATTGGTTTGAACGAGATGACGAAACAGACTGGGTCATTAGAGCAGCAGTTGCGCACTTCTGGTTCGTTACCATCCACCCGTTCGAGGACGGCAACGGCCGAATAGCTCGCGCAATTGCGGACTTGGTTCTAGCTCGTTCAGAGAAGACCGCGCAGCGCTTCTACAGCATGTCAGCCCAGATCCGAAGCGAGCGAGGTGCTTACTATGACACTCTTGAGCGCGCCCAGAAGGGTGGAACGGACATCACGAATTGGATCGTTTGGTTTCTTGGCTGCCTTGGTCGTGCCTTCACCGGAGCTGACGGCATTATCGGAAACGTCCTACGCAAAGCGCGCTTCTGGGACTCTGTCTCAACTCACCCACTGAACGATCGACAGCGCAAGGTTCTTAACCGACTTCTCTACGGATTCGAAGGCAACCTAACTTCCTCGAAGTGGGCAGCGCTCACGAAGTCATCTCAAGACACCGCCGGTCGGGACATCGGCGATCTGTTGAACCGCAAAATCCTAGTTAAAAATCCAGGCGGCGGCCGAAGCACTAGCTATTCACTCGTAGAGGGAGATGTCTCTGAAAGCGCAACTACTCCTGTTGCTTAACAAGTGCTCCTAGAAAAAGGCGTCTACCCACTACTGCAATGATCGTTCCTGCCCCAAGGACCGACGCCCCGATGGGCTGGCCGATATAAAAAGTGAAGGCAATGAGGACGAGCATCGTGATCAGCGCGCAGATCGCAAACCATTGTCCCCGTGACTGCCTAAACCGGCTCCTCTGTCTTTCCGCCGTCGATGACTTGGAGGGACGGACCATCGGGAGCCTCGCAGGCGGCAATCACGCGTTCGCGAAATTCAGCCACCATGGGATCTTCCGCGGGCGCCGCCTACGGATGCTTGCGCCGTGCTCCTCGAGCGAAATGCCGAGGCCGCCGTCTAGCGCTTACGCCGGCGGCGCGAATGGGTGAGGCCCGTCTTTACGGCCTGAGTTCTCGCGGCCTCTTCTGTTCGCCCGAGCTGGCGAGCGGCCTCTCGCATCGTGTGTCCGCTGGTCAACATCTCGCTCAACCGCTTGAGTTCATCTTCGGTCCAAGGTTGCCGCGGCAGAGCGTTCTAAGCTCGGCCACGACGCTAGGAACCCAGCTGAAGATCACCATCGGAATTGAACCGCGCAACTAGGCGACTGCCTTGGTGCCAGACCTCGCCTCTAGGCTTGTGGCGCAACATGCGCGCGTTCAAGAGGGCTTCTTCGTCGTTCTTCGCGTCGATCCAATAGGAAGCGACGACGTCGCCATTGGCCTCCATGCAGAACAGCCGATACGCAGGCAAACTCACGCAACAACACTCCGAATCCATCTCAGGAAACGAGGCATCAAAAGGCGCAAACTTCAAAAAGGTTGGCTTGCGCTGCTTCCGCTTTTCCTTCGCGCTCGAAGGAAGAGCGGTGCGGCCCAGAACCTAGTGAGAACGGATCAATCTCGAGATGATGACGTTTCCCGGCCCGCGGCCGGACTGCCGAGATTGCTTGGCGAATACATCTCGATCCAGCGACCTGATAAACAGCCGCCATTCGGAGAAGACCTGATCGTCGGGAAGGTTTGGTGGCGGTTGGGTCATCCTGAGACCGGAACCATTGCACCGGGTGAACCGAAGCTCGGAAGCGTCGACGAGATAGTTCGTCGAATGCGACGTTGCGACGAGCCCCTATTCAAGCAAGCAATGGCTTCGATTGGCGAATGGCGCGCACGAGCACGGCCACGACGTGCCCGAATTGAAGGTCGAGCGTTTCACGCTCGAGGCGCGCAACGAGTTCGCGCCAAATGCGGGTCAAGAGTAGAAGAGCAATCCCGCAGCGAGCTTTGCCGTCTTGCTCCGGTGGAGCCTAAACGTCGTGCAGAGCTCTGCCGACGTGTTCTAGGCGCGCCTCCAGTTCGTTCCGTTTGATCGAGCTGATGTCATCGCCATTTGGCGATATGAGCTTCGCACCGGCCTTGAACCAGTCCAGCTCATCGCGGAGGAATTGTCGCTCCGCACGTGCGAAATCCTCAAGATTGCCCGGCATTAATCTTCTCCATGCTTTGCGTGAGCAGAGTATATCGGAGGCCGTGCCGATCAGCACCGGGTCGCGGAAAGGGACCCACAGGAGCGCCGTTGTTTCCCTGCGCGTTACCTAACGCGCCCGAGAGGCCGTTCGTGTAGAGGGAGACGACAGCTGCGGCAACGTGTCCGGGAAGCACGTAACCGACTTTTCGCCGGTTCACCGGGGCGCTTCCCTCTGTGAGGCCTGATCGTCTAGTTCAGCAATGACTTGGTCCAAGCGCGCAATGCGGGCGCGCCCATTTTCAGCCCGATCTGGGGTAACCTCCCGCGTCAAAATCGCCTCGATCGTCCTCATCCCAGTGAGTGATGCGACTCGTCTCATAAGCCTCCAAGAGCTTCTGAAGCCGGGCCCGTTCTGCCAACGCCTCTTGGTCGCCTCCACGCGTTGCGCCAAGCATAGCACTGACAGCCCATCAGCGACGACCGCTTCCGACACGCAATATGATTCCGCTGGCCGGGGTGGTAGCGAAGCATCGAGCGAACGATTTGCCCTCCCCCTACTCTCCGCATCAGCGGGGGGGAGAAAGGCAGCTCCGAATGTCAGTGGACAAGAGCGTCGGCCGGGCAATATTCCTTGCCGAGATCGCGCGCGACCGCCGGATGCGTGACCTTACCCCGGCAGACATTCAGGCCGGCAAGCAGGTGCGGGTCCGATCGCAGCGCTCCCTTCCATCCTTTGTTGGCGATTCGGAGCGCATGCGGCAGCGTCACGTTGTTGAGCGCGTAGGTACTGGTGCGCGCGACTGCGCCGGGCATGTTGGCAACGCAATAATGGACGATGCCGTCGACGATGTAGGTTGGATCCGAATGGGTCGTCGGTCGGCTGGTTTCGAAGCAGCCGCCCTGGTCGATAGCGACGTCCGCAAGGACAGCACCATTCTTCATCGTTCCGAGCATCTCGGCGGTCACCAGCTTCGGCGCTGCCGCGCCTGGAATGAGCACCGCGCCAATGACCAGATCAGCCTCGGCGACACATTCGGCGATGGTGGCTTTGTTGGAGAAGCGCGTCTTGGCCCGCGCTTCGAAATGGACAGCGAGCCGCTCGAGGACCTCTGGGCTTCGGTCGAGGATGGTAACGTCAGCGCCGAGTCCCACGGCCATCTGGGCCGCGTTGAAGCCGACGACGCCGCCGCCGATCACACAGACCTTCGCCGGCTGCACGCCCGGGACTCCGCCCAGCAGCACTCCGCGTCCCCCATGCGCCTTTTCCAGGGCACCGGCGCCGGCCTGAATGGACATGCGGCCCGCAACCTGGCTCATCGGCTTGAGGAGCGGCAACCCGCCCGAAACGTCCGTTACTGTTTCATAGGCCACACAGACGGCCCCGGAATCGGCCAGCTCATCGGTCTGCTCTGGATCGGGTGCCAAATGAAGGTAGGTGTAGAGAATCTGACCTTCCCGAAGGAGCGCCCGTTCCGATGGTTGGGGCTCCTTCACCTTTACGATCATCTCGGCGCGGTCGAAGACTTCCTCGGCCACATCGACGATCTCGGCTCCCGCGCGGCGAAATGCCTCATCGGCGGCTCCGATTCCTGATCCAGCGCCGGCTTGAACAAGGACGCGATGGCCCTGGTCCGCGAGTTCCTGAACGCTCTCCGGAGTCAATCCGACGCGATATTCGTGATCCTTGATCTCACGTACTGTTCCGACAATCATTGACGCGCCTTTCAAATTGATCCGCGGTTAAATGTTTGCCGTAACTGGATTGGAATTTTCTCCCAGACTTGCGCCCACTTCGCCGCCAATGAGTCATGATCGGTGGCCGGCCCGGAATATTGTTCTTCAGAGCCGGGAAAAAGCGAATGTGGGAGACGACCCTCACGATCTCGGATCGCGGCCTGCACCAAGAGGTCCGGACGGTGCCGCGTCAGTGCGGACATCACCTGCCGCACTCCAGCCGCTACTGGCGCCCGGCCTTCTGGTCACCGGCTTGCGTCCGACACGGCCTTTTCCGACCCCGATCCGCTAGCGAGTGAAGCAATGGAGCCCAAGTCGATCTACCAGGCGCGACCGGGGCCCTGAAGAGGCTGCGCATGTGTGCGAGCCAGCGGGAGACACGATCAGCTCGGCGCGCGCTGTCGAGGATCGATCGGGATTCCAACGATCGCTTTGACGACCCACTTGTCCTCCGGTGCGCCATAACCGCGGCCGACACCCAAATTGAGGTCAAAGCCGCCCAAAGCCTTATCGATGGTGAAAAAGGTCATATGGTCGCCACGTCTATTCAGTCGCAGCCGATGCGTGTCTCCCAGATCGTTGTAATTCTCGAGCCCCACGCTGAAGCCCGGCCTTAACTCGTAGGCGGCCTTGGTCGCGAGCTGAAAGGTAGCTGGACCGGGCCGAGGACCTGAGACGGCGAAGTCGAAGTTGAGATTGGTTGCAACGGTGACCTTGCCCTGGCGCCAGCCGGCGATTGCCTTGAGTTCGGAATTCCATGGATTGATATCGAGGCTCCGGCGGACGCGCCCCAGTTCGTAGTTCAGTCCCCAAAAGAAATGCGAACCTCGCTTGTGCGGCGCGATGAACTTGATGCGTCCCTTCACTCCGCCGATCTCGAGACCCCCTCGCGGGTCGATCTCCATCAATGGCAGATAGGCGCCGAGCTCAAGCCAGGAGGTTAGACCGTATGACCACTCCGGCGTGACTCGAAGGCGATGTTCAGACGCTTCCTCGCCAGACCAATCAAAACTGGCCGGCCGCCCCTCGGGCACGTAATTCAGATGGACGTCCAGGCCATATCCTCCGGCCGGATTCATCTCGTCCATGTAGACCTGGATCTCTTCATCAGCCGCACAGGCTTCGCTCGCGGGCAGTGCGCCAAGCAGGATGCCGGCCAGCACATGCGTCGACCTCACTGAAATCATTGCACTACGGGCCACGGTGCTCGCTTCCTTCAGAGTTCGAGAACGAGTTTGAGGTTTTCGAGCGCGATACGCAGGCAAGCATCTTGTCGCCCGACCGTCGCTCCGATTCGCTCTGGAAGCTGTCCCGATGATCGGGCTCGCCGTCGAGAACATGCGTAAGGCAGGTTCCGCAAACGCCTCCGACGCTCATGGGCAACCTTCGCGATTGGCACCCTGCTCTTTTGATTGAAGCCGGTCGGAATTATCTCCCAGAGATCAGCGGGAGACGTTCAGAAGCGAACGATCTTGCAACGTCCGCCGATATGTTGTTTCGTCAACGCTTCCGGGATCAGGCAGAGAGGAGCCGCTCTGCGAGTGCCACATGCAGGGCGATGCCCGTGCCGAGCACGTCGTCGTTGAAATCATATTTGGGATTGTGCAGCGACACCCGTTCGCCCGGACTCGCCTGACCGAGCCATAAATAGGCGCCTTTGCAGACCTGGAGCATGAACGCGAAATCCTCGGACGTGAAAGCCGGTTCGGGCGCAAGCTCCGCACTGGCGACGGTTGCGGCGGCCTGCAGCGCCTCCGTCGCTGCCGAGGGATCGTTGATGGTCGCCGGATAGTAGCGCTCATAGCGAACGTCGACGTGGGTGCCGCTCGCCTGCCCGACGCCTGCAGCGATTTGTCGGATCGCCCCCTCAATCCGGTCCTGCACCAACACGTCGAAAGTTCGAACGGTCCCGACAATCGCAACGTTTGGAGGGAGCACATTGTGATTGTGCCCGCCGGCGATCCGCGTGACAGAAAGCACTGCGGAACTCGTCGGCGGGATTCGGCGCGACACGATCGTGTTGAGCTCTGCAACCATAGTGCTCGCCGCCAGGATCGCATCAGGCGTATTTTGCGGAAAGGCGGCATGGCCGCCTCGACCTTCGACCGTGATTTCGAACCGGTCAGCGGCGGCCATGATCGGGCCGGGGCGAGTGGCGATCGTTCCGGCCGGAAGGTCCGGCCAGTTGTGGAGGGCGAAAACCCGCTCGCAGGGGAAGCGCTCGAAAAGGCCGTCATCGACCATTGCGCGGGCGCCGGCGAGGCCTTCCTCCGCCGGCTGGAAGATGAAATTCACGGCTCCGTCGAAGTGCCGGGTACGTGCAAGCTGCTGCGCTGCCCCGAGCAACATCGCGACATGTCCGTCGTGGCCGCAGCCGTGGAAAACGCCTGGCGTACAGCTTGCGTGTGGAACGCCGGTCTGTTCCTGGATCGGAAGCGCATCCATGTCCGCGCGCAGGCCGATTGCCCGGTCGGAACTGCCGGCTTTGAGGACGCCGACGAGACCGGTGCCGCCGATCCCGCGGTGCACTTCGACGCCCGCGTCGCCAAGCAGCGATGCAATGCGGTCGGACGTGCGATGCTCATTGAAGCCGAGTTCGGGATGCGCGTGAAGGTCGCGCCGAAAATCGACGAGGGCGCCAATCAGGTCGTCGACGTCGCTGCCCGTCGCGAGCATTTCCTAATGGCCCTCGCCGAAGAGATCCTGGATGGGATAGTGATGCTTTATGAAGGGCGATTTGATCACGACGTAGCTGAAGTATTTCTCGATCCCGAAGTCGCCCTCCAGCATCCCCTCGATAATCGATTGATAGTGGGCGACGCCGCGGGTTACGAATTTGAGCAGATAGTCATATCCGCCACTCACCATATGGCACTCGAGGATTTCGTCGATCTTTCGAATCCGGGATTCGAACCGCGAAAAGTCGCCGCTGCGATGCTCCGTCAGCGTGACTTCGGTGAAGACCGTCAGATACTCGCCGAGCTTGCGCAGGTTTATCAGCGCGCTGTAGCCGGTGATGTATCCCGCCTTCTCCAGTCTTTTTACACGGGTAAGACAGGGGCTTGGGGAAAGGCCGACAAGATCGGCGAGCTCGATGTTTGTAATACGCCCCGAGTTCTGGAGCTGGGCCAGAATTTTGAGATCGATCCGATCGAGCTTCTCTTGCCTCATCGGCAGTACCTCAAGGCGTCCCGGCGACAGCGCTCCGGATATCCGGCTCATCGAGCAGGCCGTCGAGCGTGCGCCGAATGCGCTCGAAGATCAAATCCATCTCATCATCGCTACAGCAAAGCGCCGGCGCAAGTCCGATTATACCATCAGTGAACGCGCGGAAGATCAGGCCATTCGCGTAACCGCGCTCGAACAAGCGCGCGGCCAGTTGCAGTGCCGGATCGAACCGCGCCTTTGTTTTCTTGTCAGCGACAAGCTCGATAGCGCCAAGCATTCCGCGGCCGCGCGTCTCTCCGACGAGGGGATGGCCAGCGATCGCGTCGAGCCCTGCCTGGAACCGGAGGCCGACCTTCCGCCCGTTCTCAAGGATTCCACCGTCAAGATATAGGCGAAGCACCTCGAGCGCGACGGCGGCGCTTACCGGATGGCCGGAATAGGTGAAACCATGGCCAATGGGCAGATCCGCCGGGGCACCGCCGGCAATCCCTTGATATACCCGATCGGACATCATCACCGCCCCCATCGGGACATAGCCGGACGTCAAGCCTTTCGCGACCGTCATAAGGTCGGGTGAGACATCCTCGTGCTCACAGGCGAACATCGGGCCGGTGCGACCGAAGCCTGTGATCACCTCGTCGGCGACGAACAGGATGTCCAGCTCTGTGCAGGCATCCCGCATCGCCTTCAACCAGCCGGCGGGAGGGACAATGACTCCGCCCGATCCCTGGATTGGCTCACAGAAGAAGGCCGCGACATTGTCCGCACCCAATTCCGCGACTTTCGTTCTCAGCTGATCGACCGAGCGGGCGATGATCGCCTGCGGCTCGTCGCCGACATCGCTCCGATAAGGGTATGGCGATGGGATATGGTGCTGCCAGGGAAGCGGCGCGTCGAAGTTGCGGTGAAATGTTGCGATGGCGGTCAGGCCGGAGCTGATTGCGGAGGAGCCGTGATAGCCGTGCCCGAGTGCGATGAAATGCTTCTTGGAAGGCTTACCGATCGCGTTGAAGTAATGGATAATATAGCGGACCGCGGAATCGACCGCGTCCGAACCGCCGAGCGTGAAAAAGACGTGCTGCAGCGAAGAGGGGCTGAGCCGGACCAATTCCTCGGCAAGACGAACCGCCGGCTCGCTTCCGAAGCTGAAGTAACCCGTCGCGTAAGGCAGCCGGCGCATCTGTTCGGCGGCCACTTCGACGATGCTCTCTTGCCCATAGCCGACGTTGACGCACCAAAGCCCGGCGAACGCATCGAGCAACTGATGTCCGTCAATGTCGGTCAGCCACATCCCCTTGCCATTCTGCAAAAGAGTGACGCCGCGCGCCTCATGACCCCTGAACGAAGTCAGGGGATGAATGAGGTGATCCCGATCCATGTCGACGAGAGTCCGGTTCGGGATTGGCATCGGCCTCGTGGTGGCGAACTTGCTCATGTGCTCAGTTCTACGTGACCTTGCCGAAGGTTTTCGCGGGATGAAACCGGTCTTGCAGCGGACGCGGCTCTTTTCGGGCGCGGCGCGGCATTTTATTTCGCGAAAGAGCCAAGCCTTAGCCCAGGGCCTCGGCGATCGCCTTGCCGCACGTCACCGTGTCGGCCCTTCCCCTAAGATCGGCCGTCCTCAGCGCCGGCTCCGAAAGGACCTTTTCCACCGCACGAAGAATTGCGGCGGCGGCATCTTTTTCGCCGAGATGCTCAAGCATCATCGCGGCCGACCAGATCTGGCCAACCGGATTGGCGATCCCCTTGCCGGCGATGTCCGGCGCGGAGCCGTGCACTGGTTCGAACAATGATGGCGCACTACTTTCGGGGTTGATGTTTGCCGATGGGGCAACGCCGATTGTCCCGGTGCAGGCGGGCCCCAGGTCGGAAAGAATGTCGCCGAACAGATTGGAGGCGACCACCACATCGAAGCGGTCGGGGTTCAGCACGAACTGGGCTGTCAGGATGTCGATGTGATATTTATCGGCCCGCACCTCCGGGAAGCTCTCCGCCATCGCTTCCACCCGTTCGTCCCAGAAGGGCATGGTGATCGCGATCCCGTTCGACTTTGTTGCCGACGTCAGATGCTTCGCCGGTCGGCTGTTCGCCAGTTCGAAGGCATAACGCAGGACGCGGTCGACGCCGAAGCGGGTCATCACCGTTTCCTGGATCACCACCTCGCGCTCGGTGCCGGTAAACATGCGCCCGCCGATGGCGCTATATTCTCCTTCAGTATTTTCCCGGACCACCCAGAAATCGATGTCTCCGGGCTCTCGGCCCGCCAGGGGCGAGGGAACTCCAGACATCAGCCGCACCGGACGAAGATTGACGTACTGATCGTATTCGCGGCGGAACTGGAGGATCGAGCCCCATAGTGAAATATGGTCGGGCACAGTGTCGGGCCAGCCGACCGCGCCGAAGAAGATCGCGTCGGGGTTTCCGATCTGCTCCTTCCAGTCGTCCGGCATCATGCGGCCGTGCCGCGCATAATAGTCGCAGCAGGCAAAGTCGTGCCATTGCTGCTCGATCGTAAAACCGTAGAGCTGAGCGGCGCGCTCGAGTACGCGCACCCCCTCCGGCATCACTTCCTTGCCGATCCCGTCGCCCGGGATGGCCGCGATCGAATAGCTTCGCCGCCCGTCGGTCATTGGTCCCACTTTCAAACTAGAGTTTGAGGCCACCGATGTGGAAAGTCTTGGTCTCGAGATATTCCTCGAAGCCTTCACGCCCGCCCTCGTGGCCGAGCCCGGACTGCTTGACCCCACCGAACGGCGCGACTTCCATGGATATGCCCCCGGTGTTGAGCCCGACCATTCCTGTCTCTAGCCGCTCCGAGACTCGGAAGGCACGGCTCAGATCGTTGGTGTAGAAATAGCTCGCCAGGCCATAAGGCGTAGAGTTCGCAAGTTCGATCGCCTGCTGCTCATCGCGGAAGCGGAACAGCGGCGCGACGGGGCCAAAGGTCTCCTCGGAGGCAAGCCGCATCTTCTCGCTGGCGCCGGTCAGCACGACCGGCGCGACGAAGCGGCCCGAGTTCATCTCACTCTCCGCCATCGCGAATGTCTTGGCTCCCTGGGAAAGGGCGTCGTCGAGATGCGCGTGCACCTTCTCCACCGCGGCAGCATTGATGAGCGGACCGGTGGTCACACCAGGCGCATCGCCGGGGCCCACCTTCAGTGCTTTGACGGCCTTGCCAAGCCGGCTGGCGAATTCGTCGTGAATCCCGTCCTGGACGAAGATCCGGTTTGCGCAGACGCATGTCTGGCCGGCATTGCGAAACTTGCTTGCCATCGTACTTGCAACCGCGATGTCGAGATCGGCGTCGTCGAACACAATCAGCGGAGCATTGCCGCCGAGCTCGAGGCTCAGCTTCTTGATGGTGTCGGCACATTGCCTCATCAACAATGATCCGACGCGCGTCGAGCCGGTGAAGGAGAGCTTCCGAACGGTTGGATTGCTGGTCAGCTCCGATCCGATGGCTTGGGGAAGGCCGGTGACGATGTTGAACACGCCGGCCGGAATCCCTGCCTCTTCGGCAAGCTTTACGAGCGCAAGTGCGCTGTAGGGCGTGAGCTCCGACGGCTTCACGACCACCGTGCAGCCCGCTGCCAGCGCTGGAGCGCATTTGCGGGTGATCATCGCTGCGGGAAAATTCCATGGAGTGATTGCCGCGGAGACGCCGATCGGCTCCTTGCGGACGAAGATCCGGCGGTTTCTTTCGGGTGCTGCTACTTCGTGGCCCCCGACCCGCCGGCCTTCCTCGGCAAACCATTTTACGAAGGTGGCGGCGTAGCGGATTTCGCCCTCCGCCTCTGCAAACGGCTTTCCCTGCTCCGCCGTCATAATCCGTGCCAGATCGGCCACGTTCTCAAGGATCAAGACGTGCCAGCGCTCGAGCAGCGCGGACCGCTCGCCTGCAGTTCTCGCCCGCCAATCGGCGAACGCAGCGGCGGCCGCATCGATAGCGGCGCGCGTGTCGCTTTCGTCACAGTCGGGAATCGTGCCGAGTATCTCCCCTGTCGCGGGATTTTCCACGTCGACCGTCCGGCCTTTGCGCGCGCCTCTCCACTCGCCGCCGATATATGCGCGATCGATCAACAAATCGGTGCGAATTAGTCCAGCGATGTTCATCCTAGTGCCTGATTCACGAGTGAGAAAACTTTTGCGTCGGGGGCCGCAGCGAGCGGTTTCCCGCGAACCATTGTAGTCACGGCGCCGACGCGGGGGAGACCAAGTTCCTCGAGCCAGGCTGAGAGGCCGCTCGATTCGGGAACGTCGACCCGGCAGAATTTGCCGGCCTTCGATCCGAGCCAGTGGGAAATCAGCGCTTTGGCGGCAACCGAGTTGGGGGCGACAGTCGGGCCGATCGCAAAGCCGCGTCCAAACCTGCGCAGCAGCGCGAACCCGACGGGCGAATTGTTGCTATCGAAAATGACCCCGCGCGCAGTCTCCAGGATCGCCGAGATCAGGGCGCTGCGGTCCACCCCCGAGGATCGGCGGTCGAGTTCCGCGACCACTGAGCGATCGTTTCTACCCGCGGGCCGAACTCGCTCGTTCGGTCGCAGCTCGATCAACGGAACCGGGTCGACCAGCCCCTGATGCTGGAAAATGCGTCCAACCTGCTGGAAACCGAACCTGCGGTAGAGTTCCAGGCCCTCTTCGGTCGAATTGAGGCGAACCGTGCGATCGCCGAGCGCATCCAGTGCCGCCTCCATGAGTTGGCTGCCGATCCCCTGGCCCTGGCTTCTCGGCGAAACGATCACCATTCCGAGGTTCGCCGCATCCTCTCCGTAAGGCCAGATCAGGGTGGTGCCGACCACCTGCCCGTCGGCATCGGCAATGAATCCGGACCCGTGGCGGAACAGGAACTCCCAATCGACGGCACGATGGGGCCACTTCTGCTGGCGCGACAATTCGCGTGCCGCCGGAATATCCTCCGGTTTCATCTTGCGCACGCGCACGAGCGTCTGCGTCGCCGTGTCCATCAATTCCACTCCGAGTGTCGTTCTCAATTAGCGGGCGGGGCGATGCCCCGTGATCTCCGATGAGAACATAGTGTCCCGTGGAAGCATTCACTGCCGGGTTTGAGGCATATTCGAAATAATCTGACGCAAGTCGTGGGTGAACGCGGTGCGCTAGCTCAGTCGACGCAATGGTGAATAGGCGCGTCCCTTGTGCGCGGTCTGCCCCCTTCGAGCTTCCTATGAAGCTCGATTAGGGTCTCATCGTTGTGGTGGCAGAGCACTTCATTGCCCTTGCGAAGAACATGGCGTGGAGGCGGAACGGCGTTGCAGAGACCATTGATCCTGACCGGGCAGCGCGGCACGAACGCGCAAAGCTCCGCCGGCCGTACTCTCGGAGCCGGGTCGAGAGGCGGCAGCGGCCCTGCGGAACCGGTCTCCTCCAGCCAGCCGGGCCGAAGCTCCGGAACGGACTCGACGAGCAGGTTCGTATAAGGGTGAAAAGGCGGATGAGAGAATGCGGCACGCGGCGCAAGCTCAACCTGCCGGCCGGAATAAAGCACGACGATGTCATCACAGATCGCGCGAACCGTCGAGATGTCGTGGCTGATGAACAGGTACGAGAGATTAAATTCTCGTCGAAGCTCAGCGAGCAGTTGGAGGATGGCCGCTCCCACGACCGTGTCGAGCGCGGAGGTAACTTCGTCGCACAGGATGATGTCGGGCTCGGCCGCAAGCGCCCGAGCGAGATTGACGCGCTGTTTCTGCCCGCCAGAAAGCTCGCCCGGCAGCCGGTCGGCAATGCCTGCCGGCAGACGGATCAGATCGAGCAGTTCGGCGACCCGCTTGCGCTGGGCCGCGCGTTCCATGCCGTGGTAGAAGGCCAGCGGTCGCGCGAGAATTCGGCCGACGGTGTGACCTGGGTTCAAGGCCGTGTCGGCATTTTGGAACACGATCTGGATACGGCGGAACTGATCGCACGTGCGCTCCGCGAGGGTTCCGGGAAGGATTTCACCTCCGAGCTGCACTTCGCCTCGCGCGGGCTTCAGAAGCCCAGCGATCACTCCCGCCAGCGTCGACTTTCCAGAGCCCGATTCACCGATCACCCCTAGGGCGGATCCACGCTCGATCGTCAGGTCGATGTCGTAAAGAACCGGAATCTTCGGCAGTCCGTCGGAATTCACTGCGCCGTAGCCTGCCGTAAGCCCGCGAACCTCGAGCAAAGGAGCGGTCTCGGCTTTGCGCCTGCCTGAAGCACCAATCTGCTCGGCCGGACGCGCTGCCGCCATCAGACTGCGCGTATATTCGTCGGCTGGCTGGTACAGTATCGTCGCCGTGGCGCCTGTCTCACGGATGCTGCCACGGTTCAGGACAACTATCTGGTCTGCCATCTGCGCCACAACGGCCAGGTCGTGAGACACGTAGACCGCTGTGGTTCCACGGTCGCGAACCACCGTCTTGAAGGCCTTTAGAACCTCGATCTGCGTCGTGACGTCGAGCGCGGTCGTCGGTTCGTCGAGGATAACTAACTCAGGTTCGGTGATCAGCGCCATCGCCGCCATCAAACGCTGAAGTTGCCCGCCGGAGACCTGGTGGGGATAGCGGCTGCCGATGGTTTCGGGATTCGGCAGCGCGAGCTCACGGAATAGCTCGACGGCCTTCGCTTCCGCTTCCGGGCGCGAGGCGGTGCCGTGGATCAGCGCCGGCTCGATCACCTGGTTCATGATCGATCGGGAGGGGTTGAATGCCGCGGCCGCACTCTGCGCGATATAGGCTATCCGGTTGCCGCGCAGCCCGGCGAGCCCAGTAGCATCAAGCCGGCGTACGTCCGTGTCGCCGACGCGAATGGCGCCGGCGGTGATGCGGAGGCCCGGACGGGCATAGCCCATAAGCGCAAGCGCGATAGTCGTCTTTCCCGAGCCGGACTCGCCGATAAGCGCGAGCACCTCGCCGCGCATTGCCGAAAAGCCGATATTGCTGACGATCTCGGTTTCCGGCCCGTCTGCAGAGCGGGCGGTGACGGTCAGGCCGGAAACGACGACATGCGGCTCCATTTCAGCGCTCTGACGAAAGCGACCGGGATCGGCCGGGCAGCGCGTCGATAAGGAGGTTCGCTCCGACCGTAATCGTAGCAATGGCGATGGCCGGCGCCAGGATTGCGAGCGCGCCCTCGGGCAGTCCCGAAATGTTCTCGCGGACCAGCGAACCCAGGTCGGCATTGGGCGGCTGCACGCCGAGGCCGAGGAAGCTCAATCCCGATAGAAGGAGCACGACGAACATGAAACGGAGGCCAAAGTCCGCGAGCAACGGATGGATCATGTTCGGCAGGATCTCCGACATCGCTAGGTACGCCCGCCGCTCGCCGCGCGCCCGCGCAACCCGGACGTAATCCATCTGATTGAGGTTCACCGCCAGAGAGCGTGCGATGCGATAGTTACCAGGAACGTAAGTGAATGCTGCAATCAGCAGCAGGAGCGGGAGCGATGAGCCGAAGGCCGCAACCAGGACCAGCGAAAAGATCTTGCTCGGAATGGAGATCAAAGTGTCCATGAAGCGCGAGAGCACTTCGTCCACCCACCCCTGGCTGACCGCCGCGAGCAGCGCGAGGCTGGTACCTGTGATGACGGCCAGCACGGCAGCGCCGAGCGCGAGCCCGACAGTGTAGCGGGCGCCGGAAAGCAGACGGCTTAACACATCGCGGCCAAGATAGTCGCTGCCGAGCAAGTGCTGGGCGCTGGCGCCATCAAACACGTCATCAGTGACGAAGGAGCCGATCGGATAAGGCGCGAGGAGCGGCCCAACGAGTGCCACGAGCAGCCAGCCGATGACCAATGCCAGGCCAATCTTGCCGGCAAGGGGCAGTCTCGCAATGAACGCGGTCACCGGCGACCGCCGACCGGTAAGGGCGCTAGCTTCCTTCATTGCGCACGAAGCCTCGGATTGGCCAGGATCGCGACGACATCGGCAATCAGGACCAGCAGCAGGTAGGCTCCGCAGAAGATCATCGTGCACGTCTGCAGCAGCGCCATGTCGCGGCTGGTGACCGCGTTCACCATCAGGCTCGCGAGCCCCGGATAATTGAAGATCGTTTCGATAATGATTGCACCGCCGAGCAGGTAGGAAAGGCTCAGTGCGATGGCATTGGCAATCGGACCAACCGCATTCGGCAGGACGTGATGCAGGACGATCCGGCGCGGGCGGACACCCTTGAGCATCGCCATTTCCACATAAGGTTTGCTCAGCTGGTCAATGACCGCCGCACGCGTCATGCGCGCCATTTGCGCAATGACGACCATGGCAAGGCTCATGACCGGAAGCGCGTAAGAGCGCAGGAACTGCCCCCAGCTCGCCTCCTTCGACACTAAGGCGATGGAAGGCAAGAGCCGCAAATGCACTGCAAAGATCAGCACGGCAAGAGTTGCGACGAGGAATTCGGGAACAGCGACCATCGATAGCGTGGCTACGTTGAGCACCCGATCCGTCTTCGATCCCCGTTTGACCGCAGACAAAATGCCGATGAGCAGCGCGAGTGGGACTGCGACTGCGGTCGTCAAACCGGCAAGGATGAGCGACTTGGGCAGGCGGTCGGCGATGATTTCGCTGACCGGCATGTTGGCGACGACCGAATGCCCAGCATCGCCGCCGAAGATGCCCTTGATCCAGCTCAGGTACCGGACGTGCGCCGGCAGATCGAGACCATATTCGTGCCGAAGCGCTGCGACGGCCGCCGGAGTTGCACTTTGTCCGAGCATCTCCTGAGCCGCGTCACCGGGCAGAAGACCGCTGATCACGAACACGACGACCGATACGAGCAGAAGTGTCAGGAGGGCATAGCCGATTCTCACCAGGATCAGCCGAAGCGCCGTCATCCAGCCGCTGGTGCGGCGCTCGGGCGCGGTGGTGGGAATGCTCGCCACGGTCAGCCGTCCCACCATACCTGGTCGGCGAACATGTAGCCCATCAGTCCGCCGATCGGGATTGGGTGGAGGCCCTTGAGCCTGAGGTCGTGTCCGTCGATCAGGCTGATGAAGACGGGAATTGCGACGCCTGACTGGTCGTGCACCAGCCGTTGCATTTCGCCATAGAGCCGCTTGCGCCGCGCTTCGTCGGCTTCGCCACGCGCTTCGAGGAGCAGCCGGTCGAACTGCGGATTGCGCCAGCGGGCCTCGTTCCAGGCAGCGTCGGACTTGAAGAACAGGCTGAAGAGCAGGTCCGCCGTCGGGCGCGGGTTAATGTTGCCGAAGGTCAGCGGGTGCTTCATCCAGTGTGCCGACCAATAGCCGTCCGACGGCACCCGATTGACTGCTAAATTCAGGCCGATGCGTGAGCCATATTCCTGCAGCACGGACGCCATGTCGACCGACGCCTCCGCCGCCGGCGAGGCGAACATCGGCAGGCGAGCGCCGGTAAGACCCGCTTTGCCGATATGATATTTGGCACGATCGAGATCGTATTGGCGCTGCGGGATCTCTGAATTGAAATAGCGGTGGTTCGGCGGAATCGGATGATCGTTGGCGATAACGGCATAGTTTCGGAACAGCGCCCGACGGATCAATTCGCGATCCAGCAGATACTTCATTGCCAGGACGAAGTGCGGATTGCTTGTCGGCAGCATAGCCTGCTGCATGACCAAGTCGGTATAGAGGCCCGATTGGGTCTCGATAATCGCATGGGTACCAGATTCGTTGATACGCTTCGTGGAGCGGGGATCGACCGCGTTCACCAGGTGAACATCGCCCGACAGCAAGGCATTCACCCGGCTGACCTCGTCGGGAATTGCGATCAGCTCGATCGCATCCAGGAATGGCCGCCCATGCTTCCAGTAATGAGCGTTGCGCACCCCGACGGTTCTCACGCCGGGTTCGAAATCCGCGCATCGGTACGGACCGGTGCCGTTGGCGGTGCGGAAATTCTTCGTGCCGTCGCGAATGATCAGGAACTGGGTCTGCGCCAGGATGGCGGGCAAATCGGCGTTGGGGCCAGTGAGCCGGATCAGGACCTCATGTGCGCCGTGCGCCCGTATCTCCGCGAACTGGTCCGCAATGGTCTTCACCGTCGAAGCGGTCGCCGGTAGTTTGTGACGCAGCAGCGAATAGACGACGTCCGCGGAGGACAGCGGCTTGCCATCATGGAACGCCACGCCGTTGCGCAGCTTCACGCGCCATAATTGCCGGTCGCTGCTTTCCAGGACCTCGGCGAGCTCAAGCTGCGCGTTGAGAGAGCCGTCGTAGCGCGTCAGGCCGTTGTAGAACATGTTGTGACGCGCATAGTCTGTCGACAGCGCGCCTTTTGCCGGATCGAGCGTGTCGGCGGTGGAGCTCGCAATGCTCGAGACGCGGATTCGACCGCCGTAGCGCGGCCGTTGCGCTCCGCGCACGATGGGGCCTTGGTTGGCCGGGTTGCCTTCACCCTTCCGGAGAAGGAGTCCGCCTGCGGTTGCGACAAGCCCCGCTCCCAGAGCGCCTCCGACTAGCTCACGCCGGGAAATCGACCGCTTCTGGGCCATTAACCGGTCATGCCGCGGACAACGCGCACCAGCGCCTCCTACAAGCCCACTAGGGCCGGAAGACAGCCGATGTGTGGGATTTCGACGCTGCGGTAAAAGGGGTTGGAAGGTTCGTGGCCTCGTCCGACGAAAACGCGGGTGCCAATGCCAAGGTCGGTCGCCGAGTTCTGATCATAACGAAAGCTCGAGGACACGTGCATGATGTCCTTGGGATCACAGCCGAGCTGACCGAACATATATTCGAACGCCCGATAACGCGGCTTGTACGCCTGCGCCTGCTGAGCAGTATACACTGCATGGAAGGGAGCACCCAACATCGCGACGTTGTGATGGATCTGCTCGTCCATGGCGTTTGACAGGATCACCAGCGGGATCTTGCCTCCAATCTTGGAGAGCCCGCTGGCGACATCGTTATGCGGTCCCCAGGTCGGTACCGCCTCATAAACCGCCGCCCCCTGCTCTGGTGCGAATTCGACGCCCCACTTATTGCAGCAACGCTCAAGCGAATTGTGAAGCACTTCGGCATATGGTTTCCACGCGCCCAACACCTCGTCGAGGCGATAACCGGACCAGTCTTTGCAGAAACCGTCCATGGAGTTTGCCGGCAGCTGATCGGCGTAAAACTCTCGCGCCATTTCCGACATTCGCATCCGCGTGAGCGTGCCATAGCAGTCGAAAGTGATATATTTGGGGCGCGGAATTTCCATCTCGGCTTCCTCGACTTCGGTTAGCTTGCTCCAACACTAACGATTTAGCCCCGCACATGCCGAAGCTTGTTTCGATTGCCGGGCGGCCGCACATAAAACCATGCGGTTTTGAGCCGACGCGCGGCACAGACTGCCGTGCCTCAAGGCGGCTCGGCCGCCGGCCCATCAGTAACCGAGCTCCCGCTGGACGACGCCCATCATCGGCTCGCCGCGTTCGTGACGCAGTAGGTTACCCAGCAAGGCGCGGCCGCCTGACTCGGCGCTGGTGTTGGAGGCCATATGCGGCGTGATGAGAATGCGCGGGTGATTCCAAAAGGGATGATCGGCAGGCGGCGGCTCTTGCGCAAGCACGTCCAAGATCGCGCCCGAAATCTGCCCGGCGGCAAGGGCGCGAAGCAGATCCTGCTCCGCCAAGTGCGCGCCGCGCGCAGCGTTAATGAGTCCGGCGCCGCGCGGGAGTTTTTCAAAGGTCTTGCGGCGCAGAATGCCGCGGGTCTCGACCGTCAGCGGCAACAGGCAGACGAGGATGTCCGAGCGCCCGAGAAAAGCATCGAGCGAGTCCGCCCAGCAAAACATTCCACGTCGGCGATGGATCGCTTCGAGCGGCTCCAGCCCGCGAGCTGAAAGCCGAACGGCCGCAGCGTCTCGATTGCCGCCCGGCCCATCGTTCCGAGGCCCATCACCGACACGCGCCGCTCCGCCGCCGGCACCAGCTCGATCGGCCCCCAGCGCCGTTCGCGCTGCGCGTCGACATAGTCGATGAGATTGCGGTGGAGAGCGAGGGTGGCGAGCGCGACATATTCGGCCATGCCCTGCGTCAGGAGCGGCTCGATCATGCGCACGATCTGCACTTCGCCGGGAACTTGGCTCAGCTCAAACTGATCGACTCCGGCGCCGACGGAAAAGAGGACCTCCAAGTTTGGAAAAGTTGAAATGAGCTCCGGTGGCGGCTCCCAGGCGGCAAGATAACGAACATCCGCAGGGTCGCCCACGTCTGGCCACAAGCGGAACTCGATGTCAGGCGCCTCCCGCGCGAAAAGCTCCTTCCAGACGCGGCCTCGCTGCACCGACGATTTGTAAAGGAGGGTCATGCGGTGCTTTGGCCGCCGGCCCGCTTGCGCGCGCGCTCTCTCGCCGAGCGGGCCTTCGCACCCCTTGCCTGCACCCACATCACCGTGCCGGCTGCGGCCATGGCGGCGAGTGCCAGGCCGATGACCGCCGTGATGATCCGCCCTGCAAGTCCCAGGAATTCGCCGGTATGCAGCGGATAAGTGACCACCCAGACAGCGGGATCCGCGGAAGCCTCGAGCACCGTTTTCACTCGCCCACTTTGCGTGTCGACAGTCACCTGGTGCACGGCCCTGCTGTTGCGCTCGGGCGCCTTGAAGAAAACGTTGATGGTGGTGGGCGCAACGACCCGGACGTCGCGTATCGCGTGCGCTGGGTATCGCTGGCGGGCAACCGCAATCGCCAGCTGGATCGGCCGCGCAAAGCTCTCGTGGAGGTTCCAGTCCCTGGGGGGCTGGTCGAGCACCATCGGGATGTTGATCGACAGCCCCGTGAATACTTGAAACAGAAGAAGGGGGAACATCAGCACGCCGGTGGTGCGATGCAGTTGTCGCAGAAGCAGGCGCGGTTTCAGATCCCATCGCACGGCCAGGCTCTTGCGCACGGAGCGGCGCGGCCACCAAAAGGCCAGGCCGCTAATCGCCATGGTCACAAGCGCAAAGCCGGCCAACATGACCAACACCATTCCCGGCCGGCCGGAAAGCCACTGGTCGTGGATATTAAGGGTCGCGATAAGCGGAAAATGCCAGACGCTGCCCTCCCGCAGCACGCTCGCATTGTGCCGATCCAGCGATACGTAACGAAGAGCTCCTTGCTCATTCGTTAGATGCACCAGGAAGGTGCCGTCCGCTCGCGACGGGTAGACGAGCCGGCTAACTCGATAATCGGGGTAGCGCGCCTCGGCTGCTGCAATCAGCACGCCCGGGGCGGCATCCCGCGGTCCCGGCTTGCTGACCATTCCCCGTGGATCGACGACCTGCGCAAGTTCGGGACCGAACACGAGGGTGAGGCCGGTCAGCGCCTGAACGAACAGGAACGCCGCAGCGGTAATGCCGACCCATTTATGAAGCCGGAACAGCCCGGGCTTCCCGATCATCTGCACCTGATCCTCAAAGTGCCAGCGGCTGCCGGGGGATGGGGGATTGGCAGCCGCTGGGAGGAGGCAACTTAGTAGCGATAGCCGATCCGCACGGTGAATGTGCGCGGAGTTCCAGGCGTAACCCACAGCCGTGAATAGGAGCTGGAGTAATAATGTTTGTCGAACAGGTTGTCGACATCGCCGGAGAGCTGGAAGTGATCCCCGAAGTCATAGGAGGCGAGGAGCTTGACCAACGTGTAGCCCGGCAGCTTGAACGCGGTGACGCCGGTCTCGCCCAAACGCCTGCTGACGTAATTGACGCCGCCGCCGATGGTTAGCTTGTTGTTCCCGACCGTGAAGTCCTTGGTCAGCAGGATGTTGCCGCTTTGCTTGGGAATGTTGAGCAGCGGATCGCCCTTGCGGATCAGGAAGCCAAAGCCGTTGGGGTCGCCCGCCGTCACGAGGGATTTGGCTTTGAGATAGGCGTAGGAAAGCCACAGGGTCAGGTCCCCTGGCAGCTTCCCGTTAAGGTCGAACTCCAAGCCGCGGCTACGCGCCTTGCCGAGCGCCAGCGAGAAACCGGCGTTGTTCGGATCCGCGGTGACGACGTTGTTCTTGGTGATCGTGAATAGAGCGATGGTTCCGTTAAGCTTCTTGTCGAGGAAGGCGAACTTGGCACCTGCTTCGTACGCACGCGTCGTTTCAGGCTTGAAGAGATTGCTGTTCACATCCGTTCCTGAGTTCGGACGGAAACCTTCTCCGTAGCTCGCATAGAGAGAGAAGCTGTCGCTGAACTCATATACGGCGCCAGCTTGGGGGCTGAATCTCTTGAAGGTGACGCGCGGGCTCGACCCGACCGCATAGTTGAAGTCGCCGAGCTCGAAAATGTCGTATGGCTTGAATACGTCATAACGGCCTCCGAGCCGGATCTTGAAGGCGTCCGTGATATCGATCTGGTCCTGGGCGTAGATGCCCCAGCCCCGCTGCTGCTCGAGCAGATTACGGAAGTTCCCCAGCGGCGGTTCGCCCGCGACGACGCCAGGCACGTTCACGCCATAAACCGGGTCGTAGATGTCGATCGTGTTCCCGAACGCACCGGCAAACTGCGCCGCCGCCGAAGGAGGACGGAACCGCAACTGGATTTGGTGACTGTCGAAGGAGTCATAGTCGGCACCGAACAGGACATGGTGCTTGAGGCCAGCAGTGGCGAACTGACCGCTGATCTCGCCGCGCAGGGTGAGATCTTTCGTGTGCCAGTGACGGTAGCGACGCTGCCGGGACAAAAGGCCCAGTTCTGGATGAAGATAGAGCAGCTGGCGCCCCGGAGTGATCTCCGGGTCACTCGAATAGCCCTCGAATGTGCTGGTACGATAGCCGGCACCGAGCAGGAGATTCCAATGCTTGGCGAGATTCTGCTGCAGCTGCACCTGGTGCCCAAGTGAGTTGACCGTGTTGCGGCCATCGGCATATTCGCCGAAGAACCGCGAGCGCGGGATTTCGCCGAGCTTGACGGGCAAGCCGCCGGACGCCTGAGGAACCGCAATCACGCCGCGATCGAACGGGGTCTTCAGATGGATGTATTCGAGCTCGTAAGTGAGAATCGTCCGCGGCGTAAACTTGATCAGCACTGACGGCGTGATCGTAAAGCGGGAGTTATCCAGCACGTCTCGAAACGTGTCGGAGTGGTTGTAGGCTCCGTTGACTCGGATTGCGACCTGCTTGCCGATGATCGGCGTCGTGAAGTCTCCTTCGACCCGCTCAGTATTGAAGCTTCCGTACGACACTCCGACACTGCCCTCGGTCGTGAACAGGGGCTTTTTGGTGGTGATGTTGACCGTGCCGCCGGGCTCGCCGCGTCCGAATAGAGCCGAGTTGGGCCCCTTCAATATGTCGATATGGTCAATGTTGGAGGCATCGCGCGGACCGCCGAATCCCCGGCCGGAGTTGAAGCCGTTCACGAGCACGCCGCTCGGAAGGCTCTCGTCGCCGGCGAATCCGCGGATCGCGAAAGCATCCCAGATGCCGCCGAAATTGTTCTGACGGTTGACTCCGCTCGCGAGGTCAAGGGCGGCGTCCAGCCGCGTAATCCCGACTGTCTTCAGCATCTGGTCGGAGATGACCGTGACCGACTGCGGCAGGTCCTTGAGGGGAATGTCACCGCGGTATGCCTGCCGAATTCCAGTGACGACGATCTGGCCGCTCGGCGTCGTTTGAGTTGTGGTGGTCGCGGTTTGCGCCGCCTGCGCAGCATCAACGGGGTTTGCGGGCTGGGCGGACGGCTTCGCGGCTGCTTGCGCAGTTTCGCCGCTGGCGCCCTGATTGGTCGCTTCGCCAACGGCCTGCGCGTAAGCTGGCGATATGAGCGCCAGAGAGGCAGCGCCTGACAGCATAGCATTTCGGAAAATCCGCGACTGCTTCATTCCATTTCCCCCAATTCGAGCTGAGCCGTGCATGGCCTCTGTTTGCCCTGAGTCCGAAGATTTCGCGGGTCCGAGATCTTCTTCTCAGGCCCGGCAGCAAACTTACGCCCCCAATCAAGCATGTAAGATCAAACATCGCCTTGAGAGCGAACTGATCTTTCGTGTGTCACAGAATTGAAGCAGAATTCTGCTGGCTCAATTCATGCTTCGATCAAGACTGAACAAGTGAGAGTCCGACTTGCCGAGGAGCCGGCCCTCTTCTGCGCCACCGGGGGGGAGCCTTCAGGCGTCTAGAAGTATTTGAGCCACCAGATATCGCGCCGCCGCTGCTTCAGCCCGGCGAAGCAGCGCGTCGGAAAATATAGCGCGCCGATCAGGATCACTGCCCAGAGCCAAACCCACGCAACACTGTCGACCCCAAAGACCATGCCCTTCGTCGGTCCCCAGATCGAGAAAGCCGTCCAATACAGCGCCTTCAGCGTGTACAAGTGCATCACATAAAAGAATAATGGGGCGCCGCCGAGGACCGACAACAGCGGGATGATCTTGCTCCCTTCGTATTTTTCGAAAACGGCGAGCATCAGCGCGCCGAAGCCGAGCGTCGGCAGCAGGAACAGCAGCGACGGCGGATATTTGGTGGTCGCTAGAAAGCTCATCACTGTGCGCAGCTCGTCGCCGGGGACGACGAACCATGGCTTGTCGCCGTAGACGTTGAGCCAGCGCAGGACGACAAACGCGGCGATCATGCTGGCTCCAAGGATCAGGAGATGGCGGATCCTCGCTTCGGGATCGGAGCCTTTGGCGAACCACGGTCCGGCCCAGTAACCGAGAAGGATCACGCCGATCCACGCCAGAACTGGATAGCTGGTCTTGACGACGTAGCCATGGCCGAGCTGGATCACGTCGCGTTGGTGAATCAGCGCCCACGGAACGAACCAGTGAGAGTTGGGCGGGAGGACGATCCCGTCGAGAAGATTGTGCCCGCACACGATCACCAATCCCAAAGCGAATTGCCACGACCGCGGCAAGTGAAGGAGCCCGGCGAGCGCGATCATGCTGACGCCGATAGCCCAGAGCACCTGAAGCCAGAGGGTCGGCGGCAAAAAGCCGACGGTTGACCAGGCACTGCCGACCAGAGTCACCTCGAGCACCATCAAGAACAGGCCTCGCTTGAGGAGGAAAATTGAAGTTTCCTCGTTGCTGTGCGACTGCCCGTAGAGCCACGCGGATAGTCCGGTCAGCGCGACGAACACGGGCGCGCAGATCGTGCTGGTAAGACGCGTGAAAAAGAGCGGCGGAGCAACCGCCAGCGCATTGACCGGATCTCCCAGCGTCAAGTGCAGCAACCACGTCTCGCGGACGTGATCGACCACCATGAAGACCATGACAAGGCCGCGGAGCGCGTCGATCGACAAGAGCCTGGTGCGAGCCTTGGCCGCGTCAGCGGGCGCGAGCGGCCCGGGCGCGGCAGGAATTCGCGCGACTGGTGTTGCAAGCGTCGTCACGGTCTCTCTCCTCGTGCCCATTCCGCGAGCGTCACTCGGGCTGCGCCGCAGCCAAGGGAAGACTCCGGCGCGTAACACTAATCGTTCGAGCTTGGGGTCGCGCCGGTTCGCATCACTCCGGCGCGTGCGGCAACACAAACGACAAGGTCGCCTTATATTCCATCTGGTCGTATTTGCTGGGGTGATCGCTCGGCGCATCGAACGTCGCGACCACGACATTGAGGCCCTGATTTCGAACGTGGATCGTGGTCATTCCGTCGGGCCCGGTTTTCTGGCCGGCATCATCCGGATCGGTCGGCTCATCCGGCTGGACGAGCGCACCGGCCAACGGCTTGCCCTTGAACAAGACTCGGACCGTCAGCGGCTTGCCCATCTGCTGCGGGATCGCGCCAATCGGGACGATCTGGATCACCTGGTCTGGGAATAGCGGAAGGGGTTTGGCCAACGGCCCGCTCAAGTGCACGGCATATTTGTAATTGTGCTCGCTGGCCTGCGCATTCGGCATCTCGTCTTTGCCCGCACTGTGCCACTCGCCATCTGGGGCTTTGCTCCACGTTCCATAATCGACCGCAACCGTTTCTACCGTCGCCGGTTTGTCGCTGTCGAACAGCACCAGCGGACCGGCGACGTGCAATGCCGCGGCTACGGGACGATAATCGCTGTCATAGCCGCGAACGTTCGTGATGAGCTTCTGCCGACTGACTGAATCCCACTCTTCAGATCCGTCACCGAAGATCAACGCGAGGCGAGTTTTTGCTCGCTCAGCGAACCAAACGGCATGGCCCCCGGCGGCCGAGCCAATTGTCAGCAAGGTGGCGGCGCCGGTGGCGACGGCGACTTTTGAAAGCGCGGATTTCATCAAGCTACCCTCCATCGACATTGCAGATTACGCGCGGCGGCCGGATGAACATGCCAAATTCGAGGTTCAGCTAAACGATTCATGCCGAACACCATTGCGGGTGCGGCACTTTGCGTGTGACCGTCACCGCTTCCGCGACCCATTGCATGGGGCCATCTTCTCAACTGCAAAGCCTCTATTCGCGAGATTCTGTTGCTGCGCTCCGCTAGTGATCTGAACTTGCCGCGGACTTGAGCGGACGGCAGCGCAACAAAGCCTGTCGGCCGGCAGCGGCAGAAAGTGCCGAAGCGATCCGGCACAACGACAGCCCATCCGCGCAGGAAAAATATACTCAGCAGTGCAGGCATCGCCTGCGCGACGCCTGCACTGCTTCTCAGAAAGCGCGGCAATGATCGTAAACATTCGCGAGGCCGGCCACAGGACCGAGCTGGATCCTCTTGGGGAAATTCTCGTTCCGGATCATTGCCTCCATGGCGCCCAGACGGAGCGTGCCTGCCGCAATTTCCAGCTGACAGGAGCGGCGGTTTCCTCAATGCCGGAGCTTGTGGTCGCTCTTGCCGAGGTGAAGAAGGCTGCGGCCGTTACGAATGCGGCGACTGGCGAACTTGAACTCGACCCGGGCCGGCGCGATCATTCGCGCGTGCGACGAGATCATCGCCGGGCGCCACCACGAGCATTTCTGCGTGGATGTCTGTCAGGGCGGAGCCGGCACCTCGACCAACATGAACGCGAACGAGGTCATCGCCAACCGGGCGATGCAGGTTCTGGCGAGCCAGCCCGGAAGCTCGATTCCGGTCCATCCGAACGACCATGTAAACCGCAACCAGTCGACGAACGACGCTTATGCAACGGCGGTCAGGCTGACGATGATTGCGCTCGCAGGACCGCTGATCACAGCAACAGAGCGGCTCGCGTCGACCTTCGAAGAAAAGGCGCGGCAATTCGCTGCCGTTCGCAAGCTTGGACGAACTCAGCTGCAGGATGCCGTCCCGATGACGCTCGGCGCCGAGTTCGGCGCCTTTGCGGCGACGCTCCGTGAGGATGCAGCGCGCGTGCAGGAAAGCTCGCGGCTGTTCCTAGAAATCAATCTCGGTGGCACCGCGATTGGCACGGGTATCGCCGCGCACCCGCTTTACCGCGCGCACGTATGCGAAGCTCTACGGGAGATAACGGGTCTCGATGTGACGACTGCCCCGAACCTGCTTGAGGCGACGTGGGACATGGGTGCGTTCGTCCTCTACAGCGGGATTCTGAAGCGCCTGGCGACGAAGCTTTCGAAGATCTCGAATGACCTTCGTCTGCTGTCGAGCGGCCCGTCGGCGGCTTCGGCGAGATCGCTTTGCCGAAGCGGCAGCCGGGCTCCTCGATCATGCCGGGCAAAGTCAATCCGGTGATCCCTGAAGCGGTCAACGCGATCGCCTTCAGGGTCATAGGACTTGATCTCACCGTGACGTTCGCGGCCGAGGCGGGGCAGCTTCAACTGAACGCCTTCGAGCCTGTAATCTGCTGGTCGCTGCACGAGGCGGCCACGCTGCTGACCCGCGGCATGGACATGCTTCGCGAGAATTGCATCCTCGGAATCGAGGCACATGTTGAACGATGCCGGGCCCACCTGGAGAGCAGCACCGCACTCGCAACCGAGCTCGTGCCGCTCATCGGCTACGCGCGCGCCGCCGCGGTCGCGACCCATGCCCAACGTCATGGAAACCTGCCGGACGCGATCGAAGCCCTTGAGCCCGGGCTCACGGCCAATATCATCGAAATCGAACCTGGAGCATGCAATGAACGAGATCGGGGTCGTGGCTGAAGCGGACGTCCCGGCAGTGTCGCCGGTCGAGCATCTCGCCACTCGCGGCCGTCTGGACCAGCTGTTCATCGGCGGCGAGTGGACGCCGCCGCGAGCTCCAGGCAGGACCGCCGTTGTCGATCCCTCGACCGAGGAACGCATTGCCGAGATCGCGCTCGGCGACGCAGCCGACGTGGACCGCGCTATCGCCGCGGCAAAGGGCGCGTTTAAGAACTGGGCCGCGACTGCACCGGCGGAGCGGGCGGACCTGCTCGACCGAATTCGCGCCCTGATTCTGGATCGCGCGGAGATTTTCGCGCAGGCCCTCTCGCTCGAGATGGGCGCTGCAATCAGCTTCGCGCGCGCTGCCCATGTCCCGTTTGCTGCCGAACATATCCGCGTCGCCCGTGACAGTGCACGAAGCTATCCCTTCGTGACGCAGCGCGGCACCACCGCGATCCTGCGCGAGCCGATTGGCGTGTGCGCGCTGATCACGCCCTGGAACTGGCCGCTCTACCAGATCACCGCCAAGGTCGGTCCGGCGCTCGCCGCCGGCTGCACCGTTGTGCTGAAACCGAGCGAGCTGTCGCCGCTCAGCGCCTTCCTGTTCGCGGAAGTCATGGAAGAGGCGGGCATTCCGGCGGGCGTGTTCAACCTCGTGAACGGGACAGGACCCGAGGTCGGGGCTGCGCTGGCCGAGCATCCCGACGTGGACATGATCTCGATCACGGGTTCCACAAGGGCCGGTGTGCTCGTGGCCCAGGCGGCAGCGCCGAGCGTCAAGCGGGTCACGCAGGAACTTGGCGGAAAGTCGCCCAACGTGATCCTGCCGGATGCCGACCTGGAGCGCGCGGTTGCCCCCGGCGTTGCATCGGCGTTCCGCAACGTCGGCCAGTCCTGCAGCGCGCCCACCCGAATGATCGTGCCGCGCGAGAAGCTCGCCGCAGTCGAGGCTCTCGCTCGTTCCGCTGCTTCGCAGTTCGTGGTCGGTGATCCGCGCGACGAGCGCACGACGCACGGCCCGGTTGCGAACCGGGCGCAGTTCGACCGCGTGCAAGAGCATGATCGACATCGGCATCGTGGAAGGCGCGCGGCTCGTCTGCGGCGGGCCCGGGCGAGCGCCAGGCCTGAACCGCGGCTTCTACGCCCGGCCGACCATCTTTTCGGACGTCGACAGGAGCATGGCGATCGCCCAGGAGGAAATTTTCGGGCCCGTCCTGTGCCTCATGCCCTACGGCAGCGTCGAGGAGGCGATCGGCATCGCCAACGACACTATCTATGGACTTGGCGCGCACGTGCAGGGGAGCGACCTTGCGCAAGCACGGCAGGTGGCTGCGCAGATCCGGTCCGGGCAGGTCCACATCAATTACCCGCCGTGGGACCCGAACGCGCCGTTCGGTGGATACAAAAGGTCCGGCAACGGGCGCGAATATGGCATCGAGGGTCTTGAGGAATTTCTCGAGACCAAGGCGGTGCTGGGCTTCAATCAGGCGTCATCCAAGTAAGGGGCTCGATGTCACCACCAGTCAAACGCATTCCCAGCAGCGAGCGCCTGCCCGCATCCGCCGACGTGGTCGTCATCGGCGGCGGGATCATCGGCGCGGCCTCGGCCTATTTCCTGGCGCGGCGCGGCCTTTCAGTTGCCCTCCTCGAAAAGGGCCACGTCGGCTGCGAACAGTCGAGCCGCAACTGGGGCTGGTGCCGCCAGCAGAACCGCGATGCCCGCGAGCTTCCCCTGTCGGGCGTAGCGCTGCGCCTGTGGGACGAGCTGACCGCGGAAATCGGGCAGGATCTCGGCTTTCGCCGCTCGGGCCTCCTTTACGCGACCGATGATCCGGGGCAGCTGCAGGAATGGGAGAATTGGCGCCAAACTGCGCGGCAGTTCGATGTCGAAACGCGCATGCTGAGCGCGGCCGAGGCGACGGCTGCAATTCCGGCCGCCGGGCGGCACTGGATCGGCGGCGTTCATTCGGTGAACGACGGCAAGGCCGAGCCGTCGCTTGCGGCCCCGGTCATCGCCGAGGGGGCGCGTGCGCGCGGCGCCACAATCCACCAGGGATGCGCTGCCCGCAGTCTCGACATCACCAACGGAGCGGTGACCGGCGTTGAAACCGAGCAGGGATTTATCCGCGCTGGCGCCGTCCTGTGCGCCGGCGGCGCATGGACTTCCGCTTTCTGCTATCGCCACGGGGTCGAGTTTCCTCAGGCGAGCGTTCGCCAGACTGCAATGCGGACCCGCCCGGCGCCGAACATCGGCGAGGCGATGTACACGCCGGATTGCGCGCTGACACGGCGCATCGATGGCACCTACACGCTGGCGATCAGCGGCGCGGCCACCCTGGAGCTGACGCCGCAGGCAATGCGCTATTGGCGGCCATTCCTGCCGATGTTCATGAAACGCCTCAAAGCGGTCCAAATCCGCATCGGCAAATCCTTCTTCGACGGGCCGGAGGGACTGTCCACGCGGCGCTCCGGCAATGCCTCTCCGTTCGAGCGCATGCGCGTGCTCGATCCACCGCCCAGTTCGCGCTACGTCCGCGAAATCCTCAAGCGCGTGAGAAGCCGTTTCGCGGCCTTGGAGTCCGTTGAGATGGACCAGGCGTGGGGCGCTTATGTGGACTTCACGCCCGACGCCGTCCCCGTCGTTTCGGGTGTCGACGGCATCGGCGGCGTCTACCTGGCTGCTGGCTGTTCGGGCCATGGCTTCGGCCTCGGACCTGGCATTGGGGCGCTCGCCGCAGACCTCGTCGCGAACGACAGGCCTTCGGTCGATGCCACGCCTTTCCGGCTTTCGCGCCTCCTTGACGGTTCGAAAGTGCAGGTTGGCGCGATCTAGACGCATGGGGCAAAACCCGCTGCAATCGCGCGACTGATTGCAGCCTCAGCTGCTTTAAGCTGGACCCCTGTCCAAGGAAGCAGGTTCCGCGCCATCTCGGCAGAACCTCGCCTGGGCTTTGCCGAATGGAATGCTGCGAAACGCGGCATGAACGGCCTCTTTTGACGGCCCATTGGCCTAAGCTGCCTGGGATGCAGACCGTGCGCCATGAATTGCGGCATAGCAGGGGGGACAACTGAGTTGGCCGTCTATACCCATGTGCCCGTTGAAGAGATCGCCAAGTTTCTCACCCGCTACGAGGTCGGCGAGCTGCTCTCCGCAAAGGGCATTGCCGAGGGGATTGAGAATAGTAATTACCTCGTCGAAACCACTGCCGACCGGTTCGTGCTGACGCTTTATGAGAAGCGGGTGAAGGAGGCCGACCTGCCCTTCTTCATCGATTTGCTCGAGCATCTCTCGGCGCGCGGCTGCCGCGTGCCGCGCTTCATCGCGGACGAGAAGGGACGGAAGCTTCAGCGATTGGCCGGCCGCCCGGCATGCCTGATCGAGTTCTTGACCGGAATTCCGGTCACGGAGCCGACGGCGGCTCAGAGCCGCCTGGCGGGACGCGCGCTTGGCCAACTGCACGCGGCCGCAACCGATTTCACGGGCAGCCGCAAGAACGCGCTGGACCTTTCGGGCTGGCATGATCTCGCGCGCAAGTGCCGGGAGCATTTCGACCAGATTGCACCAGGCCTTCGCAGGCGCGTAGCCGACGAACTTGGCTATCTCGATGCGCACTGGCCGACGATGCTCCCAACCGCCGTCATCCACGGCGACGTCTTTCCCGACAATGTATTGATAGAAGGGAGCGAGGTTGCCGGGCTGATCGACTTCTATTTCAGCTGTACGGACATCCGCGCCTATGACCTGGCAGTCGCCCACAGTGCGTGGTGCTTCGGTTCCGCCGGCAGGACCTATCATGCTGATCGGGCAGCAGCGCTGGTCGGCGGTTATGAGGAGACTTTTGGCCTGAGCGGCGAGGAGCGAGAAGTCTTTCCCACGCTGTGCCGCGGCGCTGCGCTGCGCTTTGCGCTCACGCGCAGCTATGATTGGATCAACACACCGGCGGATGCGCTGGTGACAAGGAAGGATCCGCTCGCGTTGTACGCCGCCTGGATTTCTACGCCGGGGCGCAGCCAGAGGAGCTGCTCGGCGCCTGACCGGAAACTCCGGGTCGCAGCCGGCGAGTGTGCAGCGCCAAGTCGCGGACGGCAATGTCTCCGGGTGAACGACGGAGGTCCAGCGCTGGAGGGTGTCAGCTAGGGCGCTTCGCCTGCTTTCGTCGTCACGGCCGCGAATGAGAGAGTGAACGCTGCGGCCGGTCTGAGACCGCGACTAAACGTCGGTCAACGACTTGTAACGGCCGCTGCCGCGTCGCTCCTCGCAGCATCATCCGGTCGCTTGCGAAGCGGGTGCAAACAGGGAGGGCACCGTCCCCGCTGAGAAGGGCCATGGCTTGCCGAGCGACATGCGAGTGCTCTTCTCGGCAACCGAAAGACCACATTGCTCGGCAAAACGGGCGAGGCGGCTGGTCTCGTCCCAGAGGTCAACACGTACAAAGCGGCCCTTTTGTTCGACGATCAATGGGTGAAGGACCCTGAGTGCGTCCTCCTCGCTTCCTGCGATGATCGGCCCGATCACCTTGCCGCGACCGAACGGCCGCATGAGGGCGAAAGCCTCCACTTTGCCGAGCCGACTGAGCACCATTCCGCGTGAGCGTGCCACCAGGGCGTCGATCAGCGCGGGACGGTCCCATCCGGTGGCCGCCCGGTCCAATTCCCTGATAGCGGGCAGGTCTGAATTGCGGAGCTCTCGGACCTCCGCATCGCCGGTCGGCGGCATCTTCGGGAGCGTCCCGACATAGCCTTCATGCTGGTAGATCGTTCCTTCGTCCATAAAGCCAAGGGATAGGAACAATCGATGCGACTGGCGGGTGGCGTGGAGGCCAAGAACGCGCCCCTTCGTTTCCTCCAAGACATGCCGCATGAGCCACTGCGCTCCGCCGTGCGCCTGCAGTCGAGGTGTAGTGATCAGCATGCCGATCGTCGCGCACTGCTTTCCGAACGGGAACCACATGACGACCCCATGCACTCGCCCACTCTCATCCATTGCAACCCGTCCGCGCCCGACCTCACGCATGAACTCCCAGTCTTCTGCGCGGTGGGACCAGCTCACGCCAACCGACAGTGCAAGCAACCATTTGGTATCGGCGTCAGCTATGTCGCGAGCCGTCACTGTGAAAGAATTTAGAAGAAATGTTTCGTTAGGCATTGCTATATCCTGCCTGTCATCTGGTTCACTGGCCCCTGCCATTAGAAGGCATTTCTGAACACTGCTGACACGGGGAGCTGTCGTGACACGATAGGTGTCTTGAATACTACGTAGCTGAAGTACTTCTTCAGCCCCACGTCTTCATCCAACAGATGTTCAATTATCTCTTGGTATTCCGCTATGCTCCAGGTATTGAATTTCACGAGATAGTCGTAGCCGCTGGAGACAAGGTGGCATTCCACTACATTGTCGATACTATCGAGGGCCGCGACAAAGCGCTCCAGGTCCTGCGGCCTGTGCCTAGCCAGCGTCACTTCGGTAAAGACGGTCAGCACGTCAGCAAACCGAGTCAGGTCGATATCGGCCGCAAAACCCCTGATGAAACCGGCATTCTGCAGTTTCTTCAACCGCATCAGGCACGGACTGGCCGACAGATGAACCCGGTCGGCAAGATCGATATTCGTCAGCCGGCCATTCTTCTGCAGCTCCGACAGAATTTTTATGTCGATTGCGTCAAGTTTCATGTTTGCGGACTCGGTCTAGAGCGAGGCCGCCGCACGAGACTGCCTAGTAGCGCTCGCTGATATCCGGCCGGCCCTGCTTCGTCGTCGCCATCAGTTGATCGAAGCTTGCTGTGCGCCCTCTTCCCCGAGCACGCGAGTTCGCGCTGCCTCGACTAATTTCACCGCACCTACAGCATTTTGCCTGATGCGAGGCACCTGAATCAGCCGTTCGGCCCGCCCGCGCGTGAGGTCCATGCTCCGGTTCTTTCAGGCTGCCGGGCGAGGCCTGGCGTGAGCGCCAATATATCGGGTGACGGCATCGACGGTCGCGGACAGGGTGACGCTGCGTTCTTCCATGTCCATCAATCCTGCAATTGAAGCTGGAAGCTCTGGTTCGATGCCCAGCGCAGCTGCCACAGCGTCCCGGAACTTTGCTGGATGCGCGGTGGCAAGGGTGATGATCGGGATATTTTCGGGCAGGTCGGAACTGCGTGCCGCAGCGAGGCCGACAGCGGTGTGCGGATCGATGACCAGGCCGCAGCCGTAGGCCCAGCGCATCGCATCCGTCATGTTGGGATGATCGATGCGCGCGCTAGTGAAGTCGGCGGCAGCGAGCTCACGCACCTCGTTGGGCAAAACCATGCGGCGATCAGCTTCGAAACTCTGCATGCCTCGGCGCAATGCCGCGGGATCCCTACGGTGGAGATCGAACAACAGGCGTTCGAAATTGGAGCTCACCTGGATGTCCATCGAAGGGCTTGCCGTCGGCGTTACAGCGCAAGCCGAATAGTCACCCTCGGCCAAAGCCCGATGGAGAATATCGTTGACGTTGGTCGCGACGATCAGCCGGCCGATCGGCAGGCCCATCTTCTTTGCAATGTAGCCGGCGTAGACGTCGCCGAAATTCCCGGTGGGGACGGAAAAGGCCACCTCGCGGTAAGGCGCGCCGAGGCGCACCGCAGCATAGAAATAGTAGACGATCTGGACGGCAAGGCGCGCCCAGTTGATCGAATTGACCGCCGCGAGCTGGAAACGCTCGGAAAAAGCGGTGTCATTGAACATCGCTTTGACCAGCGCCTGCGCCGCATCGAAATCGCCCTCGATTGCGATATTGTGGACATTGGGCGCGAGCACGGTCGTCATCTGCCGGCGCTGCACATCCGATATGCGACCCTTCGGATGGAGCATGAAAATGTCCACGTGAGCGCGGTTTGCCATGGCTTGGATGGCGGCGGACCCGGTGTCGCCGGAGGTTGCACCAACGATCGTAAGGTGCTGGTCCCCCTTGGCGAGGAAGCGCTCGAACAGGAGCCCAAGAAATTGGAGGGCGACATCCTTGAACGCCAGAGTCGGCCCATGGAACAGTTCGAGCAGATATTGACGCTGATCGAGCTGCAAGACCGGAGTCACGGCGGGATGGGTGAATTGGCTCCAGGCCATTTCACACAGGCTGGTCAGATCCGCGTGGGTCATTGAACCGGCGACAAACGGCTCAAGTATCCGGACCGCGGTCTCAGCGAACGAAAGGCCTGAAAGCGCTTCGATCTCGGCTGCAGCCAGCGCAGGCCACGTCTCCGGCACATACAGGCCGCCATCCGACGCGAGCCCGGTCAGAGTCGCCTCTTCAAAACCCAGAATGGGTGCGTGTCCGCGAGTGCTAATGTAGCGCATGATGTTCACGGCGCCGGTATTAGAGCCCGCAGCAGAGAATTATGCGTCGAATTCCACTTCGGGACCAGACGTTCGTTGTGCGTTTGGGAAACGACATTTCGCGGACATGCCGCTAGCTATTGGGCTCAAGAGCTACTGGGCAGGGCGGTAGGTGGCGTAGGTCTTCTTGACGTGCGAGCGGCTCTCCCATGAAGCAGCCCCACCCTGGACAAAGAGGATCACATTGGCCGGGCCGAACGTGCCGGATCGGCCATGCTGATCGACGAATGTGACCTCGCCTTCCAGGAGGCGCATCAGCTCAAAGTGCCGGAATTCCATCGTGCGACGATGATAAGGGGTTGAGTCCCAGGTCCCGCACGCGAATTCACCGGTCGCGGACCGATAATCGCTGTGGCCGCGGCACGTGGGCGTCGGACCCACCAACAGCTCCGCGAGAGGAGGGTTGGACGGGGAAAGCGGCGCCGAAGTGTCGATGACGACAGGCTCGTCTGCGCTCCCGCCTGCAGTGCAGCGCATGACAATCAGTTCCGCTGCCTCGTCGGCTGCCCACTCGAGCGGCTGACCGCGGACAAGAACGGCGGCTTCTCCTGCGCCGATCCGAAGCTCCCGCCCCTTCTGGCGAAAACGGACGGCGCCGCTGAGGACCAGGACGAATTCGTCTCCCGGCAGCACAGCTTCGCCGCTGCGCCCGCTGGACAGAATTACGGACTCGATTGTCACCGGACCGTCCGGCAGCGGCAGCCGTCGGCGCCCGATCAGGTAGGAACCCGCCTCGCCATCGTCGGCCGCCGGCCATTGCGCCCTCGAGCCGAGCACGTCGACAAACCCGCCCACCTGTTCGCGTGACAGGGCTTCCTGTGCAACCGTGCTCATCTATTTTCACTCCCTTGATCGATCCGCGTGATGGATATGCGAAGCCTAGGCGGTGGCGCCGGGCGATTGAACAGCATCGTGCGCCCTGCCCAGACACTGATCTGCCGATTTTCGGTTGCGTTGCGGCAGTCGCTGCCGCGGCGCAGCGCGCGACGGATCGGTGTCCGCGCCTTAAGTCCGCCGACGGGTAGACCAGGATCGGCGACGATAGGCTTACCGAAGAAGACGGAGACCCGTCCGCAGATGTGGCGATCTTCAGGAAAAAGACGCAGAGAACTCAGTCTTCAGCCATTGTACAAAAGGCCCCGACTTACCTTGCAGTTCTCCCCCTGCCGGCCACACGAGCCCGTAGCTGCTTCCATCAGGATCGAAACCTGCGGGTGCCACCAAACGAGATCGGCTGAGATCGTCAGCCGCGAGCACTCGTGGGCTCAGCGCAACACCAAGGCCGGCCAGCGTCGCCTCGAGCATCAGGAAGTGATGATCATAGTATCTGATTTCGCGCGGCCGATGACGTGCCGGATGGGTTGAAAGCCAGTCAGACCAGGCATGCGGGCGCGTCTTCGAACCCAAAGCGATATAATCAGCATCGTCGAACGCGGAAACGAGTTCCGGGCTCATGACCGGGCCCACCTCCTCGGCAAAAAGGCGTTCGACATGCCAGGTGTCGGGTATTGCGAAGTCCAGTCTCCGTATCGCGAGATCGATCCGGTCGCGCCGGAAATCTATCGGACCGCCCCCGACCGACAAGTGCAATGCGAAATGAGGAAAGGCGGCCTGGAACTGTGCAAGTCTAGGTATGAGCCAGCGCATTGCGACGGACGGCTCACAAGATAGAACGACGGCGTCCTGCGGCGTGTTCGTGCGACGAAGCTTTTCGACCGTTTCGGCCAGTTCGGCGAAGAACCTGCCGAGAGTCAGGTTGAGGGTCTCGCCGGCTTGCGTCAAGCGCAGGCCGCGGCCGCTCTTCTCGAAGAGGGTGAAGCCAAGGTCTTGAGACAATTTCGTGATGCGCCGGCTGACAGCGCCATGTGTCAGCGCCAGGCTATCGGCAGCCGAGCGGACGGAACCAAGGCGCGCCGCCGCCTCGAAAGCACGCAAATCGTCCAGCGATGGAATTTCGGATCTTCTCATTGGTGACTAGATATCACCGAACTACGACAGAAACTATCGCTTTTAGGTCTGCGTAGTCCTCGGCATAATTGATCTATGGGAACGGAAACCATCCTTGGCACCAGGATCTTGGGCGCCACGCGGTTCAGCGCAGCAGAAGCGATCACGAAGTGCGCGCCAGAATCCGCGCCGCTCGCCGTCACCATGGGCGACGCTTCAGGCATTGGCCCTGAGATAATTGCAAAAGCGCTCGCCAACGGAATTGAACGCGCCGTCGTCTTCGGAAGCGTGATCGTGATGGCCGACGTTGTCCGTCGCCTGGGACTTGATGTCGCGGTGCGATCCTTGGCGTCTGTCGAAGAGGCCAGATTCCAGCCCCGGGACATCGAGGTCGTCGAGACCACACAAATCATCGCGCCGCCGCCAATTGGCGAGATCAGTGCTGTTTCCGGCAGGGCGGCCTTTGATGCGGTTGTGGCCGCCATCGAGGCGGCGAAGCAAGGCAAGGTCGCTGGTATCGTCACAGCCCCGATCAACAAAGAGGCAATGGCGCGCGCGGGTGTCCCCTACCCCGGGCACACCGAGATCCTCGCTGAACATGGCGGAGGACGCCGTGTCGCGATGATGCTTGCGAATGACGAAATCCGGACGGTTCTCGTCACGATCCATACGTCGTTGCGGAACGCGATCAGCGAAGCCGATTTCGAAGCGCAAATGTCTGCTATACGTCTGGCGCATGAGGGAGGGAGGGCCCTTGGCTTTCCGTCACCAAGAGTTGCGGTCGCAGGTCTCAATCCCCATGCCGGTGAAGGGGGCCTCTTCGGCGATGAAGAGATCCGGATAATCAAACCAGCGATTGAGGCGGCCCGTGCCGAAGGCATCGACGCGAGCGGCCCTTGGCCGGGCGACACAGTATACATGCAGGCGCGGACAGGGCTCTTCGATGTCGTCGTGGCTCAGTACCACGATCAGGGCCTCATCCCTGTGAAGTATCTTGGTCTGACGAAGGGCGTGAACATCACATTGGGCTTGCCGTTCGTCCGGACGAGTCCAGACCACGGAACAGCATTCGATATCGCAGGCCGGGGAATGGCCGATCCCGCCAGTCTGGAGACGGCGCTCGCTTATGCCCGGCGGCTCGTCGGCGCACGAGCAACAGCAATTGACGTGGAAAGGACGTTCTGATGGGGCTTCGTTTCATCTTCATGCTGACGCGCAACGACCACACCGTTGAAGACGCGTCGCAGCACCTCCAAACCGCACTCAAACTTGGTATCCGGCACATCGGGTTCAAGGATATCGGCCTGCCGCTGGATCAGTTGAAGGCGCTCAGCAAGGACATCAGGGATGCCGGTGCGAAATCGTACCTCGAAGTCGTCTCACTCGACCGCGAGAGTGAGATCAGATCGGCTGCAGCTGCAGCCGAAATCGGCGTCGATGTGCTGCTTGGCGGAACCCATGTCGATGACGTCCTTCGGCTCATCGCCGGTACGGGCATCGAATATTGCCCCTTCCCCGGCCGGATTTCGGGGCATCCGAGCGTTCTTGAAGGGAGCATCGAGGAGATCGTCGAAAGCGCGAAAGCACTGGCTGCCCGTGACGGAGTGCACGGCCTCGATCTGCTCGCCTACCGTTCGCGGGAGGATGTCCCAGTCTTGATCCGAGCGGTTTGTTCTGCAGTGTCCAAGCCTGTTTACGTCGCCGGCTCGATTGACACGCCGGACCAGATTGCCGCCGTCAAGGAGGCGGGGGCCGCTGGCTTCACGATTGGAACGGCCGCGCTAGACGGAAAATATCCGGCCTCGGACACGGACGTTTCGGCTCAACTGGCCACCATCATTCGCGACGTTGCAGCCCTCAACAATCATCTTTCGCCGATCCATAAAGAGAATCTCGCGAGCTCGTTCCAGCGCTTTACGGAGAGGTCGACTCCGCAGATTGCGGGACAGGTAAATGGGGTGCAAGTCAAACTTGCAAAATTCGAAGGGGCGTTCGGGTGGCATTTCCATAAGCAACGCGATGAACTCTTTCTCGTCCACAGGGGACGCCTGCTGATGAAGTTCCGCGATCGCGACGAAGTCCTCGAGGAAGGGGAGTTCATCGTTGTCCCGCACGGAGTTGAGCGCTGTCCGATTGCGCTGGGTCATAGCTGTGAGGTGATGCTGTTGGAGCCGGCGCCGAATTGAGCGCGAACGTCCGGACCAGGTCCGGCACATGTGAATACGACGGGCGCGACCCGCCGCGGCGAGGCGGTATGGGCGGCTTCAGTTAGCCGCGAGCACGCGCCAATCACGGGGCTCCGGCGCCTTACCGGCGGGAAATATGCTCGCGCGGCAGTCAGATGGGGTGAACGCAAACGAGATTTTTCAACGCGATCGGTCGAATGCGAACGAGGGCTAAAAGCGCGACCCGACGGACTCGCGAGCACGTTGCGCCGCCCTCCGCCGAACCGGGACTTGTTCGGGCTTGAGCAGCGCGGATCAAACGAGCGGTCAAAAACCGAACATCTTGCGTAGTCCTAGATGATTTCGGCGCATTCTATCGAGTGCACGGTGCGATAAAGGGCTGATCGGAATTTTGCTTCCGCATTTTTGGCAGCCGAGGTTCGTTGGAACATGTCGCCCCACGTCGAACGCATTCACAGCGATGAGCGTCTCCCGGCCGATGCCGACGTCGTCATCGTCGGCGGCGGCATTCTCGGCTCTACGGCCGCCTATTACCTGGCGAAGCGTGGCCTCTCTGTAGCGCTCCTCGAGAAGGGCCACGTCGCCTGTGAACAATCGAGCCGGAACTGGGGTTGGTGCCGCCAGCAGAACCGCGACCGGCGCGAACTGCCGCTTTCGGTGATCTCCATGCGACTGTGGGACGAACTCACGCGCGATATCAATCGCGACCTTGGATTTCGACGCTGCGGTCTCGTCTATGCGACCCACGACGACGCTGTGCTCGCCGGCTGGGAAAGCTGGCGCGAATTCGCCAGGGAGTACGACGTCGACACCCGCGTGTTGAGCAGGGCAGAGGTGGCCGAACGCGTCCCCGAAGCGCGCGGCAAATGGGTCGGCGGGACCTATTCGGAACGGGACGGCAAGGCCGAACCTGCGCTCGCCGCGCCGGCGATCGCCGAGGGGGCCAGAGCTCTGGGCGCCACGATCCACCAGGGATGCGCCGCGCGGGCGCTCGACCTGGCCAACGGCAAGATTGCTGGCGTGGACACGGAGAAGGGCTACATCAGAACCAGCACGGTGCTGTGTGCCGCCGGCGCCTGGTCCTCGCGGTTCCTTCGGCCGCTCGGGATCAGTTTCCCGCAAGCGAGCATCCGGCAGACCGCGCTGCGCTCCACCCCGACAATCAATATAGGCGAGGCGATCTCTACACCCTACTGCACAATCACGCGCCGACTCGATGGCAGCTATACACTTGCGATCAGCGGCAAGGCGAACCTCGAAATTACGCCCCAGGCTATCCGGTATAGCCGGGAATTCATGCCGCAGTTCTTGCGTCGCCTGAAGAACGTCAGGCTCGGCGTCGGCCGATCATTCGTTTCGGGACCCGATTCAATGCGGGCGCTGCTGACCAACGACGATCGGATCTTCGAACAGAATTGCGTGTTGGATCCTCCGCCTTTGAAGTGGTTGGCGAGCCAAGTGGTGGAAAGTGTCCGGAAAACCTTCCCCCAACTCGGCGACATACAAATCGATAGCGCCTGGGGCGGCTTCGTCGATTGCACGCCCGACGCAGTGCCTGTGGTGTCGCAGGTTGACGGGGTGGAAGGGCTGGTCCTCGCGGCCGGCTGCTCGGGTCACGGCTTCGGTTTGGGCCCGGGCTCGGCTATCTGGCCGCAGAGCTTGTCGTAAACGACACGCCCTGCGTCGATCCCACACCATTCCGGCTGTCGCGTCTGGTCGACGGCTCGAAGCTGGACATCGCCGCCATCTGAAGATCGAGCCGCGCGAGCCACCATGTCGCCTGAAGACATCCTCGTCGACGCAATCAGCAAGCGTCTTGCCGAACGGCATTCACCGAAGCCGATGGTGGTCGGCCTCTGCGGTGCGCAGGGCAGCGGCAAATCGACCGTCTCGGCCACTCTCGCCGCGCGGTTCGAGCGAGCGGTGACCTTCTCCTTAGACGATCTCTATCTAGGGCGCGGCGCTCGATTGGATCTGGCCAAGCGAATTCATCCGCTGCTTGCTACGCGGGGTGTCCCCGGCACGCACGATCCGATCCTCGGCGTCGAAGTCTTGAGCGCACTTACGCGCGGCCAATCCCTCGCACTGCCACGTTTCGATAAGGCGCACGATGATCGCGCCCCTTGTGAGAGCTGGCGCGTCGTCGAGGCGGGATGCGAACTGGTGATCTTCGAGGGCTGGTGCGTTGGCGCTCGGCCTCAACAGGCGGAAGATCTCGCTGATCCGATCAACCGGCTTGAAGCCGAGGAGGACCGCGAGGGGCGCTGGCGCCGGTTCGTGAACGAGGCTCTAGGCGGCGCCTATCAGCAGTTGTTTAACTGCATCGACATGCTGGCCCTTCTGGCTGCTCCGTGCTGGGATACGGTGTTGCGCTGGCGCATCGAGCAGGAACGCGAGCTGTGCGCCGCCAGCCCCGACGGAAGCGGCGTGATGGACGATTGCGCAGTCGCGCGGTTTGTCAGCCATTTCGAGCGATTGACCCGGCACATTCTCGCCGAAATGCCAGAGCGCGCGGACCTGGTACTGCGCCTCAATGAGAGCCGCGACTGTGTGGGTGTCGAAACCTTGATGCCGTCGGACGCGCGATCGCCATCGCGAGCGAGCGGATCATCCTTGTCCTGAGTTGTGCGCGACCGCGGAGCCACGAACGGCCACCGCATCAATTTCGACGAGATAGCCATAGTGCAGCTCGGGTACCGGCACGACTGTCCGCGCTGGACGCACCGCGCCCATCACCTCGGCATAAACGGCGTTGAAGCGCGGCCAATTGTCTATGCCAACGATGTAGGCCGTCACTTTGAGGATGTCCGACGGCTCCGCCCCCGCGGCTCGTACCGCCGCGAGCATATTGGCCAACGCTTGCCGCACCTGCTCCTCAAAGCCGAGCTCGCTAGTGTGCGACCCGTCGGCCCTGATTCCGAGCTGCCCGGCGGTGAAGACGAGGTCGCCGAAGCGGGCGGCATGGCTGTAATGGCCGCCCGGCGCTGCGAGATTCTCGGGCGCCAAAGTCTCGACTGTCTTCTCCATCGCGATCACCACCCCCGCATCCGCGGCCATGTCGCCGTGATCGCACGGCTACCGCTCTCGACGACCTGATAGACCTCATGCTGCGCGCCCGTGGCGCAGGCATGGTTGGGCAGGATTTGGACGTGCGAGCCGATAGGGATGTCCGGCAGCGTTGCCGTGCTGCCCTGCCGAACCTTGATGATCCCATGCTCCTGGCTCGCATCATCGACGATGAGGTCCGGCCAGGGGGTCCCATCGATATCACACACGAGGCCGTAGCCTTGATCGACGGGGTGCCGCTGAGTTCCGCGATCCCGGGACAGTGCCATCCAGCCGGCATCGATCAGGACCCAGCCCTTCTCGGGCCGGTGACCGATAACAGTGGCAAGCACGGAAAGCGCGATGTCCTCGATGGCGCACACGCCGATGCCGTGCATCACCAGATCGAAAAACATGAAGACGCCAGCACGCACCTCGGTCACGCCGTCGAGGTTACGGGCGAAGTGCGCGGTAGGCGTTGAACCGACGCTCACAACGGGTGCGGCATGGCCATTACGGCGCAGCAGCTCGGCCGCGGCCACTGCCGCCGCGCGCTCAGCTTCGGCCGCCTCGGCCACCCCGGTCCCGCCACGACAGGAGTAAGACTCGCCGGCATGGGTGAGCACGCCCCGCAGCTCGACGGTGCCCCCGCGCACGATCTCGGCGATTTCAATTAATGCCGGGTCATCCGGAAGCAGTCCGCCGCGATGGCCGTCGCAGTCAATCTCGATCAGCACGGCTGGCATTTCGCCGCCGTCCTGAGCCGCCCCGGCGAGCGCCAGCGCCTGTTCGGTCGAGTCTATGAGAACAGAGAGGTCCACTCCTCGCGCCACCAGCGCGCGTGTCCGCGCGATCTTCTCGGGTGCAAGGCCCACGGCATAAGCGATGTCCGCAAACCCGTCGTCGGCGAAATATTCCGCCTCCGCCAGCGTTGAGACGGTGATCGGTCCCTTTCCTTCGCGAAACAGGCGGCGCGCAACGTCGGTCGACTTGGCGGTCTTCACGTGCGGCCGGAAGCCGACGCCGAGATCGGCGAGACGCCGTGTCAACCTGGCGATGTTTCGATCGACCTTCGTCAGATCAAGGATGAGGGCGGGTGTCTCGATTGTGTCGAGCGTGGCGATCTCGTCCTCGGTTGATTTTTGGATCGACGTTTCAAGCATCATGATTGTCCCTGAAGGGTGGCCGACATGCCGTCAGCCAAGCGATTGGTTGGAAAGTGCGAAGAGCGAGGCATCGGCGCCGAGCGCAGGGGGAGTTCCCAACGTCATGGCTACGACCTGGTTGACGTGCGGCAGGCCGATCGAGTCCAGCCACGGTGACAGCCCCGTGGCCTCAGGCACGTCGATGCGGACGAATTGGCCAGTATGCGAGGCCGCAAAGGCGGCGATGAGCGCGCGTGCATCGACAACGTCGGCGGCCACAACGGGACCGATGACAACTCCGCGTCCCCAGGTGCGGACAAATCCATAGCCGGAGACGCGGCCACCTCGATCGATGATCTTCACGTCGCCAATCGCGAACAGCGCATCGATCAGCTTGCGACGGTCCATTCCGCTGGCGGCGTGGTCGAGATCGTAAATCGCAGCACGATCGGCGGGGATGAAGGCGCGGACCATATCGGCGGCTTCGCCCCCAGGTGGTCGGGCGAGGATAGCCTGATGCTGGTTCACATGCCCGCGCGCCACGAAACCGAGGCGCTTGTAGAGGTCCAGACCCTCATCGGTGGAATTGAGAATGACGGTGCGGCCGGCAGCGTCGGCGAGCAGCGCATCCATCAACGCGCGGCCGATGCCCATTCGCTGGTATTGCCCGGACACGATAATCATGCCCGCCGAAGCGTGACGATCGCCATAGGGCCACCAAAGCGCCGTGCCAGCGAGCCGCCCGTCGATCTCGACCGCGAAGCCCCGCCCCAAACTGAGCGCGAACTTCCAGTCTTCGAGTCGGGTACGGCCACTTCAGGGCGCCGGAAAGCTCCAGCGCCCGCGGCAGATGGTCCGCACGCAGGACAACCGGATCGGCTGGGCCGAGACCCTCTGGCCAATTGTGGAAATGAATAGCAGTCACGCCTCAGTTCTTCTTCCTGTTCTGATCAAAGGGCCGCTTGCATCAGAAGTACCTGAGCCAGGCGATATCCCGCCGGCGCCTCTTCAAGCGCGAGAACCAAGCCGTCGGGATGTACAGCGGTACGATCAGTGCGACGTACCAGACGAACACCCATCCATAATTGCTTACCCCGAAGACCGCGCCGTGGTTCGGTCCCCAGATCGCGAGGGCGCCGTGATAAAGGATGCGCAGCACGGTGAGGTGGAAGATGTAGAAGAAGAACGGCGCGCCGCCGAATACGGAGAGGGCGCCTGTGAGCCATGAGTTATCGATCTGCTCGAACAGGACGAGCAGGAGCGCGCCGAGCCCCAGCGTCGGTAGCAGGAAGAGCAGCGAGGCCGGATATTTGGTCATCGAGATGAAGCTGATGAGCGTGCGAAGGGGATCGCCCTCGACCACAAACCACGGCTTGTCCCCGTAGACGTTCAGAAACCGCAGCAGGAAGAACGCCCCAAGCATGCCGAACCCAAGCGTGAGGAGGAGGCGCCGGCGCTCCCCAGGCGCTATGTCCGGGAGGAACCAGGGTCCGATACCGTAGCCGAGCGAGATCACGCCGATCCAGGGCAGCACAGGATAGGTCGTCTTCGCGAGCAAGCCGAACGGCAATGCAAAGGTGTCGCGCTGATGGATCATCGACCACAACGGGAACAGCGGATTGCCCGCAACCAGACGGATCGGATCGAGAAGGTTGTGGAAACAAAGGATCGCCAGACCGAGCGCGATCAACACCCGCCGGGGCAGCCGCATCAGCCCGGCCAGCACGATCATGCACACCCCGATGCACCAGATGACCTGCAGCCAGAAGGTGGGCTGCGGGACAATTCCCCAATAAAGCGGCGAGAGATAGCAGACCTCGATCGCCATCAGCAGCAGACCGCGCTTGATCAGGTAAGACGTCGTCTCCTCGACGGTGTGATTGCTGTTGAACAGGAATACGCCGACACCGGTAAGCGCGACGAAGATGGGTGCGCAGAGACTGACCGCGAAGCGCGCAAATGCAACGGCCGGTATTATCGTCCGCGCGTCGACTGGATCTGTGACCGGCACGTAGACGAACCACGTTTCTCGCAGGTGGTCCAGCAGCATCAGCACCATGACGAAGCCGCGAAGCGCGTCGATGTTCTGGAGGCGAACCCTGGCGATCGGCCGGGTCTTCGCGGCGGCCACGGTCGGTGCAAGCGATCCAGTCGCGCCCAAGCTCATCTCGGCCATCTTGTGTTACCCTCAGCAAGGGCAATTGCCCGATTGCACCTTGCGCCTCTCGCATGAAGTCTGCAATTAACGTTTACTAAAGTTCGACTTCAGGTCCGCCTTAATGCTTTCCTCGGACGATATCGCCTTCTTTTCGGTGCTCGCCGGCGCAAAATCGCTGGCTGAAGCCGCTCGGACCCTGAACGTAACGCCGCCAGCGGTAACGCAGAGACTTCGAACGCTGGAGGAACGGGTGGGAGTTCGTTTGGTCGACCGCTCCGGGCGGCGCCTCAATCTTACCGAGGAAGGCTCCCTTATCGCCTCGCACGGCAGGGTTGTGACCGATGCGCTTGATACGCTGACCGAGGCCTTGGCTGACCGCCGCGGCGTGGTCAGCGGCCATCTGACGGTCGCTGCCCCGCACGGTTTTGGCCGTCTTCATGTCGCACCCGTGATCGATGCCTTCGCGCGCGGGCACCCGAAGGTGACCGTCGCACTCGAATTATCCGATCATCCGGCCGCTCGGCTCATCGACAGCTTTGACGTCGTCATCCACATCGGCGCGCCGACCCGCATGGACAACATCGTCACGACGCTTGCTCCAAATCGCCGGATTCTTTGCGCCAGTCCGGACTATCTCGATAATGTGCCGGGCATCCGTTCACCTCGAGATCTCGCGGAGCATCGGTGTCTCGCAATTCGCGAGAACGACGAGGACGTGACGCTCTGGCGTTTCGACGGCCCGCGGCAGGAGATCGTGCGCATTGACCCTGTCCTGTCGAGCAACGACGGGGCTGTGATCCACGAATGGGCGCTCGCCGGGCAGGGCATCGTCATCCGCTCCGAATGGGACGTAGCGCACGATCTTGGCGCGGGCCGGCTGCGCGAGGTGCTCCCGGAGTGGAAAATCGCGCCCGCGGATGTTGTTGCGCTCCTTGGTTCACGGCACGGGCGAAGCGCCCGCACGACAGCCTTCCTCGCTTTGTTGAGACAGTCACTCGCTCCTCCGCCATGGCGCAACCTCGGACGTGGCGAAGGTGCACAAGAAGAGCTCGGCAAGCGCGTTCGCAGTTGAAGCCGACGACGGATGCGCTCATATGCGATCATCGTGAGTATCCCGAAGCTCTTCGCGATTCTTGCCGCTTTGTCGGTGCTGTTCGCGCCCGCGGTTACGGGCGCGGCTATGGCCGCCGCGCCGCACCACGACATGCAGATGACGGAAGGCGGCCACTGTCAGGCGCCGCCTTCGAAGTCAGCCGATCGTGACAAGATGGGCGGCAAGAACTGCTGCATCGCCATGTGCACGGCGATCGCGGTCGCGCCGTCAGCGCCTGCCGAAGCCACCGGACTGCGCCAGCAGCTAGTCCCATTCGTCCCTCCGAAGGCCTATCACGGCCTCCTCGCCGAAATCGCTACGCCGCCACCCCGTCATTCCTGAGATTTCTTCGATCAACTCGAAATCTCAGGAGAATTGAAATGTTGAAGACCCTTGGCGCGGTTGCTTTGGCGATCGCCCTTCCGGCTGCGGCTTCTGCCCAGTCGACGCAGACTCCGGCCGACAAGTCGGCGCAGACGCAGACCTGCGCCGACCATATGAAGATGGCCGGGATGGACCCTATGAAGACGGACCATTCGCAAATGGCCGGAATGGATATGTCGGGGATGAACATGCCCGGCATGGATCATTCCAGGATGGCCGCAATGGACCACTCGAAGATGATGGGAAGCTGCGCCACGCCCAAGGCTGGCCCGACTTCCAAACATCAGGGCCACAGCAGCCACTGACAAAGGGAAGGCTCCGCCTGTTCGGGCGGCGCCTTCTCCCGCCGGCGCGCTCGCGCGCTGACCTTATGGCCGCTTCAGCAGGCAGACCTCAACATGCTTTCAATCAATCGGCGCAGCTTCCTTGCGGGAGGCGCTGCCGCGGCAGGGATGCCCGGTCTTTGTCCCGCCTGGGCGAGCACTTTCAGCCACGGCAGTGCTGCAAAGGGTTTCAACACGCTCACGGGCAACGACCTCGCGATTACGATCGCCCATTCAGCCTTCCAGGTCGACGGCCGGCGAGCTCATGCGGTGACCATGAACGGCACGATCCCAGGGCCGTTGCTGCGCCTCAAGGAAGGCCAGAATGTTCGCATCGCCGTGCGCAACGAGCTGGACGAGGACACCTCCATCCACTGGCACGGCGTGCTCTTACCGTTCGCAATGGACGGCGTGCCGGGCGTCAGCTTTCCCGGCATCAAGGCGCGCTCGACGTTCGTCTATGAATTTCCGATTCTGCAGTCGGGCACCTATTGGTATCACAGCCACTCCGGGCTCCAGGAGCAGATCGGGCATTACGGGCCGCTAATCTTCGATCCAGCCGAGCCGGACCCGGTGCAATATGACCGCGAGCACATCCTCGTGCTCTCGGACTGGAGCTTCCTTCATCCCCACGAGATTTTCTCGCGGCTGAAGCAGGAGAGCGGCTTCTTCAATCGCCAGAAGTTCACTTTGACGGACCGGCTCAGCGGCCGAAATCCGCTTACCCCCGAAGAGCGCGACATGTTCGCCCGGATGCGAATGGACCCCACAGATGTCGGGGACGTCACCGCAGCCGCCTACACCTACCTCGTCAACGGTCATTCGCCTCTGGAGAATTGGACGGGCATTTTCCGCCCGGGTGAGCGCGTGCGCCTCAGAATCATCAACTCCGCCATGCAGACCATCTTCAATTTTCGGATTCCCGAGCTGCCGATGACAGTGGTCGCGGCCGACGGGATCAACGTGCGGCCGGTCGAAACCGACGAGTTCCAGATCGGCAATGCCGAAACCTATGACGTGATCGTCACGCCCGGCGATCGTGCCTATTCGATCGTCACGGAGAGTATCGATCGCTCAGGCATGGGCGTGGCAACGCTGGCGCCGCGCGCCGGCATGCGCGCCGCCGTTCCGCCGCTCCGTGAGCGGCCTGTGCTGCACATGGCCGACCTGGGCATGGACATGAGCCACGCCGATCAGTCGATGCAGGGAATGGCTGGAATGGACCATTCCGGCATGGCGGGGATGGCCCAGTCGAGCATGGCCGGAATGTCCGGCATGGAAAAGTCGGCGACGGGAGCGCAGGCGCCTCACGCTGGCATGCCCGCGGCAAGCCCGGCGCCCATGGTAATGGACCATGGAGCCATGAACATGCGCGATAAGTCGAAGGTGAATTTCCCCGTGGGCGCGGGCGTGGACATGATCGCGCCGATGCCGACGGATCGAACCGGCCACCCCGGCATCGGTCTCGAGAACGTCGGCCATCGGGTCCTCACCTATAAGGGCCTGGTCGCACTGAAGCCGTACAAGGACCAGCGTCAACCGACGCGGCGGCTAGACATCCATCTGACTGGCAACATGGAACGCTTCATGTGGTCGATGGACGGGAAGAAGCTCAGCGAAGCGCCTGAGCCGTACCGTCTCGCCCGCAACGAGCGCGTCCGGATGCGCCTCATCAACGACACGATGATGACGCACCCGATGCATATTCACGGCCACTTCTGGCAAGTGGTCAACGGACAGGGCGCGAACCAGCCCTTGAAGCACACGATCCGTGTGCTCCCTGGAAGTTATGTCGATCTGGACATGACCGCTGATGCGCCCGGCGATTGGGCGTTTCACTGCCACCTCCTTTATCACATGCATGCCGGCATGATGCGGGTCGTAAAAGTCCGCCCGCTGGAAGGGGAACCGGCATGAAGCGCCTTTTCCTCGTCATTGCGGCAACTGCGCTCACCGCCTCCCCCTCGTTCGCTCAGATGAACATGAACATGCCGGGTATGCACATGCCCGGAATGAAGATGCCGTCTCAAAAGAAGGCGCCTGCCAAAAAGAAACGACCTTCAAGGAAGGGCTCGGCCAGTGCGAAAGCTCCGGCCAAGAAGACCGCGCCGAAGAATCCGAGCGCCCCTGATCATGGCGCAATGTCGTCGATGCCAGGGATGGAGATGCCGCAGAGCGAGACCATGCAGAACATGCCAGGGATGCAAATGCCCCCCGGTCAATCGATGCAGGACATACCCGGGATGGACATGCCATCGGGCGAGCACGCGGGCCACGATATGGCCGGGATGGACGCTCCGGAGCCGCCCCTAGCCCCTCCGCCGGCGGAAGCACTGAAAGGCCCTGAGAATGCCGCGGACACGGTTTATGGAACGGCGGCGATGCAGCCGTCTCGCACCTCCCTGCTGACCAAGGAGCATGGCGGCATGACCGCGTCCAAGCTGCTCGTGGACCAGCTGGAGACGCGCGTTCGGAAAGGCCGCGATGGTTACTACGTCAACGCCGAAGGATGGTACGGCGGCGATATCGACAAGCTCTGGCTCAAGAGCGAGATCGAGGGTGATTATGGCCGCAGCGCCGACCAGATGGAGTTTCAGGCGCTTTGGAGCCACGCACTCGACCCCTGGTTCAATTTGCAGACCGGCATTCGTTTCGACGCGGAGCCCCGGACACGTGGGCGCCTCGTCCTCGGTGTCGAAGGCCTGGCGCCCTATTGGTGGGAAGTGAATGCCGCTGCATTCGTGTCGGACAAGGGCGACGTCACCGCGCGCGCCGAGGCCGAGCATGACGTGCGGATCACGCAGAAGCTGATACTGCAGCCGCGAGCCGAGCTCGATTTTGCCTTGCAGGACATTCCCCAGGAACGGGTCGGATCGGGGTTGTCGAACGTCGAGCTCGGCGCCCGCCTCCGCTATCAGTTCGTACCGAATTTCGCACCTTATGTCGGGCTGATTTATGAGCGCGCCATCGGCCGTTCGGCGCGGTTCCTGCGCGCGGACGGAGAACGCCCCGGCGGACTTCAATTCACCGTCGGCCTGCGCACATGGTTCTGACGGGTCGGCAACAAAGGAAGAATGTGCCGCGCGTCAAATGTCTGCCGGCGCGAAATTCTCCCGGTGGAGTGAGATCAATCACATTCACCGGCGTCAGCCGCTAACCGATGACCGATTTCAAGGCGTGTGACTGGCGGCAAGAGTGAGGGACGCGCGATTACGATTGAGCTCATAGAGGGCCCGTGCTGAGCGTCCTCGCCAACCGCACCTACCGGCACCTGCTTGCAGCGCAGATCATCGCGCTGCTCGGTACCGGCCTCGCGACGGTCGCACTGGGTCTCCTGGCCTACGATCTCGCGGGTGCCGACGCGGGCGCGGTTCTCGGAATCGCACTGGCGATCAAAATGGTCGCCTATATCGGCGTCGCGCCGGTTGTCGGCGGCTTCGCTGACCGACTGCCTCGGCGAGCCTTTTTGGTCAGCATGGACCTCGTGCGCTTCGCGACGGCCCTGGTGCTGCCCTTCGTGACGGAGGTCTGGCAGGTTTACTCCTGATCTTCGTGCTGCAGTCGGCTTCCGCCGGTGCAGCGCCAGCGCTGACTGCTGCTCGGGGGACTTCACCGCCACAAACCGCATCGTTGGCCGCGTCACCGCTTCGCAGATCGCCTCGGCATCGTTGGCGTCGGTCTTGCCGCGCTTCACATAGGGCTTCACATACGCAGGCGGCATCAGGCGCCCGTCGTGACCGAGCTTCATCAGTTCGCGGCCCCAGTGATGCGACGTGCCGCACGCCTCCACCCCGACCAGGCACGGCGGGAGCTTCGCAAAGAACGCCAGCACCTGCGGTCGGCGCAGTGTCTTGCGGACGACCGCTCCCGACGCATCGACATCGTGAACCTGAAAAACGCTCTTGGCCAAATCCAGGCCGATTGTGGTAATCTCCATGGCGGATGGCTCCCTTGGCTCGTGGTCGCTTGATAGCTTCCACACTTTGGCACCTAGATGCCGGGAGCGGGAGCCATCCACATCATCCGCAATGGTCGGTTTCAGATCACAGGCTAAAGTCCGACATGGGTCGGTTATGACCGGAGTGGGAGGAAAGCGGACGCTAGACGACCGGATCGCTTTCTCTGACGGCTTCCCTCGGTTGCGCTCTAAGTTCTGTTTGCATATCCAAGTCCTCCGGGTGAACGCGAATGATCGTCTTCCCAGGCCGTCGCTCGGTCGAATTGAATGCGGCGATGGCGTCGTCGAGCGTCGAGACGGTGCCGATGTTCGTCCGCAGTCGTCCGTCCCGCACCCGCTGGACGATCTCACTCAGTTGGGCGCGATCGGACTCGACAACGAAGTCGACCGCCAGGCCGTCGGCGGGCCGAGCCTCGGACGGTCCGACGATGGACACCAATATTCCTCCGGCTCGAACCAGGCGCGCGGACCGCTTCCCGATGTCGCCGCCGATGAGATCGAACACCAGGTCGACACGACCGACGTCTTCGAGCACGTCGTTCTCGAGATCGACGAACTCCTGCGCACCGAAGTCGAGCGCCTTCTGGCGGTCGGCAGCGCGGCCGGTGCCGATTACGTAGGCGCCGAACTCACGCGCGAGTTGTGTCACAACCGACCCGACTGCGCCGGCCGCTCCATGCACGATAACGCTCTGCCCTGCCCGAAGACGACCGTGCTCGAATAGTCCCTGCCACGCAGTTGGGCCCGAGATCGGCAGGCTCGCGCCCACGGCGAAGTCGACGTCTCCCGGCAGCGGCGCGAGGTTGCGCGCCTCGACCGCCGCGAACTCGGCCAGGGCGCCGTCGCGATACCAGTCCGTGAAGCCGAATACCCTCTGTCCGACCGACAGTCCCGTCGAGCCATAGCCGAGTGCAGTGACCACTCCGGCCAGCTCGTGCCCGGGGATCGTCGGTGTTCGGTCACGGTCGATGCGATCGGTCCAAGTCGAAGGCCAACCCAGCTCGGTGTTGACGAATCCCGATGCATGAACCTGAACGAGGACGTCGTTTATCGCTGCCTGAGGCTCGGGTCGCTCCACCAGTTTCATCCCGGCCGTTCCCGCAGCTTGGTCCGTCACTACTATTGCCTTCATCGTCCGCCTCCTCGTGTGTGATGTTCGTGGAGTGTGACAAACGACACGGAGCGCGATTAGCTGGCGCTACTGTCTGCTGATTTGGGTCATGGCGGGCTCGTACACGTCCGTGGAAACAGATGGCCCGCGGCGGCTCTGCGCCCGCTGTCGCGAGTTGGTCAACCAACCCGGGCCGATTATCGGCGAGCTGAACCTTACCAACGCTAGTTTCATTCTACTCTAGCGACGATGCGGCTAATGGCCGCCTTGGGTTGGGGGTCGGTTCCTGCCATTAGGGGGCGAGCACTTAGAGCGCCTAGATCTGGGATTTCGGTGGGGAACTGCTATTGGTAAACTATGGGAAAATTCGGGAACTTCGCACTTCCCTACCTTCAGCTAAGTGCATGAAATCTCGGGATACAAGTGGTTCGCCCCTGGGCACCAGTTTGAAGATGTTCGTCTAGTTTACGTGAACTGCTACCCCAGACGCCATATTCTCGTGAGCCCGGCCACGCTCCTCGGCGGGTGGGATCAACAGATCCTCTGCTTTACGTGCGGAGATTGTCATGGCCATTCTCCGCAAATTTCGCGGAGAAAACTTGGCGCAACACATAGTCGGTCGCCAAGACCTGGAGGTCGAGCGCACCTTCCGCAAATCAAAATTCTTCGCACGATTTCACAGTACAGCACCTCAGAAACGTGCACCAAATCGGGACATGATTGGGAATAGTTAAAGTGACTTGGCTTGCGCCCGGACCAATCAGATGCCTGTTCACGGGAATTGAGCAGTTCGGAGAGTGACCGTGTTGCAATTTGATCGTCAGCTTTCGGCCAAGGTCTTCAAGCGCGTAGCCCAGTTGCGCCGGCTGGGGCCTCGTGGAATCGTCCACACCGCATATGTGCGCACGCTGGGGCCCGCCGTTTACGCGCTGACCGATCCTGCACGAAATGTAGCTGCTAGCCTTCATCGGCAGCGCTCGCTCGGGCGCGCTCTGCCACTTCGCCTGAACCGGCTCAAGGAACGGGTTTCGAGCGAGATCAGCGGCGGCCGACGCGAGGGCGTCCGGATCTATTTGGATCGGGGCCTTGGGCAGTTCATCCAGACGCTCGAGGCTATGCTTGATCTTGCGGCCGCGAGATGCGCGGTCCCGCGACCGATCACCGTCGACTGGGACTCAAACTCCATTACTTGCGAATATGTCGAAGAGGCCGACGACGAGTTGGACGAAGAGATGCGAGCGCGCCTTGAGGATGCTCTGCTGGACATCCACCGCGCAGGCTACGTGCTCGGCGCGATCGACGCGAACGACGTCGTCTTCACCGCTGGCGGCAAACCCGTTGTCGTCAATCTCCAGCACTCAATACCGATCGCAGGCTTGTCGAGGGACATGTCGATCTTCCTTCGCGACGCCGACCGGCGGGCGTTCAATGCCATGTTCGGGACGCGCCTCCTCACCGCAGATCGGCTTCGCGACCTGCTATCACCCAATGCCTCGATCGCGCGCGACAAGGCCCGCGGGTTCAGCGAAGTTTATGCCCCCGTGGTCCTCCGCGACGACATCCGCTGGGGCAAGATCTGGAACACCGATCTCGGCAGCGGCCGATGGAACTTCATCATGAAGGAACACCTCCCGATCCCTCAAGGTGGAACCGTCCTCGACCTCGGTAGCAACAACGGGTTCAATCCCTTGCAGATGCTCCGCGCCGGGGCCGCATCCGCGGTCGGAGTGGAGATCGAGCCGCAAGCCATCGAGCAGGCAAAATTCCTGAAAGCTGCATACGAGTGGCTCGACAATCGTGCCTACGATTTCCGGTGCATCCAGGGGTCGCAGGGCGACCTTGCGAGCTTCGGGCTGCCGCGCTTCGACGTCGTCACCGCGCTCTGCTCACTTTATTATCTCCCCGAGCAGCAAATTCGCGATCTTGCTCGGTACATCCGAACGCTCACCAACGTGCTCGTCCTTCAGTGCAACACCGATCGCCTGATCGACCGTGGCGGACAGGAGGAAGTGTACCGCAAGGCGTCTGTCGGTTTCGCGATCGAGATGCTCGAGCAGGCTGGATTTACGGAACGAAAAATTGTCGCTCCTCCCGGCTACAGCCGGCCGCTCATCATCGGGCGAGCGCCCGGCTGACATCAAACACAACAAAGTTTAATGAGAAAACGGCCTGTTAGCTGAATACAATTCCGTCTTGCCGGATGCGCAAATCCAAGAGGTGAACCGGAGTGTCAGCGTTGCTCCCTGGCGCAACTGAAGCGAGTGACGAAGGTCTCGCTCGGCGCGACCACCAACCCATCTCCATCCGACCCGCGATCAAGTCAGCAATTCTCGTCATTCTCGCGCTTACCTGGCTGATCGTGTTCGTCGGCCACGCCGGCGCCCTCGACCGAAGCGTGTTCGCGCACATTTACGGTCGCGGCGGAGCCGATGGCGTGCGGATCGCCAAGACGGCCACCTATTTGGGAACGGCCGTTTTTCTCTACGCCGCGGTCGTCGTTATCGCGGTCAGCCTGGTCCTTAAGCGCCGAGTGCGTGCCGCGGCGTTATTGATCGTCATTCCCTCGATCTGCAGGTTTCTTGTTTTCATTCAGAAGATCACCTTCGCGCTTCCCCGGCCAAACCGCGCCTTTCACCAAGTCACCGTTCACACCTTTGCGTTCCCGAGCGGGCACAGTGCCAATTCGATGGCAACATATCTGTGTCTGGCGCTGATCCTGACCAAGAACATTCGCCCGCGGCGACTATCAGTGGCCGCCGCGCTCGCAATTGCCTTCGCGATCGGCATCAGTCGGATCATCCTTGGCGTTCACTGGCCAAGCGACGTCATCGGCGGCTGGGCCTTTGGAGCATTGTGGACGGTCGGCGGTCTTTGGATCGTGGATGTGTTTGGCGCTCGAACCCGCGCCTCAGGCCGATCGCAGCTTTGACGAGCGCGCTTCCACTCTGCGTTCGCCGTCAAACGGAACCGTGATCCGCGCGCTCAGTCCGGGGTCACAATTGCTCAACACCAAGTAACCGCCATGGAGCCGCGCGACGGCGCCGACGAGACTCAGCCCGAGGCCATGGCCGGGCGTGTTTCGGCTGCTTTCCAGCCGCGCGAAGCGCTTCGTGATCTTGCCCAGTTCGCTATTCGGCACTCCTGGACCATTGTCAGCGACTTGAACCGACGCTGAGTCTCCACACGACGTCGCGGTCAGGCGAACGACGGTGCCGGTGGGGGTGTGTCGCTGTGCATTCTCGAGAAGATTGACGATCGCCTGGGCCAGCAGTTCGCGATCCCCCAATACTTTCAGCCCCGGCTCAGCAGACCATAACAGTGCTCGTCCATCGTCCTCGAAAGCCGCGGCATAGCTTTCCGCGAGCTCCGTAAGGAGGGCTGTCATATCGACCGGCACGAAAAAACGACGAGCGTCGCCGCTTTCGACCTCTGCCACACGAAGGATCGCAGCGAAGAGCGAGAGGGCTTCGTCCAATTGCCGAATGGCGTCCGGGATCAGGGTCTCCGAGCCGGGCCCGGTGGGTGAGCCCCCTCGAGGTGATTGCGGAGGCGGGACAGGGGCGTCCGCAAGTCATGCGCAATGTCACTCGAGACCTGGCGCAGATTGGTGAGCAAACCCTCAATTCGGTCGAGCATCCGGTTGAGTGTTCCGGCAAGCTGGTCGAACTCGTCGTTTCTCGGACCGATCGGCATGCGGCGGCGGATGTCGCCGCGGATAATCGCCTCAGCCAACTCGCTGATCGAATGAAGTCGGCGCTGCAGGTAGGAGCCGAGAATCACCGCGCCGCCCGTGCCGATGGCCAAGGCAGCCAGGAATGCAGCGAAGAAAACCACGATGACGATGTGCTCGATATTCTCCAGCCAGTCGCTGTCGACCGCGACCACCAGCCGCTGGCTTGGAGAGAGATCGATCGTGATTGCCCGGGCTACGTCCGGACCCTCGTTTGGATCATCGAAGCTGATCGGGTGAACGCCGAGCGCGGGCCGTCCTACCCGGAGCGAGCCGAGGATTCGGCGACCATCGGGCGAGATCACGGCATAGAGCATTCGCGATGTCGAGGTGGATTTCTCGCGAAGACCGATGCCATCGGCTAGCGCCTTATCTCCTCCGGTCGAGTAGAGATTTTGCAACTCTGCAAATTCGTCGGTGACCATGCCGTCAAGCTGACGGCTGAATGCGCTGTGCATGATCGCCATCATCGCAAGACCGAGCAATGCCAGTCCGGCTGCATAGGCTCCGAAATTCAGGAACGCGATGCGGTACGCAGCGCTCCTGTACCACTTAAGCATCGGCCATCCGGTAGCCAGCGCCTCGAACGGTCTCGATCAGACTGGGTTTCCCACCTTCGTTCAACTTCGACCGCAATCGGCTGATGTGCGTATCGACGATGTTGGTCTGGGGGTCGAAATGATAATTCCACACCCGTTCCAGAAGCATCGTGCGGGTGACCACCTTGCCCTCACCGCGCATCAGTTCCTCGAGAAGCCGGAATTCGCGCGGCTGAAGCGCAATGTGTTGGCCGTCCCGGGTCACGTGGCGCTTCAGGAGATCGACGACCAAGCCGGCATGCTGCAGCTGCGTCGATTGCGTGTCCAGCGGCCTCCTTCGGGTCAACGCGTTTACGCGCGCAGCAAGCTCCGAAAACGCAAAAGGCTTGACCAGATAATCGTCGGCGCCCGCTTCGAGCCCCAGGACCCTATCCGCGATCTGTCCAAGCGCCGTCAGCATAAGGACCGGGATCTCTACCCCAACCGCCCGCGCTCGCTGGAGCACCAACAAACCGTCCAGGCCAGGAAGCATCCGGTCGAGGATCGCGACGTCGAGCTGCTCGGTCGACAGCAAGTGAAGCGCGTCGAGACCATTGTCGGTGACGAGGGCATTATGGCCCAGCTCACTTAGCCCCCGCCGGATGAATTCGGCGGTCTGGCCGTCGTCCTCCGCAATCAGCACTCGCATTGCGATCAAACGTCCTCCCGCCCGCCTGGGCAACCCAATGGGACATCGACCGCTTATGGTCGATTGCTACCGCTATACATTTTCCCAATGTTGCTTTCGTGCCTCTTCGCCAAGACTTCTCTCATTGCTCTTGTGGCTGACACTCAGCGATAGCGCCGGGATCGGAAATCTGGCGGAGTCTTCCAACATCACCTAAAAGCCTCGCGGACTCGTTGCTCGGGAGTGGCGTGCGCTGCGCGGGGTGGGAACAGCTTTGCAGGAATCCAATGGCTCGCCGGATGACGACTGGCGACCGTCCCACATGACGGGCGACCCGATGAAGGAGAGAGTAGAACGCCTGACGAGCGGCCAGCTCGACTGCCTCCGGCTGGTTGATCAGCACCTCAATTCAAAAGAAATTGCTGCCAAGCTCGGAATATCGCCGCACACGGTCGATCAGAGGATCCGCCAGTCGATCCATATCCTCGGCGTTGAGCGTCGTGCGCAGGCAGCCCGGATCGTCGCCCGCGATCGCGGCGAATATCAGCGTTTGATACATCAACCGCCGCACATTGAGGCGGATCAAGTTGAAGGCCACCCAGAAGCCTCGGTCAGCAATCGGATTCGGCACGCTGGCCGCGCAGGGGAGGCTGGGAGCGCGGGTTTCCTTACCGAGCAGAGGCCAGCATCATTCTGGCCTTCCCTGCAATTGCCGTTCGCAACAAGGAGCAACCCGCGAAATGAGATGAGTGTTGGCCAGAAGCTGTTTTGGATCGCGGCCATCGCGATCGGAGCAGCGTTCTCGGCGGGCATGTATCTCGCCGGGCTCGAGAGTCTCGCGAGGCTTCTCGAAAGCTAATTCAGGCCGACCTTCTGATCAGGCGGACAACCACTCGGCGTCGACCCGCCGGGAAGGAGCAGTCATGCGCAAACAAATCATTCAAGACGCCGCTTACGAAGTCGCAACGCAGGTTCGCACAGTCGAGGATGCGATCGATGCCACACTCGCCGAGCTCGCCGGCCTACAGGCACGCGTAATGCATGCAAACTCGGTTGCGGGGGTTGGCTTTGCAACCATTCATCCCACGCTCGAACGACTGGCTGTGGCGGTGGGAAATCTCGTCGATTGCCGAGGCGCTCTGGTGGAATGCCATGCCGCCCTTGCAGACGCTAAGCAGAGAGTTCCGGGCCTTCGGACAATTGCGATCGGCGATAACGACTGCCCGCCAAAGACCGCGGTTGGCGACCTGCAAATCGTCGCATGACGTGCGTCGATTGACGGGCCGCCCTGGGACGTGCTGCGTTCGCGGATGAAACATGGCGCCGAATTTCTTCCAAGTCCTGCTTGCGATCGTCGCGGTCTACGCATTCCTGCGCGGAAGCCGTGACGAGCGTCAGATCGGCGTAATCCTGGTCGTCGGAGTCATCGCTACGACCTTGGCATTATCCCCGGTCAACAAGCGCTTCAGCAGCCTGGAATCGTCGGTGATGATTGTCGACATCGTCGTATTCGTGGGCTTTTTGTGGGTCGCGCTTCGATCCGAGAGATTCTGGCCGCTGTGGATCGCCGGCCTTCAACTGACGACGATTCTCGGCCACTTGCTCAAAGCCATAGACGTCCACCTTTTTTCCCGTGCCTATGGGGCCGCGCTGATGTTCTGGGGCTACCCAATCGTGCTTATACTCGCGATCGGCACCTGGCGTGGCCAGCGCCGGCAATTGCGTGCCAACAGGCTTTAGTCTGACAGGAACGGTTGCGCGCCTCGGATTCCAATTCCATTGGGCGGACAATGTCGCGCCGAAAGAAGTCCCACCAGAGTCCCGGATCGCCGAACCGACCAAGGCTATGGGGCAAGCATGCCGTGACGGCCGCGCTCGATAACCCGGACCGCAAGGTCCTTCGCGCCTGGGCGACGCGCGAGTCTGCTGCCTTGATGCAATTTCCAAACGATGTTGCAGTGACGTTCGCCGAGGCGCCCGACCTTGGTCGCCTGGTGCCCCACGATGCCCCTCACCAAGGCGTGGTGATCGAAGTCGAGCCGCTCGAAGATGCGTGGCTCGACGAGCTGATCGGCCGGCCCGATGAGAGTGCGATCCTGCTCGTCCTCGACCAGGTCACCGATCCGCATAATGTCGGCGCGATCCTGCGCTCGGCCGCGGCGTTCGGAGCGATCGGAATCGTTACCCAGGACCGCCACTCGCCGCCCGAGAGCGGAGTCGTTGCAAGAGCTGCTTCCGGCGCCCTCGAGCGTGTCCCGTGGACTCGCGTAGTGAACCTCGCTCGGGCACTCGAGGAAATCGGCGAGGCGGGCTTCTGGAGGATCGGTCTCACGGGTGATGCGGACACCGATCTCGCCGATGCGCTTGGTTCAGAGCGTGTCGCTCTGGTGCTTGGCGCGGAGGGCGCCGGCCTTCGGCCCAACACGCGCGAGCATTGCGACGCCTTGGCACGCCTTCCGATCAGCGATGCGATCGAGAGCCTCAACGTGTCGAACGCAGCGGCGGTTGCTCTCTATGCCGCGAGTATCGCCTGATGGTCCGCACCTCGAGTAGCATCCGCGACCACGTCGAGGCGCTCGCCAGCCGCGAGCCGGCCTTCGCGCGCGTGGTTGAAAGGCACGGGATCCCCGAGCCGAGGAATAGCGAGCGTGGAGCGCAAACACTCTTGAGGACAATCGTTGGCCAGCAGGTGAGCGTCGCCGCGGCGCGATCGATGTGGTCGAAGCTCGAGGCCACCTTCGGCTCGCCGCCCGACCTTCACCGGCTGCTCGCCGCAAGCGACGAGGAACTGCGCGCCGCAGGCATGTCGCGCCAGAAGTCGGGCTATATTCGAAGCCTCGCAGAGCTGGTCATCTCTGGGGAGCTCGATCTCGCCAATCTTCCCCAGGACGATGAGGAAGCGATTGCGCTCCTGACCAAGATCAAGGGGATCGGACGCTGGTCGGCCGAAATCTACTTACTCTTTGCGGAAGGACGGGCCGATGTCTTTCCGGCCGGCGACCTTGCGGTGATGGTCGAGCTTGGGCGGCTCATGGGGCTCAACGACAAGCCCAGCGAGAAGCAGTTGCGCGAGATTGCGGAAGCCTGGCGGCCGTACCGCGGCGCCGCCGCGATTCTCGCCTGGCACAGCTATAATTCTGCGGTTCTCTAGAACCGCCCAAAAAATTGACTTGAGGCGAGCCCCTCGTCGGTGCGAGGCTGATGGCGTCGAAGGAGGGAAGTGATGAAACGTGTCGACGTATATTTCCTGCTGCTTGCCACCTTGCTGCTGGTCTGCGGCGCGATCCTCGGGATCGTGATGGGTGCGCGCGAGGATTTCCAGCTTGTGCCCGTCCATGCCCATCTCAACCTTGCCGGCTGGGCGTCGCTGGCGCTTTTCGGCCTCACCTACCGCGCCTATCCGGAGCTCGCTTCGACCAAGGTGGCGGGATTTCATTTCATCGTTTCGGGAACGGCGTCGGGTACTGCTCCCAATCGGCATCGGACTCGCCGTCCTCCGCGCCCAACCGGGTCTCGCGATCTTCGCATCGATCCTGTGGCTAGTGGGCGTTCTGATGTTCCTAGCGCAGCTGGTTCGGCTGCTCGGCGGGAGCGCATCGCGGGCCGCCGTGCCGGCGGAATGATCAGTCGCGCCGGCTGCTCGGCAGCAGGCGCGCGCCGACCCCCCGGAAAATGCGTGGACCGAGATCGAGGCGGAACGGCGACATTTTATCGCCGTTCGTGTCGCGTCCGAGCAGGTAGGCGGCCGACGTCTGGCCTTGGCTACTGCCCCAGCTGTAGAGTGCATTGAAAGCGATCACCGGCACGAACACCTGGCGGCCGCCGAGCTCGTAGGCGCGCATTTGCGAACGCGTGACGATTACCTGCGTCTTTAGTGCAACGCGCTTGAGCGGCTGAATCGCGACAATCCGCTCGCCCTCACCGACAGGATTTGCGAAGAAGCCGCCGAGTTCCTGGTCCTGCGTGGGGCTGGCATTGAATAGGCTGGCCTCGACGAGAACGCCTCGGGCGGGAGCGCTTCCCGAGTTGAACAATTCTATCTCGAACTCGACAGTCACTCGTTCGTCCTCGAGGACGCAGCGCAGGGGGTGGAAGCCGAGCTCGATCCATGGACGAAGCCGCGTCGAAACAATCCCCGAGGGGATGCCGTCCGAAGTCTTGGGTCGCGGCGCAGGTGCCGGTGCCGGTGCCGGTTGGGGAGCACGGACGGGGGGCGCCGCGGGACGCGGCGGCGGCGCGGTGAACGCATCGACCTGCGGACCGCCAGCGCCCGCGAACGCCGCTCGGCCGCGATTGCGCCAGAAAAGGAACGCCCCGCCGAGAACCAGCGCGATCGCGGCCAGCAGCCACGGCAGGATCGAGAAGCCATGCTCTGGCGCGAGCGTCCCAGGCGAGGCCGGCGCAGGAGCGAAGGTAGCGGGGGCCGTTATCGGTGCCGCGGGCTGAGCCGCGTTGCCAAGGTCAGAACTGGGGAGCGTCGATACGACCGATGATGGTGGCGGTGCCTGCCGCTGCGGCTCGGGAGCGGGCTGCTGCGTGGGAGTCGAAACCGAAGCGGTTTCGGTGCGGCGCGGTGCGGGCGCGCGTGCCGCCACTTCGGGCGTCGTCGCCGCACTATCGGTCAGCGTCGTGCTTGGTTCGATTGCAGGCCGCACCACTTTGGTCGGCGCTTGTGGCGCACGCTTCTGCGTTGCCGGCGGGCTCGCTGCAGGCGGATCGGCGGCATGAGTGACGGTGCCGTTCAGAGTGAAATTCTGGAGGTCCTTGGGGCCGATCGAATCAGCGGCCGGCGCGTTCGTCGTCGTCGCGGGTACTTCCTGGGCAAGCGCCGTTGCCGGCGTCAGCGCGAACGCTGCCCCCGCCGACAATAAAATTCCGAAGCGTGAAACCGCCCTCATCTGCTCCCGCTTTGCGCTTTGATTCGCGCCAATTTTCCGCGGCGCGACAGGCACATGCCCGTCGTTTCACGGTCTTTCAAGCACAGTCTCGATGAACCGCGCAGAAATCGATTCTTCCTAACGGGCGTCGACGAGCACCAGCTCGGCGTCATCCTCCGCCTCGATCGTGATGCGCTCCTCGCCGGTGATCGCGATCCCGTCGCGGGCGCTCGCCTCGATTCCATTCACGAGCACTCGCCCGCTCGGCACCAGATAGAGATGACGATCGGCCTTTGCGTCTACACGAATCTTCTCTCCGGCATTGACGGTCGCGCCGAGAACCCGTGCATCGGCATTGATCGTCAGGACCCCATCCGACGAGTTGCCGCTGGCAAGCAACTGAAACGCGCCTTCGCGCGACTCTTTTGGGAAGGGCATTGCTCCCCAGCTCGGAGGCGCCGAGGGGCGGTCGGTCTCGATCCAGATTTGAAAGAGCGTCGTCTCCTCGTCCTCGAGATTATATTCGGCGTGGGTGACTCCCGTGCCGGCGCTCATGACCTGGACATCGCCCGCGCCGGTGCGGCCTTTGTTGCCCATCGAATCCTGGTGGCTGATCGCACCGGTGCGGACATAGGTCACGATTTCCATGTCGCGATGCGGATGCGGCGGGAAGCCGCTCTTTGCTCCGATCCGGTCGTCGTTCCAGACGCGGATCCGCCCCCAGCCCATGCGCTCCGGATCATGATAGCTCGCAAACGAGAAATGATGGTGGGCGTCGAGCCAGCCGTGGTCGGCGTGCCCGAGGCTATCGAATTTGCGGACGTCGATCATGCGGGTGAACGTGGCGCCCGCTTCCGCTCGTTCAAGGGTCGTGGATGTAACCTAGAAGGGCGGTCGTTGAAGCTCTGGCTGATATTCATCACTTTTTCTCGCAGGCGCCCGCGCGTGCGATGAGAAACGCCCTTTCGTGCAGATTGCGTAAGCCCGGCGGCTGCCTCGACCTCTGCACGTGCTTCGGAGTTACGGCCGGTCCTCTACAGGTCGTCGCCCCTTGCGGCCGGCAAACGCGCATAATCCTGAAGGGCTGCAGATCCGGCGATTGAAGCGGCGGCGAAACTCTCATTCATTCCTCACTCATTGATCATGACTCTCACCGGCGAGGAGATCAGGAACAGGAAGCACATTCATGGAGACGACGCCGTGCTAGGATTTGAGGTCGAGCGCACCCCGGGGTTTAAGTTCTTTCTCGCCATCATCGTTGGCGCGGTTCTCGTCATACCGCTCTTTTCGATCTGGCTGCTGGTTTACGATCGCCAGTCGCAGCAGGAGGAGGCGACCAGCTCTATTACCGCGGGCTGGGGCGGGCCGCAGGTGATGACTGGACCGGTGCTCGTCATTCCCTATCGCGCAGCGGCGACCGAGACCGTGATGGAGAACGGGCAAAGCATTACGCGCACCAGCCAGGTCATCAAGGAATTAACGCTCGCTCCGGAGGTTGCCGATATTTCGACAGACCTTCGCCCGGATGTTCGCAAGCGCTCAATCTACAAGGCCGTGGTCTACGACGCTGCCGTATCGGGGCGTGCGCGCTTCACGCTTCCTTCTGACATCGCTCATAGCGGAGTTGATCCTTCCCAGCTGGACATGACTCGGGCCGAGCTTCGGTTCTCCCTCAGCGATCCAAAAGGGTTGGGCGCAAACCCGCGCGTTGTCGCTGTTGGACGACCATTGCGAATGCTTCCCGGTGCCGGCAGCGGAGGCGGCCGCGGCTTCTTCGCTTGGATCGATGCAACCAGTCTTCAATCCCAGCCGCTCAGTGTGGACTTCGCCTATGACTTTCGCGGCAACGCCGAGCTCAGCCTCGCGCCTTTGGCCGGTGATACGCGCTGGAAAGTGCGTTCGAGCTGGACCAGCCCGAGCTTTGCGGGCGACTTTCTGCCCGCCGCCCGCTCCGTCGGAGCGAACGGGTTCGAAGCCACGTACCGCGTCGGCAATCTCGCGCTCGGGCGCTCACTCGTCAGCACTGGAGGCCCTCTCGGAGTGCCGGCACCCGACCGGGTGCCGACGCCGGCGAGCGCCGATTCGTCCGAAAATGGTGTCCAAACCGCACAGATCAGCCTGATCCAGCCCGTCGACCTCTATTCGCAAGTCAATCGCGCAACCAAATATGGCTTCCTGTTCATCGGGTTCACCTTCCTCGCGCTCCTGATGTTCGACGTGGTCGTCGGAGTGCGCGTGTCGGCGGTCGAATATTTGCTGATGGGGGCGGCGCTGATTCTCTTCTTCGTCCTGCTGCTCGCCTTCGCTGAAGTGATCGGCTTCGGCCCAGCCTATGTCCTGGCGTCGGCGGCGATCGCTGGCCTCAACACGGCATATGGAGCCGCAGTGCTAGGAAGCTGGCGCCGAGCTTCATTCATCGGCGGACTGCTCGCGGGACTTTACGGATTGCTCTACATCTTGCTCAGCCTCGAAGCTTATTCGCTGTTGATCGGCGCTCTCCTGCTCTTCGCTGCGCTCGCCGGGGTGATGTATCTGACGCGGCGGATCGACTGGAGCACACCGCTCTCGGCGACGACGTGACGCTGTCACAGTTTGACGCTAGGCGGCTTGGATGTCCGAGCATCCACGGCCGCCCAAGCGTATCTTTCCAAGCTCCAGGGTCGAGGCAAGGTCCGCCGAGCATGTGCCTTCGATCCCGCAGACGGAGAGCGCGTCCTACAAGCTCGCGTTCCAGGACACCGAGTTCCTGCTTCGCGAGGACTTGAGGCCGGTTCGATTTCAGCTCGAGCTTCTGAAGCCGGAGCTTTTGCTCAACGAGGCGAATATTGCCTCGACCTTCGTTTTCTATGGCTCGGCGAGGATCCCGGCGCCCGACATGGCCGATGCGCTCATCGCGGCCGCCGCCAATCCGGAGCAGGAGGCGATCGCCGAGCGGTTGAAAGCGAAATCGCGCTATTACCAGGTTGCTCGCGACCTCGCCCGCCTTGCCAGCCGCTGCGAGGACGATGAGGATGGAAAGCATCACTTCGTCGTCTGCTCTGGTGGCGGTCCCTCGATCATGGAGGGGGCAAACCGCGGAGCTGCTGACGAAGGCCGCGAATTGATCGGCCTCAACATCGTGCTTCCCCACGAGCAGCTGCCCAACCGCTACGTCACGCCGGACCTCAGCTTCCAGTTCCACTATTTCGCATTAAGGAAGATGCACTTCCTGATCCGTGCCCGCGCGGTCGCGGTCTTTCCGGGCGGGTACGGCACGTTCGACGAGATGTTCGAGCTCTTGACTTTGATCCAGACCGGCAAGGTTCGGCCGCTTCCAATCTTGCTGTTTGGAAGAGATTATTGGAACCGGGTCGTCAATTTCCAGGCGATGGTCGACGAAGGCGTCATATCACCCCACGACCTCGACCTCATTCACTGGAGCGAGGACGCCGAGGAAGCCTGGGACTTCGTCAAGCGCTTCTATGCAGAGCGTCCGGAACCGCCGACGGAGCAGCGCTCAGGACCCGAATGATCTAGTGGGATTGGACGGTGTCGCCGGGCGCTGCGGGGCCACCGACATTCTTCGGATTCTTCTCGGCCACCGCGGTGTTCAGCACCGGCTCTTTTTCCGCCTTCTGGGGGCCATTGTTCGGGCCGGTACCGGGCGCCTTTCCAGCGGCGGCGGGTGCGGCGGCAGGCGCCTTTGGAACCGGCTGCGGCGAATCGGTATGCGTATTCAGGAACGCCATGACGTTGGCACGGTCCTGCGGATTGCTGAGACCGGCGAAGGTCATTTTGGTGCCGGGCGCGAACGCCTTCGGGCTAGTCAGCCACTGGCTGAGATTGTCCCAGTTCCAGGTGCCGCCCTTCTTCGCCAGAGCGTCTGAAAATGCGAAGCCCTTGCCCTGTCCAATTGCTTCGCCGAGCACGCCCCAAAGGTTCGGACCGAGCTGGTTTGCGCCGCCCTTGTCTGCGTTATGGCAGGCCATGCACTTGTTGAATGTCTGCTGACCTTTCGCCGGGTCGGCGGTCGCGAGATAGACTTCGATCGGCTGCTCCGCGGCTGCGGCGCCCTCGCCTTCTTCCTGAACGCCAGCGATTGGATAACCCATCTTCTCTGGCCGCTCCGAGTGGAAATATTCGCCGGCCACAATCGAGGACCCGAGCGCGACGATGCCCGCGAACAGCACCCAGCCTGCGATGGTGTTGAAGCGATCGTCCATGAAGGTTCCCTGTTGGTCGGCAAGAAGGATTGTTCGGTGCGGTGCCTCTTAAGTGGGAGATTTCAGTTCATCAAGCGGCTGCCTGCCGGCGTTGCAGCGCAAGCTCGACAGCGCGGCGGTAGAGCGTCGGCAGCCCTGCTTGGGAAAGTTGGTCGAGCGGGTGCCACCAACCTTCGCCAGCGGGCTCGGCGCGCAGCTCGATCGCAAGATCGAGCGAGAAATGGGTAAAGACGTGGCGCACCAGACCCAGGCCAGGCTTTGGGGTCAGGAGGGACTCTGTCCAGTCGCTGCCGGGAAGCGCCGCCATCCCGCCGAGCAGCCCCGACGGCGGACGCCGAACGAGCCAGACCTGCCCACTGCGCTCGGTCCACCAGGCAATTCCGTATCGGTGCGGTCGGACCTTTCGCTCGCGCCGCTGGGGGAAGGCTTCTGGCACTCCGCTGGCTGCCGCCGCGCAATGGAGCTCGAGCGGACAGGCGTGGCATGAGGGTTGACGAGGGCGGCAGACGGTGGCCCCAAGATCCATTAGCGCCTGGACGACGTCCCCCGGGGAATGTCGTCGCATCAACTTCGCCACATGTCGTTCGACATCGCTTCGCGCCGGTTGCGGGTAAGCGTGAAGGCGGGCGATCACACGTTCGACATTGGTATCCACCGCGGGTGCTGCCTCGCCAAAGGCGATCGCTGCGATTGCGGCCGAAGTGTAAGCGCCGATCCCGGGCAGCTTACGAAGCTCGGTTGAAGTGGACGGGAAGCCGCCACGAGCAGCCAACTGACGGGCGCAGGCGATGAGGTTCCGTGCCCTGGCATAGTAGCCCAGGCCCGCCCATTCGGAGAGTAGCTCCGAATTGCCGGCCGCCGCCAGTGCTTCGAGTGTCGGCCACTTTTTTAGAAATCGCTCGAACCGCGGGATCACGGCTGCAACCGTCGTTTGCTGCAGCATGACTTCGCTAAGCCACACGACATAGGGATCGGGCGGAAGCGCTCCGGGCGCCGAGCGCCAGGGAAGATCCCGCGAGTTATCCACATAATGTTGGATGAGGCGATCTGCGGCGTTGGCGGTCACGATATGGCTATGGCATGCTCGGCTTCCATGTCGAAGCGAAAGCAGGAAAAACCGGATTCGGAGCGGAGCTGCCGCGCGCGGTCGGCGGGCGAACTCGTCGGCTCCATCGGCGACCGGTCATTCCGCCGTTTTGGCTTCGTTCAGAGCTCGATCGTTAGCCGCTGGTCCGAAATCGTGGGCGAACGCTATGCCAAGGTCTCGGCGCCCGAATCCATTCGCTTCCCCACCGGCCGCAAGGCCGGCGGTGTGCTGACCTTGCTGGTCGATGGCGCTCATGCGCCTCTCATCCAGCATCTCACTCCAACGATCGTCGAACGGGTCAATCGTTTCTTCGGTTATGCCGCAATCAACCGCATCGTGTTCCGCCAGGGCAAGCCGCCGCAACCCCCTCCACGTCCCGCGCGCCCACAGCTTCGGCCCGTTCCGAAGGAGCTTGGCGAGGGCCTTCGCGAGATTGCCGATCCGGAGCTTCGAATGTGCCTGGAGTTGCTCGCGTCGCAAATTGTCGCTAGCAGCGGTCCGCCGTCGCTCGAGGACGGCAGCAAGCCCGTTCCGGTGATCAAGGGATTGAAATGAGTCGAATAAGATTTGGTTCTTTGTTGAGCGGCGCCGTTGCGCTCGCATTCGTGACCCCACTGCAGGGTGCAATCGCAATTGCAGCTCCCGCCAAGGCCTCGCATGCGCAGCCGGTGAGCCCTCGCGACTGGACTGGGGTCGTAAGCATGACGCCCGCGGGGGGCTTCGTGATGGGCAACCCCAAGGCGAGTGTGAAGCTTGTCGAATTTGGGTCGATGACCTGCCCTCACTGCAAGGTGTTCGATGATGTTGGAGTGCCCAACATCATCAACGGATATGTGAGGACCGGGAAGGTCAGCTACGAGTTCCGCAATTATGTCCGGGATGCGAGTGACGTCGCGGCGTCGCAAATCGCCCGCTGCGGCGGTGCTTCGAGATTCTTCCCGCTGACCCGCGCCTTGTACAAGGATCAGTCGAGCTGGCAGTCGAAAGTGGAAAACACGCCGCAGGATGAGCTCAGCAAGATCCAGGACCTTCCGCCCAACAAGGAGTTCCTGGAAATCGCGAAGGCCGGCGGATTGCTTCAATGGGCGTCGGCTCGAGGCCTTCCAGTTGGCAGAAGCACGCAATGTCTGTCCGATGAGAACTCGATCAAACGGCTGATCCAGATCACCCAGGATACGAGGACGCAATTTCCAGATTTTCGCGGAACTCCAACGTTCCTCATCAATGGAAGCATGGTCGAGCTCGGCGCGGTTACCGAGGGTGGAGTGTGGCCGGCCGTTGAGTCCAAGATCAAGGCAGCGTTGCGATCGCGGGGTTAGGCCCTGCCCAGCGCGGTCAAATGTTCGCTTGTGATTAACGGAGCAGAGAAGTGATCAAAGCTGTAACCTACCTGGCTTCCGCAATGGCGCTGGTCCTTGCCGGATGCCATTCGAATCAGGGCAATAGCGGAACCAGCACCGAGAACGTCAAATATACCAATCTGACGCCTCCCAAGGGCGGCGATTGGACAAACGTAATCAACGCCACGCCGGACGGCGGCGTGATGATGGGCAACCCCAACGCCAAGGTGCACCTGATCGAAATCGGATCGCTAACCTGTCCGCACTGCCGGGAATTCGAGGAGACCGCGGTCGATCAGCTGGTCGCCAAATATGTGAAGACGGGCGAGGTCAGTTACGAATTTCGAAACTACATTCGCGACATGTTCGATCTCTCGGCAGTCCTGATTGCCAAGTGCAACGGCCCGGAGGGCTTTTTCCCGTTGTCGCGAGCCTTCTATGACGACCAGCCGAATTGGGTTGGCAAAGTGGTCGCGATCCCGGCGCCGCAGCAGCAATCGCTTCAGAGCCTGCCGGAGAACCAGATCGAACTCGAAGCCGCCAAGGGCGCGGGATTGCTCGACTGGGCGGCGGCGCGCGGAGTGCCGCAGGCGAAGAGCACGCAGTGCCTGACTGACACAAAGAAGATCGACGAGATCGTCAACCAGAGTGGCGCAATCACGCAGCAGTGGCCGGATTTCCAAGGCACCCCGAATTTCGTCATCAACGGGACGCTCAACAACAAGATCGGCCATTGGAACGAGCTTGACGCCGCGCTCAAGGCTGCCGGCGCCGGCAGCTAGCGGTTAGCCCGGGGAGGGATCAGCAGCGTTGAAGATCCGACGCCTCAAGCTCAGCGGCTTCAAAAGCTTCGTCGAGCCGGCCGAACTTCGGATCGAGACGGGACTGACGGGCGTCGTCGGCCCCAATGGCTGCGGCAAGTCCAACCTTCTTGAGGCGATCCGCTGGACGATGGGAGAATTGAGCCCCAAGTCGCTTCGCGGCGGGGGCATGGACGACGTCATTTTCGCCGGAACCTCATCGCTACCGCCGCGCGACTTCGCCGAGGTTTCGATCCTGATCGAGCACGATTCCAGCGACGACGGCGGTGCTGGAGAAAGCGAGATTACGCGCCGAATTCGAGCGGGGGGCGGGCTCGGCCTACCGGATCGACGGCCGCGATGTCCGAGCGAAGGACGTTGCGCTTCTTTTCGCCGATGCGGCGACGGGCGCACATTCGCCGGCGCTGGTCAGTCAAGGCAAGATCAGCGCGATCATTTCCGCAAAACCGGTCGAGCGGCGATTGCTGCTCGAGGAAGCTGCCGGAATTTCAGGGCTTCACGTGCGGCGCAAAGATGCCGAGCAGAAGCTGCGCGCGGCGGAGGCCAATCTCGAACGCATCGGCGAAATCCTCTCGGACCAGGAGCAGCGCGCCGCGCAGCTCCGCCGACAGGCGCGCGCCGCCGAACGCTACCGCAAGCTGACCGATGAGATCCGAGGCGTCGAGGCGCTCGTCCTCCATGCTCGCTGGACCGAAGCCGAGCGAGCGGCCCAGGCCGCCGCGTCCGAAGCCAAAGCTGCGGCCGAGGAGGTCGAGCGAATTCAAACATCAATCGCGCAGGCGCAAGCGAACCACGATCTCGCCAACGCGGAGCTGGCGGCGAAGCGCAAGGCCGTGGCCGATCACCGCGAGCAAGGCCACGCTTTGGCGCATCAATTAGCGACAGCACGGGCGCGTCGTGAAACCGTGGCCCGGCGGATTGCAGAGCTCGACCGGCTCGACAGCGCATTGACGAGCGACATCGGTCGCGAGGAGGCGCTGAAAGGAGACGCATCGCGCGGCATCGAGCAGCTCGAGCAGGAGCGGCGCAATCTCGAGATACGGCTCGGTGATGCGGAAGCTCAGGCAGCGCGGATCGCGACCGACCTCACGGCGGTCGAGACAGTTTCGCGGGAAGCCGAAGCGGCGCTCGCCGACTTGCTCGCTCGGCAGGCGGCGATGCGCGCCGAGCGCAGGGTCGCCGAGGCAGCGCTCGAAGCAGCCCGAGCCCAACTTTCCCGAGCCGAGCAGGAGCTGTCCCGGATCGCCGGTCAGCTTGGAGCCTTGGGCGACGGCCAAGACCACGTCCGAGCGAAGGGGGAGGCGGAAGCGAAGGCTGCGTCAGCAACGATCGCGCTCGCCCGGGCCGAAGCGCAACGGGTCGAAGCCGATGAGGGCCGAGCGGAAGCGGCGGAACAACGCGATTTAGCCGAGACGAAGCTCGCGGCGGCGCGAGCGGCGCTCTCGGCTGCCAAATCCGAACATGGCGCGCTTGCATCCGCCCTTGAGCATGGCGGCGGATCGGTCATCGCGAGCCTCTCTGCGAAGCCCGGTTACGAGCGAGCGCTCGCAGCGGCCCTCGGCGAAGATGCCGATGCCGCGATCGGTGATTGCGATAGCCCGCGGCGTTGGGCCGGAAGCGAAGCCCGGGCGAGCGATCCGCCCTTGCCCGCCGGTTCTGAATGCCTCGCGGATCATGTCCGCGCGCCAGCCGAACTGATGCGTCGGCTCAAGCAAATCGCCGTTGTCGAGGCCGACCAAGACCAGGCCCTTGCCGTTGGCCAGCGCCTCGTCACCCGCGAGGGTCAGATGCGGCGTTGGGACGGCTTCGAAACCAAGGGCGCAGGCGCAGCAGCAGCGGAGCGGCTCATTCGTTCCAACCGGCTCGCTCAATTGGGCGGTGAGCTTCCAGATCTTGCCCAAGCGGCGGACTTGGCGGCAGTCGAGCGCGACGAAGCGCTTCGGACGATGGAGCGGTGCCGCGAGGCGTCGGAACAGGCGCGGCATTCGGCCCTCGCGGCCGAGCGGGACGCGCGCGACGGCACGCGCGCCATCGATGCGGCAGCCGCGGCGCTGGAGCGGATCGAAGCGCAGCGCAGCGGTTTCGTGCAACGCCAGATGGATCTTGAGCCGGTACTCGAGGCATCATGCGATGCCGTGACCGCGGCCGAGCGCGCGCTTGCCGCTTTGCCCGATCCAGCGGCTCTCGAGCAGGAGCTGGAAGAGAAGCGGAGCGACGCGGCGAGCGCTGCTGACGCTGTGGCCGAGAAGCGGGCCGAGGCAGCGACACGGGCACGAGAAAGTGGAGCCGATCGCGAGCGCCTCAGCACGGCCGCGCGCGAGCAGGCAGAATGGCGCAAGCGCCTCGAGAATGCCGAGGAGCGCCTTGCCCAGGCCGTCGAGCGGCAGAATCAGCAAGCCGCTGAGCGCTCCGGGCTGGAACGGGAGCCGGCGAAGCTCGACATCGAAATCGCTCAGCTGGAACAGGCCAATGGCCAAATGCAGGTTCAGATCGGCGAGGCAGCATCCGACGAGCGTGGCGCCGAAGAGAGGGTGGTCGAGGCAGCGCGGGCCGTTTCGGCGGCCAATGAGCGGTCCGCGGATACGCGCGAGCGCCGCGCCGCCGCCGCTGCACGCGCCGAGGCGCAGCAGGCACGGAGCGCCGAGCTCGCTCAAGCCAGCGTCGAGAAATTCGAATGCGTGCCTCAGCGCTTGCCCGAGAAGCTCGGTTTCGATCCAGACGAACCGCGCAGCGCCGATGAACAAGCGACGAGGCTTGAGCGCCTGTCCGCAGAGCGTGAGCGGATCGGCCCGGTCAACCTGGTAGCCGAACAAGAGCTTGCGGAACTCGATGCCGCAAGGATCAAGGGCGCCGAGGAAGCCGAGGAGCTGACCGAGGCGATTCACCGCCTTCGCGGATCGATCGGCAACCTCAATCGCGAGGGACGAGTGCGGCTGCTCGATGCCTATCAGAAGGTCGATGCGCATTTCCGCCGCCTCTTCACGACATTGTTCGAGGGTGGCCAGGCGCATCTCGAGCTGGTTGAGAGCGACGATCCGCTCGAGGCGGGCCTCGAGATCATGGCCCAGCCTCCCGGCAAGCGGCTTTCAACATTGACCTTGTTGTCGGGCGGCGAGCAGGCCTTGACTGCGATTGCGCTGATCTTCGCGCTATTCCTCACCAATCCCGCGCCAATCTGCGTGCTCGACGAGGTCGACGCGCCACTCGACGACGCCAATGTCGAGCGATTCTGCGACCTCCTCGACCGAATGACCGAAGAAACTGCGACGCGTTATCTAATCGTAACCCATAATGCGGTGACGATGAGCCGGATGCACCGGCTCTACGGCGTGACGATGATCGAGAAAGGCGTCAGCCGCCTGGTCTCGGTCGATCTGGTTGGTGCGGAGACCTTGCTCGCTGCAGAATGATGCAGGGCTCGCTATTGCGAATCTTTATCGATAAATCCATCCGCGGTCGTGACCTGAGGGGGAAGGAATGGATCGTCTGTCGATAACTATTCGGCGCGCGCATTATTATCCGACCGCGAGCAACGACAATAATATCGCGCCGGGAGCACCGCGAACGATCCCGACGACTGAGGTCTCGCTTCTAGGAAGCGAGCTCCTCAGCTCTCTTCTTGATCAGCTTGAGGTCGCGCTCGAACAGTGCGCGAGCCTCGTTCCGGGCTTCGGCATCCGGCATTCGAAGAAGCGAGCTTGGATGGACGGTCACCCAGCACTCGCTGCCGTCTTCCAGCGACAGCGGTTTGCCTCGGACCTGGCCGATCGTCACGCTCTTTCCGATCAGCGACCGAGCCGCGCTCGCACCCAACGCCACCGTCACTGGCGGACGAATTAATGCGCGCTCTTGGCTGATCCACCAGCGACAGGCTTCGATTTCACCCGCGCCCGGCTTGCTGTGGATGCGCTTCTTGCCCTTCTGGACGAATTTGAAATGCTTGACCGCGTTGGTAACGTAGACCCTCGAGCGGTCGATTCCGACTTTCTCAAGCGCGGCGTCGAAAACCGCTCCTGCAGGGCCCACGAACGGACGCCCGGCGATGTCCTCCTGGTCGCCGGGCTGCTCGCCGACGAACATGATGGAAGCCTCGAGCGGGCCTTCGCCGAAGACCGTCTGGCTCGCCTGCTTGTAGAGGTCGCAGCGCTTGCACTCGCGCGCGTCCTTCATCAGCGCTTCCCATGACGAGCGAATGTTTCCGCCAAGCTCTATCCTGCGCTCGTCTTCCAGCGCGTGCCGCAATCCTTCCTTGGCGATAGAGGCATCGATCATGTCGATCTCCCGCTGACGCGCACCGGCGATCAGGGGCTTAACGAGCGAAGTCTCCGGCATGTTGCGCCAGTATTTTTTCGGCATCTCCTTAAGCATCGCGCCGACCTTCAGCCTCGCCGGGCTGAAGATGCTGGAATAATAAGTTCGCCAGGTCTCCTCGAGCGGGTCGCCCGTCGGAGCGTCGGCACGCGTTGCCCCCGGCCCTTCGCTCAGCTGCTGACCGTCCCAGTGGATCGACAGATCGGGAGTCAGAATTGACCAGCGCATGTTGGTGAAGCGGTTGACGAAGAAGCCTGCCGAACGGCGGACGATATGATGTTCCGGTTCGAAGAAAGCGACAAATCGGCCGTCGATCTCGCGGAAGCGGACGAATGCATGCATTTTGTGGATGTCGCGCCGGACGCCCCTGGCAAGATCCTTCAATCGCCGGACCAGCGGGTCGACTTCGTCATCGAGCGCGCGACCATCTCCCTTCAATCGAAGCAGTATCGTGTAGAGCAAGGCAAAACGCTCTGGCTCCGAGTGGCAGACCAAGTCACGCGCCAGTTCGACAAAGGCTCGCGGCACGGGAAAGCTCGGCGCGACGGACTGGGGAAGATCGGACGCAAACAGGTCGCCCGACCCTCCTTCGACCTGCCAGACGACCGCATCGGCCGAAACGCCTGCTTCCGCGAGGTTGCGCGCAGCATCGCGCCACCCGTCAAAATCGTCGGGCGCTGCAAGAGTCACCAAATGAATTTCGATCACCGGGTCCATGCGTTGAGAGGTCGAGAAGACCAGATATGATTAAATCCCCGAAAAATTGCGACGAGGTGGACTGCCACGAGGACCAGGGCGACCTCGCCGCCAACAAGGCGGATGCGCTCAGGAGGGACGGCCGAACTCAAGCCGCGAACAGTTCCAATTGCTGCTGCTTCGAGCCGACCAGCGAGCGCAGGTCGAGGCGGTCGGTGAGCAAGGTTGGGCGCCAGTCGATGGTGCTGATGAACGGCCGCACCTTTGTAATCGAAAGCGTCAGCCGTCCGACATCGTCGAGCCGGAGCTTGCGCCAGCGGCGTAAAGAGAGAATGCGGTCGACCGCCTTCGTTCCGAGGCCAGGGACACGCCACAGCAGTTCTTTGGGAGCTCGGTTCACGTCGACCGGAAAGTTTTCGCGGTGCTTGAGCGCCCAGGCGAGCTTGGGGTCGACGTCCAATGGCAGCATGCCCTGGTCATCCGTCGCGCTCTGCACCTCTTTTTGAGCAAAGCCGTAAAAGCGAATCAGCCAGTCGGCCTGGTAGATGCGATGTTCGCGGATCAGCGGCGGACGCCTGAGCGGAAGCACGGCACTTGCATCGGGGATCGGCGAGAAGGCCGAATAATAGACGCGCCGAAGAGCGAAACGGTCGTAGAGAGTGCTCGCCTTGGCAATGATCTCGCAATCATTCGCCAAGTCCGCTCCAACGATCATCTGGGTCGATTGTCCGGCCGGCGCGAACCGAGGCGCCGATCTAAACCGCCTCGAGGCATCGTCCGCAGCGACAATTGACGATTTCATGTCGTTCATCGCGTTCGCGATCTGACCCGCATCCTTTTCTGGAGCGAGACGGGCCAAGCCGGCGTCGGTCGGCAACTCAACGTTGATAGAAACGCGGTCGCTGTGAAGGCCCGCCTGCCGAACCAGCTCGGGGTCGGCGTCCGGAATCGTCTTCAGGTGAATGTAGCCGCGAAAGTCATGGTCCTCGCGCAAGCTCCGAGCGACCTCGACGATCTGCTCCATCGTGTAGTTGGACGAAAGGATGATCCCCGAAGAGAGGAACAATCCCTCGATATAGTTGCGCTTGTAGAAAGCGAGAGTCAGCCTGACGACCTCTTCCGAAGTGAATTGCGCGCGGCGAACGTTCGAGCTCTTCCGGTTGATGCAATAAGCGCAATCGAAGATGCAGCTGTTGGTCAGAAGGATCTTGAGCAGCGAGATGCAGCGTCCGTCCGGCGCATAGGCGTGGCAGATCCCCATGCCTTCGCTCGAACCAACGCCCTTGCCGCTGCGGCTGTCGCGCTTGCTCGTGCCCGACGACGCGCAGGACGCGTCGTACTTGGCTGCATCGGCCAAAATCGCGAGCTTGGCCTGGAGGTCGAGCTGTCCCATATGTTCTCTTTATGTTCCATCGCAAACGCTTGCAACACAAGAACTTGCGCGATGGCGACGGCCTAAGCCGAGCGAAGGCTGATGGTCGGAACGGTGTCGAGACGCCGGCCGTTTGATGAGCCAAAATGAGGAGGATCTCAAATGACCGACGACGCCAAGATCGAGGAGAAGTTCTGGAGCGAGCTCAAAGACAGCCCCTTCGTCATGCTGGGCGTGGAAGGCACGCGTGACGGAGCGACACAGCCCATGACGGTCAATTTTGAAGATCAGGACCGAAGCTCTGGCCTGCTCTGGATCTTTACGGCAAACGATCACGATCTGACCCGAGCAATGGGCCAGTCCAACCGGGCGATCGGCTCTTATTCTGCCAGGGGTCATGGCCTGTTCGCGAGCCTTCGCGGGACTCTTGAAATCGTCAACGATCGAGCGACGATCGACCGGCTTTGGAATCCGATCATCGCCGAATGGTACGAAGGCAAGGATGACCCCAAGCTCGCGCTCGTGCGGTTTGACGTCGAGGATGTGAAGATCTGGCTCAGCGACGTGCAGGGTTTCCTGAAGCCCGCCTTCAACAAGCTGCTCGGGCGGAAGCCGGAAGCCGGGATGAAGGAAAAAGTCGCCGAGGTCCGCCTTCAATAATTTGACTGCTCGCAAGAGCTGCGATGTTGCCGCGCATGGCGGCTGACCTTAGGGGGTCAGCCCATGCACAACCTCCTGCGTCTCACCATTTCCCTGCTCCCGCTCGTCGCGATCGCCGCCGCAGCGCCTCCGAAGGTCACTCCGATGACCCCGGACGTCGTCGGATCCTACAACCCGATCCTTCCGCAAGCGGACTTCATCCGCCGCGAGGCAATGGTTCCGATGCGCGACGGGACCAAGCTCTACACCGTCATCTATATGAAGAAGGGAACTGCCAACGCGCCAATCCTGCTCTCGCGAACACCTTATGACGCGAAAGGGAGCACAGCCCGGACCGCGAGCCAATCCATCGTCGATGTCCTACCGATCATGTACAGGGAATTCGTCGACGACGGTTACATCATCGTCCAGCAGGACATCCGCGGCCTTCACCATTCCGAAGGGACGTTCGTGATGAACCGGCCGATCGTCGGTCCGCTCAATCACACCGGAATCGACGAGAGCACGGACGCCTACGACGCGATCGACTGGCTCGTGAAGAACGTACCGGAGAACAACGGACGAGTGGGGACAATCGGATCCTCCTACCTCGGCTTCCTCACGCTCGCCTCGGAGATCAACCCGCACCCGGCGCTGAAGGCGGCAGTCCCGCAAAGCCCGATGGTCGATGGATGGCGCGGCGACGACTGGTTCCACAACGGCGCGTTCCGCGTCGGTAGCCTCGACTTCGCGCTTGGGCAGAGCACCGGCAAGGCCGACGCGGGCGCCGCTTTGCCGGTCGGCGTCGGCGACGATTATACCCGCTACCTCGAAGCTGGGTCGATGGATGATTACGCGCGGAAGTATCAGATCGAGAACATCCCCTTCGTTCAAAAGCTGTTCCAGAATCCCGCTTACACCGAATTCTGGTCTGGCCAGGCAGTCGACAAGTGGATGGCCGAGCGCCCACTCACGGTGCCGACGATGCTCGAGGTTGGCGAATGGGACCAGGAGGACAGCTACGGCGCGCCGGCAGTCTACAGGGCGCTCAAGGACAAATATGAAGGCACCGACCTCCTCCACCTTGTAATCGGTCCGTGGCGGCACTCCGGGGCGAACCATTATGGCTACGAGCTCGGCGAGCTGACCTTCGCGGGCGACACCGCGCTGCAATGGCGGCAGGAGGAGCTGAAGCCCTTCCTCGACCATTATCTCAAGGGCGCACCGGACCCGCACACGCCGCCGGTCTACACCTACGCGAGCGGCATCAATAAATGGGAAGCGAGCCCGCGCTGGCCGATGGGCACGCCGACGCCGATCTACCTGACCGCTTCGAGCGGAGCCAGCTTCGAGCGGCCGGGCGCGAGCGGTCACGACGATTATGTCTCCGATCCCGCGAAGCCGGTGCCGTTCCTCCCGCGCCCGATCGCGATAAACCACGCCGACCAGTGGCATGGCTGGCTCGTCCACGATCAGCGGTTCGTCGACGGTCGCCCGGATGTTCTCACCTACACCAGCGCCGCCGTGACGGCGCCAGTGCACATCATGGGCGCGCCCAAGGTCGACCTTTTCGCGGCAACCAGCGGCACCGACAGCGATTGGGTCGTCAAACTGATCGACGTCTATCCCGAGGAAAATCCGGAAGGCGTGTCACAGGGGTCGAAGCGTGACTTTTCCGGCTTCGAGCTTCCGATCGGGATCGAGATCTTCCGCGGCCGCTATGTCGACAGTTTCGCAAAGCCGCACGCACTCAGCCCCGGCAGGATCGCCGATACAAGTGGAATCTTCCAAACGTCGATCACGTGATCCTGCCCGGCCATCGGATCATGGTGCAGGTGCAGTCCAGCCTGTTCCCGCTCTATGACCGCAACCCGCAGACCTACGTGCCGAACATTTTTTACGCAAAGGCCGGGGATTACCGCGCAGCGCGGCAGAGCATCTTCTACGGCGCAAGCAATCCGAGCGCGGTCTATCTTCCGATCGTTCAGTAACGATGATCAGCTGAGAGCCTTGGCCTGGTCCTCGGGCGTAGTCTTCATTCGGTTGCCGATCGCAAGCTTGAAGACGAAGAAGGCGATAAGCCCGAAGATCGCGCTCGCGACGTGAATCAGCCAGAAGGTCGTGGTCGGCAAGCTCGAATAGAGACCACCGACCCAGCCGACGACCGCGTTCGCGATGAAAAAGGACAGGTAATAGAGGCCGATCACGGTCGCGGTGATCTGCTTTGGTGAAATCTTCGAGAAGAGCGCAAGGCTGATCGGAAGCGTGTGGGCAAAACCGATACTGTTCGTGATCTCGAACATCATCGGCCAGAACAAACTGATCTTGCCGCCCGCGGGCTGGGTGAGCGCCGCCATGTACAGGCACAGGCCACCGACAACCGTGAAGGCGCTGCCGATGATCATCTTGCTGATCTCGTCTGGCTCACGCCGCTTGGTTCCCCACCATTTCCAGAAAGCCGCGACGGCGACGAGCATGGTGAAGCTGACCGTCGCATCGACCGTGATCAGCCAGCTGCTCGTATTGTTGAGCAGGCGAAGGTCGAACTGCTGGTCGCCCCATACGAGATAAGCGTTGAAGATTTCCTGGTTGGTGAGCAGCGCGACGGCCATCACCGGGATCAGGATCACCAGGTAGAGGACGCACATCCAGTCGTCGCGTGATAGCGGCTCGCGCAATTCGGCGGCCGCGCTCGGTGATGCGGGTTCTTCGGAAGGCAGATATTTGCGGCCGTAGAGGTAAATGATGAGGCCGATGACCATCACCACTCCGGCGCAACCGAAACCGTAATGCCAACCGACCTTCTGGCCGAGCGTGCCGGAGACCAAGGGCGCGACGATCACGCTGACGTTGATGAAAATGTAGAAAATCTGGAAGGCCATCGCCCGGCGAAGGTCGTTCGGGGCGTAGAGCGCCCCAACCTGCGTCGCGATATTGCCCTTGAAAGCGCCGATTCCGAGCAACAAGGCCACCAGCGCAAAAACGAATGCCGGTTCGATCGCCATCAGGAAATGGCCGATTGCCATCAATATTCCGCCGATGATCAGGGTCGTGTTTCGGCCGAGCCATTTGTCAGCGATGATTTCGCCGAGGATCGGCGTTCCGTAGACGAGCGCGGTGTAGGTCCCGAAGATCGCCGACGCGAGAGGCTGACCCGATATGCCGTGATAGACGTGCGCCTGAAGCCAGCGAAGGCCGATGACCTTGTCCATCCGGCCGTCGATGAGCAGGTAATTGACCATGTAGAGCACAAGCAAAGTCTGCATGGAATAATAAGAGAAACGCTCGCAGGCTTCGGCAAAGCCGAGATAGCCGAGACCCTTGGGATGGCCGAGGAATGCGCGATCGTCACCTGAGCCGATTTCATAGTCCGGCGTTGCGTCGGCAACCGTCATCGTTCCAGCTCCTCAGTCATTCGGCCCGCGCCGGCTCCAATGCGCGCCTGAGCATGGGCGCTAGCACAGCTACCAGCATCGCTCCGGCAAAACCGATCGCCGCATCGAGTGTCCAGAAAGCGGCCGGGGTCATCCGGTCATAGAAGCTGCCGACCCAGCCCATGATCACACTTCCGACAAACAGTGCCAGGAACGAAGCCCCCATCAGGGTCGAATTGACCTTCTGTGGAGCGGCAAGCGAGATGAGCGCAAGCACGACCGGCCAGTACCAAATGAAGGCGAAGCCCATTCCGATGAAGCAAAGGATCGGCCAGACCACGCCGACCTTTCCATCGGGCCCAGCGAGCATGCAACCCGCGACAATGAAGAGTGCGGAAGCTCCGGTCAGAGCGCATCCGATTGCGATCTTTCCAACGTCGCTCGGCTCGCGCCCGCGACGGGCCTGCCAGGCCCATAAGGCGACCAGCGGTGGAACCACGACGATGCTTGCGAAGGCGTCGATCGAATTGAACCACGAAGCCGGGACCGCTCCGAACGGGGTCGCAAGACTGACGTGACCGTCGATGAATAGGATTCCGATGTTCCAGATCATCGGATAGGCGATGCACGGAAACACCGTCAGCGCGATGATGAGGATGAGATAGGCGACTCGGCGGCGTTCATCGCCGCTGAGTTTCGGAAGCTCCTGCCCGGAGTGGCTCGTCGCCGCAGCCTTGCCGGGCAAATGGCGGCCGCCCGACAAATAGATGGCCAGTGCAAGGATCATCAGCGCTGCGGCCAGACCGAACCCTGCATGCCAGCCGTAAATCGCAGCGACCGTGCCGCATCCAAGGGGCCCGAGCACGGCGCCAATGTTGATGGCTGCGGAAAAAATCGTAAATCCACGCGTCCGCCGGGACTTCTTCATTGGGAGGATAGAGCTGCCCGACCTGCGCCGAGATGTTGCCCTTGAGACACCCCGATCCGATGATCAACACCAGCAGGGCGATGAGGAAACTCTGGTCGAAGGACATCGCAAGATGCCCAGCACTCATGAGGAGCGCCCCAAGAACAACGGTGGCTCGGGTGCCGAGCAGTCGGTCCGCGACAAGCCCGCCGAGCACCGGCGTGAAATAGACGAGACCGCTGTACCATCCGTAGATCAGCGATGCGAAGGCGACGTCGGACATCGGCCCGCGCAGCTCGAACATATGCCGCAGCGCGGCGAGTTCGACGACATGCTCAAAATGCCCCGGCAATAGCAGCTGCTTCGTCATGTAAAGCGCGAGCAGCGCTGTCATCCCGTAATAGGAGAAGCGCTCCCACATCTCGGTGAAAGCGAGGTATGCCAGACCTTTTGGATGGCCGAAAATCTCGCCGTCGCGACGCGGTTCAGCCATCACTCTCCCTTGTGCGGTGCTCAATCAGCGGTCCCGAGCATATCTCGCCTGCGTAACAGCGCGCCCGCATTCGGGAAAGGCGCTCACTGCGGCGGAGTTTGTTGTTCCGCCTGCTGCTTGCGGTCGCCCTTCGCTTCCTGGATCACCTGCATCAGGCAGCCGGTGTAGCCCGCAGGCCCTACCGGCGAGCAACTGTTGATACCTGTTGCTCCGACGGTGGTCAGCGATTGGGACTTGCGCGCCCACGATTTCATCTGCTGCGGAGTGCCGCTCGGGCGCATGCTGGGTGCAATTCGATAGCGCTCCGCTTCGGGACGGCGGGCACAGACGACGACCTGGTCGTCGGTCGAGCGCGGGCACGGGTCGGTCCCGTAGACGATGATCTCGGCGATATTCGGCTGCGCCTGCGCAAGGGCCGGAGCCGGAAGGCTCGAATAGCCTCCCGCGATCGCGATTGCAGCTGCGCTCACCAGTCTAGTGATCTTGCTCATAACGTCCTTCCAGCGGCTACAGCGACCGCTCCTGCTACTTGTTCCTTAAATCCTCTTCGACAGTGCGATGGCGATCCTGCATCCAGCACGGATGGCCGCGCTCAATATAGGATAACCAGGAGCACTCATTGCTCCTGCCTCGCGCGCCGCTGCGCGATGCTCAAGCTCGTCTGCTCGAAAGGCAGCGATGTCCGCCGAAAGTTCCGGATCACCCTCGCGAAGCTCATCCAGCTGGCTTCCATAATGCCGGTCGATCTCTGTCTCGATGGCGTCGGTGCAGGCCAGAGCAGCTTTCTCGGACATCAACGCCGTGGCGGCCCCAAGCGCGAAGCCGGCGACATTCCAGACCGGCTGGAGCAAGGTCGGGCGCACGCGCCGCTCGGCCATCAGATGGTTGAAGCGGCTGAGGCGCCGCTCCCTTGCGCGGCCATGCGCGAGGTGAGCTTGGCTTCCGCGCAGTTCGGGCGAAGCACAGCAAGCTGTCCAGCGTAAATCCGGGTCGCCCCATATTCGCCCGCCTGATCGACACGAAGCATCGACGCGCTATCGGCCCGCCGGTCGCCGGGACGCCAGCGTGTCACGAGCGCTTTGCCTTAAGGTTGAGCAGCACGATCAGCGCCGCTCCGCCGAGCGACAGGATCGCATTCCAACCCGCCATCGATATCCCAAGAAAACGAAACTGGACCTCGTCACAGCGAACCAGCGGGGCGTGTGTGATCTGCTTCAGGAGATCAGCGGTGCTCGCGGCCTTCGGGAGCGCCGTGCATTGGGTGAAGCCCTCGAATATCTTGGCTTCGACGCCCGCGTGATAGACGCCGATCGCTCCCGACAACGCAATCGCCATGGCGGCGAGGAGCACGAGGATCCTTGACCGCGACGATTTGGCGGGCCCAGCCAGTGCCAGAGCGGCGATCGCCACAGCGACCATATGCGCCTCGCGCTGCCACCAGCACATCTCGCACGGGATAAGGCCTCCAATATATTGCGAGCCGAATGTCTCCAGGAGAAGCGCGAGCGGCAAGAGCAGTGCCATCCAACGGGCCATCGCCGCGGGCTCAAGCGAGTTCGAAGGCCCTGACCGCAAGGCGGTCGCTTCGCTCATTCGGGACTTACCGCGACTT